>OZ219878.1:0-2012872 GCA_964291585.2 Thermodesulfobacteriota bacterium
ATTCGACTGGCAGACCGAGCTTCAGGATCAGCTTGTAAGGGACTACGTGAGCAGGGATGGCTTTGAGGCTCTGCTTTCGGAAAAAGGCATTTCAAACGACCACGCGGTGGTTTTCTACGGAGACAGGAGCAACTGGTGGGCCTGCTACGCATTCTGGACCTTCAAGGTTCTTGGCCATGAAAAGTGCCTTATAATGGACGGCGGCAGACAGAAATGGGTCGATGAGGGAAGGGATATGGTAAAAAAAGCTCCCAAGAGGCCGAGGACCGATTACAAGGTCTCGGCGGTTGATGAGTCGATAAGGGCTTTTCGCGATGATGTTCTTGGACACATGAACTCGGGCAGGCCGCTTGTAGACGTCCGTTCCCCGAAAGAGTATTCGGGAGAACTTCTTCACATGGAGGCTTATCCCCAGGAAGGCGCGCTTCGCGGAGGACATATTCCGGGCGCGGTAAACGTTCCCTGGGCGACGGCTGCCAATGAGAACGGAACTTTCCGCTCGGCCGATGAGCTTGCCGAGATATACGAGAAGGGGCAGGGACTTAGCAAGGATCAGGACGTAATTGCCTACTGTCGGATAGGGGAGCGCTCTTCTCACACCTGGTTTGTCCTTACCTATCTTCTGGGGTTTGAAAACGTAAGGAACTACGACGGTTCGTGGACCGAGTGGGGAAATCTTGTACGGGCCCCGATAGAGAAATAAAGGGAGAAAAGCTTTCTGCGGAAATGAAAAAGGATGCGCTCTTAGGGGTACGCATCCTTTTTTTTGAAGTTGCGGGGAAATGGCAAGAATAGAGGAAATAGTGAGGGAATTCGAGGGGGCGGATCAGCAGGAGATGATAAGTCTGCTGATAGATTACTCAGAGGATCTTCCCGAGATTCCAGAGAGATTTGCCGAGCATGTGGACAGGAATATGCACAGGGTGCACGAGTGCGAAACCCCTGTCTTTATCTGGGTCGAGATGGAAAACGGCAGGGTGAATATATTCGCCGATGTTCCGGAACCGTTTCCGACGGTGAGGGGACTTGTATCGATTCTCGTAAGCGCCTTTGACGGCTTAAGCCCCGGGGAGATCGAATCCGCGCCTGCGGACTTTATTTCCCGGCTCGGACTTGCCCAGAAACTCGGAATAAGAAGGGTAAGGGGACTGAGCGCTGTATACGCGAGGATAAAAAGCGAAGTCAGGAAGCAAAGTGTGGTCACATGATTGAAGAGGAAAGAATGAAGATGATCATGGATCATTACGAGAATCCGAGAAATTTCGGCCCGCTTGAGAACCCCGAAGTGACGCTCAGAGGAGGCAATCCCAACTGCGGGGACGAGATGAATATCTATATCCGCACAGACGGAGAGAGCCTTATAGAGGATATAAGTTTTGACGGAGCAGGCTGTACTATAAGCCAAGCTGCGGCTTCCCTTCTTACGGAATTTGTAAAGGGAAAGACCGTAAGCCAGCTTGGAGAACTTGATTCAGATTACCTGAGGGACCTTCTGGGCAAGGACATCATGGTAACACGCCCGAAGTGCAGCCGTCTGGCCCTTGAAATCCTGAAATCCTGGGCAAGAAGCTTTCAGAGGGGAAAAACTGCCTGATTTTTGGTATAATTCACTCTACTACTTCACACAGACACAAGGAGATTCAATGATGAAAAACGGCAAGCCCGATAAAAAAATTCTGAACGAGAGGATAGAGGAAGCCCTTAAATACCCGCTTTTCGATTCCATATTCAACAGGCGCTCAAGGCGCTTCGGCCTCGGAATGGAACTTAAGGACAGCACCCTTGAGTTCAAGTCGAAATATGACCCCGTGCCTCTTACTGAGGAGGAAGAAGCGCTTCTGGTTTGGGCTGGAACAGGGCTCACCGGGCTCTGCCTCGCCGACCTGCCGCCTGAGAACGGCATAGATCTTCTCTGCCAGTGGACGGGGAGGACCTGGCCATCTGCGTGCAACAATCATGGAACCGAGCTTTTCTTCACAAACGACGACGGTCTCTACCACGTGGACGTGAAGAACATGCTTCCAAAAGAGCAGGAGATTGACATCTTTTTCCAGCTCTCCCGGGAGGAGAAAATTGCCAGGGTTCTCGAACTCTACAGGGAAAGTCTTAACAAGCTTGAGGACGGAAGGGCCGACATGCCTGACAAGATGCCGGGGCTCTTTGAATTTAACCAGTGGAATACCAACAAGCCCGGCACCACGCTTTTTGTTCCCGTAACGGACGTGACCGAGGAATATCTCAATCTTCTTACCCTTTACTGCAGCCACAGCTACGGATTTACGATCATCGACGATCTTACCGGAAAGCCCGCCGGGGTTGAGAAGTGGGTGGAGAAGGGCAGGCTCAAAGGTGAAATCCAGCTTTCCCTGTTTGACCTTGAAGTAAGGATTCTTACGGGACTTAACGTCGAGCAGGCGTTTGTCACGCAGAACATGGCTCTTGCTCTCCAGCCCCTCGGACTTGCGGGATGGGCGTTTACGGGCTTTATACCGAGGTTCGCCATGGGAGCCGCCCCGAACCTGTTCAGGGGTCTTGGATTCCGGTTCATACAGCCGAAAAAAGGTACTATCGATCCTCCCACCACCGTTCCCGTGGGAAGGGACGGGATTTTTGAAGCTTACTGCCCGCCCTACTATGAGAACATGGATGACGCCATTGATCACTTCCTGGCCCATAAATGGAGAGCGTGGGAGCCTGACAAGCCTTTTCCGTACACAGAGCCCGACAGGCATCTTATGAAGGCCCCGAGGCCCACTGAGACCACCATACAGATCGTAAGGGACGTCGCGAACTACATTTATGACACTTACGGCAGATTTCCCGCGTTTGTGGATCCGATGTACATGAGGCTTGTTTTTCAGGCCATGCACATAGACGTGGATTTCTATGACCAGTATTACCCTAAGGGTTCCTATTCGGACAGGCACCTGCAGGCTTTTCTCGAGAACAACCCTGACCAGAAAGGCCGTTTCGAGAAGTAAAATCCGCTGCGTACGAAGAAACTGGTCCGGTTCGCGGCAAGGAAGAAACCCGCCATGCGCGTAGCAATTGTCGGAAATGGGGTAACGGGGGTCGCGGCCGCCCTGAGTATACGCAGACTCCAGCCCGACTGGGAGATCGTCATGATCTCGGGGGAGTCCTCCTTTCACTATTCCCGCCCGGCGCTCATGTACATATTCATGGGCCACATGAGCTACAGGGACACAAAGCCCTACGAAGACAGTTTCTGGAGAAAAAACCGCATTGGCCTGGTAAGGGGATGGGTGAGCGAAATCGATACGGCGGGAAAAAGGCTCATCATGCATGAAAAAGACCCCGTCGCGTTTGACAAGCTGCTTATCGCCACGGGGTCCAGGTCAAACAGGTTCGGGTGGCCCGGGCAGGACCTCGAAGGGGTTCAGGGTCTCTACAGCCTGATGGACCTCAGGCTTCTTTACGAAAACGTGAAAGGGGCGCGCAGCGCCGTTATAGTCGGAGGGGGTCTGATAGGGATCGAGCTTGCCGAGATGCTCCACTCGCGCAATATTCACGTCACTTTTCTCGTAAGGGAGGGGTCCTACTGGACTAACGTTCTTCCAATCGAGGAATCGCGAATGATAAACCGCGTGATCACCGAGCAGGGAATAGACCTCAGGCTCCTTACTGAACTCAAGGAGATAGTCGGGGACGATTCAGGGAGAGTGAGGGGGGTTGTGACCAGCAAGGATGAATTCATAGAATGCCAGATTGTGGGACTCACCGCGGGGGTAAGTCCCAACATCGCTCTTGCGAAGGCAAGTGGCATAAAGACAGGGAGGGGCATACTTGTTGACTGGAGTCTCAGGACCGATATCCCGGATGTGTTTGCCGCGGGGGACTGCGCCGAGATAGTCACCGAGGGGGAGGGGAGGAACCTTATTCAGCAGGTCTGGTACACGGGCAAAAACCAGGGGAAGGTCGCCGGCGAGGTGATTGCGGGTCTCAAAAGCAGGTATGATCCCGGAATATGGTATAACTCGGCCAAGTTCTTTGACCTTGAGTACCAGACTTACGGTACGGTGAGAAGCGCTCCTGTGGATGGGGAAAGCAATTTTTACTGGGAACATTCAGACGGCAGACGCTCTATAAGGATCGTTACGAAGGACGGAGTTGTATTGGGAATAAACGTCATGGGGCTTCGTTACAGACACAGGGTCTGTGAGAGCTGGGTGGCGGAGAAGAAGTCTCTTGACTATGTGCTTGACCATCTCGGGGACGCCAATTTTGACCCTGAGTTCTACGAAAAATCCGAAGCGGAAATGATAAAGGAGATAAGGAGACAGGCAGCCTGATGGAACAGAGCGTAATAAATTACGATTTTGATGAAGAAACCTCGGGTTTTGAGGAACCGCAGAAAGCTCCGGATACCTCGCTTGGAACCGGGGAAAAGCTGTCTCTTGCCGTTACGGGGTTTGGAATACTGATGTTCGTTCTTCAGTCCATGGGCATGCCTCCTGGCGGTACCTGGACAGGCTTTCTTCTCGTGTTTCTTCCCGTTTTTTTCGGTACGGCGTTTTATTTTTATCTAAGCTTCAAGGGCACTGTTCCCGGGATCAAGCATGATAACGTCTACTTCAGGGGGATAACGTCAAGAGGGGTCCTCGGCTGGCTTATCGGCGTTGTGTTTACGGGTTTCTACATAGCCCTTTACTGGTTTCCCGAGTATCTGGCCGGGGGAATAAATATCGTAAACCCTCTTTCTCTCGCACTTTCAGGCTCTCCGGCCAACAACTGGTTTTTCTACGGTTTTCTCTACACGGTCGCGGTCCTGGTCTTCGGCGTAAGGATGTTCATGAAGTACAGAAACAACCGTTACCAGAAGATAAGAACGGCCTCTGTGATGTTCTTTCAGCTGGGGTTTGCCTTTCTCATCCCTAACATACTCATGCTGTTTAACCAGCCGGAATTTTACCTGAGTTACTTCTGGCCGCTTAAGCCTGAATACCTTTTCCCAGGTACTTTAAGTTATTTTGTGAATCATCCCGGTGGACTTGGAATGTTTCTTATTTTCTGGGGAGCTGTGATGACCTTCGTCGCCACTCCGATTCTTACCTACTATTTCGGCAAGAGGTGGTACTGTTCCTGGGTCTGTGGTTGCGGAGGGCTTGCGGAAACCATGGGAGATCCGTGGAGACAGCTTTCCGATAAATCGAAAAAGGCGTGGCGCGTAGAGCGCTGGGTCGTGCATTCCGTGCTGGTGTTCATTGTCGTTACGACGGTTCTTCTCTGGGTTAACTCGGCAACCTCGGGGGCGGTGTTTGGGGAAGCTTCCATGTCTCTTAAGAAGTGGTACGGGTTTTACATAGGGGCTATTTTTTCCGGAGTTATCGGCGTGGGTTTCTATCCCATAATGGGAACCAGGGTGTGGTGTCGCTTCGGTTGTCCAATGGCGGCCGTTCTCGGGATTTTCCAGAGATATCTTTCAAGATTCAGGATTACCACAAACGGCGATCAGTGCATGTCATGCGGGAACTGCTCCACGTACTGCGAAATGGGCATAGACGTAAGGGCTTACGCGCAGAAGGGCGAGAATATAGTAAGAGCGTCATGCGTCGGATGCGGGGTGTGCTCGGCTGTGTGCCCAAGGGGAGTGCTCAAGCTTGAAAACGGGGGAACTTTCAAGGACAGATTCTCCGGGGCGGACAAGCCGCTCGGGGCACTTGTCGATTCGCTTAAGCATGTATAGTTTTAAGCGGAAAATTATTAAAACGGAAGAGGGGAGAAAGTTCAATAGACCCCCCAATAGACCCCTTAAAAATCTGGCAAGTTAAAAAAAACTCTTAATTAACAGGTAGTTAAGTATCAATAGACCCCTTTAATAGACCCATTACAAGTGTCTATAAGTTTCTTGCACGAATCCACCGTCCCCAGCGACCTGATTTTGTAGATACTATCAGGCCACGCTCCTTCAGGGTGATTAAGTCTCTTTTTACTTGACGTTTACTGACATACGGAGGCATCTGTGCGTGAATATCGCTTAGGGAAAGCCCATCGGCTTGACGCTCGATCAAAAAGATAATTACTTCTTGCCGTTCAATCGAATCGATTGGTTTGCGTCGGAAACATACTGTTACATCTCTTCCATCATCATTAATCTCGGGTAGAGGAAGACGCGCAGATTCCATTGTCTTTGCCATCTTGATAGTTCCGGTTCCCCACTTCTCGATAATTCCGCGACGATAGAAAGTATTGGCGACCAGAGGGTTCCACGGCCGGGACTTGTGAGGCGAAAACAGATCTTCTGGAGTCAATCCAAAATGCAGGGGACCAGGGGATGTTACTTCCATGCGGTCATCATAGACCGCCAGATACATAGAACTGCCAGCAATGATGTAGTCGCGATGGCATAACGCATTTATAATCGCTTCCCGTGTGGCTTCGTGTGGGTAGAGCGGTTCGTCAATCCGTGCGAAGCGGCCCGGTTCAAACCGTCCGGCGATGGGCAGAGTGTCGCGCAGAAATCGTTCGGCATCCTCAAGAAGCTTGAAAGCGTTACCCTTGAACTGCCGATTGTCCAGAAACTCCCTTTCGTCAAAACCTCGGAAGCGGGCAACGCACAGAAGGCATTGCGGCATTCTGCGGGCGATGAGTTCTTCCTTGCCGAACAGCACGACAGCCGCCTGAAGCAGTTCGTCGTCTTGTCCAAGAAGCTCCAGACCGCGCAGCAAATCAGGTATCTCCATGCTTACCGGGGCAGTCAGGCGCTTTTGCCTGATTGCCTCCTGTACCGTGATCCGAATCTCGTCCGCGTCAAGGTCTTCGATCGACCACTCCTCAGCGGGTAGCTTTTCCCATCGATATTTTTCGTGCGATTCCTCGATGAGCATCTGTCTGACCTCCCAGCGCGACATCTCCACAGTGGTGTTCCCGACCCTGCGATACTCGGTGCCTTTATAGGCATACGGCTTGGAAGTGCCGGGTTTCACGCTTATTACCACCACTTCGCGGTCTCCTTTTACGCGTACCCGTTCAATCGAGGGAAAAACCTCAGATTCAATATTTTGGATTTCAGAGCTTAGCTGCTCAATAGTCCGGTCAGCTACCTGCTGGCCTTTTATTTCTCCTTCCGGAGATATGCCGAACAGCACATGCCCGCCGTGTTGATTGAGCATGGCGCAAACAGTTTTCATCGCATCGCTGCGCCTTCCCGTAGAAAGCTTGAACTCAAGCGTTTCGGATTCGCCTTTTGCTACCAAAGCTTTTATTTGTTCAGGAGTCATGAAATTAACAATTCGAGAATGTCCGGATGTTCATCTCGAAACTCCTGAGAATCCTGTTGCAGGATTCTCCAACGATTTCCACCAGACGTACAACCGACAGATTCAGCATTCGATCCTCGTACAGATCATTGCGGGTGCGACTGCGAGTCATTTCCACAGCCTCATTCGCATGGTCAAGCATGTGGTGAACATACATGACCGTGTCACGGTGCGACATAGATTACCTCCGCTTCTTCCAGAACTCTCTGGCGAAAGTATGGACTCAGGCATTGGGGGGTATTAAGATCAACCCGGTGTCTCAGGATTTCCGACAAATCATCCGGCATAGAACCGAAGAATGCCAGTCCGGGAGTTTGTCCAGGCTTGAATTCTACCAGGACATCTATATCGCTTTCAGGGGTGAAATCATCGCGCAGCACAGAACCGAACAGAGACAGACACCGTATGCCGTTGCGCCTGCAAAACTCCACAATCTTATCCTCCGGTATGTGAATCCGTGCACTCATACTTCTATCCCCCTAAACAAGCGAGGTTTAAAACTGAACAAAAATTCCTGCTCTCTCTTTTCTATAACCTCTTCTTCCACAATCCTGTTTCCATACCGTATCGTGAAAAATTCAGATATTGAGAAACTCGACAGATTCCATGCTTTCCTTTTTCCCCCGGTCAACTCTTTCGATTACCTCACCGTTTTCTATGTCAAAGATGAAACAGGATATTCCGGAAAGTATCTCCATGTTAAACTCAAGGAAATTGTTGACGTATATCTTGGAGTCTTCAATGATTTCCTTCTTGTCGGCTTTGTCCGGGTTTCTTACTAAAATGAAATACGCGCACAGAAAATCCGGAAGGTCAGAATTATGGGCGAATACGGCTTTTGAATCGTATTTGCGGATTACGTTATCGTTAAAATAGCGCTGGTATCCGGCGATTAGCGGCTGGTTCAGGTGAGATAGGGAGTAGACAATCGCGCAGGCGATCTTGCTCTGGTTCTCAATCATGAAATCAAGCGCTTCCTTGTTGAAGCGCTCGAGTGTTATTTCCGGTTTTTCCTTGTCTCGTGGTTCTCGCATTTCATCCTCCTTGATGCGGTGCTGTCAGAAGGGCATTTTTCTTTAAGCTGTCTCTAATACATAAGTTCCCTAATATACCATAAACCCAGAGGCAGTTCTCCTCTTCTTACGAGGCATACGCCGTTGCCCTGCTTTCCCTTATGACCATGATTTTTATCTGGCCCGGATAAACGACCTCTTTTTCTATTTTTTTGGCTATCTCATGCGAAAGGATGGCTCCTTCCTCGTCGCTTACTTGGTCGCTTTCCACTATCACCCTTACCTCTCTTCCCGCCTGGATAGCGTAGCACCTCTCAACGCCTGGAAATGAACTCGCCACGCCTTCTATGCTCTCGATTCTTTTCACGTAGCTTTCATATGTTTCCCTCCGGGCGCCGGGTCTCGCAGCGGAAATGGCGTCGGCTGCCTGTACCAGCAGCGGCAGGACTCCCTGGGGTTGGGGGTCATGGGTTTTTTCAAGCGCGTCGATGATTTCAGGGGGTTCGCCGTATTTTTTGACGATGTTTGTCCCTATATCCACATGGGAGCCTTCAACCTCGTGATCGACCGCTTTTCCTATGTCGTGGAGCAGTCCGGCTCTTTTCGCGAGTTTCTCGTTATATCCGATTTCGGAAGCGAGCATTCCGCAGATAAAGCCTACTTCAATCGAGTGATTGAGTATGTTCTGCGAGTAGCTCGTTCTGTATTTAAGCATCCCGAGCTTTTGTATGAGGTCAGGATGCATGCCGCTTATGCCGAGATCGAAAAGCGCCTTCTCCCCTTCTTTCTGTATTTCCTTCTCCACTTCCTTTTCAACATCGGTTACCACTTCCTCGATTCTTGCAGGGTGGATTCTTCCGTCGGCTATAAGGCGCTCAAGCGAAATTTTAGCCACTTCCCGCCTGATGGGATTAAAGCATGAAATCACAACCGTCTCGGGCGTGTCGTCGATAATTATGTCTACCCCGGTACGAAGCTCTATGGAGCGGATGTTCCGCCCTTCGCGCCCGATAATTCTTCCCTTGACGTCGTCGCTCGGAAGATTGACGACCGATACGGTTTTCTCGCTCGTGTAGCTTCCGGAATATCTCTGGATGGCAAGGGATATTATGTCTTTCGCCTTCCGCTCAGCCGAAGAATTGCACTCTTCTTCTATCTGCTTGAGTCTTTTCGCTGCTTCGTGTCTTGCCTCGTCCTCAACCAGACTTACGAGTTCGGCCTTCGCTGTCTCGCGGGTAAAACCCGACACCTCTTCTATCTTTCCCTTTATCTCTTCGATGTTCTCGTCAAGAGTTTTCTGCTTTTCCTCGAAAGCCAGGTTCTTGCTCTCTAGTTCCGCCTGCACTTTCTCCAGTTCTGTCTTCTTTCTGCTGATCTCCTCGTGTTCTTTGCCAAGTTTCTCTTCCCTTGCCTTTAGTTTTTTTTCAGTAGCGGAAAACTCCTTGCGCTTTTCGCTTGACATTCTCTGCATCTGAGAGTTTTTGTCCTTAACGAGTTTCTTTGCCCTGTTGTCCGCCTTGTTTTTTATCTCCTCCGCCTGTTTTTCCGCTCCTTCGATTATGCTCCGTGCCTGCTCTTGGCTTTTGCTGATTCCGTTTTTCTCCATGATCATCTTGTAAATGAAATGGGCGGCGAATCCAAGTCCGAAGAGCAGCAAGAACACTAATATTGATTTTGCTTGCATTTCAGTCTCCTTCTTTTTCCAGACATTCGATGATTCCGTCTTCCGTGACTATGCGGCCCGTCCTGACATCGGTTTCATGCGAAGGGATGCTCTCCAGCACCTGGAACCGGTAGGCCAGTCCGAAGCGGGTCTGCCTGGGTATGTCTTTTAAAAACCTGTCGTAAAAACCTTTTCCGTACCCGATTCTGTTTCCGGAGAAATCAAAAACCACTCCCGGTACCAGTATGAGGTCAAGCTCGTCGCCGCGGGCGCGTTCGGCGTCCGCTGGGGGTTCTGGGATGGAAAAGCCCCCGGGGGTGAGTTCCTCAATATCTCCTGTTCTCAGGAAAACAAGATCGGAGCCTAGGGTTTTTGGAAAAAAAACCTTTTTTTCAAGATCAACGCATTTTTTGAATATTTCTCGGGTGTCGACTTCACCGTTTACGGGGAAATAAAGAGCGATGCTGGATGCATCGGAGAAAACCTTCTCGGAGAGAAGAATCTTGAGAATCAGGGCGGATTTTTCCCGGCGCAGGGATTGCGGAAGACTCCTTCTCTTCTTGAGAAGACTTCTTCTCAGCCCGTTTTTTTCCTCAATAACGGAGTCTTGCGGGTTGGTTTCCCGGGAACCGTTTACGCATGTGGAACCGGAGCGGGTCTCAGAAGCTGTTTCCTCTTGATTTGAAAGGATCTTCGGGGCTTTCTTCAATAAGGACGGATTCTTTTTGGCTTCCGTGTGATTCGAGCAGTCCGACCAGTTGTTGTGTTTTTCTTTCCGTGTTTCTCTTGAACTCATTAAATTCCCTCTGCAGTGCGAAGAAATCATCGACGATCTCAAGAGAAGCCAGAAAAACGGGAGCAGGAACAGTTATAGGTGCGTTGTCTTCAGCTGCCTTGGTAATCTTTTGTTCAAGATAATTTACAATTTTCATAAGGTAACTTTTTTCGGCGTCCGTAAGGACCGAATATTCCCTGCCAAAGAAAACAACTTTTATCCTGTCTTTCATACCGATTCTTCGCCAAGGTGCTGTTCAATTACCCTTATCACGCGCGTTCTTAGGTGCTCCTTTTCGGCTTCAAGCGAAGCGACATTCTCTCTGAGCACTTTAATTTCTTCAAGCAATCTGTTGTGTTCTTCTGCAGTCTTGGCGTTTTTATCTGCAAACTCTCTGATTTTTCTCTCAAGAATCTCCAATGATTCCATAACAAAAATAAATTGTATCACTATGATAACATTATTACAAGAATCGCGTTTCAAGCGTGTGTTTGTGGTGCGGCAAAAAGAATTTTTTACGTTTTTGGAACTTTTTGTCTATAATTTCTGCCATGCAGATAAGTCCTGTTGAAGATGAGAAGCTGTTTGAGAAACTTGAGGAGCTTGAGCGGAGATTTGTTGAGCTTGAAGGGGCGCTCGGTGACCCCGACATCTCCTCTCAGCAGAGAATCAAGTGTTCAAAGGAGCGTGCGGAGCTCGAAGACGTGGTATTTGTCTACGCGCGGCTAAAGGAAGTTGTGGAAGATTCTGAGGAGAACCGCAAACTGCTTGATGACAGTGAGCTTGCGCCCCTTGCCCGCGAGGAGCTCGATGAGCTCTCAGAGGAGAAAAGCGAGCTTGAAGAGAGGCTGAAAAAGCTTCTTTTGCCTAAAGATCCGAATCTCGGGAAAAACGTTTTTCTTGAGATAAGGGCCGGAGCCGGAGGGGAGGAGGCGGCGCTTTTCGCGGCCGATCTTCTCAGGATGTACTCAAGGTACTGCGAGAACCACCGCTGGAAAGTTGAAACCATAACACTGAACGAAACCGGGATCGGGGGGATAAAGGAACTTGTGGTAAAGATCGAAGGGCGGGACGTTTACAGCAGGCTCAGGTATGAAAGCGGGGTTCACAGGGTCCAGAGAATACCCTCGACCGAGGCGGGCGGGAGAATACATACTTCAACGGCTACCGTCGCCGTGCTTCCGGAGGCCGACGAGGTTGACGTGGAAGTGGATGATAAGGAACTCAAGGTGGATACTTTCAGGTCTTCTGGGCCCGGGGGTCAGCACGTAAACAAGACGGATTCCGCAATAAGGATAACCCATATTCCGACGGGAATCGTCGTGCAGTGCCAGGATGACCGCTCGCAGCAGAAAAACAGGATTCACGCCATGAGCATGCTGCGCGCGAAGCTTTACGAAATAGAGGAGCAAAAGCGTGCGACCGAAATCTCGCGCACCAGGAAAACCCAGGTCGGAAGCGGGGACAGAAGCGAGAAGATAAGAACCTACAACTTCCCCCAGGGAAGAATAACCGATCACAGAATAGGCCTTACCCTCCATAAGATGGAGGCGGTGCTTGGAGGAGATCTGAATCCTATTCTTGAGCCTCTCGCGGCCCATTTTCAGGCAGAAAGTCTTAAGAATCTCTCGGAGGGCTGACGGTTCTTCCCGATTTGTATTTGCCGGGCCAAGCAATAGAATATAGCTTCAATGAACGTTATCTATCTGATTTCCGCCCTTTACCTGCTTTCCTCTCTTCTTTACGGCACTTACCTCTGGTCGCAGAAAAGAAAAATTTCCCGGGCGGGTGTTTATTTCGCCGTTGCGGGAGTGCTTGTTCATACCGTTCTACTCGTTGTTTTCCTAATGCGCGGTGACGTGCTGGCCGGAAGCACTTCAAGGCCCCTTTTTATTTTCTCATGGCTTATAGCGCTTGTCTTTTTAGTTTCGCAACTGAGGTTCAAAACTCCCGTGCTCGGCGCGTTCGTGCTCCCCGTGGCTTTTCTCGGAACCCTGCCCTACGTGATCATTCCGGACGGGATGATCACCCAGGACCCGACGCTTGGAAACCCGTGGGTGCTGGCGCACATACTGTCCATTTTTCTTGGAGAGGCGTTTTTCGCGATATCGTTTCTTGCGGGCGCAATCTACATATTCCAGGAAAACCAGCTGAAGTCGAAAAGAATCGGAAGCAACCTGAAAAAGCTTCCTTCCCTTATAACGCTCGACAGGATAAACCACCTGAGTCTCCTGCTCGGGTTTCCGCTTCTCACCGTGAGTCTCGTGATCGGTTTCATACTGGCAACAGAGATATGGAGCGAGGGATGGATCTGGGGAGCCAAGGAAACGTGGTCTACCGTTACGTGGCTTCTCTACGCTTTTTTGATAAACGGACGACTCTCCCTTGGATGGAGAGGCAGAAGGGCGGCGCTCGGAGCCGTGATCGGATTCTGCATCGTGGTGGTGACCTTCGTTATGGGATATATCTTCCCGGGGCAGCACAGATTTGAGTGACTGTTCCCGGCCTCTCCCGCGGCGCCGGTTTACAAAAATTAGGAAATATGCGTTATAATTGTGTTCTGAATTACGCAAAAAACTGTTATAAGGAGGATTGTTATGGCCGTAGCCAGAGTAACAGAAGTAATAGGATCATCCGACAAATCATGGGACGATGCAGTACGGGAGGCTCTTGACAGGGCGAACAAGACGATAAGGGGACTTACCGGAATCGAGGTAACCAAGATGAACGCCCACATAGAGGATGGGAAGATTACCGAGTACCGCTCCCACGTAAGGATCACCTTCATTCTGGAGGATTAGCATCTTCTTCCGGAATATTTTCCCAAAACTCAAGACAGCGTGATGAATCGCTTCGTAAAATCACACGGGTTGGGAAATGATTATATTGTCTTAGACAGTTCCGAGATAGATTTTGAACTCGGCAGATCCGCTATAGAACTCATATGCCACAGAAACTACGGAGTGGGTTCTGACGGCATACTGCTTCTGGTTCCCTCCACAAGGGGGGACTTCGGGCTCAGGATTCTTAATCCCGACGGAAGCGAGGCGGAAAAAAGCGGGAACGGGCTCAGGATCTTCGCCAAGTATCTCTACGAGAGAAAGCACGTCTCGAGCAGGACTTTTTCCATAGATACCCCCGGCGGTCTCGTTACGGCCGAAGTTGAGGAGGAAGACGGGAAGGTCCACCATGTCACGGTGGAGATGGGCACGGCGACCTTCAGGGCGGATGAGATACCTGTAAATATCGAGAAAGAAGAAGTGGTGGCGGAGCGCCTTGTGCTCGGGGGAGGGGAATTTGATTTTACGGCCGTTTCGGTGGGAAACCCGCACTGCGTTATTTTCTTTGAAGAGCTCGGAGAGGACCTGATAAGGGAACTCGGACCCAAGATAGAAAACCACCCAGTTTTTCCGAACAGAACCAATGTTCAGTTTGCCCAGGTGGTATCGCGCGCGAGCGTTCGTATTCTGATCTGGGAGAGAGGGGCTGGTTACACTCTTGCTTCAGGCAGCAGTTCCTGCGCGGTCGCTGCCGCGTGCGTAAAATCCGGTTTCACAGACCGCAAGCTCAGGGTCCTGATGCCCGGCGGGCATCTTGACATAAACGTCGGGGAGGACTGGTCGATCACCATGCGGGGCGAGGTGGAAGAGGTTTTTTCGGGAATATTAAGCGAAGACCTGCTTTACAGGATAAAAAATCCCTCCACGATGAATTTCTAGACCGGTCGATTTATTATTCTTGATGGAAAAATTCCTTTTAGCGGCGGACGTGGTTATCCCGGTAAGTTCCGAACCTATTCACGATGGAGCGGTCGTTGTGGACGGGGGGCGTATCGTTGACATAGGAACATCGGAGGAGATCGAGGCGGCCCATCCGCATCTGCCGAAAACAAGAAGACCGAACTCGGTGATACTCCCCGGATTTGTAAACGCCCACACACACCTTGAACTCAGCTGGACCGGGGGGAAGATCCGGGGTTTTGAGGACTTTACCGGATGGCTTGAGCGGCTGATCACTCTTAAGGCCGGTGGGGTTGATGAGAACCTCGTTGAGGATTCCATGAGGGCGGGGATTCGTGATGTCATCGAAAGCGGAGTCACTACCGTCGGGGAAATATCCTCCTTGGATTTCGGCGGGAGGGAAATGCTCAGAAGCTCCGGAATGAGAATTATCGCGTTTCTCGAACTTTTTGACCGCATTTCACCGAGACTTGCATCGCTTGAATTTCGAAACGAAGACCTCTATGAGGAAAGACCCTTCCCGCATGCGCCTTATTCCTGCGGTCCGGAACTTCTTGAGGCGGTTTTTGCCTGCGCGCACGAAAACGCGATTCCTGCGGGAATCCACCTGGGCGAGAGCCCTGATGAAGTCGGGTTTCTTAAGAACCTGCCCAATGAATTTGAGCGGAAAATTTTCCCGCTCATAAAAAAGGAAACCTTTAAGAGGCCGCGGGCCGAGACTCCTGTGGGCTACATAGACGGATTTCTGCAGGGAAAAGACGTAAAACTCTCCGCAGTTCACATGGTTCAGGTGACGGGTGAAGACATGGAGATGATACGAAGCGCTGATATAGGCATTATTCTCTGCCCCAGAAGCAATGTTTTTCTGAGGGTGGGAAAGCCGAACCTGCGCCAGATAATTGATCATGAGAGGGTAGGGCTTGGGACCGACGGGCTTTCGAGCAGCCCGGACCTTGATTTCTTCCGGGAAATAAGATTCCTGCATGACATTATGGTTGAGCAGGGAATACGGCAAAGCGCCCGCCTGGCGGTCCATTCCGCGACTCTGGGAGGAGCAAAAGCTCTTTTTATCGAGGAGGAGACGGGGAGTCTTGAAGTTGGAAAAAGTGCCGACATCATATGCATTGGCTGCAGAGAGGAAATTGCCCCTGATCCCTATTCACGCGTAGTGTCTTCAAAACCGGAGGATCTCCAGTTCTCAATGGTAGGGGGGAATTTTATCTACCGAAAAGATTCTTGCGCTCCCTGTGAGCATTAGTTTCCTCGGTGTCTGCGATGACCGAACCGAAGCCCGGAAAACTTTTTGTCTATGGAACCCTGCGAAAGGGCGGGACGAGAAGCGGGCACCTTGAGGGATGCAGGCTGCTTGGGATGATGAAGGTTCCCGGAACTCTTTACCGTACGCCTTTTGGCTACCCGGCGGCAGTGTTTGATGAGGCTTCCCCGCTTGCCGTCCGGGGAGAACTTTATGAACTCCCCCCGGATTCCGAAGTTTTTATCGAAGAGGTGGACCGCCTCGAAGGCGTGGATAAAAAGCTCTTTTCAAGATCCGTTATCCGTCGGGAAGAAGAGTTTTTTTATGTCTATGAACCCTGCCAGGAGCTCAGAAGTCAGATAAGCGATGCGGACATAATAAAAAGCGGCAACTGGTTCTCAGGTCCCGCTCTCTGCGGCGAAGACCCTTTTTCTTTTGCCGTCGCTTTTGAGAACATCCAGAAGCAGTATTACAGGATGAAACCTGACGGTCGCTCGGGAGAGAACATTTTCCTTGAAGGCACCGCTGCGGTTCTGGTTACCTGTCCGCACTCAACTGCTCACACGAGGATGGGCAAGCTGAAACGTCATGAATTCTACACCGCCGCTCTTGGTGCCGTGGCGCATCTGGTTCTCGGCTGCCACTGTCTTTATGCGAACAGGGAACAGGAAACGGACCCGAACTACTATGACGACTGCGATTTTAAGGCGGTGCTTGGGGAAATTCTGTCCAAGAGGCAGATAGATCTCGTCGTCGACATACACGGTACCGGAAACGAGAGGCCAGAGGATCTGTTTCCGGGCGTGGGGATGGAGAGGGAATTTCTTCTTTCGGCACCTGATGTTCTTGACAGGTTTTATCTTGTTGCCAAGCAGCATGGAATCGCGGCCGGAAGCGCCGATATATTCCCCGCGGCAAAACAGATGACCGTGGCCAAGTTCGCGGCGAATCGGTTCTCGGTTCCCGCGATTCAGATTGAGATAAGCGACAGGATGAGGATGCCTTGGCGGCGGGAAGATGAGTTTCGCCGCCTGATAGGGTTTCTTCTCGAATTCATCGGGAAGGCAGCTTCACAGAAGCCGGTCCCCCGTGCGTGAGGTATGGAGTCTGTCTGAGCCTCAGCCGCACAGTACGTCGAGCGTGGGGCTTTCGGCTATGATTCCCTTTGCGTGGGCTTTCTCGAAAAGGTACTCAAGTGCCCCGGCTCCGCTTTCGCCAAGGTCCCTTGTCCACTCGTTCACGTACATTAAAACGAACTTCTCCCCCGTGTCCTCGCTCATTCCCCTTCCAAAGCGCATCGCGTAATCAAGAGCCTCTTTTTTGTTTGAAAGGGCATACTCTATGCTTTCTCTGTGTACCCTGAGAACTTCGGTGTCAAGTCCTCGGGGTATATCCCTTCGAAGGACGTTTAACCCAAGTGGCATCGGAAGATCGGTTTCCTCAGCCCACATCACGCCGAGATCAAGCAGAAGCCTAAGCCCGGTCTCTTCGTAGGTGAGCTGCCCTTCATGTATAAGTAGTCCCGCGTCCACATTTCCCTCAAGCACCTCATCCATGATCCCGTCAAAAGGCACTTCAACCGGGATAAAATCATCGGCGTAGAGACTCAGAAGAAGATATGCGGTAGTAAGCTTTCCGGGTATCGCGACGGTTTTTCCCCCGAGATCAGAAATTTTCTCCCTTGCGACCACTATGGGTCCGTAGCCTTTCCCCATGCTGGCCCCGCAGGATAGAATCCGGTAGCGGTCCTGCACGCTCAGGTACCCATGGGCGGAGATTGCCGTCACTTCAAGCTCTGCTGCCATTGCTCTTCTGTTAAGCGACTGTATGTCCTCGATTACGTGCTCAAAGTCAATTTCCCCGGAAGCCACCTTTCCGCTTGCTATGGCGTAGAACATAAACGCGTCGTCCGCGTCGGGGCTGTGGCCCAGTTTCATGATTCGTTTTTCCATTTTTGTCTCCTTTTGAATTTCGTCTACGACGGGTCTGCGTGGAAGTCGATTTCGTTTTTCCCCCCTATCTCTCCGAGCTCAAAAAGAAGGTCGCGGTATCTGATGAGCCCCTGCATTTTGGCATCATCAAGGTCGTACTTGATTCTCTGCCGAAGGTAGGTTGTGCACTGCTCCCTGCTTAGTCCCAGTTTCCGGGATTCGGTATCCGCTATTTCCGGGATGAGTTCCAATCCTTTTTCTCTTGTCGAAACAAGGCATCTGCAGCCTTCTGCCGTAACGCCGTCCCCCTTTCTTGTAGCCATCACCGCGTATACGAAGGGAAGCGATGTCTCCTGTGTCCAGAGTTCCCCGAGATCGTACGTAAAAAAAGAGTTGTCGGTAAAGAGATGACGGGCCCCGAGACCGGCGTTGCCGATCAGCATTCCCGCGTCGACTTCCTCAAGGAACCCGTTTCCCGGGCTTCTTTTTACGTATTGCGGCTTAAGACCCAGAAACAGTTCGAGAACTATCCTCAACAGGGCGGTTGAACTCCTTGACCTGCTGTCAACGGAAACGCTTGTTATTTCCGTTATTTTCCTGCGCGACTTGAGCACGACGCTGTCCACCCTGCCGAAAGAGGATATGGAGATGCCGGGCAGAACCGAGTAGGCGTCGGTTCTCAGCAGTTCGGCCGAGGGAATGGGAGCGACGTCCACCACCCCTTCCACAAGGTTCTCAGAAAGCAGAGATGGGTCAAAATACATTATGTTGAACCTGTGCTCAATAAGGCCTTTTTCCAGGGGATATATAAGCGGTTTCATATTGAGAAAGGGCGCGGCGCCGAGATTTATCAATGGGTGTTCCCCCTTTTTTCCTTCACAGATCCACCCCCCGTGCTTCCTCGCCTTTTGTCCACCTGCTCGGCAGGAATATCTTCTGATAAAGCGAAAGCGCGTAGAGATCCGACATTCCCGCTATGAAGTCGCACACGTCTCTCTCAAGGGTCTCCCCTTCCCGCGCGGGCGTTTTGCAGAAATTCTCCCGGAATACTTTCTCGTTTTCGCAGAAGTGGAGATACAGTTCCTTTACCACCTTCTTGGACTTCTCATGAAGGGAAAGCAGCCGCCTGTTTGTGTAGACATTCTCATAGAGATAGGTTCTGAGTCCGATAAGCGCCTCAAGCACGGGCTCGCTCATAAGCACTCTCCTGAGGTCCCCCTCCATGGTCTGTCCCACGATATCTACCACCATGGTGTTTATCCGCCGCGAGGCTGTCTCTCCGAGGATCGAGATGTATTTTTCGGGTATGTCGCCGGGCGATATGATGCCGGAGCGGATGGCGTCGTCAAGATCGTGATTGGCGTAGGCCACCAGATCCGAGATCTTGGTTACCTGGCCTTCAAGGGTAAGCGGCCTGTTCTCCTCCGTGTCTATTCCCTCCTTGCCCCATCCCTTGGAATGTTTCGCTATTCCGTCCCTGACTTCATGCGTCAGGTTGAGTCCCTCTCCGTCGCGCTCAAGTACGTCAATGATTCTCATGCTCTGGCGCACGTGTTTGAACCCGCCGGGAAACACCTCGTTCAGTCCCGCTTCCCCTGAGTGGCCAAATGGGGTGTGGCCTAGGTCGTGGCCGAGCGCTATGGCTTCGGTCAGGTCTTGGAGTGAATTACCCTGTCACGGTCCCTCTGAAAGCACGTCCTTTGAGCACAAGCGCCCTGGATATGGTCCTCGCTATCTGGGAGACTTCTATTACGTGTGTGAGCCTGGTGCGGTAGTGATCGTTTGTGGGCGAGATGAACACCTGGGTTTTATGCTTGAGCCTTCGAAACGCCTTGGAGTGAATTACCCTGTCACGGTCCCTCTGAAAGCACGTCCTTATGTTGCATTCGCGCTCGGGTCTTGACCTGCCTTTTGACTCGCCATAGGGCAAAGCCGCCATAGGGCTAAGCAGCCTTTTTTCGTTTTCCTCTGTCTGTTTTCGTATAAGCAAGATTCCACTTCCTCTCTTTACGGAACTCTTACAACCACTCCCCTCTTTGCCAGGAACTCCTTCGCCTCTTTTATCGAGTACTTGCCGTAGTGAAAAATCGTAGTGAAAAATCGACGCACAGAGAACCGCGTCCGCGCATCCCCTCTCCACGGCTTCAAGCAGGTGCTCTAGTGTCCCCGCTCCCCCGGAGGCTATTACGGGAATCCCTACAGTTTCCGAGATGGCCGCCGTGAGCGAAAGGTCGTACCCGTCCTCGGTACCGTCTCTGTCCATGCTCGTTAGAAGTATCTCCCCCGCTCCGAAGCTCTCCATCTTAGCGGCCCACCCGACGGCGTCTATTCCGGTCGGGTTGCGCCCTCCGTGGGTAAACACCTCCCATCCCCGGCCTTCTGTTCTTCTCGCGTCTATGGCGACCACTATGCACTGGCTTCCGAAGCGCTGCGAAGCGCGCCTTACGAATTCCGGCTCCGCTATCGCCGCCGTGTTGATCGCCACCTTGTCCGCCCCCGCGAGCAGAAGTTCCCTTATGTCCTTAACCGTCCTCAGGCCCCCTCCGACTGTGAGGGGAACGAAGACCTCGCTTGCGGTCCGCTTGACCACGTCTATCATTGTTTTTCTTTTTTCGTGGGACGCCGTGATGTCGAGAAACGTTATCTCGTCCGCTCCCTGCTCGCTGTACTTCTTTGCCACCTCGACGGGGTCTCCGGCGTCCCTTAGGTTAACGAACTGAACCCCCTTCACCACTCTTCCGTCCTTCACGTCAAGACACGGGATTATTCGTTTTGAAACCATCTCACTGAAACCTTCTTATGGCGTCTTCAAGGTCTATGGAACCTGAGTAAAGCGATTTTCCGAGTATAGCTCCGATGAGGTTCGCATCCCCGACTGACTGTATTTTTTCAAGGTCGCCAAGCGACGCGATGCCGCCTGAAACGATTACCGGAAGGGGGCAGATGGAAAGAAAGCCCTTTACTGAATCCGTGTCGGTTCCTTCCATGGTTCCGTCCCTGTCGACATTCGTGTGGATCACAAGCGACACGCCCATGTCGCGGAACTCAAGCATCGTCCGCTCAACGGATGCGTCTATTGTTTCCTTCCATCCCCGAAGGGCTATCTTTCCGCCTTTGGTATCGACCCCGACAGCTATTTTGCCCGGAAACCTCCCGCATATATCCTCAAGAAACTTCCTGTCGGTAAAGGCCGAAGTGCCTATTATCACTCTTTTGATCCCGATTTCGAGATATCTCTCCACCGTGGCCGCATTTCTTATCCCCCCTCCCACCTGAACGTTTGAGGAAACGGAACGGACTACCTGCCGCACGGCTTCGAAATTCCTGGGATCTCCCCTGAATGCCCCGTCAAGGTCCACTACGTGAATCCACTCGGCTCCGCCGCTCTCCCACCTCTTCGCGGTATCCGTAGGGCTGTCTGAAAACACGGTCTCCGTGCCTTCTTCTCCCCTTAGAAGCCGCACACAGTTTCCGTTTTTCAAGTCTATTGCGGGAATTATGAGCAATTCAGAACCTCATTTAACTGAAAACCACGGGAAATAGTACACAAGCGGGAAGGGGATTATAAGGATTTTTCGAAAAAATATCGAAGGAATCCGCTTCAGTCCGGATAATCACGCGATATTTTCTCCCTGATTTCCCCGAGGGTAAACCTGCGTGATTTAAGTTCGTTTATAAGCCTTATCCTCTCAACCATATGCCGCGAGTAAAGCTGGTACCCGGCGTCTGTAATCTCAGCGACTTCAAGCAGACCCTGCTCGGTCCAGTGGCGTATGGTGGAATTTCTCCGGTTGGCGAGCTTTGCAAGTTCGCCGATTTTGAGCAGGGAGCCTTCTTCCTCATCTGTATCCGTTTTGCCTTCAGCAGCATTGAGATATATGTCAAGCGAACGATTGACTGCCCGCGCGATGATTTTCATGTACGTGTCCATGGCGCCGCCCGTCTGCGCTTTTTCAAGCGAGTCGATATAAGCCAGCCGGTCGCGTTTGCGTATTATCGCCGCCGGGTAGCCCGACATGAGCAGGATCATGTTCCCCAGAAGCCGTGCCGTGCGGCCGTTGCCGTCTGTAAACGGGTGAATGGTGACCAGCCTGTAATGGGCCTCCGCGGCCAGTTCCACAGGATGCAGGCCGGTTGCGAGTCCGAGCCATTTAGCAAACCCGTCCATCAGATCCGGCACTTTGCGCGGGTTCGGTAGCACTACCGCTGAGCCTGAGATTCGCACCGGCGTCACCCGATAACGACCGCCATTGGGATCATCAATTCCCTTCATGATAAGGCCGTGAACATGCAGAATATCTTTTTCAGTCAGCGAGTTCAGCTCGCGTTCTGCCTGTTCCCTCACCCAGTCAAGGGCGCGGGCGTGGTTTACGGCTTCTGTGTGCTCCAGAAGCGATTTGCCGCCCACGGTGAGGCCTTTTTCAATCACAAGCGCGGTCTCGCGCCGACCCAGTGTATTTCCTTCAATCGCGTTGCTTGTGTAGGTAAGCTCAACCCGAAACCATCTGTCCAGATTGTCTGTGAGCACATCGGGCAGCGGCCCGTATTTATCAAGCAGCTTCTTTTTCGCAGTCAGCTTTTCGTAGTTCATGGGATAAACTATAAACCATAACGTTATGGTTTTCAATCAAGCAAGAATCTCCTGCAGGCGTTTTTAACTTTCCGCGGATTTGTTTTGTTCTTAACCCTGTGGCAATATTTCAGTGTTTCTGTGGTGTTAAGATTCTAAATCCGGAGGGAATATGATTGCTACGGACAGTCCATATCGCACTGGGCTCTTGAGTTTTGCCTTAGGGGTCTTTCTGGTTCTTCTTGCCGCGGGCTGCGGGGGTGGCGGAAGTGGCGGCGGCGAAGAGTCTCCTCCTGTTGCTCCTCCCCCGGTTATGCCTCCCCCGGTTGCGCCTCCTCCTGTTGTGTCTCCCTCGGCAGAGAGTCTTGTTCTCAGGACTGAGGTGCCCACAGATCTGGATATTCAATATTTCGGTAAACTCTATACGGGAACCTACACAGCCTCTGACGGCGTATCCATAGACGTGTGGGTTTCCCTCCGCGAACGTAACTCACAAACCGATTTCGGCATGGTTATCGGCACTGTCAGCCGTCTCGGCGTTGTTATTCAGGGCGGAACGGGTTCCAGTGTTACAGGTTTGCTTACCGACGACGGAGGGGTGCATACTGCCTGGGTAGCGATAAACTACCGCGGGTCGAACCTGACTGACCTGACTGCCGAGAAAGAGTGCGCACCGGGAGGGAACTTTATTGCCTGCCTGAAGGCCCACCAGACGTTCAGCAAGATAAACCCCAGGTTTAACGCCCGCGATGCCAATTCCGTAATACGCATGTTTACGGAAGATGAGGATATTACGGTTAACGGAGATAAGATGAAAGCGTCTGATTTTGTGCCTTCCGGCACCGCTCTCTCTCCCGTGAATCTCTACACAAGTTCATTCGGGGGCGTCATAGTGGGCTACATGCTTGCGGAGGATGATCGCCCATCTCTTCACAACGTGTTTTTTGAGCAGGTCACGGCCCCGGGAGAGCATCCCATATCAGACGGCCTTAACAACGCCGCACGCATGATGAACATTCTTTTCAGCGCATGCGAGAAGGAGGACTCTGAGTGTATCACTGCCTACCCTGATATAAGAGTGAATTTCCGTAATTTTATGAACGACCATCACTCAGATCCGGTTCAGATTGACGGGGAGATGGTTTATTCCGGAGGGGTCTTTGACAGGATTGTTCATCTTGTTGAGGAAGAAAGAGAGGTGGGGCGGGCGATAAGATATATTGGAGAGATCGCAAACGCGTATGCCCAAGGCGATTCCGTGATCACTACCGGATACAGACCAAGTGACTACAGTAGCATGTTCGGCGAATACCCGAGGGAGACATATGGTCTTCCAGATCTTGACGGGGACGAAGCCATATGGGCTGAGCTGCTGAGAGGAGCGGGTGGATTTTTCCCGGGAATAACAAACCGTACGGGAATGATCTGCTCTTTCGGGATGAACAGGGCGGAGGATCCTGACAGCATTTCCCGTTACGACAAGGTGAAAGATGAAGAACTTCCCGGGGACAGCGGTGGAACCAAGGAGACATTCGGATATGGTTTTCTTGTCAGCTACAAGACTTATCTCAGCGTCTGTCCGCAGTTGGTTCAGCAGACCGGAATGCTTGAGTTGCCTCGAGTTTCAGGCGTTCAGGCTGAGAACGTGATTGTCTACAGGGGAGGGCTTGATATAAAGCACTATTTCAGTTCGGATCCGCTAGAGGATGAAATCATGGCTTATTTCTCGGATTCCCCCGGTCACCGTCGCGTTATAACGCACAAGTTTCTTGGTCAGAAGCTTGGGCAAGACTCTGGATGCCTGCAAAAAATCCGGAAAAAGTTCTGGGATGCCGATGATACCACGGACGGAAGCCTAGGTGATAACTGTGAAGAGAGTAACGATTTGACTGCTAGTGGACTTTCCGGATGGTAATTCGGTCTTGCTGCGTCTTTGCACCAAGGTTGATTCCTGAAAACCGACTGAGATGCTGTCGTTACGTGGAGGGTTATGACGTCGGAATCCAGACAAACTACCTGTCCTGCCATACCTTTAACAGACTGTTTTTTCTCTACTAAATCAGCTTTCTTGAGACCTTTGCGTAATGGAGTATAACTGTACTGGGGCAGGGGGTTTGAGAAGGGGTAAAGAACTTTCCCCTCAGTTTTTCCATAAAAACCCCTGAAAACCAGCTGATTTCTTTGAAGACCAGAAATTTTTCTTTAAAAGTTGCCTGAAATTCTGTTATACTTACATATTATAAGGGGGCAGAATTTCTCATGCAGAAATTAGGGGATGGTCAAAGACAGGAGCAAGGAACTATAGAGAACTGAGGAGGGTTTAACAATGAAAATGAGCAAACACGACCATAGTATCAGCCGAGCCGGGTACACACCCGTTCCAGGCGGAGATAACTCGCTACATTTTTGCCGCACCAGTAAGACCCCCCCCCCTCAAAATTGAGCGCGTTCAGGACGCATCGCCGTCTTCAGCTTCAAGGTTAGCATTTTCCTCTGTCTCCGGACACAAAACCCTTAAGCCTTCTTCCTCACGCAGTTCTAATAGATTTCCCGCCCGCAATCTGTGGTGCAGCCTGCTTGCGGTGTTGCTCTGTCTGCCGCTGTTCCTGGGTTTTTCCGCCGAGGAGGCGCAGGCCCAGACGGCCACCCTGTCCATCAGCGCCCCCGCGGACGCGGCCGAGGGCGATATGGGCACGACCGACAAGTTCTTCATGGTGAGTCTGTCGTCGGCCGCTTCGGTAGATGTCACTTACACTATCTGCTTCACAAGCTCAGGAACAGCGACCCGGGGCGCATCCGACGACTTCCAGACCTTGAATGGTGGCAGTATCATTCCTGACCTATTCGGCCAATGCATTCAAAACAAAACTCTTAGCGCCGGACAGACCTCAGATAGCGGGTTCGGCATGCGCATACGGGGCGATACTGACGCCGAGCCCGACGAGACAGTGATCGCACAGATCACTTTACAGGGCAATCCCACCGGCGTGACCCTGGGCACGTCCACGGCGACCTACACGATCCTCGACGACGACACTCCGGCCCCGGAGATCTCGGTGTCCCTTCCCATCAGCGAGGGCGAGAGCCGCTCGGATGCGGGCGAGAAGAAGGTCTCGGAGAGCGAGGGCGGGGTCGGCATCGGTTTCAACCTGAGCGCCAACCAGCCGCTGCCGAGCGCTCTGACGGTGTGTGTGGATGTGGAGGAGAGCGGCGGTGACCGGGTGGCCTCGGGCAACGAGGGCATCCAGACGGTGAACATGCCGAGCAGCGTCACCAACGGGTCGGGCACCCATACGCTCACCTGGACCAACACGATGGCCGACGACCAGGACAGCAGCGTGACCGTCGAGGTGGTTGTGCCCAGCACAGTGGGCTGCTCTGCGGCCAACGACAGCTACACGGTGTCGTCCAGCGATGCTTCGGACAAGCTGCTGATCCAGGACGACGAGGACACCACGGTCTCTCTCACGAGTTCGGACAGGACCATGACCGAGGGCGACGCCTCGGACACAGCGACACTCACGGTCTCGCTGGATCGCCGACTCTATGCCGGTGAGACCATCGGGGTGCCGATCGCGCTTGCGACGACCACCGATGCGAAGCTGCCTGGGAGCACGGACAGCGGCACTGCCAACCACGACTTCACGGTCTCGGCCGCGGCGGCGAGCATGCACAGTGGGGTGACGCTCGTGAACGCATTGACGGCCAACCCGCGGGTGGTCTTCACCGGCCACGACACGAACACGGTGCAGACAGCAACGGTGACGCTCACCCCTGTGGCGAACCGCGACGACGATGACGCGGTTGACGAGACGATCACAGCGACGATCACCCAGCCCGGCTCGCTGGACACGACGGTGAGCGGGGGTGTGACGGCACATTCCTCGAACAACGCGGCGACCCTGACACTTGAGGACGATGAGGCAGCTCCGGCGACATGTTCCGCCCAGAACATGATCTTCAGTGAAAACAGACTTCGCATCCTCGAGACCGGCGGTGTCGCAACCTATTGCGTACGGCTGACCACTGCGCCATCGGGCGGGAACACCACCGTCACCATCCACAGGGATGCTCATACCGGGGTTGATTCGCAGAACGCCGTGACCGTCAGTCCCGCGTCGCTCACATTCACGTCATCGAACTACCAGACGCCCCAGCAGGTGACGGTGACCGGCGTGGACGAGCCCAATAGGCATCAGGACCGGTCGTTGAGGCTGAGACACGCGGCCAGCGGTGGTGGCTATTCGGGGAACCTGGCGAACCTGGGCAGCCGTCCCCGGGTCAACGTGGACGACGCGCCCGAGGTCGAGGCTTGGTGGGACTTCAATGGGCGCCTCGGACCACACCCGTCGACCTTGAATCTCGCGGGCGAGGGCAATCCGGAGGCGAACCAGAACGCGGCTCCCTTCACCATAATGTCCTACGCCGTGCGCCTGTCGAACCGCCCGGAGCCTGGCGGCACGGTGACGGTGACGGCGATGGTGCCTGCGGACAAGCGGCACCTCATCAGCCTGTCGCTGAACGGGTCCTGGCCCTGGCGAAGCTCGGTGGATGTGGAGTTCAAGGACCGCGACGCCGGTGCGGGGACGGGATGCAGCAACTGGCACGGTCTGCGAAAAAACGAATACTTCGACAGCAGCGGCAACATTCAGACAGTGACGGGCGGCGGGAATAGCGAGACCTGGGACAACTCGGCGGACACGCCCTGGAAGTGCTGGCGCAGGATCTATGTGCTCCGCTCGGGCTCGCGTAACATCGCCAACACCTGCGTCGACATCACCCACACCGCCACAGGCGGCGGCGTGCGCAGGGTTGCGATCGACACGGTCCGCGCCCATATCGTCAACAGCGGCTCCAGCCGCAAATGCGGGTGGCTGACCGGTAACACACTGCCGCAAAACTCCCCGGCACCAGCACAGGCCGCGGGCGCACCCACTGAGAAAATCTCCAACCTGCAAGTAACGGAGGTTGACGCTACGAGCGTCAGTGTAACCTGGGACGCAGTGGAACATGCAACATCCTACGACGTGTCCTGGAGTGCCGAGAGCAGTGATTCGCTTAACGCAAGCGCCGGCGCTGAGAGCGTGACAGGAACCTCGGCAACAATCCAGCACGACGCCTCTGTGCCGATGACGCTTACAGTCACAGTAACGCCTGAATATATAGATGAAAACGGCGTGACGCAGCAACTCAACGAATTAGCCGGCACGGCGACGCTCGCCATAGGGCCCTCGGGCCAGCGGCTCGACAGCGGCGGTGGGACAAATGGCGGCAACGGAGGCTCGATCGACTCCGGGGACGGGGCAGAGGATCTCCCGGTTCCCGTCTCCCACTGGCGCTTTGAATACGATGCAGTTGACTGGGTGGGATCAAGCCACGGTACCGAGAGCGGCGGTGTGGCCTTTGAGGCAAACGAAGAGGGCGAGGGAGTAGAGGACCACGCGCTATCGCTTGACGGAAGCGATGACTACGTGGACCTCTCTACGCACGTGTCAGACTTCCCGCTTGGTGATTCAACAAGAAGTGTCACAGGATGGTTCAAGGCTGATGCTGGCAATCAAGGCCAGTCTTTCTTCAGCTATGGCCCGAATGTAGCCGGGAAGCGTTTCTCCATAGCTGCAGACCGCACACAGGTACTGGTTGCGGTGAGCGGTCACGCCTGGGGTGTAAACGGGCTTGAGCTTAAAGAGGGCTGGCATCATGTCGCAGTGACCTACGCGGGCGGTGACTCAGACGACATATTGATCTACCTTGACGGCGAACTGCAATCCGCCTCTACCCTGGTTGGTTCCCCGAAGCGGCTTAACACAGGGACCGGACCGGCAGCGATAGGCCGTAACGTAGGCGGCACGAAGCACTACACAGGATTGATTGACGATGTGCGCCTGTATGATGTGGCGCTAAGCGCAGAGCAGGTGCTTGCGCTGTTTGAGGAACATCCGCAGACCCCGCCGCCACTTGTCGAAGACAATCTGGACGAGCCTGAGCCCTCAGAGCAGAGTATCGAAGCTGATGATGAAGAAGCCGATGACGGGGCAGTGGATCTTCCGGATCCCGTCTCCCACTGGAGCTTTGACAACGACGCGGTTGACGGGGCGGGGTCAAGCCACGGGACGGTGAGCGGAGGTGCGGCCTTTGCTGCCAACGAAGAGGGTAAAGGCGTCGGCAGCCACGCGCTGTCTCTTGACGGAAGCAACGACCACGTGGATCTGGACTTGCACGTGTCTAACTTCCCGCTTGGGGATTCGGCCAGAAGCGTCACAGGATGGTTCAAGGCTGATACTGGCAATCAGGGTCAGACTTTCCTCAGCTACGGCCCGAATGTGGCCGGGAAGCGTTTCTCCATAGCGGCAGACCGCACCCAGGCACTGGTCGGGGTAAGCGGCCATGGCTGGGGTGTAAACGGGCTTAACCTCTCAGAGGGCTGGCATCATATCGCAGTGACCTACGCTGGAGGCAAATCAGACGCTGTTTTGATCTACCTTGACGGCGAGCTGCAATCCGCCTTGACCCTGGCTGGTTCCCCAGCGGCTTAACACAGGGACCGGCCCTGCTGCAATTGGCCAGAACGTGGGCGGCACGAAGCACTACGCTGGTTCGATTGATGATGTGCGTCTTTACGATGTGGCGCTAAGCGCAGAGCAGGTGCGCGCGCTGTTTGACGAACACCCGCAGCTCTGAAGTCGTTGCGGCTGCGCGCGAAGCTTGTGCTTTGCAAAGGCTTGTTGCTCCGGATGGTGATTCTTCAGCGGTGCTGGTATAATGAGGGTCAGTTTATATCCGGCCGCGAAACAATGGACTACTGGCTTGTTAAATCAGAACCGTTTAAGTATTCATGGGAGGAGTTTCTCCGTGATGGATGGACGTACTGGGATGGGGTCAGAAACTATCAGGCAAGAAACAACCTCAAGGGCATGAAAAAAGGGGATATCGTCCTTTTCTACCACAGCAACAAGGGTCTTGAAGTTGTAGGCGTATGCGAGGTCATAAGGGAATATTACCAGGATCCCACTACGGAAGACGAAAGATGGGTCGTGGTTGACCTCAAGCCCGTGGAAACGCTGCAGAGCCCTGTATCTCTCAAGCAGATAAAGAACGACGAACGACTCGAGGGAATTTCCCTTGTAAGGCAGAGCAGACTTTCGGTCATGCAGATTGAAAAGAAGCATTTTGATGTAATCGTCAAGCTTGGAAGAAAAAGCTCCTGACTTCCGCGAGAATTCGTAAAAACCGCTTCCTCCCGCATACAGTTCGCCGGAGAGATCCGTTTCGGCGAGACGCTGAACGGGCCGGTGAGTTTGGTTTTTCCACATCGGCCTCTTGCGGTTATACTAGTCTGGATAACTGATTTATATTTCAACATCCTATGAACACTCAACTAATTATCAACTCGCTTTTTAACGAGACGAGGATAGCGGTCTTGGAGAAAAGCAGGCTGACCGAGCTCTTCATCGAAAGAAAATCCAACTCTTCAATGGTGGGCAACATCTACAAGGGGAAAGTTGAAAAGATAATCCCGGGGATGCAGGCGGCATTTGTCGGCATGGGAGACGGCCGCTCCGGGTTTCTCTCCGCCGAGGATGTGTATGAGGAATCGCTTAGCGAACTTTTTCTTGAAGAGGAAGAGACAAAAAAGACCTCCAGGAAAAACCGCCAGCCGATACAGGATGTGCTGCGTCAGGGTCAGGAAGTGATGGTCCAGGTCACAAAGGAACCCACTGGAAATAAAGGCCCCAAGCTTACCTCTCACGTAGGCATACCGGGCAAGTATCTTGTTCTGCTTCCCGGGTCAGACTCAGTGAACCTGTCCCGAAAAATAACTGACAGAAAAAGCAGGAAAAAATTTTCCGAAATCATGCGGAACAAGCCCGAAGACCTGGGCTTTATAGTGAGGACGGCGTCTGTGGAAGCAGACGAGAAAGACATCAAGACCGAGATGAGAGCGCTTGTGAGAAAGTGGAGAAGGATAAAGAAAAAATATGAAGAATCGAAAAACCCGGGCGTGATATATGAAGAAGCCGATACCTGTATCAGGGTCGTCAGGGACCTTATGGGAAACGGCCTTAAGAAAATTGTCGTTGATTCCCCCAAAGCCCACGGCCGGATTACCAAGTACTTTTCCGACAAGATCAGGAAGGATGGCTTCAAAGTCGATATGTACGACAAGAAGGAACCCATATTCGACAGATACGGAATCGAGAGCCAGATCGAAAAAATGTACAGGAAAAAGGTCTGGATGAAGTCGGGAGGTTACCTGATCATAGACGAGGCTGAAGGTCTCACCGTGATAGACGTTAACTCCGGGAAGCTTGTAGGAGAGGAATTTCACAAGAAAACAATAATGAAAACGAACGAAGAAGCCGCGGTTGAATCCGCACGGCAGATAAGGCTTCGCAATCTGGTCGGAATCATAGTTATCGATTTCATAGACATGCAGTCTATTAGATCCAGAAAGAAGGTAGAGTCGCTTTTTGCCGATGAGATGAAAAAGGATAAGGCGAGAACCACGATCCAGGAAATATCGTCTTTCAGCGTAATCCAGCTTACCAGGCGCAGAGTCAGGGAAAGCATACTTTCCGACTTGACCGAACCCTGCGATACCTGCGAGGGTAGGGGACGGATAAAATCGATATACACAATCTGTTACGAGATACTGAGGGATATTGATCAATGGACAAGGCAGAGCGCTGAAGGGCCTCTTGTCGTGCAGGCCAACAAGAAGGTTATAGCGAAGCTCAGAGAAATAGAAGGAAGAGCTATAAGAAGAATCCAGCGGGAGAGGGGCGTAAAGATAAAATTCAAATCGACTGAAGATATTTTCGAGAAGTTCACAATTTCCAGGGAAGGAAGTTCCGGTTAGTCGAAGGGAGCACTCTGAGTTGAGTAAAAACGGATTTCTTTATCATGTGGCGATTGCCGTAAGAGATATCGAGAAGGCTGAAGATATCTACTCCAAACTACTCGGGCTTCGGGTTGTCCACAGAGAGGACGTGGTCAACTATGGGGTCAAGACATCGATGCTTTGCTCCGAATCGGAAGAGGGCACTGCGGTAGAACTTATCGAACCTTTGGACGAGAATTCCCCGATTTCGCAGTTTTTGGAGAAAAGAGGGGAGGGCGTTCATCACATCTGCTTTCTTGTTGACGATATAGAATCCTCTCTCCGGGCCCTCGAAAAAGAAGGTGTCAGGCTTATTGATGAACATGCGAGGCCGGGATCTTACAACTGTAAAGTCGCCTTCATACATCCCAAGTCAATGAACGGAGTGCTGGTGGAACTTGCGGAGAAGATAAAGGACTGAGGAGAGGGTTTCCGATTAGGTGCTGTTCTGCCCTTCTTCCTTGTTGTCTGAATCGTCGTCTTTTAGGGATTTCCTGAACCCGCTTATCCCCTTGCCGAGCGAAGACCCCAAATCTCCGAGCCTGCTTGGACCGAAGATTATGAGCAGGATTGCCAGTATCAGGATTAATTCCCATATGCCGAATTGTCCGAACATATTGGAACAAATGATACCCGAATACTGATGCTTCTCAAATATTTCTGCGACGATTCCAAAGTATTCGTTATAATGAGGGTAGACGCTTGGCATTTTGTATCACTTGATGAAGCTCGGTACGCTCCAGATTTGTTTTTCTACATCAAAGAAAAGATTGACGCTAACCAGTACCAAAAGGACCAGTTTCGGTTAACCGGTTCCCAGAACTCGGCGCCTGCTGCCGCTTTGTGAATAGGAGGCGGTGTCGGGGTTTTCTTTACCCTGGGAGTCTGGCGACGATAAGGGTGATATTGGCAGCATCCACGACAGGGAGCCTTGCCACGTACAGGCGGGCCAGCTTAGTGTAAAATAATGCCATGCGGGTTATCACGGGAGCGAGCGGTCATATCGGCGGAGTGCTTGTGCGTGCCCTAGTCGGGCGCGACACCTGCCCGGTCCGCGCGATATTCCGCAAGAGGCGGGGCACCGCCGCGGATCTTGGTGTTGAGTGGGTCAACGGCGACATTCTGGACAAGGAATCGCTGATCGCCGCTTTTGCGGGTGCGGAAACCGTCTTCCATCTAGCTGCCGTGATCTCGATTGACCCCAGCAGAGCGAAAGAAATCCATACCGCGAATGTCTCAGGCACGCGTAACGTTGTCGAGGCCGCTCTTGAATGTGGCGTGAGGCGGCTCGTTCACTTCTCCTCGATTCAGGCCTACAACCAGTACCCGCTTGACGAAGTTCTCGATGAGAGTCGCGATTCCGCCGATGGCCCGCGACACGATGCCTATAACCGGTCGAAAGCTGCGGGGGAGATGGAAGTTCGCCGTGGCATCGAGCGCGGTCTGGATGCCGTAATCCTTAATCCGACCGCCGTGATCGGTCCTTTCGACGGCGGGCCTTCGCATGTGGGACAGTTCTTCCTCGATCTGCACCGGAGGAAAATTCCCGCACAGATCGTAGGTGGTTTTGATTGTGTCGATGTGCGCGATGTTGTTGATGCTGCGATGGCCGCCGAAACGCAAGCGAGGTGTGGCGAAAACTACCTCCTGTCAGGCGGTTGGTATTCCATGCGCGATCTGGCGCTGCTGTCTCAGCAAGTGACCGGGGTGGCCGTGCCCCGTTTCGTGTTACCCATGTTCGTGGCCCGGTTTTGGGCTCCTTTTCAGGTCGTTTTGGACCGTAGTCGCGGGCGCCGACCCCTCTATACGCCGGCTGCACTACGCGTCATGAGTGGCAGCAACCGTCGGATATCCAGTGCCAAGGCGCAGGCGGAACTCGGGTTCAGGTCGCGTCCCTTGGTGGATTCGGTGAGGGACACCTATCAATGGTTTGACGAGCAGGGCATGCTCGGCGAGAATGGTTGAAATGGCCGAGGAACAACTTCACAGCGTGATGGTATGGGTGGTCATTGCCACGGCTGTCCTGACCTTCCCGTATCTGCTCCGTAGAACTGCGCCCTATGGCCGTCATTACACGGGTGCGGGCTGGGGACCGCACATTTCCGGCAGATTCGGCTGGATCATCATGGAACTGCCAGCGGTCGTTTTCTTCCTTGCCGTCTATCTCAACGGGGCGGCCGCGTCCCACATCGTGCCGCTGCTCTTTGTGGTCATGTGGCAGGGCCACTATCTTAACCGGACGTTCATTTACCCATTTCGGATCCGGGCGAGCGGGCGGAAGATGCCGTTGCTGGTGGTCGGGTCGGGCTTTTTCTTCAATGTGATTAATGCCTACATCAATGCCCGATTTATTTCGGAATTCGGAGAGTACTCCATTGCATGGCTCGCCGACCCTCGTTTCCTAATCGGCGTCGGGGTTTTCCTGTGCGGGATTGCTCTCAACCTCCACGCCGACAATATCCTTATTCGTCTGCGCAGGCCGGGCGAGACCGGCTATGTGATTCCGCGGGGTGGGGGGTTTCGCTTTGTCTCGTGCCCGAATTATATGGGTGAAATCCTCGAATGGGTCGGCTGGGCAATAGCAACATGGTCGTTAAGCGGCCTCGCCTTCTTGCTGTTTACCTCCGCCAATCTCGTTCCCAGAGCGCGCAGCAATCATCAATGGTATGTGGAAACCTTCAGGGATTATCCACCACACCGCAAGGCACTGATACCGGGTGTTTATTGATTGACAGGTCTGTGGTTGGTACAAATCCTGGCAAGGTCCAACCGTGATTCCGGGGTAGCCTTTTAGCCTGGCTCCCGCTTGCGGACATCGCGTCGAGCACACAGTCGCCTGACGGTTGGTTGCGGGATCAGATTTTCGAGAAATCAGCGATCATGAAAAACAGATCTTTTATTTCATTGAGCAAAGCCAGGCGGTTGTCTCTGATCTTCTTGTCTTTGTCCATGACCATTACCGCGTCAAAGAAACGATCTATTGGGGCAGAGAGTGTTTTTATTGATTCAAGCGCTTTTAGGTAATCGCTTTGCCCGGGGGCTTTCTCAGAATCGGCCAGTCTTTTTAAAACCGCTGTCTGCGTCTTGGTAAAAGCCCTATGGAGCTCCTTTTCCTCTTTCTGCTTGAACAGCTTTTTCTCAAGCGGTGAGGACGGTCTGGTCCTCGCTATGTTGAAAACCCTTTTAAAACCTGTAGCTAGGGCCTCAAAATCCTTTCGTTTTGCGAATTTCCCAAGCGCGTTTATCCTGCGGTAGGCGTCAAGTGGGTTGTCAAAACCTGCTGAGATTACGGATTCGACGACATTTCTCTCGTAACCCGACTCTGTCATCAGATTGCGGAACCTCTCGGAGAAAAACGCGAGAATGTTTTCTTTAAGTTCTTCTTCGGACAGTTTGCCGTCACGGGTTTTTTGCGCATCCATGGAATCGAGCACAAGCCTTATGCCGCGTTCGAAGAGTGCGGAGAGAGAAACATCGAACTTCTTTTCTATGGCGATTCTGATTATTCCGAGGGTCTGTCTTCTAAGCGCGTAAGGATCAGAAGACCCGGTGGGTGCGAGGTCCGCGATGAAGCACGAACAGATGTTGTCCGTTTTGTCCACTATGCTCAGAAGCGCTCCGGTTTTAGTTCGCGGTAGTTTGCCGGTTCTCGTAAGCGGCATGTATTGTTCCTCGATCGCGTTTCCGACGGCTTTTTTCTCTCCGGAAGCAAGCGAGTAGTATTTGCCCATGACCCCCTGGAGTTCGGCGAATTCAAAGACCATCTGGGTCGCGAGATCAGACTTTGAGAGTCCTGCTGCCCTCTCAAGATCGGGGCTGGCAAATATATCTGCGGCAAGCATCCTCATGCGCTCGACTTTTTCCCTGTAAGTTCCTATATCGGATAGAAACACCATGCTTTGGAGATCTTCTGTGTAGGCGCTCAGGCTTTTTTTTGTATCTTCGGAGAAAAAGAATTCGGCGTCGTTGAGTCTTGCCCTTATTACCCGCTCGTTTCCCCTTACAATTACCTGTTTGTCCTTAACAGGGGTTCCGCAGACGAAGATGAAACAGGGCATAAGCTTGCCGGTCTTCTGGGAGTAGACGGGGAAATATTTCTGGTGGTTCTTCATCACGCTTATAAGAACTTCTGTGGGCAGCCGCAGGTATTTTTTCTCGAACTCTCCCACCAGAACCGTCGGATGCTCCACCAGGTTCACAACGGTTTCAAGCAGTTCGGGGTCTTCCTTTATGGTCCCGCCTATCTTTTTGGCCGCCGCCTCTGTGTCCCTTCTTATGATTTCCTTTCTTTTTTCCGGGTCTGCTATTACGTTGTTTTTCTCAAGATTCCTCAGATAGTTTTCCCAGGATGCTACTCGAAACGGTTTTGGGGAAGTGAACCTGTGACCGAAGCTGCGGTCAGAGCTTTTGATGTTTTCAACTCTGAATCTCACCGGCTTGCCGTCGTAGAGCGCCGCTATCCACCTTATGGGTCTTGCGAAGGTCATTTTTCCCTCACCCCACCTCATTGACTTGCGGAAGGGAATCGATGAGATCACCCCGGGAAGAATCTCTTTTAGAACAGACGAAGTTTTTCTTCCTTTTGCCGTTTTCCTTACGCAGAGGAATTCTCCGTTATCCCTTTTTGCGATGACGAGTTCCTCGATATCGACTTTCTGGGATCTGGCGAAACCCAAAGCGGCCTTGGTGGGCTTCCCGTCTTCGTCAAACGCTATTCGCTTGGGCGGTCCGAAGTTCTCGGTCGTGCGGTCCCTCTGTTTTCTCTCGAGTCCGCTTACCCTTGCCGAAAGCCTTCTAGGGGTATAGAAGATATCCATTTCCTCGAAATGAATGCCCTTGTCGTGGAGTTCTCCGCTTAGAATCTTGCCCAGATCCTCCCGGGCTTTTTCAAGGAAGAGGGCGGGTATTTCCTCCGTTCCGATTTCTAGTATCAGTTCTTTTTCCATGGGTTGTTTTTCAGGAGAGGGAATCCCAGATTCTCTCTGGTCTGCAGATACGAAGTCGCGCACATATTCGCAAGCACCCTTACCCTCGCTATGTATGAGGCTCGCTCGGCCACCCCTATCGCTCCTCTCGCATCAAGAAGGTTGAAAGTGTGCGAACTTTTAAGACAGTATTCGTAAGCGGGAAGGGAAAGATGCTTTTCGATAAGGGATCTGCATTCCTGTTCGTACATGTTAAAGAGGTCGCTTAGCATCGAGGGGTCGGATTCCTCAAAGTTGTACTTTGAGAACTGGACTTCGCTTTGATGATGAATCTCTCCGTACGTTATTCCCTTTGTCCATTCAAGATCGTAAACGCTTTCGACTTCCTGCAGGTACATCGCTATTCTCTCGGTTCCGTAAGTTATTTCAGCGGATATCGGATCAAGATCTATTCCGCCCGCCTGCTGGAAATAGGTGAACTGCGTTATTTCCATACCGTCGAGCCATACCTCCCACCCAAGTCCCCATGCTCCAAGCGTCGGGGATTCCCAATCGTCCTCAACGAACCTTATATCGTGCTCAAGTGGGTTTATTCCGAATGACTTGAGACTGTCGAGGAAAAGTTCCTGAATATCGTCAGGAGAAGGCTTTATTATCACTTGGAACTGGTAGTAGTGCTGAAGCCTGTTGGGATTGTCTCCGTATCTTCCGTCGGTTGGTCTTCTTGAAGGCTCCACGTACGCCACGTGCCAAGGCTCGGGACCCAGGCAGCGGAGGAAAGTGGCCGGATGAAAAGTCCCCGCGCCTTTTTCTATGTCATAGGGCTGTACCACAAGGCATCCCTTGGATGACCAGTAGTTCTGGAGAGCCAGAATGAGTTCCTGATAAGTCATAACGGGGAAATACTACCATTAAAACAGAAGAATTAAACACGACGGGCATCTGAAACTCGGCCAGTCAGGGTCTTCCCCCTTCATGAACTATAGAAACATCGTCTATAGCCCACATATCTGCTTGTTTTTGAGCTATAGAGCAAGTATCGCCCTTTCAAGGACAACAAACGCCTGTCTTGTTGCTGTCTGTCGGATTCATCTGTTTTCTCCAGATCTGTGCGCTTCGCTGAGATAAGCGACAGATGTTTTATGCTCTTCCCGGCGGATGTCCCGCCGTTTATTCGTAAGGGTTATACGTGCGTATACCCTCGAGTGCTCTTTTAGCGATGATTCCGCGCCTCTTCGCCTTCCCCATTCTTCCCTCCACCTTGGGGAAAAGTCCGAAGTTTATGTTCATCGGCTGAAATCCGGTTTTCCCGGGAACCGAAATATATTCAAGCAGAGAGCCTATGGAAGTTTCCCTCGGGAAGGGGGCTGATCTGAGTCCGAGTGCCTTTCTCGAGGCGTTTATTCCGCAGACGATCCCGGTCGCGGCAGACTCCACGTATCCTTCCACTCCCGTAATCTGTCCCGCGAAGAAAAGGCTCGGGCGGGATACGAGGGAGAGGTCTTTTTCAAGCAGTCTCGGAGAATCTATGTAGGTGTTTCTGTGAACGCTTCCGTATCTTAGGAATTCCGCCTTCTCAAGTCCCGGAATCTTCCTGAAAACTGCCCTTTGCTGGGGGTACCTGAGCTTTGTCTGGAAACCCACCATGTTGTACATTGTCTCCTCGCTGTTCTCGGTTCTTAGCTGCAGGACCGCAAAAGGGATTCTGCCCGTTCCCGGGTGAACGAGGCCGACGGGTTTTAAGGGTCCGAACCGAAGCGTATCCTTTCCCCTCTCGCACATCACTTCAACAGGCATGCAGCTTTGGAAATAAATCGCCTTCTCAAACTCCCTTGTTTCAACTTTCTCCGCTCCTATGAGGTCATCCACAAGTTCGTAGTACTGATGTTCTGAGAGCGGGCAGTTGATATAATCTCCATCGTGTGAGTCCCCGAAGCCGTATCTGGACCCCCTGAAGGTTTTCGAGCGGTCAATTGATTCTGCGTCGATTATCGGCGAGATGGCGTCGTAGAAGTAAAGATATTCGGATTCTGTGAGCGACGATACCTCCGCGCAGAGCGTGTCGGAGGTGAGTGGACCGGTGGCCAGGATCACGATGCCGTCTTGCGGAATTTTCGTTGCCTCTTCCCTTCTCAGCTCTATTAGGTCGTTACCTTCGATCTTCCGTGTTATGTAATCTGAAAAAATGTTCCTGTCGACCGCGAGAGCTTTTCCCGCGGGAACCTTTGAGGCCTCGGCCGCTTCAATCACAAGTGAGCCAAGATGTTTCATTTCCTCCTTCAGTATTCCCGAGGCATTGTCCATGGATAATGACTTAAGGGAGTTGCTGCACACAAGCTCCGCGAGCCCCGGGGTTGTGTGCGCTGCGGTCATCCTTTGAGGTCTCATCTCATAGAGAGTTGTCCTTATTCCGAACTTCGCCGCCTGGGTTGCGGCCTCAACTCCGGCAAGTCCCGCGCCGATTATCGTTATGGGTGCCTGTGTGTGTTTCATTGAGAAAACCTCAGAATGTTTTGCATGTCTCCCTCGTGGGCGGATGCGCTGTCCATCTGGCCCGAAGCGAAACTATATTATTATTGCGAAGCGGCGAAGAATCAAAAACCCGAATGCCTTGAGTGCGGGAATTCTGCCTCACCGCGCCAAACAAATTGTTTTCTTTGGGTATTATATTCCCCGTCAATCTGACTGGATGCGGAACTATGAGCTACGGAGCAGTTGTATTTGATCTTGACGGGACGCTGATCGACTCTCTTGAGGACCTGGCTGACGCCGTGAATCAGGCGCTTTCCATAAGCGGGTTTCCTCCGCGCGCTACGGGGTGTTTTAAGTACTATATAGGAAAAGGCCCCAGGGTGATGGTAACAAGGGCACTTCCAGAGGACAGAAAAGATGATGACGCCGCTATTGAAAAATGCCTTGCGGATTTCAACGGCATCTACAGCCGCGACTTCAACGTGAAAACCAAGCTTTATGAAGGCATACCTGACCTTCTGGATGAACTCTCCGAGAGGGGACTCAAAAAGGCTATTCTTACCAACAAGCCTCACATGTTTACCGAAAAGTACGTGGAGGAACTGCTTGCGGACTGGAATTTCGAGATAGTTATAGGCCAGAGGGATGAAATTCCGAGAAAGCCTGATCCCTCGGGAGCGTTTCGGATATCAGAAGAGCTTGGGATTGACTCATCCCGGATTGTTTATCTCGGGGACTCGGGGGTGGACATGCTTACCGCCGTCAGGGCGGGTATGCTTCCTGTGGGAGTTCTCTGGGGCTTTCGAACAGGGGATGAGCTTCGTAAAAATGGAGCCGAACATCTTATAGAAACTCCGATGGAACTGCTCTCAATTATTGACTTGTAGCTTCCGGCGTATGATGGCCATGGATTTTGAACATGTAAAACTGGGAATTCTCGGAGGCGGTCAGCTCGGGAAGATGCTCTGTCTCGCCGCAAGCAACTGGAACCTCGACACGTATGTTCTTGACCCTTCCCCCGATTGCCCTGCGGCGTCTGTGTGCACCGGTTTTACCCATGGAGATTTCAGAGACTACGACGATGTTCTGTCCTTCGGCAGAAGCGTTGACATCCTCACAATAGAAATCGAGCACGTGAACCTGCAGGCGCTTTTACGCCTGAGTGAAGAAGGAGTCATCATAAGACCGGAACCCCGCGCGCTTGAACTTATACAGGACAAGGCGAAGCAGAAGCAGTTCTACGTAGGAGAAGAACTCCCCACTGCCGGTTTTTCGGTCTTTCCCGGAAGGGAGGCCGTAATCGCCGGAGTGGAATCCGGGGAAATAAGCATTCCCTTCGTTCAGAAGCTTTCAAAGACGGGTTATGATGGAAGGGGGGTGTATGTGGTAAGGGAAGAGGGGCAGCTTCAGGATCTTCTGGAGGGGGAGTCCGTCATTGAGGATCTGGTTGACGTTGAGAAGGAAATCTCCGTTATAGTCTCTCGCAATTCATCTGGAGAAACGAAATGCTTTCCCCCGGTTGAAATGGTTTTTAACAGCCAGGCGAACATAGTTGAGTTCCTTATAAGCCCTTGTGAGCTTTCTGATTCTCTTTGCGAGCTAGCGTGTGAACTTGCCGAGCGCACGATAAAATCTTTTGACATGTGCGGTATACTCGCGGTTGAGATGTTTCTTTCGAAAAGAGGCGAAATTCTTATAAACGAATCCGCCCCCAGGCCGCATAACAGCGGGCATCACACAATAGAAGCCGCCCGCACTTCTCAGTACGAGCAGTGTCTGAGGTCAGTCCTTGATCTCCCTCCGGGCGATACGGAAATAAAAACTCCTTCTGTTATGATTAACATTCTCGGGCAGCCGGGTTTCGAGGGCGAGGTAAGGTACGAGGGACTTCGTGGATGCATGAGCGTTGAAGGAGCCCAGTTCCACATATACGGAAAAACCCGGACCAAACCTTACAGGAAGATGGGGCATGTTACCGTGCTTGACGACGATATCGCAAGCGCGCTTGATAAGGCGAAATTCATAATGAATAATCTGAGGGCGATAGCATGAAACCAGTTGTGGTAAGCGTTATTATGGGTTCTGACTCCGATCTGCCTGTAATGGCAGGGGCGGTTGAGATACTGGATCAGTTCGGCGTGGGACATGAAGTTACCATAGTGTCGGCGCACAGGACTCCGGAGCGTCTTGTTGATTTTTCGAAAAAGGCTCACAAAAGAGGGATCAAGGTCATAATAGCCGGGGCGGGGGGCGCAGCGCATCTTCCGGGAATGGTCGCTTCCGTTTCTCCTCTTCCCGTGATAGGGGTTCCGATAAAATCCTCAAATTCGATTGATGGATGGGATTCCGTGCTTTCCATCCTGCAGATGCCTTCCGGCGTTCCGGTTGCCACGGTTGCTCTCGGCGGGGCGAAAAACGCCGGCATTCTTGCCGTTGAAATTCTTTCCGTTGCCGACCCCGAGCTTTTACGCGCGGTGTCCGATTACAAAAAGAAGCTCTCTTCCGAGGTAAAGAAAAAGGCTTCGAAGCTTGAGAAGCTGGGCGCCTCGGTCTACCTTGAAAGCATCGACTGAATATTACCGCACAACCTCAGATTACGCCTGTTCCGAAGAGGCCCGTTCCTCATCAATTCCTTCAGATGGGAGAATTCTGTTTTAGACATGTTCCCTCGAACACCGCCTCAAAATTCTCAGACAGACTCAACAAGTAAAGGAAATTGTCCTTGACAATATTCGGAAGCATAAAACCTCGTTCCAACTTCCTTATAGATTCCTCGTCAATTCCTGTCAGATGGGATTCGGTGGAAGACGGCTCTTGGGTCTGTCGCGCGTAAAAATGTCTTGATTTAACAATGTTCCCTCGAACACCGCGTATCTCGCGAGGAGTCAGTAATCCGAGGTGATGACATACGGCTTCATGCATTATGTCGTCCGATCCCTCTCCGGTAAATTCGAAAGAACAATCAGCACAGCATGAGATTAACATACTTCTCATCTCTCCTCCCGGCGGGCATAAGCCACAGCTCGCCCCCGGAAGAATCATCAGTAAAACTTCTGAATGTGTACTCATCAAATTCAGGGGCTATTCCAGTTTTTATGTAGTTAGTCAACGACACCCAGGTTTCCATTTGCCGAACTGGTAAGAGCGAATGAGTCAAGCAGAGCACTTCCATATTCGAAGTTGTTTTCCACTTGATTGGTCTCCACATTAGAAGACTTACACATAACACATGTAACGCTTTCTTTTGAAAGTGAATCGGATACTTTCCACTTTGATCCATATTTCTTGCTCCTGTTTTGCTAAAAAGGAAAGATGTGTCAATCAAATTGATCATATGACCGCTCTCCTTGCGTTTCTCGCAATGAGATTTAATTTGTTTTACCAGCCGTAGTGATTGTATCCTTTTTCTCCCTGAGGCTTCTTAAGAGGGACAACTTCAATTGGATGCCCCTCAAGCAAGAGTTGTCCAATAAAATTTGTTTTGTTTGGGAAGGAAGTATATCTCTGCATGGCAATGACCTCAGGATATTACTGTATGGTCTTTTTGTCCGGCTCGTAACCCCGTACGGGAATTGGCGAGGCATGATGGAAGATCATAAGCCACCTGCCGTCATGCTTCTCGAATATATTGGTTGACTGAGAGAGATTGAACATGACCGGGTCCCTTTTTATGTAAACCATCTCCTGCAGGCAGGTAACCCATGCGATGTTGTCGTTTATGTCCACAGTCACGTTTGAAATGCTGATATCGACCTGATCCTGGGGGTCAAAAACGCTTTCCCAGCTCTGCCTTATGGCTTCCCAGTTGCGAAGAGCGGTCCATCCCGGGTGGACGCATCCGGATCTTGAGTCCTTTACCCAGACCTCCCCCATGAGTTTCAGATTCCTGGTTCCAAGGGCCTCGTAAAAAAGGCCGTTGATCCTGAGTATTTCTTCGCTGTCCTTCTTCATGGCCATCGGCTTGTCCTAGGTAATTCTACCGGAAAAGGTCTAAAATTCTGCCGAACTGCGAGAATATGTCTTCGCGCATCCTGAGAATGTCGTTATACAGGGCCGCCGCCATGATAAAAATCAGAAAGGAAAATCCGATTCGCTGGGTTATCTCAAGGGTCTTTATGCTAAGTGGCTTTCTCTTTATCTTCTCAATGCCCAGATAAAGCAGGTGTCCTCCGTCTAGCATCGGTATGGGGAGGAGGTTTATCAGCGCGAGATTTATGCTTATGAGCGAGGTGAACTGAAGGAGATTCGATATGCCGCTTTGAGCTATGTCCCCTGATATCTTGGCGATGAGAAGCGGTCCCGCTACTGTCTTTCCGGCAGTGGCAAGCGCTATTTTTCCTGTTACGAGCTTAAACAGGAAGCCGAAGAAGAGAATGGTGATCTCAACCGTCATGCGTGCCGCTTCGGCTATTCCCTTCAGGATGGATTCGAAGAAACCGTATTTTTTAAGCACCGTGTCTGTGCTGGGAGTGATGCCGATTATGTAGCGTTCAATGCTTTCTTGCATTTCCGCCGCCAAGAGGAAATGCATCTTTTCTCCCCCACGCTCAATCGTGAAATCAAGTTCCTTGCCTCCGCTTTCGGCTATTATGTCCGACATATGGCTCCAGTCCGTAATCTCTGTGCCGTCTATCGCCTTGATCCTGTCTCCCGGACGTATGCCCGCTCTCCAGGCGGGGCGGTCTTTGGCTACCTCCGCTATAGTTGCGGCTATGGGCCTTGCGAATCCGGTTTCTACCCTGCCGTCGGGACCGGCTTCCGCGAAAAGAGTGAGAGTCCTGGTTTCGCTTCCGGCTCTAACCCTGAATTCAAGCAGCGAATCGGGATTTGAGTGAACAGCCACATTCACGTCTTTCCAGTTTTTGACCTCTTTTCCGTTTATGCTGAGTATCCTGTCGCCCGCGGCGAATCCTGAGAGGTGGGCGGGAGAGTCTTTCGTTACGTAAGTTATGTCAGGAGGATCTTCCAGATAACCTGAGACGCTTATGCCGAACATGAACACAAGGGGCATGAAGAAAAAGGGGATTATGAAGTTCATAGCGGGCCCCGCTATGATTACCAGGAACCTGTCTTTAATGGACTTGGCTGAGAACCCTCTCTGGTACTCCTTTTCGTAGTAGGCTTCTATATAGTCAAGTTCCGAGTTGCTGACGACAAGAGAGTAGACTTTCCCGTCCCTTTCCACCTCAAGTTCCTTTTCCTGGTTCGGGTCTGACTGGAGTGCCCGGAGAAGATTCTTCCAGCTTTCATAGCTCTCAAGACTGAATCCGCTTACGTCCGTGATTCTGTCCCCGGAGACAAGCGGCAGTTCGGCGTTCGAGACGCTCTCGACGATTATGTTTTTTTCACTGCCCTCTCCATACATCTTCACGTATCCGCCGAGGGGAAGGGCCGAAATGAGGTATTCCGTTTCGCCTCTTACAAAAGAAACGAGTTTCGGGCCGAAGCCCAGAGAGAACTTCTCAACCCTTATATTGCTTCTTTTCGCGAGCAGAAAATGCCCCAGCTCGTGAAAGAAAACCAGAATTCCTATTACGAAGATAAAAGCCAGGATTGTAGTCATAACTAAGAAAGAAGGCTCTGCATTACCGAGCCGGCGGTGCTCCTCGACCAACTGTCCGCCTCTAATATATTGTCAAGACACCTCGAGTCAAGTTTGTCGTGACGCTCGAGGGTTTCCCTGACTATCGGGATTATGTCGGTGAATTTTATCTTCTTGCCAAGAAACGCGGTTACGGCCACTTCGTTCGCGGCGTTTAGCACAGTTGGATAAGTGCCGCCCATTCTGAGACATTCAACTGCCATTGCGGGAGCCTCAAATTTTTCTGTATCGAGCTTCTCAAACGTAATGTCCGACAGGTCGTCCGGCGAGGCGTCGGGGCGTCCGAGATCGAGTCTCTCTGGATAGGAAAGCGCTTGGGCTATAGGTATTTTCATGTCCGAGGCGGAAAGATGGGTTATGAACGAGCCGTCAACATATTCAAGGATTGAATGCACGATGCTCTGGGGATGTACCCAGATCGATATTTTTTCTGCAGGCATGTCAAAAAACCACCTTGCCTCTATGATTTCAAACCCCTTGTTCATCAGCGTCGCCGAATCTATGGTTATCTTCTCTCCCATTTTCCATGTGGGGTGGCGGAGTGCGTCGGCGACCGTAACCACCTCCATGTCTTTTTTCGGGGTCTTGCGAAACGGCCCGCCCGATGCCGTTATAATGATCCGTTTGAGGAATTTGCGGTCCCTCTCAAGAAGCGTCTGGAAAACGGCGCTGTGCTCGCTGTCCACGGGAAGCAGGATGACGTCCTGGTTTTTTGCCTCGGAAATAAGCAGTCCTCCTGCTACCACAAGGGATTCTTTGTTCGCTATCGCGACGTTTCTTCCGGCCCGTATTGCGGACAGTGTGGGCAGAAGTCCCGGGAAACCTACCATTGAGGATATCACCAGATCGCAGTCTCCTTCCGCGGCAACTGCTATATTCCCCTCGTCTCCGTAATGTATCTGTGTTTTCGGACCGACGATTTCCCTGAGTCGCTCCGAGTCTTCCTTCCGGGTGACCGATACGACCTTAGGAGCGAATTCCGCTACCTGTTCCGCAAGAAGATCAATGTTTTTTCCCGCGCAGAGACCCGTTACCTCGAACCTCTCTGGAAATCTTCGTACTATCTCAAGAGTTTGCGACCCGATTGAACCGGTTGACCCGAGTATGGAAATCTTCTTCAATCTAGCGCCCTTTCTCCCGTATCTGCTCTCCTGTCAGTCCGAATCTTCTTTCCCTGTTGCGGTAATTGGCAATGGCCTTTAGCAGGTGCCTTCTTCTGAAATTCGGCCATAGGGTCTTTGTGACGTATATTTCCGCATAGGCCAGTTGCCACAGCAGGAAATTCGAAAGCCTCATCTCTCCACCGGTTCTTATGAGCAGGTCCGGTTCCGGAAGGCGGGAGGTATAGAGGTATTCCTCGAAATCCTCCTCGGTCACCGGTTTTTTCTTTCCCTCGGCGATTATATTGTTCACGGCGTTGATTATTTCCTCTCTGCCCCCGTAGCTAAGCGCCAGGGTTATGGTCAGGGAGTCGCATTTCTCCGTCATTTTCATTACGCGCCCTAAAAGTTCGCGTATGTCCTGAGGAAGATTCGAGAGGTCCCCGATCGCATTCAGCCTCGTGTTCTGTGCAAGCAGTCTTTCTCCTTCGTTTGACAGGTAGTGTCTTAGAATGTCCATAAGCGCGAGAACTTCTTTTCCCGGTCTCTTCCAGTTCTGGGCGGAGAACGCGTAAAGAGTTAAATATTCTATCCCGATCTCCCTCGCGGCGCGGACCATCGATCTTGCCGATTTTATTCCTTCCCTGTGACCGATCAGCCTGTCAAGATTCTTTCGTCGCGCCCATCTTCCGTTGCCGTCCATTATTATGACAACGTGCCTGGGGATAGGACCCAGCGAGGGGATGTTATGGTTTTTCTGCATTATGAGACACTGTTTGAGAGCTTCGCTGACAACCGTCGTTTCAGTTCGCTGCCCGATAGATGTAAGAAATGGGATATGCGATCAGAACGACCGTAGCAATTACCACCATAGCCACGATCAGGGCGACCGGGTAGATGAGAAGCGCCCCCAGGTAAAAAAGGGCTCTTTTCAGCGGAACCCACTCCCGGGATGCTTCGGGAAGGTCGGAAACGCAACTTTTGACAAATCCTGATATTATTCCAGTAAAAAGTGTGGACATATAAGTGAACCGATCTAACGTAAACCTATCTTATTTCCCCTTTTTCATCAAGGGCGAGAACCATGCTTTATACTTGCTTAGTCAAAAAAATTCCCTTTCAGGTAAACTACAGGAAACGTAGGTCGCAATGACAAAGTTCCGCTTTTTTTTCATAGTATACGCGCTAATTCCGGTTTCTCTTCTTTCAACCCCACTTCTCGCAAAAGAAGACACATACAGAGGCCTTTCCGACTTCGCAAAGGTCCTGAACCTGATAGAGAAAAACTATGTGGAAGAGGTTTCATCCGAACAACTGACTCGAGGCGCCATAAAAGGCATGTTCGATTCCCTTGATCCGTACTCGGTTTACCTTTCATCTGAGAGCCTGAGAAACCTTGAGATAGGAACTATGGGGGAGTTTGAGGGCATAGGAGTCGAAATTACGGTGCGATGGTTTTTTGACCATTATATCTCCGATTGAAGGAAGTCCTGCGCAGGAAGCCGGCGTGAAATCAGGAGACGTGATCATCTCCATAGACGGGGAGAGTGCCGAGAAGACCAACATAGTTGAAGCTCTGGACCGCATAAGGGGAAGAGAAGGAACTACAGTTGATATCGTTGTCAGAAGAGACGGAACCGAGGAAACCCATAAGTTCACCATCACAAGACGGATAGTGAAACTTAGAAGCGTCGAGTCCAGTTTGATTGAAAAAGATATAGGTTATATAAAGCTCTCACAGTTCCACAGGGATTCTGCGGATGAGTTTCTCAGTTCTTACAGGGGGCTTGAAAAGGAAAACGGCGCGAAGCTCGGAGGACTTGTGCTTGACCTTAGAAACAACCCCGGAGGATTGCTTGAACAGGCGCTTGCGCTTAGTGACATGTTCATGGATAAAGGGCTTATCCTGAACGTGAAGGGAAGGTCCGAACTGACTTCGAAGGAGTATTTCGCCAGGGATGGGATGGAGATACCGACCAATCATGTTGCCGTAATCGTAAACCGGGGCAGCGCCAGTGCTTCCGAAGTTCTTGCCGGAGCGCTTAAAGACAGCGGCAGGGCGAAAATAGTCGGTACAAGAACATTTGGCAAGGGATCCGTTCAGTCCGTGATAGAACTCTCAGGGGAAACGGGAGTGAAGATAACCACGGCGAGACTCTTTACCCCCAAGGGGATTCTGATAGATGACAAGGGCATAGAACCTGATATTTTTGTTGAAGGTGGCGACAAGGATGCTCCCTTGGACCCGCAGCTTTCAAGGGCGTTGGAAACTGTAAAACATATGTGAGGAGATAAGACACTTGAGTCAGAAGAAGCGAACGAGAAAAAGACCGTCTACAGCAAAAACCGGCGATAAAAAACGCGCGGCAAAACTTACCCACGCGGTATTGGTACTGCTTTTCTTTTTCGCCTTTTCAATATTCGGTCTCCGTTACGTTGAAAGATTTTTCGATGGAGAGCCTCCCAGGGATGCTGCGCCCGAAGTGGCGGATAAGAAGGTCGCTGAGAAAAAGCCCCGTCGCCCCGGAGTCATACTTATAATAGATGATCTGGGCCAGGACAGGGCGTCGGTTGACAGGCTCCTCAGGATCAAACAGCCGATTAATCTCGCCGTGCTTCCCTACCTTCCCTATTCGGATTACGCCGCGCAGGCCGCTTACCGCGGAGGAAGGGACGTGATGCTCCACCTTCCGATGGAACCCAAGTATTCCACCGGTTACACTGCCGACGACGCAGGAGAAGGGGTTTTGCTGCTCGGCTTCTCCATAAGCCAGATCGGTAAGGAACTCAGGAAAAACATCAAGGCCGTTCCACATGTCGTCGGGGTAAACAACCACATGGGTTCCAAGTTCATGGAGCATGAAGAGCCGGTAAAGGCCGTGATGCGGGAACTTAAGGCCAGAGATCTTTATTTTGTCGACAGCCTTACTACTCCCGACTCACGTGGATACAGGGTGGCGAAGCGTCTTGGAGTGAAGGTGATCAAGAGGGATGTTTTTATTGACGAGAAGGGACGGGGCAAGGAATATACTATTGAGCGGATTGACGAGCTGGTAAGGATAGCAGAGAAAAAAGGCCTGGCCGTGGGTATAGGCCATCCTTACCCGCAGACAATAGACGTCCTTGCTGAGTATATGCCCAAGATTGAGAAAAAAGTGAAATTTATGAAAATCTCCGCGGCTGAATTCTGACTGAATCGGTTGCGTAGGGAGAACCTGAGGGAATTGTCATGGGACTTGTGGATGAAATCAGAGACAGGCGGGATTCGTGGGGCCGGAGACTGGAAGAGCAGAGAGCTTCTCAGGAGCCCTACGACCATGAATTCGAGAAGCGAAACGCTCGCAAAATCGAAGAACAGATAAGAAGGAACCAGGAGATGGTCGGAAAATTCCCGCTCCCGGAAAAACAATCGGAATAAGGTGATTTGACAATTTTTTTTTATCCTTTAGGATTTTCACCCCCGTGAGGATGGAGGTTTTAATTTTTTGCCAGGAATAACAGTAGGTAGCAGCGAAAGCATTGACAGCGCCTTAAAAAGGTTTAAGAAACAGGTTGAAAAGGGTGGGGTTCTTTCTGAAGTAAGGAAGAGAGAATACTACGAAAAACCGAGCGAGAAGAAAAAAAAGAAGCTGTTTGCCGCCAAAAAGCGTAGTTCAGGCAGGAAAAGAAGATAAACCGCGTTAATTTAGCGGTTTTCGCTTCAAATTTTTTCATCTCCCCCCCCCCCCCTGATCAGTTCGCTTTGAATGAAGAGTCCTTCTTCCACATCAGCGATAGCGGATATAAAGGCAAGGCTCAGTATAGCAGATTTCATACAGGGTTTTGTCTCCCTTAAAAAATCCGGGAAGAACCATATCGGTCTCTGCCCGTTCCACGACGACAATAACCCTTCCATGCAGGTAAATGACGAGAAGGGTTTTTTCCACTGCTTCAGCTGCGGAGCCGGAGGGGACATATTCGGCTTCCTGATGAAGTACAACAATATAGGTTTCCCCGAAGCCCTCAAGGAACTTGCGCGCAAAGCCGGAGTCAGGCTTCCGGATTCGCGTCAGCGCACCAAAAGAGATAAAGAGAAAGAAGCCGCTTCGGCGAGATTTTTCAAGATAAATTCCCGTGTATGTTCGTTCTACGTCCGGAATCTTGAAAAATCTGCACACGCTAGAGAGTACCTGCAATCTAGGGGAATCAGTTCGGAGATAATCAGGGAATTCAAGCTCGGCTTTGCTCCCGATGGCTGGGATGCCCTCGTAAAATTTGCTTCCAGAAACAATATCGATATCAAGGAACTCGAAGAACTTGGACTCGTTGCTGCTAAGGACAAGAGGCACTATGACCGGTTCCGAAACAGAATTATTTTCCCAATAAACGAGGGGATGGAGGGACGAATTTGCGGTTTCGGCGGCAGAACTCTGGCTGCGGACGAACCGAAACAGCCCAAATACATGAATTCCCCCGAATCCCGGATTTTTGACAAAAGGAGCCTTCTTTACGGACTTTACCACTCGAAAAATGAAATCCGAAGAAAACAGAAAGCCATTCTGGTTGAAGGCTACATGGATTATATAAAGCTCTACGCAAACGGAATACGCAACGTGGTCGCCACGCTGGGAACGGCCTTTACGAATGAGCATGCCAGGTTTCTGCGGCGTTTCTGCGAGGAGGTAGTTGTAGTCTATGACGGTGATGCCGCCGGGATACGTTCCGCTGTGCGGGCCGGAGAAATTCTTCTTGAACAGGGGATTTCCTCAAGTATCTGCCGTATTCCCGATGGCCTCGACCCCGATGATTATCTGGAAGAGCATGGACCGAAGAGTCTTGGCGAACTGATCGCAAACGCCACTGATGTCTCCGATTTTATTATTGACGATACTTTCGCAAGGTACAGGGAGAAGAAAATGTCTTCCGGAGAGTCGATAAGATTCCTTGCGGACGTGGTTTCGAAAATAAAAGACCCGGTCCGAAGGGCCGAAGCTGTTTCCAGGGCAACAGGGATTTTCGGAATAAGGGAGTCTGAGTTTCTCTCTCTGGTAAAGACCTCAGATCCGGGGCGCAACCGCGGGTCGCTTGCGCCAGCGACTTTGATTCCGAAAAGAAACATTCATGAGAGGGAAATCGTGAGAATACTGCTTAAGTTTCCTAGCTTGGTGAGTGCTGAGGAAATTGAAAATATCGGCGAGCATTTTGAAAATGACGATTTAAATGTTATTCTCAAGCGTGTGGGTGAAGGGGGGTTTACCGAAGTTTCCTCCCTGATGAGTTCTTTTGAGAAAATCGAGATGCAGCAACTGCTGAGCGAGTTAATTTTTTCTTCGGATGATTTGATAGACGAGACGACTTCGGAGAAAATATTAAATGATTGCGTGAAGGAGCTTGAGCTGAGAGATATAGCTTTTAAGCGTAATGAAGTAATAGACAGAATCCGCAAGCAGCGCGACTCTTCGGATAAAACTCTTGAAAGAAAACTTGTTGAGCAATACAGGGATCTGGTGAGTATGGAAAAGACCATAAGAGGAACTGCAAGTTGAATCCAACCGACAAGGCTAACGGGTTGGGGAACGAAGTCGGGGGACAGGACGAAGGGGAATTCTCCGAATCCGTACAGAGTTTTCAAAGTGCCCCTTCTGATTCTCGATCGGAAGACAGGCTCAAAAACGCAAAGAGTCATGATTCCGACCAAGACCCTATAAGGTCGTACATTCTCGCTATTGCGCAGCACTCTCTCCTTTCAAAGGAGGAAGAGGTTGAGATAGCAAGACAGATTGAGAAAGGCAAAAAAATAATCGCAAGAATGATAATAGAGAACCCCTTCATGATGAAAAAGGTTCTCAAGCTCGAAGAAGAGATAAAAGAAGGAGTGCTCGGTGCGGGCGAGAATTCCTACCAAGCCGAGCAGATGGAATCCTCCGCTGACGGCCAAACATATAGAAATTCCGCGAAGAACTTTCTTCCGATCAGAGAACTTTTTGCTGAGACCGAAGAACTGAGAAAGAAACTCGATACTTCAAAGCTTTCGGATAGCGAGAGAGCGAAGATTTCTAAACGAATCAGAAAGAACAACGAACGGACCGTAGAACTTCTTGACGAAATCGATTTTTCCTCTACGCAGGCCAGCAGGATATACAATCTGGCCGTCGAATATGTAGACAGGGTTGAGGGCGGGAGTTGTGACTGCATGATGGATGGTTCAGACGATGCGATTGGCAATGCTTCGAGACCTGAATATTCCGAGGAGGAAATCGCTTCTCTTAAGAAGGTGCTTGGAAGGTTTGAAAAAGCAAAGAAGGCTACCAAGAAAGCTAGAAAAACACTTATCGAGTGCAACCTTAGGCTGGTAGTCAGTATAGCGAGGAAATACGTTAACAGAGGACTGCCGTTTCTCGATCTGGTTCAAGAAGGCAATATGGGGTTGATGAAAGCGGTTGAAAAGTTCGAACATGGAATGGGATACAAATTTTCAACCTGTGCGACTTGGTGGATAAAGCAGGCAATTACGCGCGCAATAGCCGACCAGGGAAGTCTCATAAGAATTCCTGTTCACATGACCGAAAATATAAACAGGCTAAACAAAATCTCGAGATCCCTGATGCAGGGATTAGGAAGGGAACCCAGACCGGAAGAGATAGCCGAGGCAATGGACATGCCTCTTGATAAGGTCTTGAAGATCATGAAGGTGTCGCGTGACCCGATTTCTCTTGAGTCCCCGATTGGCGAGGACGACTGCAGGCTGATGGATATTATCTCGGACCCGGCTTCAAGCTCTCCGCTTGACATGCTCGAAACCAAAGAATTGAACCGGATCATGCGCAATGCGCTGTGTACCAACCTCAGCAACGGGGAGGAAGGAGTCGTTAAAATGCGTTTCGGCATAGACGAAGACAAGGAATACACCCTTGAAGAAATAGGAAAAAAACTGAATGTTACCCGCGAGAGAATAAGACAAATCGAAGTAAAAGCCATTAAGAAGCTTAAAAGGTTCGGGAGAGCTCTTCCCATACGGGGTTTTAACACTGACTGATATTCTGGTTTGACATTATTTTTCTTAGTGGTAATTTATTCCTTCTAGGGTGGCTATGCTGAAGGGGAAGCACCCGGTCCCATCCCGAACCCGGAAGTTAAGTCCTTATAGGCCGATGATACTGCTCCTTTCAGGAGTGGGAAAGTAGGTGGCTGCCCTTTTTTTTCTTTCCTTGCTTTCTCTAGTTTCCGGTGTCTGCGATGTCAAAGATCAATGTTGCCGTGTTTGTTTCCGGAAGCGGAACAAATCTTCAGGCAGTGATAGATTCCGGCATAGAATCCGCAAACTTAGCCGTGGTTGTCTGTGATAATCCAGGAGTCATGGCAATTGACAGGGCTAAGAACCACGGTATTCCAGTAGAACTCCTAAACAGCAGGGATTTTAAATCAAGGGAAGAGTTCGAAAGACAGATAGTCGCGAAAATCGACAGATATGACATAGGTCTTGTCGTACTTGCCGGGTTCATGAGGATACTTACTCCTTATTTCATAGGCCGTTTCGCGAACCGCATCATCAATATTCACCCTTCCTTGCTTCCTTCTTTTCCGGGAACAAATTCAGTAAGACAGGCACTTGACTACGGAGTGAAACAAACGGGCTGTACTGTCCACTTCGTGGGAAAGGAAGTTGACGCTGGCCCCATTATTCTTCAGGCAGTTGTTCCGGTTGCGGAGGAAGATACGGAAGAGACTCTGCTTGAAAAAGTTCATGCTGAGGAACACAGGATACTGCCTGAAGCCGTAAGGCTTTTCTGCGAGGGAAAACTGACTCTCAGTGGAAGAAAAGTCCTGATTTCCTCCTGAGATCCGAGAAATTCCTAAACGGTTCTTCCAATGGCTTTGGCAACTGGGGCAGCTTTTTCCATCAGGTTTTTGAATGTTCTCGGTTTAAGCGACTGAGCTCCGTCACTAACGGCGATCTCCGGGTTGTTATGAACCTCGACTATTACTCCGTCCGCTCCGGCGGCTATTGAAGCTAAAGTTACCGGGATTACGTACTGCCAGTAGCCGGTTCCGTGGCTAGGGTCGGCGAAAACGGGCAGATGGGTCTTTTCTTTGAGTACCGGAATAGCGTTCAGGTCGAAAGTGTTTCTGGTCGCAGTCTCAAAGGTCCTTATCCCCCGTTCGCAGAGCATTACATTACTGTTGCCCTCCGACAGTATATATTCTGCGCACATGAGAAATTCGTTTATCGTCGTTGACATTCCCCGTTTCAGCAAGACGGCCTTTTTTGACTTGCCGACATGTCTTAAAAGCGAGTAGTTCTGGGAATTTCTGGCTCCGATCTGAAGCACATCCGCATATTCCTCGACCAGTTCAAGATCGTCCGGGCTCATTATTTCGGTCACTATGGGCAGTCCGGTCATCTCTTTTGCCTTCACAAGAAGTTCCAGTCCCTCTTTTCCAAGACCCTGGAAAGAATAGGGTGAAGTTCTGGGTTTAAACGCACCGCCTCTGAGCATTGACGCCCCTGAATCTTTTATGGAAGCTGCAATTGTCATTATCTGTTCTTCGCTTTCAATCGAGCACGGTCCTGCGATTATGGGGATCTTGTTGTCCCCTACCGTAACGCCATCCACATTGAAAACGGAGGTTTCATCGTTTACTTCCCTGCTTGTTAGCTTGTAGGGCTGAAGCACGGGAACAACCTTCTCGACTCCTTGGAGCTGTTTGAGGATGTCGAGATCATGAGGCTTTCCTCTCTCGTCTCCGACTACTCCGATGACAGTCCTGAGAATTCCTTCGATCGGATGCGGCGAGTAGCCAAGTTCTTTTATAATGGATTTGACCTTGTCTATCTCTTCATTGGTCGCCTTTGGCTTCATTACTACTATCATTTAAAAAACCTCCATATTTTGTGCGGAACGGACAAACTTAATACATAGAACATTCTTAATGTCAATTACAATGCTTTTCTAAATCGATGCCTCCGCATCCACAACATCATGTTACGTGTGGGTTCCCACAAAATATTGAGCTTGTTTACTAGACATATTGAGCTTGTTTACTGGGGGAGATTTAGAAAAACGGCACTGAATATCTCTTGTGAGGCTTCCCTGAAATGCTTTTCGAATTTCGTTTCTGTTTCTCCTCTTCGAGCCTTAACGAAACCGGGTGGAGGGTGTTCGGGGCGGAACAAGCGGCTTTTTCTGAATTCGGACACTATCTGCTCAATGTAGCTTAACTGATCGGTCTTTATCACGGTCTTCCCGCTTGCCGTAAGCACTTTTGCCAGGCGGGATATAAATTCCCGGTTGAACATCCTGTGTTTTGAATGTCTTTTTTTCGGCCAGGGGTCGGGGAAGTTCACCAGAGCAAGATCAAACATTCTTTCTCTGAATACCTGTTTGAGTGCGATTTCAGCTTCAATGTGGAGAAATTTTAAGTTTTCCAGGGAGAGATCTTCCGCGGCACGTACTGCTTTTCTAAATCTTCCTCTCTTGATCTCAAGACCTAGGTAGTTTCTGCTTGTGTCGCACTGCGCTGCGTTTATGAGAAATTCTCCTTCTCCAAAGCCAATTTCAAGTACCAGGGGCTTTTCGTCGCAGAAGATGTCTTTTTTGCCGATGGGAAGCGAAAGCAAGGAGATATCCACCGCGGGGTTAATTAACTTCATTTTCCGTGTCAGGATCTAAAAGCGGAAGTTATGGACTGCTCCCCGATCTTTATTCCGTAATCTCCCCCATGTTCTTTCATCTTGCCTATGCACTCGGGAAGCGACATTTCTATCTTGCCTTTTCTTGCCTTCTTGTCGATCTTCATGACGTCGATTATTTTCCCGACATTTACCCCGCGTGGAGGTTCGGTAGGAAGTCCCGCTCTCTCCAGAAGAAGGGTGAGCCTGTCCTGCTCTTTTTCGCTCCACCCTGTTTCACCCAGAGCGATTCTTCCTTCAATTATCATTCCCGCGGAAATCGCTTCTCCGTGGGAAATTGTATAGTCAGAAAGTTGCTCGATTGCGTGACCGACCGTGTGTCCGAAATTAAGAATTTTCCGCAGGTTCTGCTCTTTTTCGTCCTTCTCGACCACTTCCGCCTTGATCCTGCAGCTTGTCTCTATCACTTCAAGCAGCGTCGCGTCGTCGAATTCGTAGATTTTCTCAATGTTTGCTTCTAGGTACTGGAAGAAATCTTCACTCCTTATTACGCCGTATTTGATTATCTCGGCGAGCCCCTCCGCGAGCTGCTTTGGTTCGAGGGTCTTAAGCGTGTCTGTGTCTACATAAACTCGCCATGGCTGATAGAAGGCACCGATGAGGTTTTTTCCGTGAGGAGTATCTACAGCAGTCTTTCCTCCCACCGAACTGTCGACGCAGGCAACTAGGCTGGTGGGCACCTGAACGCAGGGAATTCCCCTCATATAAGTGGCGGCCACGAATCCTGCTATGTCTCCAACGACCCCGCCACCGAGTGCTATGACCGAAGAATCCCTGCCGAATCCCGATTCAAGCATCCTGTCTTCTATGAAGGACTTGATTTCTCTGGTTTTGCTTTGCTCTCCCGCGGGAAAGGCGATCATCCTGACTTCCGGGAGTACTTCCTCAAGATCGCCGAGAAGCTTCGCTCCGTAGAGCTCCGCGACATTTGAATCGGTTACTAGGGAGTGAGAATGAGCTATGGATGCCTCGGCAAGATCGTCGGCAATCTGCTTCACAAGACCTCGGCCGATAAGGATTTCATAGGAATTATCTTCGTTTGAACTGACTTTAACTGCTATCTTCTTCAATCTTTACCCCGGCATTTTAAGTAGGGACCAGACAGGGTGGGGGGAAAGAGCCTCGGCCCCATTGAGTCCGGTAAGTTCTACAAGGAAAAGGTGTCCTACAACGTTTCCTCCCAGTTCTTCCACCAAACGCCCGGCGCTGTGCGCCGTTCCTCCCGTGGCCAGAAGATCATCGACGATTACTGCTCTGCTTTTGCTGTTTATTGCGTCTTTGTGAATTTCCAGAACGTCTTTCCCATACTCAAGATCATATGAAACGCTTGCGGTGTCGCTTGGCAGCTTGCCGGATTTCCTCACCATGATCAATTCTTTTCCAAGCTTATAGGATAAGGCGGCAGCGAATATGAAACCTCGGCTCTCGGGCGCGACAAACGAGGTTATCTCCTTTTCGGCGAGAATTTCCGCCATCATGTCAACAGATTTTCGAAAAGCTACGGGGTTTTTAACAAGCGTGGTTATATCGTAGAAGAGTATTCCTTTGCTCGGGAAATCGGGAATGCGCCTTATTTCGTTCTCAATCTCTTCCAGTGCCATTTCCTTTTCTGTCTGCTTGCTCGGGGAGGTCTTCATCAAGCCTTTTTCCTGAGGGAGGATAGCTCAAAAGCTGTTCTCACTGCTTCTTCCGGGGTTTCGCATTTGATAATTTCCTCAGAGACATCCCAAGTGTCAAGCCCAATGACGGGAATTCCAGACTTAAGCGCGAATGATATTTCCGACAAGGTGCCGAAACTGCCTCCAATGGCGATTATAGAATGGCTTGACTTCGCTACTATCACGTTTCTTGCTTCACCCATCCCCGTAACTATTGGTATGTCAATGAATCTGTTGGCGGAGGAGGATTCGGGGCCGGGGAGAATCCCGATTGTGGTGCCCCCGGCTGATTTGGCTCCCCGGCACGCAGCTTCCATAACTCCTCCCATTCCGCCGCAGAGCAGAAAACACTTCCTTCCGGCAACAAGAGCTCCCACCTCTTGCGAAGTTCTTTTCTCCTCCTCGCTTGCGTTAGCCGCTCCGATTACTCCTATAATCTTTTCCATTAAAGTTTTACCGCGTTACGTTTAACAAGCTTGTATAAAACGGTTAGAATCACAATTCCCAAAGTATACCACGGGTTTAAGCGATTTATATCACGGGGAAACCTAAATGCATTGCACGAAAACTTGGCTTGCGCTTATTTTTTCAGTTTGCTTCTTCTCTCCCCTTCCTCTTGAGGGAAGCCAGGTGAATCTCAGGACTCCTCACGGTTTTGAATTCGGGATTTCCAGAAAAGACGCACTTAACCTGATCGAATTTTCCGAACTCGAGGTTGTTTCCGATCGCAAATACTCAAACGATCTACGAAAAGTCATTCTGGGTGGTTCTTTGTCCGGAGTTGCTCTTGACCCGCCGCCCGACCATGAAACCCGGCTTGAATTCTATAAAGACAATCTTATGTCAAGCTCCGTCCTATTCAGTTTTGAGGATGAAACCCGTTTTGCGTTCGCGAAAAGCGAACTTGTCGGTGATCTCGCTAATGTTCTCGGCGACACTTTCGAGCGGGAGAAAATGTTTTCTTACGAGGTTCTGTCGTGGAATCTTTCGGACACAGTAGTACTTGCAAGCCTAAACTCTAAAGAAAGAACAATAGAAATTGAATATATTCATAAACCTGTTCTGGAAAAAAAGACGGCGAAGGATCTCCGCCGCAAACGCAGGGATGATCCAGGAGATCCTGCCAGACAGATGTTTATTGACAGCAACTATTCAGCGCAGAAAAAACGCTAACCCCCAAAAACAATAGTCCTTCTCTTGGGTCTTGCGACCTGCCGGGAATTTTTAAAACCAGGTTGGGTGAGTTTGAAGGCACTCCTAGATTGACACAGCGCGGGAAAGCGAAGCGGTCCTCCCTATGTTTCTCTCTGCACTTCATGAAGGTTTTCTGTAAAGATTCAGAAGTGTTCCTATGTGGAAAGCCAACGCTACGTATATACCGCAGAGAAAAAGCTTCTGATAGCTGGCAAGATACTTGTTCACGAGGAATATAAGCGAGATAAGCAAGAGGAACCATCCTATGGTTTCTAGAATTAGATACACGAGCCTCTGTACCGGCACTTCAGAGCTCCCGCTGGCTCTTGATCTGAAAACCTCCGGTAACTGCATGAAGACGAGGGAGAAAAAAGTCCCCAGTATATATGTACCCGCGAAAAATCCGAGAAGAACAAACAGAATGAGTAGCAAGAGTTCCATGGTTAAACGACCTCGGTAAGAATACTATCATATTGCCGGGTTATTCTGTATAAGCAGTCTTGTTTTTTGCCGCTATTCATGCGAATTGTTGCTTCTTGGGCGACATGGATATGGCATTTCGTCAATGTTTCTTAGTTCGAAACTCCTCTGCATTTGGTTTTACACATGCGGTCTTACCGTTGACTTTTGTACAGCTAAAGTGTCTATGTCTGTTTCTGGCCTGCCGGTTTTTTTCAGTTTGTCCTTGTTAAAATCAGCTTCTCCTTGTTAACATTACTGAGAGATGAATAGCCCTATGCCTTCTTTTTCTGACCGCAACGATAGCAGCAACTCCCCGCGCGAATTCTTTTGCGTATCCCGGTACGTAGCTTTTTTGCTTTCGGGATTCTTTTTTCTTCTCGTGCTTTTTCCCTTGACTTCGGACGTTAGCGCCGAGGAAGCGGAGAATGACGAAACGGTTTTTATTTCCGGGATCAGTATAAAGGGGTTAAAAGACATAGAACTCCAGAGAATAAAGGACTCCATGATAACTCCTTTCCCCTCATGGAGACCTTGGAGAAAGCGTCCGGAATTCAACGAGCAGTTCCTTGAGGACGATATGAAAAGAATAGAGAAGGTTCTCAGGGAACACGGTTATTACGGTTCCACCGTAACACATGCCTTGAATTTCCGGGATGGAAACCGAGAGGTGGATATAGAAATAAGGGTGGATCAGGGAGACCCGGTAATAGTGAAGGCTCTGAACATAGCAGTTCTTGGGAACCAGCCGGATTATTACATCTCCGATGTCGCGGAGGTGATTCTCCTTGAAGAGGGGAAATCTTTTTCCCAGATAAGTTACCAGAAGTCAAAAGTCCTTATCACGGAGCTGTTCTCCAATAGGGGTTATCCTCTGGCGGATGTAAAATCCGAGGCGATTGTGAGCCTGAGAAACAGGGAGGTTAATGTTGAATTCACCATTGATCCGGGTCAGAAATATTATTTCAGCGACGTGATATTCAGAGGAAATTCCGATATTGCAACCAGACTTCTCGAGCGGGAGATAGAGTACGAGAAAGGGGACCTGTTTTCTCTCAAAGAGACTCAGAAATCACGAGCGAACATTTTTGAAACCGGCCTTTTTAATTCCGTTATAGTGGATACTGATTATGACGAGCAGGAGTTCGAGGTCCAGACTATATATAGCGTTACTGAGAGGAAACTCGGGACGATAAGGCTTGGAGTTGGATACGCCACGGAGGACAATTTAAGGGCACAACTGTCTTGGAGCCAGAGGAATTTTTTCGACGGCGGAAGAACCCTGCAGATTACTTCCAGTTATTCGTCCCTGACACGGGGATTGCTGGCCAGACTTGATCAGCCCCACTTAGTCGGCAGGAATTCCAGCCTTGCTTTTCTGCTTGACGTGAGAAGGGATGATTTCCCGAGCTATGAGGGTTTGAGTTTCGACTTCAACAGTACTTTGTCCAAGGAGTTTTTTGATTATCTCACACTTTTCAGCTCCCTAAACATCGTATACGCGGATATAGAGTCTCAGGTGGTAAGAACGCCGATTGAAAGTGCCCGGGACAGCGTCTTCCTGACGGTTGTTGATCTGGGAGTTGAGTATGACCTGACCGACAGCCTTATAAATCCTACCAGTGGAATGCGGATGTTTTTATTCATGGAAACGCCGATTCAGACCACTAGTTCCTCCCGCACCAATTACCTGAAGCTTCTGGCCGAGTTAAGATACTACAAGGATGTTTCCGGGATCGTTCTGGGAAAAAGGGCCACGATTGGGAATATAAACACATTTGGGGAAACTGACTTGCTTGACGTGCCGATCTTCAAGAGGTTCTTCGCCGGAGGTAGTGCAAGCATGAGGGGCTATTCATTTCAGCATCTGAGTCCGCTTAATTCGGACCAGGACCCTCTGGGGGGCAATTCCATGATCGTTGGCAACGCTGAAGCCCGCTTCGGACTTTTTAATAAATTTGGAGCGGTAATTTTCTTCGATTACGGAAATGTTTATTCAAAGAGTTTCGGTTTCAGTGTTTCCGACTTCAAGTACGCGGCCGGTGCTGGCTTGAGATACCATACGATTATCGGGCCGATCAGGGCGGATTTCGGCTACCTTCTAAATCCCGAGGACGAGGAGAGAGATGACAGGTTCAAGATTTTTATAAGCATAGGGCAGGCTTTTTAGTAGCCGCGGCTGCCCTGAAGAAGCTTCCTCACTCCCCTTGCCGCCTGAGTTATTCTGTTCTCGTTTTCAACAAGCGCGAGTCTTACGAATCCTTCTCCATAGTTTCCGAATCCCACTCCCGGGGATACGGCGACTTTTGATTTCTCTATAAGAAGTTTCGAGAATTCAAGCGACCCCATTTCCGCAAACTCTTCAGGTATCTGTGCCCATACGAACATCGTGGCTTTCGGTTTTGGGATTTTCCATCCGGCCCTTGCGAATGATTCAATCAGCTTGTCTCTTCTGGACCTGTAGGTTTCTCTTATATCTTCTATAGATTGCTGAGGTCCGTTGAGAGCGGTAATTGCAGCTATCTGGATTGGCTGAAATATTCCGTAGTCAAGGTAGCTTTTTATTTTTTTGAGTGCGGAAACGATTTCCGGGTTTCCCACCATGAAGCCGACCCTCCAGCCGGGCATGTTGTAGGTTTTGGAAAGTGAATAGAATTCCACCGCAACATCTTTGGCTCCCTTTACCTGCATTATGCTCGGGGCCTTGTATCCGTCGTAGCACAGTTCCGCGTAAACCAGATCATGCACCACTATAAGACCCGTTTCACGTGCCAGATCACAGATTTTTTCGAAGAAATCAAGGTCCATGACCTGCGTGGTCGGATTGTTGGGGAATGAAAGAATAAGCACTTTGGGTTTCGGCCACACTTCCCTTATTGCCTTTTCTATTGACTGTATCAAGTCTTCTTTTTCCCCCATGGGACAACTGTGAGTGTCTCCTCTTGCTATGATTACGGAGTAACTGTGTATTGGGTAGCTGGGGTTGGGAACTATCGCCATATCTCCCGGGGAGAGTATGGAGACCATTAAATGCGATATGCCTTCTTTTGATCCTATTGTGACGACGGCTTCAGAATCCGGGTCGAGGTCAACGTCGTATTTTCTTCTGTACCAGTCGGTTATTGCCAGACGAAGTTTGGGCAATCCGGCGGAAGCGGAGTATCTGTGGTTTCTGGGTTCCCTTACCGCCTCGCGGAGTTTCTCCACTATATGGTCCGGCGTAGCCTGATCAGGATTCCCCATGCCGAGGTCGATTATATCTTCTCCTCTGGCGCGCGCCTGGTGTTTAAGTTCGTTGACTACGCCAAGCACATAAGGGGGAAGTCGGTTTATCAGGGAAAAGTTATTGTCCGGACGGTTCATCGCATCTGCCTGTCTTTTGGTGGCACTATTCTATTATAATCGCTCATAATCTCAAGATTAAGAGAGGGGGCGGAACTGTTATGTTGCGAACTCAATTATGTTGCGAAGTATGCGTAACTCTCTGCAAACATTAGAGACAGATAAGAAGTTTACAACATAATCAGACATAGTGCTCCTTATTAACAATTAAGGAGGTTTTCACTATGTTTGAAACACTTTTCACCTGTTCTGCTGCTCTTCGTCGCCATAAAGAAGGTCCCCTGGCTGCGGAACGGGTCAAATATCTGACTGGTTTAACAGCAAGAGGTCTTGCGCAATCTACTCTACTGATGCGAGCCGGGTCTTGTTTGCGCGTGGCCGTAGAGCTTCAAAAATGGCCGCCAGATCATCGTTTCGAAAAAGATGATGTGGCAAAGATGGTTTCCCAACACTATGACGATGGTCAGAATTCCAAGGGATGGAGCAACAATACCAAGAAATCCTTTCGGTTCGCAGCGATTGACTTTCTGCGAAGTCTTGGCCACCTGATTCCTTCACCTGCTGCGGTGAGACTGCCGCAACAATACGAAGCAGTGCTGTCCGAATTTATTGCTCTGCAACATGAAGAGAGGTGTCTGTCCGAAGCAACTTGTTATGCAGCACGACGTCAAATCACTATTTTCCTTGAATACATTCAACGGCGAGGCATCGTCCTCCAAGATGTCGAAGCGGTCGATGTAGATGGGTTTTACGCGCACATGTCGTTGCGGTGGGGTCGAAATTCTCTGCGTGCTTCCGCCAAGCATATCCGAGCGTGGTTCAGATACTGCGAGCGGCGCAACTATACGCGGTCGGGGCTTGCCTCCACTATCTTATTGCCTCGAATTTATAGTGACGAGGGGCTTCCTCTGGGCCCGACATGGGACACAGTCGGACGGATGCTTGCCAATACCAGCGGCGATGATCCGCTGTCTATCAGGAATCACGCAATCATTCTGCTTCTGTCGGTGTACGGATTACGTTCGAGCGAGGTGCAGAATCTGTGTCTTGATGACATAGACTGGGCGCGTGACAGAATCCGCATCATACGGGCTAAAAGCCAGCGTTGTGAAGAAGTTCCCCTTGAGACCAGAACTGGCAACGCTATTGTCCGCTATCTGCGCCACGGGAGACCTCAAACGCCAATCCGTAACGTGTTTGTGGGACACCGCCCTCCATTTGGACCAATATCAAAATCGAATCTTTACCATATAGTGAGCAGCAACTTTCCCGAAAACGAGCGCCCAGAAAAGGGACGTGGTCCTCACGGATTGCGCCACGCATGCGCTCGGTTTCTTCTGGAGTCGGGCAAAAGTTTCAAAGAAGTCGGCGACCACCTCGGGCATAGCAGCCCGGATTCGACAAAAATTTACGCAAAGGTCAATCTGAGGATGCTGCGGCAGGTTGCCTTTGACGATTTAGGGGGGCTGATATGACGATGAAACTTGTTGAGGCTGTTGATATGTACATTAATTTAAGACGCTCTCTCGGAGCCGTCTTTAAGAAGGATGCACAGGTTCTTCGTTCCTTGGGCCGCACTCTCGGCGACATTTATCTGGAGGAAATCGATTGTCGGTCCATTCATGACTTCTGTCGTGGCAAAGGAGCGCCGACGCGGAACTGGGAACGCAAGGATACAGCTCTGCGCGGCTTCTTCGCTTACCTTGTAGCCCGAGAACACCTCACAGCTTGCCCACTGCCGGAGCAAAGACCCAAGGTTCACAGTTCCTTCCGGGCTCACATTTATTCCACGAATGAATTGCAGCGTCTTCTGGATGCGACAGAGATTTTGAAGAGCAGTCGATCTCCTCTGCGACACAAGACCTTCAGAACATTGATTTTAACTTTGTATGTGGCTGGACTTCGCCCAAGCGAGGGGTTGCGTCTGCGATGCCGTGACGTGGATTTCCGTGAGCGCGTTTTCACCATCAGCGACACCAAGTTCTTCAAGTCACGGCTGGTACCCTTTGGCGCCGCACTCGGCACCGAGCTTGAGGCATACTACAGGGAGCGTCAGCGTCTGCCCATGCCAGCCAAGGAGAATTCCGCTTTCTTCGCTTCGCGTGCGGGGGGTAGAGCGGTACATCTCAACACGCTTGAAAGCGTGTTCGCTCGACTTCGTACTCATGTCGGATTGCAAGACCCACAAGGTGGGAGTAACACTCCGCGCCTTCACGACCTGCGACATACTTTTGCGGTCAACAGGCTGGTTGCCTGGTACCGTGAAGGCGCTGATGTTCAGGCATATCTGCCATTGCTGTCCACCTACCTTGGACACTCAAGCATCAGCGGAACACAGACTTACCTGAGCATGACCCCGGAATTGCTTACAGAAGCGTCGAAATGCTTTGCGCGTTACGCCGCGTTATAAAACTAAGGAGAATAAAATGACAGATCATCTTATGGGCCGCTTCGTTCGCAGGTTTCTGCTTGAGAACTTGATTGCGGATCGTAATCTCAGCCCTAATACCCAGAAAAGCTACCGCGACACGATTCGCCTGCTTTTCAACTACATCGCCAGACATCACGATACCGACCCGGTCCGTGTCACGGTTGAGCAAGTCAATGCGACCGTAGTACGGAGCTTTCTAGCGGATCTTGAAAAAGAAAGGAAGAATGCGGTCTCTACTCGCAACCAGCGCCTCGCGGCCCTGCATTCGCTGTTCCGGTTTATCGGTCGCCAAGTTCCCGAACTTGTTGACCACGCAGCTCAGATACAGGGAATCCCCCTGCGACGCAGTACCACGTCAAGTATGCCGTATCTGGAAAAACGAGAAATTGACGCAATGCTTGCAGTTCCCAATCGCCACTGCCGTCAGGGTCGCCGTGATTACGCTATGCTTCTGTTTTTGTATAATACCGGAGCGCGAGCGTCGGAGGCAGCGGGGATAAAAGTGGCAGACATCATTGCCGACAACAAGTGCGTACGCCTTAACGGAAAGGGGAGAAAAGTCCGTATCTGTCCGTTATGGTCATCCACTGTCGAGGTTCTGCTTGACCTGATTGGTTCACGCATTAACGGACTCAGAGAAGCTCCGGTCTTCCTCAATGTCCACGGCAAACCGATCACTCGCCATGGCGTACACGGTCTGGTTGTTCGAACAGCGGAGAAAGCCGCTGAGACAGTGCCATCTCTCAGGGACAAACGCGTCAGTCCTCATACCATTCGTCATACCACAGCTGTGCATCTTCTGCGCGCGGGTGTTGATATCAACACGATACGGGCATGGTTGGGGCATACATCTCTTGAGACGACCAACCGTTATGCCGAAGTGGACTTGGAAATGAAAGCGAAAGCATTGCAGACGTGTGCTGTCTCGGGCTCGGATATTGTGCCAGACGTAACGTCGGACTGGCATGCGGACAGCGAGTTGATGTCCTTTCTTGCGTCATTGTAGGATTATTTTATTATGTTGCGAAGTTCCCGTCTCCTCCCAATTCTTGCAGAGAGTTACGCATACTTCGCAACATAATTGAGTTCGCAACATAACACTTCTTATGTTGTTGACAACATAAGAACTGGTATCCCCAGCGTGTCGGTGTCTGCACGGAAATCCGTTATGGTAAAATAAGACCTTATGATCTGGGTCAGGTTTGCTGTTCTAATTGTGTTCTTTGCGGTCGGTTGCTCTTTTCCCCTGGGTTTGCCGAGGTGGGAAAGCCGGGATTTTCAGCAACCCCGGTCAACGGATACCGTACAATATGGCAAGGCTTCATGGTATGGGGACAAGGAGCATGGAAAGAGGTCTGCAAGTGGGGAGGTATTCAACAGATATGCCTATACTGCGGCGCACAAGGAACTTCCTTTTGGTACCGTCGTACGTGTTACCAACCGCGAGAATGGCAGACAGGTAAAGGTCAGGATAAATGACAGGGGTCCTTACATAGGGGACAGGGTGATAGATCTCTCATACGCGGCCGCAAAATCCATTGGACTCATTAGAAGCGGTGTTGCGGAGGTGAGAATAGAAGTGTTATCGACGCCTTCTGAAAGGTCAGAAAGCCTTTTTATCTCCCTCTACACGGTCCAGGTCGGCTCTTTTCGAAGCAGGGCGGCGGCCAGTGAACTCAAAAGAAAGATTTCGCGTGTCACGGACGAGGATGTGAGGGTGGAATCTTTTGCCTTTGAGGGAGATACTTATTACAGGGTAAGGGTGGGCAGGTTCAAGAAACGAAAAGACGCAGAGACGCTTCGCGTAGTTTTGAGAAAACGGGGATACTCAGCCAGAATATACGTTGAATGATCTCCGGGAGTTTCAAAAAAAGGGATAAAGCAGAATGAAGAAACTGAGAACAACTGATTTTCGCAAGATGAAGGAACAGGGCGAGAAAATCGCCATGATAACGGCGTACGATGCCACAATTGCCGCTATAGTGGATGCGGCGGGAGCAGACGTGGTTCTGGTCGGGGATTCTCTCGGCAACGTGGTTCAGGGCCTTGAGGATACGCTTTCTGTTACACTCGATGAAATGATTTATCACACGAAGATTGTTTCAAGAGGCGTGGAGCGGGCCCATCTGTGCTCGGATATGCCCTTTCTTTCCTATCAGAAATCTCCCGAAGACGCTATAGAGAGCGCAGGAAGACTTTTAAAGGAAGGGAGGGCCGAATCGGTTAAGCTTGAGGTAAATGATGCATACGTCGAGACGGTGTACCGCATCCAGAAAGCCGGAATTCCCGTTATTGCTCATATAGGGCTTTGTCCGCAGTCTGTTCACGTAATGGGTGGTTACAAGGTACAGGGAAGTCTGCCGGGCGAGCGCGAAGCGCTTTTGGATCTCGCGAAGTCCTGTGAGCAGGCTGGCGCTTTCATGGTGCTTATCGAAAGCGTTTTATCCGGGGTGGCCGGAGATGTTACCCGGAGTCTGGGGATACCGACAGTCGGAATAGGATCCGGGGCGGATTGCGACGGGCAGGTGCTTGTCGTAAACGATATGATCGGCCTGACGCCGGACCCGCTCCCCAAGTTCGTCAAGAAATACGCGAAGGTTGCGGAGACAATCTCCGATTCAGCAAAAAAATACGTGGAAGACGTGAAAAAGGGAACTTTCCCCTCGCAGGAGCAGTCTTATGAATAGTGTTGGGACGCTCTCTGTGCTCAACCGTCCATCCGACATGAAGGAAATTTCCGATGACTGCAGAAAAGCGGGCAGAACACTCGGCTTTGTTCCCACTATGGGGGCCCTGCACAAAGGGCATATTACCCTCGTTGAGGAATCGGTCAGGAGGGCGGATGTGACAGTCGCAAGTGTTTTTGTTAATCCCACGCAGTTTGGACCCAGTGAGGACTTTGATTGTTACGAAAGGGACTACGAAGGCGACGTGGAAAAACTTGCGCGCTGCGGCGTTAACTATCTGTTTTACCCGGATATAAGCGATATTTATCCCGAAGGTTTTCAGACCACGGTTTCTGTGGGAAACCTTGGGGACTGTCTCTGCGGTTCTTTCAGGCCGGGGCATTTTGACGGGGTAGCAACGGTTGTGCTTAAGCTGTTTAACATTGTCCGACCGGATTTTGCGGTGTTTGGAAGAAAGGACTACCAGCAACTTAAGATCGTTCAGAAGATGGTACGGGATTTCGATATGGACATTGATATAGTGGAAATGCCGATAGTACGGGAACCTGACGGACTTGCTATGAGTTCAAGAAACGCTTACCTCAGTGCGGAGCAGAGAATCAGGGCTGCTTCGGTAAGTAAAGCCTTGCGGGAGGTCGGGAAGAAATTCAAAAGCGGTTGCGATGACTGCAAAATCCTGCTTGCCGAGGCAGATAAGGTGTTGCGTATGGCTCAAATTAATGATATTGATTATATTGAGATAAGAGATCCTGAGACCCTTGAGCTCCGGCACAGGGCTGTGGAGGGTGATTTGGTGGCGCTGGCTGTGAGGCTGGATGGCACTAGGCTTATCGACAATATTGCACTTTAAGAGGTTTGCAATGCAGAGAGTACTTCTGAAATCCAAGATACATAGAATAACCGTAACCGAGGCAGATCTGGATTACGAAGGGAGTCTTACGCTTGACAGGAATCTCATGGACGCAGCAGATCTGTTTCCCTATGAAGAGGTTCACATCTTCAATCTGACCAATGGCCACCGTTTTTCAACCTACGTGATTGAAGGCGCGAGAGGTTCAAACATAGTTTGTGTAAACGGTGCGGCGGCGCATCTTGCGACAAAAGGCGATTGCCTGATAATAGCGGATTTTGCAATCTATGATGAGGAACAGAGCAAGACACACAGACCCAAGCTTATATACGTGGATGAGATGAACAATATAAGCAGCATAAAATCTGGAATTAACAGTCTTAAACTTGCGACCGATGGGTGATTTCCCCTCGTTTCGGCCAAAATCCGCGTAAGACTTGCGGATTAAAGCTTTGTTTGACATAGCTAATACCTATAGTTACATTAGGATTTCAGAGGGTGTTTTGGAAGTAGGGCGTTATACCTTGTGTTTTTCGCCGGGGATATAACCTGCGCTTCTCGATTCTACTAGGGGTATTTAGGAAATCTTATGAAAGCTATAATACTTGCAGCAGGCAGGGGTACTAGGTTATATCCCTACACTCATGACAAGCCCAAGTGTCTTCTTGATATTGGGAACATATCCATACTTGAACACCAGATAAATCTCATAAGGGACTGCGGTATAAACGAAGTCGTGATCGTCGTAGGTTTTGGTTTTGAGAGAGTGGAGGATTTTCTAAGAAGTTACGATGGTTTGGGAATGAGAATCAACACTCTTTACAACCCATTTTACCAGTCTACAAACAGCCTTGTGTCTCTCTGGATAGCTAGAAGCGAGTTTGACGAAGATTTAGTGGTCATGAACGGAGACGATGTGTACGAGATAGGTGTTTTGGACAAGGCGCTTGCGGTCAGGGATGAAAAAATCTGTCTTCCCATAAAAAAGAGACCTCGGTATGAAAGGGAGGACATGAAGGTTGTTGTCAACGACAGCAGAATTACAAAGATCAGCAAGGAGATATCAAACGCCGAGACTTCCGCTGAATCGGTCGGCATAAGAGTGTTCAGGGATACAGGAGTTGAGCTGCTCAAAAGGGCGGTTGAGGAAGAGATGAGGAATCCCGGCGCCGAAGGGAAATGGTACATTTCCTCGATACACAGGCTTATAAGCAAGGGGTATAAAATCAAGCCCCTCGATATAGGCGAACTTTACTGGATGGATGTCGACTGTCCACTGGATCTTTTCAGGGCAAGAAAGCAGGCTGACAGATTCCTGAAAAAAGAATACCGCGCCCCGAACCTTCTGAGAGTTGTTGACTCTTCTGAATAATCTGCCATGAAAGATGCTATTGTACTTTGTTCTGGCACGGGAACAAATGGCGAGGACCTATCCAGATTCCCGAGCAGATCGATAGCTCAAGTCCCTCAACTGAAAAGAATTATTGTAAATTGTCAACGTGCCGGGACTGAGCAGTTTCATATAATTACTGATAATCCGGGTCTCCTGAAAAACCTTCTTATTGATGACCCGAGAATTACATCGGACATAAACTGGATCCTGCCAGGAGAGTCAGTGTCGATAGATTCGGGCAGGGTTCTTCTTTTGGAATCCTCTCTGGTTGTCACAAACTCTGGTTCCCTTGAAAAATTCATTCGTGATTCATCTGATTGCCTCGAGGATGAATTTTCTGTGCTTGTTCAGCAGGACGCTGACCCTGTTGTTGGTATGGATAGGGAAACTGGTTACGTAAACAAGTATTTTGGTGGAGGAAGCAGCGTTTTTGGTGCTTTCTCCGTAAATTTCACAGAAGTCGCAACTGTACTTTCGGCTGCTGGGCTAAGTACTTGGCTTGGTGACGAGGCCACGCGGAACCGCATGAGAGTCTTTAGCGCCGACAGCGGGTATTGGTACCGTCTTTCGGATACCAAGGAATCTCGAAAAGAAGCGGAAAGAATTATTTTTTCTCACGTAGGTAAAACGGCAACCGGATGGATAGCCAGAAATATAAACGGCCGGATGTCTCTTCCTCTAAGCAAGCTCCTGATAAGAACATCTCTTACCCCTAACGCTGTTAGCGTTCTGATTAACCTGATAGGAGTGCTCTGCGGGCCGTTTTACGCCCTTGGTCATCCGGTTCTCGGAGCTCTTTTCATGCAGGTGGCAACTGTTCTGGACAGGTGTGACGGAGAAGTTGCGAGAATAAAGCTTATGGAGACGAAAAAAGGGCAGTGGGTTGATACTATAAGTGACCAGTTTACAGTACTTTCATTCCTGATTGGAGTTCCTGTTGGATATTATCTTCAGACCGGAAGCACTGTTGCGATCATCCTCGGAAGCTATAACATAATCGTCTTCATACTGTTTTTGATATGGTCGTTTTACTTTCTAATAAAGTACACAAATTCCGGCAGTCTGGTTGCGTACTTTGAAGTCGACAAGCATATCAATCCCGAGGAACTTTCTCTTCCAAGGAAGCTGCTTGCCCGTCTTCGCTTTTTGGGGAGGAGGAATTATTATTCGGCCGGGTTAATTCTCATAGCGATAATCGGAGGAAACTCCCTAGTTCTTTTCGTTACGTCTTTTGCTCTTACTCTCTTTTTGATACATCAGCTCGAAGATGTTGTAAAGATTCTCCGTATTGGAAAGCCCAAAGAAGTTCTTCAAAAAGAAACGGAACAGGGTTAAGTCGGTAAAGTACGACTAGTTTCCGAACGAGGGTGCAGAGTACTTTTGCGCTGGTACCGTGGAGGCTATTTCGGGTTCCTGTGGAATTTAATCAGACAGAAAGAGAGAAGACTCAGGACGCTTGCCCAAGAGATAAACATGAAGAGTGCGGCGGCGAAATCCATTATCTTTCCCTCCTGCCGGCAATATAAACCATAACTGAAAGGAAAACAAACAACCCCGCAATATAAAGCCTAGCGAACCAGATATTCCAGCTGGCTTCTCCGATTACCGAAGGCAAACTGGTGTATCCCCACCACGACATGAGAATCAGAAGGAAAAACGGTGTCAGATATTTTAGAATGTAGTAAAAAATCCGCGGCGCCTGTATAAATCCCCCCGAGTTTATTTCATTCCAAGCTTTATCGGCTCCGAATACCCACATGAACATTACTATTTCAATAAATCCGAATACAACTAGCATTATGGTGCCGGCCCAGAAATCCCATTCGTCAAGTACCTGGCTTATCAGTATCACCGGAAGCACGCTTACAATTATTATCAGCATGGTATATACGACAGCTCTTTGCCTCGAGATGTCGAATTCATCCTGAAGGAAAGTTACTACGGGATACGCTATAGCTACGGACGATGTCATGCCGGCGAAAAACAGGAGAAAAAACCACAAGAATCCGAAGACTCTGCCCGCCTCAATTCCTCCCAGGCTTCCCGAAATACTGCTGAACACTGCGGGGAGGCTTACGAATCCCAGACTGAAGGCACCTGATTGTGCTACGGTGACCACGCTTGCGACTCCGAAGAACGCCACTGCCGCCGGAATGGCTATCGAGCCCCCGATAATCACCTCCACTGTTTCGTTAACAGTTGCCGAAGTCAGGCCGCTTAGGGTTACATCATCATCGATCTTTATGTAGGATGCGTACGCTACTATTGCTCCGAAAGCCAGACTCAGCGTGAAGAAAATCTGTCCGGCCGCCGCTATCCATACTTTCGGATTTTTAAGGGCTTCAAAATCAGGATTCCACAGAAAGTTAAGTCCTTCTACCGCACTTCCGTAATCAGTTTTGAGTGTCAGAGTCTTTGCTACGAGTATTATCGCCAGGACAAACAGCATGGGGAGGGCATACTTGACGAATACCTCTATGCCTCCCGATATTCCTCTCAGCATGATGTAGAAATTTGCAGCGATTGTGATTACAAAGGCGGTAATAGCCATTTTGGATGGGGTGAGGAAAACCCCGTCTCCCGCACCAAGATAATCGGCAAGAAAGTTGCTGTAAGGTTTTACGTACTCCGCAGCGTTTGAAACCGATCCAGGATCAAGACTGGGATTGCTTCCTAAAAGAAAGTGCAAGGCGTATCCCAAAGTCCAGGATTCAATGTAAATGTAGTAAATTGTTACGACAAGGGGTATCCAGAGTCCTATAACGCCAAGGGTTCTGGAAACGGGGCTTTTCCAGAAAAGATTGAATATCGCGGGGGTTGTTCCGTGCCCGCGAGACCCTCCATACCTTCCCATCCCCCATTCCATCCACATGATCGGAATTCCTATCAGGATAAATGCTATGAAATAGGGAATCATAAAAGCGCCGCCGCCGTTTTCCGCGGCCTGCGTTGGAAATCTAAGAAAGTTGCCGAGGCCTATGGCGTTGCCCGCCATGGCCAATATAAGGCCTGTCTTAGTCGCCCAGGCATCCCTTTTGTTAGGACCGTTTTTCATTTCGTAAGGGCCACAATCCAGGAATTATATTATCACCTAGGCGGAGAATATGCCAAGATAACAAGCCCTAATTTTAGTAGTGACAAGTATTGACAAAAAGAATAATGATTTTATCTTAATTCACTTTTAAAGAATCTAGACTTTGATCACCAGAGGAGTCAGTGTGCCCATAGTAAGCAAGGAAAAACCTAAAAAAAAGCCCTTGAAGAAAAGTTCTGCCGCGGCGACCGGCGCAAAGGCCAAGTCGAGGAGAACCAACCCCAATAAATATACCAAGAAGTTCCTTAACCAAATGACCGCAATGCTCAAGGAGATGAGAGAGGAACTACTTGAAGATGTAACAAGATCAATAAAGGAAGAGTCGGATCATCTGCGTTTCAATGTCGGAGATTTTTATGATCACGCATCTGAAGACAGGCAGAGAGAACTTGCCCTTACTCTTTCGAACAGGGAGCGCAACAAGCTGCATCAGATAGACGATGCTATAAAGAGGATTGAAAGCGGTGAATATGGCTTCTGCGAGGTTACAGGGGAAAAAATAGGGGAAGACAGGCTCATTGCCATGCCTTTTACGAAACTGAGTGTCGAAGCCCAGGAAGAAATCGAAAGGGGAGATTACTGATCTTTCTTCTTAAGTCTGCCGAGAGATTTCGCGTAGGGTTTTTTAAACAGACCGGCTTCAGTTATCAGGCATTCAATGTTTTCGGCCGGCGTAATGTCAAAGGCCGGATTGATTGCGGCTACTTCTGCGCTTATTCGTTTCCCGTCTATGTGCGTTACCTCTTCGGGCTCCCTTTGTTCAATTATAATGTCCTCTCCGCTTAAGCATTCGGTATCTATGGTTGAGGTGGGAGCCGCTACGTAAAAGGGAATGCCGTGGTGCTTAGCCAGAACGGACAGGGAATAGGTCCCTATCTTGTTTGCCGTATCTCCATTTGAAGCCACCCTGTCGGCCCCGACCACGACCGAATCCACGATTCCCTTGCTCATCAGATGCCCGGCCATGCTGTCGGTTATCAAACTGACGGGGATGCCATCCCGCTCAAGCTCCCACGTAGTAAGCCTTGCTCCTTGGAGAACAGGTCTGGTTTCTGATGATATTACGCTTATATTTTTGCCTTGGCTAAAGGCTGACCTTATTACCCCTAGAGCTGTTCCGTAACCGGCGGTTGCGAGTCCTCCGGCATTGCAGTGCGTGAGGATAACAGAATTTTCTCTTATGAGTTTGGATCCGTTTTCCCCGATCTGCATGCATGTTCTAAAATCTTCTTTCTGTATATTGATTGCCTCGGTTATGAGAAGGTTTTTTATCTCTTCAACCTCTTTGCCTTTGCACTTGGAAATCAGTCCGTTCATTCTGCCGATGGCCCAAAACAGATTTACGGCCGTAGGTCGTGTCAGGGCCAGATGCTCCGATATGGCTTTCATGCGCTCTTCGAAATTTTCGTAGGAGCAATCGCTTCCGATACCCGTGGCGCCGAGAGCCATTCCCATGGCGGCCGCTATTCCTATTGCCGGGGCTCCCCTGATAACCAATTTTCTTATGCATTCGGCCACCTCTTCAAAAGTGGTGCATTCAACGTAGACTTCCTCTGCTGGAAGTTTTCTCTGGTCAATCATTAGGACCTTGTTGTTTTTCCATTCTATAGTTTTAAAGGAATGGGAATTCATTCTGTAGGCTTCCTCGTTTTTTTTAAACTAAGCAGCAGTCCGGCCCATCCGCCCTCCACCTTGCCGCTGACAATATCATAACCCGAATTTCCGTACACTCTGGCCACTTCCTGTTTCTCGCTTTCCTGTATCCCGGACACTATGAGATGTCCCAGTGGGAGAAGCCTCTCTTTTAGGCTCTCCTTCATTGAGATAAGAGTATCCTTGGATGTGTTGGAAACAACCACGTCGAATTTTTTCCGTGTGCAGCCTGCGGAGCCACACCAGACTTTCACTTTGTCGGAAATTGCGTTTCTTGCGGAATTCGAGATGGTTTCTTTTGCGGCCTTGAAATCAATATCTGCGCAAAACGAAATGCATGCTCCCAGTTTGATTGAACAGATACCCAGAATGCCGCTTCCGCATCCCACGTCAAAAACGGAACACCCGGGAGATTTTTCGATAATTTCATCCAGATAACTTACGCATATTCTTGTTGTTTCGTGATGTCCAGTACCAAAAGCGTTTCCCGGATTTATCTCAACTACCTTAGTTCCCAGCTCCGTCTTGTATTGTTCTTCCCATGGAGGTTTGATAACTATTCGACGACTCGCCCTTACTGGCTTCAGATAGGATTTCCAATCTTCCCAGTCCGCTTGAGTGATGTATCGGGTGGCAAACCGTAGCGCCTCGGAGTTTTCGCCAAAAAGCGTAGAGAACTCCCTTACGGTTGTTATGATTCCTGCAATATCCGTTTCTTCCTTAAAATACGCATGGATTAATGGTTCTCTTTGCTCTCTTTGCTCCTCGCTCACCGCTCCGGCTTCAAGTCCCAAGAGCAGATCCGAAACAGGCGCAGCCATTTCGCCTGGCAGCTCAATCGTAAGTCTCTTCATTCTCGTCATGGCAGGTAATTAGCTAATTGTATTTATTGCGCTTCGTCAAATTTACAAAAAAAACGTGGGTATATATAATATTCTTTATGAAGGCAGAAACCAGGGAGACGGTAAGAACCGTCCTGATTAAGAAGATGTCCGATATACTGGGCATTGCCTATGATACTGTTGATAGGATGAGTAAGGGATCCAATTCTTTTCCAGACCCGCTTGACAGGGCGCTATCCGAGTCAAACAGGGTTCTCGAACTTCGGGAAAGAGACAGGGAAAGAAAACTGCTTCGGAAAATACGCGACGCGCTTACGAGGCTTGAAAATGGTTCTTACGGAATCTGTGAGGTGTGTGAAGAGGAGATCTCTGAGCAGAGACTCATTGCAAGACCGGAGACTACTCTTTGCATAGAGTGCAAGGAAGAGCAGGAAGATATTGAAAAGAAATTCGGCTAGTTCTTAGTTGTCAAGAATCATGCTTCCGCTGAGCAAGTTAAGCATAGACTCCTTGGTTATTCTCCACTCTCCCAGTACTTTCGATACATTAATAACCTCTTTGGCTTTATATGTCATTGAATAACCATCTACCTTTACGTCAATTGAAGAGAGCATCATTATCCTTGCATCTGTTCCGTTGATGTATACGTACCTTTCGGATTCACCGAACGATATCGTGTCAATGATGGATACGTGATCCCTGAATCTGCTTACCAACTTGTGCTTGTCAACTACTTCTTCCCCTGAGGTTGCTCTGTAATCTTCGTGTATGCACTCAGAATATATTTCAGGGTCTTTTAGTTCAAAGGCGCTGACCCTCTTGTCCAAAAGCAGGTTTATCTTCTCTTCATCAGAAGACCCGCAGGAGGCGAGAAAGATAACCGCAACCAGATATGCAAGCAGCTTGTATTTCGTCACCATGTCTGTTTTTTTGTTTAGGTGGAACTATATCGTTTGATCAAGACACGCGTTCCGGATCGATACACGCATCCGCCCGGCGAATTATCGTGTCTTTAAATTCACGTGGCGGATTGCTTGCCGTAGCTTCGAGGAAAAATTTTCTCCTGCTGCTAGGATGACTGCTCGGATAACTTGTCTTCAGTCTCTCTTAGAAGCTTCCTGGCTTTCTCGGCGTATTCAGTGTCGGAGTAGTTTTCAAGAACATTTCTGTATCTTTGCGCCGCGGCCTCGTAGTTTTTTTTCTTCTGGTAGAATTTTCCTATGTAGATCTCTCTTTCCGCGAGCATTCTTCTGGATTCCTCGATTTTATCCTGAACCTGTTCAGCGTACTGAGAGTCGGGGTAGGTTTTTTTAAGCAGTGTAAACCACTCTATTGATCGAAGCCGCTTTGAATGGTTTCTGTCTTTCCCCGCTTTCATTTTATAGTAGGAGAGTCCGAGGCGATACATTGCGTAATCGAGTTCTTTGTGACCCGGATGGTTCGTTATGAAATTTTCGTATTCCTCAGCGGCCAGAGTGTATTCCTTTTTTTTGAAGTAGACGTCGCCGCTTCTGAGTTCCGCTAGCGCGGCGTACTTGGTATAGGGATAGCGGATCTGTATTTCTTTGAGGATGTCGAATACTTTGTCGTAATTTGTTCCGCCGAATATCCCGGAAAAACCGCCTTCCTTGTTAAGTTCTTCAAGCACTTCGTCGTTAAGCTGCTCCGCCGTTCCTTCGTAAATCGCCTGTTTCCCCCCACAGGAAACCGCAAGAAGCAGTGCAACGGTGACTAATAATTTTGCCGGGTTTTTCATAGCTCTGTTTTGTGAAGCTGTCTTTCTACGAGGACAAAAAACTCCTTTAATTCTGAAGTAAAAGTTCTCTGCAGGTCATGTGATCTGCTGTCCCGGTTCCAAGGCAACCACGCTCAGCGAATCCATATCCTTGGTCAGCGACTTCAGTTCATCCGGAGTTCCCACCAGAAGCGGAAAAGTTCCGTAGTGCATTGGGATGACCCATTTCACGTTAAGCAACCTGCATGCATACGATGCCTCAAGCGGAGACATAGTGAAGAGATCTCCGATGGGGAGCATTGCCAGCTCCGGTTTGTATATCTCTGATATAAGTTTCATGTCGCCGAAAATGTTGGTATCTCCGGCATGGTATATTGTGTAGTTATTTTCAAATCTTATGACGTAGCCTGCCGGCTCCCCGCCATAGATAACAGTTCCATCTTCCTCCTTCATGCTGCTGCTGTGCTGGGCGTGGGTCATTGTGAACCTTATTCCGTCTATGACCACGTTGCCTCCCTTGTTGCATGGCATGCAGTTTTGAACTCCCTTTGAACCCAGCCAGTCGCAGATCTCCCAGTTCGCCACAACTTTGGGATTGTATTTACTGCAAAGAGGAAGCACGTCACTTATGTGGTCAAAATGTCCGTGCGTGACTGCTATGATGTCAACATGACCGACTTCACGGAGTTGTTCCGGGCACGAGGGGTTTCCTTCAATCCACGGGTCTATCATCACCGTTTTGCCGCCGGGCGATTTTACTGAGAAAGTGGAATGTCCAAAGTAGGTTATTTCTACTCCGTTATTCAGTATTTCCATTGCTTCTCCCCTTTCTTGACGTTCTCTCAGATTTATACACCCGGTTATTAAACCCGAAAAGAACCTTTTGTGCAAAGTGGCGGAATGTTTGAAAATATCGGCTGTGAGTGTACATTAGACACCGGTTTTTAGTTTCTTCAAGTTCTTGCGGAGCATCTGCTTTAAATGCTGGATTCCAAACTAATTGAACGGAATATGGATTTTGTTGGTAAAAAACTCGCTACCCGCGGTTTTGAGACCGATCTCTCGGAGTTTGCCGTACTGAATTCCCGGAGAAAAGAGATAATAAAAAGTGTTGAAGCTCTTGAACACCAGAGAAACGAGGGATCAAGAGAGGTAGGAACTCTTAAGAGATCCGGAGATGAACAAGGGCTTTCAAAACTCCTGCCGGAGCTAAGAGTTCTCTCGGATGAGATAAAGGATCTTAACGAGAAGAAAACGGAGGTGGAGGGGCTTCTCAGGGAATTTCTCCTGAACGTTCCAAACATGCCCGATTCCTCAGTTCCCGAGGGAGCGGACGACACGGCAAACGTCGAGATAAGGAAATGGGGAGAACCGAGGGATTTTGACTTCGAGATAAAGGACCACGTATTGCTGGGGGCGGAGCTTGATATACTGGATATTCCGAGGGCCACGAAAATCGCGGGCGCACGGTTTGCGCTTTACAAAAACGCGGGCGCGCGGCTTGAGAGGGCTCTTATAAATTTCATGCTCGACGTTCATACCAGACAACACGGGTACACCGAGGTTCTCACTCCCTTCGTAGCCAACACGGAGAGTCTTACCGGAACGGGGAATCTCCCCAAGTTCGAGGAAGACCTTTTCAAGCTCAGCGATACGGACTATTACTTGGTTCCCACTGCCGAGGTTCCGGTTACCAACATTCACCGCGACGAGATAATTTCCGCGGAGATGCTCCCGATTAAATACGTGGCTTACACTCCATGCTTCAGGAAGGAAGCGGGTTCCTACGGAAAGGACGTACACGGGATAATAAGGCAGCATCAGTTCAACAAGGTGGAACTTGTACGCTTCGCTGACCCGGAGAACTCGTACGAGGAGCTTGAGATGCTGACCGCCGATGCCGCAAGGATTCTCGAGCTTTTGGGTATTCCCTACAGAGTTGTTGTTCTTTGCACAGGGGACATGGGATTTTCTTCCGCCAAGACTTATGATCTTGAGGTATGGGTGCCGAGCGAAGGCAGATACAGGGAGATATCGTCCTGCAGTAATTTTGAGGCGTTTCAGGCAAGGCGGGCCAACATAAGATACAGAAAATCAAAGGGGTCCAAGCCGGCCCATCTTCATACGCTTAATGGTTCCGGGGTGGCTGTGGGCAGGGCTCTGCTGGCGATTCTTGAGAATTTCCAGACCGAGGAAGGAACGGTGGAGGTTCCCGAAGTGCTGGTTCCCTACATGGATGGTATCAGGGTTATCGGCCGGTAACACGCGCGGTCATCAGATTTCCAGTATTTCCTTTTCTTTCTTTTCAAGCAGCACGTTTAGCCTGCTTATCCTATCATCTGTCAGCTGCTGTATTTCGGAAAGGGCTTTTTTTGTTTCGTCCTCTGGAAGGTTCTCTGTTTTTCCGGCCTTCTTTATGAGGTTGTTCGCATCTTTTCTTATCTGTCTTATGGACACTCTGTGTTCTTCGGCGATTTTTCCCGTGTGCCTGACTAGTTCCTTTCGTCTCTGCTCCGTCAGGGGAGGTATAACAAGCCTGATTGTATTCCCGTCAACTGACGGGTTTATTCCGAGTTCGGACTGCACGATAGCCTTTTGGATTTCTTCAACTGCACCCGGGTCCCACGCCTGTATGAGTATGGTCGAACTATCGGGCACCGACACGTTGGCGAGCTGGTTAATCGGTGTTTGGGCGCCGAAGTAGGAAGCTCTCATCGTGTCGACAAGAGCTGTTGACGCCCTGCCGGTTCTTATTCTTGAGAGTTCCTGTTCGAAAACGCTTACTGTCTTGTCCATCCTGTCTTCAGCGTCGATACAAAGTTCTTCAACGGAAAGTTCTTCGCTCATTGTTCCCCACCGCTCCTTACAATAGTTCCTACTTTTTCTCCTCGTATAACTTTTTCTATGTTGCCTTTCTCAAAAAGATCGAACACTACTATGGGAATATTGCCTTCCATGCAAAGAGAAATCGAAGTTGCATCCATAACTTTCAGACCCTTTTTGAGAATTTCCATGTACGTGAGATCGGCGAACTTGGAAGCATCTTTGTTTTTAACAGGATCCTTGTCATAAATGCCGTCAACTTTGGTTGCCTTCATTATTATATCCGCTCCCATCTGCAGCGCTCTCAGAGTTGCGGCCGTGTCGGTTGTAAAAAACGGATTGCCCGTCCCCGAGGCGAATATGACTATTCTTCCCTTTTCAAGATGACGTATAGCCCTTCTTTTGATAAAGGGTTCGGCGACCTGTTTTATTTCAAGCGCGGTTTGTATCCGCGTTGAAAGTCCTTTCCTTTCAAGAAAATCCTGCAGGGCAAGCGCGTTTATCACGGTTGCGAGCATTCCCATATAGTCAGCCGTGGAACGGTCCATCCCCTCTGAAGAACTGGAAACGCCCCTGAAGATATTTCCTCCGCCTATTACTATGGCTGTTTCTACTCCAAGGGAGTGGATGGTTTTTATTTCTTCGGAGACGTATTCAATTACGTCGGAACTTATACCAAACCGGCCGGGTCCCTGAAGAGCTTCTCCGCTGAGTTTCAGCAGCACTCTTTTATATTTAGGGATGGTTTTTTCAGAGGATCCCATTGTCCGGTTTTTTCATTCGCCCAGCTGGTATCTTACGAACCTTTTTACGACTATGTTTTCGCCGATCTTGGCTATCAGGTTGTTTACAAGATCTATGACTTTCATCTTGGGATCTCTTATATAGGGTTGCTCAAGAAGGCATATTTCCTCAAAAAATTTGTTTATTCTTCCCGCAACCATTTTTTCCGCTATATTCTCGGGCTTTCCCGATTCCATAGCTTCCGCCTTGAGAATCCGCCTTTCATTTTCTACTTCTTCTTCCGAAACTTCTTCCTTTCTTACGTAAGTAGGATTGTTTGCCGCTATCTGCATAGCGACTTCCCTGCAGAGATTCTGAAACTCGTCGTTTCTGGCCACAAAATCCGTCTCGCAGTTAACCTCGAGCATTACGCCGATCTTGCCGCCCGCGTGAACGTATGAGGATATGATTCCCTGGTCGGTTTTTCTGGTAGTTTTTTTAGAAGCTTTCGCGACGCCTTTTATTCTCAGCACCTCGGAAGCTTTTTCGAAATCCCCGTCGGTTTCAACAAGCGCGTTCTTGCAGTCAATAAAAGGAGCTCCTGTCTTTTCTCTCAACTCCTTTACCATCGTTGCCTTGATTTCAGCCATTTTTATCCTCTTTTTTATCTTCTGTATTCTCTGACATCTCTTTCTGCGCCTGAGCGTCTTCACTTTGCGAAGATTCGGAGATCGCTACTGAAACGAAGTTCTTTTCACTTTCTTCGGATTCAGCTTCCTTGAAAACGAACACCTTTCTTTCTACCACTACGCCATCAAGGCTGTCTTCTTTTGCCTGTTCGACCTCTCCGCTCACCAGTTTTTCCTGGTATATGTGACTTCCTTCAATGCAGGCGTCCGCTACTTTTGAAGTGAACAGCTTTATCGCCCTTATGGCGTCGTCATTGCTCGGAATCGGATAATCCGCATTCGCGGGATCGCAGTTCGTGTCCACGATCGCTATAACTGGTATTGAAAGGTTCCTAGCTTCTTTTATGGCTATGTGCTCTTTTTTCGTATCTACGACGAAAACAGCGTCGGGAGCCCGTCTCATGTTTACTATTCCACCCAGAAGCCCCTCGAGCTTCACTATCTCTCTTCTGAGGTTTTTCGCTTCCCTTTTCGGAAGCATCTCCATCTGCCCGTCTTCCTCAAGTCTCTTCAGTTCCAGCAGGTAATCAACCCTCGAGCGTATCGTGTTGAAATTGGTGAGAGTCCCTCCAAGCCAACGCGTGTTTATGTAGGGCATGTTGCATCGGAGTGATTCTTCCTCGATTATTCCCCGGGCCTGTTTCTTGGTTCCCACCAGCAAAACGGTTCCTCCGTCCGCCACTGTGTTTCTCACGAAATTATTCGCTCTGTTAAAAAGCGTGACGGTCTGCTGAAGATCAATTATGTGAATGCCGTTTCTTGCTCCGAAGATGAAGGATTTCATTTTCGGATTCCAATGGCTTTTCTGATGTCCGAAATGCACCCCCGCTTCGAGCAGACTTTTCATGCTGAGTTTTTCGCTAGCTACGACTTCTTCTGTCATCAATTATCCTCCGAATGCCTTTTGCAAATCAGGTTTTAATACCAGAAAAACAATTATTAATCAAGTTTTTGGGGTATCATAATGTGCCGTAACTCTTGATTCCGGGACCAGGAAGAAGACAGGATGAAGCACCTTTTAATAGCAAACCCCAAGGCGGGCACAAGGGCACTTGGTCCAGCGCTTGAGCAGATCCGCAGCGCTTTTAAAGTAAGGGAAATCGTCTGCGAGGAGAGATTTACGCAATTTCCCGGGCATGCCGCGGAGATTGCCGCAGAGGGGATTCGCGAGGGGTTCACCCGAATTATTTCTCTTGGAGGAGACGGTACGTCAAGCGAGATCGTAAGTTCCATTCATGGCACCGAAGCCGTTTTGGGAATTGTTCCAGGCGGCAGCGGGAACGATTTTTCGAAGGCTGCCGGCATTCCGCTTGATACGCAGGCGGCGGTCGACAATATTTTTTCTGGTCAGCCGAGGAAGGCCGATGTGGCTTTTGTTGATGAAAAATGCTTTATAAACGGTTTCGGGGTCGGTATGGACGGGGCCGTGGCACACGATTTCGCGGAACTGGGCCTCAGGCGTTTCGGTTCTTTCGGTTACGTTGTTGGAGCACTGATCGAAGCGTTCCGGTTCAAGGGGTTTTTCTCCGAAATGGATGGAGGAGTCGGCGTCGCGGGCAGGAAACTGCTTCTCTTCGGTGCTTCAAACGGTCCTTTTCAGGGTGGAAAATTCAACTTGGCTCCCGGGGCTGACGTATTCGACGGGTATCTTGATATCCATATAATAAGTGACATGAGTCCTCTCGGAAGGCTTTTTAAGATACAGAAGGTGCTTGAGGGTCGTCACGAAGGACTCCGGGAAGTCAGTATTGTGAGGACCAAGCAATTGAGGTTTGAAACCTTCACCGATCTTCCGGCGCATATGGATGGGGAGACATTCACTCTTCGTTCCGGAGAGCACTCTATACGGATTGGAGAACAAGGCGTAAATATTATAGTCCCCGGGTAGTCCGGACGCCCGAGGACTGTTTGCCTGGCACACAGGGCTAGCATCAATGAAGAAGATAAGAAGCGTTGTGGCGATAATTCTTTCGTCCCTGTTTACGGCATTTTGGGGCAGTGTGGGAATTGTGACGTCACTTCTCTCCATAAGGCATCTCATAAAGTGCTCCGTTCGGCCCTGGGGAAAAACAGTTCTTTGGTCCTGCGGAGTGCGGCTTGATGTAAAAGGAACTGAAAATTTCCCCGAAGGTCCCTTCATAGTGATGTTCAACCACCAGAGCTCCCTGGACATACCCGTTTTCTCCGCGGTGCTGCCTTTTGAGTGGAGGGCGGTCATGAAAAATGAAGTTGCCTCAATCCCTTTTATTGGCTGGGTGTGCTCACTTAGCGGACAATATTTCGTTGCCAGAGACGGTTCAGTTGGAGATATGAACAGAGTCCGGGAAATCGTGAGGAAAATAAGAAATGGACCCTCGGTGGTTATTGCTCCCGAGGGCACAAGAAGTGAGGACGGAGAACTTCTCCCTTTTAAGCAGGGCGGTTTTTTTATGGCCTCGCTTTCAAGGGTGCCGGTTGTGCCGATGATAATATGGGGAGGCAAGGATGTAAGAAAAAAGAGCTCCTACGAACTTAATACCGACAGGGATATTGTGGTCAGAATCCTTCCTCCTGTAGACACCGCAAATTTTCCAAAGGGAAAAGAGGGTGGCGAGAAGCTTGAGGGCGTTGTCCGGGAAGAGATGCTCCGCGAGATTGAAAAAATCCGTAGCAAGCGTTAGACTCTAGGTTGCCCGGCCTTGGTTGGAACTTTCGTTTGCTCTGTTTTGTTTGCTCCTGCACCTAGATTCTGATGCGGGTTGTGTGAGGTTGCCTCTTTTATGAATAACTGTCAGGGAATTGCGGATTTAGATCTGCAGACCATAGCGGCGCTTACCGGGATGCCGAAGATAAAGAACCTGGTTAATCCTAAAAATCCTGCCGAGATGTCAGAGCGGGTTATCGTAACCTTCAAGCCGATTCCGAAGAATTACCCGAACACCGAGATAAGTGCGTACAGGGAAAGACTCAGGAACTCGCTTCTTAGCAATGGGGCCAAGGTGATTCCCTGGGAAGACGCGACAACAGAGGACGGATCTTTTGGAATGTTCTCCAAGCTCATGGGGCTTAGGTCCGTGAGGAGGAAAGTAAACGCCGTAATAGACGTTAAAAAGAAGCTGTCTCCGCTCAGGTGGCTTCTGAGCAAGGTAGCCGAGAACATCTACAGGATTGTCAGGAAGGATACCCTTTCGGTCAGCAGCATACTGAAGATAAGCGGCTGGGCGGACGATTTCACGGTCGGTTATCTCCAGGATCCCTATAACACCCAGGTTATCACGATAATGTCCCTTGACCCGGAGTTTGAGAACCAGGATACGACCTATGAGAGAAAAATCTCCATAGGCCTAAAGAATCTGATAGCCAACATGTCGGAGATCGTGATAGGAGTTTCACGCAGCAAGTTCGGGATAACAAACATGAATTTGTCCGATTCCATATACACGCACGATCAGCTTGATGATTTCGTGCTCTATTCGCTTATTCCGAAGATATACGCCCCTATAAAGCCTCCCGTTCTGACGCGTTTTTCCGTAAGCAAGTACGACCCGAAGGAATTTGAATACGCCAAGAAGCTGTCTGCTTTGGGCGCAGACCTAAAAAGCACCGATCTTTTTCCCGCAGGGTCAAAGTTTTCAGATGCTATAAAGCGCCTGTCGCACAGGGACGTGGCGAACAAGATACTTGACGGAAGAACCGGAGTTTCGTACGGCTTCATAGCGCTTGCCGAGCCTCCCGGATACGAGGGGGAGAAATACATCGACGAGAACATGTGGAATTCTCTGCAGGAGATTCCGAATTATAATCCCGATGAGGTAAGAGCGGCCTCGAACGACAGGTGGTATGTCAAGACTATCCTCGCTGACAGGACAGTGTACCAGCAGGTTCCGGACATACGGATTGTCACTTCAAGGTCAGGATGCGACAAGACAAACCTGAATCCGGATTCGGATATAGTCAGAATCGGCCTTGTGAAGGGAAAGCTTCATCTAGAGATACCCAGAGGAGTTGACTTGGGAAGAAAAGACATAAGGCCGTCTTTTGATACTTACGTGATACTCTCTCAGGCACTTTCTTCCGCCCTTTATGCCCCTTATCTCATTGAGAAGGAAATGTCCATTCTGCATTTTCACGGCTACCCTGATCCATGCTGGTTCGGTGTGAGCGAGCACCACGCCGGAGCCCGGAATCCTTCTCTTCCCTGTGGCACCGTGGAGGCCGCTCTTCTTAACTATTCCGCGGTTTACGAAACCGCAATCAGAAATGGCAGCGACATAAAGCTTCTGTGTCTTGTCGAGTCAGACCACGGGGTTAACGTTCTCGGGCCTGACAGGGAATATCTCGTGCAAAGGCTTCTTGACGGTTCAAGCGAAGGTCACATACTTCTTGGCGGGAAATATCTTCCCATGCTTAAGCAGCAGGGCGCCGCATCGCAATAGTTTTCAGAACAAATGAATGAGACGTGATTCCGAACATAGTTCGATAGGGTGGATAGGAACGGGGATCATGGGCGCACCCATGTGCGGACATCTCGTTCGTGCCGGGTACCGCGTTTTTGTTTTTAACAGAACAGAAGAAAAAGCGGGAAAACTGCTGAGTGAAGGCGCCATATGGTGTGACTCTCCCGCCGAGGTCGTACGCCAGGCCGACGTTATCTTTACCATTGTCGGTTACCCGGATGACGTAAAAGAGGTGTATTTCGGTCCCCGAGGCCTTCTGATTGCTCCTGAGCCCGGTCGCGTTTCGTCGATATGACCACGACCGAACCCACTCTTGCAGCAGAGATATACGAAAAGGCGTCTGGCTTCGGCTGCGCTTCTTTGGACGCTCCGGTCTCAGGTGGAGACGTAGGGGCCGTGAAGGGAGAACTGTCAATAATGGTTGGAGGGGACGAGAAAGTTTTTGATTCAGTGAAGCCGCTTCTCGGGCTTTTAGGAAAAAACATCGTGTACCATGGGAAAGCGGGTTCTGGTCAGCACGCGAAGATGTGCAACCAGATCACGGTAGCGGGAGTAATGATAGGGATCTGCGAGAACTTGATTTATTGCCGGAAGGCGGGGCTTGATCCCCATACAATGCTCCGTTCTGTGGGGAGTGGCGCTGCCTCGAGCTGGCTTCTGAACAACCTTGGTCCCAGAATGATGGATGGGGATTTCGACCCGGGTTTTTTCGTTGAACACTTCATAAAGGACATGGAGATTGCTCTCGGGGAATCGCGGAGAATGGGAATTGATCTTCCTGGGCTTGCCCTTGTTAAATCTCTTTATGAAAGAGCGAACGCGCTTGGGCACGGGAGGCTTGGAACGCAGGCGCTTTTACTTGCGCTTGAGGATCTCTGCGGAGATGAAAACCGCAACTGAAGGAGGTTTTAAATGAGTTCTGATGATTTCAAGGCTATGGTTGTAAGCAGGGATGAAGATGGAGGATTCACGAGGGAAATTACAACCAGAAAACTGGACAGTCTCCCGGATGGGGAAGTGCTCCTGAACGTGAAATACTCGTCCCTTAACTATAAAGACGCACTTTCCGCTATAGGAAACAGGGGTGTTACTAGGAATTATCCCCACACGCCGGGCGTTGACGCCGCCGGTGTGGTCGAGCGTTCAGAAAGTGCGGAGTTTGAACCTGGAGACAAGGTTATAGTGCATGGCTACGATCTCGGGATGGATACTTCCGGGGGGTTCGGGCAGTACATCAGGGTTCCGGCCGACTGGGTGGTTAACCTGCCCGCGGGACTTGATCTGAAAGAGTCGATGATGTACGGGACTGCGGGTTTTACGGCGGCGCAGTCAATTCTAAGAATCGTTGAGGGTGGGGTAAGCCCTGAAGACGGAAAGATTCTTGTGACGGGGGCGACGGGAGGGGTAGGCAGCATGGCCGTTACTATTCTTAGGAGAGCTGGCTACAGCGTGACGGCTTCCACGGGAAAAACGGAGCAGAAACAGTTTCTTGAGGACCTGGGAGCGGAGGAAGTCATCGGGAGAGAGGATTTAACTGACCCTTCGGGCAAACTCCTGCTTAGGGGACAATGGGCCGGGGTGGTTGATACCGTGGGCGGAGAGATGCTTTCCACAGCTATTAAGTCCACGATGCAGAGAGGTGTCGTAACGACGTGCGGCAATGTCGCTTCCCATGAACTTAACACTAATGTCTATCCGTTCATATTGAGGGGCATTACGCTTGTTGGTATAGATTCAGCGAGCTGTCCGATGGAAAGAAGGAGGCTCGTATGGGAAAAAATGTCAGGCGAGTGGAAAATCGATATTCTTGAGCGGATCTGCAGAATGGTCTCTCTCGAAGATCTTGACCCTGAGGTAGACGTTATACTGAAGGGCGGCCAGGTTGGAAGAGTGACAGTTGATCTTTGGAATTAGAAATCCTATGGTGCCGTGTTAGGTTCATCATAACGCGCCGCTTAGAGTTCTGTCCCAATATCTCTTGGAATTAGTTCTATTCCTTTGACTCCGGTCAGTCTTTCTCCACCTTTTCGGATATTTCAATGAAGTGGTGATTCTGAAGAAAACATGTACTTTAAATAAGTAATCGTTTTCATGATTAAGGGGTTCAAGATGATAGCAATCAGGACATTTTTCTTGCTTTTCATAGCCGTAGCTGTGTCATGGAATATGGCTTTTGCGGAAGAGTATTTTTCCGAATCTCCTTCCGGCGCCAAGGTGTACATCATTTCTCCGAAAGACGGGGAAGTTGTTAGCAAGACCTTCACGGTGAGATTCGGGCTTGTGAACATGGGGGTCGCTCCGGCCGGGGTCAAGGTTCCAAATACCGGGCATCACCATCTGTTAATTGATCTTGAAAATCTGCCGGACATGAAAAACCCACTTGCTTTCAGTGAGAACGTAAAGCACTTCGGAGGCGGACAGACGGAAACAGAGATAACCCTTGCTCCCGGGAAGCATACATTGCGTTTGCTGCTGGGTAATTATTTGCACATACCCCATAAACCTCCCGTGCTTTCAAAGAAAATAACTGTGATAGTGAAAGACAAGTGAAGCGCGGCTGGTTTATTTGTATAATCTGATTTTTGCAGGAGGGCTGGCAGAACGGCTATTGCACCGGTCTTGAAAACCGGCGTCCGAAAGGACTTGGGGGTTCGAATCCCTCGCCCTCCGCCAATATGAATTAATTTGAATGTTTGCCGAATAACAATATGTTTGGAAAGCTCTTCGTGGTCTCTACCCCGATAGGAAATCTTGAAGACATGACCTTGCGGGCCAAAAATGTTCTCAAGGATTGCGACGTTATAGCGTGCGAGGATACAAGAAACACAAAAAAACTTCTTGCCCGATACGGAGTTGAAACGCCTCTCACGAGTTATCATGAACACAATGAAGTCGAAAAGTCGCCTAAGCTGCTTGAAAGACTCAAAGACGGCAGAAACGTGGCGCTGGTTTCCGATGCCGGGACTCCTTCGGTTTCCGATCCCGGGTGGAGGCTTGTAAACCTTTCAATTAAAAACAACATAGAAGTAGTTCCCATACCCGGCCCTTCGGCTGTCCTCTCCGCGCTTGTTGTTTCGGGACTTCCCGCAGACAGTTTCCTGTTCCTGGGGTTTTTCCCGAAAACCTCCGGCAAAAGAAAAGAGCTTCTAGACAGCATAAGCTGTTATCCCTACACTCTGATTTTCTATGAATCCGCAAAGAGGCTTCGGGGTTCCCTTGAAGCAATGTTGGAAACTCTTGGGGAGAGGAGGGTGTGCGTGGCAAGGGAAATGACAAAACTTTATGAAGAAGTGCTAAGGGGATCATTTTCAGAGATGATTTCTGTTCTCTCAGAAAGAGAAACTATCAAGGGGGAGGTGACGGTAGTCGTGGAGGGGAGTGTGGACGGGCAAAGCGAGGCGTCTGCCGATGCGGCTCAGAAGATGCTCCGGCTTCTCAGGGAAAAGGAGTTTTCGCTGAGCGAAGCCGTTTCTCTTGTAAGCGGAGTCTTCGGAGTTTCTAAAAACAGAATATACAAAACGGCTCTTGAAATCTGGGATGGCTGACGGGTCGGTTCTGCGAAAAAAGAAATTTGTCTCTGACCCTCGTTTTCCCTGACTGTCCTATCATCCGTCACCTCGAAGAGATCTCATAACCGCACCTGCATCAACGATATGAGTGTCATCTGCGGGTCTGCGTACGACGTCTGCGTCGGGGACAAACATCACTCTTATCACTTTGCTTCCCGCAGAACCTGGAAGAATATCCGTACTGCCCTGCCTCGGGCCAATCGCACGGGTTCCCCATTTGGCCTCGCCCACCAGTATGCTGTCTCCGTCAACCGAGCGGGCGACGATATCAAATTCGGGGTCATTGCCGTGCCAGTAGCGTTGGGCGGGCTGCCAGGGGCCTGAGTCAGCTAGCGGTCCACTGTTGAGATGGAGAAAAGGCACTGCCATTCTGCAAAGTTCTTCCCACGCGGCGGATTCAAGTCCCGCCCTGTACCTGTGCCAGCAACCAAGGCGCGTTTCGCGCGGAGCCTCCGCAAGAGCGGCACGGTGGGGCGCGACAACTCGGAACCACAGGCGGAAAAACGGATCAGCGATTCTGTACAGAGTTCGTTTGCCGGAACGCGGGTCGCTTCCAAACGGAATTTCACGAAGCAGAAGACTCATTTCAACGAGCGTCGATAATGGTCGAGGAAGGCTGGATGCGGGACGGCCGAGGCGGGCGGCAATTTCGCTTACCCTGTGTGCTCCCGAGCCGATAACGTCAAGAAGCGGCCGCAGGGCAGTCGCAGGCGGCGATTCCTCAAGCAGCAGTCGATCAGGTTCATTGTGCAGAGGTCCCGAGGGATCAAGGACCAGCGAGTCAACGGCAGAATCAAGATCTCTGCCGAACCGTTCTGCGAGTTCCCAGTACCTCGGCATCCCGCCCCAGAGCGCGTAGATGGAAACAAGATCCTTAGGGGCGGATACGGCGAACACATCGGCAAGGTATCCGGGTCTGAGGGGGCGAATGGCGAAGGATTCTGTCGCGCGTCCGTAAAGCGGTGCGTTCGCGTCAAGGATCGCGTTGCGCATCATCCGCAGGACAGACCCGCTTACTACTACGCAGGGACGATGTTCAGGAGTGTCAAGCCAGTTCTGAAGAACGCTCGCCACGGCAGGATCGGCCGCAACCAGGTACGGCAGTTCGTCCAGAATAAAGGGACCCTGCCAGTTTGCGCGTGCCGCCTCGGCTGCGAGGCGCACGAAAAACACCCGCCAGTCCGGATACTCGACATCCGCAAATCCCGGGAACCGCTTTGCAACCGCAGCCGCCAGGTAACGCCTCTGCACAGCGGGAGCTGACTGGTCCGCGACGGTGTAAAGACCATCGTTGCGCCTAGACCACTCGATAAGCAGACGCGACTTCCCCACCCGGCGTCTGCCCCAGATAACGGCAAATCCGCCCGGACGACTTAGCGCATTATCGAGTCTGCGCATTTCTTCAAGTCGATCAATAAAATCCATGTATTTATTATGCAGGCAAACATTATGTTTATCAACATAATAAATTTCTCGAAAAGTTGTTCTCCACTCAGAAGCGGTGAAGAAGATCGATGGACTTTACTGCGTATACGAAAACCCCAGACAGAATTTACAGAAACCGGGCAGGCTTATTGATCAGGAACGCTGTTTGGACTGCTCATCGGCCTTTTTTCCGCCGACTTTTACGTTCCTCTCCATTTTCGCTTTTTCCCCGGCGGCTTCGGCCTGAACGCTTGCCTTGCAGGAATCGCATATGGTATCAGGGGAAGGCTTGCCGCACATCATGCATTTTTTGTCTTTACTCATGGCTATCTCTCCTTGTTAAAGACTATATTGCCATTATAACACGTCTGCGGTGAAAATGAGCAGGCAGATTATGGCCACCCCCAGAGCATGTACTGCTTTTCATGGCATCCAAGGCATTTTATTTATGAGTTGCCCTGCTGTTCTGTGAAAAGAAGCTTGATATTTCGATAACAACAAGCTTTTGCGCCGGAAGGTATCCCGGGTTGCGATTATCCAGGTGGCGCTACTTCTTTTTCGTACCATTTAGTAGTTTGTTCGTAAGCGTACGCGACGTTGAGTACCGTCTGCTCGTCAAACGGCTTTCCCATTATCTGAAGTCCTATCGGAAGCCTCTTTGAACTGAATCCGCATGGGACTGATATCCCCGGCAGTCCCGCTATGTTGCAGGGAATGGTAAGTATGTCGGAGAGGTACATCTTAAGGGGATCGTCTGTTTTTTCACCTATCCTGAAAGCGGTTTCAGGAGAAGTGGCGCTTGCTATTACGTCAACTTTTTCCCACGCGTTTTCAAAGTCCTTTATTATCAGGGTTCTTGCCTTCTGGGCTTTTAGGTAATAGGCGTCATAGTAGCCTGTGGAAAGAGCGTAGGTCCCAAGCATTATCCTTCTTTTCACTTCGTCTCCGAACCCTTCCGAGCGGCTTCTGAAAAACAGGTCCCTCAGGGTTTGCGGATTTTCGCAGCGGTATGTGTATCTCACTCCGTCGTACCTTGCGAGATTCGAACTTGCTTCCGAGGGGGCTATTATATAGTAGGTCGAGACTGCGTAGCGGGAATGAGGAAGCGAAATCTCCACAATTTCTGCTCCCAGAGTTTCGAGTTCTCTAATGGCTTTTCGTATAGATTCTTCCACTTCGGGGTCCATACCGGAAATGAAATATTCCTTCGGTATTCCTACCCGCAGTCCTTTTATATCCGCACTGAGCGCGCTTGCGTAATCGGCGCTCGGAAGGTTAACGGATGTGGAATCCATCGGGTCATGTCCCGCTATGGAGGAGAGGATTATGGCTGCGTCTTCCACGGTTTTCGCAAGCGGTCCCGCCTGATCAAGGGAAGAAGCGAATGCGATCATGCCGTAGCGGCTTACCCGTCCGTAGGTGGGTTTCATCCCCACTACTCCACAGAGGGAGCCGGGCTGTCTTATGGAACCTCCCGTGTCTGTTCCGACTGACGCGAGACAGAGATTTGCCGCTGTGGCGGCGGCGCTGCCCCCGCTTGATCCTCCGGGGACCCTGTCGGTGTCCCAGGGGTTTTTAACCGGTCCGAAGTAAGATGTCTCGTTTGAAGATCCCATGGCGAACTCGTCCATGTTGTTTTTTCCGAGTACCACAGAGCCGCTTGCCATCAGTTCTTCGGCCACGGTGGAATTATATGGAGCGACGAAATCCCGAAGCATTTTTGACCCGCAGGTGGTTCGTGAGTCCTTTGTCACGAAAATATCCTTAAGTGCTATCGGGACTCCATGGAGAGGGCCCAGGTAGTTTCCTTCGGATATCTCTTTTTCCGCTTTTCTGGCGGTCTCCATGGCCGCTTCTTCCCAGACGGTTATATAAGAGTTTATTTTCCCGTCCTCAGACGATATGCGCTCGAGAAAAAGTTCGGCAAGTTCCACCGGGGAAGCCTCTTTTCTCTCTATTAACGCTGCTGCCTCTTTTATGGTTCTTGGAAGGGACATTGGGTCAGCTCTGGTCTTCTATTACTTTTGGAACCGTGAAAAAATCGTTTTCCTTGCTGGGTGCGTTGCGAAGAGCCTCTTCAGCCGTTATTAGCTGGTTCACCTCATCTTTTCGAAAAGGGATTGAGAGTTCGAGTACATGCGAAGTGGGCTCCACTTTTTCTGTGTCAAGCTCGGCAAGCTCGTCTATGTGGACTAGAATATCCCCGAGCTGACGGGTGAATTTTGAAAGTGTCTCGTCATCAAACTCGAGTCTTGCGAGCTCGGCTGTGTCCAGCACGTCTTTTCTTGATATCTTCATTGTTGGAATTCCGTGTTAGCTTTTTGCCCGGAAATTTCTAAAGGTTCTCTTGATCTCCGCGGATAATGCTCTCCGCAAAATCGACTATCTGTGACTCGAGCTTCACTCCGCTGAAAAAATTTATTTCCTGAACGCATGTCGGACTCGTGGTGTTGACTTCGGTCAGATAACCTCCGACTATGTCGATTCCGACCAGATAGAGCCGATCCTCCATGAGTTTCTCTCTGAGGCCGTCACATATTTCCAGATCCCTTTCCGTAAGAGTGGTTTTCTCGGGATGTCCTCCGGAGTGGAAATTGCTTCTGAACTCTCCCTTTGCGGCAACCCTCATCACGGCTCCTATGGGCTCGCCGTTTAGAATTATAACCCTTTTGTCTCCTTGCGAAACCTCTTTTATGAATTTCTGGGCCATCACGTAGGTGCGCCCGAAGCCGGTTATGCTCTCGAGTATCACGTTTAGGTTAGGGTCATCGCCCCTTACGAGAAAAATTCCCTCCCCGCCGTAGCCGTCAAGCGGTTTTACCACTATTTCATTGCCGGTTTCGTAGAGAAATTCTTTCAGTTTTTCTATGTCTTTTGAAACAAGAGTAGGGGGGATGAAGTCGGCGAAATTAAGGCTGTACATTTTCTCGTTAGACTCCCTTATCCCGGCCGGGTGGTTGATCACGTGCGTTTTGGACTCATCAGCCCTGCTCAGTATGTAGGTTGAGTAGATATAATCCATGTTGAAGGGAGGGTCCTTTCTCATCCATACAATGTCGAAGTCATCAAGAGGGGAACTCTCAGAGGAACCTTTTGAGTAGTAATCGCTTTTTCTCTCGAGGCGAAGCCCGGTTGAGTTCGCCCATGCACTTGAGTCCTTGACGAAAAGATTTTCGAGCTCGCAGTAGCGGACTTCATGCCCTCTTGCCTGGCATTCAAGCATTATGACGAAGGTTGTGTCCTTGTTTATGTTTATGGATTCGATCGGGTCCATTACGAAAAGCATCTTCGACATGGTGATACTCTATATAAAGTTGGGGAATTATGAAAACAGGAGTGAATCAGGACGCAACCTGGCTATCACTGAAATGCAGATAATATAGCCCGTACGTATTTTTCTCATCCAGGGTTTTGAGAATCGATAAAGCGCGATTGTGCATGATGTAAGCTGAAGGTGTCTGTATCGAGCATGTAGTTCATTCAGATTTCACCCTGTCTTCGTCAATAGCGAACAAATCAGGGCGGTTAGCCAGAAAATCATCATCTGTTCCTAACGGCTCGACCTCGTCATACAGGGTTAGCCAGGACTTGCGTACCGGTTCCAGAATCAGTTTTTCACCGATTTTCCGCACGGTCAGTTCCACTACACCTTCGTAGGCGAAATCCTTCGGTATCCGGATAGCTTGGCTGCGGCCGCTCTTGAAAATTTTTACGATATGCATGGCCATCTTCTTTGTTGCAATTCTTCCTCGTGAATCAAGATTTCCCTTTCTCCATATCTTTTACAAAATCAATATGTCGGCGTGACGGAATTTGAAAAGTCATGCAAGTGGTTTTGTTTTTATGGGTCACCGCGAAATCACCCTTGCCGATTATGTCCATGCCGATAAGGACATCCGCACTAAATGCATCTATATCCGCGTCTATTGCGCGGACTGCAGAAAAGGAAACCTTGTTTGGAAGATAGACATTTACAAGATACACCCCAGAAAGCCGTGTGCCATTGGCTGTGTGAGTAACGATACTGTCTATCTGAGGGGTCTTGAGAGAGTCGACAACCTTCCGCGAGATGACGCAACACGACGCTCCAGTGTCCCACACGGCTTTAAAGCTTGTAATCCTCGGAGTACCACCTTCTGAATCTGGATCGTACGGCTTTGATATTCATATTTCGGTTTCAAGTACTGCAACCGCAGTTGAAAATTTGATGGTGAATGCCGAATGATTCGTTTCCGGAGACAATTATCCTGCAACCCTGGAGTGGAATACAGCCACGCTTTCTTCTTCGGGCCTTAGGCATGGCCGAAGAAGAAACGATCCGTCCGGATGTTTCTTTATTGCGACTGTGTATGCTTCCAATTCGCTCTTGTAGAAGCCCTCCACATCTTCTTCATAGATAACCACGAATTCCCCATGGTGCTCGCTGGCAAATTTTTTTTGGTGTTTCCTGAAATATGCAAGTGGTTTTTCTAACGGCACCTTCTCTCCCTCAGCTTGTTACTGAATTATATAATATTTCCTGTCGCATTTCATAACAGCAGAAACTGATCATAGGCTGGGAGGCTGTTTCGGTCTACAAGAGTCTCTCGACCATGGAGAGGGAGTTTCAGTCGATAAAAACCATGTATAGCGCTTTCTTGGCGCCAGAAGCCAAATCCGACTATATGTTGCTACAGGCTTTTTCCGTAGTGATGTTCGGTCTTCATTACTGCTCCTTCCGCTGTGGCCGGTAGCGCTCGACATTGATCCGGTTTTCGCCCTTGCGTGCTTGCGCCAGGTCGTAGGTGGCTTGGCGACGCATCCAAAACTCGGCATTGGACCAGCCCGCCTTCTCCAGCCTGATAGACATCTCCGGTGAAATTGCCGCATGGCCGTTCAATATGCGCGAAAGCGTGTGACGAGCAACGCCCAAGACTTTCGCCGCCTCGGTAACGTTTAACCCAAGCGGGACTAGGCAGTTCTCCCTAATGCTGCGGCCGGGATGCGGTGGATTGTCCATCGTCATATTGCTGCTTCCTCCTAGTGGTAATCAACCAAGTCAATGTCGTAGACATCGCCATCGTCAAAGCGGAATATAACCCGCCAGTTACCAGAAATCGAGATGCTCCAAAATCCCTTAAGACCACCTTTTAACGGGTCACCACGCTCGTACAGTCGCTTGAAGCTTCGATGGCGATAACTTCGGACCATGGAGCAATGTGCCGCATGCCGGTACACACGTCAATAAAAATTTCGCAATTGCTTCGCTCAGAGTGGGGACGGATATGTTTGAGGGGATCGAAGGGAGCGGAGAAGAAGCGAAGGACTCCGGGAGAGAAGGTGCAGGTATTGGATAGAACGAAGAGGACGGCAATTGGAATGCTCCGGGAATTCTGTTATCCGAAAAATGATAACAGTTCCGAGGATGTCTCCCGGGGTTTCTCCTCAGGGAGAAAGTGGCCGCAGTCAAGCCGTTCCCCCGAAACGTTAAGCGCTTTTTCCCTCCATACGCCAAGAACATCGTAGGTTCTGTGAATGAACCCTTTTCCGCCCCAGAGGACAAGAAGCGGACACCTTATCCTGACGTCCATATCTTCTTCATCATGAACAATATCTACAGAAGCCGCTGCCCTGTAGTCTTCGCAGCTTGCGTGGATTGCGCTTGGGTCACTGAAACAGCGCACGTACTCTTTTACGGCTTCGGGATCGAATTTCGCACCGGGGGCGCTCCAGCGTCTGAGCTTTTCAAGAAGGTAGTACTCCGGGTCAGCCCCTATCATTTTCTCCGGAAGTCCGTCGGGCTGGATAAGAAAAAACCAGTGATAGTAACCCGTAGAGAAGTGCTTGTCCGCAGTCTTGAACATGTGGTAGGTGGGCGCAATGTCCATGACGCAGGCCTTTAGGACTTTTTCAGGGTGATCAAGACACATGCGGTGAAGCACCCTGCCTCCCCTATCGTGTCCCGCAGCGTAGAATTCACGAAAACCCAGGGCTTCCATTACCGAAACCATATCCGCGGCCATGGCTCTTTTTGAATAGTTTGAGTGATCTTTTTCCCCGGCAGGTTTAGAGCTGTCTCCATAACCCCGAAGATCGGGGCACACGACCGTAAAATTCGAGACGAGAGTACGCGCTACCGCGTGCCACATAACATGCGTCTGCGGGTAGCCGTGCAGAAGGAGCAAGGGTTCTCCCTGTCCTCCCCAGACAGTGTTTATCTCAGCTTCAGGAGTCTGGATCTTCTGCTTTTTGAAGTTTTTGCCGAACATGTTTTCGTGTATTCTAACCGAGCATAATCGCTTTTCTCAAAACCGCAGGAGTGAAATCATGATTGAATACAAGGGGTATGTTGCGACGGTTGAATTTGACGATTCCGCAGGGCGTTTTCATGGAAGAGTTGTTAACAGCCGCAGTTATCCAGTCGCGAATTTTGAGGCAACTAACATTAAAGCAATTAAAAAAGAGTTTCGTCGTTCAATTGATGAGTATATTGCTTCATGTAAAGAAGACGGGTCAGAACCCGTAAAACCTTTTCGGACCCCGATTTAAAGCGGTGCGGTAAAAACAACAGAGAGCAGCTTTGAAAATGTCTAATGCGGCACAAATAGTCAAAATGATTACCGATGACTTCTATGGCAATAACCTCGATCTGTCCGAGAGATGTATGAAATTTTACGACCTATGGTCACAAATGCCGGCGGAGAAACTTACTGAGGAAATGCGTACCTCCGGCAAGTCCGAACGTATGGTGCGACTGTTTCTGACTTTCGTTTCCGCAATGGACCGTGCGCGTGACGCAAACAGTCTGTGGAAAGCGGCAGCGAAGCTTTTTAAATCACATCCAGAACTTTTCGATCCTGCCGAGGTAATAAAAATCTCCCTCCACGAGCTCAAAGTACTTCTGCGTAAGAGCAGGGTAAGCCAGCGCCACGGACAGGACTCAAAAGCCTGGCACGTTATCTCCGGCAGCCTGGCCATGGGAGATAGTCCGATCCGACGTGTAATAGACAGTGGCCTTGGAGATGCTGAGGAATTACTGAGGGCGCTTAGGAGCAGGGACGAGACGGGTCGCTCAAGATTTCCGCTTCTTCGCGGTCCAAAGATAGGAGCGATGTGGGTTCGGATCATGGCGAATCCGGGTGGAGCTGAAATAGAACGCATAGAAAAAGTTCCCGTAGCGGTGGATGTTCAGGTTCGCCGCGCGGCGGAGAATCTGGGAATCGCGAACACACAAGGACTTAAGCTTAAAGAAGCGAAACCTATGATACAGAGTGCCTGCCGCAAAGCGGTCGCCGAGGCCAAGATAGGGGGACCGGACCGGATCGCGGGAACAAGCGCGGCGCTTGATCCAGTGCTTTGGTTCTACGGTAAGTACGGTTGCAGCCATTGCGAGAAGGAAAACTCAGGCAAACGAGCGCCGATAGGTAGAGCTTGTGACTACTGTCAGCTTTAGCGGGGTGTTCTGTTTCCATGCACCATAAAGGCGACTTGATAAAAGACCTTGAGACACTTTATACCGCAAAACCTCCTCCTGTAAAGGAAGCTTTTCGTATTCAAAAAGAGCTCTCCAGAAGGGTCGTGCAGACCCCTGGCTCGAAGCGCATTCACACGATTGCCGGTGCCGATATCGCTATCTGCGTTAAGAAAAAAAAGCTTGTCTGCGGAATAATTCTTTTTTCCTATCCTGAACTTGAGGAGATCGAGAGGGTATGGACTGTCTCAGACGAGGTGTTTCCCTACATTCCGGGGCTTCTTGGGTTCAGGGAGGCTCCCTGCGTCATAAAGACCTTCGGCAAGCTTAGCAAGCGCTGTGACATGATCATGATAGACGGACACGGACTTGCTCATCCAAGAGGCTTCGGGCTTGCCTGTCATGTCGGTGTTCTGCTTGATATGCCGGCTATGGGCGTTGCGAAAAAATGTCTCTATGGAACTTTCAGCGAACCTGGGCTCAACAAGGGCGAGAGGACGTTGATGAGGGGAAAAGACGGCGAAGTCATTGGTGCCGCTTTAAGAACCAGAGACGGTGTGAAGCCGGTTTTTGTATCTGTTGGAAACAGAGTTGATCTCGATACCTCGGTTATGATTGCTCTTGGGTGTTCCCGAGGTCTTAGAATTCCCGAACCTACAAGGCTTGCCGACAAGTATGTAGGTCTGCTCAAAAAAGATGTGTGTGAATAAGTTGTACCGCGTACTTCTAACCGGGAGTATCGGGCCGGTTAAACTTATATTGCTTCAGGGAGGAATGTAATATGCAGGAACAGAAGATAAAAACCCCTTCGGATATATATGATCGTCTTTACAAGTTGCTCAACGAAAAAATGAAAGAGGAGAGATTTGACGGGCTTGATGAGAGAGCAGAGCTTACGTTGCGGACAATAGAATTTTTTGAAAGACACTTGGAAAGAGAAGAAATAGGGTAATACCCAAGGAATTAAGACCAGATGAGCGGTTTTGTGGATCAGCATATTGTGAATTTCAATAAGGATTTTGAAACCTGGGATATCGAGTTGCCGCAAGAGGACAGGCGGCTTGAGAATGAATTCTGGGAACACAACGAACATGTCTCACGAGAACTTGAATCTAAAGGTTTGGGAATTATGTATTTAGTTGCCCAAAATACTCCCATCCCTTGTATCCAAAAAACACCAAAAGTTCTAAAAATATTTCGCTTACTTTAAGGTGCAAGTCTCGTATTCATACTCATTATCAAACCAGTTCCCTCGGCTGTCATACAGGTCGATATATGCATTGATGGAATAGCTTACAACAGTTTGTTCAGAAGAATCCAGTTTGTAGTCTATGTATTCAGCACAGGTATAAACTCCGGGAGTTAAATCGTACCAGAAGCACAGAGTATCTTCCTCAAGTATGAACCATTTCCCTTTGACATCTGGTGGTCGTGTGCCGGTCTGACAGTGTTGCCAATACTCTAGAGAGTCTTTTCGATCAGACGAGCCTATCCTTCCTGTAACTGTTCCGTCAGCATGAAGACGTTTTGTATCTCCGTCTCTACATTCCCAATGAGAATTTGGTGGAGTTATCCACTTCGGAGGGTGAGTGCCCAAGGGCAGTATTGCGTACTTATCGTAGCACTCGTACTCTTTTTCGTCATCAAGTTCAAGGTCGCTAAACTCGTTAATCAGGTCTCCTATGCTTCCTACGCAGCTGATAGAAAAAACCAGTATAGCAAATAAAAGCAAAGTTTTTTTCATCTATTGGCCCCAGTAAAGAAGGAATAAGAGGAAAGGCGTAAGGAGTATCCTAGCGGGCCTCCATATTGTCGATTCAAGAACCATTTGCCACTCTCCATGCATTTCCATAAGACGCCAGAGAAGTGGCGCATAAAACATCTCTAGCTAAGTCCTCCACTTCTTGGCTACCAACAGATGCCCTCACCATTCCCAACGGAGAATCTTTGAAAACCAATATGCCACACTATGATTTTATCACATCCATTTTTATTATTGAGTTTTTGTGCAACAGAATACATAATTGCCAAAGGTTTCGGGCTGGAAGGCGGTGAACACACGTCGACTATCATCAACCGCGCTTTGATTTCGTCTCGAGAATCTCGTTGGAGAGTGACGAAAGGATCGGATTCAGAAGATTAACCTTAGAACTTTACTGCTTCTTCAAATAGTGGATATCTGTTGTTCCCTGCCTGAGTGCCTACGCTGAGAAATTTTCCATCATCTCGATGAAGTTTCTGAAAAGATAGGAGGAGTCATGCGGCCCGGGCGAGGCTTCAGGGTGATACTGGACGCAGGAGAGTGGATATTCCTTGTGTTTCAGTCCTTCCACGGTCTGGTCGTTTAGATTTATGTGTGAGACTGCGACATTGGCTTTAAGCGAATCAGGATCAACGGCGAAGCCGTGATTCTGCGAAGTTATTTCCACCTTTCCGGTCTCAAGGTTTTTGACCGGCTGGTTTCCTCCGCGATGTCCGAATTTTAGCTTGAAGGTTTTTCCTCCGAGCGCGAGACCTAGTATCTGATGTCCAAGGCAGATTCCGAAAACGGGTTTTTTGCCGATGAGTTTTCTTACATTCTTCGAGGCGTATTTAACCGCGGCCGGGTCCCCGGGTCCGTTTGAGAGAAAAATCCCGTCGGGGTCGGAAGCCAGTATGTCCTTGGAATCTGTTTTCGACGGAAAAACCGTCGTTTCGCATCCAAGATCGTGAAGCTCCCTGAGTATGTTTCTCTTTATTCCGAAATCGTAGACGGCGACTTTGAATTTTCTGGAGGGTTCGGAGTTTTTGTCCCTGCTGTGGCGCCACTTTCCCGTTCCCTCGTTCCATGCGTAAGGCTGAGCGCAGCTTACTTCTGTTACAAGGTCGCGTCCGACTATTCCCGGTGAGGAGTCAACTTTCTCGGCAAGGGTTTCGGGGCTTGTCTCGACAGTTGAGATAATTCCCTTTCTCGCTCCACCGATTCGTATGATCCTTGTAAGTTCCCTGGTGTCGATTCCCTGTATGCCGGGTATTCCATGTCTTGAAAGAAAGCTGTCGAGGCTCTCTTTTGATCTCCAGTTGCTTGGGTGATCCCAGTATTCCTTTACGACGAAACCGCTTAAGTGGGGTTTTTCCGATTCGAAATCCTCGGGGTTGATACCGTAGTTGCCTATTTCGGGGTAGGTCATTACGATAATCTGACCGTTGTAGGAAGGATCCGTGAGTATTTCTTGGTAACCCGTTAAGGAGGTGTTAAAGACGACTTCCCCAGTCACCTCTCCTTGGGCTCCGAAGCTTTCGCCTTCAAATACTTTTCCGCCTTCAAGCGCTAGATAAGCTTTCTTCATGGTTTCGGAAGAGTTAAAGTATATGTGCCTGTGGTAAAGTCAAATGCCTTGTGTCATCGTACCGGGAGAATTAACTCCGTTTATTTCAATTAACGAATTCTGTTGTATTATTCTTCATCCAAAGGAGGTTCTGCATCCGGGGATTCCCCGCTTTTGATGCAATATTCAAAATACCGATATGAATTGGGATCTCACTTCTTATTTTCCCGAATTTCAGGGAGTTAAATATAAAGAGTTCAAGAAGAATCTCTCCAGAGGCATAAAGAATCTCGACAAGAAAGCCTCGGCTTCTGAACCTCTTTGCGGAGAAAACCTTGCGTTCTGGAAAGATATCTTCCTTGAGACGGAGAGGCTGATAAGCCAATATTCTCATATACGTTCCTACGTGGGATGTCTCAGTGCTTCGGATTCAAGAAGAGAGGACTACCTGCGCGAGGAAGCGGCGATTTCCCTTCTCGGTTCAGAGCTTGAGAAGCTTGAAGTGCAGCTTCAAAGAGCGCTTCGGGATGCCGACGAGGATATACTCTCCGAGTTTGTCTCTTTTGCGGATATAGAGTCAGCTTCATATTACGTGAGGCGCGTCTGGCGAAATTCCCGGTTTACCATGTCTGCTCCGAAGGAAATTCTTGCCTCCGAACTGGGAGTCGACGGGATAAGCGCCTGGGGGCGAATCTACGATACCGTATCTTCCAAGATGATGTTTGATATGGTTTATCCCGACGGGACGAAAAAAAGACTTCCCATGTCCCAGAGAAGGTCGCTTATGGAAAGTCCCGAAAGAGAGATAAGAAAAGCCGCTTTTTCCGGCGGCAATGAGGCCTGGGAGGCTTTTGAAGACATAGCCGCCGGGGCCATAAATGCCATATCGGGAACCAGACACACGCTCTACAGGCACAGGGAAATCGATCATTTCCTAGACGTAGCGCTTTTTGACGCGGCGATATCGAAACAGACTCTGGATTCCATGATGGAGGCAATACGGGAGACAGTCGAACTTCCAAGGGACATCCTCAGGCTAAAAGCCGGGACGCTTGGGCTCGACGGGGTGTCGTGGTACGACCTGGGAGCTCCCATGGATCTTGGCAAAACCGGCGGAGTTGACTGGAGCGGTGCGAAATCCATGGTTTCCAATTCTTTCTCGGCTGCCTATGCGCGCCTAGGCGGTTTTTTTGACCATATGTGCCGAAGCGAGTGGATAGACTGGGAAGTGAGAGAAGGAAAAAGACCCGGAGGTTTCTGTACGGGTTCTCTTCTCACCGGGGAGTCAAGGATATTCATGACTTATAACGGAGGGGTAGGAGACATACTCACCCTCGCTCACGAAGCGGGCCATGCCTTTCATTCTCACGTTATGAGAGATCTTCGGCCCTACGCGCAGTTCTACCCCATGACGCTTGCCGAAACCGCTTCAACCTTCGGGGAAATGCTGCTTGCCGAGGGGCTGCTGCGAGACCCTTCAACTAGCGTTGAGGACAAGGTGCTTGTGAGGGATGCGGAAGTAAACCACGGAGCCATATATCTTCTGGACATTCCCGTGCGGTATGAGTTTGAGAAGAAACTCTATGAGCGCCGCGCGGAAGGGGAACTTACCGTGAGCGAGCTTAAGGAGCTTATGACCGAGACCCAGAAGGAGGTTTTCGGAGATGTGCTTTTGGAATGCGATCCGTTTTTCTGGGCTTCAAAGCTTCATTTCTACATAACCGGCGTCAGCTTCTACAATTTCCCCTACACTTTCGGCTACCTGCTGAGCAGGGCGCTTTTCGAGAAATTCAGACAGCACGGAGAGGAATTTATTCCCGTTTACCAAGAATTTCTCGCCCTCACCGGTTCGGACGACGCGGAAGGGGCGGTTAGAAGGTCAATAGGGGACGATATAACCAGCAAGGATTTCTGGAAAGAGGCGATTTCTACGCTATCGCGGCCTCTTGAGGAACTCAAGGAACTTCTGCCCTCGGTTGCTACATAAGATTTCCGATAACCCTTTGCACCGGGGAGAGTGACTTAACCAGTATATCAATCACTATGCCAAGCATTATCAAAAGCATGTAGATGATTGAAGCCGAGAAGGCCTTTCCGTAACCGCGGTTGGCGAAAACGCTCCTTACAACAAGGTAATTAAAATATATTCCCGATACCGCGGCGAAAGCCGCAAAATAGACGGTGTTTGTTCCCGTGAGCCAGAGGATGAAAGTGAGGGGTATAAGTGAGAGGGAGTAGATGAGTATAAGCATGTTGGTGTACTTTGTGCCCATGGCTACGGGAAGAACGTTTATCCCGGCTTTTTCATAATCCTTTCTGTATTTCTGTGCGAGCACCCAGAAGTGGGGAGGCTGCCAGAGCATCATGAATATGAATACTATCATCGCGTCGAGATGCAGGACGGGTTTTACTGCGGTGTAGCCTATAAGCACGGGAAGGGCGCCCGGTATCCCCCCGAGCACGGTACCGAAAGGGGAGGTTCTTTTGAGAAAAAGTGTGTAAATAAGTGTGTAGCTCAGAATCGCAAGGAGAATGAGCGACGCGTTTACGTAATTGAAGTAAGAAAGCGAAATAAAGAGAGCCACGACCATCATGAGTATCGAGATTGCCCACGCGTTTCGGTCTCCGAGAACTCTCAGGGCTTCCACCCTTTTGTTAAGGCGGCTCATCTGCTTGTCGATTTTCTTGTCGAGCAGATTGTTCAGAATTGCCGCTCCGCCGGCACTGAGAAGAAGGGAGGCAACACATAAAAAAACGGTCTGTGCGGAGGGGAGGGCGCGATTGGCCACCACCATTCCCGCAAGACCCGTAAACGCCACGCTCATTATTATTCCGGGCTTGGAGAGGATAACGGCGGAAACCGCCATGGTTCCCACGGATTTTTTCTGTGTTTCACTCATTGCTAAGAAGTTTTTTCGGTGACGCTGTCTTTACTTATATACCCGAACCAGGTGAGAAGGCAGAGAGAAAGTATCAGAAGACCGATTGCGAGATGAACGGCGGTGACGTAAAAGAGAAGCTTTGAGGTTACGACCACGATTCCAAGTCCTATCTGAACAAAAAGCAGGACTACTGCCCGGGACATATTTTTCCGTGCTTCCTTGAGTCTTTCGGATTTTCTGGAGAGAATCAGAACGAAGATGAAAGCCGCCGTGAGCAGGTAGGCGACTGCCCTGTGCGTAAAGTGCGCCAGCACCTTGCCCGAGAGCTCAGGCGGAATCCAGTAGCCAAGACACGTCGGGAAATCAGGGCACGCAAGCCCCGCTCCAAGGTGCCTTACGTAGGCTCCAAGGGAAGCCTGGATGAATACGAGCAGAAAAAGCACAAAGAAAATTCCAGCCGGGCCCGAGAAGCGGAAATCCGGTTTTCTCCTTACGCCGTCAAAATACACCATGTAGAGGGTAATTGAGAAGATTATAATGGCGTTTGTAAAATGAATGGTAGTCAGGTCCACTGGAAGCTTGGTGAGAACCACTATTCCCCCAAGCACTATCTGGAACACAAGAAGCAGGACTACGAGCAGCGGAAGTGCCTTGTAATTTTTTTTGTACGCACGGAATCTTCTGTAACAGAGAATGAAAAGTACTATGGACGTTATGCCGCCTATCACGCGGTGGGAGAATTCTACGTATATATCCCACCTGAAAGGCGGAATCACCTCCCCGTGGCAAAGCGGCCAGTCGGGGCAGGCCAGTCCGGCCTTGAGTCCCGATACCGCGTTTCCCCATATAAGAAGTATGAACAGGAGGCCTAAAGCGGTTTTTGCGAGCATACCTGTTTCTGTGTGGCTACCTTATTACCGGTACCCTTGTGAAGGTTTCCATTAAGGTGAAACCGATCAGAAGAAAAAGCAGGAAAAGAGGATATAGGGCGTATATCCACGTGAGCTTGTCTTCAAACTTAAGATGCATGAACCAAAGGGCTACGATCGATGCCTTTATTGACGCTATCAACATTGCGACGACGATATTGAAGTCGCCGAAATCGAATTTCGCAATGTAAACCGTAACTGCCGTCAGGACGAACAGCGCAAGGCATACAGCGACGTATACCCGAAGACCGGTGTGATGTTCCTCAGTGTGATCGTGTGTGCTCATTTTCTCTCTCCGTTTAGCCGATTAAGTACAATAGAGGAAACAGGTATATCCAGATCAGGTCAACCAGGTGCCAGTAAAGCCCTCCGACCTCAACCGGTGTGTACCTGTTGCCTTCTTTGAATCTTCCCTGTTTGGCCATTATTATCAGGGCGAAAATTATGCCCATTCCCACAAATACGTGGAGCATGTGAAGCCCTGTCATCATGAAGTAAAGGGCAAAGAATATATTCGTATCGGGAAATATGTGGTGGTCGAACTTGGCGCTGTACTCAAAGTACTTGTTTACTCCGAAAGCCGCTCCGCATATAAAGGTTACGGCGAGCAGTATCATCAGCCATTTCCTGTTTCTTTTCTGCGCGGCCGACACCGCAAGAGCCATTGTAAAACTGCTGAATATGAGCACTATGGTGTTTATGCCGCCAAGGGTAACGTCCAGCTTCTTGTGGGATTCGTAAAAGAGATCCGGGTATTTGGCTCTGAAAAGCGCGTACGCCGCGAAGAGTCCCCCGAAAAGAAGAATTTCCGTTCCGAGGAAAAGCCACATACCGAATTTAGCCGCGTTATGCGTTACGGCCTCTCCAAGCCCGTGACCGTGCGCGTGGCTTTCTTCGGTGTGTTGTGCTGTGCTGCTCATTTTTTTGCGTTAGCCTCCGATCTATTTTTTTCCGTAAGAATAGGTCCAGTCAGTTACAGTCGGTATTTTGTCAAAATTCTCATGCGGAGGTGGGGAAGGCACCTGCCACTCAAGAGAGAGGGATCCATAGGGGTTTGACGATTCGGGATAATTCCCTTTTCTTATAACCGGCAAAAGCAGGTTTATGGTCATTATCAGAATTCCGAGTCCCAGTATCCATGATCCGTAGGTCGAAAGGGCGTGGTAGGATACGTACTCTTCGGGATAGGTCGCATACCTTCTGGGCATCCCCTGAAAACCCATGAAAAACTGCGGGAAAAACGTTACGTTGAATCCTACGAAAACCAGGAACCACGCGGCTTTCGCGGTCATCTCGTCAAACACTTTTCCGAACCATTTCTGGTACCAGAAGTGAAGGGCTCCGAAAAATCCCATCACCGTTCCTCCTATCATGACGTAGTGCATGTGGGCTACTATGAAATAAGTGTCGTGCAGATGTACGTCAACTGCCAGGGCTCCCAGGTAAACCCCGGTCAGTCCACCGATTGTGAAAAGCACTATGAATGACAAGGCATAGAGCATTGACGAGTGAAACTGTATTGACCCCTTGTACAGAGTGGCAGTCCAGTTAAACACCTTTACTGCCGTCGGTATGGCCACAAGCATTGTCAGAAAGGAGAATATAGCCGCCGCTGTCTCCGATATGCCGCTTACGAACATGTGGTGCAGCCAGACAAAGAAGCTTATTATTGCTATTGCGAAGCTTGAATAAGCGATTGCCTTGTATCCGAAAATGGGTTTTCTTGCAAAAACTGGGATTATCTCGGAGATGATTCCGAAGGCCGGAATAACCATTATGTAGACGGCGGGATGGGAGTAGAACCAGAAGAAATTCTGGAACAGTATTGGGTCCCCTCCCTTCGCTGGATCAAAAAACCCTATGTCAAACGCTCTCTCCGCTATCAGCAGAAGGAGAGTGATCCCCACAACAGGCGTTGCCAGCAGCTGCAGTATAGCGGTCGCGTAGGACGCCCATATGAAAAGCGGCAGTCTTGACCATGTCATTCCGGGCGCCCGCAGCTTGTGTATGGTCACTATGAAGTTCATTCCGGTGAGAATCGATGAGAACCCGAGCACAAATACCCCGAGAGTTATCATTATCACCTTGGTGCCCGTCTGAATGCTGTAGGGAGTATAGAACGTCCAGCCCGTGTCAGCTGGCTGCATGAGCGCGGAAAGCAGTATTGCCGTTCCGACAAGATATACCCAGAAGCTCAGAAGGTTGAGCCTTGGAAAGGCCACGTCCCTTGCCCCGATCATAAGCGGTATCAGAAAATTCCCGAAGCTTGCCGCGATTCCCGGAACTATGAAGAAAAAGACCATCAGGGAGCCGTGGAGGGTGAACGCTACGTTGTACTCCGTTGCGCTCCTGAAAAAATCAAGCTCGGGAGTCATAAGCTCGTATCTCATCCCCAGAGCCGTCAGGCCGGCTATCATGAAGAAAAACGAGATCGTAATGAGATATAGAATCCCTATGCGTTTGTGATCCGTTGTTAAAATCCACGACTTTAAACCTTTCTGGGCTAAGTACGGTATATGCTGGGTTTGCGTCATGACTCCGTTTGCCATCTTTTTCTCCTTGAATAATTCTACTTCAACGTTTTTATATACTCGATAAGAGCGGTTACCTCATCCTCAGACAGGATACCCTTGAAAGAGGGCATGGTGGGTGGATAGCCCTTTACCATCTTCGCCTGAGGTTCATAAATCGATTCCCTTAAATAATTCTCGTCGACAAGAACCGAGGAACCGTCCTGGAGAGTCTCTGTTTTTCCGTGAAGGTTTTTGAAAGTCGGTCCTATGACCTCCTTGCCGTCTATGCTGTGACACGCAAGACACCCTCTCTGGGAATACAGATCTTTTCCTCTCTCCACAGGAGATACGCTGCTTGCGGCTACCGAAGCTCCGTCTTCAAGCTCGTCTCCTTTTTCCCACCTTGTGAATGCTTCGGGGCTGAGGACCTTTACCTTGGCAAGCATCTGGGAGTGTCCGGAACCGCAGTATTCGGCACACAGAAGGTCAAAGGTCCCGACCTTGGTCGGAGTGAACCAGAGCTGCTGGTAGCTGCCCGGGAGAATGTCCTGTTTTACGCGGAACTGCGGAACGAAGAAGCTGTGAATAACGTCATCTGACCTCATTATGAGCCTCACAGGTTTGTTCTGCTGCACAAACAGTTCGTTAAGCGATTTTTTTCCGGTGAAATACTCGAATTCCCAGAGCCACTGCTTTGCCACCACGTTAACTTCGATTGCTTCTGCGGGCGGGTTTCTCAGTTCCTTAAAAGCTATCCATCCCCACGCAAAGATAACCATGAGCAGTATGCTGGGGATTATGGTCCAGATGGTTTCGATGAGCGAGTTGTGGGTGATGTAGGCAGTTTCCTGATCCTCGCTTTTTCTCCTGTACTTGATTGAGAAAACTACGATTACAGCTGAAATCAGTACGAAGAAAAATACTGATACGATCGTTACGAACAGGGTTATGTTATCGACGCTTGCGGCAAGATTTGAAGCCGATTCCGGTATCCAGGTGGACATTTATGATTTACAACCTCCGCAGTAATTAATGGGTTTTTCTTTCTCTTTTCCACATCAGGCAGAGAAACGCCACGAGAACCGTAAGGGTGACCATTCCTCCCACCTTAACCACGTTAAGGGCGGCAAGCGCATATCTTTTCCCCACGGGGTCAAACTGATAACAGAACATAAGCACCTTGTTAAGCACTTCTGAAGAGCCTATTTTTCCCTCGGAAGCTTCTATTAGCGATAACTTGAGATTACGGGGGTCATGCTGGACTCCGTAGAGGTACCGGGAGATTGTTCCGTCCGGCGTGAGTATGACCATCCCCGAAGGATGAGCGAACTCCTCACCGTCTTTTTTGAAGCGGAATCCCACTGAATCGGTAAGTTTCAGTATGTTCTCGGACGTTGCCGTGAGAAAATGCCAGCCTTCGGCTTCCTCCGTCCCGCCCGCAAGGGCTTTTTTGTATCTTGCGGCCGCGGCGCCGATGGCGTCAGAGGGCTCTTCGGGGTCAAAACTTACGGTTACCACGGTGTAGTCCTCACCCGGCCTGAAGGAACCCATCTGGTTTATGGCTTCCAGAACTCCGTCCGTTCCAAGAAGGCAGAGCCTGGGGCACGTGAAGTAGGCAAGGCTCAGAACCACCGGTTTCTCTCCGAGAAAAGAGGAGATACCTACAGTTTCTCCATTTTCCGCGTAAAATTCCGTATCAAGGTCAATGGTTTCGGCAAGCTTCTCGTCAAAACCTATTTCTTTTACGTCATTTACGTTTGAAAGTGCCTGAACATCTGATGTGAGCAGAACAGGAACCGTGCCCGAGATATACATAGCGCTGAGGAAAATGAAGAACCTCCACATGAAAGGAGCCGTCTTACGGCTGTTTTTCCAAAAACGAAAAATGTTTGTTTTTAGGGGTCAGAGGAGAATGAATTTCCCCCTCGCCACGCCTCAAATAGGCGTAGATTCTATCTGATGTTAATTCCCTGTCAAGAATTCGGGTTTTTACTTTATTGGGAATTATATACTTGCTTACCCATAGGATAATCTTGCATCAATTTCACGGTTCATCGGGACTGTGCTAATACCAGTACCCTCCCCGTGCAGTTGCGCCATTCCCAGACGCCTTATGTTTGTCGCGGCGTTCGTATCCGCGTTGGATACAAACCCGCAACTCACACATTGGAACCGTGCTTGGGTTTTACGGTTCTCTTTTTCTACGTGTCCGCAGTGCGAACACGTCTGACTCGTGTATGCGGGGTTTACTTCCACAAGCCTCCCGCACTTGTACTCAAGATTTCTTCTTACTTCCCCGAAGGCTGTATCAAGTATCACCCTGTTAAGCCCTGACTTCTGTTTTACATTCTTTCCCGGATTCTCCACAGTACCCTTTGCAGAAGCGGTCATGTTCTTAACCTTGAGGTTCTCCACTGCTACAGTTCCGCATTTCCCGGAGATTTCTTTCGTAGTTTGATGAACCCAGTTCTTGCGGACATTGGCTATCTGTCTGCTTACTTTCCTAAGTTTCTTCTTCGTGTCCTTACGCCTGTTTGACCCCCTTACCTGCCTTGCCATCTTTCTCTGATACCACTTTTTTCGTTTCTCTTTTTTCTCGAGATCGGGCAGATGATAGAAGTCTCCATCCGAGGTAGCAATCTGACGGGCATTCATGTCAACACCGAGAACTTCCCCATCGTCCGTCTTTTCTTCCACCTCAACTTCATAGGAAACAAAGGCCCTCCACCTGTGCCCGTCATGGCGAAGCACTACCTGTTTCGGTGTACCGCTCTCCCAAGGGTGGCCTCCACTGCGTGTAAGCGTTACCCATCCGACCAGGGGTATAAGAAGTGAAGAATACTTTTCGTTGACCTTTCGTATTCTTACCCCGGCGGAACTTGGTATGGTGAAACTTGGTGCAGTTCTCTTTCTGCTCTTAGGCTTCGGAAACCCCTTCTTGCCAGCCATTGCCTCTTTTAATGCATCTGCAAAATACTTGAGGGTATGCTTGATGGGATTGGCGGGAAGTTCCTGCATCCAGTCTGTCTCGCGCCTCAGCTTGGTGAACTCCACACCAAAAGAGAAATAACTGGTCTGCGGTCGCTCCGCCTTGCCATTTCTGAATGCCTGATAGTCGGCAAGGTTCTTTTCCCGAAAATGATTCCAGACATATCTGCAGGCCCCCGCTATCCGGAACATCTTTGTTGCCTTTGCCTTAGAGGTAGGCAGAACGACAAACTCTGCGGTACGCATTTCTCTAGCCATTGCAGTATATTTTACCAGTCCATTATAATTATTTTGGTAAACAAGTATACAATTCCCTTATTTTTTTCTCAGGCAAAGAACTATGCCGATCCCGATAAAGGCCGTGAGGGTTGACGAACCGCCGTAACTGATGAAAAAAAGAGGAGTGCCGATGATCGGCAGAAGTCCCGTTACCATAGCGATATTTATCACGGCGTGCCAGAAAAACATGGCTGCAATTCCAAAGCACGCTATCATCGAAAAGCGATTTTCTAGGGATGTTGCGATATTGAGGATAAAAAGGATTATGGAGAAATACAGAAGAAGGATAAACACTGCCCCCCGAAATCCCCATTCCTCGGAAATCACCGAAAACGCAAAATCCGTATGATGTGCGGGAAGAAAATTCAGGTTAGACTGCGAACCCAGAGAAAAACCTTTTCCGTAACCCATGCCGGAACCTATCGCAATCTGTGACTGAATCGAGTTGTAGCTTATACCAAAAGGGTCAGTGGAAGTGTCCATGAAGGAATATATTCTCTCTTTCTGGTAATCCTTGATCAGAAGATTCCAGATCGGCAAGATGGATATCAGCACTACGATTGTTATTTTAAGCAGCGTTTTTCTGCTGATTCCCAAGAGCAGAATGATGCTTGAACCTATGAGAAGGATGGTAATCGCGGTTCCCATGTCGGGCTGGGCAATTACCGCTACGGTAGGAACAAGCAGAAGAGCTAAAGGCTTGAGAAGTTCCACCAAATTATAATTTTCTTTCGCGGGCACCTCGTTTGCGTAGTAATTAGCAAGCATCATTATTACTCCGATTTTAATAAATTCGGAAGGCTGAACGGATACCGGACCTATCTGGAACCAGCTTCTGGACCCGGATACCGTTTTTCCGAATACGAAAAGTAACGCCAGCATCGCAAGGAAAAACAGGTATAGGGTAAGCGAATGATTTTTAAGCGTAAGGGGTCTTAAGTGACTAATAACCGCTACAGTCAGAAGTCCGCCGAGAACCCATACGAGTTGTTTTTTGAATGCACCCAAGCCGTCCGGCAGAGAGATGCTGTATAGATTCATGAGTCCCGCTGAGCAAAGCAAAGCGGTCAGCAGCAGCACCCAGGAGTATCTACTCAGATTTGGCAATTCGAGCTTCACCTCGTTCCTTCTTGAGTTTGAAATAGGTTTCAATGATTTCTTTTGCTATCGGGGCTGCGGCCACGCTTCCGCTTCCCCCGTTTTCAACGAGGACGGTTACGGATATTTCCGCCGAATCCGATGGTGCGTAGGATGTAAACCAGGCGTGGTCCTGAAACCGTTTTTTTGTCGACTCGAATTTTGCCGAGACAACCTGTGCCGTACCCGTCTTGCCCGAAACGGACGTGATCTTTGATCTTGCGTAAATCCCGGTACCCCGGTGTTCGTTTACGGCGCCGTAAAGTGCTTTTTTGAGGAAAGATACTGACTTTGCGTCAAGGCGCTGAGTTGCCCTGATTATCCGGGATGGTTTTTTCTCTTCTGTTTTTCTTATCTTCGGCTTTACTATAATGCCTCCGTTCGCTATTGCTGAGGTCATAACACTTATCTGAAGAGGGGTTGTGGTAACGTATCCCTGACCTATTGCCAGTATTACAGTTTCACCCGGATACCATGGTTCTTTCAGGTGCTTTCTTTTCCATGTCTTCGATGGGCTCACTCCCCGTTTCTCAGGCAGTGCTATGCCGGTTCTTTCTCCAAGTCCGAATTTCTTCAGGTAGGTGTAAAGACCGTCAACACCAAGCTTCAGGGAAAGGTCGTAGAAGTATACGTCACACGATTCGACAATAGCCTTGTGGAGGTTCATATTCCCATGTCCTTCTTTGCGCCAGCAGTTAAAACGTTTCTTGTTTACAAAATAATAACCCGGGCAGTATACGGACGATTCCGGATCAGCAGTTTTTTCCTCCAGCAACGCAAAAGCCGTGATTATTTTGAGTACTGACCCGGGCGGATAGGTTCCTTGTGTTGAGCGGTTTAGAAGGGAAAAAGATTCTTTCTTTTTTCTTCTTTGCTCAGCGGGAGAAAGCTCTTTCGAGATGTGCTCGGGGCGATAAGATGGACGGCTTACCATTGCCAGAATTTCTCCGCTCCGTACGTCCATTGCGACTATGGCACCTTTTTCTTCGCCTAAAGCGTCATAGGCGACCTTCTGCAATTGCGCGTCAATGGTGAGGTGTATATCTTTTCCCTGAACCATTTTCCTGTTCTTGCTGGTTGGCAATAATGCGGCAGCAGAGTCCGAAATCACCTTTCCGTGCGCGTTTACCATGACGTATTTAAGACCGTTTGTTCCTCTGAGTTCACTATCAAAGACCTTTTCAATCCCCATTTTCCCGAGTTCGCCCCCCGCCTTGGACCGACCGTAGGTTCTTTCCTCTTCTGCGTCGGCGATTCCCGTGTATCCCAGAAGTACGGCGGCTGCTTCTCCATGCGGATAGAATCTCTTGTGCCTCACTTCAAGAAATACGCCCTCCAGTGTTTCCTTGCCTTTTTCGACCAGAAGAAGCTCTTCCCTGCTTATGTCCTTGGCGATTGTAACTGGATAGAAATTTCTGAGTCTGGCTATTTCACGAAGTTTTTTCAGAAGTTCTTTCTCTGGAATGTTTATTGTCCCCGCAAGATTTTCTGCGAGTTCCTCGGCATCTGTTATCTCTCTTGGAAATATTCGTATGTTAAAAGACGGTTTGTTGTAGAGAATTCTTTCGCCGTTTCTATCGAAAACGCGTCCTCTGGGTGCAGGAAGTTCAAGTGCCCTAAGGATATTTCTTTCCGAAAAATTCCTGTATTCCTCGCCCTTGTATATCTGGAGATAAGACAATCTTGCCGAGAAGATGAGAAAAAAAAGCACAATTAGGTAGGAGGCTATTGTGAATCTATGTTTCAGGAATCCCATGCAGTTTCCTCAGAAGCATTATTATCGGAACGCCGACCACTGTATTAATGATAGCTTGATAGAAGGCTAGCTCAACACTGAGAAATGCCACCTGTCCGCTATCTTGTTTAAGCAGAAGCAATATCAGCAGCAGCAAGTGCATGAGCAGAGTTCCTATAAAAAGTGCCAGAAGTGGTAAAAGGGGGTTGTTGGGATTGTAATTAAGATTGTGCATACTCACTCGCAGAGTGAGAAACACGGCGAATCTGGTGACCGTATGGAGCCCCAAAGCTCCGGCCGAAAAAACATCCATTAAAAACCCGTTCAGCATGGCAAGTGTGAACAGATAAGGTATTTCGGTTCTGATTGCCAGGCAGATTATTAAGATCAGATTGAGATCAGGGGTGAATTTGCCCAGAGAAGATGTAGGGATTACTGATGTCTGGATAATGATGAAAAGGAAAGAGCAGAACAGATAGAAAAGAAAAGAGAAATTTATTCTCATCATATTCCAGCTGGATTCAGTTGGAGAGAGCTAATTGAGATGTATGAGTACCTCTTCAACCCTGCCCACATCGATTACCGGTTTTATGATGGCTTTTTGAAGTCCTCTGTCCGGCTCAATTCTTGTTACGGTTCCTATAACAATATTTTTTGGGAAAACATTGTCTTTTCCGGACGATATGATTTTGTCTCCGACTATAATATCTTCATCTTGCTCAATGTACTTCATAACGTAATGGTTCCCCGCTCCAGCAACTATGCCTCGTGCGCGACTCCTTTGTACAATTGCATCCGCTACGCTTGAGGGATTTGTCATTAGCATTACTAGGGAGGTTTTTTCATTCGCCGAGTGTATGGTTCCTATAGCCCTGACGTTGTTAAGCACCGGGGACCCCTCATTTATTCCGGAAGACGACCCTTTATCTATTATAAGGAAGCCGGGTCCCACCAGCGAAGGACTGCTGCCTATGACCTTTGCTCCCACGACTTCCCCCTCAAATGAGTTTCTATAGTTAAGAAGACTTCTTAACCTTTCATTCTCAAGCCTTATTTCGGTTAGCATCAGCTCTTGTGTTTCCATTTCCTGTAGCTGTGCCTTCAGGCGGGAATTCTCAACGCTTGTATCGACGAGATCAATATAATGGTCCCAGTAGTATCTTGCGCCATCTTTGAGGTAGTTTGCGAAAGCACCAGAACTGTAGTTGATGTTTAGCATCAACTTTGTTGTGTAGTTGTTTTCTTTCTTTGCCAGATCAAAAGTGACGGGCAACAGATGAATTAGAGCAATTATAAAGATAAAGGACAGGAATAGTTGATTTTTGCTAAGAAACTTCTTCATTAAGCTTTCCTTCCGGTCGGAAAATACTTAATTACGATCCTATTTTCACAAGCGGCGGGAAAAATCATTGTCCACGCCATAACGGCAGCCACTGCAAAAAATCACAGGGCATTAAAACAAAAAACCGCTATTAATCAACATAACATAAAACAATTTAGGTTTCAAGGAAAAAATCAAGAAGTAATACGCATTAAAGCCTGATTGTTAAAGCAGATGCGAACCAAGGCCGAACTCGGCACTTGCGACTCAATAATCGGGACATTATGGAATCTGCCCGATATCACTGGCTTTCTACAATCTATATAGCGACGGAGTTTAGAAGATCTATATTTTCGAGAGCTTTTCCAGAGCCCAGAACGACGCAATCAAGTGGCTGCTCGGCCCTTTTTATCTTTATGCCGGTTTTTTGCTCTATGCGGTTGCGCAGCCCTCTTAGAAGCGAGCCGCCTCCGGCTAGCGTTATTCCCGATTCAAAGACATCTGCAGAAAGTTCCGGCGGGGTTCTTTCCAAAGTCTGCATAATTGCATCGACTATCTGGTTTATGGTGTCTTCCACAGCATCTTGGATTTCTTCTGAGTCAATTGTAAGCATTGAAGGGACACCGGAAATCTGGTTTCTTCCGGTCACTCTCATTTGCATCTTTTTGCCGTTGTTTATTTCCGGGTGCAAAGAGAACTTTTTCTTAAGTTCTTCAGCTGTCCTGTATCCGATTACTATGTTGTGATTTTTTCTCAGCCACTGTTGTATGGCTTCATCCATCTTGTCTCCACCGGTTTTGATCGATTTGCTCACAACTATCCCGGACAGTGCAATAACGGCTATTCCCGTGGTACCGCCTCCTATGTCGACCACCATGTTGCCCGAGGGTTTATCCACGTCTATCCCAGCTCCCATGGCGGCGCACATTGTTTCCTCAATAAGATATACTCTCCTGGCTCCCGCCGCCTCGGCCGATTCTCTTACTGCTCTTTTCTCTACTTCGGTAATTTCAAGGGGAACCGATATTATTACTCTCGGGCGCACGAGGCTTCTTTTATTGCCGTTGGATTTTTTTATGAAATGCTCAATCATTTTCTGAGCCGCTTCGAAATCAGCGATAACACCGTCGCGAAGAGGTCTTATGGCTTTAATCGAATCGGGGGTCCTTCCCACCATCTCCCTGGCCTGCTTGCCTACAGCGATGAGTTTTGATTTATGTCCCGGAATGTTCTGCACGGCTACCACCGACGGTTCGTTGGACACTATCCCCTTACCTTTGAGGTATACAAGGGTGTTCGCGGTCCCGAGGTCAATTGCCAGATCATTTGAAAAATATTCCAGAAGCTTGTCCAGTATCATTGTTTTATAATTACCTCAATTCTTTATAGGCCAAAACATAATCAAACCCGAAATGCTCGCCTTACACCCCCTGCAAGACAAACCAACCCACAATAAAATTGTTAATCCTTGCATTATAGCATTTTTTTTAATTATTCAAAGTGACTACAAAAGGGTTTTTTCGTTATTTTTACCGTGTTCGGAGTTTTATCGGCGAGGTGTTCCCCGTCAATGAATATTTCTTCCCCAAAATCGCAAAATTCCCTCCTTATATAGCCGATGGAGATGTTTTTCCCCAGGGTGGGAGAGTATGTTGAAGAGGTTATTCTCCCCACTTTTTTCTCCTTAACCAAGAGCGTGTCTCCTGGTAGCGCGCCGACGCCTTGCTGCGTCTCGAAATACGCTAGATGCCAGTTTACTCTTCCTCTCCACTTTATCCTTGCTATTACTTCCTGCCCCACATAGCATCCCTTTTCAAAGTCAAGGGCATCCCATATTCCGGCTTCAATTGGTATGGTGGAGATGTCCATATCCTTTCCGTAAACTGGGATTCCGGCCTCTATCCTCAGTGTCTCTAGGGCCTTCTGTCCGCAAAGTCCCGGAACCGGCGGATTTTCAATAAGGAGTTCCCAGATTCTCTCGGCACTGCGGTTTTCAAAAAAAATGTCGAAACCGGTTTCTCCCGTTCTGTTGAGCTTCATTACGGTCGCCTCGGCGCAAGCCCGGTGATAATATTCCTTCATCTGCTTAACATCGACGCCGAGGCGCTTTTCGACTAATTCCCCGCAGCCGGGACCGCACACGTGAAAAACGCAGTAATCTTCAGTAACGTCAAGCACTTCGGCTTTGTATGAAAGCCTGAACCTGCGAAGAAGCTCCGCTATGTTCCCGCCCGTGCCGGGTTCTGTATCCATGTAGACAGAGTCTTCATTCTTAAAGACCCTCATGTCTGAAATCATTTTTCCTTTAGGGGTGAGTATTGCCGCGTAGACCCCTGTCCCAGGGTTTTTTCCCTTTACGTCGTTTGTGAGCATTCCCTGCAGGAATTTTATGTGGTCGGCTCCAGACAGCATAAGTTTTCCCCTGCTTGAGATATCTATAACGCCCACAGATTCTCTTACGGCCTTTGCTTCCCCTTCGGGGTCGCCGTAGCTTTTCGGAAGAAAAAATCCGCCCGTGTTGCCGAATATAGCTCCCCGGGCTGCGTGTCTGTCATAAAGCGGAGTTTTCTTTGCGGATTCCATTAGCGTAAGCACTTGCGGAGGAGGGTTCTGGCTGCCTCCTTCCTTTGTTTTATCTCTTGAAAAACCACTGCCCGGATGTAGTATAAAGCCTCTGTTCTAAAAAGAAATTGCAGGAGTGCGAAGTGGAAGAACTGAAAGAAAGCTACAAGGTGGTCATCATGGGTTCCGGCCCGGCGGGGTTGACTGCGGCCCTTTACACAGCGCGGGCGAATCTCGAGCCCCTTGTATTTGAAGGTCCGGAAGCCGGGGGGCAGCTTACCACGACTACCGATGTTGAGAATTTCCCCGGGTTTCCAAACGGAATCATGGGTCCTGAGCTTATGGATCTTATGAAGGAGCAGTCCGAACGTTTCGGGGCGCAGTGCGTACAGAAGCTCATAACCGCCGTCGATTTCTCCGAAAGGCCGTTTCGCGTATCGACGGGAGACGAGCAGATACTAGCTTCCACGTTCATTATTTCTTCGGGCGCCACGGCAAGGATGCTCGGTCTGCCTTCCGAACGCGAGCTTCTGGGTTACGGGGTTTCCACATGCGCCACATGCGACGGATTCTTCTTCAGGGGCAAGGAACTTGTGGTTGTCGGGGGAGGGGACAGCGCTATGGAGGAATCCATTTTTCTTACCAAGTTTGCCACCCGGGTTACAGTGATTCACCGCCGCGACAAGCTCAGGGCGTCGGTGATAATGCAGCAGCGCGCCAGAGAAAACGAAAAACTGGATTTCATATGGAACGGCGTTGTTGAAGATGTCGTGGGTTCAAGAGAGGACGGAGTAACGGGGGTGCGGATAAAGGACGTCGTAACCGGGGAGAGTTACGTAAAGGAATGTCAGGGCATGTTCGTAGCGATCGGGCATACTCCCAACAGTAAAATTTTCAGGGGACAGCTCGAGATGGACGATAACGGTTACCTGATCACCGGTAACGGTACCTCTGAAACAAGCATTGCCGGCGTTTTTGCCGCCGGGGACATACAGGATACAAGATACAAACAGGCTATAACGGCGGCGGGAAGCGGGTGCATGGCTGCTATGGACGCGGAAAAGTTCATAGAAGAGCATGGGTTTTAACCGTTTCGCGTCTTAGTCTTGGACAAAAAGTTTTTATTCAGTTATACAGATTGCCTGCTTTTTTGCGTTTTTGCGGGCGGTTAGCTCAGCGGGAGAGCACCTGCCTTACAAGCAGGGGGTCACAGGTTCGAATCCTGTACCGCCCACCATCTGATTTAAACGGGGCCGTAGTTCAGCCTGGTTAGAACGCTGGCCTGTCAAGCCAGAGGTCGCGGGTTCAAATCCCGTCGGTCCCGCCACCCCGATTGAAGAATCACACAGAATTCCGCTTAGGGCCTGGGGGAGTTTTAAGCTTTTTTGTGTATAGTTTTCGCATCAGGTTTTGCTGCGGGAAGTTCATATCTTGGATATTCAAAAACAGATTGAATGGTTCGAAAAGGGTTACCCCCACCGCAGACTCCTTCGCCCCGCGACAATAGCCGACGGCATAAGAAAACTGGGAGAGGCTGAGTCCCGGGTACTTCAGCGGGAATATGAGGATGCTCTTTGCGAAAAGAGCGTATGCAAGTTTGTTCCGGCATCGGGAGCGGCCTCGAGAATGTTTCGAGACCTTGGCGTGCTTCGGGATATCTTCTCCTCGGAGGAAGCGGTTTTGGACCCCGAAGGAAAAAAGATACTTGAGAAATTTCTCTTAAGCGCAACAAGATTTCCTTTTTCGGGTCTGCTTGAACAGAGACTAGGGGAGGGCATTGAAAAGGTTGCCTCTTCGGGGAATTTCAGACTCATTTTCGACACCCTTCTGGGAACCGACGGTCTGGGTTACGGAACCGTTCCCAAAGGGCTTGTGCCTTTTCATAGCTACGACGGGGAGGGGAGGACAGCTTTTTGCGAGCATTTCAAGGAAGCCCTTGAATATATAATCTCGCGCGGCACGGCCTCCATGCATTTTACTATTCCCCCTGCATTTGCCGAGGAGTTCGCGGAAGAGGAGGATAAGACAGTTTCTTTTTTTTCCTCCCAGGGAATCTCATTTGATGTGACTTACTCGGTTCAGGACCCCGAAACAGACACAATTGCGGTCGCAATGGACAACACGCCTGTTACGGATGCTGATGGATCTTTGCTCAGAAGGCCCGCGGGACACGGAGCGCTGCTTAAGAACCTGAATGAACTTTGCTGTGACTGCATTTTTATAAAAAACATAGATAATGTGGCAAAAGAGGCGCTTCTTCCCGATACGGTCAAGTGGAAAAAGACCCTCGCGGGACTTCTGCTTTCCATCCAGAGGAAGGTTTTCCAATATGCGGAGGCCCTCTCTTCCCATCGGGTCTCAGAATCCTTGGAGCGGGAAATAGTTTCTTTCTGCCGGGAAGAGCTTTTAATGGACCTCTCCGGGTTCTCTGAAGTCAATAAAAGGAAACACCTGCTCCAAGCGCTTAACAGGCCCGTCAGGGTATGCGGCGTCGTAGAAAACATGGGCGAGCCGGGCGGCGGTCCGTTCTGGGTGGGAGGGAAAGGAGGAGAGTCTCTTCAGATAGTTGAAAGCGCCGAGGTTGATCACCACCGCTCTTCCCAGCGACATATCTGGGAGAGTTCAACCCATTTTAATCCCGTGGATATTGTCTGCGGAGTGAAGAATTTTAAGGGAGAGAAATTCAATCTGCCCGACTTTGTCGATCCCGAAGCCGGAATTATCACCGAGAAGACCTTCGGTACTATGAAGATAAAAGCGCTTGAGCTTCCCGGGCTCTGGAACGGTTCCATGTCCGGCTGGACAACCGTTTTCGTGGAAGTTCCCTCTACAACGTTTAATCCCGTGAAAACCGTGTGGGACCTTCTGGGGGAGCCGCATCAGGTAGAGTAGAACTCAGACGCTGTTCTGTGAAACTTGGTTCTCAAAATGCCTAAAGAAAATCTTTACTGCCTTATTCTTGCCGGGGGACGGGGAACCAGGCTCTGGCCTCTTTCAAGAGAGTCTTTGCCCAAGCAGTTCCTGAGCATAGACGGAAATGAATCGCTTCTGCTTGGAACGATTAAGCGGGCCGCCCGCTTTGTCGCTGAAGAAAACATATTGGTTGTGCTTGAGGAAAAACAGCGCCCGCTGATTGAGGAGAACCTCAGTTCCACGGATTTTTCAGGAAAGATAAAAATTGTGACCGAGCCCGTCGGCAGAAACACCGCCCCCGCGATTTTACTTGCAACCCTGGAGATTGAATCTATTGACGAAGATGCGGTGATAATGGTTTTCCCTTCGGATCATGTGGTCGGGGACGATGAGAGTTTCGGTGATCACGTGCGAAGGGCTGTTTCGCTTGCCGAAGACGGTTACATAGTGTGTTTCGGAATCACCCCTTCAGCTCCCGAGACCGGATACGGTTACATCGAGGGAGGGGAACTGCTTGATTACGGCGGGCTTAGATTAAAAAGATTCGTCGAAAAACCCAGTGCCGAGGTCGCGAGCGAATATCTGCTTTCGGGAAATTTCTTCTGGAACAGCGGAATGTTCGTTTTCCGGGCCCGGACCATGATTGATGAATACGCGGCTCTTTGCCCCGAGGTGTATGAGCCGTTCCACCAAGCTCCCCGCGGAAAAATCGAAGGGGATGTCTACGCCGGGCTTCCCTCGGTTCCCGTTGACCGCGCGGTGATGGAGAGGACCTCCCGCGGGGCCGTAATACCGTCTTCTTTTCCGTGGAGCGACATAGGGTCATGGCGGCTTTTCTACGAATTTTTCCCGAAAGACTCCGAGGGGAACGTGCTTGAAGGTGACATAGTCCTGAGGGGCACTGAGAATTCTCTTATAAAAAGCAGTTCGAGGCTTGTCTGCGCAAATGGTCTTAGAAACATTGCGGTGATTGAAACTGAGGACGCCGTTTTCATCTCCGACCTTGACCGCTCGAACGAAGCTGGTGCGTTTGCGGAGCAATTAAAGGGGAAGGGAAGGTATGAAGCAAGCCGTCCGAGGACAGTTCGCTACCCTTGGGGCAGCAGGGAAGAAATTGAAAAAAGAGAACTCTCAAGAGTAACGAAAACGACTGTTTTTCCCTGTAAATCCGTAAGGACGGAGAACACCTCTTCTCAGGATCTCCGACTGTTGGTTCTTGAGGGAAAAGCCCTGATAATTGGCAAGGAAGACAGCGATGAACTCAGCCCGGGGCAGGCCGTTTTTCTTGAAGATGGGGAGAATTGTACCGTTCAGAACAGTGCGGACAGTGCTTTGCTTATTCTTGAGATTTTTTCCGCTAAGGATTAGGAAAAACACAGTTTTGACTCTGTTTTCCGTTAAGTTATCATTTCTCACCGAGCGGGGAGAGGTGGCCGAGTGGTCGAAGGCGCTCGATTGCTAATCGAGTAAGGGGTGAAAGCCCCTTCGTGGGTTCGAATCCCACTCTCTCCGCCATCTCTTTATGCAGCGGTTTTTAACTGCCGGGCGTTGCGGACTGCAGACAAAAGTGGTTACAGATATCTGCTCGGAAATGTTGAGCCGGTATTTGACCGTTACAGGCTACGCAGTTTTTCCATAAGTTTTGGAAGGGAGATAACGATTGTATCCTTTCCGACCGGAAATTCATCGCTTCCTCCGTAGACGACAAATTTTCGTGTGGCCTTTATATCTTCTGAGGCCTGATCAAAACCGGATTTTATTTTAGGGGCGACACCGTATTTGATTTCAATTGCCCACAGCTCCCTGCTTGATATTCTGAGAACGAGATCAATCTCCGCGCCCCCTGATGTGCGGTAATAATAATATTCCACGCTATTTGGCAGGACCGATACTATATTTTCAATTACAAACCCTTCCCAGCTTTTTCCGAGAACCGGGTTGGAGAGCAGGGCATTATAATCTGCAATACCGAGCAGTCTGTGCAGAATGCCATTGTCCCGTACATAGAAGCGAGGTGATTTAACCAGTCGTTTCTTAACATTTACGTACCATGGACTTATTTGGCGTACGAGCAGAAGATCAGAAAGAATATCTGTATAGCGGGCAACTGTTTTCCCGTCAATTTCCAGATTATTGCCAAGTTTTGAATAGTTCAGCGTTTCTCCCTGCAAATGGGCGAGCATGGTCCAGAGCATCCTTAAGCGCCGAGCCGGCACCCGAAATCCCAGTTGCGGAATGTCTCGCTCCAGATACGTACGGATGAGCATTTCGAGCCATTGCATGTTTTCGGCGTCCGATGAGGCCAGATAGCTCTCCGGAAAACCGCCCCGAAACCAGAGCTTATGGATATCCTTCGGATCAGTTGCGGGCAGATCAAGGACATTCATGCCGCTCATGGGAAGATAATGGATGCGTCCGGCAAGACTTTCAGAAGATTGACGAAGCAGATCCATGGTAGCGGAACCGAGCACCAGAAACTGCTCAGCCCTCCTGCCGGCCCGGCGATTTTCATCAATCAGTCCGCGCATGATCATGAACAAATCCGGCGTATGCTGTATTTCATCCAGAATAATCAGCTTTTCGCTGTTGCGAGACAGAAAAGAAAAGGGATCGCGCAGCTTCAGCAGGTCTTCCGGTGACTCAAGATCCAGGTAGATGGAATCGTGCTTCTTGGCGATTTCCAGCGCTAATGTAGTTTTGCCGACCTGTCGTGGTCCAAGAAGTGCAACCGCCGGAGAGTGCTTGATGGCTTTTTCGAGTTTTTCTGTAATCCATTTTCTCTCCAACATGCGTGTATTTTAGGAGATAGATTCCGAAATTGCAAGGTGTTTTCGTGCAAAGAACAGGGAAATCGCTTCTTTTCGTGATAATTCTGGGGATATTATTGAGGATGGAACGGGGCGGCTATCCGGCGGCGGAACTGATTTAAGAAATCGCTTACACAGCTCTGGCGTAGGCGACTTCGTTTTCTACATTCTCTATTTTTACCTTTATTTCCGTTCCGGTATCGATGTTGCCTTCAATCAGCTTCGCGCTTATGTAGTTTTCTGTGGTGCAGTTCGACCTGCTCTCGACAATAGCGTCGAGGGTTTTGCCTATGAAGGTTCTGTAAAAGTTTTCTTTTTTCGCTTTTCCAAGAGTGCGCAGTTCAGCAGCTCTTTGCTTTTTTACCTGCGGGGAAATCTGGTCTTTCATGTTCGCAGCAGGGGTCATCTTCCTTATCGAATAGGGAAACACGTGAAAATAGGTGAGTTCCGAGGCGGCCGCGACGTCTCGGGAATTTTCAAACTGTTCCTGCGTTTCCCCGGGAAACCCGACCATTATATCCGTACCGATCGATGCATCCGGTAGAAGGCTGCGTATAGTGTCCGTGCACTCAAGGAACTGCTCAGGGCTGTACCTTCTTCTCATTTTTCTGAGCATGTCTCTGTCTCCGCTTTGAAGTGCCACGTGGAAGCTCGGACAGACGATTTCGGAGTTGGAGACAAAACTGATCAGATCCTTTCTGGTATCTGCGGGATCAAGCGAGCTCAGTCTTATCCTGCGTACCGCCCCGGATTCCTCGATCTTTTCAAGAAGGCCGACTAGGTCAGAACCTGTGTCCCTTCCGTAACTTGCCAGATGAACGCCGGTGAGTACCACTTCCCTGTAACCTGCGTTTGAGAGAGTTCTTAGTCTCGAGATAACTTCATCTGCCTCAAGGCTTCGGGACCGCCCCCGCGCCCTGGGTATAACGCAGAACGTACAGGCGTAGTTGCACCCGTCCTGCACCTTGAGAAACGCCCTTGTCCTGTCGGGAAAGAATCTGATGTCCGGGGTGTCGAATTTCCTTTTCTTTTCTCTGAAGATATCGGATATGAGAACCTTCGGCTCGCTCTGCACCTCTCCCCGGCGAATGGTTCCGAGGAGGGATGAGAACTTGTGCGAGTTTCCGATTACGTAGTCGACTTGTTCCATGGCCGAGAGCTGCTCGGGGGAGACCTGTGCGTAGCAGCCCGTGACTATTACCACGCCGCGGGGATTTGATCTTTTAGCCCTGTATACGTAGTTTCTCGCTTCAGAGTCCGCCTTATGCGTGACGGTGCAGGTGTCTATTACGTACACGTCCGCCGGTTCGTCGAATTTTTTGTTCTTTACGAACTCAGAAGATGGAAGATGGTTAAGCAGGGCGGCAGTGTCATACTGATTGACCTTGCACCCAAGTGTTACGACCGAGATTCTCTTCATTGGACATGAGCACCTTTTATCCAGCCGCCGCCAACCACGGCTTCGTCCTTGTAGAAAACGATTGCCTGGCCGGGAGTTACGGCTTTTTGTGCTTCCGGGAAACTCACTATTGCCTCACCGTCATCCGTTAATGTTAACATTGAAGGAACCGCGCCGTGGCGGTACCTTATTTTGGAGCGCACCTTGATCTCTCCTTCAGGAGGCCCGCTTACCCAGGAGAGATTTCCCGCCGTAAGGGCGCTGCTGTAAAGGTCCTTTTCCTCTCCGACCCTTACCTCGTTTCTCTCCGCATCAATACCGACAACGTACATCGGCTTTCCCTTCGCAAAACCGAGTCCGCGTCTTTGCCCGATGGTAAACGAGGCGATTCCCCTGTGCCTGGCGATGGGGTTCCCTTCCATGTCCACTATGTCGCCCTCTATTTTTCCCCTCTCAAGATAAGGCTCAAGGAATTCCCTGTAGCCGTCTCCCGTTATGAAGCAGACACCCATGCTCTCGGCCTTTGTGGCGACCCTGAGACCCATGCTCTCGGCAATTTTTCTAACCTCGGTTTTCGTCTTGTCCCCCAGGGGGAAAATTAACCTCTGGAGTTCCCTCTGGCCAAGGGTGAAGAGAAAGTAGGACTGGTCCTTGGCGGGGTCCACAGCCTGCTCAAGTGAGTATTCGCCGGTTTCTGTGCTTCTGGATATCCTTGCGTAGTGGCCCGTGGCGAGAAAATCCGCGTCAAGCTCAAGGGCCCGCTTCAGAAGGAAGTCAAACTTCATGAACTGGTTGCAGAGCACGCAGGGTATGGGAGTTTCTCCCGAGTCGTACTTGCTTACGAAATCTGAGACCACAAGTTCTCTGAAAGAATCCATGTAGTTCACAACGTAGTGAGGTATGCCTATCTCGTATGCGACCCTTCTTGCGTCGCAGACCTCATCGGCGGAGCAGCATCCTCCCTCACTCTCCCCGTAATCCCATAGCTGCATGGTCACACCTATAACTTCATGCCCCTGGGACTTAAGAAGGGCGGCAGTTGTGGCGCTGTCGACCCCTCCGCTCATGGCTACTACTATTCTCTTTCCCATAACGCAAGGATTCTACCTTAGAAACAAAGGCGGACAAACGGAAAATTTAACGGAGTTCAGACTCCTTCGTTTCAGACACTGCCCCCGGATTCATCTTGATTTACGAGGGAGTCTCAAGTCAACCTGCGCGGCAGCGTGTAGCAATATCCAAACCTGGTCGGATTGTCTGCGTTATCCGCAAGATATTTTCTAAGTCCTGAAGCCATCTGTGTAACTGTCTGCCCGCAACTGTCTCCGTCTAAAGCCTCTCTCGGAACGAGTACGTACGGGCACGTCACTATGTGGTTCTGCTCAGGACGGATGGCTTCACCTCTCCAGTGGCCGGTAAATATAGTTGTCCCGTCACCGATTTCATCATCGGTTCTTGAAGAGATATAAAGGGTCCCCACACTGTGATTTTCACCACCGCTTTCAAATATGTAGGAAGCTGCAATGGTCTCTTCAACCTCGCTTTTAATGATCTTGGTTCCAGTGTAGGTGAATTTCGAGTCAGGGAAAGTGGGGCTCGTGGAGATGATTCTGACGTCGAGCCTGCCGGTGGACTCATCCCCTTCTAAATACACATCGGCGTTCTCATAACCGCAATCTACTGTACCTTCCTCATCAATGCTGAGAAAAAACCCTCTCATTTCGACCGGTTCCGTTTCATCTTCACAGGATGAAAGCACGAACAGTCCCGCGATGCACAATACTGCTGAGAAAAACAAAACCCCGAAATTTCTTGACTGCATGGTTAACAACCTCCTTATAACGTATATAATTTCTATATTACACTGCGACGGCGCAAGAGGGCGAACATTAACTGACTGATTTTTCCTCTTGCGACCAAAACGACAATACTTCTACAGTCTCAGTTGAGTATCACCTTAAATTTGCCATTAACAGAAGCAGGAGGCTGCTTCTGGTGATTTCCTTCCTTACCTCTCTGGCTCCGAAGCGAGGTCCATTTAGGAAGAAACTCGCTTCAGCCCTTGCTGAAGGCGGATAAAAAGTAATTCGGGTATTGTCTAGAGGTGCATAAGGTTTCTAACAAGGATACTGATCAGGTCTCATGTTGCCATGTTACTCCTACAGGTGAGCCGCTTAGAGTCGGCCGAAACCTGAAGATATCCCTCGCGCTGCTTGTCTTTCTGGTTGCCGTTTCCTTTCTGCCGCCGCTTTCTGCCCTTAATGCCTCCCTGCTTGGCTATCTCCGGCTGCTTGCTATTCCGCTTGCCGCAGGTTTTCTTCTGGGCGGGGTAATAGATTACTTCGTTCCCGAGGGGTTTATATACAGGTATCTAGGCAGAACGGGCAAGTCGTCGCTTTTCTACGCGCTTGCGGGAGGTTTTCTGATGTCTTCCTGTTCCCACGGAATACTCGCCATAGCGATACAGCTCTACAGAAAAGGGGCAAGCACCCCTGCCGTGATAACATTTCTGCTTGCTTCTCCCTGGGCGAATTTTCCCGTAACCATTCTTCTCATAAGCTTTTTCGGGTGGAAGGGGGTTCTGTTCATGGTAACGGCCGGGTTTATAGCAATTGTCACAGGACTTGTCTTCGGGGCTCTTGAGCGGGGAGGCTACGTTGAGAAAAACGACGTCACGGGTCTGGGGGAAGGATACCAGTGGGAGAAGATAAGGAATTTTTCCCTGAGTGAGAGTGTTTTGGGGGTTCTAAGGGGCAGCTTAAATCTTTCCAACATGGTCCTCTGGTGGCTTATAGTTGGCCTTATAGCGGCTGTAATGATAGACGTATACGTGCCCGGGGAGTTTTTTATGCGTTACCTGGGCCCGGACACAGGCGGTCTTCTGCTCACTCTTGCGGGAGCCACAGTGATTGAGGTCTGCAGCGAGGGAAGTTCGGTTATAGCGTTTGAGATCTATGACAAGGTCCAGGCGTTTGGAAATCCGTTTGTTTTCCTGATGGCGGGGGTTGTGACCGACTATACGGAGATCGGGCTTCTGTGGACTAACATAGGAAGAAAGACGGCGCTTATGCTTCCCGTGATTGCCGTTCCGCAGGTGCTTTTTTTCGGGTTTCTCTACAACGCCATTCTTTGAACCCAAGGAGCAATACAGGATGCGAAGATGTCCATGGTGCGAGAAAACAGATATTGAGAGGGAGTACCACGACAGTGAGTGGGGAGTGCCGGTTTTCTCTGATGCAAAACAGTTTGAGTTCCTGGTTCTCGAATCCGCCCAGGCAGGCCTGAGCTGGCTTACAGTTCTTCGCAAGAGGGAGAACTACAGGCGTCTTTACAACGGATTTGATCCTGAAAAAGTGGCCCGCTACGGAGAGCCGAAGATACGGGAGCTCATGTCGGACAGTGGAATAATACGCAACCGCAGGAAAATAGAGGCGTCGATAAACAATGCCGTGCGTTTTCTCGAGATACAGGGGAAATTCGGAAGCTTCTCAGATTACCTGTGGGGATTTACAGACGGAGTCCCGATTACAAACAACTGGGAGGAAAGGTCGGAAGTGCCCGCCTCGACAGAACTTTCGGTGACGGTGAGCAGCGACCTTAAAAAAAGAGGATTCCGTTTTATGGGGTCAACTATTGTCTATGCACATCTTCAGGCAACAGGGATGGTTAACGATCACCTGGTTTCTTGTTTTCGCTACGAAGAGATTCTGGGTTTAGGCAAGGGAATCAAATAGCCGCATCAGGTAATCTCCGCTTTGCCTGCTGAAGCGAATTATTTCTTCAATTTCTCCTTCGCCAAGTTCCTTTTCTATTCTTCTTACAGTTTTTTTTATGGCCACGGAGTGCACGGGGTCTTCCTTCGCGTGAACTTCTATGAAGACTGAAGGACCGGGGGGCGTGCTTACTTCGGGAAAAAGAAGCCCTGATACGTTTTCAAAAAGGTAGGAATGACCGAGTATTGCCAGAGGAAACCGCTCGGCTGCGTTCTGGAGAAATCCGTCGTATTCCCTTACGATCTCAAGACAGAAGGGATTTGTTTCCTTTTCTCCGAGGTCCCTGAGGTCGCGAAGCGCAATCTCGGCATGCCCCAGTTCTCCCTGGGCGCAGGAATGAAACCTTTTGCTTAAATAAGGGTCTGAGTCCTTTGTGTTTATGCTTGCCATGTTGACAGCTCTCTGGCTTAAAAATTCGATTATATAAAAAGCAAGCAGGAATCTCGCGTAGGTTTCTCTGTCCAGTTCTCCGGAGATAAGTTTTTTTGTTTCCTCCCTGTTTTTTACCGTTTGCAGGTAGGTTTTGACTTCAATATCAAGAAGCGATTCGAGTTTTCCCATTTTCTCCTTCCCAAGATGAAATTCAGAGCGACTATTATAATATAGGAAGTCCGTATTGTTAACAGTTTGGCCCCGTTTTTCGGGTTGACTGCGTCACACCGCTCAGGAACCATTAGGGAGCGTTGTTTTTCCGCGCCCGTAGCCCAACTGGACAGAGCGCTTGACTACGGATCAAGAGGTTGGGGGTTCGAATCCCTCCGGGCGCGCCATTCTTCAATATTAGACGCATTTACGAACCTGAAGTAATTGAGACTGTGAGCCCCTTTATGCAACTTCAGATTCTCTGTAGAGATATAGGCCGAACATCGTCAATGTCTCGAGATTCTAATTGCCGACGATCAATAATACCTATTCCAATTTTGTGATACTTTCCTAAATCATGTACAATATTTACAAGTAAACTTGGGGTTCCTCATGTTTGATACGGCAAATTGGTTGGGTTATGAATTCGAGGTCCATGATCCGAATAGCTTTATCTTCTGGCATGCAGTTCCAGGTCTATATATTTTCGCTGGACTGAACTTAGAGGGAGAATGGTTTCCACTTTACATTGGAAGCACAAAATCACTGGCTGGGAGGCTTTTACATCATCCAAAGTGGTTAGCGGCTAAGCTGTCCGGGGCCACTCATATTCACGCTAGGATGGAGTACCTCAAGAATACCCGGGAATCTCTTGAGCAAAAAATGATTCAGATTTATCGGCCTTGTTTAAACGTTCAGCAACAGGTTCATCCTCTAACTTTTACTTCCTTTCAGCCAAAATCTGAGTTGTTATAGTCAAATTTAGTGTATAGAGAAGATCACCAAGAAAGGACTCTAAGGAATATATGTTTTGAGGAACGGGAGGGTGAGTTTTTAGATATCAGGGAAAAATCAACTCATTAATCATGGTCAATGTTTGCTGATCTGTCAGGACGAGATTGCGAATCGATAGGATGAGAAAAACAAAAGAAATTCAAATATCTGCTGTTGCCCGCTTATTTTGTTCAACTGTACTAAGAGATCTGGCACGAAAGGGCAGATCACCATTGTTTGCGCGTCTGTTAAATGAATCGCGTATGCTTGAACTGTCCAGCGGCGGTGAGAAAGTGTCTGATCTTTTTGAACTTGCTTTTCGATTTTTAAAACGCAAGAAATATCGCCACGAGTATATATACAAGTCTGCACTGACCGAAAAAGTGCTGCTTGGCACTCATTCACTTAAAACCGCGTCAATAATCAGCGAGTTCAGGGTCGGTGACTGTAAGGCGGATATCGTAATTTTAAATGGGACCGCCACAGCATACGAGATAAAATCGGAAAGGGACTCATTGTCACGACTCAGAAAACAGATTGCCGCATATATGAATGTGTTTGCGGCAGTTAATGTGATCGTTGGTGAAAACCATTTGAAAGCAGTTTTTGACTCTGTGCCTGAAGGGATAGGCGTTATGAAACTTTCAGACAGATATCAAATTTCCACTATTCGAGAAGCCAAAGATATTTCGTCTCGAACTGACCCTAGGGCTATTTTCGACTCAATCAGTTTGCGAGAAGCTGAATTAGTACTCATAGATCTCGGTGTTACGGTGCCTGATGTGCCTAATACGCGTCACTATCAGGAACTAAGTAAGTGTTTCGCAGAGCTTGATCCAACTTCTGTGCACGCTAGCATGGTAAGAACCTTGAAGAGAACCAGAGATCTTGCGTCACTTGATGCACTCATTAAAGAGTTGCCAAGTTCTTTGCATTCAGCGGTATTGTCTTTACGGATGAGGAGACAGGATCACGCTCGTCTGGTTGAATCGATGGAAATACCAATCACCAAGGCAGCGGGGTGGGCATAACTCAAATGTACCATCCTTACTTTCGCGGCAGACAATACGAATTAATTGCTATTAGAGAATCCGCACCACTCTTGGCGGAAAGAGGTTTCGTGCCGATAATTGAGCCCGTAAGGGAGCAGTTGAGTGGTCTGAAAAAAACTCTGAATAAATTGTGTGAGGAGAATGCTCGTGTAATTTTGATAATGAATCCGAAGATAGGTGACTACAGCGATGACAACACAGAGCTGAAAAGGTTTATCGATGAAAATTATCGACAACAACAAAACCTGATTTGCGGTCTTTTGCTTACCGAAAAGACTTCCGTTGCTGAGGCTATTGAATTATGCGAGGACTTTGACAAGGAAATTGCACTGATCCACGCTGGCTTTTCGCAGGCTAAGAATCTCTCCCAAGAAATCAAAGGGTTTCAAAATGTCGATACAAGTATTTTTTTGAAAAGTCATTGTGGAAAACTTTATCAGCGCCATTTTGCCAATCATTCAAATCGTATACTGATCCGAGACGGGTTCAAAAGAATGCGCAATAGAGATTATCCTCCCGCAGAGTTTTTTTCTGATCTTCACGCAACATTCCAACTAGAGGGTATGAATGGTTTCGGGGATTTTCTGATTGTAGGTGATGAGTACTCTGAAGACGGCGGACCAGCATACGCAGTTGCCATTCATATTACGCACATAGACTCCGGTAAAGACGATGAAATGCATATACGCCATTTCAAGTCGGACAGGCAGGATACGCCTAAAGACCCGGCAGGTAAATTTGCTGAAGCGCTGGAGAAACTGATTAGAGCACTTGACCACGGCGATAACAAAATCCTCGAAACTGAAGCAGTGGCTAAATTCCGAGAGTTTCACAGAAAAGGCCATTATCCCGGCCTTGGATATGTGAAAAAATTGTCGATGAGGCATCATATTGAAACGCTAGCGGAATTTTTCAATGAGTAGAAGCCGGGAGCGAACATATTGTTGTGCGGAATGCTTCGGCGACAGGGGGTTGAAAACGCAAATCATACCTGAGCGGTCAAGCGGAGAAGGTGACTGCTCGTTTTGCAAGACAAGAAAACAGCCAGTTATAGAACCGAATGAATTATCTGAATATTTCGAGGTTTTAGTTGGCATTTATCGACCTAACGAGAATGGAAGATTACTGATTGAATGGTTAAAAGAGGACTGGTTGCTATTTAATCACCCCAATCTCAACACAGTTCAAGCAGGTGTTCTCTTAGGGGAAATCCTTGATAACAGTGAGATTATCCATAGAAAATTTGTTCCGTCGATGCCAGATCAATCTGAACTGGTTGCGACTTGGAAGCAACTGACGACGGAATTAATGCATAGCAACCGTTTTTTTCCCGACACAGAATTTGAATACAGTCGTTTGGAAGGGCTTTTTGAGAATATCGTATTCGATCAGAGCGACCATCTTTCGAAGTGGTACCGTGCAAGAATTGAAAAGGAAGACAGGTGCTATGAACCTGAAGAAATGGGAGCACCTCCAAAGCGGACTGTATCATATGGCAGGGCTAATCCAGCGGGCATTCCCTATTTGTACCTTGGGTCAACAGCGAAGACCGCAGTTGCTGAAGTCAGGCCGCACCCTGGTGAAATTGTCTGCGTGGCAGAATTTAAAATTGAATCTGAACTCCAGTTAGTTGACATGCGTAATCCACGTTCACTGGTTTCTCCGTTTTTACTCAGTGATGAAAGTGCTCTAGCACGACTTAGAAGCGGTGATATAAATTTTTTGGAAAATCTTGGTCAAGGCCTAGCAATTCCGGTCATTCCTACTGTAGCAGCCGTCGATTACACTGCAAGTCAATATTTGTGCGAGTTTATTAAAAAGTGTGGTTACCAAGGCGTTGTTTATAACAGTTCCGTAAGTCAAGGAATGAATTTAGCCTTATTTGATCCAGATAAAGCAAGGATAGGAAAAACTGCTGAATATAAAATCACCGAAGTTTCGGTGGATATGGAATCATTTTTACGATAGTCAGCAGACGAGAAGCTTTTCTGCGTTGGTTGGAATACATTAAAAAAAAGGGGACCACTCCTGAATACAAACTCTTCTTAAGTTTTCTGATCCCAGTTTGCTATCCTGCCCCCTCGTATAACCAGGGCCGTTGCCGTGTATGACAGGATGATAATCGGTCCGGCGGGCATATCGAACGCTGCGGCGAAGGCGATACCGGACAGAACCGCCGCCACTCCGCAGAGCCATGCTATAAGGTGTGGGCGTTTTTTGGCGTGTACGGCGGCCAGAGCTGGAAGTATGAGGCTTGCAAAGACTACGTAGACTCCAACCAGTTGAACCGATGAAGTGATGGCGAGAGCGAAGAGCAGGTAGAACCCCATGTTGTTTCGCACCTCCGGCTTGAAAAACCAGACCAGCAGTATCAAAGCATAGATGGGTGCGTGTTTCGCCACGTCTGTCCATGTCACAAACAGCATCTGTCCCGAAAGCAGATGCTTTACTTCATCTCCGCCATGGGGATGATCGGCCAGCAGCAAAAGCGCCAGCGATGCGGCAAGTACAAAAGCGCACCCTATGATTGCCTCCTGTCGCTGCGGCATTGCAGTTTCCACCTTGCGGAAAAACAGCCCTGCCGCGACCGCGCAGCCAAGCGCTATTAACTGAATCAGCCACGGAGACGGATCATGGATAAACATGTTGCCGACCACAAGCCCGAGGCCCGCAATCTGCGCCACCGCAAGATCAATAAAGATGATGCCGCGGCGGAGCACTTCGATCCCCAGGGGAGCGTGGGTGAGTGCAATCATAAGACCGGCCACTACGGCCGGCCCGATGATTTCAAGAAGTTCACCTGTTAACATGATATGTTCCTTTCAACAAAGCTATAGTCCTGTCAAACAGCGCGAACAGGTCGCCGCTCTGTTCGTCGCCGCCAACCGTGTAGGGAAGCACGATTGCCCTTGTCCCGGTTTTCTCCGACAACCATTTACTTGCGCCATCAGGGTCGTAGGGAGTGCGGATAATCACGTCCGCCGGGCTGCTTCTTAACTTTTGCAGCAGATTCCTCAGGTGAGAAGTTGTCGGCGGAATGCCGGGTTTTGGTTCAAGTGTTCCCACTCGTTTCATTCCAAGCCAGTTAATCAGATAAGTAAATGATTGATGATGAACCACAACCGGTTTTCCCTTAAGCGCTGCAGCCTCGGATTCCCATCGGGAAATCGCAGCGCTGAAACGCGACGAAAAACCCCTGTAATTATCCTTATAGAAAGAGGCGTTTTCAGGATCTATACCCGAAAGCCGGTCAGTGAGAGTTTTGCCCACCGTCACCAGGTTGTACGGATTCAGGTGCACGTGGGGATTGCCTTCTGGATGTATATCTCCCATGCTGCGGTCGACCATAACCGGGACTTCAAGCATGGTGACCAGATGCGACGCCATAAGGTAACCGATGGAGCCGGGTTGGAGGTCGGAGCTTGCCTTCTTAAGCAGAATCGGAAGCCAGCCTATCTCAAGACTTGCGCCCGAGCAGAGCAGCAAATCGGCTTTGCGCACTTTGGATATCAGGCTTGGGCGTGCCCTTATGTAGTGTGGATTCTGCAAGGCCGAGGTGGCCGCAAATGCTTCCACCTTGTCACCGCCGATTTCTTGGGCAAGTGCGGCCCATTCCGGCTCACAGGCAAATACTTCTACCTTTTCTTCGTCAGAAGCGGCGAAAGCGGAGATGTGAGAAAACGGCAAAACGGCAAAAAACGCGGCTATGGCCGCGAAACCTAGTACATTCATTTTTTCCTCCTTACGGCAGTGCTCCTATTTCAGCTTGCATGCAAATACCTTTACCTTCGCGAAAAAATCTGCCGGGACCGCAAAAAGCAGCCCCGGCAGGAGGATGAAGAGGGAAGTCAGCCCACATTTCGTGTCACAGTTATCCTCAATATTTATGCGCGGCGTGTGCCCCTATGGACATTATGTACTGGAGCAGAAACTGGTTGTCGCTTAGATCTTCCCCCAGTTTTTCGTGGTTGTACTGAAGGCGAATACGGGAGAACTCGCTGTTTGACCAGTCGCCCATGAGCGCCACCGTGTAGGGATCGTGATCTATCCCTGAATCCTCAGGAGAGTAGAGCTGGGAATAGCGGGCGCCGATTCTCCATTTCGGCGAGAACTTGAAAACCCCTTGTGCATACCATCCGCTGCTTCCTCCGTCGAGGTGCTCTTCGTGAACATCCTCTCCTTCCGCAAGGGTGTAGACGCCATCTTCGTCACGCCAGAAATACTCACCTTGGAGAAGCACCTCTTTTTGGCGGTTGTTTCCGGTAGGGGCCCAGGCGTAGCGAAAATCGACCACGTAGAGCCTCGTGTCGCCTGTGAACATGCCGGCGGCGAAGAACTCCTCGAGATTTTCCCCGTGTTCGTCTTCATGCTCGTCTTCATGTTCGTCTTCGTGTTCTTCCTCATGACCATGGTCCTCTTCAGCAGCATGTTCGTCTCCATGCTCATCACCGTGTCCGTGTCCGCCGCCGCGACCGCTTGCCTCTCCGTCAAGCAGGTAGCCCCCGATTCTCCAGGATGAATTCTCTCCTATATCACCGCCTACACGCACAAAGGCGCTGAACGAGTTTATGTCGCTGCCATCAGCTCCCGCAAACGGGAAATCGTCTCCGCGGAAAATACCGCCTCCCGCCTCGACATAGAAGTCGGTCGGAAGCACGTATGAAATCTCCGCTCCTGTATCATTAAAGGACTTGTCGAGAAACACCCTGTAAGGCAGGGGACGATCGGCGAAATCATCTCCGTGGGCGTGATGCTCGTTCATGTATCCCAGAGTCCAGAACGCGCGACCCATCCTTATGGTCGCCCCGATTGGAAGCCCGAAACCCGGAAGGGTCTCCACGTATGCTTCCTCAAGCTCGATCTCGACCCCGTCTCCATGGTCTGCAAGAGCCGTGGTTATGTGGCCGTAGAATTTATGGTCAACGCTTGTCGAGAAATTAAGTTCAGTTTCCCCAAGAGAGATTCCTTCCGCCCCGCGTTCTCCCTCATGTCCCAGGACGAACCCGGGAATTTCGCCCTCATCCGAAGAAAAGGCGGCGAATCTCCCGCCCAGTACCGCTCCGATTGAAGGATTAAGGTTCCTGTTGTAAACAGCTCTGCCAGGATAGGCCTTGTCCTTGCTCTTTGAGTAGGTTGTTTCTGCCTGGGAAGCTTCAGTTTCCATATCTGCAAGCTTTTTTTCCATCTCCAGAATCCGGTTTTCGTATTCCGATCTCATGGTTTGTATCTCCTCCCTTAAAGCTTCTATGTCCTGGTCGGAAGCGGCAAAGGCAGGGATGTAAGAAAACGGCAAAACGGCAAAAAATGCGGTTATGACCGCGAAACGTAGTACATTCATTTCTTCCTCCTTGAAGTTTGAAAAGAAAATCACTGTTCCCCGCTTGCATGCGCGGGAAACCCTAAAAAAATCTTTTTGCTTCTTCAGGAGGAAATGGGAGGTCCGCGGATAATCCCCGCGTCTTTAGTGTCCCGAACGATGATAACGTCAATGAGTGACTGCGGGACATACTCCACGTGGTGAAAAAGACAGGCTTCACTCGTGGCACCGGGACTTATGCAGTCCTGATACTTCGTGCTGAGGCAGATTTCACAGTCCGTTCCTTCGTGTTCATGCCCCCCGGAGCCATACTCGACCGCGTGGGCGACGGAAAGCATCTGCATTCCAAGAAAGGCTGTTGCAAGCAGTAAGAAAAGTGTTCTGTGCATTTGGTAAGTTAAATGAGAAATATTTTCATTTAACCTACCATGCGCCAAAGCTCCGTGTCAATACAGGTGATGGCCTTGAGTCTGCTTTTCCATTTGCAGGGCAGCTTTTTTTGATGCTGAATGCGGCTTTGATGGGAATAGACTGGATTTGCGGAGAACTGTCCGGCCGTCAACCAATTGGGTCAGTCAGTCGTCATAGTCCTCAAATTCTATCTTGTAGGCTATTATAGTTTCCGAAGAAGTTCTTGTTCCTTCGACTTCAATGCGCCTTCCTGTGGCGAGGTCGGCAGCGGTTCCGTACTCAAAACGCGTTGAGGAGTTGTGTGTTACGAGGAAGCTGTTTATCATGAAGGAGTCTGAGTCTATGATGCTGGTTATCACTCCTTCAATCTCAACGTCCCTATCGTAATTTTCGTAATCGTCATAGTCCTCAAATTCTATCTTGTAGGCTATTATGGTTTCCGAAGAAGTTCTTGTTCCTTCAACTTCGATGCGCCTTCCTGCGGCAAGGTCGGCAGCGGTTCCGTACTCAAAACGCGTTGATGGACTATGGGTTACGACAATGTTGTTGATCAGAAAGGATTCCGGGCTAATGATGTCAGTGATTACCCCTTCAATTTCGTAGTCATAATCATCTCCGTTGTCATTGTCCCCGCAGCCTGCCGCACTGAACATAACAACAACAGCCAAAAGAGATGCTTTCAGTAAATTTCTGGTTGACATTCTGAATCCCCGCCTCCGCATCGAATGTACCATATTTTTTCCTGAAATTGCAATTTCCCCTGCGGACAATACCAAAAGAATTCCGCCCCGGTATGGTCTTAACCGAAGAACACGCCTCCGGGAGATTTCTGTTAACTTAAGAGCACACCCTGTTACCCATGTCCATGCGTTTTTTTCAGGGATTTTGTCTGTACTGAGAGTTCTTCTGTGCTCTGTTTTCTGTTGAGTATCCTGACTGTTTGAGTAATCTTACCGCCACGCATCAATTTTCGGAGGCTGACAGTGAGCGAAAGAGCAATTCTGGTTACGGGAGACAGGCCGACGGGGAAGCTTCACCTGGGTCATCTGGTGGGTTCGCTTCAAAACCGCGTCAGGTTCCAGAACAGCGAATACGTTAACTGCTTTTTCCTGGTCGCAGGGAATCTCCACAGTTCTTCTGTGCTCTGTTTTCTGTTGAGCTGTTTGAGTAATCTTACCGCCACGCATCAATTTTCGGAGGCTGACAGTGAGCGAAAGAGCAATTCTGGTTACGGGAGACAGGCCGACGGGGAAGCTTCACCTGGGTCATCTGGTGGGTTCGCTTCAAAACCGCGTCAGGTTCCAGAGCGAATACGACTGCTTTTTCCTGGTCGCGAATCTCCACATGCTTACCACGCATTACGACAGGGCTGTCGAGGTTGAGGAAAACACAATCGAGATGGTGTGCGACTGGCTTTCAGTGGGAATGGACCCGGAGAGCTCAGTTTTCTACGTCCAGTCCCAGGTGCCCCAGATAACGGAACTTTCAACCATACTCTCGATGCTCTGCCCTGTGCCGAGGCTCCAGAGAATCCCCACACTTAAGGAAAAAATTCAGGATATGGGGGTGGGGGACAACTACTCGGCGGGGCTTCTCGGATACCCAGTGCTAATGGCGGCCGACATACTGATGTTCCGGGCTACCAAGGTTCCCGTGGGTGAGGATCAGCTGAGCCACGTGGAGCTCACAAGGGAGCTTGCCAGGAGGTTTAACTTTCTCTACGGCGATTACTTCGGGGAGCCCGAGCCGCTCATAAGCGAAGCGTCGCGCCTTGTGGGCACAGACGGCAACAGGAAGATGAGCAAGAGTCTTAATAACTGCATATACCTAAGCGACAGCGAAAAGGAAGTTGAGCGCAAGGTAAGGAGCATGTACACGGACCCAAAGAGAATAAGGGCCGACATACCGGGCACCGTGGAAGGCAACCCCGTTTTCATCTACCACGATCTTTTCAATGACGACACAGAGGAGGTCGAGGACCTAAAGGACCGCTACAGAACGGGCAGCGTCGGGGACGTTGAGGTAAAGAAGAAGCTTGCCCGCGCCATAAATCTTCTCCTTGAGCCCATTAGGGAGAAAAGGGCGCGGTACGAGAATAAAACCGATGAGGTAAGGGACATACTCCGCGAGGGAACTCTCAGGGCTAAACAGACCGCCGAAGAGAACATGGAGCAGATAAAGGAGAAAGTTGGTCTTTTCCGTACGTAGGTCCCCGCGCGTTTTGTTGACAGAGACGCTGTCTATTCTATATCCTGCTTAAATAAAACTGTTTGTGTTTATGATGTTTTTCGCGACGCAAGAGGATACAGGAAGATGAATTCCATCGAAGAAATTATTGATGACGTAAAACAGGGCAGACTTGTAATACTGGTCGACGACGAAGACAGGGAGAACGAGGGAGATTTCGTCATACCCGCCGAAAACGCTACCGCGGAGATGATCAATTTCATGGCCACCCACGGCCGCGGTCTTATCTGTCTCTCCCTTACCCAGGAAGATGCTAACCGTCTGTCTCTTCAGCCCATAAAGCCCGAGTACAACGAAGCCCCCGAGCACACGGCTTTCACCGTGCCCATAGATGCGAAAAAGGGAGTTACGACCGGCATATCAACCCATGACAGGGCCTTAACGATAAGACAGGCGATATCACAGAATTCCAGACCTGAGGATTTTGTCCGTCCCGGACACATCTTTCCTCTGATAGCGAAAAAGGGCGGGGTTCTTGTCCGCGCAGGCCACACCGAAGGTTCGGTCGACATATCGCGGCTCGCGGGTTTTCATCCCGCGTCGGTTATCTGCGAGATAATGAAGGAAGACGGTGACATGGCGCGCCTTGAGGACCTCTTGGCCTTCTCAAAACACCACGGAATAAAGATCGCCACCATAGCGGATCTCATAAGGTACAGGATAGGGAAGGAGAGTTTCGTGCGCAGAGTGGCCGAGGCTGAAGTGCCTACGGAGTACGGGGTCTTCCGCACTGTCGCTTTTGAGAACGAAATAGACGGTCTACAGCATATGGCTTTTATCAAGGGCAAGCTCAGCCCGGGGCAGGACACGCTTGTAAGGATGCACTCTGACTGCGCTCTGAGCGATGTATTCGGCTCTCTTTACTGCCACAGCAGGGCGAAGCTTACCCGTTCCCTTGAGATGATAGAGGCAAACGGCTCGGGCGTCGTAGTATACATAAACCAGGAGTCGACAAACGGCGGATTCGCAAAAAAAATAACGCAATACTCAAACGGAAGAGTAAAGGAAGCCCCGGAACTTGTTCCTGAGAGACAGGAACTTAAGGCGGAACTCCGCCATTACGGGGTGGGAGCACAGATACTCAGGGACCTTGGAGTGCGCGACATAAGGCTTCTCACCAACAACCCTATAAAGGTAAAAGGTCTTGAGGGTTTTGGGCTGAGGATGGTCGGGAGCGTTCCCATAGATATCTCGGATTACCGGGAAAAGGAAACCACAATAGCAAAAAGTGCTGATTTCGGTAATATTCTTTCGATATCAAAATAAGAGAGAAACAGATGCCTGAAACGATAGAAGGAAAACTCGGCGCCGGGGAATTCCGCTTTGCCATAGTGTCAAGCAGGGTAAACAGCTTTGTCACTAACCCGATGACGGAGGGAGCGATTGACACCCTGGTGCGCCACGGCGCCGGCGACGGTTCTATAGACGTTATAAAGGTGCCCGGTTCTTTCGAGGTGCCCCTGGCGGTGAAAAAGGCGGCGCTTTCGGGAAAATACGATGCGGTCGTGGCAATCGGCGCCATAATAAGAGGACAGACCTCCCATTTTGATTTTCTTGCATCACAGGTGACAAAGGACCTCTCCGCTGTGGCTCTTGAGACCGGGGTGCCCGTCTGTTGCGGCATAATAACCACGGAAACCACCGAGCAGGCGATTGAAAGAGCGGGAGTCAAGGCGGGCAATAGAGGGAGCGAAGCAGCTCTTGGCGCACTAGAGATGGTTAATCTCGTAAAAGCGCTTTCCTGAATTTTCCAGATGGGGAAAAGAAGGTTATCAAGAAAGAGCGCCCTTCAGTTCCTCTATCAGATTGATTCTGTGTCCGGAGAAACCTATAGTTATCCATCCGGCCTGCATCGCACTTTTGAATCGTTCAGTTCACTCCATCATAAAACCGCCGACCGAGAGACGCTTAATTTCGCATTTCTGCTCTGTCGGGGCGTTATTGAGAATGTCGACGACATAGATAGCAGGGTAAACATCTGTTCTGAGAACTGGAGGGTGTCCAGAATGTCCATGATAGACAGGAACATTCTGCGTCTTGCGGTTTACGAAATCGTTTTCTTGAGCGATATACCTCTGGCTGTTACTATAAACGAGGCAGTCGAAGTGGCCAAGGAGTTCGGGTCGGAGACCTCCGCCGCGTTTATAAACGGTATTCTCGACAACATTGGGAAAAGCATGGAAAAAGGTGAGTCCGGCGATGATAAGTGATGTGATCTCGAAGCTTGTGGAAGGTGGAGACCTCTTGGAAAAAGAGGTTGCGGCGGTACTTGATCTCATGATGGAAGGTGAACTTCCCGAAAGCCAGATGGCGGCTTTTCTCACGGCGCTTCGCATGAAAGGGGAAACCGTTTCCGAGATAACCGGTGTGGCGAAGGCCCTTTTGGGTAAGGCCGAGAAGATAGACTGTGACCGGGGGACCGCAGTAGATCTCTGCGGGACCGGTGGGGACGGAAGCGGAACGTTTAACATATCCACAACCGCGGCCTTCATAGTTTCCGGAGCCGGAGTCACAGTTGCAAAACACGGCAACAGGTCGGTTTCAAGCCCGGTCGGCAGCGCGGACGTTCTGGAAGCGCTTGGAGTGAAAATAGGTATTCCCCCGGCTCTTGCCCAGAGGTGCCTTTCGGAAGCGGGCATAGCTTTTCTTTTCGCCCCCGTATATCACCCCGCCATGAGAAACGTAGCCAAGTGCAGAAAGGATCTCGGAATAAGGACCGTTTTTAACCTGATAGGTCCGGTAGTGAATCCCGCGGGAGTAAGAAATCAGGTTATGGGAGTCTACTCCTCGCACCTTCTCGTTCCCGTTGCGGAAGTGCTTAAGAATCTGGGTTCGCAAAACGTTATGGTGGTTCACGGCGATGGGTGTATGGATGAGATAACCGTTACGGGAAGCACGAAAGTGGCCGAACTTCGCGACGGCGAAATCAGCGAGTACGATCTGTGCCCTGAAGATTTTGCCGTAAAACCCAGCTCGCACGACGAGCTTAGGGGAGGAGCGAACGCGGCTGAGAACGCGGAGATAACCCTCTCTGTGCTGAGAGGAGGAGAGAACGGTGCGAAAACAGATGCGAGTCTGCTAAACGCGATGGCGGCCATATACGTCTCGGGTAAGGCGGCGACTCTGGCTGAAGCGCTTCTTCTGGCCAAGGATTCTCTTTTAAGCGGGGCTGCGCACAGGAAGCTTGAGATGCTCGTTGAAATCACCAACCGGAACCAGCCGAATGATTCTTGAGGATATAGTTGCGTATAAAAGGCAGGAACTGGATGAGGCAAAAAAGAAGCTTCCTCTGGGAGAGCTTGTGTCTTTTGCCGCGGAGCGTTCCCCGGCCATTGATTTTTCCGCTCTTCACGCAAGGACTCCGGGAGTGAAGATAATATCGGAGATAAAAAAGGCTTCTCCTTCAAGGGGAATCATAAGGGATGACTTTGACCATCTCTCAATTGCAAGGGACTATGAGGATGCTGGTGCCTTTGCCCTATCGGTCCTCACGGACCGCAAATTTTTCGAGGGAGATATTTCCTTTCTCTCGGATATAAGAACTCACTCGGCGCTTCCGATTCTGAGAAAGGATTTCACCATAGACCCCTACCAGGTCTATGAAGCGAGGTGCCACGGGGCGGATCTGGTGCTTCTGATAGCGGCTGTCCTCGGCCGCGGAGAAATAGAGGAATATCTTTCTCTCTCCCACTCCCTTGGGATGAACTGCATAGTGGAGGTGCACTGTGAGGAGGAACTTGAGACCGCTATTGTGTCCGGAAGCGAAATAATCGGCATAAATAACAGGGATCTTCGGACATTCGACGTTTCGCTTGACACCTCAAAGAAGCTCTCCGCCATGGTGCCTGAAGGAAAGATCATAATAAGTGAAAGCGGTATATCGTCGGTCAGGGACATGGAAGGACTTAGAGCCTGCGGTATAGACACTTTTCTAATAGGAGAAACGTTTATGAAAGCTGAAAGCCCCGGGGAGGCTCTTCGCGGTTTTCTCTGCTGATGGAGTGTTTGTGGAGCATGCGTGGAGACAGAAGAAAAAAACCTTGGCTGGCAGTTCTGCTTTCCCTTGTTTTCCCGGGACTGGGACAGCTCTACAACGGGCAGTTTGCCAAGGCCGTCTCGATATTCGCCCTTATAATCGTAGTGAACTTCCTGTCGCGCGAACCGCTTGAGGTTTTCCTTGAGTTCGCGGATGCCCAGACGCTTGAAGATGTTCCCGGCTCTACACTTGCTCTCGTTGCGGGGTATTCTCTTGCGACGCTTTTTGTCGTCGGGATTTCCATTTATGATGCGAATGCGACGGCCAGAAAGATAAATATTGATATTGAGGAAAAAATGTCTTAAGGAGGAAAAAGCCAGATGGAAAGAGAAAATGCTGTAAAGCTGAAAGGGACTCCACTTACTCTTGTCGGCCCTGAACTGAAAAAAGGCGATCAGGCTCCCGATTTCAGGTGCGTGGAAAACTTGGGAAGCGAGATAAGCCTTGAGAGTCTTGGCAATGACGTGAAGGTTTTCAACGTGGTGGTTTCTGTGGACACGCCGGTCTGCGATGTTCAGATCAGGAGGTTTAACGAGGAAGCGGCGGGGCTTTCTGACTCGGTCCGGATAATAACGGTGAGCATGGATCTTCCGTTCGCGCAGAGTCGCTACTGCGCGGCCGCCGGAGTGGAGAAGGTAGGGACGGCGTCAGATTACCAGTACGCTTCTTTCGGCGAGTCCTACGGGGTGCTTATAAAGGAGAACAGGCTTCTTGCCCGCGCGATTTTCGTTGTGGGTCCTGATAACGTTATTGAGCACGTTGAGTATGTTGGAGACATAGTGAATGAACCGGATTACGATGCGGCGCTTGAGGCGATAAAGTCAATAGGGTAGAGGGGCAATTATATATCACCGGAGATTTCGTAAAAACAAGGAACAGTTATGGGGAGAAATCTTGAGGTAGGGAGCCAGGCTCCTGATTTTGAAGCCGAAACCTACGGAGGGGAGAAGGTAAGGCTGAGCGATTTTTACTCTAAAGGGACCGTGGCGCTTTACTTCTATCCCAAGGACAATACTACGGGCTGTATCAGGGAGGCTTGTTCGCTTCGCGATGCGGAGCGAGAACTTGTGTCTCTAGGAGTGCAGGTCCTGGGGGTGAGCACAGACGGGGTAAAGTCCCATGAGAAGTTCAGAGACAAGTTTTCACTCAATTTTCCGCTTCTCAGCGACAAAAGCAGGGAGATAGTGGATCTGTACGGGGCAAGGTGGAAGTTCCTCCCCTTCGTTGCTGGCAGGATCACCTTTCTTATAGAGAAAGGCGGCAGGATAGCGTATATTTGGAACAAGGTTCACTCCTCGTCCCATGCAGAAGAGATACTCAGCAAGGTAAAAGAACTGGGTCTTTGAACGGTAAGCAAAGATGAACAAAGCATATAACTTTCGATAGGGTATGGAGATTAAAATGCAATTTCTTGGACTGGCGATCGCATTTGTAGTGGCTTTCTGGGTTTATACGGATGCAAAAAAAAGAGGCAAGACCACAGGGAAGGCGTTTTTGTGGTTCCTCGGCGTTTTTTTCGTCCTCATACTGTTTCTGCCGCTGTGGTTTATAACGAGGCCGAAGGTAATATCCTGCTGCCCGCATTGCGGCAAATATTGCGAATCCGGGGATTCAGACATCTTTTGTTCCAGTTGCGGTGTTGAGTTGCGGGGCGGAGAATGATATTTTTTAAGGAAAGGCTTTTTTTCCGATGAGCGAGACCACTCAGAAATCCGAAGTTACCGAAGGTGACGTGATGGAGGTTCTCGGCGATATATACGATCCCGAGATACCGATAGATATAGTCAATCTGGGCCTTGTCTATAGTGTTGCCATAGAAGGCTCCCGGGTGAATATTGATATGACTATGACGTCTCCCGGATGTCCCGCCGCAACGCAGATAGTTGCCGAGGCCAAGTACCTTGTCGAGGAGCTTGAAGGGGTCTCCGAGGTAAACATCGAGATTGTGTGGGATCCTCCCTGGGACCCGGGAAAGATGAGCGAAGCGGCAAAGGAAAGCCTGGGGATGTTCTGATTTCCCGCGCTTTGCCGCCGTGACCAAGTGAGGTTAGAAATGGGAGAAAATCTTGAGGTAGGGAGCCAGGCTCCTGATTTTGAAGCAGAAACCTACGGGGTGGAGAAGGTAAGGTTAAGCGATTTTTATTCGAGGGGGACCGTGGCGCTTTACTTCTATCCCAGGGACAATACTCCGGGCTGTACCAAGGAGGCCTGCTCGCTTCGCGACGCGGAAGCTGAGCTTATGTCCCTTGGAGTGCAGGTTGTGGGGGTAAGCACAGACGGGGTCAAGTCCCACGAGAATTTCAGAGACAAGTTTTCACTCAATTTCCCGCTGCTTAGCGACAAAAGCAGGGAGATAGTGAACCTATACGGGGTAAAAAGCAAGTTCGACAGCGCCCGCAGGGTCACTTTCCTTATAGAAAAAGGCGGCAGGATAGCCCATATCTGGAACAAGGTTAAGACCTCCTCTCACGCTGAAGAGGTAACCGAGAAGGTAAGAGAACTGGGTTTGTAGTTTTTCTGCCGCGAATTTGATGAAGGATCTTCCCAAAGCCGTTTTCATAACCGGTACCGACACGGGAGTGGGAAAAACCGCGGTCACCGCGGCGCTTGCAGCTCTTCTCTCTGAAAAAGGTTTTGTGACCGGAGCAATAAAGCCGTTTCAGACCGGAACGGAACTTGAAGCTCTGAGTGACGCCGAATTCATCTACAAATTCCTGGGAAAAGACTGTGTGCTGTCCGAGGTTTCTCCCTGTCGCCTGAAAGCTCCACTTTCTCCCTATCGAGCCGCCGCGATTGAAGAGGTTGATATCCCTCTTCGGGACATAATAGAACATACGCGGGATTATATCTCCCGAAACGACGTAACTCTTATTGAAGGCGCAGGGGGTCTTTGCGTGCCCGTTACCCGCAGCTACATGATGGCTGACCTTGCAGTTGATCTTGATGCCCCGATGGTCATAGTTGCGCGTCCGGGGCTCGGCACCCTTAACCATACCGCCCTTTCGCTTGAGTACGCGAGGCAAAGAGGCGCACAGGTGCTCGGGGTAGTGATAAACGGGTTTCCGAAACCTGCGGACGTGGCTTCAGCGACTAACCCGGCTGTCTTGAGAGATGTCTTTTCGGTGGACATACTCGGGGTGATCCCCCATTTTCCGGCACTTGACGTCGAAGGCGGTTCTTTCTCTGGACTCAAGGGTATTGGGGAAAGCTGTTTTTCCCCGCTTTTCGGTGGGAAATTCTCAGCGGATGCCTTTTTAGAGGAGATTTCTCGGGAAGCACAGCGGTGATTTTTTCCGAACCGTAATCCCTCGTCGCCGGCTTTTTTCTTCAGAGTTTCGCGGTTTTTCTAAAGCGGTTTCTGAATTCTTGACAGACTTGAAGAACTTGCTAATAATACTACCCCATTAATTTGCTTCCTGATTAATAAACCCGTTTTTCAGCAAGTTTAGGATGAAGAGAGAGAGACACAGGTTCCTGCGCATTGCTATAGCCGTTTTGGTTGCGACTGCAGGTTTTTACCTGCACGCGCAAACTGCCGAGAGCAGCGACAAGGGACCGGTGCAGCCGATTCTTTTCAGCCACAAAATACACGCTGGGGACAACCAGATACAATGCCAGACCTGCCATAGCTACACGGAGGTTTCTCCCCATCCCGGTATTCCCTCGGTGCAGAAGTGCATGGGATGCCATTCCTATGTTGCCGGAAGGGACGTTGAGTACACAACGCAGGGAGGCCAGACGATCAACATAAGAGAGGAAATAAACAAGGTGAAGGGTTACTGGCGCAGACAGGAACCGATACCATGGGTAAAGGTTACCGGAATGTACGGCACGAACTCCTCGGGAATGCCTGAGTTTGTGCATTTCAACCATAAAAGGCATATAAAGCGCGGATTTGAGTGCAGTACCTGCCATGGAGAAGTTGAGAAAATGGATGTGGTGCACAAGGCAAAAGATCTGACGATGGGATTCTGCATATCGTGTCATGAAGAAAATGCCGACAACGAGGAACATAAAACCGAACTCAAGGATTGTCTGACCTGCCATTACTAGGCCGGAGGGGATATATGTCTGGGAAAGAAAATAAAGCGAAAAACGGCATGAAGAGAAGGGATTTTCTGAAAGTGCTCGGTGTAGCCGGCGGTACGGCAGCCGTTGCCGGAAGCTGTTCTGAGCCCGTGGAGCAGATAATTCCTTACGTTATTCCTCCCGAGAACGTTATTCCCGGAGTACCCAAGTTCTACGCGACGACATGCAGGGAGTGTTCGTCGGGCTGCGGTCTCGTGGTGAAAAACCGCGAGGGACGCGCCATCAAGGTTGAAGGCAACCCGGAAAGCCCTATAAACAGGGGAAAGACATGCGCCATGGGCCAGGCTTCCCTACAGGGCCTTTACAACCCCGACAGGGTACGTTCCCCGCTCAGATACAACACTGAGACACAGAGACTCGAACCCATAGGCTGGGAGCGTGGTGAGGAAATACTCACGGAAAAGTTAAATTCTCTCGGCTCGGGGAAAATCGTCTATCTCGGCAACAACGTTTCGGGAACTTACTCGAAATTCGTGGCGCAGTTCCTGAGACCTCTTGGAGGAAAGCATTATGTTTACGAGACTTTTTCCCATGAACCCATCAGAAAGGCGAATTCAATTGTCTTCGGAAGAGACGAAATCCCTTCCTACAGGATAGACAAAGCGGACTACCTTCTTTCATTCGGGGCCGATTATCTTGAAACGTGGCTTTCCACGGTTTCAAACTCCATAGGATATTCAAAGCTAAGAGACATAGACCACGGAAAAACCGGCCAGGTCGTTCATATAGAACCGCGTTCCGGAATGACGGCTTCAAACGCCGATACGTGGGTCGCGGTGAAGCCTGGCACGGAGCAGTACCTTGCTCTCGGGATTGCCAATGTGATGATCTCAAAGGGTCTTAACAAGGTCGCCGCGGGGCCGATAGCCAGAATGGTTTCAGGCTACACGCCCGAAAAAGTTGCGGCGCTCACCGACGTATCTGCAGACACCATAAAGAAAATCGCCCGGGACTTCACGGCTTCAAAAAGCCTGGCGATAGGAGGCGGAGCGGCCAACACCGGATCGAATGCCACTGAGACCATGGTTGCCGTAAACATGCTTAACTACCTTGCCGGAAACATCGGCAAGACGGTTGATTTCTCGGATCCTCTCTCGATCTCGGATGCGAGCACCTTCAGCGACATGAAGGAACTGGTTGAGGAAATGAGAGCGGGCAAGGTGGAAATTCTCATTGTTCATAACGTAAACCCCCTCTTCACGCTTCCGGGGGAACTGAACATTGCCGAGGCGCTTGAAAAAGTGCCGTTTGTCGTAAGCTTCTCTGCTTTTCTTGATGAGACTTCCGAGAAGGCGCATCTAGTGCTTCCCGAAAACACCTCTTTTGAGAGCTGGGGAGACTACAGCCCGAAAAAGAGCGTTACCGGGATCACTCAGCCCGTCATGAGACCGGTATTCAACACCAAATCCGCGGGCGATACGCTGATCTCCGTTTCAAAGAATGTAGAGGCGCTTAAAAACACGTTTGCGGAGAAAAAATACTACGACTATCTGAGAAGCGCCTGGAAGAAGAGGGCCGCGGTTCTCTCTCCCGGAACAAGCTTCGAGAAATTCTGGAAAGAACTTCTTGTAAAAGGCTCGGTGACCCAAACCCCCGCGCCCGTCAGTGTCGCTCTTTCATCCAGGGTAAGTTCCGTTTCTTTCAGCGACCCGCAGTTCCGCGGAGAAGGAGATTTCCATCTGATCGCTTACCCGTCCTACAGATTTCATGACGGAAGGGGAGCGAACAAACCCTGGCTTCAGGAGCTTCCCGAGGCACTTACCACTTCGGTGTGGGATTCGTGGCTTGAGATAAATCCCGCGGTTGCGGCGAAAATGGGTCTTGAAGACGGTTCCTACGTGAAGGTTGATACCCCAGGGGGAAGTTTCGAGGTGCAGGTTTTCGTCTATGAGGGAATAAGGCCGGATACGATTGCCATTCCACTTGGACAGGGACACACTTCCTACGGAAGGTACGCGAAGGGAAGAGGGGTGAACCCCTTTGTCCTGCTGCCGGCGGCTACAGACGCACTCTCAGGGGGACCCTCGCTGCTTTCAACCAAGGCGAACGTTTCATCGCTTAGAAAAAGAGACCTGCTTGTGAGGACACAGTACACAAAGAGCCAGGGAGACCGCCACGTCGCCAAGACTGTTGCCCTTGACCAGATTGGTCATCATAACGGCGCCCATGGGGCTGACCACTCGAAGCACCCTGACTTCTATCCGGAGAAGGAATACTCAAAATACAGATGGGGAATGGCCATAGACCTCAACAAGTGCACGGGATGCGGAGCCTGTGTGACCGCGTGTTCTGCGGAGAACAACATTCCCTTCGTAGGAAAGAAGCAGATCGCCAAGCGCCGCGAGATGAACTGGATCCGCATAGAGAGATTCTTTGAGAAAAACAGCGACGGAAGCCTTGACGTAAGATTTCTGCCCATGCTCTGCCAGCAGTGCGGAAACGCCCCCTGCGAGCCTGTATGTCCCGTTTTTGCGACTTACCACAATCACGAGGGGCTAAACGGCATGATATACAACCGCTGCGTTGGCACAAGGTACTGTGCGAACAACTGCACATACAAGGTAAGAAGATTCAACTGGTATACCTACAAGTTCCCCGAGCCGCTTAACTGGCAGCTTAATCCCGATGTGACCGTAAGGTCCAAGGGTGTAATGGAAAAATGCACCTTCTGCGTTCAGAGGATAAACCACGGCAAGGATCTCGCCAAGGATGAAGGAAGGCTTCTTCGCGACAGAGAGGTTCTAACGGCCTGTGAGCAGGCTTGCCCAAGCGACGCGATAGTGTTCGGCAATCTCATTGACGAGAAAAGCAGGGCGTCGGTGCTCTCTGAGGATGATAGGGGCTATAAGGTCTTGGAAGTGGTAAACACCAAGCCCGCGATTACCTATCTTAAGAAAGTCAAACAGGAAAGAGTGTAATGAGTCAGACCCAGCAGACACCTTTAACTTACGCCAGAATAACTGAAGATGTAGTCAGGATGGTTGATAAGCCGTCCAAGAAGTGGTGGGCTCTTTTTATTCCCACGCTCATGCTCGTGGGGCTAGGTGCCACGTGCTTTTTCTATCAGGTAGCTACGGGACTTGGAGTCGCCGGCTACCGCCACCCCGTTTTCTGGGGAGTCTACATAACCGATTTTGTTTTCTGGGTCGGAATAGCGCACTCAGGAACCCTGATCTCCGCCATACTTTATCTGTTCCGCGCGAGGTTCAGGATGTCTATATACAGAATTGCCGAGGCCATGACGGTCTTCGCGGTTCTAACGGCGGGACTTTTCCCCATAATTCACTTGGGAAGACCGTGGAACTTTCTGTGGCTCATACCCTATCCTAATTCAAGGGAGCTTTGGATAAACTTCAAGTCCCCGCTTGTCTGGGACGTGTTCGCGGTAAGCACCTATCTTACGGTAAGCTCGGTGTTCTTCATAGTCGGAATGATTCCCGATATCGCTGCGATAAGGGACAAGGTGAAGGAAACTCCGAGAAAGATCATATATTCGATTCTTTCCTTCGGATGGAAAGGGTCAAACAAGGAATGGCTTCACTACACAAGGGCCTATCTTTATTTCGCCGCCCTCGCCACGCCTCTTGTCCTTTCGGTTCACAGCGTCGTGTCCTGGGACTTCGCCATGGGTAACGTTCCCGGATGGCACACTACTATATTCCCTCCGTACTTTGTTGCGGGAGCTATTTTCTCGGGGCTCGCGATGGTTATCACGCTTACCATACCGATAAGGAAGATTTTCCATCTTGAGGACTACATAACGCTTGATAACTATGATGGCATGGCGAAGCTCATACTTCTGACTTCCTGTATAGTCGGCTACGCGTACGCGGCGGAATTCTTCATGGCATGGTACAGCGGAAGTCCTTATGAGTGGGGACAGTTCGTTTACAGGGCGACTGGAGAGTATGCGCCTTTCTACTGGACGATGGTGATATGCAACTGCGTTGTTCCAATAGTGCTTTGGTGGGAGAAGGTGAGAAAGAACATAAAAGCGCTTTTCGTCATATCCATACTGATAAACATAGGAATGTGGTTCGAGCGGTTCAACATTATCGTGATATCGCTTTCAAGAGATTTTGAGCCCGGTGCGTGGGGCATATACAAGATATCGCTTGTCGAGGCCGGCATAACGATCGGGAGTTTCGCGTGGTTCTTCATGTTCTTCTTACTGTTCGTGAAAACTCTTCCGGCAGTTTCCATAGCGGAGATGAAAGAAATACTTCCGGTGCCGAAGAAGGGAGGTTAGCAGGAAATGAGTCAGGGCGTAGTCGGAATTTACTCATATCAGGATTCGGTTCTCTCAGCCATAGAGAAACTCAAGGAGGGGGGTTACCGCAACATGAGGGTTTTCTCCCCGTTTCCGGACCACGAAATTGAGGCGGCGGTTGATCTGCCTGAGAGCCCTGTGCGGTTTTTTACCCTCTTCGGAGGCCTGCTGGGAGCGACCTGCGGGATCGGATTTACGGTTCTTACTTCAAGCGCCTGGCCGATAGCGGTGAGCGCCAAGCCCATAGTTTCGATACTTCCCTACATGGTCATCGTTTTTGAGCTTACGGTGCTTTTCGGTGCGCTTTCAACTTTTCTGGGGCTGATAATAAATTCCCTTATAAGGCAGAGAACCCCCGTGAGGCTTTATGACGAGCGTTTCTCGGATGACAAGTTCGGCGTCGCCGTTATATGCGAGAAGGAAAAAATAGGCGCGGTTGAAGCGATATTGAATTCTACTGGAGCTGAAGAGATCAAGTTTGATGAAGCATAAAAAGTTTTTTCGAAAAGTTCCGGGGGAATCCCGGGTTCTCAATTTCTCTTTGAGGCTGAAGGTGTGCGTGGCGGTTGTTTTTGCGGTCGCGCTCTCGCTTTCCACCGCCCATTCGCTTCCCTGGTCTTGGGACATGTGGTCTCAGGAATCAATCAAGCCTTATGAGGAACCCGTGATTTTTCCTCGCAACTCGATTTCAACCGACGGCGAGCAAACAAAACTTGGGGACAGAAGCAAGGTCGAACTTATAAAAAGGGGCCCGATTCCCCGAAGCGGCGAGTCGGTTGCCAGGGGAGAGAAGGTTTACAAGGAGCAGTGCGCCGTGTGCCACGGTCCCGGGGGATTGGGAGACGGAATCATAATAAAGAAAGGGCTCGGTTTTTACCCGGTCAACCTTACCACGCCGGCCGTAGCGCAGAGAACAGACGGTTACATCTACGCCTACATACGCTACGGGGGCAAGGTGATGATGCCTTCTTACAGTGAGAACATATCGGAGCGGGACGCATGGCACGTGGTCAATTACGTAAGAAAGCTTCAGAACCCGGGCTCTGTCAAGGAGAATCAATAGAAAAATGGATCAGTCCGTAAACCAGGAGATACTAGCGAAGAGAAACCAGATACCTAAATGGGTATTGATGGTTTTCGTCGCTCTTGCGGTTGTGGGTGCCGGAGCTTTCGTGATTAACGCCAGGGGCGAGAGGGCAGAAGAGGTCTGGCAGATTTTCTTGGTGAATTTTCTTTTCTGGACGGGAGTGGCTCAGGGCGGCCTCGTATTCTCGTGCATACTGAGGATAACCAACGCCAGGTGGGGCCGGGGGCTTCTTCGCATAAGCGAGGGGTTTGCGAGCTTTACCATAGTTTCCTTCGTGCTTCTGCTTGTTCTTTTCATCGGACAGGAGTTTGTTCTTCCCTATGCGCATCATCACTACCACAGTCCCAAGGACATATGGCTTAACATGAATTTTGTGATGGCGAGAAACGTTATAGGTTTCGCGGGACTTTTAGTGCTCAACTATTTCTACCTGAAAACATCCATACGCCAGGACCTTGATGGCAGGGAAAACATTGTAAAGTTAAAGAAGCTTGCCCCTGTGGTAATCGGGGTTTACGCTATTGTTTTCTCCCTTTTTGCCTGGGATTTTATGATGTCGCTTGATCCTCACTGGTTCAGCACGCTCTTCGGTCCCTACTACTTCATGGGAAGCCTGATAGCTGCCATAGGGGCGACCATAATACTTTCGGTTCCCCTAAAGCGTTATCTGGGACTTGACGAATACCTTTCACTTCATCATTACTGGGATATGGGAAAGATACTTCAGGGTTTTTCTCTTTTCTGGGTTTATCTTATGTTCTCTCAGCTTCTTACGATCTGGTACGCGAACATGCCTGAAGAGACTGGGTTTGTGATAAAAAGGGTGGTGGATGAACCTTTCCGCTCTTTTGCCTGGGCTATTCTCACATGCTGCTTCATATTTCCTTTTGTCTCCCTGCTGCCCCGCTCGCACAAGATAGTTACCCCGATAGCTGTTTTTATCGCTACGGTTTCCTTCTCGGGACTCTGGATGGACAAGTTCCTGCTGATTATCCCCTCGCTTACAAACGAGCTGGTTTTCAGTATCAACCATTTCCTGATCACCTTGGGTTTTCTTGCCGGATTCGTGGCGACATTTCTTATGTTTGTAAACAGGTTCCCGGTAATACCTTTCGGCGACCCGTACTTTGACGGAAAATCGAAGGGAGGAGGGCATTAAGATGAAGCTTACACCTGAACAGCTTGACAAAATAGTTCTTCTTTTCACCGTGAAAGTTGCTATCGGCATCGCGGCTTTTATAGGCATAGTGGCGACCGTCGCGCTTTTCGGCACCAAGATAGCGCCCCTGATGGGCAAGCTTCCCTGGTAATTTCAATCTCCCTGTCATCTGTGGATGAGACGAGTACGACAGAGCATCTATTGAGGTGCTTCGGTCGGAACCGGATATAATTTCTGCGCAGACTTTTTCCGCTTTCAAAAAAACATTTTCAAGGAGTTTCTCATGTCCAAAGATGCCGAAATCAAGCTTAAGGTAATTCTTGGGGACGACAATGTTCCCGAAGAGCTTTTCTGGGAGGCTTCCCAGTCCGAGGAACCGGGAGAAAAGCGCTGCGAGGCGGCTTTTCTCTCAATGTGGGATGCTGAGAAAAAAGAATCTCTGGTAATAGATCTCTGGACCAAGAAAATGGAAGTTGGAGAGATGAACTACCATTTCTACTATACGATGATGAGAATGGCCGATACTTACGAAAAGGCTACCTCCGAGACCGAGATATCAAACAGAATAAGAGAATTCGCGGGGGAATTCGCCGGGATGATTGTTGATTCTCTTGAGAGACAGGAAGATTCCTGACAAGGCGTTTTTATTTCCCTAAGGCTGTCTTGCCATATCTCAGAAGCCCCGCAATCCGGTTTGCCTGATCCGTCTTTTTAAACGGGAATCTCTCTCGCCCTGAGATTTCAGCTCCCGCCTCTCCAGAGAAATCAGTAAAAAATTCTTACGGCTACGAAGGCGAAGAAAAACCCCGTGCACCACAGAAATACGGACAGCCAGTATATCCAGACGCTTGTCTTTCGTAATCTGGAACACGCAATGGCCTGCGCCGGGTCAATCGGGCACGAAGCGTTTCTTGACCGCCAGAGCGAGATTCCTGCGACTAGGACCATCGCGCCCGAGATTCCAAACGTCCAGATTTTGTATTTTGACAACGCAATCAGCCAGGGAGCGTTTCCCACTATTCCCGCGAGAGCCGCACCGGCCCCGAGCGTTACCAGTAACGCCGGGAGGGCGCAGCACACAAGTGTTCCGGCGGACGTAAACAGACTAAGTGTGGGAAGAAGCCCCTGCTTCACTCCGTAGTCGGAGTCATCCATGTTCACACCCCCTCTGAATGGCGTTCATGTTGTATCCTGAGTCCGTGATGAGCTTCGTAAGCGTTGCATCGTCAATAGTCAATCCGGGTTTCATGGCGACCACTACGGAGCCTTTGCCAAGATCAATCTTGATTCCCGCAACATCGCCGCGTTTCAGGAAGACTTTTTCCAGGGAACGAGCGCAGAAATCGCATACAAGCCCGCTAACCTTGATATTGATAGTGTCTTCACAAGCGGAGTTTTCCATGTTGTTTGAAGCAGCAGATGATTCCACCACCTGACCTTCATGGTTATGGTTATGTTCGTGTTCTCCATGTTGGGCATGGCTATGGAACGCGAAAAAAAGTGTCATAAAAAGAATTGTGGTAATTGATATTTTTTTCATAGGTTTCTCCTTAAAATCTTACTACTAAATTAAACAGAATCCCGCCCTTGTCGCTGATTCCGACCTCAGCGAGATACTCGTTCTTAAAAAACCGTAAAAGAGGCGTAAACGAGATGTTATCCCTATCCCCTGTGATGTGATCAACCTGCAGCATGAGCCATGTGTGGAGATCGCCGTAGTTGCCGATATAAGGGGCGATTCCCACTCGCGCTTTCTGCCTGAAGAACTTTGTTATGTCTTCTGAGTAGTAGACGCGGTTCTCATAACTCGTAAAATAGCGTCGAGTTTCCCAGTCAAAAGCGCTCTCGGCAAAAGCGACGGGCTTGGGCTTGTCATCGGGCAGCCCGAGATCATCGTAAGCCATGCCCAGGCCGCTTTTAAGATAAAGGTTCGCCTGGGAGGCGGGCGCGTTGTGGCGCTTCACCAGATAGTTAAGCTGCATGCCATGGAACTGCCAGTCTTCCTCACGCCAGTATTCGCTCCTGTATCCTATTGAATACCGGGCAGTCGGTGAGTAATGAACGTGAAGAGAATGCGCGTTCTTGTCGTTTTTCTGCATGATAGTCCAGCCACCCGGATATGAGACCGGACGGGAGAGGGACTGGTGGGCATATCCCACCATGATCACGCAACATAAAGTGAAAACTGCTGATTTCATATTTCCTCCTGAGAATTGATTATGGCCCGGCGACGCCGAAGCGAAGCCGCCTTGAGCGCACGGGTGCGCAGATTGCTCAGGAGAAGTGTCTTGGAGGCTGGAAGATGGTTTCGATCTGGTGGGAGAAAAGAGGTTTGCCCGCGGCAATTACGAATGGGCCTTTCTCGTAATAAATTTTCAGTTCTTTTATGGATAAGGCGTTTATCTGTACGCAGTGCTGGCAATCACAGCCTTCGCATGGTTGCGAATCCTGGTCTTGAGAATCTTCCGTATTGTGGCAGGGCATCTCGCTGTCCATCTGCATCTCGGCGGGCATTCTGTCCATGTTCATCGGGCATGTTGAGAAAGCCGTTGCCGTGGCGCTGACGAAAAATAACGCCATGCATGTTGCTAGCAGTACTGCTGTCTTCATAAAACCCTCATTCTGATTTCTTGCTGTATTCTTAGGCCTGCCATTCAAGTCTAACACGTTTTGGCCTTGTTGACGAAAAATCTGTTCTGTGGCGCTCGTGAGTCACAGTTTGACATTCTTGCTTTTTTTGTGCAGGTTTCTGACATAAGTTCGGAAGGCAAAAAAACCGTCTTCTGGGCGAATACGCAGAAAAATGGAAAGAATTCACGAACTGCCAGAAGCCATGCATCGGAGAACCTCCGGGGTGAAGTTGACAACTGAAGTCAAAGAACTTAGCAATGCCGAAATCGGAAGAAGGCTTTGCCTCGCAAGGGAATCTGCAGCATTTACTCAGGCGGTTGCCGCAAGAGAGATTAAAGTCGCGCGGACTACCCTTGTCTCCATAGAGCAGGGGCGTCGCCGGGTGCGCGTAGATGAACTGCAGCAGCTTGCCGCTCTCTACAGGATTTCGGTAAACTCCATCTTGCGCCGCGAATCGGTATGTCCGGATATTGTTCCGCGTTTCCGAAGGCTTAAACGGGGCAGTGATACTGCCGGCAAAGAAGCTGTCAGGATTCTAAACGGACTTGTCGGCGCCGAGATCGAGCTGGAAAATGTCCTTGGAATAAAACGGGCAAGACCAGTCTTTGCGAGTGCCCGGGTTTTGTCCGGCGACATGAGAAAACGGGCGGAACGGGATGCGCAGAATCTGCGCAATTCGCTCGGACTTGGTCCGGGACCGATTGCCGACATTATATCCCTACTTGACCAGCAGCTCGGCATCCGAGTCTATCTAAGGAAGATAGCCCCTGAAATATCAGGACTGTTTGTCTTTGAAGAAAATATTGGCGCGTTCGTGCTGTTAAACGCCGGACATTCTGCTTATCGCATACGGCAGTCTGCTGCCCATATTCTGGGTCATTTCTTCCTGGCGCGCAGAAGTGTGGGAATCCTTACCAGAAACAATACCCCGAATTCCCGCGAAGAGAGATACGCAGACCATTTTGCCCGCTGTTTCCTTACCCCGGCAGAAGAAATTAAGAAAAGGTTTATCAGCATAACGGCAGGGCAGTCTCATTTCACTCGCTGTCATGCTATTGTTCTGGCCCATGAAAGTGGCGTATCCCACGAAGCGATGGTCAGACGGCTTGAAGAACTGTCACTGGTGAGAAGAGGTGCGTGGAACCGCTTTCTCTCCAACGGAGGCATTACCGATGAGCAGGCACGGCAGGTACTGGGCTGCCTTCCCAGAAACTTAAATATATCACTTTCAGGCGGAGTTGTACCACCCCGTCTTGCTTTTCTGGCAAGGGAAGCTTGGAAACGTGATCTCTACAGCGAAGGGCAGCTGGCCCAGCTTTTGATGCTCAGCCGTCAAGAGATAAGAGAAGTTTTTGACAACGTGGAAACGGAGCGAGAGGAGGCTGATGACTCATTCAGGCTTTCAGGCTGATCCGAGTATCCCTTTAATTGCCGACACAAGCTTTGTAATCAATCTGAATGCAACCGGGTTTTCGGACCGAATAATCAGGGCTGTCCCAAACAGTCTTGTTGTAACGGAAGACGTGGTTCGTGAGTTAAGGGATGGGAGCAGCAGAGGATATGATGATTATGAGAAGCTTAAGAATTTGATTGAGGCGGGAGCTGTGAAATCAGCAAGTCTAGGCGAACAAGGGAAAAAGATATACATGTCGTTGATCAAAGGTTCCGCAAGCCGTACCTTGGGCGATGGGGAAGCGTCAACAATTGGACATGCTGTAGAGTCGGAAGGAGTGGTTGTTATTGATGACAGAAAGGCCGCAAGAATCTGCATGGAAAGATTTCCATGGGTTTCCCGGATCATGACATTTGATCTGCTGGATTGTGAAGCAGTAAGGAGAAACTTGGGTAAGCGGCTGCAGAAAAAAGCTGTATATAATGCACTTCGGCGGGCGCGCATGAGAATTTCTGAAAACCGGCAAGAGTATGTTGTGGAATTAATAGGGAGAAACTTGGCAGTTCATTGTCCCAGCCTGTCAGCCAAATACCGTAATTAATATCACTCTTCCTTGCTGACGCTGGACCTAAAAATGAGAAGTACGGCGGAGAAGCTCGGAATCAATCTCTTGTAAATGGAGTCATAACGATGGAAGTCTATACATATTCGCAAGCCAGGCAGAAGCTTTCAAGTGTACTCGATAAAGCTGAGCAAACTGGAAAGGTGTTGATACGCAGAAGGGACGGCAGGACATATGCGCTAATGCCGGAATGTGCTCCCATTTCTCCTCTGGATGTTCCTTCCGTGAAAGCAAACATATCAACAAAAGAAATCGTCTCGCTTATAAGAAGAGAGCGAGGCTGAACTCCAAGATAATCTTGGGGTTTCGACCATAGGAAGCGAAGTGAGATACGAATGCCTTCAGAAGTCCTATGCTCATGTTCTTACAACTCAAGCACCTTAATTCTTATCTGAATTCGGGTATTACTTCCTTCGCGAAAAGTTCTATGGTCTTGGGGTTCATTACGTCTGAGAAGAAAATTGTGTATTTGGAAATTCCCTTCTCCATATCCGAATTAATCTTCTCTACGCAGTCCTCGGGAGTTCCCACGATTCCTAGCTTTTCTATGTTTCCGAAAAATCCGTAACGTCTCTGCGCCTTTTCGAGCTTTTCGGGGAGATCTTTTCTGTTCTCAACCAGAACGCAGACGGTCTGCTGGGATATTGTTATATCTTCCATGTTTCTCCCGACCTCCTCGCAGTGCTTACGGAGTATTGAGTGCTTGCGGTCAAAATCAATAGCGCTCGATGCGGGACAGTTCCACTCATCTGCAAGTTCAGCCACTATTCTTAAGAGAAGCTTTTCTCCGGATCCCCCTATGCATACGGGGATGTGAGGGCGCTGAACGGGCTTGGGATTGCACGGTGCATTATTCACATTGTAATGTTTTCCAGCGAAAGAGGCGGTCTCCTCCGTCCACATCAGCTTGAGTATCCGGGCCGCTTCTCCCAGCATTTCCATTCTTTCCTTCATTGCCGGGAAAGGATATCCGTAGGCGTGGAATTCCTCTTCAAACCACCCGGCTCCTATCGCGAACTCAACCCGTCCGCTACTTATTACGTCAAGCGTTGAAGCCATCTTGGCTAGCAGGGGAGGGTGTCTGAACAGATTGCAGAGTACCATAGTTCCGAGCTTGACGTTGCGCGTTACGGTAGAGAGAGCGGACATGAGTGTCCAGGGTTCATAGATGTCGATTCCTATTATCCCCTGCCCCAGCACATGGTCGTAGAACCACACGGAGTCATATCCGAGAGAATCACACAGCTGCGCAGTGGTTTTTATCTCCTCAAAATCTATTTTCTGCTGTCTCAGCATTACTCCGAATTCAGGTTTGCCCATTGTCTCTCTCCGTTTTTAGTGTTCACGCGGGTTAACGCAACGCGCAGGTAAATTATTCCTTCAGCCGGGAGTGCTGTAAACACCGGAATATCTGTTGCCTGCTTCGGGCGAAAAACAAACATTCACTGTTTTGCTTCTTTGTGCTATTATTAGGGGCGACGGAAAAAAGAAAACCGCCGGAGTTTCCTGCCGATTTTTTCTAATGGGAAGTTTCCGCTTCTTAAATCTACGTACCTGAGGTTTCCAATGAAAAACGCGATTGTTTTAGCTTTATGTCTTGTTTTTGCTTTTATAGCTTTTCCCGGGGAGGGAAATTCTCAGTCCGAGAACAACAAAAATACGTCCGCTGAATCCAGTGGCAAAAAAGAGAGGAAAAAACCAATGGTTCTTATTTCAACTTCACTTGGCGACATAAAACTTGAGCTTTATGAAGACAAGGCGCCGATTACAGTAGCGAACTTTCTTTCCTACGTGGAAGAAGGATTTTACGACAGCACCATATTTCACAGGGTGATAAATAATTTCATGATACAGGGTGGCGGCATCACTGCGGACATGAAGCAGAAGCCGACCAAGGACTCCATAAAGAACGAGGCCGATAACGGCCTTAAAAATGAACGCGGCACCATAGCAATGGCTAGGACTGCCGAGGTTAATTCCGCTACGTCGCAGTTTTTTATAAATCATAGGGATAACGCTTTTCTTGACCATGGTGCCCGCGATTTCGGTTACGCGGTGTTCGGAAAAGTGGTTGAGGGAATCGAAATTGTTGACAAAATCGCCGCCGTTCAGACCAGACCGGGAGATGTTCCCGTCGAGACGGTGTCTATTTTGTCCATAAAGACTGTTAATTAGCGGACTACCTTTTTTTTCGTGTCAGAAGAAGTTACTTACAAAAGTGCAGGTGTTGATGTTGAGGAGGGCGAGAGGTTCGTACGGCTTATAAAACCTCTTGTCGAGTCGACCTATGGCAAAAGCGGAGTAAGCCCGCTCGGGGGTTTTGCGGGCGCTTTTCCGCTTGATACGGGCGCTTTTCACAAGCCCCTGCTCGTATCTGCCACAGACGGTGTCGGCACAAAACTCAAGACTGCCTTTTCGGTGCGCAGATTTGATACGATAGGCATAGATCTGGTTGCCATGAGCGTTAACGACGTGATTACGTGCGGAGCGAGCCCCCTGTTTTTTCTTGACTATCTGGCTACCTCGAAGCTTGATCCTGAGCAGGCGACCGAGGTGGTGAAAGGTATATGCGAGGGATGCATTCAAGCGGGTTGCGTGCTAATCGGGGGCGAGACTGCGGAGATGCCTGGATTCTACGCAGAGGGGGAGTTTGATCTTGCGGGTTTCTGCGTCGGAGTTGTGGAAAAAGACCGGTATATTGACGGTGCCCGCGTCAGTCCCGGCGACGCGGTCATCGGGCTTGCTTCAAGCGGTCTTCATTCAAACGGTTATTCGCTCGCGAGAAAAGTCCTTTTCGATATCGGGGGCTACTCGGCGGATTCAGAGCCCCCAGGACTCTCAAAACCCCTTGGAGAAGAGCTTCTCAAACCAACGGTCATCTACTCAAAGACTGTCCTCGGGCTCTGCGAGAAGTTCGACGTAAAGGCTTTTGCCCACGTGACGGGCGGCGGAATTCCGGGAAATCTCTCGAGGGTCATTCCTGATGGGCTTTTCGCGGCAATTGAAAGCGCGAGCTGGACCGTCCCTCCCGTTTTTGACCTGATAATGAAAACCGGGAATATAACCCGCGACGAGATGTACTCGACGTTTAACTGCGGGGTGGGAATGATAGCGGTGCTGCCGAGGGAGCAGGCAGAAGAAGCTTTGTCCTTCGTGCTGGATGTGTCGGAAACGGCTTACCTTATCGGCGAGGTAAGAGAATCTTGTGCCTCCGGCCCCAAAGTCCGAATTTTCTGAGAATGCGGATTCAGTTGTAATACCTAACCCATTTTGGAAGTTTATAATCGAAAGTGGCTGGTATTTTTAGCTTTTCTTCCTCCCAGCTCTTGGGAAAGGGGTTGTAGGGGGAAGCAATCCTTATTGTCCGAAGCACTTCTCTGTCCAGGTTCTCGAAGCCGGAAGGCTGAATTATTCTCACGTTTTCAAGGTATCCGTCTTTTCTCAGCGTGAAAACGATCCGCACGTTTCCATGTTCCCTTCTTGCCTGCGATTCCTTGGGGTACTTCCAGACCTGGTAAATTCTCTCTTTCAGTTTCGTGAAGTAGGAGATGTACTTGTATTCAGTTGTGTTGAGATCAACCGTAATTTCCTTTTCGACGTCTTTGGTTCCAAGAAGCTGCTCTTCTGTATTGTAGTCAAAGGGAACGTCCGCTATCTTGGGGTTGACCATCTGTGAAACCGAAGCACTCGGGTCGCTTTTGGGTAGTTGATCGGGACTGGCCTTTCTTTTTTCGGGTTTGTTTCTTTCTCCCTCGGGTATCATGGCTACCCGGTCTTTTTCGGGAGAGAACTTCTCCGTGTTCTTTTCCTGTTCTCCGGGTTGAACCGCTCCTGCGGGTTTTCTTTTGGGTGTGTTTTTCCTTGTCGTCTTTGGAATGGACCTTGAGAGTTTTGTCGTGTCGTCCCTCGTGGTCTCTTTTTCCGCCCTGTGGGACTTGTCGGCTAGTCTTGAGGGCTTGTCTGGAGGTTCCGTCTCTTTAACTGGTATCTCGATGAGCTCTATGTATGTTTTTTCTAGCGGGGCTTTAAGACTTTCGGGATCCGGCAGTATCTCTGAGAAAAGAAACTGAATCAGTATGAGATTCAGCAGTGCTGAGATCAGAAGAAAAACCGGGAAAGGGACCTTTCTGTTCCTGTTCATCGGGGTTTACCAGTGTTTTGCCGTGCGGCAGGCAGGCTTTTTATATTTTCAGTATATTCTGTATAAGAACCCTGGCAAAATCAGCTGTTTTGAGGTTACCTCCAAGATCCCGGGTCTTGTCGCCGTTTGAAATGGCCATGTTATAAGCCGTTTTTATCTTGTCGGCAGCTTCCCTCATGTCCTCTCTTCCCTCTGAATCGGCTAGATACCTGAGCATCATTACCGCTGACATTATTAAAGCGAGCGGGTTTGCTATTTCAAGTCCCGCTATGTCCGGTGCCGACCCGTGCACCGCTTCAAAGACCGAGTATTCATCACCTATGTTAGCGCCGGGAACAACGCCGAGTCCTCCGACAAGGCCGGCGCAGAGGTCGCTCATCACGTCGCCGTAAAGATTCTCAAGCAGCAGAGTGTCAAACCTGCCCGGGTCTTGAACCAGTCTCATGCATCCCGCGTCTATGATGTATTCTTCATACTCAATATCGGGGTACTGTTCGCTTACCTCTCTTGACTTTCTGATGAAAAGACCGTCTGTGATCTTCATTATATTTGCTTTGTGAAACACAGTTATCTTCTTTCTGTTTCTTTTTCTTGCGTACTCAAATCCCCATCTCGCGATTCGCTCGCACGCTCTCTCGGTTGCGACTTTCATGCTCATCACCACCCCGGGGGAAACCGTGTTCTCAACACCGCTGTAAAGACCTTCGGTGTTCTCCCGCACGATGACTATGTTAACGTCGGAGAACCTTGTTCTCACGCCTTCAACACTCCGTACCGGTCTTACGGCCGCGTACAGATCAAGTTTTTTTCTCAGTTCTACGTTTACCGATGAAAATCCCTCTCCTATGGGGGTTGTGCATGGGCCCTTAAGCGCGACTTTATGTTCCCTGATGGCGTCCAGAGTGACTTCCGGCAGGACTTCCCGGTATTTCTCGATGGCCGATACGCCGGCTCCTCTTATGACCCATTCGATCTTGGCTCCGGAAGCCGTGATGACATTCTTTGTCGCTTCGGCAATCTCTGGACCGATGCCGTCTCCTGGTATTAAAACGACTTTTCTAGCGTTCATGATCTGTACTTGTGATACGGTTTGAAACCGGGTTTCTATGAAGCATATATGCTCTTATGCGGCAAGCTGCGTGCCAGCAAATCGCTGCATGTCCGCGAAGTTTTTGCCAGGCACCTCAGCCTAGTTTCTTCAGAAGCAGTACCCCAACCAAAAGCAGTGTGAAGAATATAACCGTAAATATGTTGAAATATTTATCGATAAGCAATTTTACTCTCGCTCCGAAAACCGAGAGAAGGCATGCAACTATCGCGAACCTGGCTGTTCTTCCCACCGCGCATGCGGCGATAAAGGTCAGGAAATCAACCTTGAAGACCCCAGCCGTTACGGTGAATGCCTTAAAGGGTATGGGGGTGAATGCTCCGGCCAGAACGGCGCCGAAGGCGCTCTCTGAGTATTTACCGCTTACCGTGGCGAAAGCCTCTGCGGTTATTACGTGAGAGAGAAAGAACCCGCCGACAATTTCCCACACCCAGTATCCTATTAGATACCCGGCCGCCGCTCCCAGTATGGAGAAAACGGAGCAGTAAAAAGCGAAACGGTATGACTTCCTGGGGTTTCCGAGACAGAGTGCCATGAGAAGCGGATCAGGGGGGATGGGAAAAAAAGACGCTTCCGTAAAGGAAACAAGGGAAAGCGCAAAGGGTCCATGCTTTCTGTTCGCCCAGCCGAGAACCCATCCGTAGAGGTTTCTAAGCATGGCTATTTAGTTTTTCCCTGAGTTCTTCGAGATATTCATAATCCGTCATATCAAGTTTTATCGGGGTTATGGAGACATAGCCTTCAAGAACGGACGCTATATCTGAGTTTTCAATTTTCAGGGAATCAAGCTCGTTTCCGCCTATCCAGTAATACTTTTTGCCCCTCGGGTCCGTATTCTCCACTATCGGGGCCTCGTAAACCCTTTTGCCCTGGCGAGTAACCCGTATCCCCTTTATTTCCTCAAGAGGGAGGTTGGGCACGTTCACGTTGAGCAGGGTGTTTTCGGGAAGACCGGTTTTAAGAACGAATTCCGCAGCCATTTTTGAATAGTGGGCGGCTGTCTGGAACAGGAAATTTTTCTTGGCCGCGAGCGATACCGCTATGGCGGGGATTTTCATAAGGGTTGCCTCTATCGCGGCGCTCACGGTTCCCGAATACGTTATATCGTCTCCCATGTTGGCGGCCATATTTATTCCCGAAACTACGAGATCGGGTTTCCTCTTGCCCAGAATTCCGTTCACGGCGAGATTTATGCAGTCTGTGGGAGTTCCGTCCACGGAGAACACTCTCTCTGAGATCTCCTCTATCCTAAGAGGTCTCATGAGATTAAGTGAGTGGCTAGAGGCGCTCTGGTCGCGGTCGGGGGCCACGGTGTAGACCTCTCCCAGATGGGCGAGGGATTCTCTTAGGGCTTTCAGACCTTCTGAGTTTACCCCGTCATCGTTTGAGAGCAGTATTTTTTTAGTTTGCATGCTTGGGAATGGTCGGGGTGACCGGATTTGAACCGGTGACCCCCGGCTCCCGAAGCCGGTGCGCTACCAAGCTGCGCTACACCCCGAATAAAAAGTTCCGGCTAGATTTTAACCCATCAGGGATTTCTCGCAACAGCAATCCCTGCATACGGAGAAAGCCGTAGGGACAACGGAACCTGACATAGAAAGTGAGTTGCGGATTTGTGGAATGGTCGGGGTGACCGGACTTGAACCGGTGACCCCCGGTCCCCCAGACCGGTGCGCTACCAACTGCGCCACACCCCGTATTGAATAGAAGCCGGATCAGAGGCGAATGGAACATGCAATAGCCCGTTTATAGATCCTGTCTCAGGGATTTTAACTCATTTAGAATTTCACGCAACAGCACTTTGTCCGAATAGAGGGGAGATATGTTTCCGCTCCCGCTTTTCTCATCCTTGAGTCTTTTCTGAACCCCCGCTATGGTGAACTTCTGATCGTGAAGCAGGTGCTTTATCTTGTGGAAGAGATAAATCGTGTCCTTGTCATAAAGTCTCTGGGACTTCCTCCTGATAGGCCTTACCTCTTTGAATTCGGTTTCCCAGTATCTGAGAACATAGGGTTTTACTCCTATGATCTTGCTTGCTTCCCCTATTTTGAAATAAAGCTTGTCCGGCAGAGACAGATCTGAAAGCATCCCAGTCATATTCTATATTATGATTTCAATGCTGGGAAAAAGTCAAGATATAATTATGTCAATCAGTTATAGGACACCTTTAAAGGATTTTCTATGTATCGGACAGGGTCCCAGATTTTGCAAGACACCGAGGTGCTCTTTTGTGGGATAACCCTTGTGGCGGGAAAAGCCGTATCCGGGATATTCCCTTTCAATCTCGGTCATGATGCGGTCTCTTGTCACTTTTGCGACAATTGAAGCGGCTGCTATTGACGCGCACTTTGAGTCACCCTTTATTATCGCCTTTTGCTGGATAGGAAGAGAAGTCTTCGAGTTGCCGTCTATGAGGACGCAGTCCGGTTTTCTCCCCAGGGACAAAACGGCTTTTTCCATTGCCAGAAGTGCCGCCTGCAGGATGTTTATGCGGTCAATCTCAGCGGGCCCGGTTATCCCGACCGAGTACGCAAGGGCCTTTTCCCGGATCTGCTCGAAAAGCTCATTGCGTTTTCTCTCAGAAAGCGTTTTCGAATCCCTGAGTCCGTGAATAGGTCGGTTTTCATCAAGTATGACGGCGCCTGCCACGACCGGCCCGGCCAGACATCCTCTTCCGGCTTCATCAACTCCGGCCACAATTCTCCCGGGTCCTTGGGTCCTATCTTCAGTGTGTAAAAGGCAGTCGGATTCAGGCAATTTCCCTATTAAGCGAGTCCATATTTGTTAAGCTCGCTTTTGAGTCTTTTCAGGTTTTCTCCTGAAAGTTCATAAAGCGGGGGCCTTATCTCGGGGCTTATTTTGCCCACCACGGCAAGAGCGGCTTTTACGGGTATCGGATTTGATTCGACGAACAGAACCTTGCTGAGCGGCAAAAGGCGGTAGTGAAGCTCTTTGGCCCTCCCAATATCCCCTCTTGCAAAGGAGTTGTACATTTCTGATACGTCTGCCGGCGCTATGTTCGCCGTTACGCTTATGAAGCCTTTGCCCCCGATCGTTAAAAGCGGGTAGTTAACCGCGTCGTCCCCCGAGAGAAGAATCAGTTCTTCCCCGCAGAGAAAGAGGATTCTGCTTGCCTGCTCAAGCGAGCCCGAGGCTTCCTTTATGCCGATTATATTCTCGCATTCACAAAAAAGTCTCTCCACGGTCTCAGGCTCTATGTTTATGACCGTGCGCCCGGGCACATTATAGAGTATGAGGGGAAGAGAGGTTCTGTCTGCAAGTGTACGGAAATGCCGATATATTCCTTCCTGAGTTGGTTTGTTGTAGTAAGGAGTTACCACAAGGGCTGCGTCCGCACCGGCCTGCTCTGCGAATTTTGTGAGCATTATGGCCTCCATGGTGCTGTTTGAACCTGTCCCCGCGATAACCGGAATTCTCCCCCTGACGGCTTCCACGGTGAATTTTATTACTTCTTCGTGCTCAGCGTGAGAAAGGGTAGGGGACTCTCCTGTGGTTCCGACCGGAACTATGCCGTGGGTTCCGCTCTCTATATGGAACTCTATTAATTCTTCTAGCTTTTCGTAATCAATGGCCCCGTCACTAAAGGGCGTTACTATCGCTACTATAGAACCGTGTATCATCTTTTTCTCCGTTCCAAGAAGTCGCTATACCCCAACTTTTTTCCCGCAGGAAGAACAAAAGACGCTTGCAGCGGGAATTTTTGCTCCGCAGTGCATGCAGAAAAAAGTCTCTCCGGCCCCAGCGGAGAGTTGGATGGCCTGGGACATCACCTCTTCGAATTTCCCTGAGAGTTCCTCAAACTCTTTTCTGTACTGCTGGTGAAACATTATCACATCTTCTGCGTCAACTGTTTTTATTTCAAACTTGAGTCCCTTGCTTCTGGTGGAACCGAACTTGTGATGCGTTATGGCGTCAAGCTCTATGTCTCTTAGAACATTAACTTTGGAACTGTTTTTAAGTATCAGTACCCTTTTCTTCGTAAGCATCAGGAGGCTTCTGAAAAAAGTGTTTCTGTCTACCCACGCCCTCGGCTTGTACGTGCAACTAAGTGTAGGAACCGTGAGCAGCATGGGATCGTCTTCCCCTAGCAATTCCTTCAGTTCATCGGAGTCGATCTTCGGCGGCGCGAGAAAAAAATCCGAAAGCTTTTTCAAAATACCTTGCTCAGACATGATTTCTGACCAGAAGTTCCGCTATCTGTACTGCGTTAAGAGCCGCACCCTTCCTTAACTGGTCTCCGCTCACCCAAAGAGAAAGACCGTTTTTGACCGTGTAATCTTCCCTGATTCTTCCGACAAAGCAGTCGTCCTTACCGGAACTCTGAACCGGCATCGGGTAATCGGAATTCTCCGGGTCGTCAACGAGTGATACCCCGGGGAAATTCCTGATGGCGTCTCTTGCCTCCTCGACAGTAACTTTTCTTTCCGTTTCAAGATTAAGTGAAACCGAGTGGGACCGGAAGACTGGGACCCTCACGGTTGTTGCCGTGAGGACCATGGAATCATCCCCAAGTATCTTGCGCGTTTCGTTGTGAAGCTTCATTTCCTCCTTCGTGTAGCCGCTTTCTGTAAAGGAGTCTATGTGCGGGATCACGTTAAAGGCTATCTGGTGGGGAAACGTGTTTGTTTCTCTTGGGGGCTCTCCGCTCTCAGACCAGCTTCGCACCTGGTTTTCAAGTTCTGCTATCCCACCGGCTCCCGCTCCCGAGACTGCCTGAAAACTCGTCGCAACCACCCTTTTTATCCTTGATATATCATGAATGGGGGCAAGTGCCATGATGGCTACCGCGGTCGTGCAGTTGGGGTTGGCAACTATTCCTTTCTTCTCGCAAAGCACGGCCGCCTGGGGGTTTATCTCGGGTATTACCAGGGGAACCTCGGGGTTCATCCGAAACGCCGAACTGTTGTCGATAACCACCGCTCCGCTTGCGACGGCGCAGTCCGCGTATTTTCTGCTTCTCTCAGAGCCGGCGGAAAAAAGAGCTATGTCTATGCCATGAAAAGAGTCTTTGCCCAGCACCGAAACGGTTATCTCTTGTCCGCGGAAACTGTGTTTTCTCCCTCTTGAGCGCGGAGAAGCGAGAAGGCAAAGCTCTCCCACGGGGAAATTTCTTTCCTCGAGTATTTGCATCATCTCCTGTCCCACGGCACCCGTTGCTCCCGCTATCGCCACGTTGTATTTTTCTTTTCTTTCCATTTTTCTGTCAGTTTGCTCGGCTGCGATACTTTGATTCTATTGCGGCCACTTTTTCTATGTTTTCCTTCTCCGAGGGATCGGCTTCACTGCTGAACCACGCGTCGAGTATTTCCTTGGCGACATCGGTGGATACAAGGCGCAGACTCATGGCGAGTATGTTCGCATCGTTCCACATGCGCGCCCCGGCGGCCGTCTTTGAGTCAGTACACAGGGCTGCTCTTATTCCCGGAATCTTGTTCGCGGCAATGCTTACCCCCGTTCCTGTTGAGCAAAACAGTATTCCCTGGTCGCACTCGCTGCGGGAAACCCTTCCGGCCACCTGCTCTGCAACCTCCGCCCATTCCACGTTTTTATCCGCAAGCGGTCCGAAGAGCTCAACTTCCATGTCTCTTTTGCGAAGCTCCTCTATTACCTCGTCGGTGAGAGCGTTTTTTTCATCACTTCCAACAGCGATTTTCATCTTCGAAATCTCCTTTTTCTCAAAATCATTCGAAAAACAAAAAGCCAGAAACTAAATGATCCAAAAAGCAACGGAAAAAGCAATGCCTAAAATGTACGTGATTCCCGATATATTGTACGCAAAACAAGCAAAAGAAGAAAAAATCCGGACAGAAAAAACCGGATGGCTACAAGAAGCATGCCGGGTGGGGCGTGCGGAAAAACGTGGAGAGGGAGAAAAATGGAACTTTAAAGCCAATCCCTTGCGGGGAGACAAAAATTCTTCAACAAAATCGCCGACCAATAGGCGTGGGCTTAAACTTTCAAACTCCTTCAGTCCGCTTATATTTGCCTTTCGCACCCCGCCTTGCGGCGGGACGTTTGAGACAAGAATTCTTAAACGCAACTGTAGGAATGGGCGCCTACGGCACCTTCGTCCCCAGAAACTCAATAGGTCCGCCCTTGCTTCCTCAAACGTGTATTCGGAACAAGCGGACATAAGAGCTGTATTCAGCACGTTAAGTTTTGGACTTGATGCTCTCCTGCGGAAGCTGGCGCCTGAGTATTTCTCAAGACCGTAATAAGACCGGCTTTCAAACAAGGTAGTTGTATTTCATCTTCATATCTGTCCTGAATACTTAGTTGAAACAGATTTGCCTTCTATCGCACTCCGCTCAATTTGGGAGGGCGCCGGAAACATACCTCTGGTTTGTGAACCAGCGCAGCGGCGGGGTAGCCTGACTGAAGCGATCCGGAGGGTAAAGGACCAGTGAGTTAGGCGGATGGGAAAATGAACGTCTCGGCTTCAAGACTTTCGGTCAGACCAGTCTGCATGATAAGTGGTGCGGAACCCAGAAGAACAACACGCAGAGGGCAGTCATTCCGCCTGTCTGAGTCCCATAAACCCTTAACCGTTTCGGACCAGTTGGGTATTTTCTGAATTTCATCAAGAACTAAAATAAACCCTTGCTCCAGACGCCAGGCCTCTCTCCTTGCCTGTTCCCATCTCCTTATGAGCCAGGTTGAGTCTTTTTTCTCGCTGATAATGCTGTCTTTGTCCGGTATGGTTTTACCCTCCCTCCGTATATGGAAGATGAGATGGGGCTAAATTCGGTTCGCCTACAAGTAGATACAAACTGCGTATCTCTACTTGATAGTGCTTGTAATACAAGTGGGTTTTGCCTGACTGGCGAGGTCTGATGAACCTCGGCTCCTGTTTCAGATCTGGTGACATCTGATATTATAGGGCGTATATAGGTATTCATGGGTTTTTGCTCTATTGAGAATTTTCACTCAATAGAGCAAGGAATCTTTGAGAAAAGATCAAACAGGGGGATCAGAGACATGTCGCACCAGCGAAATTCAAGGGGCTGTATCGGCACTGACAATTCTTTTTCATGTCGTGTACCTGCAAATGTATGTAAGTCATTCAGCCGGGTCGGGGTTCTTGTTGTCCTTGCAGCTTTCGCAACGCTGATACTGCTTGCCTGCTTGGACGACAGTGACCGCCCGAGCAGCATTTCCGACCAGCTCAGAAAAAATGCGGAGAATTTTGAATACTCAATCGGAAACGCTGGTGGAACGATGACCCTTGCCACCGTATCAGAGCCTCTCACGCTCAACCCGGCTCTTGCGGAGGATTCCGCGTCATCTAACGTTCTGGGATATGTTTTTGAGGGTCTTACCGAAGTTTCCTGGCTGACCGATCAGGTAGAGCCGGCACTGGCAGAGTCCTGGACGCGTTCGCAGGACGGTCTTGTGTGGATATTCTCTCTGCGAAAGGATGTTGTGTGGCACGATGGAACGCCTTTTACCGCGCACGACGTGGAATTTACCTTCAACGGCATTATCTATAACAAGGAGATAGATTCAACTGACCGGGCGGCGTTTAATTTCCGGTTCCTGGATGAAGATACGGGGGTCTCGGCGGAGAAACCCATGACGGTTACTGCTCTTAATGACTATACGGTTCTTTGCGTCCTGCCCGTGCCCTTTGCCACATTTCTTCGCTCAATGGCAACTAACATCTACCCTAAGCATATACTCAAGCCTCATGTCGACGCCGGCACTTTTGCGAGGGTTTGGAATATAGATACTGATCCTGCCGAGGTCATCGGTACCGGCCCGTTTACAATCGAGAGCTATACTCCTGAAAGAAGCGTTGTACTGCGTCGCAACCCGAACTACTGGCTCAGAGACGGGCAGGGAAGAAGTCTGCCGTACTTGGAGAGAATCGTCCACATTATTGTCCCTGATTTTGAGACAGAACTTGCCAGATTCAAGGCCGGGGATGCGGATATTCACTACTTAGCGGGCGAGGATTTTGCGGAACTCGAACCTCTTCAGACGCAGGGCAATTTTAAAGTTCACAGGCGGGGCCCCGGCTTCGGTTCGGCGTTTCTTGTCTTTAACATGAATCCCGACAGAAACCCGGATACTATGAACCCTTATGTGGCGGAGGAAAAACTCGCTTGGTTTCAGAACGTGGAGTTCCGCCGGGCCGTTGCCCACAGTGTGGACAAAGACAGGATCATCAGGGATGTACAGCATGGGCTCGGCTACCCGCAGTGGTCTTCTATAAGTCCTGCGGCTGGGGATTTCCATAATCCCGAAGTCCGGATGTATGAGTACGACATTGCGGAAGCTAACCGCATTCTCGATGCTCTTGGCTGGATAGATACAGACGGAGACGGGATCAGGGAAGACACGATGGGCAACACGATTGTTTTCTCGCTTGTGACCAACACTCAGAACAGCGTACGTGAGAAGATCGGTATGATTATTCAGGAAGGGCTGGGAAACATAGGAGTCGGGGTGGATTACAGTCTACTTGGGTTCGGGGATGTTGTTTCCCGACTGACAAGCTCCTATGACTGGGAAGCTGTGGTTATCGGTCTTACCGGAGGACCTGATCCGCATGGCAGCATTTCCACATGGCACAGCAGTGAAGGCCTGCACCTTTGGTATCCGAACCAGCAGGAGCCTGCAACGCCGTGGGAAGCCGAAATAGACGATACTTACGTAAGGGCAAGCCAGGAACTTGATCACAGCAGACGCGTTGAGCTTTACCACCGTGCCCAGGAAATAGTGGCCGAGAACGTACCTCTTATATATACGACCCACTCGGAACGGATAAGTGCGGTCCGAAATGTCTTTGGCAACACAACACCCACTTTGTACGGACTCTGGGATATCCGCTATCTCTACCGGACCGATCTGTAGCAGGAACTTCAGGGTTCTGCGGTCAGTGGTGAGCGGTTTTGCTGTTCTTGACACCAATTCCCCAGTATTTATAATGATACGCCTAGCAAGGGGTGAGCTTATCCGCTCCTTTTTTTTCTTGGATTTTCATCTCTATTAAATCAGTCCAGCATGGAGGTAGTATCAGGTGAAGATAGTGGTTTTTATAACACAGACACAGGACACCGAAGCAAGGATAAAAGTCGATTCCTCAGGTGATTCCATAGACACAGAGGGCATGAAATGGATTATGAATCCTTACGATGAATTCGCCGTTGAGGAGGCCATCAGGACCAAAGAAGCGTACGGGGGCGAGGTTGTTCTGATCACGGCAGGTCCGCAACGCGCTTCACAGGCACTGCTTCAGGGGCTTGCCATGGGTGCCGATTCCGCGGTGCATATCTCGGATGAAGCTATCGGAGAGACCGTGGATTCTCTTGTGCTCTCGAAACTGGTTGCGTCGGAACTTGGAAATATCGACGGGGTGGACCTGATTTTCACGGGGATGAAGATTATTGATGAAGAATCGGTGCAGGTCGGCATACAGATAGCCGAGGAGCTGGGGATTGCGCATCTTGCGCTTGTAAGCAAGGTGATCGACGTAAAACCGGATGAGAAAAAGCTTGTCTGCCAGAAAGAGATCGATGGTGGAAGCGTTTCCGTCGAGGTTTCTCTTCCTGTCCTTATTACCTGTCCCGACGCCATGAACGAGCCCCGCTACGCGTCCGTTCCCAACATAATGAAAGCGAAGAGAAAACCGATGAAAATGGTTTCCCTCGATGATGTGGATTTTGGTTCTCTCGGTCTCAGCAGGGATGCCGTGGGTAAATCCGGGGCGAAGATAAAAACAGTGAGTCTTGAGGTTCCCGAGGTGGAGAGAAAGTTGAGAATCATAAAGGGAAGTGACGAGACAACTGTCAAGGGAGACGAGATAGCGGAGTCCGCAAGGGAACTCGTTAAGCTTTTAAGAGATGACGCGAAGGTCATATGATCCGGGATTGCTTTATCAGAAAGTATCGCTAGGAGGCTTGAATTAAATGAGTAGTGAAATCTGGGTTGTTGCTGACATCAAGGCTGACGGAGAGATAAGAAAGGTAACGTTTGAAGTTCTTTCCGAGGCCAGAAGAAAACTTGGAGGCACTGTCTGTGCGGTGTTGCTCGGTAGCGGCGTTTCGGACAAGGCGTCTGAACTTGCAGGCTACGGAGCGGAGAAAATCTACGTGGTCGACAATCCCAACCTCAGGGATTTTAATCCCGATGGTTACGTAAAATCTCTTTGCGAACTTATAAAGAAACATTCTCCCGCTGTTGTGCTTGCGGGCAATACGGCTTTTGCCGAGGATTACATGCCCAGGGTCGCCTCTGGCGTGGGTTCCGGGCTTGCCATGGACTGTGTCGATATAGGCATGACCGATGATGGAAGGCTCAGGATAAAAAGGTATTCACATTCTAGCAGAGCAATATCCACACAGGAGTTTGTCGGCGACGGAAGCACGATGATCGCCACAGCAAGACCGAATTCCTTTAAGGAAGAGCAGTCAGGCGCCGCTGGTGAGGTTGTAAACGAGGATACGGGCATTACCGATGCCGACATTAGAACCAAAGTACTTGAGATAAAAACCAAGGAATCCGACCGACCGGAGCTTACCGAGGCAGAGAGGGTGGTTTCCGGAGGAAGAGGTCTTGGGAGTGAGGAAAACTTCAATCACATATACGATCTTGCGGATCTGCTGGGTGCCGCTGCGGGGGCTACGAGAGCCGCGGTCGATGCGGGATACTGTCCCTATGACATGCAGGTCGGTCAGACCGGAAAAGCGGTATCTCCGGTTCTTTACGTTGCAGTCGCCATATCCGGTTCGGTACAGCATTTCTCCGGCATGGGTTCATCTAAGGTCATAGTTTCAATAAACAAGGATCCGGAAGCCCCGATTTTTGCGAAGTCGGATTATGGAATCTGCGGAGACCTTTTCCAGGTTCTCCCCCCGCTTACAGAGGAACTCAAAAAAGCATTGTCCGAGTAACGGAATCTGTCACACTATATCTACGACTTCCGTTTTTTCCATGGGTCTGCCCAGGAACCTGGACGCGATTGAGGTGAAGGTTTCCGAATCGTCCGTAAGGTAAAAGGACATCTCCCGCGCCTTGCCATCTTCTCTTAGCAGCCCTTGGGATTTTAGGATGTTTTTGGTTTGCTTCGCTGTTTCTTCAGCTGAGTCGACAAGCCTTATCCCTTCTCCCATAACCCCGGCGATCGTGTTTTTAAGAATAGGGTAGTGTGTGCAGCCGAGTATCAGCACGTCTATTCCGGATTTCCTGAGATTTCCAAGATATTTCTCGGCGATAAGGACGGCGGTTTCATCATTTTCCCATCCTTCTTCTGCAAGCGGAACGAAAAGCGGGCAGGATTTTGAGTGTATCTCGATCGGAGAAGGACAGATTTCCCGCAGTTTTTTTTCGTAGGAGCCGCTTTTTATAGTCGCCTGGGTTCCTATTACTCCTATTTTCCCGTTGACCGTGAGTTCCGAGGCTCTCTTGGCTCCCGGTTCCACTACCCCCACAACGGGAATTTCAAGATTCTCTTTCAGCATTTCTATCGCGTAGGCAGACGCGGTGTTACACGCCACCACCAGAAGCTTTACGTTTTTTGCTAGAAGGAAATTAGTGGTGCTCTCAACGTATTTTCTTACGGTTCTTTGGGATTTTGTTCCGTAAGGAACTCTGGCCGTATCGCCGAGATATACGATATCTTCTTCGGAGAGAAGATTCATTATCTCCTTTGAGACCGTGAGTCCTCCTATTCCCGAGTCAAAAATCCCTATTGCCTGGTTTTTTCTTTTCTTTTTCATTCTGATTGTCTCGGGAATGTTTATAAAGAGATTCAGGAGCAGACAGGCCACATCTCAGAAGAGCCTAAGTTCCTGTATAAACCAGCTACGGTTTTAGGCAAAGTCTGATCTCCACAAATGCGTAGCCCTTGCCGCAAGTTGTTGCTGACGTTTGTTCACGAGTTCGGGTGTCCATTCCTCGGGTGCAATTTCTGGAATCTCTTTAGTAAGTGCATATGCGCTATTTTTATACGTGTCAATTTTCTCATCATACGTTGCATTGCTGATTTCTTTGTTTGCGGAGGACTCAAGAAGAGTTAGATTGCCAAGGCGATACATTGAGGTTTCCTGAAGTCCGGGCGGGAAAGCTTCCTCCCATGCTTCCATCGGATTTTCTGGCAGGATATGTTCAACTGTTCCGGGGTCTGTTTCAAAATCACAAGAACGTCCACTAGCGTGCTGTTCAAGTCGTGCGAGAATGTATTTTGTCAACTTTTTCTTCCGACCGCGGGGGTTGATCACAAAAAGAGAGAAGTCTTGACGCATTTTTTCGTCATCTACGTAAATTGGTTTGATGAGTTTGAACACATCTGCTGGAGATGTTGCATCTCCAGCTATAATTGCTCTTGCGGCATGGGGGTAGACACGTTCAAGCACGTTGGTATTAAGACTGCTGATCACGTTATAGCGAAATGAAATGACGCTTAAGAGTTTCAGCACTCGTACGAAATCCTCTTCTGAAAAAGACTCCCAAGCGGCGAACACAAGAGGCACCATCTGACGTACTCGAAAAAGACCAAGTTCCCGTATATATGGTCTTGCGTCGGGTAATTCCATCCAATAACCATGATTCGGGTCCGAGACTGCCGCAAACAACTCTGCCCTACTTTCCAGTTCATCAAGAAGCGCAAAAACGTCCTCTTGCGTTTTTGTTTTGTCTCGTACTAGTTTAAAAAGGCGCTGGCTACGCACCTTGCTCTGTTTGCAAAGCAGGTGGTAGCGTAGAAATTCTGCAAACCGTTCTTGGTCTACGGTTGCAATTAGCTTTGCCCACCGGCGCTGGAGAGCTTTTAGGTCGGTGCGAACTTTTACCAACGAGAACAGATAATTCTTGAGTAAATCCGTTGTTGTAAGTTCAAGGCCGCGCGCATTAAGAGTCTCAAAGACTGTATATGCATTCAGTTCGTCATCTACTGTTATAAGAATAAACAGCAACTGACGTGCCGCAGTCTCGGACAGGATACCTGCCACAGTTTCTCCATCAGTTTCCATATCCTCCAACCCGTTAAGTCGTTCTGTAAAGTAGAGAAAACATTTCCAGAGCAGACTATTCGACTTTGGGAGCTTTCTCGGGTTAAGAGGTTTTTTTAGTTGAACTAGATAGTCTTGGTAGAAGTCGTTGTCTGTATCGTTTAGTATGAGGCGGGCACTCTCGGTGAGTGATGCAGGGTCTTTTTCTCCGATGAAGCGATTGCGAAGCTGTTGCGCACGTTCTTTGTTGGCGTCAGCATCAATTCCCTGATTGGCCATAATGTTTAACTTGCTTATTACGGCAAGCGCAAACAGGCTTAACGTGGCTAATCGCTGCTGACCGTCAATGACCAAGAATTCACGATCGCTTTTTCCTTGAATTACTAAAGCACCCATGTAGTGATGGTATTGTGTGTCAGGCCTCAGTTCCACGATATCATTCCACAGATCTTCCCACTCTTCTTCTGACCAGGAATAGTCACGTTGATATGCTGGTACGCTGTATGATTTGCCGTTACCTATCAACTCCATATAGTTAATTGTGCGAGTATTCAACACATTTGTTTTTGCCATCACAAGCCTCTTTATGCGCTAATAATCATATTGTAAGCTTATTTGAAGAAAGAAGAAATAACAGAGTTGTCTAACCACACTTCATATGAGTTTCATAAACCTGCCTGGATTTTTTGTTTAGGTGCAATCAACCTTTCTTTTTTGATCTTGAGCTTACTTTTTTGTATTCGTTCAGGTAGTCATCGGCAAGACTTTTGGCTCTCTGCACCCTGGCTCTTCTCTTCTCCTTCCTTTTTTCCGCTTCTTTCCAGAGGCGGATCTCGTAGGGAGTTTCAGGAGCGAACTCGGGAACCGGGACGGGGTTTCCGGCTTCGTCAACTTTAACGTAGGTGAGAAACGCCGTGCACGCGTGTGATGACTCCCCGGTCTGGGTGTCATACGAGTCAACCTTGATCGCCAGTTCAAGCGACCTTGTTCCCACATGGGTGATGCCCGCCTTGAATTCGATCAGATTTCCGACATTAAGCGGTGAGTAGAAGAAAAGATCATCAAGGGACCCCGTGACCAGAACCCCCTTGGAGAACCTTTTTGCCAGAATAGCGGCGCTTTCATCAATGTACTTCATGAGCTTTCCCACGGACATGAATTTCCCGTAGAAGGCGTCTTCCGGGAGTACCATCTTTGTGGTATTGAAAACAAGCCTCGAATTTTCCGTCTCATCCGCTATGTTGGAGACGTTTCTTTGCCTTTTTTCTATTTCCGGGAGTCTCTGTGTCTTTCTTTCCTCAGCCCGGGCTATGAGTTCCTGTTCAACCGTGCTGGATGCGCTTAGCCTCGTTTCTATCTTTCTCGATTTTACGTTTTCATCCACTGCGACAAAGGCCATATAGGAGAGGGTTATAAGCTTTTTTTCGTCGGTCTCGCCGTCTTCTGAATGTACGCGCACGGCAACTTCAATGGACGAGTTTCCCGCATACTCAACCCAGCTCTCAAGAACCACTATTTCCCCGATCTTTACGGGGTTAAGAAAATCTATGCTGTCTGTGGCTCCCAGGACCGCGGGTCCGTTTGCGAACTTAAAAGACGTGATGCTGCCCGTAAGCATAATCCAGTCCATAAGTATTCCGCCGTGCAGGGTCCCGTGGTTATTCGAGTGTTCGGGAAGCACATACTGGACCATCTTGTTTGCAGTTTCGCGTATGGAGATCATGGGTTTTCCGGCCGCGCGCCGCCGCGGCATGCGCTCCAGGAGAAGTTCAGTCTGTTTCCGCCCGAAGAACTATCTGTTCATCTTCAAGGGAGAAAATCGCCTTGCCGCCGCCTGAGAGTTCGCCGAAGAGAATTTCCTTTGAAAGCTTCTCCGCCACCTCGGAGTTTATTACTCTCTGCACGGGTCTTGCGCCGAGCTGTGGGTCGTAGCCCTTGCGGGCGAGAAAAAGCCTCGCTTCCGGCGTAAGACTGATCGTTACTTTTTTCGGAACGAGCCTCTGCTGGAGCTCTCCGATCATCTTGTCAACTATTCTCTCCACTATTTCTATGTCAAGAGGGCTGAACCTGATGATTTCATTCAGCCTGTTTCTAAATTCCGGAGAGAAGTACCTGTCTATAGCTTCGGGACTTTTGTCCTCAAACTCTTTTTTCGCGAAACCGACGTTTCTGTTCATGCTTTCCCTCGAACCGGTGTTCGTCGTCAGAATCAGAATTACCTGGCGGAAATCCACCTTCCTCCCGTTTGAATCCGTAAGCGTCGCGTGATCCATTACCTGAAGCAGAATGTTGTATATGTCCTCGTGCGCCTTCTCGATTTCATCAAGCAGAAGGACGCAGTGGGGAGATTTGTATATGGCCTCGGTGAGCTGTCCCCCCTGGTCGTAGCCGACGTATCCCGGCGGCGAGCCTATGAGGCGGGAGACGGTGTGTTTCTCCATGTATTCGCTCATGTCGAAGCGTACGAACTCGACTCCCAGAAGCTCCGCGAGCTTTTTCGCGAGCTCTGTTTTGCCGACCCCGGTCGGTCCCGAAAACATGAAAGAGCCCACGGGTTTCTCCGGCTCGCTTATGCCGGCGCGCGACATCTGTATGGCGTTTACCAGCTTGTCTATGGCTTCGTCCTGGGCGTAGATGAATTCTTTGAGATTGTCCCCGAGGTCGTGTAGGAGATTCCGGTCCTCGACTCTTACCGACTTGGTGGGTATTTTCGCGATCTTCGCCACCAGCTTTTCCATGTCGGACACTTTTACCTGTCTCGTTATCTCGGGATCCGGGTTGCGGAGCTTCACGGCGGCCCCGGCCTCGTCCATGATGTCAATCGCCTTGTCTGGAAGCTTCCTGTCCATTATGTACTTGTCTGAGAGCTCTATGCACGCTTTTATCGCTCCCCGTGAGTATTTCACGTTATGGTACTTTTCGTAATGGCTCTTAAGTCCGAACAGGATCTTTCCACAGTCCTCAACCGACGGCTCATCCACTGTTATTCTCTGGAACCTTCTTGAAAGCGCGTGGTCTTTCTCGAAGATGATCCTGTATTCCTTAAGCGTCGTTGTTCCTATGCATTTTATGTCTCCTCCGGCGAGGGCGGGCTTTAGCATGTTAGACGCGTCGAGGCTTCCTCCGGAAACCGCTCCGGCCCCTATGACCGTGTGGATCTCGTCTATGAAAAGCACGTTGTCCGGATCCTTCTTGGTTTCGTCTATGACGGTGTTAAGCCTTTCCTCAAAGTCTCCCCTGTATTTGGTTCCGGCCGTAAGGGTTCCTATGTTGAGAAGATGTATCTTGAGATTTTTCATCGCCTCGGGAACTTCTTCGGAAACCACGCGGAGAGCCACCCCTTCAACGATCGCCGTTTTTCCCACCCCCGCCTCCCCGACGAGCACGGGATTGTTTTTCTTTCTCTTGCCGAGAATATGGATTATCCTCTGAACCTCTTTTTCTCTTCCTATGAGGGGGTCGATATTTCCGTTTCGGGCTTTTTCCATGAGGTCCGTGCAGTAAAGCTCAAGGGGGTTTTTGGTCTCGGCCTTTTTTGTTTCCCTCTGCTGTTCCTTTGCCGTTTCGGGTTTTTCCTGATGTTCCTCGCCTTTTCCATGGGACAGATGCTTTATAACGGTAAACCGGGTGAGTCCCTGGCGATTCAGGAAGTATACGGCGTGCGATTCGGGGACCCTGAACATGGCAACCAGTATGTTAGCCCCGGTTATTTCTTTTTTTTCCGCGCTTTCGGCGTGCATTGAAGCCACTCTGAAAATGTACTTGCTTCCTTCGGAATAGGTCGGTTCGGGGAGATGGGGAGAGTCTATCGAAGATACGTTTTTAGTGAGATGCTCCTCAAGGTCGTTTGCGAGAAGCCCGGTGTCGACATCGCATTCTATCAGTACTTCCGCGGCGACTTTATCCCTTGTGAGCTCAATGAGTATATGTTCCGGGGTGATGAACTCGTGCTTGCGGTTTTTTGCCTGCTGGTATGCGCGGTAAAGGGTTTTTTCGAGTTCTTCTGATGCCACCATGTCAGCTTCCCGCCTTTTGAACTTCAAGTATGCATTTAAGCGGATGTTCGTATTTCTCCGCCAGGTCTTTTACCTGTTTTATCTTCGTGGTAGCTATGTCGTAGGTATAGCAGTCGACGACGCTTTTCCCCTTGGTGTGAGCTTCGAGCATTATTTGCCTGCTGTCGTTTTCATTTTTGAAAAACACCTTCATGAGAACCCAGATTACAAAATCCCTCGGAGTGTAGTCGTCGTTCAGCAGGACTATCAGATACAGATCCGGCCTTTTTACCCGGATATCCTCTCTGACGACCTGCTTGGGGTCTTTGGTATGAGTCGGATTCTCGTGCTCAGACATACAGGATATTTTATACGATTTATTCCGGTTTGCCACTGCGGGCACGCTTAAGCGGGGAGTGTTTGTTGTACTCTGAGATAAGCGACCGCATGTAGGGTCTTTCTCCCCTGAGAAAGTTCTCTATGGAGCCTTGCGCCCCGGGATTGAAAAAGAGGTGGGAACTGTAAACCGGTACCGCTTCGAAACCGCGGAGGAACTTGTGCTCGCCCTGCGCGCCGGCTTCGAAAATGTTTATCCGGTTGTCTATGGCGAACTCTATCGGCCTGTAGTAGCAGCACTCAAAATGAAGGTACGGCACCTCGGCGCTGCATCCCCAGTACCTGCCGTAGAGCTTGTCGCCTTTCCTGAAGTTGATTGTGCCGCCGACAGGGCTGCCATCTATTTTCGCAATCACAAGCACGATTTTTTCCCTGTACGTCTCGAATAGCAGGTCGAAAAACTCCTTGTTAAGATATGCGTTTCCCCATTTTTTTGAGTTGATGTTCACATAGAATTCCCAGATTGAGTCTATGTGCTCGCTGCGTATCTGTTCTTTCTCAAGGACCGAGACCTCCACGCCCAGATCACCAAGGCTGCGTCGCTCCTTTTTTATCTGTTTTCTTTTTCCGGAGCGAAGGTCTCCGAGAAAGTCATCGAAACAGAGATAGCCCGAGTTATGCCAGTGGTACTGATGGGTGAGTCTCGAGAGAAACCTGCAGTCAGAGAGCAGCTCCTGCTCCTCTTTTGTTACAAACAGAAAATGCATTGAAGAGAGACTCTTAAGAGAACATATTTCAACCAGTTTCTCAATAAGCATCCGTCCGTATCTCTTGTAATCACAGTCTTTGCGCACGATTATCCTGGGGCCGTTTGCCGGGGTAAACGGCACTCCCGCGACTGCCTTGGGATAATATCTCAGCCCTGCGTCCTGATAGGCCCGCGCCCACTGCCAGTCGAATATGTACTCGCCATAGGAATCGGTTTTCAGGTAGAAGGTAACCGCCCCGACAAGCTCTTTTCCCTCGCGCAGCAGAAGATAGCGCGGTTCCCATCCCGTGCCCGGACCCACGCATCCGGATTTCTCAAGAGCAAAGAGAAAATCAAACTCGAAAAAAGGGTTGTTATCGGGCTGGATAGAGTCGTATTCTTTTTTTTCGACTTCCGTTATTGAATGGCATATCTGGAATGCCACTAATTTTTTAGATGATTTTTTTTGCACCTTCATTATCCACACAACCGGCAAGCGGAATCTCAATTCGTTTCAGGTTCTCTGGTTTTCGGTTAGAAAAGTACCTTACGGACTGGCTGTTGCCATGCTCTGTGACCCGGAACCCTGCCGATTGTATTGTCTGGTTTCAGTTATATGAGCTATAATGATAGCCCGTATAAGAGGAAAACATAATGAAAATATCCATTAGCAAGGCGAAAGCGAAATTGTCTGCCCTGATAGAAGCGGTTCTGAACGGCGAACAAGTGATTCTGACAAAACACGGCAGGGCTGTGGCGGAAATAAAGCCCTTTACTGCTGCGAAAAGCCCGGTTGAAAAGAAAAGCCGCGCTGAAAAACTGTCCGCGCTGCAAAAGATAGTGAAAGAAGCCAGAAGCGAGCGTCTTGAGGGTGCTTCCGCGGCGGAAGCTGATAATTTCTTATACGACGATAAAGGACTGCCTTCATGATTTTCGCCGCCAACTCCGCAATTATGTCACGGGTTTTCTACATGCTGGCAATTGCCCAAGAAGGTCGGCGTCGCTGAAAAACAGCATCTGGCTTGTTTTGTTTCTGTAAAAATGATCAGTCTTTCCCGCATATCTCATTCCTTTGCCGGCAAGGAACTTTTCCGGAACCTTGAGTGGAATATAAAAAAGGGAAGAAAATACGGTCTTACAGGTCCGAACGGCTCTGGTAAAACCACGCTGCTTGAGATTGTAATGGGACTCATGGAACCGGAGAAAGGGCAGGCATCCGTCCCCTCCGCGCTCAGCGTAGGATATCTGCCGCAGGTAATGGATCTGGGGACGGGTGATCTTACGGTGCTCTCGGCGGCCCGCGCATGCGATCACGACGAAGGCGAGGACGGTTCCGGAAAACCTGCCCACGAAGCCGAGAAGATTCTGTTCGGACTGGGTTTTACGGGCAAGCAGCTTTCTCATAAGGTTTCTTCTCTTTCGGGCGGCTGGAGGATGCGGGTTGAGCTTGCGAGAATACTTCTTAGCGAACCTCAGGTTCTTCTTCTCGATGAGCCGACCAACCATCTTGATATAAAAAGCATAGAGTGGCTTGAGGGATACCTTGGAAACTACCGCGGAACCGTGGTGCTGGTATCTCACGACAAATACCTCCTTGACCGTATGGTTGACACAATAGCGGAGCTTGAAGGCGGGGTGATAAGGGAGTTTCGGGGCGATTATTCCTCTTATCTTGAGAAAAAAGAGCAGATTGCCGCGGTTGCCGAGGCGACTGCTAAGAACCGGGAGAGAAAACTACTGGCGCAGCGCCGTTTTATAGAGCGTTTCAGGTACAAGGCTTCAAAGGCAAAGCAGGTGCAGAGCAGGATAAAGATGCTTGAGAAGATGGAGCCGGAAACACCGTCTCAGGAAGATCGCAGAACCCTTGAGTTTGATTTTCCCGCTCCTGAGCGCGCAGGACGCGTGGTTTATGAAATAAGCGGTTTTTCAAAGGAGTATGAAACTCCCGGCGGTGAGAGGAACGTCGTTTTCCAGAACTGCCCCGCGCTTCGAGTAGAGAGAGGAGACAGGATAGCCGTTACCGGGAAAAACGGCGAGGGGAAAACCACTCTCTGCAAGATGATTGCCGAGGTGGAGGACTTCTCCGGGCAAAGCCGCATCGGTCACAACGTAACCCTTGGCTACTACGCGCAGAATCAGGATGAGATGCTTAATCTGAACAATACGGTCTACGAAGAGTTCATAGGAGCCTATCCTCTTTTTTCCCAGACCGAGGCAAGAACGCTTCTCGGCTCGTTTCTTTTCGGCGCTTCCGATATAACAAAGAAAGTCTCGGTTCTCTCGGGAGGTGAGAAAAGCCGCCTCTCGCTTCTCAAAATTCTTGTTTCCCGTTCGAATTTTCTGGTTCTGGATGAGCCTACAAACCACCTTGACATGGCTTCAAAAGAAGTGCTTCGCCGCGCTCTTGAGGAATATTCCGGCACTTTTTTACTGATAAGCCATGACAGGTATTTCATTGACAAACTGGTAAACAGGACATGGTACGTGGAAGGGGGAGGGGTTGAGACCTTTATAGGGAATTACTCGGAGTTCCTCGAGAAAAAAGCCCGCGATTCCGACGAGGTACAAGCCCCTTGCGAAGTGCAAAACGGCGAACCCAGAAAAAAAAGCGTAAAAACCATTGAGGCGGAGCGGCGCAACCGGCTTTACAGGGAACTTCGCGAAAAAGGGATAGAGAACATGGAGAACTGGAAGCTTCTTTCAAAAAGACAGATGGAAAAAGCCCTCTCGGACCTTGAGAGCAGGATCTCTGAGTGTGAGAACGAAAAGGAGGAGCTAAAAAAGCTTCTCGCGAATCCTGAAATATCTCCCGGGGATACTGACTGGGAAGAAAGGACAAGGCAGTTCGGAGAACTTGAGATAAAGCTCTCCGCCCTTTACAGCAGATGGGATGAACTAAGTGAGCACATGCGCGGGAATCTCAGCTGAGAAGCGGCTCAGTTTCAGTCCCGCAGTTTTTTCTTTATAATTACAAAACCCGCGACTTTCTCATTTCAGGGAACTTTGGATGAACGCAGCAGTAATAGCAATAGTGGCAATAGCACTTTACCTGCTGGGGTACAGGTATTACTCAAAATTTATTTCCGAAAAAGTTTACGGAGTAAAAGACGGAGAGCCTACTCCCGCCCACCAGATGCGAGACGGCGTGGACTATGTCCCGGCCGGAAGGCATGTTCTCTTCGGCCACCATTTTGCGTCAATAGCGGGGGCCGCGCCGATAATAGGGCCTGCCATAGCTGTGTTCTGGGGGTGGGTTCCGGCGATTATCTGGGTCGTATTCGGAACAATTTTCATCGGAGCCGTTCATGATTTCGGCGCCTTGGTTATCTCGGCAAGAAACAGAGGAAGATCCGTAGGGGATCTCGCCGGAATATTCATAAGTCCGAGGGGAAGAACCCTTTTCCTTCTCATAGTCTGCTTTCTGGTCTTTTTCGTGATAGCGGTCTTTGCTTACGCGATCGCAGTTCTTTTCGTAAGCTTTCCCGCAAGCGTGCTTCCCGTGAATTTCCAGATACTGGTAGCTCTTGTTATCGGATTTCTTTTCTACAGGAAAAAGGTTCCAATTCTCTGGCCCTCTATAATCGCACTTGCACTTCTTTACTTTATGATCTGGACGGGAACCAAGGTTCCCCTGACCATACCCGAGGTGATGGGAAGCCAGGTGGTTACGTGGGTAATCATTCTCATGGTCTACTCCTTTGTGGCTTCGGTTCTTCCCGTTTGGGTTCTTCTTCAGCCCAGGGACTACATAAACGGAATACATCTTTTCGTGGGTCTTGCGATACTGATAACGGGGATAATGGTTGCCCATCCCGAGATGCAGGCCCCGGCCTTTAACTTCGCAGCCGACGGGCTTCCCGTGCTTCCGTTTCTTTTCATAACCGTTGCGTGCGGGGCGGTAAGCGGATTCCACGGTCTTGTCGCTAGCGGGACCACCTCAAAGCAGCTTGACAGGATGTCGCACTCAAGATTCGTGGGTTACGGGGGCATGCTGGGGGAGGGCACTCTTGCCATGATAGCTACCCTTGCCGTAGCGGCAGGAATAGAGCGTAGCGAGTGGCTTAAGCATTATCATTCGTGGGAATCGGCATCAAGCGGCGGCATAGGGAATTTCGTAATGGGAACTTCGAGCTTTCTTACCTCAATACATATTCCCGAGGTGCTGGGAACTACCCTTATAAGCGTGATAGTGATAAGTTTTGCGGCCACTTCCCTTGATACCGGGGCCAGGATACAGAGGATCGTTATAGGAGAGCTCGGGGAGGCCTACGGCATCAAGGCTCTTAAAAACAGGTATATCGGGGCGTTTTTCGCCATCGTGCCTCCGCTTGCTCTAGCGCTTTTCGCGCAGGTTCCGGGCAAGGGTCCCGGCTCAGGAGGTTTTCTGCTCTGGCCTCTTTTCGGCGCTACAAACCAGCTGATAGCCGGAATCACGCTGCTTCTTATTACCCTTTATCTCAGGAAATTGAAAAAACCGTTTGTCTACACGCTCGTGCCGATGGTTTTTCTGGTGGCCATGACAACGGCCTCCATATTTTTCAACCTTAAGTATTTTCTGAATAACACGCTTCTTTTCAGCCTCTCGGCAATAATGCTCGTTCTTGCCGTCTGGCTGATTTTTGAGGCTACAGTCGTGTCGAGAAAAACCCCTGGCGGCGGCTGAGACGCTGGGTTACATTTCCTTTCTGTCCCGAAGCGCCTTGCCAAGCGTGAGTTCGTCTATGAACTCTATGTCTCCGCCGACGGGTATTCCGTAGGCTATTCTCGAGGTTCTGATCCCGAGGGGCTTTATGGTTTTTGAGAGGTAAACCGCAGTGGCTTCGCCTTCAACGTTCGTGCCGGTTGCGACTATTATTTCCCTTATATCCTCGCGTCCCGCTCTTGCTAAGAGTTCTTTTATACGAAGGTCCTCTGGGCCTACCCCTTCAAGGGGAGAGATTACCCCGTGGAGGACGTGGTATTTTCCCCGAAACTCCCCGCTTCTCTCTATGGCCAGCAGGTCAAGGGGCTCTTCGACGACGCAGAGGACATGCGGGTCTCTTGAGGTATCCGAGCAGATTGCGCATGGATCCTTTTCCGTGAAGTTAAAGCACGCACTGCACGTAATGACGTCGGATTTGGTTCTGATTATCGCGTTTGAGAGACTGCGCGCGTAGCCTTCCGATGATCGGAATATGTGAAATGCAAGCCGGGTTGCGTTCTTCTCCCCGATTCCCGGAAGCTTGGAAAGTTCTTCTATTAGTCTTGAGATCGGCTCGGGAAGGCCGGTTCTTTGCATCTCAGATAAGCCCCGGCGGAAGCCCCATGCCGGAGGTGAAGCGGGAGACTTCGTCTTTCATAAGTTCCTGTCCCTTGTAAAGGGCCTCGTTTACGGCGGCGGTTATCAGGTCCTGGAGCATCTCAATGTCGGTTTCGCTTATTATTTCGGGCTCTATGGCTATTGATACTACCTCACCCTTTGCCTTTGCGGTAACCGTGACCATGCCGCCCCCGGAAGAAGCTTCCACGGTTTTCTCCCCGGCTTCGTTCTGAAGGCGCTCCATCTGCTCCTTCATCTTCCCCATCTGCTTCATTATGTTCTTCATATTTCCGCCTAATTTCATTTTTTCACCCCTGCCTTAAATTTTTTCTTTTTATCACGCTGGCGTCAAACTGCCGGATTGCGTAGTTAACTATTTCGTCTTCCGCGGGATCAGGCTTTCTCGAAGCTCTGCCGGTCCCGTTAACTCCCTCGTCGTTTATGGTATCGATATCGAGCCTTATTTTTTCAACGCCGAGCATCTCCTCTAGTATTTTTCTTAGTTTTTCCGATTTTTTAAGTTCTTTTTCATGGTTTATGCCGTTTTTAAGAAACTTTACGCTTACCCGGCTCTCTTTTACTTCAAGGAGGTGGGCCTGTGCCAGCTTTCTTGCTAAAAACTTGTCTTTGCCGTGCACAAAGTCGACGACCTCTTGCTTTTCGGGATCGCCGCCTGAAGGTTGTTCCCCGACCGGGGGCTCAGGCGTTTTGTTCTCTTGTTTTTTGTTTTCGCCCGAGTCTTCTTCACCCTGTTTGCTGTCTTTCTTCGCGGGTTTGTCTTCCCGTTTTTTGGGGCTTCGCCTCGCGGTTTTCATCTGCCCTCCTGAGGGGCTCGGTGTTTTTTTTGTGCCGGAGCCCTGCGGCGACAGGTCCTCAAGCCTTCTCAGAATGTCGTCTATTTTTTCGACTTTTCCGACGGTGCTCATCTTTACAAGCGCGAGCTCAAGCACGATTTCCGGGTAAAAGGAACTGCGTATTCTCTCTCCCCCGTCGATAATTACGTTAAAAAGAAGCTCCACGGTTTCCGTGGATTCATTCTTCACTAATTCAGAAAGCTCGTCTTTTTCATCCGGAGACAGGTCGGAGGTAAAATCCTTGCCGCAGACCTTGAGGTAGAGCAGGTTTCTCATCATGTAGATGATATCCTGGGCCATTCTCCTCGGGCTTATACCCTTCGACGCGGCGTTTCGCACAAGTTCCACGCATTTTGCCGGTTCCTTGGCGAAAACGGCCCTGAGGATGCTTTTAAGCGACTCGTTATCCGGTATGCCCAGCAGGCTTATCACGTCCTTGTGGTTTATTTTGTCCTCAAAGGACACCGTCAGCTGGTCAAGCAGGCTCAGCGAATCCCTCATACTTCCCTCGGATTCCCTCGCGATCAGGTAGAGGGTTTCCGTGTCGATCTTTATCCCCTCCGCCTTTGTTATCTTCTCGAGAGACTCCTTTATTTTCTCAACCGGTATTTTCTTGAAGTCGTACCTCTGGCAGCGGGACATGATGGTCGGGGGAACCTTGTGTGCCTCCGTGGTCGCCAGTATGAAAATCGCGTGCTCCGGGGGCTCTTCCATTATTTTGAGGAGGGCGTTAAAAGCCGACTGGGAGAGCATGTGTACTTCGTCGATTATGTAGACTTTTTTTCTCGCGGAAGCCGGGGAGTATTTTACGCTTTCTATGATTTCGCGAACGTCGGCCACGCCCGTGTGCGACGCGGCGTCGATTTCCTGCACGTCAAGCGATTTTCCCTCCGATATCCCCTCGCAGCTTGAGCACTGGTCGGTTGAGCATGGGTATTTTCCCCCGTCTTTTTTCTCACAGTTTACGGCCTTGGCGACAATTCTCGCCGTGGATGTCTTTCCCGTGCCTCTCGGGCCGGCGAAAAGCAGTGCATGGGCTATCTTTCCGGACTCGATTGAGTTCCTTAAGGTTACGGCGGGGAATTCCTGACCTATCAGGTCCTCGAAAGTCTGGGGGCGCCACTTGCGGGCGAGTACTCTGTATGCCATGATGTCAAAACCAGCGACCAGGTATCCGTAACGCACGGGGATTGTTGCTACCGTTGCTCCCTTCCGGGCCTGGCGGGGTTCGCAAGTCCCAGTCGTACGGGCCCGGCCACTGGATTATTCTCCAAAGAGATGAACCGTCGCGGTTCCGTGACTAATCAATCTACACAAAAACGGGTTCTTTAGAAATGCGCGTTCGTGAATTTCGTTTTATATCAGGGGAAAATGGTGCAATGTGCCGGTTGGCGGATTTTCCCCGGGGCGCCTTTTTCATGCACTTCGTTTGTTTTCCGGCGAAGATTCACCTGCGTTGAACGAAAGTTAAATAAGATTTTAATAAATTCAAGTGGCGTGTGCTATAATACGAATATGTACGTAAAAAAGGTTAAAGAAGTCGAAAGCACGATTATCGGAGCAGGGCAGGGTACTTCAAGGCAGGTTCTTATCAGTCCGGAGGAAGGTCCGAACTTCGCGATGAGAAAATTTGTTATGCAGCCTGGGGGCGATATCCCGGCTCATACCAATGCCGTTGAGCATGAGCAGTACGTGCTTGGTGGTAAGGCAAGGATCGGAATCGGAGACGAAGTGTATAACGTCGAGAAGGATGATGTAGTCTTCATTCCTGCCGGGGTGCCGCACTGGTATGAAGTTGATGGTGACGAGCCTTTTGAATTTCTGTGTCTTGTGCCGAATCTCGAAGACAAGATAGAACTTCTGAAATAAGTGTGCCAAGATATTTCAGGTAGTGTTGAGCGTTTCCTGATATTTCTGTCGGACGGAATGAATTGCCTTTAAGTGCACTTAAACAGTAGAAGGCTTTGTTTTGTTATAGATCTGTACACTGAGGTGCCAGATTACTCCAATGCTTTTCCTGTAGCATTACGTATCAATGATAATTTTGAAACATGCCCATCTCGCAGGCTCAAACTTCCTGGGTTGTTTCCTTCCTTTGACAAGAAATTGCATGGTCCGGTTATCTGCGAGAGAACAGGGATTGACAGAATTCGTCAGAATTGTTCTGGATTTAACAACTGGATTGAAAGCATTGAAGAACTGATACGAGAGAAATCTTGATTGCCGCGCTATATATTTTTCCTTTTACCGGTCTGGCAACATATCCGGACTGTCAATAAGTGTAATTTCCGAACCTATTTCTTTCGCCTTTTCGCAAATCAAAGATGTAATTTCCTCATACTCTGCTTCTGTAAACTGCTGGGCCTCAACCTGGACCGGCCTTCCTTCGCTTAGCTTCACTAACTCAAGCAGCGTATCCCCAGCCCCCTCTCTGTCTAGCAGAATATACAGGGCAGGCTTTTCCCTTTCAGGGATTGTATAAGTCACCAGAAAAACAGTCATAGCCATGTTTTTTTCCATTTAAGCTCCCTTTCCTTTCAATAGGTTACAAAACAAGTATGGCGGAGAGAGTGGGATTCGAACCCACGAGGGAGCGTAAACCCCCTACACGCTTTCCAGGCGTGCACCTTCGGCCACTCGGTCATCTCTCCCCATGCTTTCGTTATACTTAAACTCCTCGGATTATTTTTTTTGGAAGTTTTACAACCAATTTCCCGCAGTTTGTGAGAAACTCTTTCTAGTTTAACAAGAGAATCGAGTTTATTAAAATACAGAAATGCCGAAAAAATGGAAGCTAAAAAAAAGCACTCCGCTCAACGATTACAGAATTTTTTCGACCAAAAGGAGAAGTGCCGTTTCCCCCAAAGATGGCGCCGTCCACGATTTCTACGTAATGGACGCTCCCGACTGGGTTAACATTATCCCCGTTACGCCCACAGGTGAAATCGTTTTGATAAAGCAGTTTCGCCACGGCACCGGGGAGATCACGCTTGAGATTCCGGGCGGAATGATCGATCCGGGAGAAAGTCCTGCCGAGTGCGCGCGAAGGGAACTGCTTGAGGAAACGGGGTTTACCTCCACCCGGTGGGAGCAGATAGGGTGCGTCAGGCCGAACCCTGCCTTCATGTCGAACTCCTGCTATACCTTCCTCGCATCCGGGTGCGAGCGGACGTCGGAACCGTCTTTTGACGCTACAGAAGACATAGAAACCCTGCTTGTCTCTCCGCAGGAAATAAAACGATACATAAGGGAAGGCACCATAGATCACTGCATAGTGATAGCGGCGTTCGGGTTTTATTTTGCGGAGTAATCGTGTTGATTTCTCCCGGTTTAGCGAGAATAATAGTCCCCTATCTTAAGGGCGGGTGGCGGAATAGGTAGACGCGACGGCCTCAAAAGCCGTTGGGCTTTGGCCCGTGAGGGTTCGATTCCCTCTCCGCCCAGAAAAAAGGCTTCCGCTTCCCTATCCCCAAACCCCTGGATTCTCAGTACCTGGCCATTTCCGAGTCGTACTTCTCAGCCCACTCGTCTATGCCGCCCTTTAGGTTCTTAACCTTCCTGAAACCCTGCTCGACAAGGAAAGTCGCAGCCTTCATGCTTCTTCCACCGTGGTGGCAGTGAACGACTATGTCGTCCTTTGGGTCAAGTTCGCCCGTTCTGTCCTTGAGTTCTCCCAGGGGAATAAGCCTTGATCCTTCTAGGCTGCATATTTCGTACTCATGGGGCTCCCTCACGTCGATCAGGACGAAGTCGTCCTTGTTCTCCCTGATGGAACTGAACTCCTCAACGGTTATTTCCTCGACCTTGGGCTTTTCCTCTTCGATCTCTTCGCCTCGGCCGATACCGCAGAACTCCTGGTAGTCTATGAGTTCGGTCACAGTGGGGTTCTCTCCGCAGACGGGGCAATCAGGATCTTTTCGGAGCTTGAGTATCCTCGGCTCCATGTTGAGGACGTCAATGAAGAGAAGCCTTCCTATAAGCGGCGTCCCTTCGCCGATTATAAGCTTAACGACCTCGGATGCCTGCATCGTTCCCACGACTCCGGGCAGTATTCCCAGCACTCCTCCTTCGGCGCAACTCGGCACGAGTCCCGGGGGAGGGGGCTCTGGGTAGAGACACCTGTAGCAGGGGCCTCTTTTCGCGTCGAAAACGCTTACCTGTCCCTCGAACCTGAATATGCTTCCGTAGACGTTTGGAATTCCGAGAAAAACACAGGCGTCATTTGTAAGATACCTGGTGGCAAAATTGTCCGTTCCGTCAACGACCACGTCATAGCCTTTCATTATCTCCATGGCGTTGTCCGAACTCAGCATCTCGTTATAGGTAACGATATTGGTATCGGAGTTAAGCTCCAGAAGACGGTCTCTTGCGGATTCCACCTTGGGAGTGCCAACGGTCTTCTCGCTGTGGATTACCTGCCTTTGCAGGTTGCTGAAATCCACCACGTCGAAGTCCAGTATTCCCAGGGTGCCGACCCCCGCGGCCGCGAGGTAGAGAGCAAGAGGAGACCCGAGCCCTCCGGCGCCGATACAGAGAACCCTTGAGTTCTTGAGTTTTTTCTGTCCCTCAATGCCGACTTCGGGCATTATAAGATGCCTGCTGTATCTAGTTATCTCCTGATTGCTCAAATCCATTTTCAATACCTTCCTTGCGATCTAAAATGTTCAGACAGTAAAGTTAGTACATGATTTGCGTATTTTCAAACCGCAAACGCAACTTTCCCTTCAGTTAAGAAACGGGAATTTCCCTGGAATTGGAATAACTGAATTCTTAGTTTCCCGGGAATTAATTATTTACTACAACGTTGGTTGCGGTGGGACCCTTCTTGCCTTGAGTAATCTCAAAGCTTACTTCGTCACCCTCGTTGAGAGTCTTGTAACCATCTCCCTCAATAGCGGTGTAATGAACAAAAACATCATCCTGCACTTCGGCGGATGTTATAAATCCATAGCCCTTGGAGCTATTAAACCATTTTACAGTTCCCTGCATTGTAATACCTACCTCTTAAAAATTTAATATTTGCGGCATTATTCCACAGCAACGCTGCTTTGTCAAACTGTATTTCCTCCGTATCCAGGGAAAACCCCGGGTGCGGAGGAAGACATACAGTAGTTCTCAAAGCGTTTCGTGGTATACCTGCGAGTATATCAAATCCGCGCAGAGCGGATTTTTAAACAGGCACAACGTTAGTTGCGGTGGGACCTTTTTTACCTTGAGTGATCTCAAAGCTTACTTCGTCACCCTCATTGAGACTTTTGTAACCATCTCCCTCAATGGCGGTGTAATGAACAAAAACATCATCCTGCACTTCTGCGGATGTTATAAATCCATAGCCTTTGGAGCTATTAAACCATTTTACAGTTCCCTGCATTATTAATACCTACCTCTAGAAATTTAATATCTGCGGGATTATCCCGGAACTATATTGCTTTGTCAAACGAAATTTTTCTTTTTCTGGAAAAATTCTGCCTCAGGAGGAAACAATATAGTGGTTCTCAGAACTTTTCGCTATAATTACGGGCATCTCAAATCCGCGCAGAGCGGATTATCAAGCAGGTATAAAATCAATGGAAGACATTAAGAGAAAGAGAATCTACATTTTTTGCATAGTGCTGTTTCTGCTCGGAGGGGGACTTTTCTTTTATAAGGTGGTGAAAAGCTTCACCGGTCTTGGCTCAACGCTTAGCGAATATGCTTTTCCGGGAAGCCACTCAATCCGGCTTGAGCAAAAGGGGCTTTATTCAATCTATCACCAGTATGAAAGCGCTTTTGACGAAGCAGAGACAAGCGGGGACTCCATAGAGGAAGGCTCGATAGTTGTTCACCTGAGAGAAGCTTCCGAATCGGAAAACGTGGAACTCAAGGTTCCCGATTCTAAGAAGAGGTACAGCTACATGGGGAAGAGAGGAGTGAAGATATTTGAGTTTGAAAACCCAGGGCCGACGGGCTATGTGATCGAGTCTTTTGTGGATGCTCCTTCGCGGGATTCCCAGTACACACTGGTTGTTGAGAGCGGATTCGAGATAACAAGGCTTAAGGGAATACTTGTCTCCCAGGCGTTTTTGCTTGTCCCGACCCTGTTTGCGATAATACTTTTCATGCGCACCTACATAAGGAGCTGACCCGATGTTCAGGAAAATTGAATCCCGCGTTCTGGCTTTCGATATAGAATGGGTTCCCGATCCTCAATCCGGCAGAGCCGCTTACGACCTTCCCGAAGAGATGTCCGACCGCGAAGTGATCGAGTTCATGTGGAAAGAGGGCGGGGCGACAGAGGAAGAGCCTATGCCGTTTATAAAGACGGTGCTGTCAAGGATAGTATCGATCTCTATGGTCTTTCTGAAAACGGATGATAAGGGTGGAGAACCGCCAAAACTCCTCCTGCACTCGATTCCGTCAATTCCGACCTCAGAAGAAGACTGCTCTGAGAGAAGAATCATTAAGGATTTCTTCGCGATTCTCGAAAAGTACCGCCCGCAGCTTGTCGGATACAATACATCAGGGGCAGACATCCCGATTCTTGCCCAGAGAATGATCAAGCACGGACTGCGCTGCCGTTACTTTGCCGAGAGACCGCAGAGAGCGTGGGAAGGAGCTGATTTTTTCATCAGAGGAAGCGACCGCAACGTTGATCTGATGCGTTGCATAAGCGCGTGGGGGAAGGGTACGCCGTCTCTTCACGAAATATCCGTGATAAGCGGAATCCCGGGAAAAATGGATGGTGTCGACGGAAAGCAGGTCGCTCCCATGTGGCTTGAAGGGAGGCTTGATGAAATAGTTGCCTACAACGAGTGCGACGCGCTTACCACCTATTTGCTGTGGCTCAGGATGGCACATTCAATCGGTCACTTCAATTCCGGCAAGTACGAATTCGATTCCGCCCGGTACGACCATGAACTCAGACGCTTGCGCGACCTGATACGAACCGAAGCGCAGCGGGAGGAGGGGGGACACCTTTCCGCCTATCTCTCCAAGTGGGAGAGCCTCGGGGGAGCGCCCAGTGATGATTGAGCAATCCGAAATCCGCGGTGTCGTCATTCTCTCCTTCTACAAGTTCGTTTGTCTTGACGGTCTCCCGGAAATAAAGGACTCCCTGCTTTCTTTCTGCAGGAAAAACGGCATAGACGGCACCTTCATTCTCGCTTCTGAGGGAATAAACGCCACCGTTGCGGGCCCCAGGGAGGGCGTAGAAGGGCTTATTGCCTACCTTGAAAGCGATACGAGGCTCTCGGGCGCGCAGTACAAGCTCAGTTACAACGAGAAAAGCCCGTTTCACAGGCTCAAGGTCAAGTTCAAAAAGGAACTGGTCCCTATGGGCATAGACGGCGTAAAGCCGCAGTGCCTCTCCGGAGAGCGCGTCCCGCCCGAGCAGTGGAACGAGCTTATAAGCCGCCCCGGCGTGCTCCTTATAGACACGAGAAACGATTACGAAAACCGAGTCGGAACCTTCAGGGGCGCCATGAATCCCGAGACGGCGCACTTCAGGGAGTTTCCCGAGTATGTGAGGGAAAACCTGGACCCCGAAGAGCACAGGGAAGTTGCGATGTTCTGCACGGGCGGTATAAGGTGCGAGAAAGCGACTTCATATCTTCTTGAGAAGGGATTTAAGCGCGTGTATCAGCTCAAGGGGGGAGTGCTTTCCTACCTTGAGCGCATTCCAAGTGAACAGAGCCTCTGGGAAGGGGAGTGTTTCGTGTTTGACGACCGCACCTCGGTCAGCCACGATCTCTCCAGGGGAACCTGGAGCACGTGCTGCAACTGCAGGGCGCCCGTATCTCCTGAGGACAGGGAATCCGAGAGATTCCGTGAGGGAATATCATGTCCCCACTGCCACTCGAAGCTCACTCCCGAGAGGATCTCGTCTCTTGAGGAGAGGCAGAAACAGATGAGGCTCGCCAGAGAGAGAAACCGCAAGCATCTCGGGGCCGTAGTAAAAAGAGGGAGCGCGAAACGGGCGCAGGGTTAATTCTGGTCGCGGAGTTCGTCCTTTAATATCTTGTAGTCTATGCTGTCGACAAGAGCCTTCCAACTAGCTTCCACTATGTTGTCAGAGACCCCCACCGTGCTCCACGTCTTCTCCCCGTCTCCCGATTCCACAAGCACTCTTACCACGGAATCGGTGCCTCCCGACCTTGATACTACTCTTACCCTGTAATCCAGCAGCCGCAGGGTCTTGAGTCCGGGAAAGAATTTCTCAAGCGATTTCCTAAGAGCCCCGTCTATCGCGTTCACGGGACCGTTTCCCCTTGCAACTGTGTATTCCGCGACGCCGTTTACCTGTACCTCCGCGGTTGCTTCTGAGAGCGGCTCCTCGTCTCCTTCTCTCTTTTCGACCAGCGTCCGGGTGCTTTTGAGATAGAACCGCTTTTTATAAGTGCCCAGAGTTTTTCTCACCAGCAGTTCAAAGGACGCGTCCGCCCCCTCGAATTCATAACCCTGGTTCTCCAGTACCTTCAGCTCGTTTAGCACCTTGAGGATCCTTTCGTCCTTGGGGTCTATGTCCACTCCCAGTTCCTGGGCCTTGTAGGCTATGTTGGCCCGGCCGGAGAGGTCAGATACCAGCACTCGCCTTCTGTTGCCGACGCTCCGGGGTTCTACGTGCTCGTAGGTATCGGAGTTTTTCATGACGGCGCTTACGTGAATCCCCCCTTTGTGCGCGAATGCGCTCTCACCGACAAACGCCTGCTTTTTAAGAGGGGGAAGGTTGGTGAGTTCATGAATGAAGTGGGACACGGAATAGAGTTTCTTCAGGTTCTCCCCGGAAAGAGAATCCATCCCGAGCTTAAGAGCGATATTTGGTATTATTGCGCAGAGATTGGCGTTTCCGCATCGCTCCCCGTAGCCGTTCATGGTTCCCTGTACCTGGGACGCTCCCTCCCTTACCGCGTAAAGCGTGTTAGCGACCCCGACTTCGCTGTCGTTATGTGTGTGTATTCCCAGGCTCGGGTTATCGAACATGCCGTTTACTTCCCTTATGGCGCCCTCGACGTCCCACGGCATGGAGCCGCCGTTTGTGTCGCAGAGCACGACCGTGTCGACTCCCGCCCCGTAGGCGGTCTCAAGAACTTTCGCCGAGTACTCTGAGTTTCTCTTCCAGCCGTCAAAGAAATGCTCGGCGTCAAAAAACACCTTGTCCACGTGACGCTTCAGGTACTCGATCGAGTCGTGCACAAGCTCAAGGTTCTCTTCAAGCTCTATTTTGAGAGCTTCTGTAACCTGAAAATCCCAGCTTTTCCCGACAATCGTCACAACGGGGGTTTCTGCCTCCAGAAGCGCCTGTATGCTTGAGTCTTCCTCGCAGCTTTTCCTGGCGCGTCTTGTGCTTCCAAAAGCCGCCACGCTTGCGTTTTTGAGCCCAAGTTTCTTCGCTTCCTCAAAATACCCCTTGTCCCTCTCGTTAGAACCCGGCCATCCGCCCTCGATGTAATGCACCCCGAGGTCGTCCAGTTTCTGCGTTATCCGGATCTTGTCATGTATGGAAAAAGATATGTTTTCCCCCTGCGTTCCGTCGCGCAGGGTCACGTCGTATATTTCAACGGTTCTCGAGTCACTCATCTGTTTTTCCTAGATTAAAAGCGTCGTGAAGAGTCCTTACGGCGGTTTCCGTATCTTTTTCCTCAAGCACGCATGAGATTTTTATTTCCGAAGTGCTTATCATCATAATGTTGATTTCCTCATTCGCAAGCGCCTTGAACATGCGCGACGCCACTCCAGAGTGGGTCTTCATCCCCACTCCCACCAGGGAGACCTTGGAGATAAGGCTATCGGAGAGCACCTGCTTTGCCCCCAGTTCCCGGGCCATCTTCTCCGAGAGTTCTATTGATTTTTTAAAATCCGACTTGGGCACGGTGAACGTGAGGTCGGTAAACCCCTCGGTGCTCACGTTCTGAACGATCATGTCGACCACTATGTTCTCATCCGCTAGCGACGAGAACAACTTGGCCGCTATGCCGGGGTGATCGGGCATCTGCGTCACGGTGATTTTTGCCTGGTCCCTGTCGTAGGAGATTCCCGATACCATAACTTCTTCCATGGATTTCATAACTTTTTCCTCATCAAGAACCCACGTTCCCTCGTCCCCGGGCCTTGGAGTTGACTTAACATGTATAGGCACTTTAAATTTTTTTGCAAATTCCACCGCGCGGGCCTGAAGCACCTTGGATCCGAGAGACGCCATCTCGAGCATCTCATCATAGGAAATCCGGCTGAGTTTTTTTGCGTCGGGACAGATCCCGGGATCCGTTGTGTAGACCCCGTCCACGTCATCCTTGTAGAGCTCGCACGCGTCGGCGTCCATCACGGCCGCGAGAGCCACCGCGGTCAGGTCGGAGCCTCCCCGCCCGAGCGTGGTAAGATTCCCGTTCTCGTCAACTCCCTGGAATCCCGCTATGACGACCGCCTTTTTCTCTTCGAGGGCAACACGGATGTTTCTGTCGTCGATCGATTTTATCTTCGCCCTGGAGTAAATGTTGTCGGTGGTGATTCTTATCTGGTGTCCCTGGAAAGATATCGCGTCCTCCCCGAGCGATTTTATAGTCATCGCAAGAAGGCCGGAAGACACCTGCTCCCCGCTTGAGGTTATCACGTCAAACTCCCTTTCATCGGGGGAATCCATCACCTCTTTTGCGAGTGAGACCAGTCTGTCGGTTTCGCCCGCCATTGCGGAAACCACAGCTATCACGTCGTTTTTCTGCTTCTTCGTAGCTACTATGTGCTTGGCTACGCGCCTTATTTTCTCGATGCTAGCAACGCTTGTTCCGCCGTATTTCTGAACGACAAGAGCCATTTTTCCTTTCCTGCAACCTTTATTGTTCTCGATTTCTCATCCGCCCGGGGCGGGAATTGGATATCAATTATAACAGCGTTTCCCGGTAATACATCCCGCACCTTGTCCGCCCATTCAACGACGGAGATGCCGTCTCCGTAGAAAAATTCCTCATATCCCGTATCTTCAAACTCGGCGCCGCCCGAGAGCCTGTAAACATCGAAATGAAAAAGAGGCACGTTTCCTTCATAGCAGCTCATTATGACGAATGTGGGGCTGTTGGGCTCTTCCTCTATTCCAAGGCCGCGGGCAAGACCCTTGGCGAAGACCGTTTTTCCCGCTCCTAAATCTCCCGTGAGTCCCACTACGGAGCCCCTGGGTATGAGTTTCCCCATTATCTCACCGCAAAGCATGGTCTGCTCGGGTTTGCTTACTTCTAGGAGGAATTCGGGTTCCATGTGGGCTATCTTACCGTGGCGAAATGCCTTTCTTCCGTGGATAAAATGACGGAATTTCTTGAAGCGGGGATTTTACGTGATATTTCAGAGGCGGTAAAGCCCGCGGTACCCGTTTCCTCTAAAAGAAGGTCGGCCGCGTGGCCGTGGAGGAAAACGCCGAGCAGGCAGGACTGAAGAGGGTCGTATCCCTGGGCCGCAAGCCCTCCGATTATTCCCGTAAGCACGTCTCCGGTTCCGGCCGTGGCCATGGCGGAATTTCCGGTCGGGTTTATGAACACCTCCCCGCCGGGGGTGGAAACGACTGTTCTCGCTCCTTTCAGCACGACGTAACAGCCGTATTTTTTGGAAAACCAGGTCGAGACCCCTACACGGTCATCCTGCACCTGTTTTGTTTTTACGCCGCAGAGCCTTGCCATTTCTCCCGGGTGCGGAGTTATTACCGCGGGAACTTTTGTTTCCCTGAGCATCTCGGGTTTTTTTGAAATTATGTTAAGGGCGTCGGCGTCAAGCGTGACCGGCACTTCGCACTGGGTTATTACCTTTTCAAGAAACTTCCCCGTGCTTCTGGATGTCGATATCCCGGGGCCGACGGCAAGCGCTGTTTTTTTACCTTCAAGCTCCCGGAGCACTTCTTCGTGCGCGTCGGGATGGAAGGTTCCGTCCTTTGAATCTTTAAGCGAAACGGACATTACCTCCGTTGTTTTCTCTTCGACGGCCGGGAATATGCTGTCTGGAACCCCAAGGGTTACGAGTCCGCTTCCGGTGCGAAGCGCCGCCTCGGCAGAGAGAACTGCGGCCCCGCTTTTTCCCGGAGACCCCGCAAGCACGAAAAGATGCCCATAGGTTCCCTTGTGGGAGTCGGCGGCCCTTTTCTTAATGAGCCCCCGGCATTTCTCAAATGTGAGAAGTTCAAAGGGGAGGTTCTCCCAAAGCGCCCTGGGGATTGTTATATCCGTTACGCAGAGCTTTCCTGTGTAATCCACTCCCGGGTGAATACACGTTCCAAGCTTAGCCGGGGCGAATGTGACCGTGACGTCGGCACGCACCGCTACTCCGAGAGGCCGTCCCGTGTCGGCGTCAAGTCCCGAGGGTATGTCCACGGATATGCGCTGGGCGCTCTGGCGGTTTATGAATTTTATGAGTTTCTCGTAGAATCCTTCCACACTCCTTGCGAGCCCGGTACCGAAGATGGCATCGACTATGACGTCTGTGTCTTTTATTCTGGGAAGTTTTCCGCCAAGTTCCCTTACTTCGGCTCCAATCTCAAGAAGCGAGTCGAGGTTCGTTTTCGCGTCCCCTCTGTAGCGCTCTTTTTTCTCGGTGATGTAGATGCTGATCTCCTTTCCCGCGGAAACAAGGTGGCGCGCGATCACAAAACCGTCCCCGGCATTGTTTCCGGCGCCGCAGATAACCGCTATTTTCCTTGCGGATGGGCACTCGGCGAGGATGACCGACGCCACCGCTCTTCCGGCGTTTTCCATCAGCACGACGCCCGGAACTCCGAATTCCTCAATTGTCTTTCGGTCTATTTCCCTTGAAATTTGCTTGGTTGAGAGTTTCATGGTTCTCTGGGGTTGGTATCCCGGATTTTCCTATTTCCCCATACCGCCCGCTCCGGTGGGTCTTGTATCTCCTAGGTCTTCTATGTGCCCGCTTATGAATTCCTCGGCGTGATCAAAGCAGAAATAGTAGGAAAGAAGGGTGCTTCCGCTTCGGTTGACCGTGATCAGCTGGTAGTGGCGGCTGCAGATGTCCATTCCGCACCTTATGCACTGCTTGATCTGGTTTCTTTCTCCCGAAAGTTCGCATTGCTCTCCTCCGGGACTTACGTGATCACACTGGTATATTTCAACTTCTATTGTTTTTACTGACAAACGCTTTACCTCCCCTTGGTTTCTTCAATCAATTATACAGCTTTGCCGGGCAGTTTTGTAAAAGGATTTCCATAAAAAACCCTGAAAACGAGTAGATTCTCCCCAAAGGCCAGAAATTTCTCTTTCAAAGTCGCCTGAAATTCTGTTATACTTACATGTTGTAAGAGGGCAGAATTTCTCATGCAGAAATAGGGGATGGTTAAAAACAGGAGCAAGAAACTCTAGAGAGAACCAAAGTGGAGGGATTGACAATGAAAATAAGCCAACACGACCATAGTATCAGCCGAGCCGAGTACGAACCCGTTTCAAGCGGCACGTATGACTCGCTGCATTGTTGCCGCATCGGTAAGACCCCCCCCCCCATCTCTCACTTGAGTGCATTCAAGACGCATCGCCGTCTTCAGCTACCAAATTAGCATTTTCCTCTGTCTGCGGACACAAAACCCGTAAGTCTTCTTACCCGCGCAGTCCTGATACGTTTCAAGTCCACACTATTGCGGGTTCTCAAACTTTCGCCCGCAGTTTGTGGAGCGGTCTGCTGCCGGTGTTGCTGTTGCTGGCGCTGCTGTTCGGCATCGCCGCCCCGAACGAGTCTAACGCACAAACGAGTTGCAATGTCCCGACCACCGCCAGATCGAACGCGGAGGACGCATACAACTTTCACCGGACAAGCGGCAGCGGCAGCAGGCTTTCGATGACTGCGGAGAACGCCTACCGGGTGCTGATAGCGATAGACCCCAACAATCTTCCGGAGTGGAGCGGCAGCAACATTTCGGGCAACGCGCCAACGACTGCGATTACGGAGGCTGACCTGCGAACCTATCTCACCAGCGTGAGCGACACTTGGTCCGGCTGGACTCCGGTTTACACCGCGCTCAATTGCTTGGAAACTCTCCCGGTGATCACGATCAGCGGCGGCACGGCGGTGACCGAGGGGGCGGGCGCGCAGTTCACGGTCAATGCGGACTCGGCGCCGAGCTCGAACCTGACGGTGAATCTCAACGTCTCAGAGGCTGCCGGCAGTGACTTTGTGGCCTCGAGTAACGAGGGTAGCCAGACGGTCGATATTCAGGCCAGCGATACCTCGGCGACCCACACCGTCCCCACCGTGGACGACACCAGCAACGAGGCGCACGGCAACGTGACAGTGACGGTCGTCGGCGGCGTTGGCACCCGAGTCTACAGGGTGGGCAGCCCGTCTTCGGCCACAGTCACGGTGAACGATGACGACCCGGGCATCACTTTGTCGCCGCCCGGCCCGCTGCGTCTGCTTGAGACCGGCACCGCGGAATACACGGTGGTGCTGGACACAGCGCCGACGGCGGATGTGGAGGTGAGCGTTTCCAGTATAGGACAGCGGACAAGCGACCGAGATGGCGACAGTAGGGCGGTGGACTCCAGCATCCCTTCTCTCACCTTCACGACCACGAACTGGAGCCAGCCGCAGACAGTGACGGTGAACGGGGCGGACGAGTCAGGCACGCACCGGAACCGCACGCTGATTCTCGTCCATTCATTGCAATCGACCGACAACCGCTACAACAGCCTTTCCGTCCCCAGCCTCCGGGTCAACGTGGACGACGCGCCCGAGCTGGAGGCGTGGTGGGACTACGATCGGGCACACGCGTCCGTGCCCTTCCTGCGGCGGCCGAACACGGTTATGTCCTCGAACGGGCTCACGCCTGCTCGGAACATGTACCCCGGCTACGAGCTGACCTACGTTCTGCGCCTGTCGAACCGCCCGGTGGGCCCTGTGACGGTGACAGCAACAGTAGTGCCTTCGGCCAAGCAGAATCTCATCGGCCTGTCGCTGACCGGGCCGTCCGTCCCCCTGGACGGGACGGCCTACCAGAACTGGGCGACCAACCTGCCGGGCACGCTGGAGGTGACGTTCAACGATGGTAGTCCCGGCGCAGGCACAGGATGCAGCAACTGGCACGCCGGGAGTGAGTTCGAATACCACGACGGCACCGGCTGGCGTCAGGTGACGGGCGGGAGGAGAAGCGAGACCTGGGACAACACGGCGGACACGCCCTGGGAATGCTGGCGGAAGGTCTGGGTGGTCCGCAAGGCCGCCTCGAAAAACATCGCCAACACCTGCGCCGACATCACCCACACCGCCACCGGCGGCGGTTTGCGGCAGGTCACGGTGGACACGGTTCGCGTCCATCTTTTCAACGCGGATTTCACAAGGGCCAGAGACTGCCCCAAGCTGACTGAAAACACGCTCTCCACACCGGCGGCGGCGGAGGCCGCGCCCGTGACCGCGCCCACCGAGGCGGTTTCCAATCTGCAGGTAACAGCGGTTGACGCTGCCAGTGCCAAGGTAACCTGGGATGCGGTGGCAAATGCGACATCCTACGACGTGTCCTGGAGTGCCGAGAGCAGTGATTCGCTTAACGCAAGCGCCGGCGCCTTGCCTGGTGTGACAGGAACCTCAGCCACCATCGAGCATGATGCCTCTGTGCCGATGACGCTTACAGTCACAGTAACGCCTGAATATATCGATGAAAACGGCGTAACAAAACAACTAGACGAATTAGCCGGCACGGCAACGCTCGCCGTAGGGCCCTCGGGCCAGCGGCTCGAGAGCGGAGGTGGGACAAATGGCGGCAACGGAGGCTCGATCGACTCCGGGTTCGGGGCAGTAGATCTCCCGGTTCCCGTCTCCCACTGGCGCTTTGAATACGATGCAGTTGACTGGGTGGGATCAAGCCACGGTACCGAGAGCGGCGGTGTGGCCTTTGAGGCAAACGAAAAGGGCGAGGGAGTAGATGACCACGCGCTGTCTCTTGACGGAAGCGATGACTACGTGGACCTGTCTTCACACGTGTCAGACTTCCCGCTTGGTGATTCAACAAGAAGTGTCACAGGATGGTTCAAGGCTGATGCTGGCAATCAGGGTCAGACCTTCTTTGCCTACGGTCCGAATGTAGCCGGGAAGCGTTTCTCCATAGCGGCAGACCGCACACAGGTACTGGTCGCGGTGAGCGGCCATGCCTGGGGTGTAAACGGGCTTGAGCTTCAAGACGGCTGGCATCATGTCGCAGTGACCTATGCGGGAGGTGACTCAGACGACATATTGATCTACCTTGACGGCGAACTGCAATCCGCCTTGACCCTGGCTGGTTCCCCGAAGCGGCTTAACACAGGGACCGGACCGGCAGCTATAGGCCGGAGCGTAAACGGCAAGAATCACTACACAGGATTGATCGATGATGTACGCCTGTACGATGTGGCGCTAAGCGCAGAGCATGTGCTTGCGCTGTTTGAGGAACATCCGCAGACCGTGCTTGTCGAGGACAACCCGGAGTCCTGCGTTTCTGATGAACTGCTGGCCGATGTGGAGGATCGCATACAGAACAACAACTCCGAGCGGTGGACACAGGTAAAAAATGCGCTTACTGGTCAGCCAAACGCAATCACGCTTGCGGAGGTAAAGGAGATTTACGAGAGGCGCACACAGAACGGCTGGTCTACAGAACAGTGGGACCCGGTGATTGAGGCAATGGAATGCCTTGAGGCGGGGAATCAGTAGGTACCGAGGCGCCAAGCTAACTGATGGCTGGGCAGCCGGTGAAAGTCCGGCGGAGGTAAAAGGCTAACCACCACACCTTGCCGCGAGCCGTGCGTGCGCACCCGTGAGGGTGCGGGCGAAGCGTCGGTAGCGGTGCGTATGGGCGGGGCGATTGAGCACCGAAAAAGATAACATTTGGAGTGCCGAGGCTATGGTATCAGTCGAAGGCAACACCTGGCGAGCCGAGATGGTAAGGAGCGTCAGGGCTCCACGGTGTCGAAGGAGTTCATGCACGTACGTAAGCCCAACATCGGGACTTGGGAGAGCTTCACTTTGCCCTGGGAGTCGTACCGGGGTCGCTGAAGGAAGGAGGCAATCCGAAATGAAGATGTACGAAGTGAAGCAGTCGGATGGCGTCATAGTACCTGTGAAGGCAGCGAACAAAGGGGCGGAAGCCCCGGCGGAGTTGCTGGAGGGAAGGACGTCAATCAAAGGGAATCCGCAAGACCAAAGCACAGGCCGGACTCAGGGCCGGGGAACTGTGTCCCAGGCGGTGGAGCGGATACGGCAGGCTGCGAAGAGGAATCCGAAGGAGAGATTTACAGCGTTACTGCACCATATAACGCCCGACACGCTACGCTGGGCATACTACTCGCTAAAGGGTGGGAAGGCGGCGGGGGTGGACGGAGTTACGTGGGAAGAGTACGAGGAAGGGTTGGAAGAGCGGTTGCTTGACCTGAACGACCGAGTACATAAGGGAACGTACCGGGCGAAGCCGTCGAGGCGGGTAGAAATACCTAAGCCAGATGGCGGAACACGACCGCTCGGCATAGCCGCGCTAGAGGACAAAATAGTTCAGAAGGCTGTGGTGGGACTTATCCTTGAGCCGATATACGAGCCGGAATTCCTTGGGTTCAGCTATGGATTTCGGCCGGGGCGTGGGGCGCATGACGCGCTTGACGCTCTTGCCTACTGCATAGAGAAGCGTAAGGTCAACTGGATAGTGGACGCTGATATCCAGAAGTTCTTTGACCGGATAGACAGGGACTTGATGATACGGTTTCTGGAGCACCGGATAGGGGACAGAAGGGTAATAAGGCTGATAACCAAGTGGCTAAACGCCGGGGTAATGGAAGACGGGGAATGGAAGGACGACATGCGGGGGACGCCGCAGGGGGCTGTAGCATCGCCCGTTTTAGCGAACATCTACCTGCATTACGTTCTTGACCTGTGGTTCCATAAGAAGTGGAGAGTGCGGAAGGCGAAAGGAGAAGCGGTAATCGTCCGCTATGCGGACGATTACGTAGTGGGCTTTGAGTGTAAAGAGGACGCGGAACAGTTTCTAGAGGATATAAAGGAGAGGCTGTCGGAGTTCGGGTTGAATTTGCATCCGGAGAAGACACGACTCATAGAGTTTGGAAGAAGTGCCATAGAGGACAGGAAGAGGCGGGGAGAAGGTAAGCCGGAGACGTTTGACTTTCTTGGGTTCACGCACTATTGCAGGAAGACAAGGAAAGGGTGGTTCGGGCTGGGGCGCAAGCCTGTAGCGAAGAGGATGACACGGACACTGAAGAGGGTAGGAGAGATTCTGCGGCGGAGGATAAACGGCAAGGTAAAGGATGTAGCGCAATGGCTCGGCAGCGTGGTAAGGGGATGGCTTGGGTACTACGCGGTACCGACCAGTTACAAGTACCTGAAGAAGTTCATCCTACGACTTAAAAGGAAGTGGCTTAGGGTATTGCGCCGGAGGTCACAGAAAGACCGATTTACATGGGAGAGGCTGAAGAGGCTGACGAAGGCGAAATGGGAACCAGTAAAGATACTGCACCCGTGGCCAGACAAGCGGTTTGCCGTCAAACACTTGAGATAGGAGCCGTATGCATTAACGTGCACGTACGGATCTGCGCGGGGGGTGCGGGGAAACTCGCATTCCTACCGCAACCGGCCCAGACTTACCCCAAACCGCGGTTGCCTGTATTTGACGCAACTGCACTCAGACGTGGAGGGCTGTTGGAAGGATGCCTGGCAGGGTCACATGGAGTCTGGGTGCGGGTTTTGGAGACTTTCCCCGGCACCGCCAATGATTCAAGGGTGATGACCCCCACCGAGGCCGAGGGCTACGTCAACCGCGGCTGGCAGCGCTGGGAGCCCGTGCTCGAGGCGCTTGAGTGTATGGAGCAACAGGCCTTGGATACTGAATAACAGGCCAGGCTATCGTTTGCAAGAGAATCCCAATGAGATTCTGCGCTCAAATCGCAGAGGGCAGTTCTGCGTCGTTGCGGCTGCGCGCGAAGCTTGTGCTTGTTGCTGAGCAGAGTTGGTAATTTGCATAAATAATCTATAATACTAAAAACAAGTCCGATGATACATCCAAGACAGGCCGTAAGCGGCACATTAAAATATTTCTACATCAAGGCCACAGGAAGGCCGAAGCTCCTCAATCTTGAAATAACCAAGCTCTGTAACGCACGCTGTGATTTCTGCGACTACTGGCAGACAAAGCACGAGGAGCGTCTTTCCGACTACACTCCCGTAATAAAAAAAATAAATCCCCTCGTCACGGTAATCACGGGCGGGGAGCCCATGATCAGAAAGGATCTTCCCGATATCGTGAGACAGGTAAAGGGATGTTCCATATTCATTTTCACTTCCATGGTCACCAAGGGAGATTTTCTTACCGAGGAGAAAACCGAGGAGCTTTTCGACGCGGGGATGGATCAGATTGCCGTTTCTCTTGATTTTCCGGGCGAAAAGCACGACACATACAGGGGCGTTCCGGGCCTCTGGAAAAAACTGTCAGAAACCCTGCCGGAACTGGCGGAGCGGTTCCCGGACAAGAGCCTCGTGCTTAACACCATAATAATGGAGGACAACCTCGATGAAGTGGTGGAGATAGCGAAGAAGGCAAGGGAGTGGGGCATAGCCATATCCTTCAGTTCCTACTCGGTCATGAAAACCAACAACGAAGATCACTTCGTGAGAAAAGAAGCTCTCTCGAAGGTAAGGGATCTTGTCGAGGAGCTGGTTGCGCTTCGAAAAAAATGGAAAGGCACGATACTCTCGACGGAGTACTACCTTAGGGAAATCCCGGGTTATTTTGAAAGGGGGAGCGTTCCCGACTGCCTGGCCGGCATTAACCAGATACACGTTACTCCTAGCGGCCACCTGAAGCGCTGCTCCGAGATGCCCGTAGCTGCCCACTACAGCGATTACAAACCGGATCTTTACGAAAAAACCAAGTGCACTTCCTGCTGGTACAGCTGCAGGGGTGAGACTCAAAGCCCGGCTAACGTCAAAAGGGCCATGGAATACATGGGAATCTACATGTAGATTCATCCGTACTGCGACTCATGAACCCAGAGCGTCTTCCAGGGATTCCTGATCTGTTATTGAAGGATCGCCCTTAACGTGCTGCAGCAGGTTCTGTGCAGCCCCTTCTACTTCCTTGACGATGGTTAGGCGGCCATCAACGATAAAGGTTTCAACATAATCACCAGGCTTGATGCCAAGTTGATCGCACTGGCTGGCCGGGAGCGTGATTTGTCTTTTGCTGCTGACTTTTGGCATTCTGCACCTCGTTGGCAATGGTAAGGATGACATATCTTACCTTGTGGCAAAAAGCAAAAGAACATGTTGTTTGAGATGTTTCAGTGTTTTATCGCAAGTTCGGAATTGATTTTCCAAGAGTAGTCTATCATGGCCTGAAGAGAAAATTCTAGCCGTTGTTTTCCAGCTCAGACCGCCGCCTCGTACATTCTTTCCATCACATTAATAATATCCGGGGCCTTGGCTAGGTGTGAGCCCTTTGCCACCAGGTCATGAGGAATTCCATGCATAGCTTCGGCAATCGGCCCGGCAATCGCCGCAAGCGTGTCGGCATCGCCTCCGAGTGAGATAGCGTTTCGAACGGCGTCTTCGAAACTCGTTGATTCAAGCGCGCACGTGATGGCCTCAGGAACGCTTCCCTGGCAGGTCACGTCAAAGGAGTACCCAGGCCGAATCTCGTCAACTGTCCTGGAAAGATCGTATCCGTATTCACTCTCGATAGTCCGGCGGATGTCCTTTGGTCCGTATTCCTGAAAGGCAAGCCAGATGGCGTGCGTGGCAGCCCTGGCTCCCTTCATGCCTTCGGGGTGGTTGTGGGTGATCTCTGTTGCCCGGTCAGCGGCCGCAAGCGCCTCTTCAAGCGTATGGTTTCGGTTAAGTAAAGCAGCCGGCGATACCCGCATTGCCGCTCCGTTTCCATAGCTTCGATATGGTTCGGGATTGGAGAGTGTTATCCAGTCTATGAACATGCCACCGTAGCCGCGACCCGTATGGTTCCGGCACCACCGCTGCAGGGTGGGTGCGGCGGGCAGGTTGTCAAGGAGAATCTCTGTGACCGCGGCAGTACACACCGAGTCGTCGGTGTAAAAGCACCTGTCTTTTAAGAACTCAAACTCCTTAGTCTTTATAGGGTTCCATTCGTAGACAGAACCTGCGATATCTCCAATTACGGCTCCCCACATAAAGTATTGCCTCCTGTCCGTGTTTCTACCGCTTCGCTCTGCTGTATGCCGCCAGTTTTCACAAAGCAGGAAAAGGCGGCATTTTTTCATGGACCAGTAGTCAGGACCTCTGCGCCTTCCAGTCGGTGCCGTCCGGGCGGTCTTCAAGCACGATTCCCTTTGAACTGAGGTAGTCCCTTATCTCATCAGCCCTTTTCCAGTTCTTCTCCTTTCGTGCAGAGTTCCTCTCGTCTATAAGCTTTTCTATCTCAAGGGGGTCTATGTCGGAGAGATTCGCGGCGGACTTTCTTTTTTCCATGTATTCCGCCGGTTCCTCGGAGAGCACTCCGAGCACCGCGCATATCTCTTTTATCTTCTCAACGGCGAGCACCGCGCTTTGTGTGTGCCCCATGGAGTCAAGAGACCTGTTTATTGAGCGTATGAGATCGAAAAGATTTCCCACCACGTCCGCGGTGTTGAAATTATCGCTCATCGAGGAGTGAAATCCATCCTCGAATTTTCTGATCGAACCCTCAAGCGTGGGGTCGGAGTCACGGGCTTCCTGAGCCTCCGCGGCCCTGAGCAGAGTGAGATATATCCTCTCAAGCGCCGCCTCGCTGTCATGCATGCTTTTCTCCGAGAAATCGGCGGGGTTCTGGTAGTGGTGCGAGAGGAAGAAAAGCCTTATGGCCTCGGGGGACCATCTTTTTGTTGCTTCAGACAGCGTGAAGAAGTTTCCCAGGGATTTTGACATCTTTTCCTTGTTTATCCTTATGAGGCCGTTATGAAGCCAATACTTTGCAAACGGCTCGCCGGAAGCTGCCTCTGACTGGGCTATCTCGTTTTCGTGGTGCGGGAAGATTAGGTCCTTTCCCCCTCCGTGTATCTCGAAATTGGTTCCAAGATACTCCATGCTCATAACCGAGCACTCTATGTGCCAGCCGGGTCTTCCGTCTCCCCACGGGCTTTTCCATGCAGGCTCGCCGGGTTTTGACTCTTTCCAGAGCGCGAAATCAAGAGGATCTTCCTTTTCTTCGTTAACGTCTATTCTCACGCCTTCAAGCATGTGATCAAGCGACCTGCAGGAGAGTTTTCCGTAGTCGGGGAATTTTCTCACGGAGAAAAAGACATTGTTTCCCGAGCGGTAGGCAAAGCCTTTTTCCATTATTTTCTCTATGAGCGCTATTATCTGCTCTAGATGCTCGGTTACCCGGGGCTCTACATCGGGAGTCTGCACCCCTATGGAGGCCATGTCCTCTCTGTATTCCTTTATGTATTTCTCGGAAATCTCATCGCAGCTTACCCCTTCTTGGTTTGAACGAGTTATTATCTTGTCGTCTATATCGGTGTAGTTTCTCGCAAACAGCACGTCGTAGCCTGCATGCCTTAGGTACCTCTGTATCACGTCAAAAGACACTGCTGAGCGGGCGTGCCCAAGGTGGGCGGAATCGTATACCGTGGGACCGCATACATACATCCGGATCTTGTTTCCTTCAAAGGGAACGAGATCTTCTTTTTTCTGCGAGAGAGAATTATAGATTTTTATTCTGGGAGGTTCTTTCTGCATTTTCTCAGGGATATAGCAGCGGGGTTTTCCTGTCCCGCGGTATTTTCGAAAGGAAAATTCTACGTATTCATTCCTTAAATTCAAGAGACGAGCTTGCTCCCGGGGGCTTTGGACCGGGATTGTTTCACGTTTTCTCAAAACCTGAATCCTGCTGCTTTGGAGAGTATCTGCTGGGCATTGTTGAGAATGCGCTGCAATATATTTGTGCTGTTAGGCGTTGAAAGCACTGAAATTATATGGGAACTCGAACTGATATGATCAAGTATCCAGCATTGATTGATGGAGAGAAGGGAACTTATGGTGTTTCGTTTCCAGATATCCCGGGCGTAGTGGCAATGGGTGCAACCATGAACGAGGCGCTGCTAAATGCTCAGGAGGCGATTTTGGATTATGTGATTGAGACGGAAAAAACTGGAAATGAAATCGTTTTCCCGAGTTTAATTGAAAAAGTAGAGGCTCCCGCCGGCGTCGCACTCGTTTTAATACCGCTTGACCGTCTTTCATGACATAGTGTGTGCGCCAATCTCATGATTAATGAGTCTATAAATCCGACAAGTTCGATATGAGTAAAGATACGGTTGTAAGGGCCAGAATTAACAGCAATGTCAAAACGGAGGCCATGGAAGTGCTTGAGGCTATGGGTTTGACAGTCTCTGACGCGATTCGTTTGTTGTTATTGCGGGTTGCGGAAGAAAAGCAGTTGCCGTTTGTCGTCAAATTGCCCAATACTGCCACTGTCAAAGCCATGAAAGAATTGGAGGATGGAGGAGGTGTGCGTTATAGGAGTGTCGAGGAAATGTTTAAAGATATTGTCGTCTGACATGCCCATTCTTAACCAGATGACGGCTCCAGTATTGATGGTTATCCCTGAAAACGGTTCTCGTTGTGCCACTCTAAGATTTCAGCTTCGGGAGTAGGCAGAGGCTTTTCCGGAACATAAACCTTGCTGCCATGGAGGCTGTAGTAGTTCCGACCGTTTTCAAACTGTTCCCTTATTTTTCTGCTGACCTCAAATCTGAGGTCTGGTGTCACGGTGACGTAGCCCAGGTCAAACAAGCTGTGAATGTCCCGGCGCAGAAGAAGACCGTTTGATACTTTGTGTTCTCCTCCCTCGCTGTAGGGGCGTATGTGGGCCGCGTCAAGGGCGGGGAGGGTGCGCTCCCGCGTAACCGCGCACCGCCTCCCGTATGCGTCCACCACTTCTGACCGAAATGCGCCCTGACCCAGGCGGGGGCGTATAATCCGGGGTTTCCCCAATCGCTCCGCCGGAGTTTTTTCGTCGGGATGAACAATGGCCAATTCCCGGCTTAGCTTTTTCCAGAGTTCAAGACCCTCTGAATCTTTGGTGGAGTACCTCTTGAATTTTACGATATTGGGAGACCAGCTTTGCGGAACTTCAATCCATCGATCTTCAGGCAGAAAAAATGGCTGGGTAAGAATTCGGCAGCCTATCTGGAAGTCATTTTGTTTTTCTGGAGGTTCTTTGCGGTACTTGGCGATCATGGCGTGCATCTTGTGAAAAGACGCGGCACCGTTGGCTTCGCCAAAAAAATCCCATGCTGTACTGCACGGCATGACAGTTTCGTGAGCGAAAACGCCTCCGCCAACTATGAAGTTAAGCGGAGAGTGAAGCTTGAAGAGAAACAGCTCACCCGGTTTTAAAGCCTTGAAACGTGTATTTGACGGTGTCCAGAAATTGACCTCGGCCAGATCTGCCCTGCGACGCAGATATTCAAACCATTTGTTATCCGTTACCGCTATGACCAGATTTACAGACATTTGTTTCCTGCTGAAATAAGCATACATTTTCCGCATATAAAAATAAATTTTCAAAAACCCTTGCCAAACTAAAGTTCTCCGTTAGTATGATGGCTCACCTTAATTTTTCACTTGGAGTTTGATTTGTTCTTCTTGTTATTTTAGGTTGACAATTTCCAGTGAGGAAGTAAGCTATTTTACCCATTTTGAAAACTGATCTTTGAAAATTTAATAGCAGATGATAGCGGGCGAACTAGAGCAGTATCCGTAAATTCTTTTAAACTTTTATGAAGAGTTTGATCCTGGCTCAGAGCGAACGCTGGCGGCACGCCTAACACATGCAAGTCGAGCGAGAAAGTGACTTCGGTCGCGAGTAAAGCGGCGAACGGGTGAGTACAACGTGGATAATCTACCCTAAGGTCCGGGACAACCCCGAGAAATCGGAGCTAATACCGGATAAGACCACAGTATCCAAGGATACAGCGGTAAAAGATTTATCGCCTTTGGATGAGTCCACGTCCCATCAGGTAGTTGGTAAGGTAAAAGCTTACCAAGCCTAAGACGGGTAGCCGGCCTTAGCGGGTGAACGGCCACATGGGGACTGAGACACGGCCCTGACTCCTACGGGAGGCAGCAGTGGGGAATATTGGGCAATGGGCGAAAGCCTGACCCAGCGATGCCGCGTGAGGGATGAAGGCCTTCGGGTCGTAAACCTCTGTCAGGAGGGACGATGGGACACTTGTGTCTTGACGGTACCTCCAGAGGAAGCCCCGGCTAACTCCGTGCCAGCAGCCGCGGTAATACGGAGGGGGCAAGCGTTGCTCGGAATTACTGGGCGTAAAGGGTCCGCAGGCTGTCAGGCAAGTTGGTTGTGAAAGCTCAAGGCTTAACCTTGGAATTGCATCCAAAACTGCCTGACTAGAGTCCAAGAGAGGTTGGCGGAATTCCCGGTGTAGCGGTGAAATGCATAGATATCGGGAGGAACACCAGAGGCGAAGGCGGCCAACTGGCTTGGAACTGACGCTCAGGGACGAAAGCGTGGGTAGCAAACCGGATTAGATACCCGGGTAGTCCACGCCCTAAACGATGGATGCTAGGTAGGGGGAATTTATTTCTCCCTGCCGTAGTTAACGCATTAAGCATCCCGCCTGGGGAGTACGGTCGCAAGGCTGAAACTCAAAGGAATTGGCGGGGGCCCGCACAAGCGGTGGAGCACGTGGTTTAATTCGATGCTAAGCGAAAAACCTTACCAAGACTTGACATGTTAACTCAAGTCTATACGAAAGTATTAGGTGGTTCCGAGCTTGCTCGGAACAGTTATCACAGGTGCTGCATGGCTGTCGTCAGCTCGTGCCGTGAGGTGTCCGGTTAAGTCCGGTAACGAGCGCAACCCCTATCTTTAGTTGCCATCACTTCGGGTGGGCACTCTGAAGAGACTGCCGGCGACAAGCCGGAGGAAGGTGGGGACGACGTCAAGTCATCATGGCCCTTACGTCTTGGGCTACACACGTGCTACAATGGCTAGTACAATGGGCTGCGAACTCGCGAGAGTGAGCCAATCCCATCAAAGCTGGTCTCAGTTCAGATTGCAGGCTGCAACTCGCCTGCATGAAGTTGGAATCGCTAGTAATCGTGGATCAGCATTGCCACGGTGAATACGTTCCCGGGCCTTGCACACACCGCCCGTCACACCACGAAAGTCGGTTCTGCCCGAAGTAGCTGTGCTAACCTTCGGGAGGCAAGTTCCTAAGGTAGGGCTGGTAATTGGGGTGAAGTCGTAACAAGGTAGCCGTAGGGGAACCTGCGGCTGGATCACCTCCTTTTTCACGGAGATATCTGTCTTTTTTTCGCTCGTCATCTGCTTTTTATAAAAAAGTATTTGCTGCGCTTAAAAGCAACGGGGCCTATAGCTCAGCTGGTTAGAGCGCACCCCTGATAAGGGTGAGGTCGTTGGTTCGAATCCAACTAGGCCCACCACAGGGGGTGTAGCTCAGTTGGGAGAGCGCCTGCTTTGCAAGCAGGAGGTCGACGGTTCGAGCCCGTTCACCTCCATAGAAAATTTTTTGAATGCTTTTTTGATCTTTGACAATTGAATATAACGCTGAGAAACAGAATTGATCGTGTTGTTAGTATTATCGAGGATTTTTACACCTCGCAGATAAGATATGTAGAGCAGAAGGTGGATGCCTTGGCAACGGACGGCGATGAAGGACGTAGTAAGTTGCGATAAGCCTCGGGGAGTCGCTTAATAGGCTTTGATCCGGGGATTTCCGAATGGGAAAACCTGACCGAGCAAACCTTGGTCATGCCATTGTGAATATATAGCAATGGCAAGCTAACGGGGGGAAGTGAAACATCTCAGTACCCCCAGGAAAAGAAATCAACCGAGATTCCCTTAGTAGCGGCGAGCGAACGGGGAAGAGCCCAAACCGAAAGGATTTTCCTTTCGGGGTTGTGGGACCTCAGTATGGGACTTTGATAAGTAGCAGAATAGTCTGGAAAGTCTTGCCACAGAAGGTGATAGCCCTGTAAGCGAAACTTTGATGAGCCCTAGAGGGATCCCGAGTACTCCGGCACACGTGGAATGTTGGAGGAATCTGGGTGGACCACCATCCAAGGCTAAATACGTGCCGTTGACCGATAGTGAACCAGTACCGTGAGGGAAAGGTGAAAAGAACCCCTATGAGGGGAGTGAAATAGAATCTGAAACCATCTGCTTGTAACCAGTGGAAGGGCTATGTCCATTTATGGAAATGCCTAACCGCGTGCCTTTTGCCTAATGAGCCTGCGAGTTATCCTCAGTGGCCTGATTAAGCCGAATAGGTGTAGTCGTAGCGAAAGCGAGTCTGAATAGGGCGCCAGTCACTGGGGATAGACCCGAAGCGAATCGATCTATCCATGGCCAGGGTGAAGCAGAGAGAAAACCTTTGTGGAGGCCCGAACCGGTCAGGGGTGAAAACCTGTCGGATGAGCTGTGGATCGGAGTGAAAGGCTAATCAAGATTCGTGATAGCTGGTTCTCCCCGAAATATATTTAGGTATAGCCTTGTGTGATGACTAACGGAGGTAGAGCACTGATTGGACTAGGGGGTCGAAAGATCTACCAAACCCAGACAAACTCCGAATGCCGTTGGGTTAGCACAGGAGTCAGTCGGTGGGAGATAAGTCCCATCGGCGAAAGGGAAACAGCCCAGACCGCCGGCTAAGGCCCCTAAATACGAACTAAGTGGTAAAGGATGTGAATTGGCATAGACAGCCAGTAGGTAGGCTCAGAAGCAGCCACCCTTTAAAGAGTGCGTAACAGCTCACTGGTCGATGCGAATTTGCGCCGAAAATGAAACGGGGCTAAGTTCGTTGCCGAAGCCGCGGGTTGCGTATTTATACGCAGCGGTAGGGGAGCGTTCCCAACGGGTCGAAGGGTTACCGTAAGGAAGCCTGGACTGTTGGGAAGTGAGAATGCAGGCATGAGTAGCGATAAAGGTGGTGAGAATCCACCTCGCCGTAAACCCAAGGTTTCCTGGGCAAGGCTCGTCCTCCCAGGGTAAGTCGGGACCTAAGGCGAGGCCGAAAGGCGTAGTCGATGGAAAACGGGTTAATATTCCCGTACCATTCGGTCTGAGTGATGGAGTGACGGAGAAGGATAGGTCATCCGGGTGCTGGATATCCCGGTTCAAGCTTGTAGGAGGAAAGGACAAGTAAAACCTCCTTTCAATACTCTGAGAAGTGAGTACGAGAGGCAATAGCCTCGTAAAGTGATTGAGTCCATGCTTCCAAGAAAAGCTTCTAAACTTTGACGACCGAGTGCCCGTACCTAAACGGACACACGTGGGTGAGTTGAAAATACTAAGGCGCGTGAGAGAACTCTGGCTAAGGAACTCGGCAAATTAACCCCGTAACTTCGGAATAAGGGGTGCCCATATGTACGTGAAAGCCTTCGCGGCTGGAGCGGAAATGGGTCGCAGTGAATTGGTGGTAACGACTGTTTACTAAAAACACAGGGCTCTGCAAACACGCAAGTGGACGTATAGGGCCTGACTCCTGCCCAGTGCCGGACGGTTAAGGGGATGGGTTATCTTCGGAGAAGCTCAGAACCGAAGCCCCGGTAAACGGCGGCCGTAACTATAACGGTCCTAAGGTAGCGAAATTCCTTGTCGGGTAAGTTCCGACCTGCATGAAAGGAGTAACGATTGCCACACTGTCTCGGCCAGAGACTCAGCGAAATTGTGGTTCCGGTGAAGACGCCGGATACCCGCTACGGGACGGAAAGACCCCGTGCACCTTTACTATAACTTAGCATTGAATTTTGGTGCTGCATGCGCAGGATAGGTGGGAGCCTGTGAAACTTCGCTTTAGGGCGGAGTGGAGGCAATGGTGAAATACCACCCTTGTAGTTCTGGAATTCTAACTTAGGTCCGTTATCCGGATCAAGGACAATGTTAGGCGGGTAGTTTGACTGGGGCGGTCACCTCCTAAAAGGTAACGGAGGTGTGCAAAGGTTCCCTCAGCTTGATTGGAAACCAAGCGGAGAGTGCAAAGGCATAAGGGAGCTTGACTGTGAGACTGACAAGTCGAGCAGGTGCGAAAGCAGGTCTTAGTGACCCGGTGGTTCTGTGTGGAAAGGCCATCGATCAACGGATAAAAGGTACGCCGGGGATAACAGACTTATCTCCCCCAAGAGTTCACATCGACGGGGAGGTTTGGTACCTCGATGTCGGCTCATCGCATCCTGGGGCTGGAGAAGGTCCCAAGGGTTGGGCTGTTCGCCCATTAAAGCGGTACGCGAGCTGGGTTTAGAACGTCGTGAGACAGTTCGGTCCCTATCTGTAGCGGGCGAAGGAGATTTGAGAGGATCTGCTCATAGTACGAGAGGACCTGAGTGGACGAGCCTCTAGTGTACCAGTTGTCGTGCCAACGGCAGCGCTGGGTAGCTATGCTCGGAAAGGATAACCGCTGAAAGCATCTAAGCGGGAAACCTGCCTCAAGATTAGATCTCCCGAACGTAAGTTCCTGAAGACCCCTTGAAGATTACGAGGTTGATAGGCTCAGGGTGTAAGTCCCGTGAGGGATTAAGCTGATGAGTACTAACCGGTCGTGAGGCTTACTGCGAGGTTTGAAAATTCTCGATACCAACACACGATTTCTCAGGCGTTATATTCGACTGTCATGGGTTACCTAATTTGTTCCTATTGACTTTCTTAAGGCTATTTCCTGCCGGTTTTTTTAGGCATCTTTCTCTCAACATCTTTTATCTTCCGTAACGCAGGCGAGCAACGGCATTGCGCTCTGCAAGCTGATATTTTGCGTATCGGGCCGGCATCTGGGAAGATTTCCAGCGGCCCGCAATCTGCATGTCGACAAGAGTAGCTCCGCCGACAGCCATGCTTTGCGCTGCGCCGACACGTAGAGAATGGCCGCTTACTCCTTCTATCCCGGCCTGTTGCGCCCTAGTTTTCAGAATGCGGCGTATGGATAAAGGGGACAGTGCTGTTTTTCCGACTAGGGATGTCTGGAGATTCCCGCGTGAAACCCTGCGAAACAACGCACCGCTGGTCACCTTGCCAAATTCCATCCATGTTTTAATTCTGGCCATCGTCGGGTGCCCAAGGTAAAGAACAGTCCCTTTGCCCTCCTGATCCGTCTTTGACTTGCGAATGTTAACCCGCCCGGAACCGTCAGCTTCTTCTGTAACATCGCGGACAAGCAGTTCTGCCACCTCGGAAATTCTCAACATGGCATCGGACATAAGTGATATTAAAGCTCCGTCCCGGATGCCCGTGAGTGAATCTGGATTGCCTAAGGCCAGGGCAACTATTTTTTCCGACTGCGTCCAGGTAATGCCGCGGGCCTGGCCACGTCCTCGGTCCGCGCATCTGCGGCGGAATCCTTTCATTGCCGCGTCTGTGAGTCTACCCAAGGGAGACTTTTGTTCCCTGAGTTTCGCCATATAGGAAACAGCCGCTATCGCTATCTGTGCGGTTGCCGGGGCCCTGCCTTTGGTTTCCAGTGTCGCGATATAACGGGCAAGTGACAAGTCGTTCAGTTTTTCCAGCAATAAGTCAACGGACATGGTTTTGTTGTTAATGCCTATAAACTCGCTGAGTCGACGCAGAGACCCCCGGTAAGCCTTAAGCGTATTTTCTGATATGGATTCACTGACAAGATTTTTAAGGCTCTGTTCTATTTCACCATTGGAAGCTATTTCCGCACTTTTGCGGAAAACCGCAATCTCATCCGACACATGCTTGTCTTCTTCTCCCGCACTTTCTTCGATCGCTTCATTGAATTTCGCTACTTCTGATTCCTCACGCAAGTTTTGTTTTATCATTTGGAACCTCCAGAGGCTTTCAAAAATCCTAATGTTTCCTAAGTAAAGAAATATGGCGACATATCATGCAACTGTATATTCCGACTGAATTCGGACGCAGTCCCAGTTTCAATTGGAATATGCCGTTTTGGAGTTCTCCGGCTGATTGAAGCAGGCAGTCTGTGTTCAGGGCGAGAGAAAATGCAAAATTATTCTTGCTTGCCAAGGCTACATACGGGATTCCTTGAAAATGCTGTCAATCACGACAATATTTTTACGGTATCGGATGTAGAGATTCTCTGTTTTCAGGGAGCTTAAGATAATTCTCTGGGGATAATATTTGGTATGAATGCGGCAGAACTGATCGGGATAATAATGAAGGGGAGAACTCTTACGTTGAGTTCAAACGGGATGACGGACAGGGAAACTCACTTGCCAAGGAGATGTCCGCGTTGCTTAATCTTGAAGGAGGGCTGATTCTTCTTGGAGTTGAAGGCGACGGGTCAGTCTCAGGCCTTGTCCGAAGTCGCGATGAAGTGGAACTGTGGGTTATGAACATCGCCCGGCAGAATCTTCAGCCGGGCTTTATTCCTCAATGGAGTTCCGTTACGCTTGAAGGGGGCAAGGTTGTCGGAATTGTTCGCCTGCCTCATGACAGTTTTGGCAAACCCTACAAGGCCAGGCATGGTTCGACTTGGACCACTTATGTCAGGGTTGGAAGCACGTCACGGGCTGCTACGCGGGAAGAGGAAGGACGTCTCTATCAGTCTGCTGGGGTCGTTCGGTACGAGATAAAGCCTGTAGTCGGAACAGACTTCAAAGATCTTGATCTTAACCTGCTTGACAACTATTTCCGTAAGATATTAAAAAGAGAAGAGGTTCCGGAACTTAAGGATGCGGAGATCTGGCGGCAGTTACTGCTGAACATTGATCTGCTTGCCAGATCTGATGAAACTGTCCACGCAACAGTTGCCAGTCTGCTGCTTTTCGGACGAAATCCCAACAGACCTATTCCGCAGGCTGGAGTTACGGCAACCGCATTTCCCGGGAATGAAAAAGATTATGATACTACCGATGAAGAAATCATAAGAGGGCCTCTTGTGTCTGAGTTTTCCGGAAGCGGCAGGGTTCTTGAGAAGGGTGTCATTGACAGGGCCGTGGACTTTGTGCTGAGAAACATGGGAACGACAGCTTGGCTTGAAGGAGGCCGAAGGCTGAGAAAGAAGGCGTTTCCCGATGATGCTATCAGAGAGTCGATAGTGAATGCGGTTGCGCATCGCGATTACACTATTGTGGGCACTGACATTGAACTCTCTTTGTACTCGGACCGACTTGAAGTCATTTCCCCTGGAAGGCTCCCAAACGGCGTAACTGTGGACAAGATGAAAGATGGTCTGCGCGCGGCAAGAAACAAAATGCTGAAGGAAATACTGCGTGACTATGGTTACGTGGAGCATCTGGGTATGGGAATTCGAAACCGTATTATACGGTCAATGATCACTCACAACGGCAAGGTTCCAGATCTTATTGAGGAAGGGGAACGTTTTATTGTCCGTATGTGGAAATAAAAAACTGCTTAGACTGCGTTTTCACACAGATGGTTAGTGCGTGTTTTCTGCGGAGTGTGGAAGCCTCGATTCAATGATAGGGAGGAGTTGTTCTCTTCTTTCTCCTGAATTGGTTCCAAGATCAACGGTTTCGAAACGTATCTCATGTCCTTGGATCGCCACGGATTCATTACTCTTCCTCAATGAATGGGATTTTGCGTCTGGAATCGCGGCGGTCGGGGACCGGGAGGTTTGTCCCCCGCGGCATATTTTTGACTAGCCATTTACCCATATGTTTCTTAGGCGATTTCTTAGTCTGCCACAACTTAGCGGGCATCAGAATGAAGGATCTCTTTATTCCGATATATTGAGGACCTTCTGTCTCGGCAAGCCTGAGTATTTCTGAAAGTTTCGCCTTGGCCTCGGCGACAGTCCAGATGTGTCTGGATTTGGGAGCTGTAATGTTTGTTCTTCCTCCGAAGAAAATTCGTATCGATTTTTTACAAGCCTGCGTGCATACTGCTGATTTTCGTTATCGCAGCGAATAGTTTACAATATAGAGTCTGCCATGAATATCTCCGACATCCTTGCCCATCTGGGCGCAATTGCCATTATCGCCATTCCGTTGTTCTACTATCTGACCAGAGAAAAAGGCCAGAGAAAATCGGTTGAAACTGAGTTGTCTTTTATCAGAACCGAACTGGAAGAGTCAAAGAGCAAGAGTGCCCTGCTGGAAGGGGAGCTTAAAGAATCGGTCGAGGTTGCAGGTGCTCTTAACGCCGAGAAAGCATCCCTTGAGTCTAGCTTAAAAGAAAAGACGACCGCTCTTGCAGACCGCGATTCCAGGATTTCCGGATTTGAAAGGCAGGTAACGGAACTCAGATCAGAGGTTGCGGAAAAAGAAAGTCTTCTCTCACGGCTAAATACCACCATAGAACAGGAAAGAAAGAGTTTCGAGGAAAAACTGGCCATTCTGGATGAAGCGAAAAAAAGACTGGGTGATGAGTTTGAGAATCTAGGAAACAGGATTTTCGAGGATACGACCAAAAAATTCACCGACAAGAACAAGACGGACATGGAGACCCTGCTGAATCCCCTGCGCGAGCAGATAAAGGATTTTGAAAAAAAGGTCACCGACACTCACACGGAGGCGAGCACCGACAGGGCTTCACTCAAGGTGCACATAGAAAATCTAAAGAACCTGGGCGAGCAGATGAGCCGCGAAGCCCTTAATCTCACTACGGCTCTCAAGGGGGAATCGCAGACCCAGGGCGCTTGGGGAGAAATAGTGCTTGAGAGAGCGCTTGAGATGTCAGGCCTCTCCGAGGGAAAAGAGTACCGCTCCCAGCCAAGCTACAAGGGAAGTGACGGCAACACCCTGAGACCCGACGTGATAGTTCATCTCCCCGAGGGAAAAGACGTCGTGATCGACTCCAAGGTCTCGCTCACCGCTTACGAGAGATACATGTCCTGCGAGAATGAGGAGGAGAGGGGGGATTACCTGAGGCAGCATGTTCTCTCGTTTCGAAACCACATAAGGGAACTCAGTTCCAAGGCATACGAAGATATTCCTGGGATCAGGAGCCTTAACTACGTCTTGATGTTCGTTCCCCTTGAGTCCGCCTTCATGCTGGCAATAGAGACTGAGAGGGATCTCTACTCCGAGGCCTTTGAGAAGAACGTGATAATCGTTTGCCCCTCGACTCTTCTTGCGACACTTAGAACGATACACAGCATCTGGCAGTTTGAGTACCAGAACGCAAACGCCAGGGAAATAGCCGAGAGCGCCGGCAGGATGTACGACAAGTTCGTGACCTTCACTGAGCATCTTGGAGAAGTCGGAAAGCGCATAGAACAGTCCGATCAGGCCTATCAGAAGGCAATGAACAGTCTTCGTGACGGAAAAGGTAATCTTGTGAAAAGAGCTTTGGATCTCAAGGAGTTAGGAGTAAAAACCTCGAAAGAACTTCCCCCTGATTTCTCGGAGAGGTCAGAACTCCCGGGGTACGTGGCTTCTTCAGGCAAGGAAGCGGAAGACGGATTATCGTAATCCTTGGATTTAGAAAAAGGAGGGGGAATCGTGTACGATTCCACTTCCTAAAATTCGATATTTAGAGAGGTAGAATAGATTGTTTGAAAATTCGATTAAAGGTAACTGGGCGCTTGTGCTCGGTTCTTCAAGCGGCTTCGGGGAAGCCTGCAGCCTTGAGCTTGCGCGCCGGGGAATGAATATTTTCGGCGTGCACCTTGACCGCAGGGGTACGATGGCGAAGGTGGAGAGCATAGTTGAGGAGATAAAGAGCACGGGAAGCGACGTCAGGTTCTACAACGTAAATGTCGCCGACGCGGAGAAAAGACAGGAAGTCATTGCGGACATAAAGGATGTCGTGCAGAAGGATGGCTCCCGGGTAAAGGTGATGATACATTCCGTCGCCTTCGGGACTCTTAAGCGCTACGTTGCGGATGAACGCAGAGACGTTCTTAACAGCAAGAACATTGACATGACCCTGGACGTGATGGCTCACAGCATCGTTTACTGGGCGCAGGACCTTGTTATGGAGGGAATAATGGGCGAGGGCGGGAGAATATTCGCCATGACGAGTTCAGGAAGCCACAGGGTATGGCCTACTTACGGCGCCGTATCGGCCGCCAAGGCGGCCATAGAGGCCCACATACGGCAGCTTGCCGTCGAGCTTGCCCCAAGCGGGATTACCGCCAATTCTATAATGGCCGGGGTAACGGATACTCCCGCGCTGAGAAAGATTCCGGGAAACGAAAAGCTCGTTGACCATGCTCTGCGAGCAAACCCTTCGGGAAGACTGACGACGCCTGAGGAGGTGGCGAAAGCCATTGCGCTTCTTTCTCTTGACGAAGCTTCATGGATCACGGGTAACGTGATAGGGGTTGACGGTGGGGAAGACCTTGTCTAACAAATCCTGTTGGTATAAAGTATTAGTAACATGTTAAGTTACGGCAAAGACAGGGATATGGATTTAGGGATTTTTCTGCTCAGAGTGGGCTTCGGTTTCTCAATGCTTATTTTCCACGGCTACGGGAAGCTGGTTGGAGGGCCCGAGAGGTGGGCTAAAATCGGCGGGTCGTTGCAGACCTTCGGCATTGATTTTTATCCGGTTTTCTGGGGCTTTATGGCGGCTTTTGCCGAGTTTTTCTGCTCGGCTTTCATAATCGCGGGGATTGTCTTTATGCCTGCGACTTTTCTTCTGTCCGTTAACATGATCGTGGCGGTTCTCTTTCACCTGTATCTTCCGGAAGAGTCGCCAGCTGCGGGATGGCAGGGGGCTTCAAACGCGATTGAATATCTTTTCGCCTACGTGGTGTTGATGATTACCGGTCCCGGAAGGTACAGGATAAACCTGGGCTGACGGTCTTCGTTGGTTTTTTCATCTAAACAGCTCTTGGATTTTTAAAAGCGGAAGCTATGACCATGTCCAAAAACCGTAGAATCAGTTCCTTTATCTTGTTCGCAACTACAATGTCAGTCGCTTTGCTGCTGTCTGGCTGCCAGACTATGAATTGGAATGAAAAATGGCAAAGCAACTTCGTTGATCAGATGGCTGTTGCCAGAGACAGTCAGATGCTTAAAAACCTGGTACGCATGCGCTATGGAAATCCCCCCGTATTTACAACTGTCGGGGCGGTAACGGAAAAATACAAACAGGCGCCGAGTCAAATTTCATTAGCCGGCGCGGTAACTAGCATCCTTGACTCCTCAGCAAAGAACAACGAGAAAAGTGAAAACAGCCTCTCAGGGCAGGTGGGGATAGGCGGTGCCCGCGAAACCACTTTTCAATACAGTCCGCTTGTCGGCAAGGAACTGAATAGGACCATGAATCAACGTCTGGGGCTCGAAACAGTGTTTGATCTTACCCAGTCCGGGTTTTCCGCGGAACGTGTCCTGGCAGTAACAGTCGAGAGTTTCGGCCCCGCGTTAAATGCCCCGTTTGCATCCGGTCCTACCCCGAGTCACCTGCCAAGACAGCAGGAATTCGACAGATACGAAAAGATACTTGACGCATTGACGGATCTGAGACAGTGGAACAAAATAAGGTTTCTCAATGCAGACCCTGATGAGATCTGTTCTGAGTCCGGCAGACCTGCCGAAATCAAGGAAGAAGGGTCGCGGGGGAAATTAATGGCCTGCTTCCTGAAAGATAATGAATGCCTGTGCGAAGACAATAATGACCCGCAATGGAAAAAACTGACGGATCTTCTGAAAATTGAAGATGGAAAAGGGATTTTAATACTGACAGACTCTGAAGCCGGGGCCGGTTCCAAAATAAAAGTGAGAACACGCTCGTTGTTCGGAATAATGCATTACCTGTCGCAGAACGTAAAAGTGCCCGATGGGGACAGGGAAATAGTCAAAACCTCAAAGATCAGGGACGGCGAAAGTTGCGGTGAGGCTGGCAAAAAGCAAGATGGCTGGGACTGCAGTTCCGCCGGGAAGCGATTCAAAGTCATATCAAGCGATACGAAGCCTCAGATGACTTGTTCAAATCCCCGAACTAGCGGAGACTGCGCTTCGGTCGTTACAAGACATAACGGTCACTGGTTTTACATAGACGCCAGGGACCATGAGAGCAAGGCGACTTTCGCGCTGCTGACAAAGTTATTTGAGATACAGATCTCCGGCAGGGAAACGAATCAGGGCATTTTTCTTGTTCAGTAAACTTGCCCATGTCAGCAGAGAGATACGGGGGTTTGTGTAAAGCGGGGGCAGGGAAGCGAGGAGTTTGTGAAGGTCGGAAGCAGCGGCCCCACGCTGTGGAACCTGCTGTATGCGCTCTGGATAAGTAAAGCACCGGCGACGGGTTATTCTGTGTCGACCGGCACCTTCTTGAGGTTCGTTTTTATTACCCGAAGGAAGTTCTTCCCCATTATTTTCTCGACTACGCCCTTCGGATATCCCTTGCTGAGAAGATACTCTGAGAGCGCGGGAAGTTTTGATATGTGTCTCATCTCTTCCGGGAAATCCTTTGTCGGGGCTCCGTCCATGTCGGTCCCCACTCCCACATGGTCCTCGCCGCAGACGCTTATAATGTGGTCTATGTGAGAGTATATGTCTTCAAGCGTGGGGCATCCCTCTGCTTGCCTTAGAAATTTCCCGTAGAAAACAACCCCGATCACCCCGCCTCTATCTGAAATGGCGCGAAGCTGCTTGTCACGAAGATTTCTCGGGTGATCCACAAGCGTTCTTGAATTCGAATGGGTCGCAACGGGTATGAGTTCGGTGAGTTCCACGCTCTCCCAGAAACAGCGTTCGTTCAGGTGGGAGAGATCAAGCGTGATGCCCAGGGTGTTCATCTGCCGAAGAAGCTCCTTTCCCTGATCGGAGAGCCCTTCGCTGCTCTCGGGCCCGGAAGCGTAGATGTTTTTGTTGTTCCAGGAGAGACCGACTGCCCGGACGCCCCTTCTATGGTATTCGACAAGGTGCTGCGGGTTCAATACTGGGTCAGCCCCTTCCATGAGAGTGAAAAACCCGATTTTTTCGCCTTCGCCCAGCATGTCTATATCCCGTCTGCTTTGTATCTGGAAGACGCTTTCTGAGTGTTCTCGGTATATCTCGTCGTAGAGGTCAAGCTGGGCCATGGCTTCGGTTACGGAGCGCGCGGGTTTATGCTTCGGGTGTATGAAAACGGTGTTGAAAACTACCCTGGCCCCGCTTTGCCTGAGTCCGGGCAGGGTTATCATGCAGGGGACCTCGGGATTCTCAAATTCCCTTTTGTAGTGGCGCATGTGAAAGGCTATGTCCTGGTGGGCGTCGATGGTGAAAAAAGCAGCCGGGGCAGAGGCTCCCCATCCTCCACCTCCCGGAGTCTCGATTCTCACCGCTTCACCGGCCTTTATCTCAATAGAGCATTTCGCAGGCAATTTCCTCTCTTCTCCACCCGACACAAGCGTGTTCCGCCCGCTTTTCCCGTCTTCTCCGCCCCGGGCTCCCCATGGCCGCTTCTTTCTTCTCTCGGTTATAAGTGAGACATGGGAATCTTCAAGGAACCTGTACTGCCTTATGATTCCGTCTCCGCCCGGGAACCTGCCCGCGCCCCCTGACCCTTTTTTTACGGAGTATGATTCCAACATTACGGGAAGTTCCCTCTCAATTGCTTCGACCGGGGTGTTAAGCGTGTTTGTCATGTGAGTGTGCACCGCGTTTGCTCCCCTCGCGCCCGAGCGTCCTCCCATTCCGCCGGCTATGGTTTCGTAGTAGGCGTAGGAGGAGTCAGAAGGTGCATTCTGCGGCGAGCCGAACGCTAGGTTGCTCATCGTTCCCGCGCTTGCCGCCTGTATCGTTTCGGGGATTGCCTGCGCAAGCGCTCCGAACACTACGTCCACTATTCTCTGGGACGTCTCAACGTTTCCGCCGACGACCGCGCTTGGGTATCGGGCATTAAGAACCGAGTCCTCATCGACTCTGATTTCAATCGGCCTCAGCGTTCCCGAGTTAAGAGGCGTGTCTTCGCCCGAAAGACACTGAAAACAGTACAGAACCGCGGAGGTGGTTACGCTCAGGGGAGCGTTAAGGCATCCTTTTACCTTTTTCGAACTTCCCCTGAAGTCGACTGCCGCCGAGTCCCCGCTTATTCCTGTTTTTACCCGTATCGGTATATTCCTCGTTCCCGCCCCGTCATCTTCAAGGTAGTCAGTAAAGACATAGTCGCCGTCCGGTATTTTCTCTATGGCGTTTCTCATGAGTCTCTCCCCGTAGTCAAGAAGCCCGGAAGCTGCCTGGTTTATTTTCGAAAGAGAGTATTTTTCGAGAAGCTCCCTCATCCTTTTCTCCCCGGTATCAAGCGAGGCTATCTGCGCCCGGAGATCCCCTTCTCTTTCCTCATGGTCCCGGGTCGAGAGAATTATCTCCCGGAGCAGGGTTTCACGCATTACGCCCTCTTCCCGTATTCTTGTCGGGGGTATTATGATCCCCTCTTCATGTATTGTCGTTGAAAGCGGCATTGACCCCGGGGTGTCGCCCCCTATGTCAGCGTGGTGGGCTCGCGAAGCGAGCAGAAACTCAGGCTTTCCGTCGACGAACACTGGAGCGACGCAGGTTACGTCCGGAAGATGCGTTCCGCCGCGGAAAGGGTCGTTAAGGATAAAAACGTCTCCCGGGAAAAGATTCTCCGTCGCTACCGATCTTGCGGCAAACGACATTGACCCCAGATGTATGGGGATATGGGCGGCCTGGGCGATCATCTCTCCGTCTGAATTGAATATGGCGCAGGAAAGATCCCGCCTTTCCTTTATGTTGGGAGAGAATCCGGCCCTTACAAGAACCGAACCCATCTCCTCGGCGATTGTTCCGAGAAGGTTGTTGAAGATCTCAAGCTCGAAAAGTTTTAGTTCCATACGGACAAGATAATAACCAATATTAAGGATTGCCCGCGTGAGAGGCAGAATTCAGGATGGTGGTTAAGCCTGGGGGCTTTGCGAGATAGCGCTTCGAAGCGCTTCTCCCATCTCGGCCGGGCTTTTGCAGGTGGTGACTCCTGCGCGCTCAAGGGCGCGGAACTTGTCTTCGGCGCTTCCCGAGCCCCCTGAAATGATGGCTCCTGCGTGACCCATTCTTTTCCCCTTGGGCGCCGTGGCTCCCGCGATGAACGCGGCTATGGGCTTCGTGAAGCTCTGGCTTATGTACTCGGCAGCCTCTTCTTCGTCAGACCCGCCGATTTCCCCTATCATTATCACCGCGTCTGTATCCGGGTCGTCCTCAAAGAGCGAAAGCGCGTCGATAAACGTGGTCCCTATAACGGGATCGCCGCCTATGCCGAGGCATGTCGATTGTCCTATGTCGAGGTTGGTAAGCTGCCAGACGGCCTCGTAGGTAAGTGTTCCGCTTCTTGAGATTATCCCGACTCTTCCGGGTTTATGTATGTAGCCCGGCATTATCCCCACTTTGGCCTCTCCGGGGGTTATAACGCCCGGGCAGTTGGGTCCAACGAGTCTTGCATCAGAACCCCTCATGTATTCCTTTACCCTTACGACATCCAGGGTGGGTATTCCCTCGGTTATGCAGATTACGAGCTTTACGCCTGAATCAAGGGCCTCAAGCATCGAGTCCATAGCGAACGCCGCGGGAACGAACACCAGGGACACGTTTGCCCCGGTTTCCCGCACCGCTTCGGACATGGTGTCGAAAACCGGGAACCCCTCGACGCTGCTTCCGCCTTTTCCCGGAGTGACGCCGCCAACGACGTTGGTTCCGTACTCGCGGCACTGGGTCGCGTGGAAAAGCCCCGCGCTTCCAGTTATTCCCTGCACGAGCACTTTTGAGTCTTTATTTACAAGAATGCTTATTTCCCGGGCCTCCCCGATGAGTTTTTCAAATGAGGGGGAACTATAACATGCATAGTCCGTTTTTTCAAAATCCTTCGCTCCGGATTCAGGAACCTCGATATCAAGGATCGCATAGCCCTGAAATGGACTTCTTTTTTTTGAAATATCAGTTTTTCCGGGCTACAATAGCAAAAGAACTTCTTTAACTGTAATACGGCTACTGAACCCTGAAATGAAAAACGCCCGTTCACTTCTGTATGTTTTTATCCTGGTCTGCATTCTGGGTCCTTCAGCCTGCCGGAGCAATGACTGCGAGGATGCTTCTCTGTGCATAGGGGTGCTCATCCCCGAGAGGATTTTTGACGGCAGCTATGATACCAGGCGACAGGCGGTAGTTTCGGCCGTAGAAGATATCAATGCAGCAGGCGGCGATATAGAAATTGTTTTTGGCCGCGACACTGACCTTTCTTTTGATTCTGATGCCCTGGGGAGCCTTTTGAGCAGGGGAGTCAACGGAATAATAGGTCCGACTACTTCCGCTGACTCTGTGGGTCTTGTGGATGATTTTGTCCGGGCGAATATGGTCGCTATATCGCCTTCGGCCAGTTCGGTTGAAATAAGCACCTTTGCTGATGACGGCTATTTCTTCAGGACTATTCCATCGGACGCGTTCCAGGCGCCCATACTTGCGAAATTGATAAAGCAGGCCGGGGGGAAACGCGTGGCCATACTGTTTCGTGACGACAGTTACGGAAGAAACCTTAAGGACGGTCTTGTCGAGTCCCTCAAGCGGGTGGGAGTAAGCTCACTTGAGCCGATTGAATACGGGGAAGGTCCCGAGGCGGCGGTAAATGCCGTGGTCAGTGCGGTAAATGCCGACGATAATCCTGTAGACTCCGTGGTTCTTGCGCTGTTTCGTGAAGGGGGAGCGAATCTTATGGCACGTATGCTCAAGAGGGATGAGCTCAAAGGAAAGGTGAAATACTACGGGTCGGATTCATTGTCAATTGAGGGCTTTGCCGAAATAGTTGTCGCCCTTTCTCCCGAAGTGCTTTCGCTTGAGGACATGGAAGGTTTTGTGACCACAATTGCTGGCCCTGATCCATGCAGACTGGAAGACGGGAAGGAAATTTTTGATGAATCGGGGAGATATGCGAGGCAGATATACGATGCTGTTGCGCTGATGAAGCTTGCGTCCATTAAAAGCGCGTCTTCGGACCCTGCCGTGTATGTCGGGGAAATGATAGGGGTAAGCAGGGATGGGACCAAGTGTAGAACTTATGCCGAATGCGCGGAATTTCTCACCGACGGCGACAGTAGCAACGATGATATTGATTATTACGGCTTCTCAGGTGAGATTGATTTCGATGCCAACGGAGACGTAACCAGGGGTTTTTACTACGTACACACTTATGATGACATGGGCAGAAGGCCTGACCCTGTTCTCGTTGACCTGGAAGGGAATCCCGCAGGCGAGTGTAATGTGGACAACTGATCAGGGGGCTTGGCCGGCTACTTGTGTCGAAACCACGAGACAAGACTGGCGGAATTACTCTATATTCTGAATCTGCTCCCGTATTTTCTCGAGTTCAAGACGTATGCTTATGGTAAGGTGCGAGATTCCCGCGTCCTTGCATTTTGCCGATACCGTTCCCGCTTCCCTGTTCATTTCCTGGACCAGAAAATCAAGCTCCTTTCCCACAGGCCCTTTTTTCTTGGCGGTTTTTCTGAACTTTGAGATGTGAGCCTCGAGCCTGACTATCTCCTCGTCAATCTCGCTTTTCTCCGTCACTATGGCTGCGGCTTCCTGGGAGATAACGGGGTCGTTCTTGTGCCTTGAGGAGAAGATTTTCTCGATTTTCTCCTTAGTTTTTTTCTCGGATTTTTTTACGAACTCCTTTCGTTTCTTCTTTACGCCGTCAACCGTTTTTTTTATGATTTCCAAGCGTCCCAGTATGGCTTTCTCAAGTTTCCGCCCCTCGATTTCCCGGCTTTTGTTGAACTTTACGAGGGTTTTTGAGACTGCTTCCTTGATCCTGGATTCCGTCTCCTTTGAGACCTCGGGCGAGACGTGATTTTCAAAGGAATTCTCCATCATGAGCAGGTGCTCGATTCCTATCTCCGTTTTAAGCCCCAGTGCCGAACTGATTTTTTTAAGGGAACTGTGATTTTCCTGGAGAACCTTCTCGGATAAGCGCTGCTTTTGTCTTTTGTTAGTCTGTACGGAGAGCCTGAGGCGGAGCTTCCCTCTCTGAATAGAGTTTTTCATCCTCTCCTCAATGGCCGTTTCCATCTGGAGGAGCGATTCGGGAACGTTGGCATTGACGTCAAGGAACCTGTGGTTCTCCGACCGCATGTCCACAATGATCTTTCCGATTTCCGTGTTTACGGATGATTCCGCAAAACCTGTCATGCTTTTCATGATAGTTTTCTCTTTTTCCTGTGCCCGTTTTCTTTTTTCCCAAGCAGGATACCCGCAACGGGTTCCGCTTCGCAACCGCCACAGAGTGCGCAAAGAAAGCCGCACCGCGTAGCCCCGAAACTTGCCTGCGCCATTTTTCTCGTTTACCTTCTTAGTTTATTCAGAGGATCTTCAGTTTCCGCTCCATGAGAAAAGCTTACCTTTTCGTTCTGCCGTTTCTGCTTCTTTTTGCCTCCTGCGCCGTTCCGGTGCGGGGCTCGGACGCAAGGAGACCGCAGCCGAGAATTTCCGCTACCAGTGTCGTAACCTCTTTTCTCGAAGCGCTTAAGGAGCGGGACTTTAAGTCCGCTTACGACAAGATCCATATATTCAGTTCGGACCGCGAGGGCTACGTAAACAGGTTCGAGCTTCTTTACGAGCGCTACGACCTAACGATAGTTGACTACAGGGTACTGGCGACCCAGCTTTTTAAGGATACAGCCATAGTGGTTGCGGAAGTGGAGGTTGACTACAGGGAACCGGGCGGGGACAAACACAAGAGAGCCAGATACACAAACCGCTACGATCTCTCCATACCTGAGAAAAAATGGAAGATAGTGAAGGACGAGTGCATTGAGAACTGCAGCTACGGACCGGAGAGCGAAGGCGGAGACGGAGGAGGCTAGAGTGATAAAAGTTGCGGTAGCAGGTGTGTGCGGGCGCATGGGAAAGAGCGTGGCTTCGCTTGCGGGCACAGACGTAGATATTGAGCTTGTGGGAGCTACGGAGGAGACGGGACACTTTTCGGTCGGCCGCGATCTCGGGGATTTCGTCGCGGGCGCGGAGGTGGGGGTGAGCGTCAGTGACGGTATTTCGGAAGCGGCCCGGGACGCGGACGTCATAATCGACTTCACCGTTCCCGAGGCGACCCTTGCTCACGCCGAATATTCGGTGCGGAACGGAAAATCGATGGTCATAGGGACGACGGGCTTTACTCCGGAGCAGAGGGGTGATCTCCTTGGACTGCTTCGGCGGATACCGTGCGTTTTCTCTCCCAACATGAGCGTCGGGATAAACGTCCTTTTCGAGATATCAAGACAGGTGGCCTCTCATCTGGGAGAGGGTTACGACGCCGAGATTTTCGAGACCCATCACAGGGCGAAGGCCGATTCTCCAAGCGGAACGGCAATCGCGCTTGGAGAATCGGTAGCCGCCGGCCTCGACTCGGAACTAAAAGACGTGGCGAGATACGAAAGACACGGGCGAATAGGGGCGAGAGGAAAAGGGGAAATAGGCATCCAGACGCTTCGGGGAGGAGACGTGGTCGGGGATCACACCGTCATGTTCCTCGGCGACGGAGAGAGAGTGGAGCTTGTCCACAGGGCAACCAGCAGGGAGAACTTCTCCGCGGGCGCGATTCGCGCGGCGAAATGGGTTCCGGGAAAACCTCCGGGGATCTACGCGATGAGGGACGTGCTCGGATTCTGATCCCGGCGCGTTTATCCACCATGTATCACTTCAGGCTTATCGAAAAGGAAAAGGACGGTTCCGCCAGACTGGGGGAAATCCGCACCTCCCGCGAAACAATCGAGACTCCGGCATTCATGCCCGTGGCAACCCAGGGAGCGGGCAAGGCAATAACGCCCCTCGATCTTCGCCGCCTCGGTTTCAGGGTTCTTATCGCAAACGCCTACCATCTCTACCTGAGGCCCGGCACTGACATAATAAGCTCTCTAGGCGGACTTCACCGCTACATGTCGTGGGACGGCGCGATCGTCACAGACAGTGGCGGCTATCAGGTCCTGAGCCTCGCGAAAAGCAGGAAAATAACCGAAGACGGGGTCTCTTTCCGCTCACACATAGACGGAAGCGAGCATTTTTTCTCCCCCGAAATCTCTATAGCCGTTCAGGAGGACCTGGGTTCCGACGTGATGATGTGTTTTGACGAATGCCCGGCCCATGATTCCCCCTACGGGTACATGGAGAAGTCGGTCACCCTTACGACGCGCTGGGCGGGGCGTTGCAAGGAAGCGAGGCGGGATCCCTCAAGAGCGCTTTTCGGCATTGTGCAGGGAGGGGTGTACGAGGACCTTAGGGCGCGTTCGGTGGGAGAGCTTGTGGACATAGGGTTTGACGGCTATTCGATAGGCGGTCTGGGAGTCGGCGAAGAAAGCGGGGCAACTTTCGAGATTACAGAGCTCTGCGCCGGGATTTTGCCCGAGGACAGGCTCAGGTATCTCATGGGCATCGGGAATCCGGGCGACATAGTGAGGGCGGTGGCTCTCGGAGTCGATCTTTTCGACTGCGTCATCCCGACCCGCAACGCCCGCAACGGAACTCTCTTTACAAGTCGGGGAAAAGTGGTTATAAAAAACTCCCGTTACGCGTACGACAGCTCGGCTCTTGATGAGGATTGTGGCTGTTACACGTGCGAAAATTTTTCAAGGTCGTATCTGAGGCATATATTCATGGCCGGGGAGATTCTCTCTCTTCAGCTGCTGACCCTTCATAACCTCTATTATTACTCCGAACTGATGAGAAAAATAAGAGAATCGATAAAAACCGGCACATTCAGGCAGTTGTGCTCAGAGCTCAGCGATGCTGAGGAGGAACAGTAATTGAATCTACTATCTTTTGTCGCTATTTCAGCCCTTTTTCTTCTTTCATGCATGCCTCCCGGAACTGGACAGGGAGGAGTGGGAGGAAGCACGTTCTCGGCCATACTTCCGTTCGTTGCCATATTCGCCCTTTTTTACTTTCTTATCATAAGGCCCCAGCAGCGCCAGAGCCGCGAGCGCAAAAAGATGCTCGCCGAGGTAAAGAGGGGTGACAGTATTGTTACCACCGGTGGTATATACGGCAGGGTGATAAGCGTCGACGGGGACGACATCACGGTCGAGATAGCTAAAGGCATTAACATAAAAATGGCACGTTCCGGGATCTCGGAGAAGACTGATTCCGGAGCCGCTGACGCCAAATCCAAAGGGGGCGGCTGATTAATGCAAGGCGTATCCCGTCTCTGGATTACCGTTATTGTCCTTTTCTCTTTTCTCTGCGCAATACTCCTTACGCCTACCTTCGTGGGTGACAAGCTTCCCTCCTGGTGGGGAAAGGTTTTCTCGAGCAAGGGGATAAGCCTCGGGCTTGATCTTGAGGGCGGGATATTTCTTCTGCTGGGAGTGGAAACCGAAGAGGGCGTTGAGCAGGAAATGCTCATAGTTGAGGAAGCCCTCGTATCGAAGTTCAGGGAGGGGAGGATTCTCGTTAAAACCTCCTCTGTTTCTCAGGGAACCCTCACAATCGGTCTTTTCCCGGGAGCAGATATGGACAAGGCCCTTGAGATTGCGGGCGACGAGTTTGAGGAAGTGGCGGATATAAGTTCCGACGGCTTTCTGATAAGGCTCTCGATAAAACCCTCCTACGTGGACGAGCTTGAGCAGAACTCAATAGAGCGGGTGCGCCACATAATAGAGAATCGAGTCAAGGATTTCGGTCTCGTCGAGCCGAGCATACAGAAATCAGGCGACGACAGAATCCTGGTGCAGGTTCCGGGCGCCTCCAAAAAAGACAGGCAGAGAATAGTCAATCTGATCAAAAAGACGGCCGTTTTGGAATTCAAGATCGTAAGAGCCGTCGGAGCGTCGCAGGAAAACCTCCTCGCGGCGGCCGAAGCTGACAGCGAAAGGCAGCTTGCGGAGAAAGGCTTTACCATCCACGAGGGAGACACCGGGAACGAGAACGAGAAGTTTTTTCTCACCGAGAGGCTCGCGAGCGTGACGGGGGAGTATATCTCCGATGCCCGGATAACGTTTGATAACTACGGGAATCCCGCGGTGGGGTTCACGTTCAGAGGGGAGGGTGCGAGCAAGTTCGGAAAGCTTACCGAGTCGAACATCGGCGAGCGTCTGGCGATAGTTCTTGACGGCGTGATAAAGTCCGCTCCCACCATCCAGGACAAGATAACCTACCAGGGCACGATAACCGGCACTTTCACCCCGGAGGAGGCAAAAGACCTCGCGCTTATCCTGAGATCAGGCTCCCTTCCCGTTCCCGTAAGGGTTGAGCAGGAAAGGACCGTGGGTCCTTCCCTCGGGCAGGACTCGATAGAGAAGGGGAGATTCTCCATGATCGTCGGCGGCATACTTGTTCTGGTATTCATGGTCTTTTTCTACAGGATGCAGGGCGTTATAGCGAACGCCGCCCTGGTGCTGAACATACTTTTCATAATGGGTTTCCTCTCCGCTTTTGGCGTTACTCTTACGCTTCCGGGCATAGCGGGGCTCGTTCTCACGCTCGGAATGGCTGTTGACGGGAACATAATCATATTCGAGAGGATAAAAGAGGAACTCATAGCGGGTAAAACCGCGGTTCACTCCATTGAAACGGGATACGCGAGATCCGTGTGGACAATACTTGACGCGAACGTCACGACGCTTCTTACGGCACTTATACTTTTCTGGCTGGGCACGGGTCCGGTGAAGGGTTTTGCCGCAACGCTTTCAATCGGAATAGTGTCGACCGTTTTCAGTAATCTGATTGTGGCGAGAATCTTTACGAACATGCTTTACAGGGACAAGAAACTGACCGAAGTAAGTATCTGAGGGTGCACGAGTGCGTATTATAGGAAAACTGAGTTACGATTTCGTGGATAAGATGGGTGGCGCGATGCGTATTTCCATTGCGCTTGCGGTTATTTCCATCGCTTCCCTGATTTATCACCAGGGACCTAACTGGGGAGTGGAGTTCACTGGAGGAACGGAGATACATATAAAGCTCGCAAAGAGCCTTGATGCCAATGTGCTGAAAGACGGACTTGCCGAGAGCGGTTTTCCCTCGGAATCGGTTCAGCGCTTCGGCCTTCCGGGCGATAACGAGCATCTAATACAGTTTGCTCCGGAACTTGCGACCTTTGACCAGATAGGGGATTTTCAGAGAAAGCTCGAGGACCTTTTCGCCACATCGGAAGATTTCGAGGGAGCCTCCATCCAGAGAATAGACTACATAGGTCCAAGGGTCGGGAAGGAACTCATAACCAAGGCCCTTTTGTCCATACTGATCGCGTGCGTAGGCATACTTGCCTACCTGGTATTCAGGTTTGAATTCGGTTTTGCCGTGGGAGCGGTCATAGCCCTTATTCACGATACCCTTATAACCGTCGGGGCAATATCGCTCGCGGACAAGGAGTTCACCCTCGCTATCGTGGCCGCGCTTCTGACCGTGATAGGTTACTCGGTTAACGACACAATCGTCATATTTGACAGGATAAGGGAGAATATGGGGAATTTTCCTGAAAAGGGCTTCAGGGAGCTTGTTAACGATGGAATAAGCCAGACGCTCTCGCGTACTTTGCTCACGGCCGTAACGGTGTTCATAGTGCTCCTTCCGCTCTTTTTCCTCGGCGGTTCGGTAATACACGATTTCGCGTTTACCCTCATGGTGGGGGTCGTTATAGGAACCTACTCGTCGATTTTCGTTGCAAGCGCTTTCGTGGTCTACTGGAGAAAAAGAAAGGAGACCATATAGAACCGCGCCTTGGCCGTATCCTCCGTCGAGGACGCGCTCTTCGCTTTGATAATCGGTCTCATAACGGTTAAATACTTTCCGTTTTGCTTCTAAAAACACACAACTTGTTCACATCATGCAAGAAACGCTGCAGGAGATAAGAAGCCAGATAGATTCTGACCTTGACTCGGTCTCTACAGAGGCCGATCTGGCAAGGGTGAAGGCAAGCTACGTCGGAAAGAAAGGATCTCTCACGCAGCTTCTAAAATCCATGAAGGATCTTCCCGCTTCCGAGCGCCGCCAGACAGGCATTCTCATAAACGGAACCAAAAAGGAAATCGAGGAGCTGATCGAGAGAAAATCAGACGAGATAAAGCGCAGGATAATGAATGAAAAGCTCCTTGAGGAAGCAACCGATTTCACTCTTCCGGGGCGCGGAATGCCGGTCGGGGCCAAGCACCCCATAACCCAGGTGATGGAACGCATTGTCTATGATTTTGAGAGAATGGGATTCGAAGTCGCCGAGGGCCCCGAGGTCGAGCTTGATTACTACAATTTCGAGGCGCTTAACATACCGAAGAACCATCCTGCAAGGGACATGCAGGACACCTTCTACATAACAGACGACATGGTCTTAAGAACCCACACCTCGCCGGTGCAGATACGGATCATGCAGACCCAGCAGCCTCCGGTGAAGATAATAGCTCCCGGAAAGGTTTACCGGTGCGACAGCGATGTTTCCCATACTCCTATGTTCCACCAGATAGAGGGTCTTCTGGTTGACAGAGGCATAACTTTCGGGAACTTGAAATCCGTCATCATCCAGTTCGTCAAGCTCACTTTCGGCGACAATACGAACGTCAGGTTCCGCCCGAGCTTCTTCCCCTTCACCGAGCCCAGCGCCGAGGTGGACATAGAGTGTCAGATATGTTCCGGCAACGGATGCAGGGTATGCAAGGGTACCGGCTGGCTTGAAATAATGGGATGCGGAATGGTCGATCCCGCGGTTTTCTCAAGCGTTAACTACAACACTGATGTCTATTCGGGTTTTGCCTTCGGCATGGGGGTTGAGAGAATCGCCATGCTTAAGTACGGGATAAACGACATAAGGCTTTTCTTTGAGAACGACGTAAGGTTCTTGAGGCAGTTCGTGTAATGTCTCTTGGATTGATGTCGGATGCGGGGCACAGTTTCTAGGGCAATACGAATCGGATATTAAAGGGAATTACATAGTAAAAGAGATTCGAGAAAACAGAAAGGAGAGAACAGCTATGGGAATCAAACCTGATCACTGGATAAGAAAAATGGCGCTTGAACACAAGATGATAGATCCTTTTGTGGAAGGGCAGGTAAGCAAGGGCGTTATATCGTACGGCCTCTCCTCTTACGGCTACGACATAAGGGTAAGCAATGAGTTCAAAGTTTTTACCAACCTCCACAGCGCCGTGGTTGACCCTAAGAACTTCGACTCCAAGTCGTTTGTAGAGATAGAGGATGATTGCTGCATAATTCCGCCGAACTCCTTTGCGCTCGCAAAGACCGTCGAGTATTTCAGGATACCCAGAAGCACGGTTACCGTGTGCGTAGGTAAATCCACTTACGCAAGGTGCGGTATAATCGTTAACGTCACCCCTTTTGAACCCGAGTGGGAGGGATACGTGACGCTTGAGATCTCAAATACGACCCCCATTCCCGCAAAGATATATTCAAACGAGGGGATCGCCCAAGTGCTGTTTTTCGAAGGTGACGAAGAGTGCGAGATCTCTTACGCGGACAAAAAAGGCAAATATCAGAAACAGACCGGCATCACGCATCCCAAAATTTCCGAAGCATAGGGTTCTGGAGAGCAATTCTGACCACGAGAGACTGATCGGGCTTTGCAATCTGCTGAAATCGGGATTTTTGTATAATTCCCTATAGTCCACTGCCCAAAAGTGTGATAGGATCATAGTTATAGGTTTAATGTATTTTCTACAGAACAAATTTGAGATAATGCTGCAGCGTGTGGACCATAAAGAGAAGTGCCCCGGATGAGCGACGCAGAAGTTAAAATCCAGGTTGATCAGCTCGAAGAAGTTCTAATAATGAGAATATCCGGCGAGATCAGAGGCTTGGGGGGACGGGAGCTTCACCGCAAGATGTTTGAGAAAATTCAGGGACAGAACCTCCCTATAGTTCTTGACCTCGAAGGGTTGACCTACATCAACAGCATGGGGCTTCGCTCGATTCTGCTTCTCGCCAAAAGACAGCAGGAAAACAAGGTAAAATTCGCGGTGTGCTCCCTGTCCGCACCTATGAGAGAAGTGTTCGAGATCACGTGCTTTGACCGGATCATGCCGATACTTGATTCCCGCTCCGAAGCCATAGCCGCGACAACTTAGAAGTCTGTCCGACACAGATAACGGATATCCGTAAACCCATGTGGCGCAGGAGTCAAGTTGCCAAAGACACTTTGACGGCAGTCAGTCGCTCGTCGTGTGTCGTATCAACAAGCGGGATGTTCTCGGCATAACCTCTTGGACACGGTGATAGAGTTTTATGCGTTCATCGCGATCAGTATCCCGGCTTTGATACCTTCTGGATCAAATACGAAATATGATTTCTCCTCCCTGGCGTGGGCAGGCATTTATATAAATCCCAAGTCATCATGATTTTTACTTAAACTGCCGGATATTACGGACTTTTTTCTTTTCTTCGGGTATTATAGTGAAAATATTATCTCTGACCGGGAGGTACTTGTTTTGAGCGAGTCTCAAGAATCCGAAACAATGGGCGAGTTGCGGCATGATAACAGCTCCGGTGATGATTACACAGCCGAGCAGATAAAGGTTCTTCCGGGCCTTGAAGCCGTAAGGAAACGCCCTGATATGTACATAGGGGATACCAATTCCCGGGGATTCCACCACCTCGTGTTCGAAGTTCTCGATAACAGCGTGGACGAGTCCCTGGCGGGTTTCTGCGACAATATCTCCGTTACCGTGCACGTGGACGAGAGCATTACGGTTGAGGACGACGGAAGGGGAATTCCGGTTGACATCCACGAAGAGACGGGAAAACCTGCCGTTGAGGTCGTGATGACCATGCTCCACGCCGGGGGGAAATTCGACAGCAAGGTCTATCAGGTTTCAGGAGGGCTCCACGGCGTGGGTGTCACTGTGGTAAACGCGCTCTCGGAGAACCTCTCGATAGAGATCAAAAGGGAAGGGGATGTCTGGTACCAGGAATATGAGAAGGGAGAAGCGTTAAAAGACCTTAAAAACACCGGGAAAACGAAAAAAAGCGGAACAAAGATACATTTTAAGCCCGACTCCACGATATTCGAGGTCACCGAGTTTAACTACGACATACTTGCCCACAGGATAAGAGAGCTTGCCTTTCTCAACAGGGGCCTTCGCATTACCCTAAACGACGAGAGAACGGAAAGATCACAGGAGTTTTTCTACGAAGGGGGAATAATCGCTTTCGTCGAGGAGCTTAACCAGAACAGAAGAGCGCTTCACCCGGAGGTGATTTACGTTTCGGGAGAAAGAGACTCAACCGCGGTTGAAGTCGCCCTGCAGTATAACGACACTTACAGGGAAACCATATTCTGCTACGCGAACAACATAAACAACATAGAGGGCGGAACCCATCTCTCGGGTTTTCGCACTTCCCTTACGAGAACCATAAACAAGTATGCAGAGGAGAAAAACCTCCTGAAGAACCTCAAGATGGCAATCGCCGGAGAAGACGTGAGAGAGGGCCTGGTGGCCGTCGTGAGCGTAAAGATCCCGGATCCCAAGTTTGAAGGACAGACCAAAACCAAGCTCGGAAACACTTCAGTCAGGGGGATAGTCGAGTCCCTGCTGAACGAAAAGCTCCGGGTGTTTTTCGAGGAAAATCCCACTGTGGCGCGACGCATCGTGGAGAAAACCATAGAAGCCGCGAGAGCGAGAAACGCCGCCAGAAAGGCGAAGGAACTTACCAGGAGAAAAAGCGCCCTTGAGTCCGGCTCGCTTCCCGGGAAACTGGCCGACTGCCAGGAGCGCGATCCCGAGAAAAGCGAACTCTACATAGTCGAGGGAGAATCGGCGGGCGGATCCGCGAAGCAGGCAAGAGACCGGCTCAATCAGGCCATTCTGCCACTTAAAGGAAAAATCCTGAACGTTGAGAAGGCCAGGCTTGACAAGATGCTCGCAAACGAGGAGATCCGCACCACTATCACTGTTCTGGGTACCGGAATAGGGGAGGGGGAGGGCGAGTTCGACATATCGAAAATACGCTACCACAAGATAATACTCATGACCGACGCGGACGTTGACGGGTCGCACATAAGAACCCTTCTTCTCACGCTGTTTTACCGCTATTTCAGGGAAGTGATAGAAAAGGGATATCTCTATGTTGCGCAGCCTCCCCTCTACCTTGTGAGAAAGGGAAGAAAGGAAACTTATCTCAAGGACGATCAGGAATACGAGGAGCTTCTCGTCAAGCTCGGAGTCGAAGGAATTGAAATCGCCTCCGGGGGCACAAACGGCCACGCAAGGCAGATCAAGGGGTCAAAGCTTTTCGATCTCGTGCAGAAAGCCATCAGGTACGGAAAACTTCTTGACCGCATGAGCAGGTGGGGAAGAAACAGGGGGATAGTTGACGGTTTCGCCAGAAGAGCTGATCTCGGCAAGACCAACCTCAAGATTGGCAACGAGACCTCTTTGGATGCTCATCTTGTCGCAATAAAGCAATGGCTTGAGGAGAGCTATCCCGACATAGTCGATCTTGACTGGACGCTTGGAGAGGATACGGAACACAATTCAAACAGCATTGAATACGGCTTCAGGGAGAACGGAAGGGTGAGTTCCTGCGTGATTGATTTTAACTTTCTTGCATCACCCGATTTCAGAGAGCTAAGGAAACTTGCCGAGTCGCTTAGTCCGCTCTGGGACTCTGCCTCCCATGTCGTTGACGATGACAAGGAAAAAGAGATTGCAAGCCTCGAGAACTTCGTTGAGTTCATTATGGACAGAGGGAAGAAAGGACAGTTCATACAGAGGTATAAAGGCCTTGGGGAGATGAACCCGGAGCAGCTCTGGTCAACAACCATGAATCCCGAGAACAGGGTGCTGAAACAGGTACAGGTTGACGATGCCGTTGAAGCCGACGAGATATTCTCAAAACTCATGGGTGATCAGGTAGAGCCCAGAAAGGAATTTATCGAATTAAACGCCCTCAGGGTGAGCAATCTCGACATCTGAGAACCTCCGCCCTAAACACCTCATAGGCATTTAGCGAAGATGCTAGTGATCTGTAAGCGCAATTCGCTGATCACTGACTTTGAGGCAGGCAGATTCTGCACCAGATTCCCAAGCGATTGTTCCCAGTCATCGTGAACAAGGGAAAGCAGGTGATTGTCGAAGAAATCTTCAGGGTCGGTGAATGTGACATCCCGCTCCGTGCACTTATCCCGTAGAAAAGAAATGAACTCAGTGAAGTCCATGTCATTCTTGTATGTGCCCAATATACTCCACAGGTCATAGTAATCGCGTGCGCGAGTACGGGTCCATCCGCGCCTCTTGAGCGTCTCCACGTTCTGCAGTACCGCCCGCATTTTTCCGTGACAATTTCTTCAAGAGAATACGTTTTGATCTTCGCTTCGAACGGTTCGTCATATTGATGAATGATTTCTCGCAGTCGCACGGGACTGAGAATTTTCTCATCCATGGAGATTTCCACTTTAATGTTGGTCAGCGGATAATTGTGCCAAGGCAGACGAACCCGTATTCTGAAAGCTTCTTGATTCCCCGGATGCGGGCGTCTTTCAACATAGCGCTCGCACATAATATCCGCCACGGAACCGTACCTTTTCATGAGATGCGTTGCGATGCCGCACGCTTCCTGTATGGCATGCTCCATATCTTTGCCTGTCGGGACTCCTTGGAGTCCTGTAAAATCCAAGTCCTCTGAAAAGCGATAGTTGCCGAAGTAGCATTTTCTCAGAGACGTCCCCCCTTTAAAGACAAGCGTGTCAAACAGCAAGGGCGCTTGGCTTATGCCTGCCAGAATCCAAGACTGTAAATAGTCACGTTCGAGAATATAAAAAGGGGTGCCTGTAGATTTACATATTTCCTTAATGCGGGATCTAAGAGATTTCACCATGGGGCAATTTTTCCGGGAAGATTCTCCTGTATCATCCAGCGACTGTTGCACGGTCCCTTTCTCGGCCCCATGGGGTCAAGCTTACGGTATCCCTTAACGGGCAGTTCTCTGAGTTCACTGAATTCGGAGGAATCATATCTCCAGTATTCAAGAACCCACCCAAGCCGCTTTGCCGTCGTGACATTAAGTCGGAGAGCGTGCTTTACTATCCGCTTAATATCGAGCTTGTCTCCTACAGCATTAAACGCATAAAGAGCTTCGGCGAAACCACCGCAATACTGGGGGCGGCAAAGACCATCCAGCAGGGTGCGCTCTTGATCCGTTATTGATACCCAGGTGTTGCCGATCAATATCTCTTCTGTCCCGAAGAAATATTCTGGCTTGACCTGAACGAATCGATATGAAGTGTTTTCAATTCTATAGCCCCTGTAAAAGCCGTCTTCGCTCTTAGTCCTGCGCTTGCGCGGAACTGAATTCTCCGTGGTTGTCAGGATGAATATTGTTCTCGGTATCTGATCCGTCAGGCCGTGGTGGTTCATGGCCGACCAGTGAGAAATGGCGGCGGGGCTTGCCAGATTCATCGCGATCTCAAACTCATGCGCGGAGATTCCGCCGTGGGCGGCGGAAGACAAAGAATAGAGACCCCTACGAATCGGGACTATCCAGTCATTTTGACGCAGATGGTAAAGAGCTTCGCAAAGATACGAATCCTTGAGACCAACACGAGGTGCCAGTTCCCGCGCACGTTCTTGGAGAATATGCTGTCTCCCTGGGAAGCCAGAAGCCTGACTAGATCAATTCCTATCATGGATTTTTTTAGATTTTTCTCAGTGTTAATTTGATTCTCTCCAATGTTTGCTTAATATAATCTATCACGGGTTTTTATATCAAAAATATGGTAAATATTGGATATTGTCAAATTTTTGCCATATCTTATCTATTCTGCAAAAAAGGGCGGCAGTTTACCTTCAAAAATATTGTTCGTACAACAGTTGCTGTCTCTTGGGGTTCCGTGCTGCTATGAAAGTTGAAAACAAGGGTTTCGTCTGCAACAATCAGATTTGAGGAGAGCAATAAACCATTGTCTCCTTGCCTCAGGTCCTGGTGAACATACTTGCATGCACTAAAGCTTCCTCGAGCATAAGAGCCTGTCCTACCATTATCTGGTCAATCATGTGCAGCTCCGTGCCCATACCGATCCCAGGACAGGATTTCTGATTCATAGACCCAAACCGCCTGATTGCCCACAACGCTCTTTCCGCCGAATGGGGATCCGGGTCATCAGCGGATTCCAGCATGTGGGAGCGTACGAGGGTGTTCCAGTAATGCGCCAGAAGATCCCGGGAACCGAAAAGCTCAATTGCCTTTACCCTTGTTCCGTGCGTGACTACAATTCCGTTCTGTTTCGGCAGAGGGCCGAGCTTGATGAGATCGTCAACCGCCGCGAACAGTGAACTGTCACGTCTGTATGCCTCTTCCGCGTCCGCGGCGGCTACGGTATCGGATCTTACTTCCAGACGGTCAAGCACTTCGTCAACTTCTCTCCAGACCGCTCCCTGATCGCTCCTGTGGGAACCTTCGCGATGCATTGACGCATTTACTGTTTCCTGCAGCTTTGAACGTACGTTCCGAGGGGTAAAGGAACAGTTTCTCCTGTACTCCCGCCGCCGTCCCCATCGTCCCTGTTCTATGCATGATACAGGAATTTCAAGCTTGCTTGAGGGAGGAACCAGAACCGTCGAGTTGACGGCACGGTTCTGCTTGCCTCCTACGAGATGCTCTCCTTCCGTAATCAGAATCGGTTTTTCGGTAGGATTGCGTACCGACAGTCCAGATACCATTTCCGAGTCAAGCTCGTCAATTATGAGTCCTTCGGTTGCAATCTCGGGCAGTTCGTTTGCCGCCAGGTAAACCGGGAAAAACGAGACGCCGAATCGTGTTACGGGATAACCAATCGATGCTGTGGAAAGCTCAGTGTTCATTTATTTCCCCCTTGTAAGGAGGATTGTTCGCAAGGCGCTCTTCCTCCAGTTTCAGCAGATGAAACTGGTATGACGTCGTATACATCATCTTCACGCATTCCAGTTCAAGCTTTGCGTATTCAATCTTTTCTGTAGATCCGAGCTTGTCTGACTTGCTCAATCTGCGTATATGATCCTTCAGCTCGCGTATTTCGCCGCTGACTCTGTTTAATTCGTTCATGCTGTTTTACCTCCTTTTTCTGTATCTCTTATACAGTTATTGTCTTATAGATATTATCTTTTACACAATAACTATAAGAGATATTGTAATTCTGTCAATATCTGATTAGAATTTTTTTCATGAATGCCTCCGGCGAATATGATCCCAGAGCTTTTCCCCCGGTCGCTGTCACTGTGGACATAGTGATATTCACAATTCGGGAAAAGGTGTTGCAGGTGCTGCTGATCGAGCGGGGAGTTGAACCGTTTCTTGGCAGATGGGCGTTGCCCGGTGGGTTTCTCAAGCCGGATGAGGATCTGGATGCTGCTGCGACCAGGGAGCTTGCCGAGGAGACGGGCGTTATAAGCGAGGCGGATTATCTGGAACAGTTTGGCGCGTACAGTTCTCCGGGACGTGACCCTCGCATGCGAGTGGTTACAGTTGCTTACTGGGCGATCTGCAGTGATCTTCCCGACCTGGTAGGCGGGGGTGACGCCGCCGACGCGCGGCTGGTTCCGGTGTCAATGATTGAACAGGGGGAAGTCGAGCTTGCCTTTGATCACTACGAGATTGTGCGTGACGCGGTTAAGTGCGCAATCAGCAGGCTTGAGTCTCCGTTGATTGCGGCCAAGTTCTGTCCTCCCCAGTTTACTATAAGTGAACTTCGCAAGGTGTATGAAGCTGTATGGAACAGGAGCATTGATCAGGGCAACTTTCAGCGCAAGGTCCGGGCGAGCAGCATGTTTCGTAATGTGTCCATGGCAACAAGTTCAGAGGGACCGAGGGGAGGGCGTCCCGCTTCGCTCTGGTCCGTAAATGATATGGACATCGCCGCCCAGGGCCCGGATGCCGAAGGGGATGGGGAATCCGAAGAAGATGCGGTCAGAATAAGAAAAACTCGGATAAGTAATCCGCCGTCTCTGCCTGTCTGGTACAACACCGACACTTGCTTTGTGGGGTTTCTCAGGAACGACGGATTTACTCTATTGCCTTGAACTCGTTATACCGTATTTCCAGGCGTTCTCTGTCAGGATAGTCCTGTTTGCGTTTTGGAAGCCTGAGCTTCTCTCCTCTGAGTTGCTTTAGTGCTTTCGGGCCGTCGTTTTGATCAAGAAGCCGTTTTGAGCGTGAATACTCTAGTCAGGATCAATTCCTATTAGGTGGCTGTCAAAGGCCGCGTAGACCGTTTGGAATTACTGGTTGCCCAAACTCCGTGTTGGCATCCGGGAATATGAGCCGCGTCAAGCAGGCGTCTTTAACGATGCCCGATAAAGCGCATCGTTCCCTCTATAGGCGCATTGCTCTCTGTAGGCGCGTGAGAATCGATTCACGAAACCGCCCTTGGTGAACCCGCTGTTTCACCATATGCAGTGTATAATGTCTTTCCTCTGAAGTTTCAGGAGGAACCATTTCCATCTGATTAGATTTGCCGAAGAAGACCTTCACCTTCGGGCATTTTATCCCATCCCCCGATAAAAGCTGGGACTATTGCCTGATATTGACCGGGAGCAATCCCAAGAAAATAGATAATGGGAATTTGATTTTCAAACGCTTCGCGAAGCAATTGATTCTCTTTAGCCTCAGGACCACCTCTCATAAAATCGTAATTTATATATTCCGCTTCTTCAAGAATTTCCTTGTGAACATCTATTTGATCTTCGTACCAGACCTTGCGTCCTGTCTTGGGATGGAAGTTTTGATCGAGAGGAATTTCATTTCCTTCGGTTTGAATATACCGCGTGGGCTTACAAGGGAGATTTTGTTCCCTTTAAACATAAACCCCTTTGAGATTTTTTTTGCAGGTATATGGGTATAGATTGCGCTCAGCTTTTTGACTTGCTCAAACGCCGCCATTCGTATGGAATTGTCATGTTCGAAGCGTGAAACACTCATAAAGGCAATTATACTAAAGAATTCCGGAAACTATAAGAAAACTTATGAGGAGCAGATTAGCTACTGCTAGGGGGAAAAGCTTCTTCCAGCCGAGATTCATTACCTGATCGTACCTGAACCGTGGCAAAGTCCATCTTACCCAGATGAACAGAAAGAGTAAGAAAAGGACTTTGCCGATAAAGACGGCAGGCGGCAGATACCAATGCGTGTTGATATCGATGCCGAACCACCCTCCGAACGGTAAGGGATACCAACCACCCAAAAACAAACAAGTTATCATGCACGAAGCAACTATCATGTGAGTATATTCAGCCATGAAGAACATTGCAAATTTCATGCTGCTGTATTCTGTGTGATAGCCAGCGACTATCTCAGGCTCGGCTTCCGGCATATCAAACGGAAGCCTGTTGGTTTCAGCGAATGCCGAAACGACGAAGACCACAAAACCTATAAAGGACGGGATCATAAACCACATCTTCTCTTGCGCTTCGATTATGTCTCCGAGGCGAAGCGATCCCGTTATGGCTATTACCCCCAGTATGGACAGGCCCAGAGCGAGTTCATAGCTTATCATCTGCGCCGCGGCCCGAAGGCCTCCGAGAAGTGAGTACTTGCTGTTGGAACCCCATCCGCCGAGCACCACGCCGTATACGCTAAGCGAACTTATTCCAAGCACATAGAGAAGACCGACGTTTATGTCGGCTATCTGGAGCCTTATGAATACGGGATCCTGGAGAACCCCGAAGAGATCCGTGTGAAAACCCTTTCCTATGGGAATCACGGCTAGGGCCGCAAGGGCCGTGACGAGCGCAAAAGCCGGGGCCATTATATACATGGTCTTGTTTGCATTTTTCGGAATTATGTCTTCTTTGAAGATGAACTTGATGCCGTCGGCAAGAGGCTGGAGCAGTCCGGAAGGTCCAACCCTGTTCGGCCCGTAGCGGTCCTGTATGAAGGCGCTTAACCTTCTTTCCGCGAAAGTCAGATAGGCGACCGCCGTCAGAACGACGAAAAAAACAAGCGCTATTTTTGCGACCGCTATTGATATCAGAAGTGGAGTCATCTGCCCGCGCCGTGTTCAAGAACTTTTCCGACAGTCCCTATTCTGTCATGGCTGATACCCCCGTATCCGGGGGTCTTGAGACTTATGTCATCCATCACGTCCGATGAGGAGCCATAACTAAACAGGGCATTGTCGAGCTGCTCCCCGATCATGCAAAGTATCTCCCATCCGGGTTTCGCCTTTCCGGGAGGAGGGATGGCCTTTCCTATTTTCTGAACCCGCCCGGCATCGTTGGTGAAAGTTCCGTCTTTCTCATAGGGGCTTGCCGCCGGAAGTATCACGTGTGCGTATCTTGCGGTATCGGTCAGTCTGTAGTCGATAACGGCAAGGAAGCCGATTTTCTCAAGAGCCCTTGAAAGAGCGTACTTCTCGTGGCTTGAAACCATCTCGAACAGGTCAGCTTCGATGACGACCAGTGTACTGATCCTGCCGGCAAGCAGAGAGTCCATCGTAGTTTTCATATCGTTTCCGTTTGCCTGCATAATGAAATTTCTTGCCCCTGCGCTGTTTGGATACGGATCATTGCTTACGAGATCGAATTTTTTCTCTATCTTCCCCTCTTCCGCGGCGCAGATCGCCGGGCAGTCTCCAAGGGTGGATGAAAGCTTCGCCGCAAGGAACATCTCTTCGTTTGTAAGCGTTGCGGACCCCGCAATCGCGCAGGTGCCCGCGTCGCCCGGCTTTATACCCGAGAGCCTTCCGCCGATGCCGTTAACAGCGTTTTCCCAGGAAGCTATCTCGTAGTCCCCATCGCTTTTTATTATGGGATCTTTAAGCCTGGTCGACTCCTGGATCTCCTGGTAATCGAATCTTCCCCGATCGCATATCCAGTGACCGTTAACTTCCTGATTTATTCTCGGGCGTATGCGGGAGACCTTTCCCTTTCTCGGATCGACGCCCACGGTGATGTTGCACCCCGTGCTGCAGAGAGAGCACACGGAGTCTGTGAATTTCATGTACCAGACTCTCTCTTCGTGAAGCGTGTTCTTGGGAAGCAGGGCTCCGACCGGGCAGATGTCAATCACGTTTCCGGCAAGTTCGTTATCAAGCGTTTTCCCGGGGAAAACTGAGATTTTCTTCCGAAATCCCCTTCCCGTGGTTCCAAGCTCGTGGGTTTTTGTCACCTCATCCGTGAAGCGTACGCACCTGGTGCACATGATGCATCTGTTGGCGTCGTACATTATGCGGTCGCTCAGGTAGTCTTTCTGCCTTACCTTCTTGTTCTCGGGACCGCCGACCCTGCTGTAGCCGGGACCGTGAGCGAAAGTGGTCATCTGGAGCGGACATTCCCCGCCCTTGTCGCATATGGGACAGTCAAGCGGGTGGTTTATAAGCGTGAACTCGACCGCCGCTTTTCTGGCTTCAAATGCTTTTTCGGTGTCTGTCTTGACCACCAGGCCGTCTCTTACGGTCGTGTTGCACGCGGGGAGCACCTTGGGGACGCCTTCCACTTCCACGAGGCACTGCCTGCACTGGGCGACTACGCTCAGCGATGGGTGATAGCAGAAGTGAGGAATCTCTATCCCGGCCCCTGCGGCGGCCTGGATGACGTTCAGTCCGTCGTCCACATCAAGTTCGATTCCGTCGATGGTTATCTTGGGCATAGAGAGGGCTCAAGGGAAAAAATAATTAGCGTAAATACTATCAGAGAAAGTCCTTTTGACAAGTCAGGCGTTCTCGTTCTTTTCGGGTGCCTGGAAGCTGGTTTTCTCGTCCAGATCGTCTTCAAACTCTATGGATTTCTTAAGATCATCCTTGGTTCTCTGGAGTTCCCTTATCCCCCTTCCAAGAGTCCTTGCGACTTTAGGGAGCTCCTTGGGCCCCAGAACTATGAGGGCGATGAAGAGTATTATCAGTAATTCAGCCGTGCCAAGTCCGAACATGGTTTTTTCTCCCAGCATTTAATATAACCAAAACCGGGAGACTAAGTACCGAATTTCTCAGTTTTTTTCGCTGGAGTTCTTATAAGAAGCGTTAACAGGGCCGTTATTAAGGACGCCGCCATTGCCACGATAAGGGAGTTCTGGTAGCTCTGGGTCATGTCGAAGAGAAATCCCGAGATGAGGGGGCCGCTGATCGCGGCGAGGGAGAACCCGGTGCCGAAAACGCCAAAAATGCTTCCAAGCGACTTAAGGCCGTAGAATCTTCCAAGTATAGTCGGAAACATCGGGACCCATCCGCTGTAGAAAAAGCCGAACAGGAAGCCGAACAGGTAAAGCGACCATATTTCAACGACCGACAGAATCAGGATTATTGAAACTGCCTGAAAGAAGTAACATATAAACAGTATGCGCACGTCCCTGAGCATGTTGGTCACCACTCCCGAGAAGAAAATCCGCCCGATAATGCTTCCGACCCCTATGAAGGCAGGTGCCCCGGCCGCTACGAGCGGCGTTATTCCAGACCCTACTGAGAACTTAAAAAGGTTAACGATAATAATAAGGAAAGTGTTAAACCCGAAGAAAAAGGCAACGTACATAAGCCAGAAACTTGAATGTGAAAACGCTTCCTTCGGACTCCAGTCAAGTGCCCCGGTGTTTTTTGCCGCATCCTCCGAGCTCTCTCCGTACGGCCTGAGATTCATGTCCTCGGGGCGGCTTTTCACCAGGAATGCGGAACAAAGTATCGCGGTGAAGATTACGGAGAGATAAACAAGGGCGCGTTCGTAGCCGAATGATTCTATAAGCCAGGTGGTAAGCGGGTTTACCACCAGCCCGCTTACAGGAACCCCGGCCGTGGCGATCCCTATGGCAAGCGCCCTCTTCTTGACAAACCACCTGCTGATGATGGTGACGGGTAGGATGTAAAGGAACCCGTCTCCTATTCCCACCATTACGCTGTAGGTAAGGTAGAGCTCCCAGGTGGTTTCGGCAAAGGAAGAGAGAAGAAAGCCGAATGCCCCTATAAGCCCTCCAAAGAAGGTCAGATACCTAGCGTCATGGGTGTCTATAAGCCTTCCCGCGAACACGAACGAAAAGGCCATGCACACGCACCTGAGGGAAAAAAACGACGATCCGACGGCGGTGGAGAGACCGAAAGCTTCGTTGAGATAAGGGAGAAATATCCCGAACGAATAGAGAACCATCCCGTCAAGCGTTATGAGCAGGTGTCCCGCTAATACTATAATCCATCCGTAAAAAATTCTGTTTCTAGGCATAGGTTCTCTGTGTGGAAACGGGGTTTCGCCGGAGCGGATGAATCAGAGGAGTTTCCGGAAATCGCCGTGTCCCCCAAGGTCGGCAAGCTTTTTGAGGGGAAACGCTTTTTCCTCTCCGGTCTTCATGTTGCGAAGCGAAAACACTTTTTCCCGAAGCTCATCATCTCCGATAATCACGGAGTACGCCGCCCCGGTCCTGTTCGCTTTTCTCATCTGGCTTTTTAAGCTTTTGTTTTCGTATTCGGTCTCAACGCGCATCCCCTTTTTCCTAAGGTCGTCGGCTATTTTTGCCGCTTCCCCCCGGGCTTCCTCCCCGATATGGATAACGCATACGAGCTGTTTTTTTCCGGGGGAATTTCTTCGCGTCCCGGTTTTCTCAAGCAGAAGCAGCAGCCTCTCAAGCCCCATCGCGAAACCCACTGCCGGAGTTTCCGGTCCTCCCATCCGCTCCACCAGAAGGTCGTATCTTCCTCCGGCAGCCACGGCGTTCTGGGAACCGAGCTTGTCCGTCGTTACCTCGAAGACGGTGTCTGTGTAGTAATCAAGTCCTCTCACTATTCTGGGATTGAGTCTGTAGGGTATGGATTTCTCATCGAGGGATGAGGTGAGTGCGTCCAGGTGCTCTGCGCTTTGCTCCGAGATATAATCCAGAATCGAGAAGGGAATCCCGGAAGTTATCTCGCGGCACGTTCCGGTCTTGCAGTCAAGTATGCGAAGGGGGTTCGTGGCGAGTCTGTTTCGACAGTTCTCGCAAAGCGAATCCTTGTTCGGGGAGAGAAATTCGATGAGGGCCTCTTTGTACCGCTCGCGCTCGGCGGGTTTCCCTATGGAGTTAAGTTCAAGCTCCACGTGATCTGAGAGCCCGAGTTCCGTTATCGCAAGCCAGAGCATTGCAATTATCTCTGAGTCCGCAAGGGGCTCCTTCGAACCGAAAAGTTCGGCGCCTATCTGGTTAAAGCTTCTCTGCCTTCCTTCCTGGGGTTTTTCATGCCTGAACATTTCCCCCGAGTAGTAAAGCTTTGTCACGGGCGATTTTCTGTGAAGAGAGTGCTCTATAAAGGCCCTCACGACTCCAGCCGTCCCCTCAGGGCGCATCGAGACCCACTCTCCGCCCTTGGTCTCGAAAGTGTACATCTCCTTCTGAACTATGTCGGTAGTGTCGCCCAGGCCAGTTGAGTAGACCCCGGAGAGTTCAAGAACCGGAATGATTATCTCGGAGAAACCGAAGCGCTCGAACACTTCTCTGCTTTTGCTCTCGACAAGTCGCAGTTTCTCCGTTTCGGGGTGAAATATGTCTTTGAATCCGTGAAGACGGCCTGCTCTCATAGTAGGTTTTCCCGAGTTATCCCCGCGCGGGGTTAAGGTTATACGCTCTTAAGTCAAAAATAAAGTTCCTGATACCAGAAGAGCGCCTCTCCGGGAATACGTGGGATGGGAGGTCGGTGAATGTCGCCGACATGCATTAAAGTCCCGGCAACCGGCGTTCTCAACCGACCCATTGAAGCTGTCTTCCCGAGCCCGCGGTGAACAATACGGGCCTATACCCTCAAGGCATTAATTCACTTCCTCGCCTGCAAAATTCAAATAAATTGTTTTCGAGTTGCCCTGGGCATCGTATGTGTAGACCGCGTAGAGTCCGTCCGTTATGTCTCCGTATTCATTAAGATCAATCGGACCCGAGATTCCTTCATAGTCAATGTCGTCGTTAACCGTGGTCTCATCCGTAAGAGCCGCGGCGCAGGTAGCGTAACTGTAGCATTTTGTTCCCCCTGCTGTGACTTCCTGAACCTTGGAAACGTAATCGGAGGGATCATTGCTTCCGGCGCTTAAAGCGGCGAGCCTTAACACAATCACCGCGTCGTAGGCGTGCGCGGCATAATCACTGAAATCAAACCGTTCTTTAAACTCATCAAGCCTTGGACCGGGAGTCGGAGTTGAAATCACCTGCTTGAATCCTTCAATTTCACCGTTTTCCTCATCCACATGCTGGAAAAGGGCGTCATCAAACGTGAGCCCGTCTCCGAAGTAATATCCTGTCCCGTCGGGAACTTCGGAGGAATCAAGCAGTCCCTTGACTATAGCCCCTCCCTCGACGTTAAAAACAAGCAGCACTATGGACTCTACGTTCCCGATTCTCCCTATTGCCGCTTCAGTATCTAAAATCACATCGGCGGCCCGCTGCGAAACCGTGTCGGGGTCGGCGTCATCCGGGAAGTCCGCAGGGTCATAGCTAACGACCTCGACCTGTCTGCCGTCACCGGTTATTTCGTCTCTCACGAGTGCCTCGAGAGCTGCTCCCCACGCGTCATCACGATACACTATGACCGTGTTGCCCTGGGACTGTTTTGCCAGTATCGGGGCCTGAAAAAGATCGGAAGGGGCTACTCTGAAGAAAAAAGGCTGATTTCCGCTGCTTACGACCTTTTTGTTTTCATCGGTGAGAGTGGGAGAAGTTGCCGAGGGAGAAATGCCCACCATTTCATTATCGTTCAGAAAAGGATGAATAGACAGGGAGTCTGAAGAGTATGAAGGCGCCACCAATCCGTGTACGCCCATCTCACGAAGCTGAGTTGCGCTTGCAGTAGCTTGGTTTTTTCCCGCCTGAAAAGAGTTTCCAGTTATAATCTCTATACTTCCCCCAGCATTGTTAATGTCTTCTTTGGCGAGGTTCACGGCTTGTATTAGGGAGCCGTTAAACCCTTCTCCTTCAGCAAGAAGCGTTCCCAAGCAGAAGGCTTCCGCGCAGTCTATTCCGTCTCCGTCGTCGTCTCCGCTCCAGAGACCATCCCAGCTGCATCCCGAGAAAAACAGTCCAGATAAAGTGAACAGAAGAGCATATCCAAAAACACTCGCTTTTTTCATAGTTAGACCTCCTTTATGTCTTGCTTCGTACTTGCGGGGCGGGGTTAACGCCGATTGACTGCACTGGCAACGTTTTTACCCAATGTTCCTTATGAAAAATATCACGGATCGGATGTTTTTTCAATCAGCAGTTCCAATCGCGTGGCAGTGCAAGTCGCGATGATCTCACGCCGCGGAAAAAGCATTGGGTCAAAGCCTGTGTGAAGGGAAAAAACGGATAAGATAATGGTGGCGAAACGGGGGAGGGCCCGTTATTCGTTTATCAGTCTTTCTTCGAATTCGCCTATGGGGATTGCGGCAAGGGTCTCTATATGAATAGTTCCCCTTGAGCCGAGTTCTATTACGATTCTCGTTATGGTCTCATTGTCGGGAGCTTCGATTATGTTCACGAAGTCGTAAGGACCGAGTGCCGCGTACTGAGCTTCGACTTTGGCGCCCATCTCTTCAAGTTCCCTGTTAACTTCCTTTATCCTCTCGGGCCTCATCTTTATGGTCCTTCTGCCCTCGTCGGTAAGGTTGCTAAGCATGATGTATTTGCCCATTTTTTTGTGCCCATGCCCGGAACGTTATCAGTCCAGCGCCTTGTTCAGTACCTTCTCTATCTCGCTTTTCGCTACGGCACCGACTATCTGCTCGGCGACCTCGCCATTTTTAAATACTATCAGCGTGGGAATGCTTCTGATGCGGAATTTCATGGTCGTCTGGGGGTTATCGTCCACATTTACTTTCCCCACCTTGACGCTGCCTTCGTAGTCATTGGAGATTTCCTCGATAACGGGCGAAAGAGCCCTGCAGGGACCGCACCAGGGGGCCCAGAAGTCGACCAGAACGGGAACTTCGCTTTCCATTACTTCCTTGTCAAACGCGGAATCTTCTACTTCAACTATGTTTGAGGATGCCATCTTAATCTCCTTGGGGATTTTATGCCTATATGCTAATACCGATTCATAATAATACAAGAAGAAGATTGAAGATGTTTTTCATCCGGTTAAGTGCCGGGCGTTTAGTAGTGTATAATTCAGGAGATTTAAAAAATGTGTTTGAATCGCCCCGTGTCTTTAAATACGATCTATGCGGGTTATTTGCGTAATAGGATGTTTCGACAAACGGGAAAAACTGTGATCATGCGAACAAAAGTCTTTCTGATTCTTTTATCTCTTTTTCTCTTCCCCGGGCTCTCACTGTCCCAGCCCCCGGAAGTTCCCGTGGTGGTATCTCCGGTTGTCGAGAGAGAAGTGAAAAAACCTCTCAGGCTTGTCGGCGCTACGTTTCCCGCGAGAAAATCCGTCATATCAAGCGAGGTTGCGGGAGTCGTCGGGAAGATAAACGCCGAGGAGGGCCAGTACGTAAAAAGTGGTGAGACCCTTGCCGAGATAAAGGACGACAAGATCCGCCTTGCTCTTGAGCAACTCAAAAACGAGAGAAAGGAGGCTCTTGCCAGGGCCGAACTTTCGGAAAAAGATTTTGCGAGGATGAAAGAACTTTACGACAAGGGGATTATTTCTGACGGAGATTTTGACAGGGCAAGGACCCAGAGGGAGTCCGATCTGGCCGGGCTGCTCAGCCTCGAGAGCCGTATCGAGATCGCCGAATACGATCTTGCGGCGTCGAAAATCGCCGCTCCTTTTAACGGCTACGTGACCAAGCATCACGCAGAGGCGGGACAGTGGATTGGTCTCGGGGACCAGGTGGTCTCTTTTGTGGATATAGACACGATAGAGGTAATGGCGGGGCTGCCCGAGAGGTACATAGACGACGTAAGAGAGGGCATGGAAGTCGAGGTCATACTGCCCTCCCATGATCTTCGGACCGTTCCCGCGAAAATCTCTTCAGTCATCCCGGACGCGGATCCTCTAACCGTATCCTTTCCGGTAAGGGTGATGATTGAGAATCCGGATCATACGATAAAATCCTCGGCTTCCGCCATAATCATGTTAAGGATCGGCGAAACCGAGAAAATAAAGCTCGTACCCAAAGATTCCATAGTCAGGTCTCCCCAAGGCTCCATGGTTTTTGCCGTGAGGGAGGACCTCGCCCACCCGGTACCGGTGGAAGAAAAGGGCTGGTATGAAGGTTTCACTCACGTTGAAGGAAAAATGAGTGTGGGGGAGAACGTGGTCGTAAGAGGAAACGAGAGGCTCAGGCCCATGCAGAAAGTCAGGATCACTGACACCATAGAGCAATGAATCTTGTTGAGACCTCTATAAAAAACCCAGTGACCGTAGCTGTGGGCGTTATCTTCCTCGTCATTTTCGGGGTCATCTCACTTTTCAGAATTCCTGTTCAGCTTACCCCGGATGTCGAGACACTCAGAGTCACCGTGAGCACTTTCTGGAGGGGCGCAAGTCCCTTTGAGATGGAAAGCGAGGTGGTAAACGAGCAGGAAGACGAGCTCAGGGGGATAACAGGTCTCAGAAGGCTTGACAGCGAGAGTTCTGAGAACTCATCCGAGGTAATACTCGAGTTTGAAACCGGCTCCGACATCGACTCCAAGGTGGTCAAGGTGTCGAACAGGCTTGATCAGGTAAGGGAATATCCCGACGAGGTCGAGCGGCCCGTGATAACCACCGTCGATCCCAGGGCAAACGCCATGGCGTGGTTTATTCTGAAGCCTCTTGCCGACAATCCCGTGGATATAAACCTCTACTACGACTTCGCAGATCAGATAATCCGCACCAGGCTTGAGAGGGTTCCCGGAGTCGGGGCCTCAAACGTGTTCGGCGGAAGGGAGCGGCGCATGGAGGTTCTTTTCGATCCCGCTGCGCTTGCCCGAAGAAATATCACGATAGCCGAACTTGCCGCTTCCATAGACAGGGAGAATGAGAATTTCAGCGCCGGTTCGTTTAACGAGGGCAAAAGGCAGTATCTCGTTCGGACAGTCGGAGAGTACAGAACCACGCGCGATATAGGGAACATAGTAGTGGCTACCGCACAAAGCGGCCTTCCCGTTTACCTGAGGGATGTTGCCACTGTCCGCCTCGGATACGAGGATCCGGGCTACACCGTAAGGCAGAACGCAGAGCCTGCCATTGCCGTTAACGTGCTTCGCGAAAGCGGAGCGAACTCAATAGAGGTCAAGGAGGCTCTTTTTGCGGCCGTTGAGGAACTGAATTCGGGCGTCCTCAATGACAGTGGATTTCGCCTCCGGAATGTTTATGAAGAGACCGGGTACATAAAAAACGCGATAAAGCTTGTAAGGGGGAATCTTATTATAGGCGGTGTGCTCGCCATAGCTGTTCTTCTTCTTTTCCTTAGAAGCGTGAGCAGCACTATGATTGTTGCAATCGCCATACCGTCAAGCGTCATAGGGACTTTTATAGTTTTCGAGGCACTCGGGCGCACTATAAACGTGGTTAGTCTGGCGGGAATGAGCTTCGCCGTCGGCATGGTCATAGACAATTCAATCGTGGTCCTTGAAAACGTGTATCGCCACGTGCAGATGGGAAAATCGAGGCTGAAGGCGGCCTATGAGGGCACTACGGAGGTCTGGGGGGCGGTGCTTGCGAGCACCCTCACCACGGCCGCCGTTTTTGTTCCGATCATGTTCATCGAGGAGCAGACGGGACAGCTGTTTCGCGACATAGCAATAGCGATCAGCGTTTCCGTCATACTGAGTCTTCTTGTTTCCATAACCGTCATACCGTCCGCGTCTTCAAAGTACCTCTCCACAAAGGGCGCTGAATCTCTCGAACGCCTTGGCATCATGTCGCGGCTGCTTGATTTCGCGGGAAGGGTCTCCGGTTTTATAAACCGCTTTACCGAGCAGATAATGACGAGCGTCAAGAAAAGGGCGGTTCTCGTGGGCTCCTTCACCCTCTTGTCAATAGTGCTTATAATCGCGGTTTTTCCGAAGACCGAGTACCTGCCCACGGGGAACAGGAATCTGCTTTTCGGGATACTCATCCCGCCTCCCGGATACAATGTCGAAGAATATACGGCCATCGGAGAGCAGATCGAGGCCGATCTCGAACCCTACATAAACGAAAAAACCGCGATCGAGAGAGATCTCCCGCGCATAAAGAACTTTTTCTACGTAGCGAGGGGAAAGCAGATATTCATGGGTGCGGTCGCCGAGGACAGAAAGGAGATCAAGGAACTTTTTCCCATTCTTCAACAGGCCGTATCCAAGATTCCGGGAACGTTCGGCGTGATAATCCAGCCCAGCATATTTAACGCCAACATAGGCGAGGGGAGATCGATAGACGTTAACATTACGGGAGATGATCTCGATGAGATACTGAGGACTGCAAGGAGCGTGTTTTTCATGTCCATGGAGAGCATTCCCGGGGCGCAGGTAAGACCGATTCCGAGCCTTGACCTCGGAAACCCCGAGCTCAGGATCGTTACCGAGCGGGAGGCGACTTCCCGGTTCGGGATCACCAACAGCGAGCTCGGATTTACCGTGAGGTCCCTGATAGACGGCGTCCCTGCAAGCGAGTTTAACCTCGAGGGACAGGAGGTCGACATAGTCTTGCGGGCGGAGCAGGATTTCTCAGAGAGAACCCAGGATATAGAGAACATAATGATCACTTCTCCGAACGGGAAGGTGGTTACCGTGGGAGCCCTGGCCAGGGTCAGTCTTGAAAACGGCCCTGAACAGATAAATCACTACGAAAGACAGAGGGTGATAACGATACAGATAACTCCTCCCGAGGAAATTACACTTGAGGAGGGGATAGAGACCATTAACGACAATATAATCTCCGTGCTCGAGCAAAGCGGCCAGGTAGGGGAGCGGACCGGTTTTGTCCTTTCCGGGACCGCGGACAAGCTTGCGACGGCAAAAGACGCGCTTCAGTTGAACTTTCTCCTGGCAGTGGTGATATCGTTTCTGCTGATGGCGGCTCTTTTCGGAAGTTTTCTCCATCCGCTGGTTATCCTGGTCACTGTTCCGTTTGCCTCCCTAGGAGGATTCCTCGGGCTTTTCATCCTTAACCTGTTCACATACCAGCCGCTTGATATACTGACTATGCTGGGGTTTGTCATCCTCATAGGAATAGTCATTAACAACGCCATACTCATAGTTCACCAGGCGCTTAACAACATCCGGGCGGGTATGGAGCAGCAGATGGCCATACGCGAATCGGTGAGGGTGAGGATAAGACCGATCTTCATGAGCACCCTTACAAGCGTGTTCGGCATGCTTCCCCTTGTGCTTGCTCCGGGAGAGGGCTCCGAGCTCTACAAGGGGCTTGGAAGCGTCGTGGTCGGCGGACTCGTTCTCTCCACGGTCTTCACCCTGTTTTTGATCCCTTCTGTCTTCAGCCTCATGCTCGAGTTCCGCAGAAGACCCTCCGTCTTATGAAACCGGTTTTATTTGTGGCATAATAGACCCCTTGAGTGAAATTGACCATTATCTGGAGGGAATCTTAAATGGCTAAGACAAAATACAGGGTGGAATCCGACTCGATGGGAAAGATGAAAGTTCCCACAGACGCTTATTACGGGGCGCAGACTGCAAGGGCGGTTGAGAATTTCCCCGTGAGCGGACGCACCCTTCCAAGGGAATTCATAAGGGCGATGGGTCTTGTTAAGCTGGCCGCCGCGCATACAAACGCGGAACTCGGATTTTTGAAGAAAAATGCCGCGAGGGCCATAGCAAGGGCCGCGCAGGAGGTTGTAGACGGAAAGCTCGACGATCATTTCGTGGTGGATGTCTTTCAGACGGGTTCTGGCACCTCGACCAACATGAACACGAATGAAGTGATAGCCAACAGGGCGACCGAGATACTCAAGGGGAAGACCCGGGTGCATCCGAACGACCACGTGAACATGGGTCAGTCAAGCAATGACGTGATCCCCACGGCTATGCATGTCTCTTCTCTTGAGGCGATAGAAAAAGACCTTATACCGTCGCTTGAGTATCTTCGCGACGCGCTCTCGAAAAAGGCAAAGGATTTTGATCACATAGTAAAGATAGGGCGCACCCACCTTATGGACGCCACCCCTATACGGCTCGGCCAGGAGTTCAGCGGGTACTCAAGCATGGTTGATCACGGAATCTCAAGATTAAAGGGGATAAGAAACGGCCTTTCGGAACTCGCCATAGGCGGGACCGCGGTCGGCACGGGAATAAACACCCATAAAAGTTTCGGAAAGAAAGTGGCGGCAAGGATAAGCGAGTCTACTGGGGTTAAGTTCAGGGAGGCTAAAAATCACTTCGAGGCCCAGGCGTCAAAAGACGCGGTTGTCCAGGCAAGCGGAGTGCTGAAGACGGTCTCCGTGAGTCTGATGAAAATAGCAAACGATATACGGTGGCTTGGAAGCGGTCCGCGCTGCGGCTTCGGGGAGATTCTTCTGCCCTCTATACAGCCGGGTTCGTCTATTATGCCCGGGAAGGTTAATCCGGTGATCGGGGAGTCGGTTACGCAGGTCGCGGCCCAGGTAATCGGAAACGACGCGGCGATAACGATCGGAGGGCAATCGGGGAATTTCGAGCTTAACGTGATGATGCCCATGATGGCGGACAACCTTCTTCAGTCAATAAGGCTTCTCTCCAGGGTCTGCACCGTGTTTGTCGACAAGTGCATATCCGGAATAGAGGCGGACGAGGAGCGCTGCGGGGATATCATCGAGCAGAGCCTCGCCATGTGCACCAGCCTCGCGCCGATCATAGGCTATGACAACGCGGCCGCGATTGCGAAGGAGGCCTACGCCTCGGGGAGCACCGTCAGGGAAATCGCCCGGGAAAAGGGAGTGCTTTCCGATGAGGAACTCGACAGGGTCCTTGACCCGCTGTCGATGACAAAACCGGCTTCATAGGGTCCTCACCCGAAAGCCCGGAACTCCTTAAGTTGTGGTTTACCCGGACTGGGCGAATGAGGGATTTTCTTTACGGTTTCTCTGCTCTTTTTGGCAGCTCCTGCAGTTTGTCAAACAGGGAACCAGAAATCTGTCGGACAGGAAGAGTTCATGGGAGAATTCTGGGATTCTCGGGATGAAGATGAGGTAAAAATCCACGAAAACACAATTCGTTACTCCCTCAAACCAAAGGGAATTTGAACCTGCCGGAATGGTTGGTATATTTGGAGCAGAAGACAGGAGATATCAGAATATGTCCTTGCAAAGAATGAGCGGGTTAGTGCTTTGCCTCATGGTCCTGTTTCTAATCGGATGCGATCAGGGATCGAACTCCGCAAAAGAAGAACCCGACAGTGTTACTCCCTCGGACATGGATGACCGACCACAGCTCATGGGAGAGGTTGTCATCAACGACATGAACGTGGCACTGGACCATTGGGGAAGCGACACGTATAAAATTGAGACAGGCGCCGACGCGCCTGTAATTGAGGACGATATGCTTACCCTCACGGTGTCGTACAGCGGGGGTTGCGCATCCCATGACTTTACCCTCGTTGCGGACGATGAGTTCCGGGAGGAACTGGATTCCGTTTATCTCGAGGTTTCCGTGGCCCATAATGCCAACGGCGACAGTTGCGAGGCGTATCTGACTGAAGCATACGACTTTGACCTTGAGCCCATTAAGATGCTGTATCAGGAAACGTACGAGGAAGATACGGGTATTATTGTTCTGGTTCTCGAGACTGACCTTGTCTATGAATTTGAATCTTGAACCGGTTGTGTAATGGAGACTCAGAGGGTGTTTGTGAATGTGGTGAGGTCGGTTGGCGGCATGGGGTATTAAGCCGGGAAAACCCTGCCCGACCGACCTTGCCTGTGACCAGTGAGGCTGCTTAAAACCATGTTATCACCAGATAAGCACAGAGGACTAAGGCGACATGTTGATCTGCGTCAGATCACCATTGTTTTTTTAGCTTTTCTGCTCATTTTGGCAGCTCCGGTTTCTTCTTACGGAAAAGAAGAGGGGTACAAGACCTATACCGAAATCGGGGAACTTGAACCGCCGACCGTAACAATCTCGCAGGTTCTTTCCTCCCCGGATGAGTTTGACAGAAAAATATTCACTCTTGACGGGCAGGTGGATGAACTGGAATTCAAGAAGATGGCGAACGGAAGGAAGTTCACCCTGTTTCGGTTCTTCGAAGACGATCCGGAAAAGAGAATGAACGTTTACGCAAGGGGGTTTGTGGAAGGCATTGAGAACAGAAGCAGAATAAGAATATGGGGTCGCTACAGCAAGCATAAAAGGTATTTTCTCTCCAAACGCAAGAACATCATGAAGGCGAAGAAGATACATTTTTTCCAGGGGCTTTCTGAGTCAGTTGACGGAAAATAGATGGCTGAGTGGCTTAGAGCCTTGTCCAGATGAATTTTTTGAGTTCATGGTTTTTGCGGGATTTGAGGAAAAGCCTGTATTCTTTTTGAGGATTTTCTTGAAAAAGGAGTCCGAAAGAGCAACTGAACGTAAGTTGCGCTAAATTCAATCTGTTCAGGCGAGAGGCAATTTGCGAAAAGCAGAGTCGTTAAGGTTTGGATTGTTTGGGCAATTCAGCGTCGGTTTTAGGTCAGCAAGAAACTTTTTCTGTGGTGAGTACGGCCATCGTGCGTATTGGCGCTCGGGGCCGGGGTATGGAATGGTGTGTGTCGGGGCCTCGAATTTCTTCCGGATAAGGTGGTGACGTTGGTGTCCTCGTTCCGCAATCTTGCCTCAGAGCTTCGCGCAGACGCCATGTCGGCTAAGGCAGTACCAGCGCTGTCAGCCGGTTTCACTTCGGGTCTCGGACTGCTTGTCGCCCAGATCGCGTTCGGGAGCTTCATATTCTCCGGACTGCTGTCCCCGTATTCCTCCGAGGGCGTCGGTTTGGTGCTGTTTGGAAACTTCGCCGCCTGTTTTGTCATCGCCCTCGCGGGCGGGTATCGCGGAACAATCTCCGGACTGAGTCCCGCTGTGGTGATCGTGATGGCCCAGATTGCCTCCACCATGGGGGCCGAAGGTGACGCGTTGTTCGTCACCACCGCGACCGTGTTCATGATCGCTGCAGTCGCCACCGGCGTGTGCTATCTCCTGATTGGGCGATTCCGACTCTCAAACTTGGTGCGTTTTATACCTTGGCCGGTGGCGGGCGGTTTCGTGGGCGGAATCGGGGGAATAGTATGTCTGGCGGCCATGTCCCTGATGGGGGCGGACACGAACTGGCGGGCGATTCCGGCTCTTGTGGAACCCTCGCAGTTCTGGAGGTGGAGCCCGGGCTGTGGCGTTCGGGATCGGGCTGTATTTCTCGATGAAACGCTGGAACAATCCGTTTGTCCTGCCGGTGAGCGTCGCGCTTGCCGTCGGTGCATACCATCTGGCGCTCGGCGCGTTCGGGATTTCAGGCGATGAAGCGAGGATGGCGGGTCTGCTACTCAGCAGCACGTCAGAAGGCAGCCTGTGGCCGGTGTTGGCGCCTGCCGACTTCTTGAATGTGGACTGGAACGCGATAGCCATGCAGGTTCCTGCCATGCTGACGCTGGTGCTGGTTGCGTTCATGGTCGTGATCCTGAACATTGCCGGCCTAGAGGTGGCGGCGAACCAGGACCTGGACTGGGACCGCGAGTTCAGGGCGAGCGGATTCGCGAGCGTGGTGTCGGGCTTGGGCGGCGGCACGGCGGCCAGCCTGATCGTGCCTGCCTCGCTGCGCAGCAAGCTGTTTGGGGCTACTACCCGCCTGACCGGTGTCGTCGCTGGCCTCGTCATTGCCAGTGCGTTGTTCCTGGGCGACGGGATGCTTGATCTGGTCCCGGTACCGCTTGTTGGGGGCATCTTGATTTTCGCCGGCCTCGGCATGCTGGACCAAGGACTGATGAGAAGCCGCAAACAGCTTCTTTGGTCGGAGTACAGCATCATCGTGCTGATCTTTGTCGTCATCATGACCTTCGGGCTGTTCGAGGGCATAGGGATCGGGATGTTGGCCACGCTCGTATTCTTTGCCGTGCGCTTGAGCCGTGTGGACCCGATCGAGTCGCGGTTTACCGTGCGGGAGTACCGGAGCAAGAAGGCGCGTTCCATTCCCGATCGCGCCATCCTTCTGGAAGAGGGCGCGCGGGTGGTGGCGTATCGGCTGCACGGCTATATCTTCTTCGGCAGCGTTTACCCCTTGGGCGATCATCTCCGGACTTACCTGAGCGGCGATTCGCGTCCTGCATGCCTGATACTGGACTTCGCAGCCGTCTCCGGCTTCGACTTCTCGGCGGTTAGTGTCCTTGCGAGATTCCTGCGGTCGGCGAATGCAGCCGGAGTGCGGGTGGTTCTGAGCGCACCGTCTGAGCAGCTGAGGAACAGCCTGATGCGCAACCTTCCACCTTCGGATTTCGCAGAGCTCTTGCTGGAGCCGAATACGGACCGTGCGCTTGAGCATTGCGAGGAGATTATCATTTCGACGTGGAAAGCACACGCGGGCAGTGTTGACGAAAAGCGCGCGTCGCTGCTGGAACGTGCCTCCGCTGACATCGAGCGCCATTTGGAGCGCCAGATTCATTTCGAGGAACTAATGGCTGAGCTTCGAATCTGGTCAGATCCGCGCCGCTACGCCGAGGGGGAGGTCCTCGCGGGTCCGGGTGCGCCGAGCGAAGGCTTGCAACTGCTCACATCCGGTCACGCTTCCGCCTTGGGAGAGGAGGGCGCGCGTCTCCGTCAGTACAGGCCCGGCGATGCGGTCTGGCCGGTTGACCCTTCGGACGAGAAAGCGATCCTGGTGAGCGCGGAGGAACCCTGCGAGACGGTGGTACTGAGCCCGGATGCTCTCCGCTGGCTGGAGGATCATGAGGAGCGGCTTGCACTGAAACTGTATCGATACCTGCTCGCCGGACGCTTCGGGGCCAGGCCTTGAGCCGTCCGATAGCGAATGGTTTGATTGCAGCACATGGTCCTGTCAGAACGGGGGCGGCAGTTTATCCTCATCGCGACGGGTGCCGGGCCGGACGCCGCGCTTGTTGCATTAGCCCTGGACCGAGCTTCTTAAAAGATATTTAAATGTATATCTAGATGTATGTTTGATTGACATTCCAGACGGAGTTCTATATTCTTGAAGCAGAAAACAGGAGGTAGTTATGGAAAACTTGTTAACTAATAAGACCGCTTCGTTAACCGAATTTCGTGATCCCAAGAATGTGATCAAAAAAGCCGGCGGCAAGCCCGTTGCCATTTTGAACCGGAATAAGCTTGAAGGCTATTTTGTTCCCGCTTCCGCTGTGCATAAAATCAGTTTTGAGCTTGCTGATGCCGATGAGGTTGATGCTGCTATTACAAAGAGCATATCTAAAAATCGGCCAATTCTGGATTATTTGAAAGATAAATAGGCATGAAATATTTATCACCCGAGAAGGTGGTTGCCATGCACGAACAGATTGTTGGGCCTGACGAACTGCAAGGCATGGCCCGGAACAAGTCCATTGAGTCTGTTTTGGCAGGCATCGACAACCGCGTTGCCTACGGGATGATTGAGGATGTCTTTGAACTGGCTGCTTGCTATGCATGTTATATTGCAGTTAGTCATGTATTTAATGATGGGAATAAACGGACGGCATTCACGGCAATGGATACTTGCTTGCGGATTAACGGCGTAGAACTGGATTTTGATACTGTGGAAGCAAGTGACATGATCATCAAAGCAGTCCAAGGCGTTGTTGATGAAAAAGAACTTGCGGACTGGCTTAGAATATTGGCTCAATAAATTTCCTGAATTCCAGATGCCTGAAATGACTGCAGATATTGAAAAGGGAAAAGTCGGCATGCTGTTTGAGGATTTCCTCAGAGAACAGGGAACCTGTGAGGAAACGACCGGGTGGGCAGTGAGGCGCGTTCTGGTCTTCCAAGTTGTTCAATTGATGAAAGAATATTTAAAGCTTAATCAATCTTCCCACAGTTCAGATACAATTTGTCCGAAAGGTTCTGCCTCTTGAGAGGTTTCAGTTCTAAAAACGGTCTTTCTTAAAATTTCCGGTATTTCTTTGCTAGATGAAGCTAATTTATCACGCTAAAGAACTCACTTTCAAAAATCTTTTCAAAAAACACGAGCTTGACCCAAGCGACGAGACGACCCTTTTTCTTCTTCCCGGGGTATCAGTTGTACAGGAAATAGAAGATTACTACTCTGGCGTAGGGGTGTGGGGAAAAAACCTGCTCACGTTCAATGAACTCTCGGATTTTGTAAACGAGGCATCCCCGAACCTGAAAAAGAAAAGGATATCAAGGACCCAGGCCTTGTCGGTAACCAGAAAGGCTGCAGAGTCGGTCTCGGGGAATCTTGAGGTTTTCAGGGAATTCTCGCAGAACCGGGATTTTCTAAACGCCGCAGCTTCAATTATTTCGAAACTTAAGCAAAGCAAAATTTCCGCAAAGGAGCTTGTCGGGTCTACAAGGAGAATCAAAGCGCGGAGCTTGAGGAAGAAACTCTCGGATATAGGACTTGTTTACCAAGAATACGAAGCGCTTATCACCGAGAGAGGTTTTCTTGATGACGCGGATTCTGTCCGCGTAGTTTCAGGGGAGCTTGAGAGGGAAGGGGTTACACAGCTTTTCCCGTCTGCGGAGAGGCTTGTTATCTTTGGGTTCTCCGATTTCACTCTCTGCGAACTTGACGTGATAAAAAGCCTTTCCTCGGCGGTTTCAGAAACTTTCTTTTTCGTAAGCGATTTCGGCGATCTCGACGAGTACAGGGACTGCTTTTATGGCAGGCTTCGCGAAGCTTCCATTGTTTATGAAGAGAACCGCGCGATGATTGATCGCTCCCCGGCCCCCGGGACGCAGACGGAGTTCAGGGAGTTTTACGATCCTCACGACGAGATTGAATATGTCTCAAGGACAATCAAAAAGCTCGTTTTGGATAAGGGAAGAAAAATATCTGATTTCAGGGTACTTGTGAGGTCCGCACAGAAAAGGGGCCGCTCCATAGCAAGCATATTCGAGAAAAACGGAGTCGCGGTAAACTTGAGGAGTTCCGGTACCTTGGCCGAAAGCGCGTACGGGCATCTTGTACGTGACATTCTTCGTCTCAAAGCGGGTAATTTTCACAGAGATGACTTGATCCGCCTTCTTCACAACACGCTTTTTGTGTTCTACCTCGGGGATTCTGAGGATGCGCAGCGCTGCGTAAATCTTGTAAGAACGCTTTCATCCGCAAACGCTAAACACACGACCATAGGAGGCATCCCGGGTTGGAGAAGAATTCTCGAAAATGTAAAGCGCATTGATGCACAGCTTGCCTCTGTGGCGGGCGCCATAAACCTCACGCTTGACTCTGTATCGTCTAAGTTCGGCAGAAAGAGTTTCGCCGCGATGACTTCTGACCTCAGAAAAATCCTCTCCGAGCTCAAGGTTTCTGAGAGTTCGGCAGTACTTATTGAGAAAAATGCGATGACAAGGGAGTGTTTCGATGAGTTTTTCTCTTTTCTGAGAGAACTTTCCTTTTCTTACGGAGAGTTTGATTTCAGGGTTTCAGGGCCGGGAGAGTATCTTTTTCTTCTTGAAGATATTATGGGGGAACGGATGGTTTCCTACAAAACCCCCCAGGCGACTGAGGCGCAGAGGGTAAGCGTTACTGACTTTTCCTCGGCCCGCGGAGTAAACCCGCAGTTTGTTTTCCTGACAGGTCTTTCGGACAGTTCCTTTCCCTCTGCCCAGCCAACTGACCCTGTACTGAAGCCCAGAGAAAAAATCGAGATAAACCGGACACTGAAAAAGATTGTTTTTGACTCCGAAGCTATTCATTACGAAAAGGAAAAGCATCTTTTTCTTTGCCTGAGCGGGGCCGCTTCCGAGAATGTGTTTTTATCCTGCTTTCGCTACGACAAGACTTCAAGGGAGGTCGGCCGCTGCGATTTCCTTGAGGAGTCCACAGGCACTTCCGCAATCAGTCGCCCCGGGAGCGTCTTTTCACCGGAGGACATGTTTTCGCCGGAAGATATTCTTTCTCACTGTTTCTCATCCTCTGGCAATGGAGACGGAGATCAGGGAATAATTGGAGCCTTGGTCCGCCGCTGCGGTTCTGACCTTGCGGGTCATCTTCGTGCGGGTGTCTCCGCCGAGACAAAAAGGCTCTGTGTGGATGGAGATTATACGGAATTCGAAGGGGTTCTTCTTAATCCTCCGCCGCGTGCGGATTCGTTCTCTCCAACTGCGCTTGAAGATTACGGCACATGTCCCTTTATGTATTTTTCAAAAAGAATCCTCGGACTTTCAAAGCCGCAATCCCCTGAAGAGCAAAGGGCATCCCGGCTCGATCTGGGTTCACTCGCTCACAGTTTTCTAAGGGATTTCATGGAAAGTTTTTTCTCCGGAAATCAAGGTCGCGGGCCAGAGCAGAGCACAGCTGAGCTTTACTGCAATCTCCGGCAGAAGTACGAGAGTGATGCCACGATTTTTTCCCACCTTCCCGAAAATGTCGCGGCGGCGGAGAAAAAAAGATTTTTTGAACACACGCTCTGGAATTTTATATCTGATGAGATGTGGAGAATCGAAGATGACTCCTACTCCTATAAGCCTTCATTTTTTGAAAAGGAGGTGGAGTTCTGCTTGGGGGACACAAAAATCAGGGGAAAGATAGACAGGGTCGACATTGACGCATCCTGTGAAGGCAGACCTGAGGTTGTCGTTGTGGACTACAAGATTGGAAGCCTTGGGGAAAAGAAGTTTTTTGATTTCAAAAATCTCCAGCTTCCTCTTTACCTGGGAGCGCTGTATGAGAAAGGAATGGTACCTGTTCGCGGATTCTATCTTTCAATCGCAAACCCCGGGGAGACAGTTTCTTCTAAAGATATTTTTGACATTTATTTTGATAAGGCGATCTCTCTGGCCGGATCCTACATAGACAGCATGCAGATGGGTTTCTTTCCTCCGTACGTTGGAAAAAAACCGTCTGAGGATGGTGAATACCTGCTTCAGATGTTAAAAGGTCATCCCTGCTCATACTGTGATTATGCGGATCTCTGCAGGGTGAAAAACGGGGTAAAAAGAAGAGTAAAGAGCTCTTGCGGGGCGGACGATGAGTAGAATATCTGAATTCCTGAGCCTTAACGAGGAGCAGAGCCGGATATTGCAGACGGCGGGGAGAGCCGCCGTGAGGGCAGCAGCCGGATCGGGCAAAACAAGGGCCATAATAGCCAAGTATATAAGCATTCTCGAAGCGGGAGAGGCTGATATCCCGCAGATAGTGGCCATTACCTTCACGGAAAACGCCGCGGCTGAACTCAAGTCCAGAATAACAGTCAAGATCGCAGAATATATCGACAGTTACGGGTACAGGGGAAACATAAAGGACGGGTGGCGCAGAAAAATTTCATCTGCCCCCATAGGGACTATCCACGGCTTCTGTTCGGGGATTCTAAGGGAAAACGCCTTTGATTCAGATCTTCCGCTTAATTTCTCCGTAATTGAAGATTCGGAGAAAGACTCCTTTTACGAGCAGGGAACAGGCAGGTTCTTTCTGGAGAAAACAAAAAGCGCTGATCCTCGTCTTAAGAGGCTTTTAGAACTGGAGTCTTATGATTACGTCCAGATAGTGAGAACAACATCCATGATACTGAAAGAGGCGGCAAGGCTTCACCTCGTTCCTCCTTTCTCCTATTTCGCAGGCAAGGCTTTTTCGCAGCAGCTCGATCCCGAAAAACTTAAATACATGCAGACAAATCTCCAAAATGAGATCGAAATGCATATCTCCATTCTTCCTTCCCGTTCCGAGAGAAAGAAAACCGAACTTGAAGTTCTTAATAAGAAAATAGATATAACCCAAGGCATTGACAGCAATATTCGCCACCTCAGATCTGTTTATGGGACCATAAAAGACAGCGTGAGAAACGATGAGGTCGAGCAGTCAAGAGAATCGCTTCTTAAGACATTGTTTTCGATAATGGGGCATTACGACTACGAAATCAACTCTCTTTACCTCGATCTCTCGGGCGAAGCGTACCAGTTTCTGTTTCAACGTAGAATCGGAGAGGAGAAGATTGAATATGAGGATATGATCCGGTTAGCCATGGAACTTCTCGAAAAAAATCCCGAGACGCTTGATTACTACAGGAATTTCTTCAGGTTCATAATAATTGACGAATTTCAGGATACAGATTGTCTTCAGCTTGAGCTTCTGGAGCTGCTTGCCGGGGGCAGTACAGGAGGTGGTCTGATTGCTGTGGGTGACCTTAACCAGTCGATCTACGGTTTCAGGGGAGCGCAGCCCGAGATGTTCGCGGATATACTGGAGCGCGAGGATTTTGAAAAGATTTCCTTTACGACCAACTACCGTTCAAGCGGATCCCTTATAGGATTTTTAAACGCTTTTTTCAAAGGTGTTTTTCCGAAGGGATATTATGATCCAATGACGCTTCCTCCGGGGGAATCCGACTCCGGGGAACCCGTCGAGGTAATTGTCAGCGAAGGCGCAAGCTCCCGTGAATGCGCCGAGGTCGAGGCATGTGCCGTGGCTTCGAGAATACGGGAGCTTCAGCAAGGGTCTTGCGGGAAAACTGCAATTCTTTTCAGATCGTCTTCCAAGGTTTCTGTTTATGAAAACGCGCTTGCCCGGGAAGGGGTAAGGTTCCAGTCCCGCATAGGGCGCGATTTCTACGACCTTCCCGAAGTGAGGGATGTTGTGTCAATGCTTAGGTATTTTCTTGATCCGAAGGATGCTCTGGCTCTTGCGTCGGTGCTAAGGTCTCCCTATTTCGGGGCGTCTGACGATGAACTGCTTTCCCATTTTCGCGGCGAACCGGAGGAAAACGGACACAGGGTCAGCGAATATATACGCTTTCTTGACAGGAAACGGGACGAGAATATCGGCGCCGATACATTCAGGGTGGTTGATCTGGCCGTAAACGGCCTGGGGTATTCCTCCGCGGTGCGCGCTCTTGCGGATGGAGATGCGAGGTATCTTAACCTCAGAAAAGTTCTTCTCGTGACCGAAAGCCTGGTTTCACGTAAAGGGTGTGGACTTTGCCAGGTGGTTGAACATTTTGATTCAATGCGACTTAAGGGTGCAGAAGAACGCATGTTTGAAGAGACGGGAGACGATGTGGTGCGGCTCATGACGGTCCACGGGGCAAAGGGGCTTGAGTTTGAGAATGTTTTTATCTGCGATACTAATTCGCAAAAGCCGACCAAGTCCGACAGGGTGATGGCGGATGTGAAAGGAGGATTTATAATCAGATACCCCGCTTCCGCTTCGGATTACTGGAATGACCTGAAGGGCGCTATTGAAACAAGAGAAATGCTCGAAGAACAGAGGGCTCTTTACGTTGCCATGACCCGGGCGGAGAAAAGGCTTTTCTTATGCCTGAGCGGCAAATACTCGACCAAGCAGGGGCGTATACTGATCGAAAAAGACAGTTTTGCGAAACTTATTGATTCAAGACTTTCTCTGTCTTCGCGGTGTCATGAAGCGCCGGACGGGTTTGTTGATCAGGAGACGGGAATCGTTTTCTCGGGACTTGAGACCATAGCATCAAAAGAACCTGTATGCGCCCACGAAATTTCCTCTCCTGTGAAAAAGGAAATTTCTCCTGACCTTAAATACCTGGAACCGATCTATGGAGATGAAGAAAAAAGGTCACACATCAGCACTTTAACTCTCCCTGACCTTTTTTCCCCGACCGGCCGCTTAAATGACCCTGAGAGGACCGGAAGCATAATGCACAGGTTCCTTGAGACCTGGGATTTCAGGGAGGAAACGGTCGAAAAAGAGATTGAATTTGTTCTGGGGGAATTTCTCGTTTCAAACCCGGACATTGAGAAACTGCTGCTGGAACTTTCCTCAAACTTTCTTTCTTCCGAGCTTTTTCCTTTCATTAATACGGCTAAGGAGATCAGAAGGGAACTTAAATTTGTCTTCGGTCCGGTGGAAGGTGTTCCGAAAAGAGGCAGAATAGATCTTCTGACCGAAGAGAGCACAGGGATGCGTCTTTTTGACTACAAGTACAGAAAATCGATGGATGACCAGGCCCGCGGTACTTACGAAGAGCAGATGGACGGTTACTGTGAAGCTGTAAGCTCGAGATTTGAAAAACCCCTGCTTTCGCGCCACATAGTTCTTATCCCGCAGGTGGAGCTTGTCTCCATATAGGGAAATTCCATGAAAAAGACGGTTGTTATAATCCCGGCCTTTAATGAAGAGGCATCCATAGGACGGGTGATCGCAGATATTCCCAAGGATATTGTAGCCGAGGTGGTGGTGGTTGATAACGGCTCAAGTGATTCCACGGCAAAGGTTGCTTCGGGCTTCGGAGCCACGGTTGTGAATGAAGAAAGAAAGGGGTACGGACAGGCCTGCCTTGCGGGAATAAATTACATTAAAAATCTTTCCTATTCACCTGATATTATAGTATTTATTGATGGAGATTATTCTGATTATCCAGGAGAGATGAAAGATATTCTCCTGCCGGTAATCGAAGGCGGATACGATCTTGTCATAGGGTCAAGAACTATTGGCAAAAGACAGAAGGGGGCACTTCTGCCCCAGGCCCTCGTGGGGAACTACATAGCTACCAGGCTTATAAAGCTGTTCTACGGAGTGAGTTTTACCGATCTTGGCCCCTTCCGGGCCATAAGATACGACAAACTGCTTTCTCTTGAGATGAGGGACAGAACTTTCGGATGGACCGTCGAGATGCAGGTAAAGGCCGCAAAGAGGAGATTTCGCTGTGCCGAGGTTCCGGTGAGCTACAGAAAGAGAATCGGAACTTCAAAGATAACCGGAACGATTGCGGGGAGCGTCATGGCCGGGGTTAAGATCATATGGATGATATTCAGACAGCTTTTTTCGTAAGGTTTTGGGATTGTTTTATGCTGAACTTCATTCAGTAAAACGGTTCATTACTCAATAATGACAATCTTGACTGCGATATTTCTTACTATGGCAGGGATGTTGAGAGAAACAAGGCGATTAGTTTTGCAGAAATACATGTTATGTATTGGGAATCAGAATTTTCTTTTTAGGCAACAGAATACATGGGAATTAGCTCTTTCTTTTCAGCGCGTCCCCGGCAGGATTCGAACCTGCGGCCTCAGGATTAGGAATCCTGCGCTCTATCCAACTGAGCTACGGGGACACAGAAGGAAAAATGAGTCTACCCGCTTGGGTTTCCGGTTCAAGGGGAAGCGGAACCGACTTTTATCTCGAAAACCTCGGACCAGTTCTTTCCGGTGATAAAGAAAGTTCGGGAGGAGGATTTCCAGGCGATTCCGTTAAGCACTCCGGCCTCGTTCGAAAGACTGAGCCTTTGTCTGAGCTGCCCCAGGTTTATCCGTCTCTCCACCATTCCGCTTTCGGGGTTTACGACCACTATGTCGTCTGAGTGCCATATGTTGCAGTAGATTTTTCCCTCCACGTATTCAAGCTCGTTAAGCCTGGCAACTGCCGCTCCATTCTCCTTTACGCTCAATACTTTCGCTACTTCGAAGCTCTCGGGGGAGAGAAAATACAGTTTTTCGGTTCCGTCGCTCATTATAAGTTGCGTTCCGTCGTCGGTAAGCCCCCAGCCCTCCGTGGAATAAGTGAATGAGCCCTTGCGTTTTAGGTTTTCCTTGGCGTATATGAAACCTTGGCCGGATTTCCATGTGAGCTGGTATATGCTCTTGTCTATTATGGTGAGACCTTCGCCGAAAAATTCCCGGGGAAGATTTACCTTGGCAAGCACTTTTCCCGTGGCCGGGTTCGTTTTTCTAAGAGATGACTTTCCGTATAGCCCCGTGCTTTCATAAAGAAACCCGTCTCTGTAGACAAAACCCTGGGTGAAGGCGGTCGGGTCGTGAGGAAAAGAATTAAGCACAGAAACGGTGTCTTTAGGCTTTGGGGCCTGTTTTTCTGGATTCTTCGTTTCAGCGTGAGGGGGAAGGTGGTCGGAAGCAGGAGTCTTGTCAGGATCCCTTCCTGAATTCTGCGCTTCGGAACAAGAGGAGAGAAGAAAGAGAGAAAAACAGAGGAGAAACAGAAAGCCTGGAACAAGGATTCTGCTGTTGTCGCGAGGTTTTCGCATGGGGTTTATTGTAAGCCATAAGTAGTCTTTTTTGAAACCAGTGATATTTGCTTGACAGCAGCTTAGTTTTCGCTAGAATTAAAAACAAATTTAGACAAGACTAAAATAATTTTTTGTCTGTTTGAATCTTGAGCGATTTTTGCTTAAATAAAGGGAGAAAAGATGCTTTCGCAATCAATAGAGGATTACTTGAAGGCCATTTACGAGGTTGAGACTTCCGAGGGGAAGGTTTCAACAAGTGCGCTTTCGGAAAAACTGAGCGTGTCTCCTGCTTCAGTGACGAGCATGATGAAAAAGCTCTCGGAGAAAAAGCTCATAACCCACAAGCGCTACCAGGGGGTGAAGCTTACTCCTGCGGGCAGGAAAATAGCTCTTGAGATAATCAGACATCACCGGCTTATCGAGCTCTACCTCAAGGAGGCGCTCGGCGTTCCCTGGGACCAGGTGCACCAGGAAGCCGAGAAATGGGAACACGTGCTCTCAGAAGATCTTGAAGACAGGATTGACGAGTTTCTGGGTTATCCGGTCACCGACCCGCACGGCTCGCCAATTCCGCGCCGGGACGGCACCATGATCGTGAGGGAGTGCGACGCTCTTGTGGATGTGGAACCCGATACCTTGGTAAAAGTGGTTGAAGTGAGCGATCATGACCCGGAACTGCTTCGTTACCTGGGTGGTATAGGTCTTTACCCCGAGACCGAGATGACGGTTATTTCGAGGCAGCCTTTTAAGGGTCCCATAATGGTTGAGCTGACCGGGAAGGAATATCCCATAGGGCGAAACGCCGCCAAGTACATACTGGTTGAGAAAGCGAACAACTGAGAGAGAGAAAATGAAAATGGTAACGGGCATAAGGTTTTTTCTGCTTTCTGCACTGCTGGTGTTCTGTGTGGCCTGCGCTGAGAGCAGCGGAAGCGTAAAAAGGGAAGGCACGATAAAAGTGGTTACAACCACCGCTATGGTCGGGGATCTGGTAAAAAACATCGCAGGGGAAAAAGCGGAGGTTATCTCCCTCATGGGAACCGGGGTTGACCCCCATCTCTACAAGGCGAGTGCCGGGGACGTGGGGAAACTTGCCGGGGCCGACATGATCTTTTATAACGGCCTTCACCTTGAGGGAAAAATTACGGATGTTCTTGCGCAGATGAAAAAAAGCGGGATATTCACCGTGGGCGTCGCGGAGGGAATCGACAAATCCCTGCTTTTTTCTCCCGAGGAGTACGAGGGATATTACGACCCGCACATCTGGTTTGACGTTGTTCTCTGGAAAAAAGCGGCCAGGGTTGTCATGAATGCGTTCTCGGCATACGATCCGCAAAACTCCGGTATCTACAAGCAGAACACAGAATCCTATCTCAAAGAACTGGACCTGCTGCAGTCTTATATACAGAAAAAGATCGCCTTGTTGCGCCCTGAAAGAAGGGTCCTTATAACGGCCCACGATGCGTTTAACTATTTCGGAAGAGGTTACGAGTTTGAGGTAATGGGACTTCAGGGAATAAGTACCGATTCCGAGGCGAGCGTTGCGGATATACAGAATCTCTCAAGGATAATTACCGACCGAAAGATTCCGGCCGTATTTGTCGAAACTTCCATCTCTCCCAGGTACATGCGCGCCCTCCGGGCATCTGTGAAGGCAAGGGGCTTTGACGTCCGTATAGGTGGCAGTCTTTACTCGGACTCGATGGGCAGCCCGAGAACAGAAGAGGGCAGCTACATAGGGATGTTCAGAAGCAACGTGGATACTATCGTTGAGTCCCTCAGCAGCATAGAGGTTGCTGATTCCAAAGTAGAAGCTGCCGGAGATGGGTGATGGGCAGCGGAGAGCAGAATCCGGCAGTCCGTGTGACGGACCTTACCGTCGCTTACGGCGACAAGACTGTTCTCTGGGATATAGACCTTGAGATTCCGAGCGGGTCGATGGTCGCCGTTGTGGGACCAAACGGCGCCGGGAAGACAACGCTGATAAAATCCATCCAGGGACTTGTTCCGCGCGTTGCAGGGGTCGTCTCCATTCACGGCAAACCTTACGAGAAACAGAGAAAGGAAGTGAGCTACGTTCCCCAGAGAGGCTCTGTGGACTGGGATTTTCCCACCTCCGTGGTGGATACGGTGAAAATGGGGAGTTACGGGGACCTGGGCTGGATAAGGCGTCCAGGAAAAAAAGAGCATGAAAAGGCGCTGGGCGCACTTGAGAAGGTCGACATGCTTGAGTTTGCCCAGAGGCAGATAAGTCAGCTCTCAGGAGGGCAGCAGCAGAGGGTTTTTCTCGCGAGAGCCCTTGTTCAGAGCGCGTCGGTTTACCTTCTTGACGAACCTTTCCAGGGGGTTGACGCCACGACCGAAAAAGCGATAGTCAGGATACTGAAAGAACTTGTCGCTGGGGGAAAGACTGTGCTTGCGGTTCATCACGATCTTAATACCGTTTCTGAGTACTACGAGCAAATCGCCATTCTTAACGTAGGGCTTGTGGCCTCGGGGAGGGTGGATGAGGTTTTTAATTCTGAGAACCTCATGAAGGCCTACGGCGGCAAGACCTCTTTTTTCCCTGAAAGAAAATCGGCCAAAAGGGCAGTGTGATGCTTGAATTTGCAGTTGAGCTTTTCTCTGACTATACGGCCAGGACCATTCTCCTGGGAGCGGCTTCTCTGGGGATTGTAAGCGGCGTGGTCGGCTCGTACGCGGTGCTGAGGAAGCAAAGCCTCGTGGGCGACGTCATGTCGCACGCGGCGCTTCCCGGAATAGTGCTTGCTTTCCTCATAATGGGAGTCAAGGAACAGCTGCCGATTTTTATCGGGGCCGCACTTTCTGCCGTCCTGGCGGTTTTTCTGATCAACCTCATTACGAGCAACTCAAGGATAAAAACCGACAGTGCGATGGGGATGGCGCTTTCTGTTTTTTTCGGGCTCGGGCTCGTTCTTCTCACCTACGCGCAGAAAATGCCCGATGCCAACCAGGCGGGGCTTGACAAGTTCCTTTTCGGCCAGGCGGAGGCGCTTGTCGAAAAAGACGTTCTTATCATAGGCCTTACTGGGGTTTTTGCCCTTTTGGTTGTGGGACTTTTCTGGAAGGAGTTCAAGCTTCTTTGCTTCGACCCGGATTTCGGGGGCACTATGGGTTTTTCCATGAGGTCTCTGGATCTGCTCGTTACGGCCATAATAGTCTCGGCGATAGTGATCGGGCTGCAAACTGTAGGGGTCGTGCTTATGAGTTCAATGCTTATTGCCCCCGCGGTTGCGGCAAGGCAGTGGACCGGCGGTATGGGCTCGATGGTGATTCTCGCGGCTTTGATAGCGGCCGTCTCCGGTGTGACAGGCGTTGCGCTAAGTGCAGGTTTTGAGAACGTGCCGACGGGACCCGCGGTTATAGTCTGCGTGAGCGTTATCGCGTTTTTTTCGGTTCTTTTCTCCCCGAACGGATTTTTTACCCTGAGATTCAGAGACGCTAGGAGCAGAAGGGAGATAAGAAAGGATTACGTCCTAAAAGCCCTGCACGATCTTGCCCTTGAACATGATGATCCCGGCTACGCTCATTCCGAGAGATTGCTGGCGCTTGGAAGCGAGAAGGGGTTTAACGTGAGAAAAAGTCTCTCGCAACTGCAGGCGGCGGGATACGTGGAGAGAGCGGGGGAGGAGAACTGGCGTCTTACCCCAAGCGGTATTCTGGAGATCAGGAAGCTTTCCCCGCTGGAGAAGAGCGTATGAGCCCACATCAGTTTGATATACAGCTGGTAGCCATCATAGTTGCGGCTTCATGTGCCATACCGGGGGCGTTTCTTGTTCTAAGAAGAATGTCCATGATGACTGACGCCATCAGCCATTCCATTCTGCTCGGCATAATTCTCGCTTTTTTCCTCGTAAAGGATCTTTCATCACCGATTCTCATAATAGGGGCCGCCGCAAGCGGGGTGCTTGCGATTTCTCTCATAGAGGCGGTTAACCGCGCGAGGCTTGTAAAGAAGGACGCGTCGATAGGGATAGTCTTCCCGTTTCTTTTCAGCGTGGCGGTCATACTGCTTTCTAAGTACGCGCGAAACGTGCATATCGATACCCACTCCGTGCTTCTAGGAGAGATAGCATTTGCTCCTTTTGATCGCCTGATTCTTTCGGGGATGGACCTGGGACCCAAGTCGGCTTACGTAATGGGTTCGATTCTTCTTTTGAACCTGTTTTTCATCTCTTTTTTCTATAAGGAGCTCAAGGTGTCGACCTTTGACGAGAGCTTCGCGTCGTCAATAGGATTTCGCCCCCGCCTCATACACTATCTGCTTATGGCTGTCGTGTCTTTTACATGCGTCGGAGCTTTTGACGCCGTGGGCTCGATACTGGTTATAGCCCTTATAGTGATTCCGCCGTGCTGCGCCTACCTTCTTACGGATTCGCTTTTCAGGATGATTCTGCTGAGCGTGATTTTCGGAATCTCGGCGGCAGTCTCAGGGTTCTGGGTCGCCAACTGGCTTGACGTTAACATAGCGGGCTCAATGGCTTTTGTGTGTGGGATGTTTTTTCTCGTGGTTTTTCTTCTTGCTCCTCAAAGGGGGCTCTTCGGCATAATGAGAGAAAAAAGGAAACAGAGAATGGATTTTGCCGAGGCTTCGCTTCTCGTGAGTCTTTACAATCAGGAGAGAGGGGAGTCGGTAAAAAACCACCCCGACAGCAGGGGCATGTTTCGGTCCGCTGATTTCGCCTCAAAAGTGGTTGAATTTTTGAAGCAGAAAGGAGAAATAGCTGTTGCGGGCGGAAAGCTTCTTATTACGGAGAAAGGAAGAGAGAGGGCCAGGATTACTATGGAAGGAAGGTAGTCTGCGCTGGAGACAAGCCCTGCTCACAGTATTTCAACTAACTCCGCTTGTACGGTTTCGTCTCTGCGCAGTTTCCCGTCTACTATGACTTTGCGTCCCTCGACTATTTCTTCACAGGGAAGGTCCTCTTCGTCTCCTCTTTCAATATCGGTTCCTGACGTCAGATTGGCTGTTACTTCTGTTTCTTTGCCTTCAGATGATATTTTTACGCTTATGGTTCCCCTTGCCGAACTGTCGTCGACACAATCTTTCGAGTCCACCTGCCCCTCAAAACCTATATTAATGTAGTAATCATCCTTCGGGAATTTGTCCTCAATTGTAATATCCTGAATGTCGATCACTGCTCCCGGGAAAACGGCGACGGTTATTGTGCCGAGCGAGGAGCCTTCATGAAAGAATTCAAGTTCGGCTCTCGGGTTAAGATTGCCTTCTATGCGGAAATTGTCCCTTACAGATGGTGTATCTTCACAGCAAAAAACTGTCTCATCTTTTACTACACTTGCCCTCACAAGGAGGCTGGAACCTCCTATCTCCGGAATTATTTCCTCAATAAACCCGGTGATCACCTCGTTTTCTTCCACATCGTCATCTCCGGTCCCACCGCCGAAATCAACATCCAGTCCGCATCCCGAAACTGCGAATAGGGAAATAAAAAGGAAAAACAGGTAGATTTTCACGGCGCTTGCGCGGGTTTTTATGTGCATTAAGATTCCTCGATTTTTTATTTGCCTGACATACAAAGATAACATGAAATTCGTATTAGTTTATTTTTCTTTTCCGCTTTGACACTCCGGGAATTCTACCGCAATATCAGCCGACATGAAAAAGACAAACGTACTCTTTATCAATCACTCGGTAAGGGACGGAGGGCCGGGAAGAAGTCTTCTCTACATACTGAAGTACATCGACCGGGATAAGATAAACCCGTTTGTACTCGTGCCGAAACACGACATATTCTCTGAGAGCCTGAAATCCGAGGGCATTTTTGAAAACATAATAGTCGACCCCAGGTTTCCCGAGAACATACAGAAATCAACAATGGTCGCAGACACCACATGGGCTCCGGGTCTTATGAGAGTTTTCTCCATAATCATAAACATAGTGAATATGCTCCGTCTGCTTCTAGGATCCCCCAAGATAATCAGGGAAAACGGAATCGACATTGTCTACTGCAACGGAACCCTTGCAAAGATTGTGGGTGCCCTGATCGGAAGGAAAAACAAAAAACCCGTTATCTGGCACGTAAGGAACATACAGCAGATGTGGTTTATGAAATCTTTAATGGAAGCCCTCTCCGGGTTTCAGTGCGTTAAGAAAATAATATGCGTCTCCCGTGCCACGGCCGAGCCGTTTAAGAGAGCAAAAAGTAAGGTTCACGTCGTCTATAATGGCATTGACCCCGGGGATTTCGACGAGGATTCCGTTCGGGGTTCTCTAAGAGAGGAGTTCTCAATACCCCCGGATACCGTGCTTGTCGGAAACACCGGAAGGGTGGTTCCGAGAAAGGGCTACCTGGAATTTATTGACACTGTAAGCCGACTTGTCTCAGACGGCGATATCAACGAAAAAACAAAGTTCGTTATAGTAGGAGATACTCCTTGGTTTTTTCCGAAAAACCACCTGCGGGAGCTTGAGGATCATGCGGAGAGGTTGGGGGTGCGGGACAGCTTTATATTCACAGGATACAAAAAGGACGTAAGGCCGTATCTTAAGGATTTTGACCTCTTCGTAATTCCGTCCAATTATCCGGACCCTTTCCCGAGATCAGTGATAGAAGCAATGGCGTTCAGTCTTCCCGTCGTGGGCTTTTCAATAGGTGGTATAGCGGAGGCCATTGAAGATGGAAAGACCGGTTTTCTCTGCGGTTCCGGGGATTTTAAGAAGATCGGGGAGAGCATCTCGATCCTCGTACGGGACGCGGAGGCCCGGGGTGAAATGGGCCAAAACGCAAGGCGCAGGGTGATGGAAATGTGTTCCGCGTCTGAGCGAACAGCAGACATACAGAAAATAATACTCGAGGTCCGGTGACCTAGACTTCCTTTCCTTCCCTGTCCCGAAACAGAAGCCTGAGAGGAGCCCCTTCGAAGTCCGCGTACTCCCTTAACTGTTTCTCAAGGAACCTTCTGTAGTTCTCCGGGATGCCCTTTGCCGAATTTGTGAAGATCGTGAATGTCGGCGGAGCGTTGAAGGGCTGTGAGATGTAGAAAAGCTTGATTTCCTTTCTTCTGTAAACAGGGGGAGGGTGACGTTTTGTAAGGTCTTCAAGGAACCTGTTTAGCTTTCCCGTGGATATCTTTCTTCTGAAATTGCTCTCCACCCGCTCGACAACATCGAAAATCCTCCCGACTTTCTTGCCGGTAAGGGCGGAGATAGTCAGCACGGGTGCGTAATCAACCCCGATCAGTTTCTCCTTCATTACCTCTTCAACTTCTTTGAGATCAACTATGTCTTCGGGGGCGAGGTCCCACTTGTTAAGCAGTATTATAAGTGCCCTGTTTCTGCCTTTAACCAGTTCCGCGAGGCGCGAGTCGTGATGAGTCGGGCCTTCTTGACCGTCTATCATCAGCAGTACGATGTGAGCTCTTTCGATGGACCTTATTGCCCGGAAGACACTGTGTTTTTCGACCGGGGCGTCTATTCTTGACTTTCTTCTTATGCCCGCGGTGTCGATAAAGACGTATTTCTTCCCGTCTTTTTCATATACGGAATCAATGGAATCACGGGTCGTGCCGGGTGTGGAACTTGTTATGAGTCTCTGTTCTCCGAGTATCCTGTTCACCAGCGTGGATTTGCCCACATTGGGTTTGCCGATAACGGCGATTCTCGTCTCTTCGGACTCTTCTGATTCTTCTTCCGGTTGCCCGGAGGTTTCTATGCAGGAAGCGATCTGCTCCACAAGCTCGTAGATATTCTTGTTGTGAAGCGCGGAAATCGCCATGAAGTCATCCGTGCCCGTACCGTAGAACTCATATGTCTTTAGCACCTGTTTTATGTTTCCATGGTCGATTTTGTTCACGGCGTATATGACTTTTTTTTCGGTCTTTCGAAGATACCGCACTATCTCAGAATCCTGAGGCACTACCCCGTCCCTGCCGTCAAAAAGCATCACCACGAGGTCGGCCTCCGAAATCGCCACATCTATCTGCTCTTTTATGAGTGAATAGTCCTGGTCGTCTTCGCCGAGAGAAAGGCCCCCGGTGTCAATCAGCGTGAACTCCTTTTGCTTCCATCGGGTGTCTTCATAGACCCTGTCTCTCGTGACGCCAGGGATATCTTCTACTATCGTCTTGTTCCACCCTATTATTCTGTTAAAAAGGGTTGACTTGCCTACATTTGGTCTTCCGACTATTGCTACGATCGGCTTTTGTCCGTTCATTACGTTTCTCCGTTATAGTTTCTGGCAAGAGTATCACCGAAGTTTTAATAATTGAAATTGTAGAAAAAATCGACTCCGGGATTTTCTCCACCCATCTGACTTTCGATGGAGAATCTTCTGTTCAGTCTCCATTCAACGTTGAGCTTGTTGCGCATCTCCGTCGTCTGGTCGAGGGAGATCTTAGATGGTGATCTCTCGTAGCCGACGAAGATATCTCTTGTGACATAGGAGCCGACTTTTAGTGTGCTGTCCTCAAACCCTCGGTCCCCTTCCTGGATGCTCAGGAGGTCGAGACCGATCTCCGAGCTTAAAAGCTCCGAGATTCCGCCTGCGGCAACCGCGGTCGCGAATTTTCCCACAAAGGCCCTTTGCTGATTCTGGAGCCTGTTGCTCGAAGCTCCGAAAACTATATAGGAGATTATGTCGATTTCTTCGAGATTCGGATTGCTTGAGAGAGACAGGTCCGGTTCCATCAGGTCTCCCGTGACGTTTACGTACACGTCAACATCGCCGGTGTCGTAATATGCATTGACGTTTAGAGCAGGATTGTTCGATGTCCCTGTGAAGTTAAGCGTGGCGTCCTCTATATCGAAAAGCTTCCCGAAGACCGTGTAATACCCCTCGGATGACACTATGTTTCCCTGCATGTTAAGTTCTGCCCCAGGTTCCTTCTTAAGCCTCAGTTTTCCGCTTGTGTTGAAGTTGGCATCTTTGGTTTTTATCCACGTGCCCGAGGAGATGTCGACCGAGATATCCATTGCGGTTTTTTCTCTGTAAAAACCGGTTTCGCTCTGTGCCTCAAGTGAAAACTCATCGACGAAGCTCTCGCTTTTTTCTATGAAACTGATGTCCTTTATGCTTTTTGCCCTGCCCGGGTACAGGCGAATCCTTCCCGCGGTGACCTTGGTCTTTCCCGTTACTTTAAGAAATTCGTCTTTCTTTTCTATCTTGAGATCACCGGAGAGATCCGTTTTTATCGAATGTGGATTAAAACGGACCTTCTCCATCTCAAGATCAGCGCGATAGGTGAAATCGGAGATGTTCATTTTGCCTTTGAGGTAGGCTTTCCCCTTTTTTGAACGGATTTGCGTCCTTGGCAAGGAAAGTTTTGTCCCGCTGAACGAAAGCTTCGCCTGCTCGGTGAACAGACTGTTTCTGAGCTGGGTCAGGGAGAGTTTCGTGTTGTTTATCTCAAGATCACCTTTTATCCGCGGTCTTGAGAGAGTGCCGCCAAGAGAAAGACCGGCAGATGAAAAGTTCCCCTCGATTTCCTCTATCGAATTTGAAAAAATCCCCATGAACTCAAGGCCGTATCCGTCCGACGTCAATTCAAGGTCCATCGAGGTTCCCATTATCGCCTCTGAGAGACTGTTGGCGTTTTTTGAAACCGTCAGGTCTCCACGCAAACTGAGGTTTTGCTTGTTATCCAGTGAGGATAGCAGCTCCATGGAAAGTTTTCCCTTTTGCCCGCGGAGCCTGATTTCCATCTCTCCTGATGCAGGGAATCCATAAGAGAAACCGTCTGATCTTATTTCGGTCTCAACTGAAGGGGCGGAAAAAGGACCGCTGACTCGGACTTTTCCGTCGAGAGTTCCTCCCAGGTCGTGTCTGAGATTAAGAGCCTTTGATATGATCAGCGGATTGAAGTTTGTTATGTCGGCCCGCAGTTCGACCGTTTTTTTCTCCCTGTCGATTTCTCCCAGAAAGTTTGAGATTTCCCCCTCTCCGTAGGCAAGTTCATCTCCCCGAATGCTTGCTCTGTCCGAAGATATATCAAGGAAGATATCTCCTCTGTTTTTAAACAGCTTTTCGTCCAGAAGACCTTCAAGATACGTTATCCTTATTTTTTTCTCGTGTTCCAGTAGGTCGCTAACGCTGAATTCTGAAGAAGTGTAGGAACCGTTTTCCTTGCTCAAAAGAACTCCAGCGTCAAAGAGGGTTTCCGTTCCCCGGAACTTTGCCTCTATTGTGTCCGAGTAATTGTCGAGAATGCGGGCCCGCTCTCCCCGCAGATATATATCAAGCGATACCCTGGGGGTGTTTTTTAAATCAATCCGCGTACTTGACCGGACGGACATGTCCTGAACCGTGAAATCCTTTTCGTAGGCGAAGTTCTCTACGCGCGAGTTTGCCTCGATAAGCGGAGTGAAAATGTCTCCGCTGATTTTTCCGCTTGAGTCCATTTTTCCTAAAAGCAGAGGAATCCTTTCGTCAATCTCGGAGAGAAAGCTCAGGTCCTGCGTTTTGAATTCAAAAATGCAGTCAAGATCCTTCAGCGTTCCCTTGGTTTTTTCCGCGGACAGGGAAAATTGATCGGACAGGACGTTAAGCCTGTTTACCGTCAGGGTCCCTTTTTGAATGCTGCCGTTTATCTGGGAGTTTATGTTCGTTATTCCGTATAATTCGTCTGTTTTCAGATCGGCGTCTACGTGCAAGTACTTGTCTTCAAGGAACTTGCCTTTTTTCGGCATCGTTCCCTTAAAAGTCGCGCTTCCGTCAACATAGTTGTCAATTAGGATGTCCGGGAATTCGAGTTTCAGCTTGAATCCCTTTGCCTTTGAGGTGAAATCAAAATCCGCACCGTCGTTTCTAAACCTGACGTAACCTCCAATCCGAAGGTTGCTCTGCTCGCTGTCTATTACGTCGAGATAATCGGGTTCGATCCTAAGGGAATAGATTTCCTTGCTTGTCCAGTTGCCGCTTACCCTCAGATTCGAGCTCAGCCTTGAGCTATCTCCGAACTTAAGCGGGTAGGGTGTACGGTTAAGTATCTCGGTCAGTTCATCCGTGTTCGCGCCGTTTAGCTCCGCGGTGAAATCAAACCAGTTCTTTTCTCCTCCTGCGAGCCATTTCTTAAAGTCGATGCTGCCCTTGAGGTTTGACTCTCCGAATCCTCCGCCTATTTTGCCCTCTATAAAAGTTTCTGTTCCCTTAATCCTGACCGGTTTTAGGTCTGTCCAGAGCTGCTTTCCGTTGAGAAATGAATCATGTGCTGAAATCTCCATCGTGCCGGACATGTTATCAACGGAGCGCATCTTGACCTTAGTTTTTGCCTGAAGGTTAATTTCCCCCTCTTTGTCTATTCCGAGCGCGTCGAAATACACGGTCATATCGAATTCGGGGTTTCTCAGGTTTTTCGCGACCCCGCTTCCCCTGATCGCCACGCCCTCAACCTTAAATCCGGCATCTTCGAATACGCAGTCCCAGGAAGCGATATCGATTTTTCCCCTGAGGTTCCTTATCCTGATTCTGGGGGACACGTAGTCGAAATTTATGTCCTTGGCGTCAAGTTCGACCTTTTTTGTCAGTTCGACGATGTTTACGGAGAAAAACGATTCCTCGACGAGGTCAAACTCCCATGCCTTGTCTCTCGTGCGGTCAACAATCGCAATGCGGGAATCGCGGATTCTGGCATCCGCGAACATGAGGCTCATTCTTTCCCCTTTCGGGTCCTCGGCGGTTTTGTCTTCGTTCTTCAGTTTCTTGAAATTCCATGCCCCGCGGCTGTCCTTTGAGAGAAGAAGCTCAAGACCCTGTATCTCCGTGCCGGACAAGTAGAGCTTATTTCTTGAGATTATTGAGTAAAGAAGCGGAATTGAGTAATTCGTCGAGAGTTTCTCGATTCTCATGAAACTCTCTCCGGCTATTTTTACCTCAATATCGTCTATCTCCATTGTGGAGATTATGCTTCCCTCGATATCTCCGAGCCTTATATGGAAATTGGGGATTGAGTTAAGCTTTTGCTCTATAAGGTTTTTTACGTACTGGCGGCTTTGCTCGGTCTGGGAGAATAGAAAAAGCCCCACGACAAGAACACAGATTACTGCCGTGAATATAAAAAAAATCGTTCTTCGACGCACTGTCTTTAGTGAAAACGCAGGGAACTTTTCCTCGGTCACGCTGTAAGGATCTGGATTTTCTTAACAGGCCTATTATACTTAAAAGCCGCCAAATAAAAACAGAACCCGCTTGAGGTGCCCGGAAGGTCCTTTCCAGAGAGGAGTTCTGTTTGTTGCGGGTTTCCCCCCGTAAACCGGATCGTGCGAGAGGCAGATTTGAGATTTCTGAGGCGGTGCGGAAATAGGGTTTCTTTCTGGTTCACTTACGCTGTCTGTGCTGCTGTTATGATGTGATAAGCGAAGCTGCTACAGCAATTCTAAGGAGGTTGTTTTAAATGCTACAGGTATCCGGAAAACAGGTTGCAGCTGTTTTTGGGATTGCGCTTCTGGTCATTGCTCTCATAAAAGTTATCTCCATTGCAGAGATGAGCCCTCCCGTCATATCCACTGAGCGGGAAATTAAGAGTCTCGGCCTAAAGCCCTTTGAGGTGACTGTGTCCGACAAGGGAACCGGGCTTTCCAGTGTGCGCATCTATCTGCTTGACGCTTACGGGGAATCCGTTCTTGTTGAAAAAGAGTACAAAAAAAGAACTAAAAGCGACGTGATAAAAGTGAGCATTGACCCCGAGAAGCTTGGCATAAAAGGCGGCACGGCGGAATTTTTCATAGAGGCGACTGACCGTTTCATGAATGGCCTTCTTCCTGGGAGAAAGGCTGTTTTCAGCCAGAGGGTTACCCTGGATTTCATCCCTCCCGAGATAGAGGAACTCTCTCCCGCGCTGTACATAAGACACGGGGGCACGGGAGTTGTCATTTACAAGGTTTCTGAGGACACGGTCTCAAGCGGCGTCGAGATAAAAGACATTTTTTTCGAAGGCTACCCGGGTTATTTCGACGACCCCTTGATATATATCGCCTTTTTTGCCTACCCCTATGATGCGGACAAGGGTGAGAAGATAGAAATTCTTGCAGCTGACGCGGCTGGCAACGAAATTAGGGAATCTGTTTATTACCGGCTTCTCAGGGCATCGTACGTAAAGGATGAGATAGGTCTCTCCGAGAGGTTCCTGAAAAGCAAGGTGCTTCCGCTTTTCACCAAGATCTACGGCTATTCCCCGGCCGGGGATGACGGGAAACCTGATTTCCTCAAGGCGTTTCTCAAGATCAACAGCGAGACGAGAAAGGAGAACGACAACAGGATATATGAGATCGGGAGACAGAGCGGGGGCGAGATTCTCTGGAAAGGGAAGTTCAACCAGCTTCGCAATTCCAAGGTGGGCGCGACCTTCGCGGACCACAGAAAATACCTGATGGACGGCAACGTGGTCGACAACCAGTATCACCTCGGCTACGACCTCTCGGTTACTAAAAAACACCCTGTTCCCGCCTCTAACAGCGGAGTGGTGGTATTTGCGGAGCACCTCGGCATATACGGCAATACGGTTATCATCGACCATGGAATGGGGGTTGTGTCCCTTTACTCCCATCTGAGCTCGATGGATGTGAGTGTCGGAGACAGCGTAGGGAAAAAAGATATCGTGGGAAGGACGGGCACTACCGGGCTTGCAGTTGGAGACCACCTGCACTTTGGGATTTACGTTCAGGGAGTTCCGGTGAGGCCGCTTGAGTGGTGGGACGCCAAGTGGATTGAGGACAACATACTCTACAAGGTTAACTACGTTAAGAAGAATTTCGGGGTCGGGAAGAGTCCGCGTTGATAGTTTACGGCAAGAACTCAGTCGCCGAGCTTCTCCGCAATTCTCCCCAGGAGATAAAGAGAATCATGGTCTCGGAGAATTTCGACATATCTTCTGACCCGAGGATGAACGCCTCGGTTAAGAAATTCCGCATAAAACTCACCCATCTTCCAAGAAACGCGATCACTGATATATGCAAAAGCCCGAATCACCAGGGCATAGCGGCTGAAATCTCTGATTTTGTCTACAGTTCGGTTGAAGAGATTCTCGGGGTGGCAAAGCAAAGGCAGGATAAGGTTTTTCTTCTCGTTCTTGACCATATAGAAGACCCGCAGAATCTCGGCGCCATAATAAGGACCGCGGATTTTCTAGGAGTTCATGGAATCGTGATACCATCTGACCGGGCGTGTGATGTGAATCCGACAGTGGTGAAAGTTTCTTCCGGGGCTTCGGCCAACATAAAGATCGCCCGGGAGACGAATCTTGGCAGAGTGATCGATTCTCTTAAGAAAAAAGGGGTCTGGGTCGCGGGAGCCGACGCGGATTCTGAAGAATCGGTCTGTGACTGTGACTTCGCTTCGCTCGATATAGCCGTTGTGATCGGGAACGAGGGCAGGGGAATGAGAAGCAAGACAAAGCAGAAATGCGATTTTCTGCTTTCCATTCCGAAAGAGGGGAAAGTGGAATCTCTAAACGCCTCTGTTGCCGCGGGAATTTTTCTCTACGAAGTGTACAGACAGAGACATGGAGTTAAGTCCTTGCAGTCTTAATAAAATATCCTCAGGCGTCTCCTAATTCCTCAAAAATCCTCCGTGCCACAAAGATCCCCCCGAATTTTTACGCTGGGATACTGTTTTCTGAGTACTCGCTGTGCAGCCTTAAAATGTTTTCCGGTCGTCAGCAGATCATCGAACAATACGATTTCTTCTGGTTCAGGATAGACAAGTTCTTGGTCGATATAATAATTTTCGGTCAATTCCTCGGTGGATTGACGCAAAGAACTCTCGTGGTCCGCTTGAGTGCTCTCGCTTTGTTTAATCAGTTCGCGGACATCGAGGGTGTTGGCGAACTCTTGATTCAATATCTCAAGCGTGCGGGTCATCCGGTCGTCGTATAGAAGGTCTCTTTTGGTTTTTGACGGAGGAATTGGAACCGAGGTGACTTTTCGAAGCCAAGTACTCGGCAGCGATTTTCGAAACGCCTCAGCAATTTTCCTTATCGCTTCTTCTTTGTATTGCCATTCTGGTCGGTCTTTTTTATCCAGTGATTTTTTGAAATTTGAAATGAGACTGTTAGTTCTTCCATACTCGTAGCCGCGATCTGACGTATATTCCCCAAGAAAATAACAGTCATCATCCAGTTCAAGAGAGGGATGATCGGAGAGGAAAACGCCTTCAATTCTAGAGAGCTTCAGAGACAAGATGCCTCCTTATATCCTCGTAGCCTGCAACTCGGACTCCTCCTTTCCGGGTGAATTTTTCAGGCCATGTAACAGTCCTATCATGAAAACACCTGTCAAGAATGAAAAGTCTCCTTTTTTGCTCAAGAGCTGCTCTGGCCTGAACCAGTGTTCCTGATGTTTCGCTAGCTTCAACAATGATAGTAGCTTCGCTGAGCGCGGACATGGTTATATTGCGTTGTGGGAAAAATAGCCTATTACCGCGTGGTCCCTGAAGAGAATAACGCAACACGGGAATCTGGCTTATAAGCAGGTAGTCTTTTGCAATGCGTCTCTGAAGTTCTGCGTTCTCCTTCGGATAGGTCTCCGAGATAGGTGTTCCTATAACACCTATGGTCTGGCCGCCGCTCTCAATTGCAGTAGTGTGTGCAGCGGTGTCAATCCCCGACGCTAATCCAGAAACTATGGTGAATCCGTCGTCCACTAGGTTTTTCACTAGACGACGTGTGTCGGCAATTCCTTGGGCAGACGGTCTGCGGGTGCCCACAACCGATACCGATTTCGTGTAAGCTAAGTCCCAGAAGCCCTGAAAGTAGAGCAGTTCCAGTGGATAAGAGGCGTCCAGAAGTTTTTCGGGATATTCCCACGTACCGTAAACGCGAATTCCGAATTCACCGATTCCCGATTCGGCGATCAGACTATGAGCACGATTGGCAAAATCACGGGCCTCGGATTTGTCCACGAAATCGCAGAGAGATGATTCCGGCCCGGAGCGCATCTCTGCAATCTTTTTGAAAGACATTCCATCCCTGCTCCATAGCGCCTCATATGCTCCCAGCTCTAGGAAAGGGGAAATGGCTCGCAGTTCCAATTCATTAGATTTACCAAACGGAAGCTTTGTCTGCACAGTTATTCCTCATCTTAAATGGAAAAATGATAACAAGTCATTATGACTTGTTTGCCACACCCTGAAAAGTCAGGAGTTTTTCAAGCTGCTCTTCCGTTATAACATCTATGCCAAGTTCCCCAGCTTTCTTAAGTTTCGTGGTTCCGGGGCCCTCTCCGGAAACCAGAAAATCGGTTTTTCCGGATACAGAGTTAACGACTTTTCCGCCGAGTTTCTCGATCTCCTTCTTCACCTGCTCCCGAGGAATCGAAAGAGTTCCTGTCAGGACAAATGTTTTTCCGGTGATTTTTTCGTTTTCCCCTGACGGTTCGGGTTCTTCTTCTATTCTCACATGACTCAAAAGCGCTTCCACCACGCTTTTTCTCTCTGGGTCCTCGAAGAATCTAAGTATGCTCCGCGCCAGTTCCTCGCCTACGCCCTCAACGCGGAGAAGTTCCTCGTCTGTGGCTGCCATGAGATTCTCAGGGGTTTTGAATTCGCGGGCTAGCGTCTGTGCGGTCCTGGTGCCCACGTGCTTTATGCTAAGAGAGTTTATGAATCTCTCAAAGCTTATATCCCTGCTTTTTTCTATTTCCTCGAGGAGTTTGTCCGTGGACTTCTCCGCAAATCCCGGAAGTCCGAGAAGCTGCTCCTTTCTTAGAGTGAAAATATCCGCCATGTTTACCAGGATTCCTTCGCTTATCAGTTGCTCCACTCTTTTTGCCCCTAGCCCCTCTATGTCAAAAGCGTTTCTCGAAGCGAAAAGGCTTATTCTTCCCCTGATCTGTGCGGGACAGGAGATGTTCGGGCAGAGGTGAAAGGAGCCTTCCCTCTCAACCGAGGTTTCGCAGCGGGGGCAGTTCTTCGGCATGGAAAAAATCTCTTTGCCTCTTTCCTTCGAGGCAATCACTTCCACCACCTCCGGGATTACGTCTCCCGCTCTCTGCACTACCACGGTGTCGCCGATCCTCACATCTTTTTCCCTTAAGGTGTCCTCTGTGTGAAGAGATGCCCTCTTTATCTCGATACCGGATATCTTTGCCGGCTCAAGCTCGGCTACCGGGGTGAGGTGTCCCGTCCTTCCGACCTGAACTGTTATATCTTTTACTTTCGTGGTTACCTGCTTGGGAGAGAACTTTATGGCCACGCTCCAGCGGGGGTATTTTGCCGTTGTCCCAAGAATTTCCTGCAGCCCTCTGCTTTTTACCTTCACCACTGCCCCGTCGATCTCATAATCAATAGAATCCCTTTTTCGCTCAAGTTCCCTTGCGTACTCAATGGCCTGGTCGATACCCAGGCAGTCTCCGGGCTCCTCGACATTGAACCCCCATTTGCGAAAAGCCTCATATATTTCAATCTCGTCCCTGAATTCTCTCCCTTCGCATCCGCCCACTCCCCAGGCGTAAAAGTGCAGGGGGCGTCGTGCCGTCACAGAAGAGTCAAGCTGGCGAAGCGAGCCTGAAGCGGCGTTTCTCGGGTTTTTAAACAGCATCCTGAGTGGCTTCGTTTTTTTGTTTTCTTTCAGGAGGTTTTCATTTTCTTTCTCAAGTTGTTCATTAAGTTTTGCAAGCTCCTCATTGAGCTTTGCGAACAGGCTTTTCGGGAATACGACTTCCCCCCTTACCTCAACCAGTTTCGGTTTTCGGCCTCGCCCCGAAAGAGCAAGCGGAACAGACCTTACGGTTTTTAAGTTTGCCGTTATTTCCTCCCCCGTTCTTCCATCGCCCCTAGTTGTGCCATGGAGCAGTTCCCCCTCAACATAGGTAAGCGATGCCGAAACCCCGTCGAACTTGGGCTGCAGTACGTATTCGATTTCTTCTTCGGTCTTTAGAAACCTTTTTATCCGCTTGTCAAATTCCCTGGTTTCCTGCTCATCTACGGCGTTATCAATGCTCATCATTGGAATTACGTGAGAGAATGGACTGAACTGCTCGGCAACCTCTCCCGCGACTCTCTGCGAGGGGGAGTCCGGGACGGTCAGACCGTAGTCCCGCTCAAGCTCCACGAGTATCCTCATGAGCCTGTCGTAATCGGCATCTGGAATCTCGGGGTTGCTATCCGCGTAGTAGAGATGGTCGTGGCGTCTTATTTCCTCTCTAAGGCGGGATACTTCTGCCCGGGCCTGCTTTTTGGTGAGTCGGGCCATTTTACGAGTCGTGGCTTGCAATCCATCTAAGGAGTCGAGAAAGACTGTAAGTGTTTACAACGTCTGTTTTCTTTACCCATCCCCGCCTTGCCGTTCCGACCCCGAAAATTATTCTTTCAAGATGCTGGGTCCTGTGGGCGTCGGTTGACACTATGATTTTCACCCCGGCCTCAACGGCTTTTCTGGCGTGGGAGTCTTTTAGGTCAAGCCTCTTGTAGGATGAGTTTACCTCGAGCGCCTTATCGTGATTTCTCGCGGTCTCAATAACGGCGTCTATATCGACCTTGTAGGGATCTCTCTGTCCTATCAGCCTTCCGGTCGGATGCCCCAGGGCATCCACGTTGGGGTTCTCTATGGCGCCGCATATCCGTTTTGTCATTTCCTCCTCTTCCATCGAAAAAGAGCTGTGAACCGACGCGACGACGAAATCAAGTTCCCGAAGCACTTCGTCAGGATAATCAAGAGAGCCGTCGGGCAGTATGTCGACCTCGGAGCCCATAAGTATTCTTATCGCTCTGCCCTCGGAGTTTACTTTCTCTACCTCTTCTTTTTTCTGCCACAGTCTCTTTATGCTGAGCCCGTTTGCTATCCTCGAAGAGGGCGAGTGGTCGGTCATAGCTATATATTCGTAGCCGAGAGATGCCGCCTTGTCCGCCATCTGCCGTATGGTTGAAGCTCCGTCGCTCCAGGTTGAATGGGCGTGAAGATCTCCCCTTAGGTCTTCTATCGAAAGCAGTACGGGAAGATTTCCTGCGCGCGCCGCTTCAATCTCACCACGGTCTTCACGCAGTTCAGGGGCAATGTAGTCTAGCCCGAGAGATTCGTAGATTTTTTCCTCGGAGGAGAAGTATCCAGTCCCGTTGCGTATGCCCACAGAATCCATCTCAAACCCCTTAGCCGCCGTGATTTCCCTTATTCTTGCGTTATGGGACCGCGAGCCCGTAAGGTTCTGAAGCGCTGAGTCGTAGCAGTGGGGCTCTACGACCAGAAGATCGGTCCGCACCCCGGTCTGCGTGAGAATCTGTGCGCTGTTTTCGGTTCTGCGGATAACTTCCTTAGTGAAACCGAGAGCTGTGAATTCCTCTATGACTCCCGCCTTATCATCCGCCGAGGCGATTATGTCTATATTCGCTACGGTTTCCCTCATCCTTCGAAGCGAACCGGCAAGCTCGGCTTTCAGGACGCCGGGGATTTCCTCTATCTCCTCTTTTATAGCCGTGGCAAGAGGGTGGACTTCGGTAAGCCTCATTCTCTTTTTCCCGCCCTCAAAAACCTCTACCGAGCGTGATATCTGCTCGATTTTCTTCTTTCCTATGCCGCCTACCTCAAAAATATCCGGATTAGCTATGGTCTCTTTCAGGCTTTTGATGTCCGTTACCCCGAAGCGCTTTACCAGGGTGCGCAGAAACTTCGGTCCCACTCCTCTTATGTCGAGAAGTTCCGCGAGTTCGTCTGGAACCTGTTTTCTTATCTCCTCGTAGTAGGTGATTTTTCCGGTGAGTCTGTGCTCGATTATTTTCTGGGAAAGATCCTTCCCGACTCCCGGTATCGTTGAGAGTTCCTTTTCCCCGTCGAACTCCTCAAGGGAATCCGGCATTGAGGAGATATTGCGCGAGGCCTTTCTGTAGGCGTTTATCTTGAAGCCGTTTTCATCAAGGATCTCGAGAGAATCGGCTATCCTTGAGAATATTTTCGCGATTTCACTGTTTACGCTGTCCATAAAGTAAGCGGGGTCTCAGGAAATTTTCTGGGTCTGCATTGAATACTTCTTTATCCCCAGAATTATTCCGTTCACTATTCTTTCTATGTAGGCTTCGCTCTTCAGTCTTTTTTCCTCTCTGGGATTTGTTATAAAAGAGGTTTCAATCAGCAAACTCGGTACGTCCGCGCCGATCAGCACGACGAAAGGAGCTTTCTTCACTCCCTTGTTCTTTACGTACTTGTATTTCCCGGAGATGTTCTGGATTATGGATTTCTGCACGTAACCGGCGACCTGCTGGGACTCTTCTTTCTTGGCGCTGAGTATGTACTGCTTGAGCGTGTTTCCAAGCTCATTCAGTCCCTTGGTTGTCGTGGCGTTCTCTCTGGCCGCAAGCTGCAGGGATGTCTGGTCGTCTGTAAAGCCCAGTATATAGGTCTCTATCCCGTGCGCATTTTTCCTTCTTGCCCCGTTGCAGTGTATGGATATGAAAATGTCTGCTTTTCTTTTTCTCGCTATTGCTGTGCGCTCCTCAAGAGGAATGAACCTGTCGTTGCTTCTTGTGAGGTAGACGTTTTCTATGCCGAAGTTCTTTCCCTCTTCTATAAGCCTCTCCCTCAGTCTCTTGGCTATCCTGAGGTTTACGTCCTTTTCCCTGAGGCCGCTTGGACCTACGGCGCCCGGATCATGTCCTCCGTGACCCGGGTCGATCACTATGGTTTTCACCTTGAGTCCCAGGGCCTGCTTGAGGCTCGCTATTTCTCCTTCGGGAATCTTGGATTTAAGAGAAGATTTCTGCTTGCCGTAAGAAGGAGCGTGCTCTGCGAATATCTTCTCCGGCCGCGCTCCCTTTCCCTTTATGTCCATCACGAGCCGGAAAGAAGGGTTCTGTTTCGATTTCCTGAGGGAGAAAACCTTGTGTCCCTCAAGATCCTTTATGTAGAGCACGACGCGCGACACCCCCGGGCGGTTGCTCGCGAAACTTATCTTCTCGAGAAGTCCCTTCGAGATGGGCTCTATGCTGACCGAATCCGAGATGACGGTTTTTTCAAGGTCAACGTAGAGACGGGGAGGGGTTTTGAGTTTGGGGTCGGGACGCAGCATCTTGGATGTGTACTTGATCTCTTTGTCGGACTCTATTACGACCCGCGTGTAGTCATCCGTTGACCAGTGCCTTATTTTCTTTACGACTGCGTATCCCTTGGGATATGTTTTGGGCGAGGCTTTCTTGCGCGCCGCGGGAGCCGTTTTCTTTGAAGTTCTTTCTCCCGTCAGTGTCGCCAGTTTCTTCTTGGCTATTTCGTAGGTGTCTGATTCCTCCATTCCGTAGACGATCCTCTGGTACGCTGTTGCGGCCTCTTTTTTCTTTCCCCTTCGCTCAAGGATCCTTCCCACCCGAAGCCAGGAGTCGTCGACCAGACTGTCTTTTGGATATTTTTTTATGAACTCGCGCGAGTACTTAAGCGCTTTTTCAGAGTCCCGCGGGGTCTTGAATCTGAGGGATTTTTTCTCGTAGACCCTTGCGGCGACGAAGAGACAGAGCGGAGCGTTTTTCCAGTTGGGACTCTGCGAGTATAGCCTGTAGAAAGTGCTTCCCACAAGATCCCATGTGTCGCTTCTTTTGGCTTTCTCGGAATTTGATTCAAGCTGGCGGTAAAGCTTGAAATTCTCCTCGTAAAGGGCCCTGTTTTTCTCCTTCGCCGTGGCGAAGGAAAGGGCGAGCAGACAGATAGAAAATATGAGGAAGGGGAAAATTTTTATGCGGTTTTTCACTTTACGCAGAAAGTATATTGGTTGTTACACCGTTGTAAATTTCTTTTCGGAAGATTTGTATGTATGTTGTTACAACATCAATTCTACCATGTTTGGCGTATTCTATGAAGGTGAGAGTGCTTGGATGTGCCACTTCAACCGGCGTTCCCGTAGTGGGCTGCCAATGTGACGTATGCACATCGGATAATATTAAGAATAAACGTACCAGAAGTTCCGTGGTTGTTGAGGTGTCCGGAAAGAAAATACTTGTCGACACCTCTACCGATCTGAGGACTCAGGCTCTTAGGGAAGGCATAACCAGGATCGATCTTGTTCTCTATACCCACTCCCACGCGGACCACACCCACGGAATAGACGATCTTAAGGCTTTTAACTTCATAAATTCAATGGACATAGACTGTTACGCAAACCCCGTTACCCTAGGCGACATAAAGCGGAATTTCGCCTACATATTCGATTCCTTCCCCGCCGCGGGAGGAAAACCCAGACTTAACTTCAAGGAGATAACCGGGGAGATCAACTTCGAGGGAATCAGGATAGAGCCCATAGACATCTATCACCACGACTGGAAGATACTAGGCTACAGGATCGGGTCTTTCGGTTACGTTACAGACTGCAGCGCCATCCCCGAGGAATCCTACGAAAAGCTCTCGGGACTTGATCTTCTGATACTCGGCGCGTTGAGATATAAACCCCACAGGGCACACTTCAACATAGAACAGGCGGTAGAGAAAATAGAAAAACTGGGACCCAAAAGGGCGCTTCTTACCCACATGGGACATGAACTTGAGTACGAAAAACTCCTCGCGGAACTTCCGGATCATATAGAGCCGGCGTATGACGGAGCCGAAATAGAGCTAAGGGACCCATGATGTCATTCCCGCCCAGATGAGCGGGCAAGGAAGAAGAATGCAGGATCTTGTATCAAAACTTGTTGAGAAAAATTCCTCGAAGATAGTTCTCTGCGTTCTTGACGGACTCGGGGGGCTTCCGGTTAACGGAAAGACTGAACTCGAGGCGGCCTGGACACCGAATCTTGACGAGGTCTCTTCGGCCGCGTCTTTGGGGCTGCATGTGCCCGTGGAAAGGGGGATAACTCCTGGAAGCGGTGCCGCGCACCTGGCGCTTTTTGGTTATGACCCCGTCAGAAACGAGATAGGAAGGGGCGTGCTTGAGGCACTTGGTTTGGGCATCGATCTCGGCCCGTTAGACGTGGCGGTTAGGGGCAATTTTGCCACCGTGAGTTACGAAGGAGATAACCCGGTCGTTACCGACAGGAGGGCAGGCAGGCTCAGCACGGAGGAGAACAGGAGGGTAATTTCCAGGATTTCGTCAGCCGTCAAAGAGATATCCGGGGTAAAAGTAAGTTTCTATCCAGGTCTTGAGCACCGCTTCGTCGTGGTTCTCTCCTTTCCCGACCGGCTTTCTGAATCAAATGCGTTTGTCTGCGACACCGATCCGCAGTCAGAAGGTGCGGCTCCTATCAGACCTGAGGCGAAAAATTCCGCTTCCCAAAAAACAGCCGAAATTGCCGCAGAGATGATTGACCAGGCCTGCGACGTGATAAAGGATGAGCCCGTGGCTAACTACATGCTCCTAAGAGGTTTTTCCATGAGGCCCGATCTTCCGACTTTCGATGAGGCCTACGGGCTTCGGGCCGGATGCGTTGCCGCCTATCCGATGTACAGGGGAGTATCGAAACTGCTCGGAATGGACATCCTTGAGGTTTCCGGGGACTCCATAGGCGATGAGATCCGGACGCTTTCTGCCAACTTTGAAGACTATGATTTTTTCTACCTCCACGTAAAGAAAACAGACAGTTACGGAGAGGACGGGAATTTCGGGGCGAAGGTTGGAGTAATAGAGGAATTTGATTCCCTTCTACCCGAAATCATGGGGCTCGGAGCTGACGTTCTTGCAGTCACTGGTGACCACTCGACTCCCTCGGCAATGAAATCGCACAGCTGGCATCCCGTGCCTCTTATGATCAGCTCTGAATACTGCAGGGGAGGGGGCGCGGCGGGTTTTTCCGAATCGTCCTGTTTATCCGGTGGTCTGGGGATTATAAAGGCGACTGAGATAATGCCGCTTCTTCTTGCTCACGCGGGACGGCTTCGCAAGTTCGGCGCTTGAAATTTGTCTTCCGCGTGATATGTTTCTCAGTCCGATTTCGGGCCGAAGTGGCGGAATTGGCAGACGCGCTATCTTGAGGGGGTAGTGCCCTACGGGCGTGCGGGTTCGACTCCCGCCTTCGGCACCATAATAGTTTCCTCCTACAAGATGGGCTTCCCCTTACATCCCCGGTCTAAGGTACTTATTTATATAGGGAAGTTCTAAGGACCTCGAAGACGATCCAGATACGGTTTTGGTCTAGGGAGCATAATTTTTATTGATTCCTGTCGATCATTCGGTAAATTCCATACCGAGCATGTTTCAAATTGACAGAACTTCAAATCGAATTATCCCTTTGCAGGCTAAAGGCTTCGCCGAACTGGGCTTTAAGGAAAGGAAAAATCTTCAGGAATGGTTGGCTCATCAGCCTGACGCACTAGGTGAAGAACTCTTAATCATACAGAAAGAGTTCGATGGTTTTGCGGGGACTAGAGAAAGGTTGGACCTACTGGCTCTAGACAAAAACGGGAATTTGGTCATTATCGAGAACAAGCTTGACGACAGTGGAAAGGATGTGGTCTGGCAGGCCCTTAAATATGCGTCATATTGTGCCAATTTAACCAAATCTCAGATTGTTGAGATTTTCCGACAACACCTGAAAGAAGACTGCAATGCTGAAGATTTGATTTGTGAATTCTTGGACGCAGATGACATTAATGAAGTAAAGATAAATACGGGCAACAGCCAGCGACTGATGTTTGTGGCTGCCAATTTTCCCAAGGAAGTGACGAATACCGCATTATGGCTACTCGGGCAAGGAATTTCCATACAGTGTTTCAGGGTGACACTACATGTTGTTGACGAACAGTTATTCCTTAGCATAGACCAGATCATACCTACACCTGAAGCCAAAGAATTCATGATTATCATGAAAGCTAAAGAAGAAGAAGAAAAATCCTCTGCGGCGGTGCGTAAAGAACGAGAGGGCAGAAGGCTGGACTTTTGGGAAAGAACACTAGAGTCATTCAGAGTTTCTGAATGTAAGCTTTATAATAACCTCAGTCCGGGTGAGGACCATTGGTTGAGTGCCGGTTCGGGCGTGTCCGGTTGTCCATTCGTTCTTATATTTGGTCAAAAAGAGGTGAGGGTAGAACTTTCTATAATGCGTAGCGACGCTGAAGAAAATGAGTTTCTTTTTAAGGAACTTCAAAACCGGCAAGATGAAATTGAGAGCAGTCTTGGCAAAGAACTTAGCTGGAGACGAAAAGAAGGGGTAAAAGCACGTAGAATCCAGCTAAGCAAGCTGTTTGATGGTTATAACAGAGATAACTGGCCGGAAATGATTGAATGGCTTGTCTCAAATATGACTTTATTTGAAAAAGCTTTAAGGCAACCGCTTTTAGAAGCTAATTCAAAATTGAAGCGATTGACGTAATACCCGAGGAATTAGCAAGGGCGATTTGCCTCAATGCTGACAGGAGTCTCGCACAGAAAAGTGCTTATTGCAGAATAAATGAACGGCGATTCCGAAGGAAAGTGAACGCTTGTAACTCTTTTTTTCCTTCCTTCAAAACAGACTTTAACACTTCTTGAATTTCTCTGTCAAACGACGAGTAAAAAGTCTGTCTTAAAAATCACCTCTGTTTTTTCAGTTTACAATACATTCTTTTTTCGTATCCCCCAGTGGTTAGGACGCAATACGTCGCTTACTTGGATTGAAGGAGTATCTGCAACTTTATTTCTGGTGTTCCTTATTGGTATCCTACCTATCGGGAATATAAGGAATCGGTTCCACAGCTAATGCCATTTACGCGGATAGGCTGCTGTGGTTGCAAAGATGGTTTGATCACTTTTTCTTTGCGCTAAGAGCGTCAAGCACATGGACAAATACATAGAAGAACTTGAGTAGCGGTACAACAACCAAGACAATCCCCATATCTTCATTGATACGCTAAGGCGCATCATGAACACTGGAAACATCACTTATCGAGAATTGACTGCGTGAATCTATTAAGCTCCATCTCTATCGCACTCTATGGCACACACCTTCATGACAGAGGAGATTTCTCCATCGATAATCGTCTTTATAATCATAACTCTCATTTTTTAAATAATAGGCTTTGGAGTTTTGGCATCTAATTTCTCTGACATAAGACCATATCTTATCATCCGGCAAAAAGGCTTTATCTTGTTTTCCCCACTGCTGTCTTCCTGTATTGACAGACAAAATCTTATCGCATTCCCATCCGAGAGATCGGATAAGATAAACATAATACATTCTTTCAAGCTCTTCTTCAGTCTCACTAGAAGCTTGTCCGTTTACAGGAAAAAGGAACATAGCAAACAGCAGGCTAAGAATTAGTGTCTTGTGCATTTTTTGACTCCTTATGATATCTGTGCTTATTACGATTTATTCGGACACCCTTTTCGATTGAATTCGGACAGTAGAACCTCTTTTTTCTTTTCCCTCAAAACAGACTCTAACACGTCTGGAATTTCTTTGTCAAACAGCGAGTAAAAATGACCTCCACAACTTTTCTGTAATTATGTTGTTGACAACATAACAGTTCCGACTCCTTGACTTCCATTTATGGTCACGATATAGCTACACTTGCGAATGTGAAGTTTTAAACGGTGCAGAGAATCAGGAGGCTGTTTCATGGAATTTGCTTTGCGTCAGGCAAAAGCGCGTCTTTCCGAGCTGGTGTCCGCTGCCGAAAAAGGAGAACGCGTCATCATAACAAAATACGGGAAACCCGTGGTTGAGCTTGTGCGTCTGCGCGGGCGCGGAGGGATCGACCTTGAGAAGCTTGCAGAGGATTGCAAACGGGCTGGAATCCGGGAAAGCAAGGAAGGGTGGCCGAAGGAGTTTGACGATCCTGCGTTCAGCCGGAAAGTCCTTGGGCTCGGGTAGGAAATCCTGAATCGTCCTATGCGTATCTTGATCAGTTTATAGACCAGTTTCGCTTGGCGTCTCGCTGCGGATTTTCTCCGCTTTTTCAGGTTCTCCGGTTTTCTCGTACACAAGACTCAGTTGCCTTCTCGCTTGAATATAGTATGGACTCTCACTTCCGTCCACTTCGGAGAAGTGTTCTTTGCTCTTGTCCCATCTCTCAAGCTTAAAAGCGGACAGTCCGATCACAAGGTTTGCGCCGTCACGGAAAATACCGTCTTCGGGGTCCTCTTCAAGGAAAAGCTCAAGATGTTTTATCGCTTCTTCGAAGCTCCCAAGCTGGTAATTGATCATTCCCATCTGGTAAAGAGCCAGAATCGACACATCGGTTCCGGGATGTTCTTCATGCAGTGTCTGGAACTGTGAAAGAGAATTTTCCATTTCTCCGCTATCGTAGCTCTCAAGAGCCTTGCGGAGCTGCTCGTTTGCCAGGAGGTCTTTTTCTTCCTGTTGCGAGGAAACAAAACAGACCGCTAGCAGACCTACTGCTATGACGCCTATGCCGATAAGTATTTTGTTGAAGTGCTCCGAGAGACCTTCGAGTGATTCCACCAGGAACTCCCTGAATCTGTCGGGGCGCTTAAGTTCTTTAGTCGTGTATTTTATCTTGGGCATGGATCGTAAATTCTTGCCTTATAGAAAAGCGGCAGACCTCTAAATTTCGTGTTATTACTGCCGGATTTATCTGCTGTGTTAGAATATTCCTTGAGTGAACATGATACGTTGTTTCTTCAGACAATGTCAAAGGTTTTCGGGGAATTATCGGAGGAACCTATTAAGGCTTGACTCCCCGGCCCGAAAGTCCGGACGAAAAAGGGTTATGCCGCAAGCGGGCGGGAGTCCGTTTCTTCGTATTTCGATTTTTTTCCTGCTCCTCTCCGCGATTCTGGGTTACCAGGTATCCGCAGCCGACCCGGAAGTTTCTCCCCGGACGGTAGAGATAGTCGAGATCGAGATAAACGGTTCCATAAACCCCTCGACTGTTGACTACATTAAAACCGGTCTTTCAGAAGCGCGCGCCCGCGATGCCACGGCTCTGCTTGTCCTTCTCGATACTCCAGGAGGGCTTCTTAATTCCACTAAGGACATAGTGAAGGTACTTCTTAATTCCGAGGTTCCGGTGATAGTTTACGTCTACCCTAGGGGAGCGACGGCCACTTCCGCGGGGGTTTTCATCACGCTATCTGCCCATGTGGCGGCCATGTCTCCCGGAACAAGCATAGGTGCGGCTCATCCCGTGATGCTGGGGGGTGGCCAGAGGGGACCGGGCAAGCCTGAAGAAAAAAAAGACGATAAGTCCTCTGACGTGATGAACGAAAAGATTGAGAATTTCGCGTCGTCTTTTATCGAAAGTATAGCCAAGGAGAGGGGAAGAAACACTAAGTGGGCCGTCGATTCTGTGAGGAAAAGCGTTTCGGTGACCGCGGATGAGGCGCTTAAAAAAAATGTGATTGACATTATATCTCCCGACATTCCTTCACTTCTTTCCGAAATAGACGGCAAGGAAGTGAAAACGGGAGAAAAAACCGTCCGTCTCAAGACAGCCGGAGCAAAGACGCAGCGCCTTGAGATGAGTCTGCGGCAGAAAGTAGTCAATATTCTAAGCACCCCGGACATAGCGTTTCTGCTTCTCTCCCTGGGTTCGCTCGGAATATTCCTTGAGTTCTACAACCCGGGAATGATTTTTCCCGGAGTGGCCGGGCTTATTGCTCTTCTCGTCGGGTTTGTCTCTCTTCAGATACTTCCTTTCAATTATGCCGGCCTCATACTGCTTTTCGTCGCTACGGCGCTTTTGATATCCGAGGTGTACGTGACGAGTTACGGCCTTTTGAGCCTTGCTGCGCTTGCGTGCCTTGTGTTCGGGGGGCTTCTGCTTTTCGATACCCCGGAATCTGATCTCGGCGTGAGCAGGGGAACCATAGCGGCAGTGGCCGTTAGCATTGGATTGCTTTCGGTTTTTATTGTATATTTAGGCATAAAATCGCTCAAAGTTCCCGTTCAGGGCGGTTTTGAGGGGATGGTAGGTCAGAAGGGGGAAGTTGTTTCCTGGTCTCAAAAAAGCGGGAAAGTCTACATCGGGGGAGAATACTGGGAAGCGACGGGGGAGCGCGAGTTCTCACCCGGGGAAAAAATAAAGGTAATAGAGAGCACAGGAGATCTCGTCGTCAAGGTTTCAGACTATGACGACAAACAGTGACGCACAATGTCGATAACCCTAATTGTAGTTCTTGTAATTGCTTTTCTCATTGTCATATCGGGACTTAAGATCCTCTATGAATACGAAAGGGGCGTGATATTCCGTCTCGGAAGAATAGTCGGAGTGAGGGGTCCCGGATTCATTGTCGTTATCCCGTTTCTTGAAAAAATGGTGAGAGTAAGTCTGCGGCTCGTAACCATGGATGTGCCTCCCCAGGACGTGATCACCAAGGATAACGTTTCGGTCAAGGTAAACGCGGTTGTCTATTTCAGGGTGGTTGAGCCGAACAGGGCGATCCTTCAGGTTGAAAACTATCTCTACGCCACTTCCCAGCTTGCCCAGACAACCCTGAGGAGCATCCTCGGGCAGGTGGAGCTTGATGAACTTCTGGCGGAGAGGGATAAACTCAACGTCAAGCTCCAGGAAGTTCTCGACAAGCAGACCGACTCTTGGGGAATCAAGGTTACCATGGTCGAGGTTAAGTATGTCGATCTTCCGCAGGAAATGCAGAGAGCGATGGCCAAGCAGGCGGAAGCCGAGAGGGAGAGGAGGGCTAAGGTAATAAGCGCCGAAGGTGAGTTCCAGGCGTCGGCCAAGATTGCTGAAGCCTCTGAAATACTGTCTGCAAACCCGGTCTCTCTCCAGCTCAGGTTCCTTCAGACAATGCACGATATGGCGTCTTCCGAAAGAGCTTCCACAATTATTCTGCCTCTTCCGATTGACATGTTGTCGGCTTTTGCAAAAAAAGACGAAAAAACGGATTCGTAAGCTTTCTGCCGGACCGAAGCTCTTTGTAAAACTTCATGGAAAAATTTTTGCGTCTCTTTGCACTTGCGCTGCTGGTTGCGTCCGCGGGCTTTTTCTCTGCGGGATGCTCCCGGAACACGGACTGTCAGGATAAAAACGATAACGCCTCGCTTGTCGGCAACGCGGACCCGAAGTCTTTTTCCGCCGGGGGTTCGCTTATAAGGGAACTCGGTGAGGAACCCGCGACCCTTAATCCCGTTATAGGGACGGATGTCTACGAAGGTATCGTTAACGGCGGAATCTACGAGACGCTTGTAAGAAGAAACAATGCGACCCTTGAGTTCGAGCCCCTTCTTGCAAGTTCCTGGAAAGTTTCAGGGGATGGGCTTTCCTATACTTTTCACCTTAGAAAAGACGTGAAATGGCATGACGGAACCCCGTTTACCGCGGATGACGTGGTTTTTTCCTATGAATCCATAAGAAACCCCAAAGTCGCCGCCGCCCACCTGCAAAGCTACTACCAGGACGTAAAGTCCTACAGAAAAATCGATTCCCACACCGTGATATGCGAGTACGGAAAACCCTACTTCCGCGCTTTTGAGTTCTGCGGCGGAATTCCAATAGTGCCGAAACACGTGTTCGCAAAAGGGGACTTCAACACGAACCCCGCCGGAAGAAGCCCTGTCGGGACGGGACCCTATGTGTTTGAGCACTGGGAGACCGGAAGGGAGATCAGGGTCAGGAGAAATCCCGATTACTGGGGCGAGCCCGCGTTGCTTAGCGAAGTGGTCTACAAGATAGTGCTTGATCCCACCGTGAAGCTTCAGCTCCTGAAAAAGCAAGAGCTTGACTACGGAGGTCTTCTTCCGCTTCAGTGGTCAAAGCAGAGCTGCGGAGGGCCGTTTCGGAAAAAGTTCTACAGAGCATCCTATACAACCCCGGGTTACAACTACATAGGCTGGAATTCGAAGAAGCCTTTTTTCAGCGATAAAAGGGTAAGGCGGGCGATGACCCATTTTGTCGACAGGGAGACCATACTGAGAGAAATTCTCTTGGGCCTGGGAGAGATAGTGACCACGACTTTTTACGTTAACAGCCCGGAGTATCCAAAGGATATAAAGCCGTATGCCTATAACCCGAAAAAAGCCAGGGCTCTTCTTGACGAGGCGGGGTGGCGCGACAGCGATGGTGACGGGATAAGGGATAAAGATGGCGTTGCGTTCCGTTTCGAGTTTCTGCTGCCCACGGGTTCTGAAACCGGTGAGAAGATAGCCACCATACTGAAAGAGGAGCTTTCCCGCTCCGGAATAGATATGAGCATAAGAAAGATAGAGTGGGCCGTTTTCATCCAGAGCATAACCGAGCGGAAATTCGATGCCGTGACTCTGGGGTGGAGCTTGGGGGTGGAAAGCGATCCCTATCAGCTCTGGCATTCCTCCCAGGCCGAAGAGGGCTCGAATTTCGTGGGATTTAAAAACCCCCGAGCGGATGTCCTGATTGAGGAGGCAAGAGAGGAGTTCTCAAGGCCCAAGCGGATTAAAAAATACGAGGAGTTCTCAAGGATTCTTCACGAAGAGCAGCCGTACACGTTTCTGTTTGCGAGGAAATCCACGGTGGTCGTGCACAGAAGGTTCCACAACGTAAGGCTTTATCCTCTTGGATTTGATACCAGGGAGTGGTTTGTTCCAGAGGGTTTACGCAAGTATTAGAATTAGAACTAAAGGTTTTGCCGAGATAAACGGCAAGATCGTCCATGTCTGCCTTCTGCAGGGCGGCGAAACAGGTTTCCTTGTCCCTGTTCTCAATCACAAAAGGCGGATATCCGAAACGCATCAAGGTGGAATTCAGCAGCGAGCGTGCTATGTGGCCGTTACCGTCGTCAAATAAAGATGGAACGGTGATGCAATTGCACTAGGAAGAATGCGATTGAAGCCAATGGAGATTTTATGTTTTCTGTGAACTGTTTGATCAATCTTATTTTATTAGAATGCTATAATATCTGTATTTGACAAAACATTATTTACAATATTTAATGCTATTAACAAAACAACCAAGTGGATTGAAACAATGGCAACTAATCTCTGGGGTAACGTATATTACAAGGATACTTTCGCCGGCATTCTCTCGCAGGAGGCCGGAGGCAGATGCGTGTTCACCTACGACGAAAGTTATTTGCAAAGCTCCTTGCCAGCTATTTCCTACACGCTGCCGCTTCGGGCCGAGCCTCATTTAAGCGAATATGGGTTACACCCTTTCTTTGACAATCTATGTGCGGAGGGCTGGCTTAAGGATGCGCAGGCACGCGCCCTCGGCCTGCGAAGGGACGACCGTTTCTCACTGCTGCTTGCCTTCGGCACCGACCTTGCTGGTGCCGTAAGCGTCATTGACCCTGCCGGGGAGATTAAAATCGACCACGACGACCCGGAAAACATTGCGGCGCTTTCAGCAAGGGCGTCTCTTTCCGGGGTTCAGCCGAAACTAGGCGCAATAAAGGAAGGCCGTGTGTTCCGCCCCGTAGGGAGCGGTGAGCGGGCAACCTATATAGCCAAGCTCCCGTCCCCCATACTGCCCGATATTCTCGGGCTTGAGTACATCACTACGCAGGCGTGCGCGGCCCTTCTTAAGGAAGACACCGTTGCGGAGATGGCTTTGGCAGCGCTTCAGGGCGTTGCTGAGAGGTCTCTGTTCGTCAAACGCTTTGACAGGACTGAAGACGGCAAGCAAATTCACTTCGAGGAATTTAACCAGCTGCTCGGTAACCGCTCGGAGGACAAATACGAGGCCTGCTACGAGCACATGGCCAATTTTATCATCCAAAACGGCGGCATATGCCTGCGGGCTGAGTGCGATACCCTGTTTCGCCGGGTAATGGCCTGTATTCTCACGGGAAATACAGATGCACATCTTAAGAACTTCGCTATGGAGCACACAGAAAGCGGATTGCGCCTCGCGCCCTGCTATGATCTTGTTGCTGCTGCCTGCTACCCGGAATACCAGACGCTGGCACTGGGGATTGCGGGAACCGAGAACATGCGAATTGGCAGGATCGGTCCGAAGAACATAGTCCGGCTGGGCAAGCTGTTCGGCCTGCCCGATAAAGCAGTTATGCTGGCGGTTTCTGATTTCGCCAGCCGTCTCGATAAAGCCCACAGCGCTGTTGATGCCTCGAAGAATGTCGGCCAGGACATTAAAGACAAACTGCATCGGCAAATGGAGAAAAGATGGAACGGAACATTCGACTTAATTGGAACTTACTTGTCAAAGAGGCAATAAAGCGGCGCAAGGAACGAAAAATCTCCCAACGTCGCTTGGCCATTATAGCGGAGGTAAGTCAACCGACGGTCTCCCGTTTTGAGCAGCAAAAAGAGGACATTCAGTTGTCAAGTGCTTTTAAAATTTTTGATGTTCTGGGATTGATAGAGAGATAATGCTGGCATTTGCGGATTTGAATCTGCAAAGAGTTTCAGAAGGTGACGCCGGGGCGGCTCAGGAAAAGACAACCTGAATATCCGTGTATTCCACCAGGCCTTCCTCTGCGAATTCAACGCCGAAGCCCGAGCGTTTTACCCCTCCGAACGGGGCGTTGGGCTGGATCATGCCGTGCTTGTTTATCCAGACCGAACCGCATTCCATCCGGTTCGCGATTTCTCTTGCCTTTTCTATGTCCCGGCTCCAGACCGACCCCCCGAGACCGTTCGGATTATCGTTTGCCTTCTCGATTGCTTCCTCAATCTGGTGATAGCGGATAATCGGCAGAACGGGGCCGAACTGCTCCTCGTCGACCAGGGGGTCTCCGTTTTCAAGGTCGGCTATGATCGTGAGCGGATAAAAATATCCCTTCCCGCCCATTTCCCCCCGTATCTCTCTGGGGTCTCCGCCCAGAGTACGCGTCCCTTGGACTCCGCGCTTCGCACCAGGTCAGGTCACGATATCGTATTGCTTGCGGTTCTGGATCGGACCCAAAACGACATCCTCGTTTGTACCCTCGCCAATCTTCATCTTTCGGGCGAACGCGACCAGTTCATCGCAGACCTCATCGTACACGTCATCATGAACGTAAAGCCTTTTTAGCGCCGCGCAGGTCTGGCCGCTATTGATGAACGCGCCCCAGAAAAGCCCCTCGGCGACCTGCTTCGGGTCGACGTCCGGAAGAACGATTCCGGCGTCGTTTCCGCCGAGTTCAAGAGTCAGTCGTTTCATGGTTTCCGCCGCATTTGCCATGATCTTCTGGCCGGTCGCGCAGGAACCGGTGAAAACGATCTTGCCGATTCCTTCATGCGCCGTCATTGCGGCGCCCAGCCTGTCTTTGCCGGCGATACAGTTGACCACGCCTTCCGGCAACACCTCGTTCATCAGTTCGACAAGGCGCAGAGTTGACAGGGGTGTGAAGGGAGACGGTTTGCACACTACAGTGTTGCCCGAGAGAACCGCGGGAACGATATGCCAGATTGCGATCAGAACAGGAAAGTTCCAAGGAGTAATCGAGCCCACAACGCCGATTGGCTTGCGGTGAAGCTCGACTTTGCCCTCATTGTTGTCCTGGAGGACTTTCACCGGCAGGGAAAGGCCGGCTGTATAGCGGGTCCAGGCTACCGCGCCGCCGATTTCCCAGCGTGAGCCGAGGCCATTTAGAGGCTTGCCCTGCTCAGCGGTCAGAATGCGGGCGAGTTCTTCTGTGTTTTCCTCGATTTTCGAGGCAATTTCAAGACATGCAGCCTGTCGTTGGGGTTCGGGCAATTCGCGCCATTTTTCAAACGCCATCTGGGCGGCTCGCACGGCATCATCCAGATCTTTCTTTCTTGCCAGCGATGCAAGTCCGGCCACTTTCTCGTTGGCGGGATTCAGCACTTCAAAGCATCGTCCGGTAGGAACCTTCTTGCCGTTGATGACAAGGTGGAATGGTTTCGTTGTTAGGCTCATTCAGTTTTTCCTGTAAATCACCGCAATAAATGCCTACATATCGATCACAATATCTGATACTGCGACATTCTTACATGTTGGTAATGTCTAGACCGAATGTCAAGGGGTTTCGCCTTTTTTCCAAGATTGTATAATTACTCCCGACAATATTTCCTCTGCGTTAAACAGGTTTGGAGTGCTCTTTTTGTCCAGCCGAGTTAAAATGAGGAGAAAATTAAAAATTTCAGCGGAAATGGGTTCCACCGTAGAAAGCGCAAGCGGATCAGCTCTTTTTATGTTTGCGCTCGCATTGTTTGTTTTTTTATCGGGCGCACTTTACCTCTGTGCCCGCGAGGACATGGGATGAGCAAAGCAGAAGGCGGTGATGGCAGGGTCGAAAGTGATCTCAGTATGTCACCGGAACAGATGCTGGCACTTGCACGCAAAACGGCAGAATTAGTGGTGCAGCGCATAGAGAACTTGCCCGGAGAAGGCGCCTGGGAGGGAGAGTTCCGACGAGAACTCGAGGACCAACTGCTGAAGGATCCTCCCGAGGACGGTCGGTCGGCCTCGCAAGTGATCGAGCAGGCCGCACATGAGATTCTCCCGATCGCAATGCGCTTGGACCACCCGCGTTGCTTTGGATTCATCCCCTCGCAGCCCACATGGCCCGGAGTGCTGGCCGACTTCATGGTTGCCGGATTTAACATCAACCAGTGTTCCTGGCTGACTTCGAGCGGTCCGAGCCAGCTCGAGCTCGTCGTGATCGACTGGTTTCGGCGCTGGCTTGGCTATCCGGAGAGTGCGGGCGGACTGTTGACGAGCGGGGGCTCGGCGGCGAACCTTGATGCCTTCGTTGCGGCTAGGGAAGCCGCGAACCACCCGGAACGTGCCAGCGTGTACATGAGCGACCAGAGCCATAGTGCGCTCGTCCGCGCGGCCAGGATTGTAGGCGTTCGTCCAGAATGCATTCGCATGATTCCGACCGACGGGCGTTTCCGTATGGACATGGGTGCGCTTGTCGAGACCGTGGCTGAGGACCGAGCCGCCGGACTCAGCCCCATCGCAGTGTGTGCGACCGCTGGAACGTCCAGCAGCGGAGCTGTCGACCCGCTGGAAGCCATGGCGGACTACTGCGAGGCCCAGGATATCTGGTTTCACGTCGACGCTGCGCATGGAGGCTTCGCGATTGTGACCGAGGAAGGCAAGAAGGTCTTGAGTGGAATCGAGCGCGCAGATTCAATTGTGCTGGATGCACACAAGTGGTTCTTCCAGCCCTATGAGGTGGGCGGCCTGATGGTGAAGGATGTACGCACGCTCGAGCGGGCGTTTGCCACCAAGCACGATATTCTCCAGGACACGATCTGGGGCGCTGACCATCCGAATTTTTCGGACAGGGGCCTGCAGCTCAGCCGCTCCGTTCGGGCGTTGAAGATATGGATGTCGGTTCAGACCTTCGGCATGGCCGCGTTCCGGGGAAACGTATCGCATGGGATGGCGCTGGCGCACCGGATTGAGGAGTACATTGAAGAGAGTTCTGTACTGGAGATGTTGACTCCTCCGACATTGGGGATCGCATGCTTCCGCGTAAACCCCGCAAACACCGACCTTGGCGAGGACGCGCTGGAAGAAATCAATAAGACCGTACTCGCCCGTGTCTTCTGGGAAGACCGCGCGTTCATATCATCGACACTTCTTCACGGGACGTTTGCGCTCAGGATGTGCGTCATCAACTACAAGACGACCTGGAACGACGTACGCGAGACATTGGAAGTCATCTCGAAATTCGGGACGGAGAGTTTGATCCGAACTGATTGATTTCGGTTAATTGTGCTGGACGATGTGCACATAAATGAAGACTGTTATGTGTATAATTTTCCCCCTGAGGTTTAACGGACGCAATGAAAGACTACATTTTGAAAAGACTTCTGCTGATGATTCCCACGCTGTTCGGGATCACTCTTATCACTTTCCTCGTGATACAGCTTGCCCCGGGGAGTCCTGTTGAGAGCAGGATGTCGATTGACCAGGGAATAAAAAGCGATCAGGTAACCAAGGAGATAGTCGAGCAGACAAAGAAACTCTACGGTCTCGATAAGCCCGTTCACCAGAGGTATTTCATCTGGCTCCGCCAGATCGCGACGCTTGATTTCGGAAATTCCTACAAGGACCACCGCCCGGTCATAGACAAGATAGCGGAAAGACTCCCGATCACCCTGATACTGAACGTGCTTTCGATTTTCCTTGTCTACCTCATAGCCATACCGATTGGGGCCTGGTCCGCCGTGCGGCAGTGGAGTTTCGCGGAACGGGCCACGACTTTCGTTCTTTTTCTCCTCTACTCGATTCCGAGCTTCTGGATGGCCGTGGTTCTTATCTACTTCTTCGGAGGCGGTGGAGCACTGGATATTTTTCCCATATACGGCGTGCACTCGAGGGGGTACGAAGACCTTCCGTTTTTTGAGAGAACCCTCGATTTCCTCTGGCACCTTGTTCTTCCCGTGTTCTGCCTTACCTACGCGAGCCTCGCGTCGCTTTCGCGCTACCAGAAGGGAAGCCTCCTTGAGGTGCTCAGGGAGGACTACATAAGGACCGCTAGGGCTAAGGGGCTTGCGCCCGACAGGGTGCTTTTCAAGCACGCCCTAAGAAACTCGCTCATCCCCATAGTGACGATAATCGCCTCGATTCTTCCCGCCATGATCGGGGGAAGCGTTATCATAGAGACTATATTCTCGATCCCCGGGATAGGAAGGCTCGGTTTTGAGTCGGTGCTCTCAAGGGACTACCCCGTCATAATGGCTGTTGCCACCATATCCGCTTTCCTTACCCTGATCGGCATTCTCATATCGGACATAACATACGCCATTGTCGATCCAAGGATAGGTTTTGAGAGGAAGTCATGAAGCATAGCTCAAGTGTCGGATACTGGGACAGGGTGTGGATCGAGTTCAAAAAGGACTCCTTAGCCTACGTCTCGTTTTTCTTCATCGTTCTCCTCGCGGTAACGGCGATTTTCGAGAGTTTCCTTGCGGGCAACAGGCCCATAGTGCTCGTTGACGAGGGCAAGTACTATTTCCCCGTGGTTATCGATTATCCCGAGTTTCGAGGAGAGGACCTTCGGGCCATGTATCTTCATGACGCGGATTCGTTCGCGATTTTTCCCCCCGTAAAATACAGCCCCACCGAGAGCGATTTCTTCTCCGTTCTCGCGGCTCCCGACGGGAACCATTTTCTGGGTACGGACGACAGGGGAAGAGATGTTCTAAGCAGAATGATTCACGGGGCGAGGATATCGCTCTCAATAGGAGTAGTCGCCGTCGGGATAGCCATGGTGATAGGAATAATGCTGGGGGCGATTGCTGGTTATTACGGCGGCTGGATTGATTTTGCGATTTCAAGGCTGATAGAGGTGATGATCACTTTCCCTGTTTTCTTTCTGATCCTCACTATTCTCGCCTTTACCGAGCCCAGCATTTACAACATCATGATAGTGATAGGCATAACGGGCTGGACGGGCGTGGCGAGGCTCGTTCGGGGGGAGTTTCTGAAGCTTCGCCAGACAAACTACGTCGAGGCTGCGTGGGCTCTTGGAAGCGGCGACCGCAGGATTATACTAAAGCACATGCTTCCCAATGCTCTCGCGCCCGTTCTGGTAAGCGCCACCTTCGGGGTGGCGGGAGCGATACTGGTTGAATCGAGTCTCAGTTTTCTCGGGTTCGGGGTTACGCCTCCTGAACCCAGCTGGGGAGAGATAATCTCGCAGTCCCAGAAGTACGTGGATTTCGCGTGGTGGCTTGTTCTTTTCCCGGGGTTTGCGATTTTCGCGACTGTTACGGCGCTTAATCTTGTGGGGGAAGGATTCAGAAACGCGATAGACCCCAAGCTGAAGGAGAGATAGTATTGTAGTCATGGCGAACGCAGATCTGCTTGAGATAAAAAACCTAAGTGTGTCCTTTCCCTCCGAGGGCGGAGAGCTTGAGGTTCTGGGGGACGTGAGCCTTAGCATAGGGGAGGGGAGGATAGTCGGGGTTGTGGGAGAAAGCGGCTGCGGAAAGACCCTTACCGCTCTTTCCGTCATGGGGCTTTTGCCCGCACCGCCTGCCAGGGTGAACTCGGGGGAGGTGATATACAAGGGAGAAAATCTCCTCTCGCTCACCGAGCGGGAGCTCAGGCATTATCGCGGAAACAGAATCTCCATGATATTCCAGGAACCGATGAGTTCCCTTAATCCCGTCTATACCGTGGGGGACCAGATAGGCGAGGTTATAAGGGTTCACGAGAACGTCTCAAGGAAAGAGGAGAAAAGGAGGGTGGTTGACCTGCTTGACACAGTGGGCATTCCCTCTCCCGCGGAGAGATATTCTAGCTATCCGCATGAACTCAGCGGAGGAATGTGCCAGAGGGTCATGATCGCTATGGCTCTTGCATGCAGCCCCGAACTGCTTATCGCCGATGAACCGACAACTGCCCTTGACGTGACCATTCAGGCGGGGATTCTGTCCCTTATAAAGAGCCTGCGGGACAGGCTGGGGATGGCTGTCATGCTGATCTCACACGACCTTGGGGTAATATCAAATGTTGCGGACGATGTTTATGTTCTCTACGCCGGCAAGGTGGTTGAGCGGGGAAGCGTTGAGCAGCTTTTCTCCGCCCCTGCCCATCCCTACACAATAGGACTTATAAACTCGATTCCCGGTCAGTCGGCTGGCGAGGAGCTTTACTCTATAAAGGGCACTATTCCCTCTCCGGGGGAGTTCCCTGAGGGGTGCAGGTTCAACAACCGCTGCGAGTATGCGGAAGGAAAATGTTTCGAGGCGCAGCCTGATATTTACGGCATTTCTGACTCTCACGGTTCGGCCTGTTTCCGGTACGAAATGTTTTTGAAAAACGGGTCAAAATGAAATTAGTGACTCCATCAGTTTCTCGGCAGCTCTTTTTTACTGATATCGTGAGACCGGGTATGTTTGTTTTGGATGATTCGCAGCTTCAAGGATCGCAACACGCGCCGTTTTTTCGAAGGGTATCGTGTCGCGGCGTTTCAAGCATTTGCCGATCAGGCAACACGGCGCCTGACGTTATTAGACAATGCCGAAACGCTTAGTGATCTGGCGGCGTTGCCAGGCAATCGGTTAGAAGCAATGCGTGGCAACCGGGTCGGTCAATATAGCATACGGATCAATGCACAGTGGCGGATTTGTTTCCGATGGACTGATGATGGACCATGCAATGTGGAAATCGTAGACTATCACCACTAAGGGATATAGGAATGAATGCTAAGAATGGAATGAGGCCTGTACATCCAGGGGAAATACTTCGCGAGGAACTCGAAACGCTCGGGTTGTCACCCAATGCATTGTCTAGGGAGCTAGGAGTGTCGGCGAACCGAATCAGGATGATTCTGAACGGTCAGCGAGGTGTGAGTGCCAACACGGCGCTACGTTTGGCTAGGTATTTCGGTACTACACCGCAACTGTGGCTGAATCTCCAAAAGACATGGGAACTTCGCCGGGCAGAAATCGAAGCGGGCCACGAGATCGCTGAGCGTGTTACGCCCCGCGAGACAGTGGCGTAACGGAGGATTGGTTCCCATGGCTGTCCCAGACTATCAAACGTTAATGCTCCCGGCTTTACAGGCACTTTCCAACGGAGTTGAAACACCCATTTCTGAAGTACGTGCGCGTGTCGCTGCTGCTGAACATCTTACGGCTCAAGATTTAAAAGAGATGCTACCCAGTGGACGCCAGCCAGTATTTGTGAACCGGGTGAGTTGGGCAGTGATTTACATGGAACGCGCAGGTCTGGTGGAGCGTGTCCGCCGGGCCGTGTATCGGGTGACAGCGGAAGGCAAGCGCTTGTTGCAGCAGAATCCATCGAGGATCGATCTGAATGTTCTTCGTACATACCCAGCGTTTTTGAATTGGAGTGCAGCAAAAAAACCCAGCACAGTTGAGCCTTCGAACGAGCCCACGGATACCCCGGAGGAAGAATTAGAAAGTGTTGTTCAGCAACTGCGCCGTGCGCTGGAATTTGATGTGCTCGACCGTGTTCGCAAGGCAACACCAGCATTTTTGGAACAGGTGGTAGTTGATCTGCTGATCGCTATGGGTTACGGCGGTGGTAATGCCTCGATGGGGCATGTAACAGGAGGTTCGGGTGATGGTGGGATTGATGGGACAATCAGGGAAGACACCTTAGGTCTGGACCAGGTTTATGTTCAGGCTAAGAAGTATGCAGAGGGCAATACTGTAGGTGAATCCGACCTACGTAACTTTGCTGGTGCAATTGATGCTACAGGTACGACTAAGGGAGTGTTTGTCACCACCGCTAATTTTACACGCAGTGCGCGGAATTATGTGGCGCGGAGTCCGAAACGTATTGTCCTGATCGACGGAGAAGAACTGGCGCGTCTGATGGTCACCCATGATATCGGCGTGCGGATACGGATTTCCCATCAGATCAAGCGGATAGACGAGGATTATTTTACTCAGGACGCTCCGTAGGCCATTGCCTGTTATGGAATGAGGTTTGTGTGTTCGCTACACTAGCTTTGTGGATGGATGAGACAGCACACCACTTGCGAAAGTGGCGAAATGCCGAGTTGTAATCTTTTTATGGAAATGAATAAAGCAATATTAAGCGTAAGGGGACTTAAAAAGTACTTTCCGATTCGCAAGGGTATTTTATCCAGGGTTTCTAACTACGTACGTGCCGTTGATGAAGTAGAACTTGAAATAAAAAAAGGCAGTACGGTGGGTCTTGTGGGAGAGAGCGGAAGCGGCAAGACGACTCTTGGAAAAACGGTACTGAGACTCCTTTCCCCAACCGCCGGGAAAATTTTCTTCGAGGGAGAGGACATCACCGAACTTGACTCCGCCCGGCTTCGCTCTCTCAGAAGAGAAATGCAGATGATATTCCAGAACCCATACGGTTCCCTTAACCCCAGAATGAATGTGGGTTCGCTTGTTTCCGAGGGAATAAGTATCCACAACACGGTAAAGAAAGAAGAGCGCCGCGAGTTCGTGGTCCAGCTTCTGGGCGAGGTGGGCATGGGTGCCGACGTTATGAACCGCTATCCTCACGAGTTCAGCGGTGGGCAGCGCCAGAGAATAGCCATAGCGCGCGCGATTTCTCTTCGCCCGAAGTTTGTTGTCTGCGATGAGCCTGTCTCGGCTCTTGATGTGTCCGTACAGGCGCAGATAATAAATCTGCTTAAGGACCTCCAGAGGAAACACGGCCTCTCCTACCTGTTCATATCCCATGACCTTCGCGTCGTAAAACACATAAGCGACCTGGTGGCCGTAATGTACCTTGGAAAAATAGTCGAGATCGCTCCAAGCGAGGAGATTTACTCAAACCCCGTGCATCCTTACACCAAGGTGCTTATCTCCGCCATTCCCGAGATAAAAAGAACCGGCAGCAGAAACGGCAAGGAAGTCTCGATATCGGGGGAAATAAGGAATCTCGCGGATATTCCCTCTGGGTGCAGCTTCCATCCGAGGTGCCCTATTGCGACCGAGGTGTGCTCAAGGGAGACTCCGCGCCTTGAGAAAAAAGGAATCGATGGGCGAAGCGTCGCCTGTCATAACGTCTGATCGGCCCGGTTTTTTCCTGCTGGCCCGTCTTTTCTGAATCCGTGCTTTCAAGACTGAAACCACAGATTAATGAGGATAAAACATTGAGGAAAATCTTGATTGCCGTTGTTTTTGTCGGTTTGGTTGCTTCAAATGCTTGTTCTGAATCGCCGGAGGGATATTATTCCGCGGCGGCGGAAAAGACAGGAGATGCCCTAAAGTCTGCTCTCCACGAGATCATTGACGATCACGATGTTCTTCCCTATACACAGCCTGGGAATGATGACTGGCACGACGGAGAAAATATTGATGTCTGGGAAGCCCTTGTCTACACTGATTCTTCCTGTCCCGATGCCGACCCAGAATGCGGAAGGGTCCGTCTGCTCTATCTTGACGAGGACCGTTCCATTAATAAAGCAAACAGAGGCGAAGGTAAAAACGATTCTTGGGAACGTGAACATGTCTGGCCAAAATCCCGAGGATTTCCGGGCGAAAACCAAGACGGTTATACAGATCTTCACCATCTTCGACCTGCCGACAGGAATATCAATTCCAGACGTTCAAATTATGGATACAATGTGGGCGGAACAACGGTAATGGACAAGTTGAGTGATGGAAAAGAGGTTCCAACAGCGGCAAAGATCGATGTGGATAATAATTCCTTTGAACCGCCCGATCCAGCAAAAGGTCAGGTTGCGCGGATGATCTTCTACATGGCTGTTCGATACGAAGGGGAGCCCGATGAGAACATGCCGGATCTTGTTCTGCGCAACGAGAACAAGAGAGTTAGTGAACCTTGGATAGGTAGCCTGTGTACTTTGGTAGAATGGAACGATAAATTCCCTCCGACTGAATTCGAACGCCGCAGGAACAATCGAGTTATGGAGCTGCAGGGCAATCGCAACCCCTTCATTGACGAGCCGAACCGGGCCGACCTGATCTGGGGTCATCGCTGCAAATGAAACCATATGAACGGGATATTGGTCCGTGGTTTTAAAGTTGAAACAACGAGATATTCTTTTTTGTATTTGCAATAAAGCGATTGTGGTTTATATTAGAGCAATTTTCACAGGCGGGGTTTCCGCGCGATGATAGTAAACGTATCGGAAATAAAGGACGGGGGATTGAGTCTTGATCTCACGAGGGGACCGGGATGGCTCGGCGGTTCCGAGAAATCGGAGGTCGCGAGCGTTGGTTCCGATATAGAGTTTCATATTGATCTTTTACGCACGGCGGGCGAGATAAGCGTGCGGGGCAAAATCGGCTTCTCGGCGGTTGCCCGGTGTTCCCGCTGCCTTAGTGACGTGGATGTTGATACGAACCTTGAGGTAAAACTCATTCTTTCTCCTTCTGAGGTGGAAAAGAAGGAGAAAGCTGGCGGGGAGATAGATTATGAAACTTACCACGGGAGAAAAATAGACCTTAACGATTACATGAGAGAGCAGGTGAATCTTTCGCTTCCCTACAAGGTGGTCTGCGCCGAGGACTGCAGGGGACTTTGTGGCGGGTGCGGACGGAATCTTAACGAGCAGCAGTGCGTCTGTGAGATTCGCCAAGAGGACTCGCGCTTTGCGGTACTTAAAGATATAAAAATATAGTTTCAAGCCAGGAGATTAAGATGGCATTACCTAAAAGAAAGACTTCGAAGTCGAAATCAAGAAAAAGAAGAACCCACTATACCGTAGCGTTGCCGGGAGCTTCCTTCTGTCCAGAGTGCAACGAGATGAAACCTCCCCACAGGGCCTGTCCCAGTTGCGGTTACTACAAGGGAAGGAATTTCTTCAGGCAGGCGACCGATACGGAAGCCGTGGCGGAAGACTAAAAACACACTGAATCCATGATAGCTTTTCTTTTTCCAGGGCAGGGTTCGCAGTACATAGGCATGGGTGCTGATCTCTGTGCCGAGTTTGCGGTTGCGAGACAGACTTTCGAAGAGGCAAGCGATGCTCTCGGAATTGACCTGGCGAAGCTTTGCTTTGAGGGCGAAGCCGCTACCCTTGCTCTTACCGCGAATGCGCAACCCGCGATACTTACCACGAGCGTTGCCGCTTTTAGGGTTGTTCTCAAGGAAACTGAAATAAGGCCCGATCTGGTTGCGGGACACAGCCTGGGGGAATTTACGGCCCTTGTAGCTTCAGAGTGTCTTTGGTTCCAGGATGCGGTCCGCATGGTAAGAAAAAGGGGAGAGTTCATGCAGGAAGCGGTCCCCACTGGAGTCGGGAAAATGGCTGCCGTGCTGGGTCTCACATCCGAGGAAGTAAGCGGGCTTTGCGCCGAGGTTGCCGGGGGAGGATCCGTGGTCTCTCCTGCGAATTTCAATTCACCGACCCAGACCGTTATCTCGGGAGAAGCTGGGGCAGTTGAGACTGCCTCCGAGCTTGCTAAGGAAAAAGGGGCAAGACGTGTCGTTGAGCTTGAGGTGAGCGCGCCTTTTCACTGCTCCCTTATGGAACCCGCAGCCGCGCGGCTTGGCGATTTTGCCGCGGAAGTGGATTTTCATCCCATGAAATATCCTGTGATCACGAATACAGAGGCGAAAGCCAACTCTGATTCTTCCAGAGTGGCGGACATTCTGGTTAAGCAGGTGGTAAGCCCGGTTAGATGGGCAGAGTCCCTTGAGTTTCTCAAGGACTCCGGGGTTTCTGACTTTCTCGAAGTCGGCCCCTCCAAGGTTCTAAGCGGTCTTGTAAAAAGAACTCTTAAGGGCGTTCGTTGCGCCGGTATTGAAAAACTTGAGGAGTTAAATCATATTAAAGCAGATGGAATTCAGTAATCAGGTTGCGCTTATAACAGGCGGGTCACGCGGGATAGGAAAGGACATTGCGAGAAAACTCGCTTCGTGCGGGGCGTATGTTCTGATTAATTATATCAGCAACCGGCAGGCTGCCGAGGAAACCCTAGGGGAGATAGAGCAGGAAGGGGGCAGCGGCAGGGCGGTCGGATTTGACGTCTCCGATTTCGACGAGGTTCAGCGATGTGTGGGAGAACTCTCGGGTGAGCTCGGCGGAATACACATACTTGTTAACAACGCGGGAATAAGGAATGACGGGCTTTTGGTGAGAATGGGGGAGGAGGACTGGGATCGCGTGATGGACATAAACCTCAAGGGAGCGTTTAACTGTACCAAGGCGGTTTCAAGGGGCATGTTCAAGAACCGTTACGGAAGAATAATAAATATCACCTCGACTGCAGGTGAGGTAGGAAACCCGGGGCAGGCGAATTACGCCGCTTCAAAGGCCGGGGTAATAGGTCTTACGAAAGCAACCGCCAAGGAATTCAGCTCAAGGGGGATAACCGTGAACGCGGTAAGCCCCGGTTTTGTCGAAACTGACATTATCGCGGATATTGGCGAGGACATGAGAAAAAAGTATCTGGAAGCTATACCTCTCGGCAGATTCGGGCGCGTTGAGGACATTTCAAACGTGGTGTGTTTCCTGGTTTCCGAAGGCGCGTCGTACATAACCGGAGAGGTTATAAAAGTTAACGGCGGAATTTACATGTAAAATCGTAGTAGGAGGTTTGACTGGTATGTCAAAAGATAATGCGGAAATTTTAGCTAAGGTAAAGGAGATGGTCGCGAGCCATCTAGGCAAGTCTGAGGAGGAGATAACTCCCGATTCTTCCTTCATAGAAGATCTCGGAGCCGACTCTCTTGACCTCGTGGAACTTATAATGTCCATGGAGGATGAGTTCGGGCTTGAGATTTCGGATGAAGACGCAGAGAACATAATAACTGTTCAGGATGCGATCAGCTTTATCCAGAGTTCAGTTGAAGCCGCCTCGGAGGATAACTGAGGAAAAATGGCAAGAAGGGTAGTGGTTACAGGTATAGGGCTCATAACGCCCGTCGGGGTGGGAAATGACGCCACGTGGTCTTCGATCTGCGAAGGGACCCCCGGAGTGAGCAGGGTTTCGTCCTTTGATCCCTCGGATCTTAAAACGCAGATCGCCGGGCAGGTAAAGGATTTCGATCCGACGCTTTACATGGAGCCTAAGGACGCGAAGAGAAACGACAGGTTCATTCAGCTCTCCATTGCGTCAGCCGCGCTTGCGCTTTCTGACGCGGGACTTGAGGTTACCGACGATATTTCCGGGCGCACTGGGACTTTTATCGGATCGGGAATCGGCGGGATGAAAACCTTTTACGACACCGTCCTCACTATGGAGAACAAGGGTCCAAACCGCGTCTCTCCGTTTTTCATACCAAACATAGTGACCAACATGGCTTCGGGATACGTCTCGATAAAGTTCAACGCCAAGGGTCCTAACTGTTCTTCTACGACTGCGTGTTCCGCAAGCGGTCACTCGCTTGCGCTTTCCGCAAAGATCATAAAGGACGGCAAGGCGGACGTCATGATAGCCGGCGGATCGGAAGCTCCGCTGATACCCCTTACCTTCGCGGCTTTTAACGCCATGAAGGCGCTTTCGACCAGAAACGACGAACCGGAGACCGCGTCTAGGCCATTTGAAGCGGGGCGTGACGGGTTTATCCTCTCTGAAGGCGCCGGAGTGCTGATTCTTGAAGAACTCGAGTTCGCGAAAAGAAGAGGTGCCGACATATACGCCGAGGTGCTAGGTTCCGGAATGAGCGCGGACGCCTTCCACATCACGGCGCCTTCGCTTGAGGGACCGAGCAGCTGCATGAGCGCGGCTCTTGAGGATTCGGGCCTTAATCCCGAGGACGTGGATTACATAAACGCCCACGGAACCTCGACGCGTCTTAACGACGTTAACGAAACCAACGCGATCAAGAATGTGTTCGGCGAGGCCGCCAGGCAGATTCCGGTGAGTTCCACGAAATCCATGACAGGTCACCTGCTCGGCGCTGCGGGTGCGGTGGAAGCGGCAATATGCGTGCTTGCGCTCAGAAACGGTGTTTTGCCGCCGACCATAAATCTTTTTGAGAGCGACCCTGAATGCGATCTAGATTACATTCCGCACACCGCGAGGGAGATCGACATAGAAGTTGCGCTCAGCAACTCCTACGGTTTTGGCGGAACGAACGTAAGCGTCGCGCTTCGCAAATTCAGCTGACATTCCGGGGTCCGTAGAAAGCCGCATGGGTCCCCCAATCGCCTCGCTCCTGCAGCCAGCGCGAGGGATAGTTTTATTTTTTCGCCCTTTTTGGTAAAATACCCCGCTAACTCCGCAAACGCGGAACCCTGAACAAAGAGGTGTCACATGGCTTTGAGTAACAATCTCGATACTCTCTCCGACCTTGCGGTCGGCGACAAAACCTACAGTATATACTCCCTGGCAAAACTTGAATCACGCTACGGCGTATCAGTTTCAAAACTTCCCTTTTCAATAAGAATACTGCTTGAAAACGTGCTGAGAAATTTTGACGGAAAGACCGTTACGGAACAGCACGTGGAGTCCCTTGCCAAGTGGGACCCCTCGAATACCGAGCCCAGAGAAATTCCCTATAACCCCGCGAGGGTGATACTGCAGGATTTCACGGGAGTTCCCTGCGTGGTCGACCTTGCCGCGATGAGATCGGTGGTCGAGAAAAAAGGGGGAGACCCCTCGCTTGTGAATCCCATAGTTCCTGTCGATCTGGTCATAGACCACTCCGTTCAGGTTGATTATTTCGCAAGCGGCGACGCTTTCGGCAAGAACGTGGAAGTCGAGTACGAAAGAAACAGGGAAAGATATACATTCTTAAAGTGGGCCCAGGGGTCCTTTGACAATTTCAGTGTCGTGCCCCCGGGAACCGGAATAGTGCACCAGGTGAATCTTGAGTGTCTTGCAAGCGTAGTAGTGTCAAAGCAGACGGACTCCGGGTCGGTGGCGTACCCTGACACCCTGGTGGGAACGGATTCCCACACGACAATGATAAACGGCCTGAGCGTCATGGGCTGGGGAGTGGGGGGAATAGAGGCTGAGGCGTGCATGCTGGGGCAGCCGCTTTACATGCTTATCCCTGACGTCATCGGATTCAGGCTCACAGGCCGCCTCTCCCAGGGGGTTACCGCCACGGATCTGGTTCTCACGGTGACCGAGATGCTTAGGAAAAAAGGGGTTGTCGGCAAGTTCGTCGAGTTCTTCGGACCCGGAGTGAGCAATCTCGCGCTCTCTGATCAGGCCACGATAGCAAACATGGCCCCCGAGTACGGAGCCACCATGGGCTTTTTCCCTGTAGACACTGAAACCCTGAGATATCTTAAGACAACAGGCAGAGAGGACGCGGCCACGCTCGTTGAGGCCTACACGAAAGAACAGAAGATGTTCAGAACCGACGATGCGAAGGATCCGGTATATACAGATACGCTTTCACTTGACATATCGACAGTGGAACCCTCTCTTGCAGGCCCGAGCCGCCCGCAGGACAGGATATCGCTTGGGGACATGAAAAGCTCCTATGACGAGAATCTCCAGGCAAGAGGGCTTGCCGTAAACGGGGACGCCTCGCGCGCCGAAAACGGAATTTCAGACGGCTCTGTCGTAATAGCCGCAATCACGAGCTGCACTAACACATCGAATCCCTCCGTAATGGTAGGGGCGGGACTTTTCGCAAAGAAAGCTGTTGAGAGAGGACTCACCGTTTCGCCTTACGTGAAAACGAGCCTGGCGCCCGGATCGAGGGTGGTGACGGACTACTTAAACGCTGCGGGACTTACCCCGTATCTTGAAGAACTGGGTTTCGGTCTGGTCGGATACGGATGCACGACCTGCATAGGAAACAGCGGCCCGCTTCCAGAAGACGTGGACGCGGCCATAAGGGAGAACGATCTTACCTGCGCCGCGGTTCTGAGCGGAAACAGGAATTTTGAGGGCAGGGTTCACCCGCTTGTGAAGTTCGCCTACCTGGCGTCGCCTCCGCTTGTGGTGGCGTTCGCGATAGCGGGCAAGGTGGGAATTGATCTTTACAGCGAACCCCTCGGGGTCGGAAGCGACGGAGAGGAGGTGTACCTAAAGGACATCTGGCCGACGCAGCAGGAGATAATCGACACCGTTTCGCAGTCAATTAGCCCCGAGATATTCAACAACCAGTACTCCCGGGTTTTCGAGGGCGATGAGACCTGGAAGTCTCTTGAGGCTCCGCAGTCAGACATTTATGAGTGGGATACGGAATCGACCTACATACAGGAGCCTCCGTTTTTCGATGATTTCCCTCTCGAGCCCGAAGATCCCGGGGACATAGAGAACGCGAACGTGCTCGCGCTTCTCGGGGACTCCATAACGACGGATCATATCTCCCCAGCGGGCTCAATCCCCAAGGACGGCCCCGCAGGCGGCTATCTCATCTCGAAGGGCGTTTCCCAAAGGAGCTTTAACAGCTTCGGTTCAAGGAGGGGGAATCACGAGGTTATGATCCGCGGGTCGTTTGCTAACATCAGGATAAGAAACAAGATGGTCGGAGGAAAGGAAGGAGGGTGGACTGTGCACGTTCCCACGGGAGAGGAGATGTCGATTTACGAAGCGTCCTCAAGGTACATGAGCGACGGGACGGACCTTGTCGTGATCGGCGGGAAGGAATACGGAACGGGAAGTTCCCGGGACTGGGCGGCAAAGGGAACCGCTCTTCTGGGCGCAAGATGCGTCATAGCCGAGAGCTTTGAGCGGATTCACAGGAGCAACCTGGTGGGGATGGGGGTTCTGCCCCTTCAGTTCGAAGAGGGGGAGAGTGCGGAATCTCTCGGCATAACGGGCTTTGAGACCTTCGGTGTAAGCGGGATATCGGAGGACCTTTACCCGGGCAAGCGGATGACCGTGACAGTAACGGATACGGACGGGCAGCAAAGAGAATTTCACGCCACATGCAGGCTTGATACGCCGGTTGAAGTCGAATATTACCGCAACGGCGGGATACTTCAGACCGTCCTGCGTCAGATGATATCGGGGTAGGTGGGGAGACCGATTTGAAAAGGGTGTTTTTTTTCATTATATTGTAAGATTTAAATTTTCGTTTAGCTAAAAAGGAGAGGTGTTCAATGACAGTCCCAAGCGGAGAAAAAATACAAATTGACGAGGGAAACAGAAAGCTTGTAATTCCCGACAACCCGATAATTCCCTTCATAGAAGGCGATGGGATAGGTCCCGATATCTGGCACGCGTCCCAGATAGTGTTCGACGCCGCGGTCGAGAAGGCTTACGAAGGGAAAAAGAAAATATCCTGGCTCGAGGTTCTGGCCGGAGAGAAGGCGTATGATAAAACCGGCGAATGGCTTCCCGAGGAAACCACCGAAACGATAAAGGAATATATAGTTGCCATCAAGGGCCCGCTTACCACTCCGGTTGGAGGAGGAATAAGGAGCCTTAACGTTGCGCTTCGCCAGATACTTGATCTATACGCCTGCGTAAGGCCCGTAAGATGGATAAAGGGAACCCCTAACCCTCTTCTGGTTCCCGGCAAGCTTGACGTCGTTATATTCAGGGAGAACACCGAAGACGTGTACGCGGGAATCGAGTGGGAGAGCGGCACCGAAGAAGCGACTGCCGTGAGGGAGTATCTCGTCGAGAATTACGGGGTGAACATCCGCGAGCTCAGCGGAATAGGAATAAAGCCCATAAGTCCTTTCGGAACCAAAAGGCTCGTTAGAAAGGCGATCGAATACGCAATGGAGTATAAAAGAAAGAGCGTCACCCTTGTTCACAAGGGCAACATAATGAAATTCACCGAGGGGGCCTTCCGCGAATGGGGCTACGAGCTTGCAAAAGAGGAGTTCCCGGAGATCACCATAACCGAGGATGAGCTCTGGGACGATTACGGCGGCAAGCAGCCCGAGGGCAAGATCGTCATAAAGGACCGTATAGCCGACAGCATGTTCCAGCAGGTTCTCACGAGACCGGGCGAATACGACGTGATGGCCATGCCCAACCTAAACGGCGACTACATGTCTGATGCCTGCGCCGCGCAGGTTGGGGGTCTCGGAGTCGCTCCGGGCGGCAACATAGGCGATTACCTTGCGGTTTTCGAAGCCACCCACGGGACCGCTCCCAAGTACTCGGGACAGGATAAGGTGAACCCGGGTTCCGTGATACTCTCCGGAGTCATGATGTTCCAGTATCTTGGATGGCACGAGGCGGCGGAGCTTGTTTTCAGGGCGATGGAGGAGACAGTTCAGCAGAAGACGGTTACCTATGACCTCGAGAGACAGATGGATGGGGCAACCCTTCTTAAGTGTTCTGAGTACGGAGAGGCCATCGTAATGAACATGAACAAGGTAATGGACTAGGGGCGCGCGGCACAGCAAATCTTTTCAGTAAGGAGTGGAATCTTGAAGAACGGCAGAGCGAAAATTTCTGTGATAGGTGCGGGAAACGTCGGCGCGTCGGCGGCGTTTCGGATTGCACAGCTTGAACTTGCCGACGTGGCATTGATCGACATAGTGGAGGGAATTCCCGAGGGAAAGGCGCTTGACCTTGCCCAGATGTGTCCGATCACAGGATCCGACGTAAATCTCGTCGGTTCAACCAACTACGAAGACACGGCGAACTCAGACGTGGTGATAATCACCTCTGGTATTCCGAGAAAGCCAGGGATGAGCCGTGATGATCTTATCTCGACAAACACCAAGGTTGTAAAGAGCGTTACGGAGCAGGTGGTTGCCAATTCCCCTGACGCGATACTCATTCTGGTAACCAATCCGCTTGACGCCATGGTTTACGTGGCGCACAGGGTAAGCGGTTTTTCAGGCAACAAGGTGATGGGGATGGCCGGGGTGCTTGATTCCGCGCGATTCCGCGCGTTTATCGCTATGGAGCTTGGGGTATCGGTTGAGAACATAAACGCCTCGGTTCTCGGCGGACACGGAGACACGATGGTTCCGCTTCTAAGCAACACCACGATTGCGGGTGTTCCCATAGCGCAGCTTGTCCCCGCCGAGAGGCTTGAAGCGATGGTCGACCGCACCAGGAAGGGAGGAGCGGAAATAGTAGCGCTTCTTAAGACCGGAAGCGCCTTTTACGCCCCAGCGGTAGCCGCGGTGGAAATGGCCGAGGCAATCATAAAGGATAAGAAGAAGGTACTTCCCTGTTGCGTGTACGCGGACGGACATTACGGAATAGAGGATACGTTTGTGGGTCTTCCCGTAAGGCTAGGCGCAGAAGGGGTTGAGGAGATAATAGGAGTTGAGATTTCCGACGAGGAGATGGAGGCTCTGCATGTCTCTGCGGGCAAGGTGAAAGAGCTTTGCGAAGTAATTGACGGAATGGGAATCCTTTAGGGTTCCGTTTACATTCCGCCCCCCGGCGCCGTTTATAATCTCAGACGGTTGCTCCGGAAATATTTTTTGGAGGTTTCTACAATATGGCTAATGGTACGGCGAGCAAAGCGCTCACTATGAGAAAGGATATGTGGTGGGTAGAGCCTCTTGTAACCGGGGTGGTGCTTGGGGCTTTTGGAATCTACTCCACGTGGAGGGCTCTTTCGAACCAGTTTTACTACACCGAGCCCTACCTCTCGCCTTTTTATTCCCCGCTTCTACTCCTTGACTGGTGGCACTTTTCCCCGGCAATACTTATTCTCTGGGCGCCGCTTGGATTCCGAGCGACCTGCTATTACTACAGAAAAGCATACTACAGGGCGTATTTCTTCTCGCCTCCCGGCTGCGCGGTAAAACCGGTTGGCAAAAGGGGCTCCTACAAGGGTGAATCGAGTTTTCCGTTCATCCTGCAGAACATCCACAGGTTTTTTCTATACGCCTCTATTGTCATTCTGCTGTTTTTGTGGATTGACTCCTACGAAGCCTTTTTCTTCCATGACGGGTTCGGAGTGGGCGTCGGGACCCTGGTTCTTACCGCAAATGCGTTTCTGCTTACCATGTATTCGTTTTCCTGTCACTCGTTTCGCCACCTGATGGGAGGGAATCTTGACGTGTTCTCCAGATGTCCGACCCGCTTTCGTCTTTGGGGTGCCATAAGCGTCCAGAACGAAGTACATATGAAATGGGCGTGGACAAGCCTGGTTTTTGTAGCTTTAACTGACCTTTACGTGTTCTTGGTTGCAAACGGAACAATTACTGACCTGAGGTTGATATAGACGTGGAAAAATACGAAACACACACACATGACGTTATAATCATCGGCGCCGGCGGGGCAGGTCTTCGGGCCGCCATCGAATCTTCAGCAAAGGGCGCCTCGACCGCACTCATATGCAAATCCCTGCTCGGCAAGGCCCACACCGTAATGGCGGAGGGCGGCGTCGCGGCTGCCTTGGCAAACGTTGACACGAAAGACAACTGGGAAACCCACTTCAAGGACACCATGAAGGGCGGGAAGATGCTTAACAACTGGCAGATGGCCCTTTACCACGCCAAGGAAGCTCCCGAGAGGGTAAACGAGCTTGAATACTGGGGAGCTCTTTTTGACAGAACGAAAGAGGGAAGGATAAACCAGAGGGCATTCGGCGGTCACACCTGGAAGAGGCTTGCACACGTGGGCGACCGTACCGGTCTTGAGATGATAAGGACCCTCCAGGAAAAGGGGATACATTCAGGCATAGACGTCTACATGGAATGCACCATAACCCATCTCGTAAAGGACGGAGACAGGGTAGTGGGAGCTTTCGGCTACTGGAGAGAAAGCGGAAAGTTCGTTCTTTTCAAGGCGAATGCCATAGTTCTCGCGACAGGCGGGGTAGGCAAGGCATACAAGTACACTTCCAATTCCTGGGAGTACACGGGCGACGGCCACTCTATGGCGTATGAGGCAGGAGCTGAGCTTATAGACATGGAATTCATACAGTTCCACCCCACGGGGATGGTCTGGCCCCCGAGCGTGAGAGGAATCCTTGTTACGGAGGCGGTGCGCGGAGAGGGAGGCATACTCACAAACAGCGAGGGCGAGCGTTTCATGGAGAAATACGATCCCGAGCGCATGGAGCTCTCAACCCGCGACGTGGTCGCAAGATCCATATACACAGAAGTTGAGCAGGGACGCGGTTCTCCCCACGGCGGAGCGTTTCTCGACGTCTCGCACAGGGGAGCCGATTACGTAAAGCGAAAGCTTCCGAGCATGTACCACCAGTTTATGGAGTTTGCCGATATAGACATAACAAAAGGTCCGATGGAAGTATTCCCGACCACCCATTACGTGATGGGTGGAGTCAAGGTTGACGGAGAGACCTGTTCTAGTACCGTTCCGGGACTTTTCGCCGCGGGCGAGGTTGCCGGAGGAATGCACGGGGCCAACCGTCTAGGCGGAAACTCTCTCTCCGATCTTCTCGTTTTCGGAAAAAGAGCGGGAGAGGGAGCAGCGGCTTACGCAAGCGGGAAATCCCACTCATCCATACCCGCAGATCTTGTGGAAGGATTCGCAAACGAGCTTAGAGAGCCTTTTAACAATACCCATGGAGAGAACCCCTATACGATTCATCAGGATCTCCAGGACGTGATGCAGCTCTACATAGGAGTGTTCCGTACCGAGGAGAACATACAAGAGGGCATAGACAAAATAGAGGTACTCAAGCAGAGGGCAAAGACGCTCAAGATAGAAGGTTCGGTGATGTTTAACCCGGGCTGGCATCTCTGCAGGGACCTTAAGTCCATGCTGATCGTCTCAGAGGCGCTTGCTAGATGCGCGCTTGCGAGAAAGGAGAGCAGGGGAGCTCACAGCCGGGTCGATTACCCTGAGAGCGACGACGAGGTACTGGGCAAGCTTAATTCCATTGTCTCTTTTAAGGACGGGGCGATGGATGTCGCAACAAGGCCAATTGTGGAGATGCCCGAGGAGCTTTCGAAACTGTTTACGGAGGATAAGTGATGTCGGTAGCCAAGCTAAGAGTTTTTCGCGGTGACGCGCAGGGTGGAGAGGAAAAGGAGTACGAGGTCCCGGTAGATGAGGGGATGGTGGTCCTCGACGCGCTTTTCTACATACAGGCAAACTACGACGGCGACCTGGCAATAAGATGGAACTGCAAGGCGGCCAAATGCGGCTCTTGCAGCACCGAGATAAACGGAAAACCGAGTCTTGCCTGCAAGACCCGCATGGACACTTTTGCCGAGGGCGAAACTATCACCGTTTACCCGATCAAGGCGTTTCCCGTGATAAAGGACCTCGTGACCGACGTTTCGTGGAACTACGAAGTAAGCAAGAAGATTCCTCCGTTTACCCCTGCCGAGGATACAGAATGGATCATGTACCAGGAGGACGTTGAGAGAGGGCAGGAATTCAGAAAATGCATAGAGTGCTTCATGTGCCAGAACGTCTGCCACATACTTCGCGACCACAACAGAAAAGACGCCTTTGCGGGGCCGAGGTTCATGATAAAGATCGCCGAGCGGGAAATGCATCCCCTCGATGTCCTTGACAGAAGGGAGTTCGCGCGCGAGGAAGCAGGAGTCGGATTCTGCAACATCACCAAATGCTGCACGGAAGTATGCCCAGAGGACATACACATAACTGATAACGGAATTATTCCGCTTAAGGAAAGGGTGGTTGACAAGTACTATGATCCGCTTTCCTGGCTTTTAAGGAAGATCAAGGGGAAATAGAGAGGGTTCCAGATTGAACGTACACGAATACCAGGCCAAAAAGCTTCTCTCTGATTCAGGGGTCAGGGTTCCCGGGGGACAGGTTGTTTTCAGCGCGGATGAGGTGTCTGAGGTGCTAGATACCCTTAACTCCGCGAAATACGTGGTAAAAGCCCAGATTCATGCAGGCGGCCGGGGCAAAGGAGGTGGAATAAAGGTAGTTGACAATTCCCACGACGCTATGGTTGCCGCAGATGAGATAATCGGCATGAACCTCGTTACCCACCAGACGGGCCCCGAGGGCAAGACAGTGGGAAGCGTTCTTATCGAGGAAGCTTCCAGTATAGAAAAGGAGTTCTATCTCGGCATGGTGATTGACCGCTCGCGGGAAAAAGTGGTCGTTATGGGAAGCCCCGAGGGCGGGGTTGAGATCGAGGAAGTGGCGGCCAAGTCTCCCGAGAAGATAATCAAGGAGCACGTTGATATCTCGCTTGGCATTCAGCCCTATCAGTGCCGGAAAATCGCTTATTTTATGGGTCTTGAGGGTGGCGCCGTGAGGCAGGCCGTATCATTTATTTCATCCCTTTACCGGGTATTCATTGAAAAGGACTGCTCCCTTGCGGAGATAAACCCGCTTGTTCTTACCTCAGATGGAAACATAGTGGCACTTGACGCGAAGATCAACTTCGATGATAACGCGCTTTTCCGCCACCGCGACATTGCAGGGCTTAGGGACAGAAGCGAAGAGGACCCGCTTGAACTTGAGGCAAGCGACGCCGGCATAAGCTTCGTTAAGCTTGACGGAAACATAGGGTGTCTTGTTAACGGCGCGGGGCTTGCCATGGCTACCATGGACATTATCAAGCACCACGGCGGAGAACCTGCGAATTTCCTTGACGTCGGCGGCGGGGCCACCACGGAGCAGGTCACGAAGGCGTTTAAGATGATCCTGAGCGATCCGAACGTGAAGGCCATATTCGTCAATATCTTCGGCGGCATCATGAAATGCGACACCATCGCCGATGGCATCGTTGAGGCCGCGGGAGAGGTCGGAATAAACGTTCCTTTAGTGGTCAGACTTGAAGGAACCAACGTTGAAGCCGGAAGGGAAATCCTTTCTAACTCGGGTCTTGATATCCAGACCGGAGCCGACATGAAGGAAGCCGCATCCAAAGTAGTTGAGTCCACTAAAATCGGCTGATTTCCATAAACTATACACGGCCTGCCGTACATTTTCTGTTGCGGAAAGGACTACCGAAGTCCTTTGTGTAAAAACCATATCCGCAGTAGACAAAGAATGCCCTGATTCTATATCAAATTAGTAATCTCAAAGCTTTTTGAAGATGGATTGGGTTACTCAGACACAAGTGGAAGAAAATTTGCAATTACCATTGCATTTTCTTCCACAGCATCTATAATTCCCTATTATAATTGCATATAAGAATGGAAGATAAAATGAAAAGCAGCAAAATGCTCGGTGAGAATTTTCTCCATTTGGCTAGGGTAGCGCTTTCTGAAAGGGCGCAAGATGTTCAGGCCTTTCTATATCGTGTTGCAAAAAATCAGGATACAGATCCTGATATTTCAAAGGCTTTGATCGAGCTTTTGCGTAAGAACCCGACTAAGTCTTCCCCCCTTAGAGACGCAGGGGAGATTGCTGTACCGGTCGATGTGGAGTCGCGTTTCCAATTGCTTAGATTAGAGGAGAAACCGGTTTTGGAGCATGAACCTGTCTATACAGATCAGGTTCAAACTGCCCTGGAGCGTTTGGTGCAGGAGCGTAAAAAACTTCCTGCACTTCTTAAGGCAGGACTTGATCCGACGAGAACAGCACTCTTTACGGGCCCACCTGGTGTGGGGAAAACTCTCGCGGCTAGATGGATTGCACGTGAGACGGAACGTCCTCTCCTTCTGCTAGACTTGTCGGCGGTTATGAGCAGCTACCTTGGGAGGACAGGTTCAAATCTCCGCCATGTTCTAGACTACGCTAAGTCGGTCGAATGTGTTCTGTTGTTAGATGAGCTTGATGCCGTTGCTAAGCGAAGAGACGATTTTGGTGAAATTGGAGAGCTCAAGCGGTTAGTTACCGTGCTTTTGCAAGAACTTGATGACTGGCCGTCTTCGGGCCTTCTAGTCGCGGCAACAAATCACTCGGAACTTCTGGATCCGGCGGTTTGGCGTCGATTTGAGCAGCAAGTTGATTTTCCGCTTCCTGAAAGGGAAGGAATTCAGGCCTTCATATCAGGGCTTCTCAGAGATACGGCATCTGAAGCCAAAGAATGGACGGAAGTTCTTTCACTTGTGCTGTTGGGATGTTCATTCAGCGATATCGAACGGGAAATAAATCTGGCGCGCCGCGCTGCTGCACTTAACGGAAAAGACTTAGGTTTCTACCTGGCGGAACTGGTGAATGTCGAGGGGCTGTCAAAACACAACCGAATTAAATTGGCGGTTGAGTTAGTCAGTACCGGACTGTTCTCTCAGCGCAGAGCTCATGAGATTACTGGAATTGCACGAGATACAATCAGGCAGTGGATGAAGGTTCCCAGAGAGCAAGAAAGGATTAGCAGGTAAAAATGGCTAAAAGAAATTTCCTACTTGGTAATGGAGAGCGATTAACCGAAGATATTTCAGTCTCATCTGGAGGTACCCCTAAAGAAGCTCCTTACACATTCGATGAGGCTCTGGATCGACTCTCGACAATGGTTTCTCAAACAGCTTTGGAGATTGACAACTTACCTAGAGATGCCTGTCCTAAGGATCAAGCTGTAGTCTCTCTGATTCTCAACCCCGAGTATATTGCAAAGTCCTATTTTCCCAAAACTCTCTTACAGGATGTGGGACTTGAGGTTGTAGGCAGTCGCCCGAAGAAAATCACTCCTGAGAAACGGTCTAGGGGGCGGGAAAGTGTCGAAACAGTTACCACAGAGTTATTTGCTCGCGGCACAAGGGCCAGCATCCGGTCTTGGGGAGAGAATCTGCCAGATTGGGACCCATCTCAACCCAAGTCACGAGATCTAATCTCTATTGAGACGGTTTCGCTTCCTATTCCTAAGGAAAAGATTAAAGGAAATTTACCCGATGCTGGTATTCTGCCGATGGAAATTGTTCTTCACGCCAGCGAGATTGAGGTGCGAACGTAAGAAGTGGACCCCAAAATTTAGACAGCGTCTTAAGTGTATTTCTTTGGTATTTTAATAAATATACAGGAGGTACACGATGAGCATTAAAAGGCGTAATCATTCACCGGAATTCAAGGCGAAGGTAGCGTTGTCAGCGGTAAGAGGAGAGAAGACGGTAGCGGAGCTTGCCCAGCAGTTCAGTATTCACCCCAATCAGATAAGCACGTGGAAGAAGCAGTTGCTTGGGAATGCGGGCAAGGTATTCGGCGGTGGAGCGGACAAGAAGGCGGCTGGGGAGAAGTACATAAAAGACCTTGAAGCCAAGGTAGGTCAGCTGACCTTGGAGAACGATTTTTTATCCAAAGCGCTCGGTCGTTAGGTCGGGCGCAGCGCAAGGAATTTGTAGTGCGTGGCCAGTCGCTTTCGATGGTGAGGCAATGCGAGTTGCTGGACATAAACCGTTCAAGTCTCTACTACGAGTCTGTGGGTATATCCCCTGAGGACGAAGAGATCATGAAGAAGATAGACAGGATCCACATGAAGTATCCGTTCAAGGGTTCTCGGAGGATGGTGTATGCGCTTGCGAAGATGGAGGGTGTGGAGTGTAGCCGCAAGCGGGTGCGGAGGCTCATGGGGATTATGGGGATACGAGGGTTGGCACCTGGTCCCGAGACTACGAAGAGAGGGGGTGGGGAGCACAGGATATACCCGTATTTACTGCGCGGGAAGAAGATAGAGCGTCCTGGGCAGGTATGGGCTACAGACATCACGTATATAGCGATGAGCAGGGGTTTTGTGTATCTGGTAGCGGTAATGGACTGGTACTCGCGGAAGGTGTTGAGCTGGAGGGTATCGAACACACTGGATACGGAGTTCTGCGTGGAGGCTTTGGAGGAAGCGCTTTCCGTGTACGAGGCGCCGGAGATATTCAATACGGATCAGGGGAGCCAGTTCACAAGCGATGATTTCACTGGGGTGCTTCTGGGCAGGGGGATTGAGATAAGCATGGACGGCAAGGGGAGTTGGCGGGACAATGTTTTTGTAGAGAGGCTGTGGAGGAGTCTTAAGTACGAGGAAGTGTATCTGGTGGCGTATGAATCAGTAGCCTCGGCGAAGGCAGGTATAGGGGAGTGGATAGGATTTTACAATGAGAGGAGGCCACATCAAGGGCTTGATATGAAAACTCCGGATCAGGTTTACTATGGTCTTGAGGTGGCGGGGGAAAAGGTGGCTTGAAGTGATGAGAGAGATAGAACAAAGAGATTATTCATCCAGGAGTCTGAAACTCCAGTCGGGCTACGCCCTCCTTCCGTTTCAGACTCCTGGAAGTTTTTCTGCGTTGGTTGGAATACACTTAAAAAACGGAAAAAGCTGTCTAAAAAAAAGGCCCACTGCTGTATTTATTGCAAGATTTCGAAATTTATTTAGAAAAACTTGATTTGAAAGTAGCATTTGGACATCGTTTTTTTGCTAAAGGACTCTGTTTTCTAGAAGTTGATGCACCAGCTGAAAGAGCGGATGAAATCGCTGTTTTCTCAATGGTGCGTGCTCTTCGACGAATGCCGGAGTTGCGCGTTCTGAAGCCAGCGATTCGCTCATCCGATATGCCGGCCAATGTTCCCGAGCTTCCGGATAAACCTCCCGCATCAAACGATATCCAGGTTGCTATTTTTGATGGTGGCATACCGGAGGGACATCCACTAAATAACTGGGTAAGGGTTCATGAGTTGCCGGGTGTAGGCCCCAATACAAATCAGTTTCTGTCGCACGGTGTAGCCGTTACATCTGCAGCCCTGTTCGGCCATATTAATCCGAGTGAACAGATTCCACAACCTTATAGCTACATTAACCACTATCGCGTTTTGGATAATGCTCCCGGTCAAAACCCCCACGAGCTTTTTGAGATTCTTGAACGCATTGAGGACGTTTTATCGACCAAGGAATTTGATTTTATTAACCTGAGCATAGGACCACAACTTCCGATTGAAGATGATGATGTACATGTCTGGACTGCTGTTCTTGATGACCGGCTTTCGCGTACCTCCACACTTGCCACTATTGCTGTTGGAAATGACGGCGAAGGTGATTCAATGTTAGGTCTGAACCGGATTCAAGTGCCAGCAGATTGTGTCAATGCACTAGGAATCGGAGCATGTGACTCACAAGGCAGTGATTGGAAGCGGGCACCTTATAGTTCAGTTGGTCCAGGTCGGAGCCCTGGACGCGTCAAACCCGACCTCGTAGATTTTGGGGGTGTCGTTAATTTACCATTTGTTGTCTTGGCAGAGGATACTAGGCCGACCTTGAAGGCGACAGCTGGAACATCTTTCGCCACACCGAGTGTTATGCGCCAGGGAATTGGAATTCGCACACTCTTTGGAAGAAGCCTTAATCTTCTTGCTGTTCGTGCGCTCTTGATTCATACAGCTGAAGGAAACGAGCAAGACCTCGAAGAAATCGGATGGGGCCGCGCTGCACAAAGTCTGGAAGACATTGTAATTTGCGGTGACAATACGGTCAGAGTAGTGTATCAGGGCGAGATTTCTCCTGCCAAGTATATCCGTGCTTCTATCCCGGTTCCATATGGTGAGATTTCCGGAATGGTTTCTATTAAGGCAACGATCTGCTACAAATCCCAGATTGACCCCCATCATCCCAGTAATTACACGAGAGCCGGATTGGAAGTGAGATTTCGTCCACATGATGGCAAGTTTTCCTCCCCTAAACAAGTTCACCCAACGACTGAAAGTTTTTTCGGGTTAAATAAAGTCGGTGCGACTGAGGATGTGCTAAGGCGTGATACTTGGAAATGGGAAAACTGTCTTCATGCATCGAAACGCAAGAAAGGAAGTTCTCTGAGAAACCCATGCTTCGATATCCACTACAACTCACGCTATGAAAGCCGCAATTTCACTCCCGATGAGAAACTTGCTTATGCGCTGGTTGTCACTGTGCAGGTAAAAGATATTTCGGATCTATATGATCAGATTGTAAGGAAATATGCAACGCACCTTAAACAACTTACTCCTGTCCTCGAACTGCCCTTGCATGTTTAGTCGTTGCGTCGTCGGGAAACATCTTTATTATCTTTAACACAGTCCACAAGATTAAGCCATATCCATGCACGTATATAAATCTCCCCGTCCTAGTTCCAGGATATCTCATAGCATCCTTCGACACATGGGAAGAATGTTTATCCAACGCCCCGTAAATCGTATTTTCCTTTGCCCGTTGAACTTTTCTAGCGGCGGAAATACTGATATATTCAGGGTGGGGTGGGGGTCTGCAGAAATGTCCAGAATAAAATAAGCGTAGGCGGCGTGAGTACGGCGATCATTTTTTCAAACTCATCTACGTGCTGGTAAACGAAAAAAGTGGCAAAGAGGTTGCCAAAGTGAAAACCTCGCTTGTGTTTTTTGACTACTAAGATGAATATAGCAATCCAACTGTCGTTCATGGTGGCTTTTGGCCGCCTTCAGAAAACCGAACGCGGTCAAGTTGAGCGTACGATTCAGCGCTTGTTGGAGGCTGGACCGACGCCGGGGATGCGACCTCATCGGCTCTCTGGCTCTTGTTCAGACATTTTGAGTCTGTCTGTGAATATGGATCTGCGGATACTTGCGGCTCATACTCATGATGCCAACTATGTTCTTGTCCACGTTGATCACCATGACGCCGCCTACAAGTGGGCTAAGAAGAATAGCGTCGGTCTGGCCTGTGCTGCGGCAATTGGTGTCACCCATCAGGCCACACACCATGTCCCTGATACTGACGATGCGGAGGGTGTTGAACTTGAAACATTTGGCTTCAACACGCGTAAAGCACTTGAAACAGTGGGTTGTCCAGCTACTCTAGTCGCTCTCCTAGTGCAGGCGAACGATGAAAGTGAATTGCTTGAACGACTGGAATTGCTCGCTCCCGAATGGCAGGAATTTGTCCTGGATGCTGTCTCCAGAGCTAAGCCCCAACTGCCAATAGGCACACCGTCGAACATCTGGGTTGTTCCTTCTGACGATGCGCTCAGGCAGGCCATAGGACTGCCTGACGCCAGTTGGCGCATCTTTCTACATCCAAGCCAGCGTGGGGTCGTAGAAGCCGAAATAGATCGGGACCTCGTCGTTGCCGGAGGACCTGGAACGGGCAAGACGGTTGTACTAGTTCACCGGGCATGTCGCCTCACCGACCAACTGACCGATCCTAGCAATGAATGCGTTGTACTCGTCGGTCATTCCCCGACTGCCACAGAGTTGATGATTGACATGGTCAATTCTCTGAGGGGAAAAGTCCCGAGTTCCCTACACATCACAGATATGGTGACTGTAGGAAGAAGAGGCAAGCCAAGAGCATCGGACATTCGCAGCCCTGGAAAGGGAAGTCGCCCGTGGCATCTTGGAAAACAGGTATCGGCCCTCTTGATTGATGAGGCACAGGACTTGCATCGAACGACCAAGGGCTATATCCTCGGACGTCGGCCATCGATCGGCACACATCTCACTATTGCAATGGACCCAAACCAGAACATCTTTGCCGACAATACCGCAGACGGTACACTCCTGAGCACTCTACGGCGGGCGGATATCCAGTACCTCACGTACTCCTACCGGACCCCTCGAGAAGCGGGTATGGTAGCCCTCAAACTCCTTGATCGCGTTCAGGATTCAGACGAGGCCCAAATCGTTACCGAGATCAGGAAGAAGTGTCGCAAGATGTCCTTCGGATTCACCTCTCACTTTGTGCGCTTGGAAAGCTACGAAAAACTTTCAGACGGTGTCTCTCGCGCTGCATTCGATGCCGAACGCCTGCGCAGAGAAGGATATCGGGATATTGCTATTGTCTTCTGTGGCACTAAGAACGACAGAACTCGGCATGGAGAAGTCCTCATGGCCTTGGGCTATGACCCACAGACGGATCGTGGGTTGCTTACGCCTAGGCTCGTCAAGGGCAAAGAATACGACTACTGCTTGGTTATAGCCCCTGAGTTGCTAGTGGAGAAGGACCACGGCAAAGCGAATTTCGCCTACCATGCCATCTATGTAGCTCTATCAAGATGCAGAAGGGGCGTTGTGCTATTCGGTCAGCGGGAGTTCATGTCCAAGCTGCGAGTAGCTGGCACCGATCCCCAGTAGGCTATTTAAGTTCAAGTGGTGGTTTATAAACAGAAGGTAATTCCTCACCCCAGTCATGATGCGAGGACTTCCTGCACTTGTCAAAGGTTCATCCGAGACTCTGTCACAGTTGCTTTCCCTTGCTGCCGCTCAGACCGCGAAGCTTCTTAACGTAAACGGCCTTTCTTCCTCTTTTAAGCTTAGCCGCAATACGATTCATGATTACCTTTTTCTCCTGGAAAAAATGTTTCTGCTTGAACGGCTGCCTGCGTGGCACTGCAATCACCTCAAGCGCCTGGTCAAGGCTCCGAAACTTCACGTTACGGATACGGGCGTCGCATGTGCGCTTATGAGGATGAATGGCGCCGCACTCTCAGCAAACAGGCCTTTTTACGGACACCTTCTTGAAACCTGAGTACTTCAGGAACTGCGTCGCCAGTTAAGCGGACATCCAGAGTCGCATATCTTCTCTCAATACAGGGAAAAAGACGGGGCGGAAGTCGATATCGTTATAGAACGTGGGTCAACAGCTCTTGCGGGGGTTGAAGTCAAGGCGTCGGCTACTGTGAGAGATTCGGATTTTCGAGGATTGCGCAGACTCAGGGCTGCGGTGGGCGATCGTTTTTCCTGCGGAGTCGTGCTTTATAACGGAGAAAGAAGTTTGCGGTTTGGTCCGAGACTCTACGCGGTGCCTCTGCAGTCACTCTGGGTGACAGAATAAGGTGACCAGGGATACAGAACGTTCTTCAATGATATTTTCTGGATGTATATCTGGATTCAAAGGATTCTAAAATCATTAATTCAAGCTATTTAGGATCAAATATTTAATGCGTTTTCTATTGATTCTCTCTTGGCTTTTATTTTACTCTGAAACCTTGACACTCCACTTTTGATCGGTGGAGGTAAACTATACTAGTATTTGTTTCGTCTTGAGTTTGGATATTAATAAACTCCTCCTTTAGAAGGCGATATTACCAGACGCGAAATTTTACCGTCTAACGACATGTTTTTCAGGTGTATACCCATGGTAACTGAAGGAGATCCGGATGGGGGACGCTGTATGTGGATCTTCCATGGGAGAAAAGTTGTCGCGGATAACGGTTATTCGCTTTGGAGAGGGAGTCCGGCAAGCGAAGCGATTGAATTGTATGAGTATCCGCCAATTGCCGAACTCTTTCTGAAAATTTCTTCGTTTATCTTCCTAACGGCCGCATCTTGTGCTTCTCTGAGTTCCTCATGGCCACGGGCAAAGTAAGGTGTTACGGCCACATCTCGTGCAACCGGAAGCCAAAACTTAACTGTCGGATCGGTAAGAGGAATTCCGTGGCCGAATCTCGCAATAGGAGAGCTTCCGATCACAAAATTTTTTTTCGAATTGTGTATGACTGCGACGAGAAGACCCTTATTCCCGAGAATTTTCAACCGGTATGGAGGTGGATTAATCAGGTCGTAAAACAGGTGTTCTTTCCCTATTTCTTCCTTAAGCGTGGTTAATTCTTCTTTAGTCTTTTTCTTTCCACGACTTAAGACCTGGTCGATCATATCCGGGGTACGTGCCCACTGACAAATAAGAAAACGGTCCCATATTTCTTTCTCGGAAGAAGTCAATCCAGGAGGTTCTCCGGCCCGGGCTTTCTCTGTTATTTTCCTGATTATCGGAGCGGCTTCTCCCTCAAGCTGGGATAGATACTCTTCAAGTGAAACGGCTGCGGCGTCGGCCGGGTCGTAAAACGTATATAACTCGCACTCCACGCAGAAATTGCGTGGTTCGGTCTCTAGGATGCGTTTTTCTTCGGAAGATTTACGAAAGAAATGCAGCCGTCCGTTTTTGTTCGTGAAATTGCGCAGTAACATCTCTGGAACATAATGGTGACGTTTCGGCCTGTTCATCGTACTTTGTTCTTCGGCTTTACATTCGAGAATCTGTCCAAATGACTTTATTTAATCGCGTGTATTTATGAGTATCGCAGGCAGGCTTTTCATGGTATTGTTCAATAATTGACAGGAAATGAGCGGATATTCATCCGCCTGACGAACCCGAGACTTTGGGTTTGATCAGTGTTCGAGAGATTGACATATGCATATCATACCATTTTCAGAAATTCGCGACGCCGACCTCCAAGTCGACGCAATATACCAAGGGAAACGGAAAGGGAATGCCGCAGACGATCCATTGCCCCATTTGCTCAAGGTCAGCAACAGTGGCGGTTTCCGATATCGCGGTTCGCTTGACGCGCTTGAACTTGTCGTTCTGACATCAACACTCAAAAATCCTGACTGGCCGGACATACTGGATCTCGAAACCGGGGTCTATACATACTACGGCGACAACAAAAACCCCGGACGCCTGTTACATGAAACTCCCAGAAGAGGTAATGAACTCCTGAAACGGATTTTTAATCTTGCGCATTCTGGTGTTGAAGGTCGGCGTCAGGTGCCACCGGTTCTGGTTTTCGCAAATACAGGAGAATGGAGGGATGTAATATTCCTCGGTTTGGCCGTTCCCGGAACCTCGGATCTCCGTGTTTCCGAGGATCTGGTGGCAGTTTGGAGGATCTCCAAAGAAGGCAAGCGCTTTGAGAACTACCGCGCGCGTTTCTCCGTGCTCAAAACATCTGTGTTGAAGCGGGAGTGGATAACTGATGTCATTAACGGGAATCCACATTCTCCAAATGCTCCGCCGCACTGGATCAATTGGGTTGAAACGGGCCAAATACATCCGCTTCTGGCTATGCGTTCCCTTAAATATAGAACAAAGGCCGAACAACTTCCGCAAACCTCCGGCGACAAAAACATCCTGGAGTATTTTCGTCGCTACTTTGCTTCAGATTATCCCGGGTTTGAGCGATGCGCTGCGGCCCTCGCAAGGTTGCTCTTGCCTGATATAGCAACCATAGATCTTACCCGACCATCCCGAGATGGCGGACGGGATGCCGTCGGTCAGTTCCGGATTGGCAGCGGTGTCGCGGGAATTCTTGTCGATTTCGCACTGGAAGCTAAATGTTACAGCACCAACAACGGGGTCGGGGTTAAAGACATGTCCCGTCTTATTTCCCGCCTCCGTCACCGCCAGTTCGGTATTCTGGTTACAACAAGCTACGTCAATACTCAGGCTTATCGAGAAATCAGAGAGGATCAGCATCCTGTCATTATTGTTGCCGGGGCGGATATCATTGAATTGCTGAGAAAGAACGGATATGCCAATCCGGTTGCCTTACGGAGTTGGTTGGAACAGAATTTTGCCGATTCAGGAAAATTGAACAACAGTCAGGCACAATCGATAAAACACAATAACAAAACGGGTTCATGAAAAGCCATAGGACGAGAGCAAAACCCTAAGTTTATTGTCGTCCTGAGTCCTGCAAGCACAGGGGTCTGTCTATCTGTACTTTTCCAAATGCCGATAGATGGACTTTGCGTAAAGTGATGGCGTGGTCTTCCTCGGGATGAAGAAAACATCCCTTTGACGGGTTAATCTGAACTTCCACCTTAAACAAGTCGATTTTGTATCGTAATCTACTGTCAGCAAATGATTTTCGGGCATAGCTCTGAATTTATTGTTGTCCCCATGTACATAGCGCGCATACCCAACCGCAAATCAAGACCCACTGTCCTCATACGCCAAGACAGAAGAGAAGGAAAGAAAATTATCAAGCAAAACCTCGCCAACATAACCCACCTGCCCCTGACATAATAGAGCGGATAGAGGGCTTCTGAGTCTGCGAAGAAAAAGGCGAGGAGTAAGCGTAGTGAGGATGGGCACAGGGTACAGAGCTTCCGGGGTCTTCTGGGGAATCTTGGAAATATAAGCATGAGCGTTATGATTGCGAAAGAGAATCAGAGAAAGGACGTAAAGCCGTTCTACATGATTACGAAGCTTACGCCATTGCAGAGCAGGGCGTTTGAGTTGCTGGAGCTGAAATTGCAGTAGTGTCCCCAGCAGAGAAAAACAGGAAAATCAATTTATCCAGTGAAAACAAAAGGTTACCTCTCCTCTGCTACTTGAAGTTCAGTTTAGAAAAATACCGGAATATACCTTGGTTCGAGTTTATAACAGATGTAATTTTCTCGTAGATGGGAGACTCTGTTTCTGGATTCTTGTTTAATTCATCGGACAAAACCGCGGCCGCTTTGATAACCTTGTCGTTCATGGTTAAAACTTGATGTCTTAGGAAGTCCGGTCGAAACCCGAGACTCTCACCCAGTTTTTCCCAGTGCCGTGCGGTTATGTCTCTGAATTTGTATTTCCCTCCCAGCTTCATCGCCATTTTGGCCTTGTAGAAATTTGAATAGACAACTGTGCACATCAAGTCATAAAATGGAGAAAGAGATTCCGCTGACCCCTCTTCATAAAGGATCGAAAAATTCTTGCCGTGGGCATCTCCGTTGCCGATCAGAAAGTTAAAGACGACTCCGTGGAAAAGAGACAGCCTGTTCCTGCCGGACATATAACCTGAAGCGATTCTCTCATCGAGCAGCGCAAAGCATTGTTCGAGGGTAGGGCCGCCTTCGTTCTCATACTTGATTTCAGGCGGAATATTCATGGCCTGACAAAAGTCTTCCTGGTGGAGCCGCCTGATGGTTCCGTTTTTCTCCCTTTTTCGGTCATAACGTTTCACCAGGTAATAGGGTTTTTTCTTTAACCAGAAGATATCTGCTTCCGGAACTCTGAGACCTGCTGCGTCGGCAAGCTTCATGCAGAAGAACTCATTGTGTACCGCGTCTTCAAAACCCTTGATTGCGGGTTTGATAATATGTGTCGAAGGCGTGTTGCCTGTTGGAATGGCGATCTTGCCTTCGACAAGGCGGATCATCAGTTTATCCTGTGCGCCGGCACCGGATATTCTGACATTTTCCTCCCCGGCGAGAAGCGGCCTTTTGTCAAGCGAGGTCAGGATTTGGGCCGCTTCTTTGTCATCAAGTACACGGCAGGTCGGCTTATCAGCACTTTCAGGCGAAACACCCTGAGGATAAACGGAGACGGCGCCGGCACATTCCCCGCCGATTTCTTTTAGCAACGCAAAAGTATTTCTTTCCGATATGCCGAGATATCTCGCCAGCCGTGTGCGGACATCTCCATCAGGAAGGAGTCCTGAGAAAAATGTGGATGTCGCCCGGTGGTCAAATACGGTATCGGTGAGCGGAAGTGATGCCGACAGCTTCAATGGATTCTGTCTCTCCAGATGCTCCGGGTTATAGGTAAAACTAAGAATCGCGTTGTCGGAATAAAGTCTGCCAATGGGTCGACCATGTAGATATACTTCCAGAATTTCTTTTTTCAGATGATCTTCCATACCGGGTCAATCCCATTTTCTTATGGCGGCGATACCCACCCCCAGAGTAGCCAGAACCCGCAGAGCTTTGGCGAACTGAACAGTCTCCTTGCCTTTTTCCAGGTCCACGATGAACCGTCGACCCGTGCCGGCCATTCCTGCCAGATCATCCTGGCTCATTTTCTGAGCTTTTCGGGCGTCTCTAACGATCTTGCTCAGGTCTTTGGTGTTCTTTATCTTGAGGGTCATGTTTAGTTACCGTTCAGTATCATTATATGACTTCTAATAGAAAAATCAAGAAATTGTTACCATTCAAACGCAAAAAAGATTTTTTAATGCTCTTCTCCATTAAATGTACCCGATCAGTGTCAATTATTTTTGAATCAGGCTAAAAAAAACTGTTTCATTCAAGACACCTCTCCGCTTTTTGAAACAGCGCGGATGGCAAGGATGTCGATGCTGGCCGATTCATTCTCCGCAGGAATAAGTGTTCACTTTCGGCCGTAATATGCACTGAACGCAAATTAACCTGATAATTGGTCATAGTTAAACTTGAGAATTAGCGATCTTCTAATTCAACACTTAGTCATTATATAACTTCCTTTTATCAAAGAAGAAACTTAATAAAACAATCATATAAAAATATCAACCTGATAATCAGTCGGAATATAAAATTGCAATTAGTCTCAGAAATAATTATATTTGATTCGTCATGCTTGAAGCAGATTGCACGCGACACGTTGAATCGCGATTGAGAGAGGCCATTGAGGATTCCCCGGTCGTGTTGATTCAAGGCCCCCGCCAGTGCGGAAAAACTACCCTTGCCCGCATGGTCGGCAGAACCGAGGGCTATCACTACATAAGCCTTGATGAAGAGGATGTTCGTGCCGCCGCCGAGGCGGATATCGCGGGATTTGTAAAGACTTTGCCCAAGCGCGTAATTCTGGATGAGGTACAGAAAGTGCCGGAGATATTCTCATCCATAAAGCTTGCGGTTGACCGCGACCGCGCTCCAGGGCGTTTTATACTGACAGGCTCCGTAAGCGTGCTGCATGTTCGCGGGATAACGGATTCGCTTGCCGGGCGCATGGATATAATCAGGTTGCATCCTTTTTCACAAGGCGAAATTGAGGGAAACACGCCAGGTTTTCCGGAAGCTCTGTTTTCCTCGGAGTTCGATATATGGCAAGATGGAAAAAATCTGTCGGAGATGGTTGTTATGGACAAACTGGCTGCCGGCGGATACCCGGTTGCCCTTCAGCGCTCCGCGGAGAGGCGTGGCGACTGGTACAGAAGATATATCGAGGTGCTTGTGGAGCATGATTCGCGTGACATTGCCGCAATACGTTCATCCGAGACTCTGTCGCAACTGCTTTCCCTTGCTGCCGCTCAGACCGCGAAGCTTCTTAACGTAAACGGCCTTTCTTCCTCTTTTAAGCTTAGCCGCAATACGATTCATGATTACATTTTTCTCCTAGAAAAAATGTTTCTGCTTGAACGGCTGCCTGCGTGGCACTGCAATTACCTAAAGCGCCTGGTCAAGGCTCCGAAACTTCACGTTACGGATACGGGTGTCGCGTGCGCGCTTATGAGGATGAATGGTGCCGCACTCTCGGCGAACAGGCTTTTTTACGGCCATCTTCTTGAGACCTGGGTGCTGCAGGAACTGCGTCGCCAGTTAAGCGGACACGCAGAACCACATATTTTCTCTCACTATAGGGAAAAGGATGGGGCGGAAGTCGATATCGTTATAGAACGCGGGGCAACAGCTCTTGCTGGGGTTGAAGTCAAGGCGTCGGCTACTGTGAGAGATTCGGATTTTCGGGGATTGCGCAGACTCAGGGCTGCGGTGGGCGATCGTTTTTCCTGCGGAGTCGTGCTTTATAACGGAGAAAGAAGTTTGCGGTTTGGTCCGAGATTCTACGCGGTGCCTCTGCAGTCACTCTGGGTGACGGAACAAGGCGACCAAGGATAGCAGAACGCTTTTCAATGATATTTTGCTGGATGTATATCTGGATTGAAAAGACTGTAAAATAATTAATTCAAGCCACTTAGGGTTAAATATTTAATGCGTTTTCTATTAATTTTTTCCTGATTTTTATTTTACTCTGAAACCTTGACACTCCACTTTTGATGATTAGTTTGAACGGTGGAGGTACATACTAGATGCAGATTGCGGTTGCCACATGCGATTCTCTTTCGGTTTTCATGCGGGAGATGGAAAAACATCCGCTTCTCTCAAAAGCAGAAGAGTATGCGCTTGCGGTCAGATATTACGAAAACAAAGATCTTGAAGCAGCCAACAAACTTGTGGTGTCAAACCTCCGGTTTGTTATGAAAATCGCTTCTGAATACAGATCCTACGGTTTTCCGATGATGGACCTCGTTCAGGAAGGTTCGATAGGGCTCATGCGCGCCGTCCAGAAATTTAACCCCTACAATGGTTACAGGCTCATATCCTACGCTGTCTGGTGGATCAGGGTAAGGATTCAGAACCACATAATGAAGTTCTGGAGCAACGTTAAAATCGGAACAACGCAGTCCCAGAGAAAGCTTTTCCAGAGCATAGAAGGGGCAAAGCGCAAACTCGGGATAACCACCGCCAGCATGGAAGATGACGACATAAGCCGCCTTGCGGACCATTTCGGCGTTAAGGAAGAGGAAATCTCCGAGATGCAGGTTCGCGCTTCCAAAAGAGATCTTTCTCTCTCGGAGAGTCCTGCAGGGGATGACTCCTCGGCCACTTACGGGGAATTGCTCCCCGACCCGTCTGATAACCAGGAGCAGGTGCTCGGTAAACTCGGGTTCGACAGTCTTGCCAGGGAGAATCTGCGCGAAGCTCTCGAGATGCTTTCAGAGAGACAGAAAAAGGTGATAAACGAGAGGTATTTCACTGAACCTCCAAGAAAACTCCACGAAATAGCCCGTGATCTCGGGGTTTCCCAGGAGAGGGTAAGGCAGATACAGGCCGAGTCCATAGGGAAACTCAGGGGATACATGGCCGAAAAACTTAAAATTCACCCGTAAATAAGAAGAAAAACCCAGGAGGAATTAAATGGCTTCTAAGATAATAGGAATAGACCTTGGAACGACTAATTCATGCGTCGCCATCGTCGAGGGCGGCGAACCGAAAGTGATAATCAACGAGGAAGGCACGAGAACCACCCCGTCAGTGGTCGCGTTTCTAAAAGGCGGAGACGAGGTCTTGGTCGGTGGACCGGCGAAGCGCCAGGCCGTCGCCAACCCCGAGAACACCGTCTACTCTGCCAAAAGGCTTATGGGCAGAAGGTTTGAGGAGATATCGAGCGAAGTTGACAGCCTTGCCTACAAGGTGGTGAAATCAGGAAAATCGGACGCCTGGGTTGAGGTTGAGGAAAAACAGTACTCTCCCCCGCAGGTCTCAGCGCACGTGCTCACGAAGCTTAAGAAGGCTGCCGAGGATTATCTGGGTTCTGAAGTCCAAGAAGCCGTTATCACCGTTCCCGCGTATTTTAACGACAGCCAGCGTCAGGCAACGAAAGATGCTGGAAAGATAGCCGGTCTTGACGTAAAGCGCATAATAAACGAACCGACCGCGGCGGCGCTTGCCTACGGGTTTGACAAGAAAAAAGAAGGGATGATAGTGGTCTATGACCTTGGGGGCGGAACTTTCGACGTATCGGTGCTTGAGGTCGGAAACAATGTCATAGAGGTAAAGTCCACAAACGGCGATACTCACCTTGGCGGAGACGATTTTGACAAGAGGGTCATTGATTACATTGTCTCCGAATTCAAGAAGGATTCCGGGATAGACCTCGGGGCGGACAAGATGGCCGTGCAGAGGCTTAGGGAAGCTGCGGAGAAGGCCAAGATCGAGCTTTCAAACACCGTCGAGACGGAAATAAACCTGCCGTTTATAACTGCCGATGCAAGCGGTCCCAAGCACCTGGTGCTTAAGATAACGCGCTCAAAGTTCGAGCAGCTCGTCGAAGATCTTGTAAAAGGCACCCTAAAGCCCTGCGAGCAGGCTCTCAGGGATGCGGGGCTTCGCCCGGGCGAGATAGCCGAAGTGATACTGGTCGGCGGATCGACCAGGATTCCGCTTGTGCAGAAAGTTGTGACTGAGTTTTTCGCGAAGGAGCCGAGCAGGGGCATAAACCCCGACGAGGTGGTCGCCATGGGAGCCGCCATACAGGCAGGCGTGCTAGGCGGAGACGTAACCGACGTACTTCTCCTCGACGTGATACCGCTTTCACTTGGCATCGAGACCCTCGGAGGGGTGATGACCACCATAATCGAGAGAAACACGACTATTCCCACCAAGAAAAGCCAGGTTTTCACAACGGCCGAGGACAACCAGAATTCGGTTGAGATCCACGTGCTGCAGGGAGAAAGGCAGATGGCTGCCGATAACAGGACGCTCGCAAGGTTCATTCTGTCGGGGATTCCCGCGGCGGCGAGGGGGATTCCCCAGATAGAGGTGACTTTCGACACGGACGCCGACGGAATACTCCATGTTTCCGCGAAGGACAACGCGACTCAGAAGGAGCAGAAGGTCAAGGTTGAAGCTTCAAGCGGGCTAAGCAGCGACGAGATCGACTCCATGGTCGATGAAGCCGAGAAGATGTCTGAGAAGGACAAGGAAAAAAGCGAGCAGGTTCAGAAGAGAAACCAGCTTGACGAGCTTGTCTACAGGACGGACAAGAGTTTCCAGGAACTTGGCGATGGCCTCTCTGAGGATGAGAAAAAGGATCTCGAGCAGGCCCTTGAGGAAGGAAGGGAAGCCCTTAAGTCGGATGATCTGGGCAAAATAGACCTTGCTACGGAGAAAATAACTGCGGTCTCTCACAAACTCGCGGAACTTATGTACAAAAAGCAGCAGGAAGAGGCTGCACAGGGTGCCGGGGATGGCGAGGCTGAGGGCCAAGCCTCCGAACAGGAGAATTCTACCTCGGGCGACGATGTTATAGACGCCGAATTTACCGAGCAGAAATAAGCCTTGGGTTCTCAATTAGTTTCCCATCCTTTTTTTAATTTGATGCTTAATTCAAATAAACCAAGAAGGGGTGCGCTCCAATACATCATGGAGCCTGAATTCACCCTGCTGTTGACGCTGAAAGGCAGTTGTTAGATATGCAATATCTTTAGCGTATTTTGTAGTGATCCTGAATTCCCAACTGCAGGAATTGACATGACACTTTGAGGGGTGGTGGGGGTCAGAAGAACTTGATCTTGAGAACACGATTATCAAGCCAGGGGATTCGTTCTTCCATCTCCCCATAGCCAGCAGCTATGAGCAGCGGATTGTTCGCACGGCGTCCAAGACTCACTATTATTTCATCCCCCTTTATCTCTGCATATTACGACTGGATTCGGACACCTATTACGATTGAATTCGGACGATTAAACTTCTCGTTTTCTTTTTCCCAAGAACATCATTGAACAAGTGTTTTGTTAACCTGCTTGCAATCTAAGGCAAGGAGGTCAACAGGATGCCGGGAAGAAGAAAAAAGAGGTTCAGGTGTTCACTTTACTTCGAAATTGGCATTCACTTTCGCTCGGATTCGCTGTTCACTTTCAGCCGTAATATGCATGTGCGTCTTAGAAAAGAAATGTCAAGAGGTATTAATAAAATTGGTTAGCATCATGCACTATTATGTGGGATGCAGAGATCAGAGGAATACGGTGCTTTCGTAATGGAATATTGTTTTTGTTTAATAAAATGCCCTCTTGACTATTTTTACTCAATAGCATAATTTTATTCACATGAAATCTTTTCAGCGTTCTCAGGTTGCCACGCTTTGCGACCGATTGGCCGAACCTCCCCACCATATCATTACCATTTTCGGGCCTCGTCAAACCGGAAAAACCACCATCGTGCGCCAGGCGCTTCGGCAGATAGATGTCGGGAGTCGTTACCTGGCGGTTGACGAACCTCGACCTCCAGGGCTGCGTGGTTCGTATGATGAATCAGAAACAATCCCGGTTTTTTCATATGAGCGCGGCACGGACTGGTTAGTGCGAAATTGGGAGGAAGCCCGCCACGAAGCACAGCGATCCGGAAGGGGGTTCGTTCTGGCGCTGGATGAGATTCAGAGGATTCCCCAGTGGTCACAGACCTTAAAGGGGCTCTGGGATGCCGACCGCGCTCGGGATTGTCCTCTGCATGTAGTTATTCTGGGTTCGGCGCCTCTGCTCATGCAGTCAGGACTTAACGAGAGTCTTGCCGGCCGTTTTGAACCTATACGCGTTGCACATTGGTCCTTTGAGGAAATGTCCAAAGCCTTCGATTTTAGCCTGGATGAGTACCTGTATTTCGGCGGGTACCCGGGTTCAGTCAGGTTCGTTCAAGATCTGGACCGGTGGCGCGCTCATATTCTCGAGGCTATCGTTAAGTCTAGTATCGGCCGGGATATTCTCTGCATGACGCGGGTGGACAAGCCGGAACTGCTCAAACGGCTTTTCGAGCACGGAGCGGATTATTCAGGGCAGATTCTTTCATATACCAAGATGCTGGGTCAGCTTGTGGATGCCGGCAACACGACCACCTTGGCGCGCTACCTTGACCTGCTGTCGGACGCCGGCCTGCTCGCGGGTTTCGGGAAATACCATAATAAACCTCATCTTCGTAAGGGGTCAAGCCCCAAGTTAAACGTGCTCAACACCGCTTTGATGACGGTTGGTTCAGGGTATTCCTTTGAAGAGGCTATGGCGGACCGGACATTCAGGGGGCGCATCGTCGAAAGTGCGGTTGGTGCTCATCTGTCAAACACCGCGACACCCGATATCAGTGTTCATTACTGGCGGGACAAATCGCTTGAGGTCGACTTTGTCCTCAGACGCGGTCCTCACCTTATTCCCGTTGAAGTGAAAAGCGGCCGGAAGTCTGCGCGTCTCGGGGGAATTGAAGCGTTTAAGCGGAATTTCGGTGCCCGTCGTTCGCTTCTTATCGGAGAAGGTGGCGTACCGCTTCATGAGTTTTTCACGGTGCCCGTGAATCAATGGTTTGAGGAAAAATGAACAAAATCGTCCCACGCACGTGTGAGGAGATCCTGCCATCGGATTCGGACCAGGATAAGGGCTCCCTGCCCCTGAAAGAATTTCGCTCCGCTACGGTCTATGTGCTGCTGGGCAACCCCGGTTCTGGCAAAACGACCGTGTTTAAGACCGAATGCGAAAGGCTCGGAGATGATGCGTGTTTTATCACTGCGCGTGATTTTACCGCTCTTGATCTGGACAGTCATCCCGAGTGGCGGGGCAAGACTCTTTTTATTGATGGACTTGATGAAATTCGTTCCAGCGCGTACGACGCGCATGCGCCTCTGGACAAAATCCGCAATCGCATTGATAGGCTTGGATCGCCGCGCTTTCGCATCTCGTGTCGCAGCGGGGACTGGCTGGGGGAAAACGATCTGAAACACTTGGCTCGCGTGTCGGAGGACTCCGCAGTAACTGTCCTGCTCCTTGATCCCCTGACAGACTCGGATGTCGTCAGTATTCTGGACAGCCATCCAGATATCCACGACGCTCAGGAATTCATCACATCAGCTTGGAAATGGGGGGTGGAGGGACTGCTGACAAATCCGCAGAATCTTAATTTGCTGATCAGGAGTGTTGTAAAAGACGGCAGGTGGCCGGAAAGCCTTCTTGAGATTTTCGAGAAGGCCTGTTCACAGATGATCCGCGAGCACAATGAAGAACACGGTGAGGGGCAACAGTACACCACTTGCCAGCTTCTTGATGCCGCCGGATACCTCTGCGCCGTTTCGCTGATTTGCGGATCCATCGGATTCGCGCGCGGCCACGACTCCGTGGATGAAGATTATCTGGATCTTGACCGTTTGAACTACGACCACGAAGTGCTCGGCGCCGTGCTTTTAACTAGACTGTTTGAGGCGGAATCCGATAATCGTCGTTTTGTTCCCGCTCATCGATACATTGCCGAATTTCTCGGTGCGCGCTGCCTTGCCCGCTTGGTTGACAAAGGAATTCCGCCCCGGCGGATACTCGCTCTGGTTACCGGAGAATACGGAGTTGTGGTCACGCAGATGAGAGGTCTTTGCGCGTGGCTCGCGGTTCATTGCGAGAAAATCCGCATGGACCTCATCAAGCGCAATCCTATCGGCATCTTTCTGTACGGAGATATCAGCGTATTCTCGAATGAAGAGAATATGGCGCTCCTGGAAGCCCTGTGCCGTGAGAGGTACCGACCAAATTCCGCATTCACGGTGGTCGATGTGTATAGGACTCTTACCACTCCTAAAATGGAATCTATTTTCAAAGATGTTCTGACCAGCTCCCGTCGTAGCGAACAGCATCAGACATTAATCGAGTTTGTATTAAACGTTTTGAAACAATATGAATTCATGCCGGATTTTTCCGAGATTCTGCTAGAAATCGTCCGTGATAACACTTGGCTGCCTTACATTAATAAATTAGCCCTTGATACATATATCTCTAGCTGTCAGAGAGATTTGGAGATTACGGGTGGACTCAAAGCATTGCTGGCGGACATTCACGACGGAAGCATTTCCGATCCTGACAACGAACTCCTCGGGACGTTGCTTTTGAAACTCTACCCCCGACAATTGCCTCCATCTGAGATTTGGGATTACCTTTACGAGCCGGTAGACCGGGAGTCAGAAGGTATGTATTTGCAGTTCTGGCAATCTGCTTTTTCCGACAGATTTTTAGAGGATACAGAGGTGGAGGAACTTGAGGTGGAGGAACTTTTAGACAGCCTGTGGCGGCGGGGTTCTGGTTTGCAAACCGCTTTTGATACTTGGCTACTGAATGATCTTCCCCTAAGACTTTTGGTTTGCGGCCTGCGGATGCATGGAGACCGAATAGACCGGGGGCGTCTTTATGACTGGCTCGGTGTCGGATTGTCTGAGAATGTAAAGTATGACGAATATTGTCTGGAACCGATTAGTCAGATACGTGCTTGGCTTGAACAGTCCCCTGAGATTCAAAAGACTATTTTTGAAGAAGGTCTCAGCCGATGCCCCGAACCTGCTGAATTCAGTTGTTACGCACTCAATATACAAAGGCGGCTGTATGGAGCGACTCCTCCACCCGATTTTGGTTTCTGGTGCCTGAAAAAAGCTGTTGCAATGCCAGAGAGCAGACCGCAAGCCTCCCGGTTTTTGCTCATACAGGCCGTTGAGGCGCACAAGTATCAAAACGGCAACGAAGGATTGTCCCTTGAAGTTTTGGGGGAAACTATGAAAAACAGCAAAAATTTATATGATGCCCTGAAGTGCCTGCTCGTGGAACCAGAGGTTCAGAATGAACTTCCGTGTAGGGACGGTGGTCAAAGCCATGATGAAAAAGAAGAAAATGAAGATAGGCAATGGATAGACCATGTTTATGGCAACAAGGAGGCTTTGCGCGCAAACGTTGCCCACCCGGGACTGCTTCACGAAATCGCTGAGATATACTTTGGAAACTACTACTTCTGGAAGGATTACTACGGTCCAGAGAATATAAGAAAATGGCTTCCCGGCCACAGTGACTTGGTCAAGGCTGCTCTTGCGGGACTTCGCGGCACAATTGAACGGGAGGATCTTCCTTGTGCCGATGAGATTTTCGATCTTCTAAGTGAAGGCAGGACGCACTCTATCGGACTGCCCTTCCTTGCGGGCCTAGCGGAAGTCGAAAGAACGGAGTCCCAAGACTCCTCGCTATGGGAAGAGAGCTGTATTCGCAGGGCGCTTCTTTTTTATTATCTTTCGCGTGTCAACAATTATGAGCCCGAATGGTACCTGCGGCTTGTTGAGACGCATCCTGAGATTGTAGCCGAGACTCAGGCGCGGTTTGCCGTTTTCGGTTTTCGAAATGGCATAGAGAATATTCGCAAGCTTCGGGAACTCGCCCGAAATAATCGGCATGCTCAAATTGCCCGCATCATAAGTTTGCCCTTGCTTCAATCCTTTCCAGTTCAGTGCAATATGAAACAGATTCGGAATATGGACTATCTGCTCTGGGCGGCCCTGGAGTATGCTGACAGGGATGCCCTTGGAGAGCTTATCGACAGGAAGCTCAACCTCGGGAGTCTGAACGTCGCCCTGCGCTCGCGCTGGCTCGCGGCAGGTCTGATTGTCCGCCCGGCGATATATAAAGACCGGTTGGATGATTTCGTGCGGGGTCGGGAAGCCCGGGTTCGGCATCTGGCAGACTTTTTAGCCCTTGGTAATTCTCGATGGTCCTTATGGAATGAACTTGAGATTCCCGGATTGGAATTACTCATAAGTCTTATTGGAAGTTACTTTGAACCCGATCCGATCCAGGGACTTGGGATTTCCACATCTGAGAAACAGTTCTCCTGCCTTGTTTATGATCTGATAGAACGCCTCAATTCTTTTTCTACCACGAAGGCGGACGAGGCGTTTGACCGACTTAGATCCGATCTGGCTCTTGAACTTTGCCATTTCACGCTGACTAAGGTGTCAGACGGTCGGCGGGTGGTTCGTAACGATGCCGGTTATCTTCATCCCGATATCAGCCAAGTTTGCCGGACATTGAATAATGATGCGCCAGCCAACGCTGCTGACCTTGCGGCTCTTCTGGTGGACCGGCTGAGCGAGATTGCTGAAAGAGTTCGAACGGACAATACTGATGAGTGGCGCAAGTACTGGAACGAAGATTCCCATGGACGACCGTGTAACCCCAGGAATGAAAATTCCTGTCGCGATATTTTACTTTCGGATCTGCGAAGACTTCTTCCGAAGGGGCTAGATGCCCAGCCCGAGGGTCAGTATGTCAATGACAAGAGAAGTGACATGCGGGTTTCATGCGAGGATTTTTATGTGCCTATAGAGATTAAAAAGAACGGAAGCAAGGATTTGTTGAGTTCCCTCAGAAACCAGCTGATCGCCCTGTACACGAGAGATCCGGCCACTGGAGGATACGGTATCTATCTAGTGCTCTGGTTTGGTAACAAGTACTCTAAACCGCTGTCCTCCGGTACGCGGCCACGCGATTCCCAAGAACTGAAGAAAAGCATAGAATCCATGTTATCGGAAGATGAATCACTTAAAATATCAGTTTGCGTGATTGACGTTAGTACTGGTGAATAGAAGATATTTTATAAAAATACGAAAAGGCCCGGACGGCATCCATTTTTTTGATAGGATCTACTTCTCCTTCCTGCAGTACTTCTCATTGCGGACTGGGAGACCTTGTACACCAGTATTATCCACGGACATAAAGCTGTTTTGCTTGAACCAGACACCTCTTGAGGGTTGATGCTGTATGATTACCGAAACATTCTGGAGAATACTGGAAATCCGCTTCAGCGGGGGCCAGAGAGCTGTGTTCAGGGGTCGATATGAGTGAAGAGAATATGTTAAAACCAGCCTTCGCAATGGAGAGAAACTGTTTCCCGTGCATAATCAGTGTCACTGAATACAGACAGAATCACGAAAAACCGAAGTTTGGTTGCTAACAACAGCCCGGTAAGCTCTTAGTGGGAATTCCTGGTTTTGTGTTAAGAATGTAGCGCGACACCCAGAGTGTCATCTTGATTGTCGCGCTACATTACAAATGAGCCTAATGCTGGAAGAGCTCAATTAGCTATGTATATCAAGTTGCACAATGCCGTTTCGTTAGTTGCTTTGGCGGTGTTTTGTGTATTTTCAACTCAGCATGCGACAAGTGAGGCCAGAGATTGCACGGAGCTTGAGAAGGTGGCGGCGGATAAAAGACTGAAAGACATCCAAAGTGATAAGGATCTTTCAGAAAACCTCATCGAGCGTCATATGCCTCACGGGATTCATAAAGCCACTCACACAATACAAGGTGGCCCCAAGAACGAGGATGTTTTTGTCCAAGGCGGATATATACTTCGTCACGACGGGGATTTGCGAACAGGGCTTTGGGTTTCATACAAGCTGACTGATAAAGATATTGCCAACGCATATGACGCAGACGGAAAGAAAAAAGATCGGGTCAATTGTTTTCGCCAAGACCCTCGAATGAAGGAATCAGAAACGGGAGTCAAATCAGACTATGATGAGCCGATATTCGACCGGGGACATTTAGCGAACGATGCAGACATAAAAGATGATCTGACAGAACAAATAAACACCTACGTATTGTCAAATATATCGCCGCAGTACTGTAGATTCAATCGAGGTATCTGGTTTTCGCTAGAAAAACTGGGGCGAGAGTGGGCTGAAAAATATAAAACAATCTACATCACGTCTGGGGCAATATTCGATTTCAATAAGCAAGATGCGCGCGACAGAGATAAGAGTGCGGGCCGAATGGGAAGCCGCAACCAAAAGGCGAGGGTTGCTATTCCCAGCGCGTACTACAAAATCTTTCTTCGGCAAGATGGGAAACAATGGCATTCAATAGCGTTTCTGCTTGAACACAACAATACGAGGAAAAACGGGGTGTCATGGGATGATGTCAGACCGATCGTTGAAGCAGCAGTTGTAAGAATTGAAGACATCGAAGAAGTTGCCGAAACGACGTTTCATCCGAACTTGGATAGAAACAAGATTGCTCAACACCCAGTTAACGATGGGTGGGATTTATCAAGAGGTGGTAGCAATCTTGAGGAAATGTGTCAGTAAGAATTCCACCATACTTGGGCTTCCTCGAAATAGTTCCGCTCCAGTAGTGATATTTTCCCCTCTGCAGTTAAAATGATTTTTCGAATTCGGGCTTACGCTTCAGATCCAAAGCACCGTTTTGAGCGTCTGAGGCCGGGTTCCGGATTACAAGGGCAACATGGTTTTTCCATGTTGTAAATTTTCCCTGCGGCCCCGCTTCACCGCGTTTTACATGGATAATGGAAGAAGATCCTCAGATATCGGAAGAAGAAGCTGAAGACCGGGAATGGATCGAATCGCTTGAGTATGTGATCGAGAATTCCGGTCGCGAAAGGGCAAGCGACCTGCTTCGCAAGCTTCAGATATATTCCCAGAAAAAAGGCGTCGAGATTCCCTACGCCGCAAACACCCCTTACGTGAACACCATTTCCATAGAGGACCAGCCCTCTTATCCCGGCAACTACGAAATAGAGCGCAACATAAGAAGCATAATAAGGTGGAACGCCATGGCCCTGGTCGTGCGCGCTAACAGGATCAGTGACGGAATCGGCGGGCATATCTCCACCTACGCCTCGGCCGCCACGCTCTACGAAATAGGTTTCCATCATTTCTTCAGGGCCAGCGACGAGAGCAGGGAAGGGGACATAATCTACTTCCAGGGACACGCCTCGCCGGGCATATACGCAAGGGCGTTCCTTGAAGGCTCAATATCTATCGAGCAGATGCGAAATTTCAGAAGGGAGATTGGCGGAGAAGGCCTTTCTTCCTATCCCCACCCCTGGCTCATGCCGGATTTCTGGGAGTTCCCGACGGTATCGATGGGACTCTCCCCAATAATGGCGATTTACCAGGCCCGTTTTAACAGGTATCTCGAGGACAGAGGCCTTAAGCCCCGCACCGACGCCAAGGTGTGGGCCTTTATCGGGGACGGGGAGACGGACGAGCCTGAAACCCTGGGAGCCATAACCCTGGCGTCAAGGGAGAGACTCGACAACCTAATATTCGTGATCAACTGCAATCTCCAACGCCTAGACGGCCCCGTGAGGGGAAACGGCAAGATAATACAGGAGCTCGAGAGAATTTTCAGGGGGGCAGGGTGGAACGTGATAAAGGTTGTCTGGGGAGGCACCTGGGATCCGATTCTGGCCCAGGACAAAGACGGCTTCCTGGTAGAGAGGATGGAAGCGGCCCTTGACGGCGATTACCAGAGGTACACCATATCTCCCGGGAAGTACATAAGGGAGCATTTTTTCGGCACCCGCCCGGAAATCCGAAAGATGGTCGAGGGGCACTCAGACGAGCAGCTTGAGAAACTCGCAAGAGGAGGCCACGACTCAGAGAAGGTTTATGCCGCCTACAAGGCCGCGGTTGAGAATACCGGTTCTCCCACCGTGATTCTCGCAAAGACCATAAAGGGCTACGGCCTTGGGGAAGCGGGGGAGGGAAAGAACATAACCCATCAGCAGAAAAAACTGAATGAAGAGGAATTAAAGCGCTTCCGCTCCCGATTCTACATACCTCTTACAGACCGGGAAGTGAGAAGAGCTCCCTTCTACAGGCCCGCTCCCGACAGCCCCGAGATGAAGTATCTCCGTGAGAGAAGAGAAGCCCTCGGCGGACCCATCCCGAAGCGGGTCGTGCGTGCTAAGCCCCTTGAGAAGATCCCGGAGCGAGTGTTCGAGGAATTCAAAAAGGCCTCAGGTTCCAAGAGGAAAGTGGCCACTACCATGGTAATCGTCCACATGCTCTCAAGGCTGATGCGGGACAGGGATATAGGAGATCTGATAGTCCCCATAGTCCCTGATGAGGCAAGAACTTTCGGGATGGAGTCGCTTTTCCGCCAGGTGGGCATCTACTCAAGCGTGGGACAGCTCTACGAACCCGTTGACGCGGACACCCTTCTTTACTACAAAGAGGCAAAGGACGGACAGATTCTTGAAGAAGGCATAACAGAGGCGGGCAGCATGTCTTCCTTCATCGCGGCCGGCACTGCCTACTCTACCCACGGCATAAACACCATCCCGTTTTTCATTTACTACTCCATGTTCGGCTTTCAGAGAATAGGAGACCTCATCTGGGCCGCAGCCGACATGAAATGCAGGGGCTTCATGGTGGGAGGCACCGCCGGGCGGACCACGCTTGCGGGCGAGGGCCTTCAGCACCAGGACGGAAACAGCCATCATTTCGCCTACGCATATCCAAACCTGCGGGCCTACGACCCGGCTTTTTCCTACGAGATAGCGGTGATAGTAAGGGACGGGATAAAAAGGATGTATCAGGACGGGGAGGAGATATTCTACTATATAACGGTGATGAACGAGCGCTATGTGCAGCCCGCCATGCCGGAGGGGGTTGAGGAAGGTATAATAAAAGGGATGTACAGGTTCGCCCCTTCGCAGGTTGAGGACTCGGGGAAAAAGGTCCATCTTTTCGGAAGCGGAGCCATAATGAACGAGATTCTCTGGGCAAAGGAGGTCCTTGAGAGCGGCTACGGCGTCCCGACCGACGTCTGGAGCGTAACGAGCTACAAGGCGCTTTACGATGACGCAAAGGAGACGGAGCGGTGGAACCGCCTTAATCCCGGGGAGAAGAGAAGGAAAAACTACATTTCAGAGTGCATGGAAGGAGAAGACGGGGTATTTATTGCCGCGACCGATTACTTAAAAAGCCTTCCCGATTCCGTTTCCGCCCACTTCCCCAAGCCACTTGTCTCCATGGGGACTGACGGGTTTGGAAGAAGCGACACCCGCGAGGCGCTTCGTGACTTTTTCGAGGTTGACTACCGCCACATCGCTATTGCGGCCCTTTACGAGCTTTGCAGGGAAGGCAGGATCGATGAAAAAACCGTCAATGAGGCGATAAGCGAATTTGGAATTGACCGGGGAAAACCAAGCCCCTCGGTCTCGTGACGAGGAACACAAATTGATAGAGTTCAGGCTTCCCGAACTTGGAGAAGGAATTGAATCCGGGCAGGTGATAGAGGTTCTGGTCGCGCCCGGAGACAGGGTTTCACTCGAGCAGCCCCTGCTTGAAGTGGAAACTGACAAGGCCGCGGTTGAAATCCCTTCCCCCACTGACGGAACGGTTGTAGACGTTTTGGTAAGCGCCGGGGACACCGTGGCGATAGACCAGGTACTTGTAAAAATAGACGGGGAGACTCGAGGGCGAGGAAACATCAGAGGACATCGCCCCGCCACCAGAAGAAAAAACCGAGGAACCTCCTGCGGCGGAAAAACCCGCCGCGAAGAAAAAGCCCCCGGAAGAAGAAAAAAAACAAACCCCATCGCCCAAAACCATGCCCCCAGACGATGATATCGCCCCGTCAGGACCTCTCGCGGTAGCTGCGGCGCCCTCTGTGAGGCGTCTTGCGAGGGAGCTTGGTGTTGAGCTCGGATCCGTTTCGGGAACCGGCCCCCACGGGAGAATCCTTGAGCGAGACGTAAAGGCCCACGCAAAGGCCATAATAAGGTCCGCTTCCTCCGCCCAGGCGACGGAGCCCGCGGAGCCTGATCTTCCCGATTTTTCAAGATGGGGAGAGACGGTTGCGGAGAGTTTCTCGACCGTGAGGAAGCTTACGGCCGAGCGCCTCACCCAGGCGTGGACGGCCCCGCACGTAACGCAGTTTGACAAGGCGGACGCCACCGGCTTGAGGAGCTTAGAAAACTCAACAAGGAGAAGGTGTCAGAAGCCGGTGGGAACCTGACCGTAACCGCGATTTTGGTAAAGGCCCTTTCCCGGGCGCTTTCTGAGTTTCCGAAGTTTAATTCAAGCATACATATGGGCAGCCGCACGATCGTTTACAAAAAATACGTAAACATAGGGGTTGCGGTGGATACGGAAAGAGGACTTCTTGTCCCGGTGATAAGGGATGTCGACAAAAAAGACGTAACGCAGATATCAGTTGAGTTAACAGATATCTCTTCTCGGGCGAGGGAGAAGAAGCTCTCCGCCGACAGGCTTCAGGGAGGCTCCTTCACCATAACCAACCTAGGGGGAATAGGGGGAACATTCTTCACCCCGATTCTCAATCCGCCGGAGGTGGCCATACTGGGAGTATCGAGATCCTCCTTTGAACCTGTGTATGCAGACGGGGAGTTTGTGCCGAGATTCATGCTTCCGCTTTCGCTTTCCTACGACCACAGGATTATAGACGGGGCCGAGGCGGCCAGGTTCCTTAGATGGCTCTGCGAGATGCTTGAGCACTCTCCCGAGAGCATATTTGAGCAGGCGGTGTAGCAGACAATGGAGAGAATAACAACTGAAGTAGCGTAATAGGGGCGGGCCCGGGGGGATATCCCGCGGCGTTTGCCCTTGCTGACAAGGGAAAGAAAGTCACGCTTATAGATCCTGAGCTTAACCCCGGAGGGGTCTGTCTCTACAGGGGATGCATACCTTCAAAGGCACTTCTTCACGCGGCGAAAGTGGCCGAGGAGGCAAGGGATGCCGTGGATTTCGGCCTTAGCTACGGGGAACCGCAGATAGACCCCGGGAAGCTTTTTTCGTGGAAAGACGAAGTGGTCTCCAAGCTTACGGGCGGGCTTCGCACGCTTGTGAGGGCAAGGAAGGTAAATTACGTGCGGGGAAGAGCGTCTTTTACATCTTCGAGTACCCTTTGTGTCGCAACGCCTTCTGGCGAGGAAAAAGAAATCCTGTTTGAAAACGCCGTTATCTCCACGGGTTCTGTTTCGAGGAGAATTCCGGGAGTGGATTTAGCTTCCCCGAACGTAGTTGATTCTGACGGCGCTCTCTCCATGGGGGAGATTCCCAAGAGTCTGCTTGTTGTGGGCGGGGGTTACATAGGCCTTGAGCTTGGAACTTTTTTCTCTTCTCTCGGCACAGAGGTAACGGTTGTTGAGATGCTCCCGGGGCTTGTACAGGGAGTCGACAGGGATCTTGCGGCGGTGCTTAAAAAGAGACTCGATCAGAAATTCCGCTCCATAATGCTTAAAACAAAACTGATTTCTCTCAGCGAGTTAGATAACGAAGTTCAAGTTTCATTTGAAGCCGATGGGAAAAGTTTTCAGGAGAGATACGAGAAGGTTCTGATCTCGGTCGGAAGGGTGCCGTACACAGAAGGTCTTGGCCTTGAAAACACTCACATCGGGGTGGATGGGAAGGGCTTTATAGAGACGGACTCCCAGAGAAAAACGGCCGATCCGGCGATTTTTGCAATCGGGGATGTTGCCGGGGAGCCCATGCTTGCCCACAAGGCGACATATGAAGCCAAGATCGTGGCGGAAGTTATAACCGGGGCCAAAACCCAGTATGACCCAAGAGCTGTTCCGGCGGTAATCTTTACCGATCCTGAGATAGCCTGGTGCGGGGTTACCGAAAGCGAGGCCAGGGAGTCGGGGGTGGAAGTGGATGTGTCTAAGTTTCCGTGGGCGGCCTCGGGGAGGGCTCTTACGCTTAACAGGACCGACGGTCTGACGAAGCTCATAACCCATAAGGGGACCGGAAGGGTGATCGGTGTCGGAATTGTCGGACCGCAGGCGGGGGAGCTAATATCGGAATCCGTACTGGCAATTGAAATGGGTGCGACTGCGGAGGATATAGCTTTTTCGATACATCCTCATCCTACACTGACTGAGACCCTTATGGAAGCGGCAGAAGGAATATACGGAGCAAGCACCCACATTATGAAGAGACGTCCGAGAAAAACTTCACGGAAGTGACGTTGGGGTTTTTTGCCGGAACCGTTTTCCTCCCTTCAATTTGCGGATGATCCGTAATCACTAAAAGAGGACGCCGCCTATGATGAGCCCTGTCCAGAAACCGGACTCTCTTTCATCTTCATAGTCCAGCTCAGCTTCTTCAGCACGGTCACAACAGAATAAAAGCAGGTCTTCAAACATTTCCCGCCTCTCTTCCTCGTTGGAATTGTCATACTGATGCATGAGGTTATCTACAAATTCGCCATATTCACTCAAGACGGTTTCCTCCGTGTTTATCCATTTCCGGCGCTAGTTCTTTCGCTGGTTTCCTGTGATTAAACCCCTTTCCCGAAAATACTTTTAGGCCATATCTAACCCTAGAACTTGCTAGGGTTATTGTAACACATTAAAATAACTACGATATTTGCTTGAGAATGTAAAGAGAGAAAAGAATGGGTTTATCGGAAACGGAGAACTGGGAATCGGGGAAGGTTTATCATACTGATTCCGGCGATATGGTTCGGAGCAAGCAAGAAAGGTTTGTTGCCAATCTTCTTACCTCGGAGGGCATTTCCTTTGAATATGAGAGGAAACTGGCTAGCAGGGATAGATCTTTCCGCTACCCGGACTTTACCCTCTTTATTAACGGTGAACAGTACTACTGGGAACACTGGGGGATGGTTGATGATTACTCTTACCGACAATATATTGCCAAGAAGGTCAACTGGTATCGTGAGCATGGCTATTATAACTACTTGATTCAGACATGGGGAGGGGGCGACAGAGACTTGAGGGGACAGGTTTTAGCCGAACTGCACAAGTTGAAGAAACGCAAACGCAGAAAAGTTGGCTACGAGCCTGCTTCCGATTCCCATGTTGATTGGAAGACTGGACATGAACGCTTGACGGAAAAATTAGAACAGACAGTTAGGCGTAAAATGCCTCAGCCCAAGGCTGGGAAGAAACTTAGGGAAAAAGAAATACCGAAGTTCCCCCGCGACCAACAACCCGAAACAGCTTATAAGCCTGGAGAAGAGGACTCTGTTGTATTTATTAGTGAAGATAGCGGACAGAACACGCGGGGATGGATAGTCCCCCTTGCTATAATCATAACACTTTTTCTTCTCGGTGCTTTTTTTAGTTCCCGACAAGTGCCAGCACCTGTTACTAGGTCAGAAGTGCCCAAAGCCGTTTTGCAGAAGCCGGAACCGGAAAAAGAATTGCAAACAGTAAAAAGACCTGATTCAATCACCCAAGAGGTTAAAACTGTGGAGACGATAACGGAAAAAAAGGAGAAAAAAGAGATCTTTTATATGGGAATTAAGATATCTCAATGAGAATCTAAACTGAACTTCCACTTTAAACAAGTCGATTTTGTATCGTAATCCACTGTCAGCAAATGATTTTCTAGCCTAGTTCTGAATTCTTGTCCCCATGTACATAGCACGCATACCCAACCGCAAATCAAGACCCACAGTCCTCATACGCCAGGACAGAAGAGAAGGAAAGAAAATTATCAAGCAAAACCTCGCCAACATAACCCACCTGCCCCCTGACATATAGGGATAGTGAGGACAGGGTGAGGGCACATGTGTTTTTGTGCATGCTTGCTTATTACGTTGAGTTTTACATGAGAAAGCAGTTAGCTCCGATATTATTTGTGGAGGATGATCCGTGCGGGGTGCAAAGAGAATCAGTGGTAAATGAAGTGAAGCCTTCTGAGTCTGCGAAGAAAAAGGCGAGGAACAAGCGTAGTGAGGATGGGCACAGGGTACAGAGCTTCCGGGGTCTTTTGGGGAATCTTGGAAATATAAGCATGAGCGTTATGATTGCGAAGGAGAATCAGAGAAAGGATGTAGAGCCGTTCTACATGATTACGAAGCTTACGCCATTGCAGAGCAGGGCGTTTGAGTTGCTGGGGCTGAAATTGCAGTAGTGTCCCCAGCAGAGAAAAACAGAAAAATCAATTTATCCAGTGAAAACAAAAGGTTACCTCTCCTCTGCTACTTGAAGTTCAGTCTAGTCTAGTCTATTCTCCACGGGTAAAAAGTAAACAGAATCAGATTGCCGTAGCCGAGTGTTCCCGCAGTTAGCAAGCACCCACTTAAGTATGTCCGCCTCTCTGCGGTCGACCGTGAGTGAATAGCGCCGTTTTACCTTCACCACGCGGTTTGCGAACCAACAGATATTATAGTCTGGAAGCCACTCCCCTGCGTCTTTCCCCCTCTTGCTGTGGCGGTTCACCCATGGGGATGCTAGCGTAAGGTTGAGAAGGTCGTTCGAGAATGCGCGGCGTGTAAACACGCCCGCCCGGCAAAGCCCCGAGTCGTGGGCCTCGCTGCGCGCCACTATGTGTTCTATGTCTGTTTCCTTGATTGAGCCAAAGTACCGCGCTTCTGCGCGCCACTATGTGTTCTATGTCTGTTTCCTTGATTGAGCCAAAGTACCGCGCTTCATAAGGTCCGTATATCCGGCCGCCAAGCTCCATGTCGGTTACTATCCGCCTCTCCAACTTTGGGGAGTACCGGTAGTCATCTGGATAGTAGGGGGAGCACCGGTTCTCAGGCGCAATCCGCAAGCCGTGTAACGGATCCGCTAAACGGTTCCATACATCTGAGATAAGTCCGACGGTGATGACCACAAGCAAGGGATATAGTATGTAATGGCGAGTGAGAACGAAGGACCCGATTTTTCTTCCAACGGTAATCACTGCGAGTAATACAGATAGAACATACCTCTTCATCATGAACAACTAAGAACTTTCCTTTTCTCGGAGCATGCAATAAACAGTTTATAGCGCGCCTTAACCCGTTATTGCGGCTATAGCATCGGAACGAGATTCGAACACTTCAATCGCTTTGTCAAAAGCTGTGACCTTGAAGATTTCTTTTACGGAATCAGACAGGGAACACAACGCTAATCTCGTATTTCTATCTTTTAATGTTTTTCCGACAAGCAGAATTGAACGCAATCCTGCGCTATTGATGTAGGACAGCTTTTCAAGATCCAAAACTAATAATGGACTGTCAAAGCCAATAATTTCCTTGTGCAGGCTGTCGTGGAATTCCCATGCGTTCATACCGTGAACTTGACCAGCCACGCTTATTATCATGACTCCTTTGATCTGATCTGCCTGCAACCTGACTTGATTGTTCTGATTGACCATTGCTCACCCTCTTGCATCCGTAGTTAGATTACCTAATTTAATCAAGAATTGAGACATCCCGACCCCCTGCTAGTTAAGTACATTCCCTTTAATTTGTATTGACAATGCGGGGAGAAGATGTAGACTTTGACCTTCATTTTTAAATCCCGGAGGATTCTTATGGCCCTTAGAACTAAATCGGCGCAGAAAAGGCATCGCCAGAACCTTAAAAAACGAGAGAGAAACAGGTTCGTAACGTCCACTCTTAAAACCAAGTTAAAGCGTTACTCAGAAGCTCTTGGGAACGAGGATCTCGAGAAATCTCAGGCTCTTCTCAAGGAACTGGTTTCCCTTACCGACAAGGCCGCCACTAAAGGGGTTATCCACAAGAAAAAAGCCTCAAGATATGTATCGAGGTTCTCAAAAAAGCTCTCGGACTTAAGCAGTTCCCAGACTGCCGGTTCCTAGGTCTTCTGAGAGCAAATCCCAAGAAGAAGTTTCTCAAGAAGTATGTAGTTGTCCCCGGAACTGTTTTTGATTCCGAAGTCCGTTTCCTCTATAAGACCCAGTATTCTGCCGAGATCGTTTTCCCTGAAGTTGCGCACGCTTTTTTTAAGGTAAAAGACGGCCCCGCGGGACGTTTTTACGGCCTTCGCGATGGCTTCATCCGATTTTCCTTCCCGAAGATGCTGCGAGACCTTGAATATCTGGCGGAATCTCCAAGCTATCATGTAGAGTATGGAAAGGGGGTCTTCCCTGCTTTTCTCAAGCTCCCGCAGTATTCTGAGAGAACCTCTGAGATCCCTGTTTGAAAGCGCGGTCGAGAGGGAAAACACGTTCTCGGTGCTGCGTTTCTCTATAAGCCCCCTTAACTCCTTCTCTCCTACGGGTTTTTTCGCGTCAACGTAAAGGGATATCTTCCCAAGCTCGTTGTTAACTAGGTTCATGTCTTCGCCGAGCATGGTTTTTACGAAACCCACAGCCCCGGGAGTAAGGGAGATCCCGAGTCTTTCCCCAAGGCGCCTTATTTCCTGCTCGGGCTTGCTCCCGCGGTCAAGATCGACAAGCTTTATGCCTCTTTGGGGCTTTGTCTTCCCCTTCCGGGATCCCCCGGAGAGCAGGACCAGCACGGAGGAAGAGGCCGGGGCCCCGGCGTATTTGTTAAGCAGGTCAAGATCGTCTTTTTTAAGGCCGTCATACCCTCTTGCCACGATCAGCTTTTTCTCGTGAAACATTGGGAGGGTCCTTGCGTCCTCGACTACTTCCTGAAGGGACATATCGTCGAGGTTTCTGCTTTCAACCAGCAGCTTGGTAGAACCCCTTGAAAGTTCCTTCTTAAGCTCCTCGATAAAATCCTCGACCAAAAGGGGCTGCTTGCTTTTAAGTACGGTGACAGGATGAATGTCGATGCTTTTCTCAGAAGGCACGACCTGCTTTTTCTCCCTGGCCGAAACGGTTTGTGGGTGGGGAACCTATCGGCCGTTTATTTCAAGCTGGTTAAAGAAATATCCTATTTCGTAAGCGGCCGATTCAGGCGAATCGGACCCGTGCACTATGTTCTTTTCTATGCCGGACGCAAAATCCTTTCTTATGGTTCCGGGGTCCGCCTGCTCGGGGTTGGTGGAACCCATGATTGCTCTTACCCTGGAGATGGCCTCCTCTCCCTCAAGAACCATTACCACGCACGGTCCCGAGGACATGAAGTCAGTGAGGCTTGAGAAAAAAGGTCTTTCCCTGTGCACGTGGTAAAATCCCTCGGCCTGTTTTTTTGAAAGATGTACCATCCGAAGCGCGACAACGCTTATTCCATTCTCCTCGAATCTTCGAAGAACCTCGCCGATCAGGTTTGCTCCGACCCCGTCAGGTTTTACTATTGACAATGTTCTTTCCATCTTCTGCCTCCGTGCCCGTGTAATTGAAATGAGTGTCTGACTGTCAGCTTTGCTGCGGGAGTTAAAACGGGATGCGCAGCTTCAGGGGGACTTGGCACCTAGTATTCCTTTTCAAGCTTCCCTACCAGGTTTTTTCTTCTTCTGCGGCTTTTTATTCTTAGATACACCTTGTGCTTTAGATCAAGGGTGATCGGCAGGTTGAATTCCTTGCTTACCATTTCGCAGATTTTTTTCCCCTTAATGCCGGGTTTTTGGGATATAGCGTCGTTTATGAAAGACTTTATTCTCCTTTTCCGGGTACCCTCCGCGTTGTCCAAAATCTCGTCTCTTTGAGAAACGCTGAGGTTTTTGAGGTAAGCGATTACCTCGGACCTTGTAGGCTCTTATTGTCCTTTCGGGTCTTTTCTATCGCTGTTCTTATAAATTCGCTTGAACTTATGTCTTTGCTTTCGGCGGTAGAGCATAAGTAGTTATAATCCCTTTCGGGAATTCTGAAACTCACAAGCTTGTTTTTAATTTTGGAAGCCATAAGCTACTCCGAAAAACCAGATTCCGGCCATTGAGCGGAATCTGCAACAGACAATTCCGCTCCCGGTTTTGAAACTAGATTCTAATTATTACCGAATGAAGAATCAAGTGCTACATAATTTCCATGCAGTATATTCGCAATTGCGCTCTGGAGCAAGCTGGTTTCCTAGGTTATTCTGCTAACGCCCGTTTCTACTGATATATGAGGGCGAACTCGTACACTTCATTAAGCAAGGCAAAATGAATAATTTTTCCATCGGGCTTCTTTTTTTCTTCTTGACCGTTTTCCCCGCGGTTCCCTACGGCGCTGCGGTTACAATCAAGGCGATATACACTGACGTTCCGGGAATCGGGTTTAATGATACGACCGGGTTGAGTGAGGAGGAAAGGGCGCTGCTCGAAGATAACGGCAACAACGCGAGCACGTTTGGGGAAGCGAGAAGAAACGCCTTTGAGCACGCCGCCGGCTTGCTTGAACAGAAGTTGTCGGGTTCGAACGTCATCCGGGTTGATGTGTCGTTCGGGTCTTTTGAGAATGAAGCCACGGTTGGCAAAGCTTATATGAGTAAGCCTATAAGTCTCGGTCCCGAAGAGTTGCTGCACATAGCGTACCCGCCGGCGCTTGCGGAGAAAATCGTAGGAAGAGCTTTAATAGATGAATCAGCGGCTCATTTTATAGTGGAATTCTCAAGGAGCTTGAACTTCTATTACGGTTTCAGCGGGGAAGCGCCGTCATTTTCAATAGATTTCGTTGCCATCGTCGTGCACGAAATTGTTCATGGGCTAGGTTTTCATTCTTCCCTTAATGAAGATGGTTCTTTTCCCAGTGTGACCCTTGATGTGACTGGCGGAACCCAGAGTTTTTCACTTGATGTACCGGAGTGGCAGAGAATCTACGACGTACAGATGTATTCGGAGGAAGACGGTGAATTTATCGTCGATCTTGAGCCCCAGGGCAGGGAGCGGGCTATTACTTCGGACACCGGTCTTCTGTGGGACGGAACCGCGCGGCCCAGAGGGGAGGATTCATGCAGCTACGGACAGCGCATGGCCGAACTTAAACCTGCCGGCGTAGCTCCGGATGGAAAGCCCCGGCTCTACGCTCCCCCGACTTTTGAGGAGGGCAGTTCCATAACCCATGTTCATCCCGACGCGGAGGATATTATGGAATACCTCTACCCCTATCCCGTGGATATGGACCTGAGTCTTGCCATGCTGAAGGACATGGGATGGGAAGTAAACGATGAAGGCTTTCCGCCTTCCTGCGCGCCGACCGGAGTAAGCGTTACGCCGACTTCGGGACTTGTGACCACGGAAGGGGGCGGGAAGGCTGTATTTCAGGTGAAGCTTGAATCAGAACCCATAAGCGACGTCGTAATTCCCCTGCGCAGTAGCCATCCGTCTGAGGGAACGGCCGATACCCGGGCGCTTGAGTTCACGCCCGATGACTGGGATGTTGCGCGGACCGTGACGGTAACCGGCACTAACGACGGTGAAGAGGATGGTGCCAGACGCTACGTTATCGTGCTTGAGCGGGCGCAGAGCCGGGACAGGTTCTATGACGGCTTTGACCCTGATGACGTGTCGTTAACCAACCGGGATAATGATCCGCAACCAGGTGTCTCTTCCCCGGGCTCCGTGTCGCCGACGGATGAGGAGAGAGGGCCGGACGGTTCCGGATGTGCAATTGCCGCAGAACAACAGGTGCGAGATATCTATGGAAGCGAGATGCTTGCACGGTTTTTGCTCGCTGCGCTGCTGATTTTCGCAATTTCACTCAGAAGATTACGAAAAGAAAAGCGGCCCCCCATCCAGATGGATTTTCTCTCTGGTTAAGCGAATCCCTGTTAGTGTGGACAACCCTTGTTTCCGTGCTGTATAATGTTGCCCCAAGGGCTTTGGGAAGAAAGAGGGATTAGCGCGAAAAGCTTGACTGTCTTAATCTGCTTTTTCTTCTCTTTTTTTAATCATATCCGTATCTTACAATCTTGGAGGCAACACAAATGGAAAGGTTTGTTATTCCCCATCAGCATGAAATCACTAAAGAGGACAGAAGAAGGCTGAACGGCCACGGTTCTTTGATTCTATGGTTCACCGGACTCCCGAGTTCCGGAAAATCCACTCTTGCCAATGAAATCGAAAAAGAACTTATACAGCGAAACCACCGCACCTACATACTGGACGGAGACAACGTCAGGATGGGTCTCTGCAAGGACCTTGGTTTTTCCGCCGAGGATCGCGAGGAGAACATAAGGAGAATAGGGGAGGTGTCGAAACTTTTCATGGACGCGGGAGTTCTGGTGCTTTCCGCTTTTGTTTCTCCCTACCGCGCCGACCGTGACGCCATAAGGGAGCTTGTTGAGGAAGGGGAATTCGTCGAGGTGTTCGTCGACTGCTCCGTTGCGCAGTGCGAGCAGCGGGACGTAAAGGGGCTTTACAAGAAAGCCAGAGAGGGGGTTATAAAGGGATTTACGGGAATTGACGATCCGTACGAGGAACCTTCTGACCCCGAAATCGTGGTTGATACGGAGAAGCACTCTATCGAGCAGTGCAAGCAGCAGATAATCGATTACCTGATCGCGCGCGACCTTGTGAACATGGGATAAGGTGAACCCGGGAGCCGTCTCTGCGCAGCAGCTTCTTTTATTCGTGGTTATAGATCATAATAATAGAATTGCGTTAAAGTTTTTCTGAGAAACACAGATGTCTGCTTCAAACAATGAATCGGGGGCTTCTGACTCAATTAGCCCGGCTCAGCTGATCGGCGGTATTGCGGAGAATTCAAAAAAAGCCTCAAGGACTCTGGCTTCCGCCCCGTCTTCCCAGAAAAACGACTTTCTTCTGCGTTTTGCGGACCTTCTGGTAAAGGAAACAGACGGCCTGCTGTCTGAGAACGCAAAGGACGTTTCGGACGCCGAGGAAAAAGGTCTTTCCACGTCCCTTGTGGATCGCCTGAGGCTTAACCCCTCGAGGATAAGTTCCCTGGCCGACGGGCTGCGCGAGGTGGCGGAGCTTCCCGACCCCGTGGGCAAGATATCTGCAAAGTGGGATAGGCCGAACGGGATTTCCGTCGAGAAAAAAAGAATTCCCCTAGGAGTCATAGGAATCATTTACGAGTCAAGGCCGGGCGTTACGGCCGATGCCGCCGGGCTCTGCGTGAAATCGGGCAACTCCGTAATTCTCCGCGGCGGCTCTGAAACCATAAGATCGAACCTCGCCATCTCCCAGCTTATGGCCGATTCCCTCTCCCAAAGCGGCCTCTCTCCCTACACTGCCCAGGTCGTCCCGGTTGCCGACAGAGAGGTCATAACCGAGATGCTGAAACTCGAGGAAAAGATAGATCTCATTATCCCGAGGGGAGGGGAGGGGCTTATAAGGTTTGTCGCAGAGAACTCTCGGATCCCGGTTCTAAAGCACTACAAGGGTGTCTGCCACGTTTACGTGGACGAGCATGCGAACCTTGAGATGGCAGAGGAGATCTGCCGCAACGCGAAAGTACAGAGACCCGGGGTGTGCAACTCCATGGAGACAATGCTTGTGCACTCCTCGGTGGCGAACGACTTCCTGCCCGCGGCGATAAAGAGGCTTGAGGGAGAGGGAGTGAGCGTAAAGGGCTGCGAGAACACGAGGGAGCTTCTTCCCGATGTGGCCCCGGCGGGAGAAGAGGACTGGTATGAGGAGTATCTTGACCTTGTCCTCAACGTGAGGGTCGTTGCGACGATTGACGAGGCTATAGACCATATACAGACCTATGGATCCATGCACACCGACGCCATAGTTACTGAAGATCCCGAGAGCTCCGAGAAATTCGTAAAGGAAGTGGATTCCTCCGCGGTCATGGTCAATACGTCGACCAGGTTCAATGACGGTTTCCAGCTGGGTCTTGGCGCCGAAATAGGCATAAGCACTTCAAAACTGCACGCGTTTGGCCCAATGGGGCTTGAGGAGCTTACCACTTCGAAATTCGTGGTAAGGGGAGATGGACAGGTAAGGAGTTGAGCCTTTCGGGGGCTTGGGGAAATTTCGCGGGATCGCCCGGTTCCGCGAGGGTACGGCAGGGGGCAAGAAAAACAGATGCTTGTTGAGCTCAGGCTTAAGAATTTCGCCATAATAGACGAGATTTCCATCAATTTCGGGGCAAACCTGAACATAATCACCGGGGAGACGGGCACGGGGAAATCCCTGATTGTTGACGCTATAAACATAATCCTCGGCGACAGGCTTGCGGCTGACCACGTTAAATCGGGCGACAGGCAGACGTCGGTAGAAGCGCTTTTCGAAGTTCCGGAGAATTTCGGTATCGGGGAGCGTCTCGAGCGGCTGGGCATCGGGGACTCAGAAGGCGATCTTGTCATAAAAAGAGTTTTTACCCCGGGGGGAAGGAACAGGATATATATAAACGGTTCCATGGTGACGCTCGGGACGCTCTCTGGGGTGACCGACGGACTCGTTAACATGTTCGGTCAGCATGAACACCAGAATCTTCTTAAAAAAAGCAATTATTTAAAATATCTGGACGCTTTTTCTCAACTTGAACATGAAGTTTTTGAATACAAGGCCTCCTACGCCGAACTTGTGCGCGTGGAGAATGAACTTGAGACTCTCAGGAAAAAAGAGCAGGAAGGGACGGAGAAAGAAGACTACCTCAGGTTCCAGGTTGAAGAGATAAAAAAAGTCTCCCCGGTGCCAAACGAGGATTCAGAGCTTGAGGCGCAGAGAGTGAGGCTTGAGAACTCAGAGAGGTTCTCATCTTCGCTCACAAGCGCGACGGGGCTTGTTTATGAGGGAGAGAACTCGGCGATGGGCTTTCTAAAGCAAGCCCTTTTGGATATTGAGAAGGTCTCGGACCTTGATTCATCTCTCGGGGAACTTCGCGACAGAATCGCGGCCATACTCATAGAAACCGAGGATGTTTTCTACGGTTTGAGTGAATTTGCGGGAAAGATAGAACATAACCCCCAGAGACTTGAAGAGGTGCTCTTGAGGCTTGAAGAGATAGCCAGGCTTAAGAGAAAACACGGTGATTCGATCGAAGAAATAATAAAAAAGCAGCAGCAGATCGAATCCGAGCTTGAGGGCCTTGAGAATTCGACTGAGATGCTTGGGGAAATCGAGCGGAGAAGGGATTCCCTGAGGGAGAAGGTCTCCGCTTATGCCTCTTCGATTTCGGCCGCAAGAAAAGCGGGAGCCGGGCGGCTTCAGGATATTTTCTCCGAGCAGGCCGAGTCCGTGGGGCTTAAGAACGCCTGTTTCGAGGTGGAATTTTCGGAAAAGGATCTCTCGGGGGACGGCAAAGACAGCGTGCAGTTTCTTTTTTCCGCCAACCCAGGCCAGGCTCCGAGGCCAGTTAACAGGGTTGCTTCCGGCGGAGAACTCTCAAGAATAATGCTTCTGCTTAAAAGCTTCGTTTCCGTCGGCGATTCAGGTTCGATTTTCATATTCGACGAAGTGGATGCCGGCATAGGGGGAGTTGTGGCCGAGAGCATAGGGAAGAAAATAAAGGATCTCTCGGATCGAAGCCAGGTATTGTGCATAACGCACCTACCTCAGGTCGCCAAGTTCGCAAACACCCATTTGCTGGTTGCGAAGGAATCCAGCGAAAGTGAAACGGATGTCTCTGTGGATGTCCTTAGCGAAGAGGAGAGGGTAATGGAAATCGCCAGAATGCTTGCCGGAAAAAGCGTGTCCAAGAAAACTTTTGAGGTTGCCCGCGAACTTATAAGAATGGCCAGCCGCGACGATCTTTCGTAAAGAGGCGTGAAAAACTTGGATCCAGACGGCCTTACTGTTGGTCAAAACCGGCAACCCCCTCCGCCACCATGATTTCAAGTGTGGGAACCTCGGTTTCCGTAAGTCTGGCAAATTCTTTTTTGCGGCGTTCCTTGGGGAAAACGCCCCCGTTGCGACGAATGAGCATAATAATGTCTTCAGCTGTTCGCCCCGGAAATTCAAAGGCATTTATGATCCGTCTCACTAAGTCGTCGTGGCGCTTTAGGTAGTCGATTTCACGCGGCAGGTCGAATTCTATTGTCTGCAGAATGCAGTCGTAGAGAAATTCCGTTTCGTCTGTACAGTCGTAATAACGGTAGAGATCCGAGGTGTCGTTTGTGACCTCCACGTTGCCGTCCGGTAATGCCCTCCAGGATATGAATCTCATTAGCGGGCCGGAATGCGCCCGTAACGTGGCTCCGTAGTCATCTATGCGGTTCAGCATTACGGATGAAACGGGAAACACCATCTCCGGGGGAGTGAATCCGCGCTCCGCCAGAATTTGATGAATGAGGCAGCGGTGAAGGCGTCCGTTTCCGTCTGTAAACGGATGGATATATACAAACCCGAACGCCACGCAGGCGGCGTGGAGAACGGGGTCGATGTCTGAGTTGCGCAGGTCAGATGTCCTTCAAGCGTAGGCTCTGGACGATACCTCTTGTCATAGATATTCCAGGAACCGTCACTTCGCTTGCCTCCGCGAACGTGCCTTTGCGAAATGCAGGAGAGATTGCGAACTGGCGCGGCAACGTCAAGCGAGTGGACCAAGGCAGACCAGCCGACCAGCTCTGTACCCTGTGGCAGGGTACTGCCCTGAAAGAAATCTGGTGTTACGCCCTGTATTTGCATTGTTCGAAAATTTTTTATGGTTGTCGAAATATGGTTTATAAATTCCAACTATGTCGAGTTTCCATGTTTTATCTTTTGTGATGTCGAAAATCAAGGATTTACGTCGAAAATTATATTATTGATGTTAGAAATGTCGAAAACCGATTACGCAGTTTGCGCTGTGAGTCGGGCTCAAGAAATCGTTTGGGTAAACAGTTGCAGCTCTGGAGAAGGTACAAGGAAAATCTGTTCAGGTAAAATCCGGAATCTGATCCCGCAAAACTCTTCTGTTTTGCCTTTCTATGCGGAATGGGAGTTAGCCGAGCGGCTTTGGCTCATACGAACAGAAAACCACCGCGGTAAGAACCGTTGTCCAAAGTCCGTTTTTATCCCCAACGGCGGTCTGCGTTACGTTTCTGCTTTTTACCTTGTGCCCGCTTATCTCCCATATGTCTTTCTGCTCGTCGTAACTTTTATCGGGATCAAAGGGAGCGTTAAGCGTGGTAGCGAGCATGTAGGCGGCAAGATCCTCGGCGTACTCTCCCGCGAGGGCCTCTTTCTGCCCGTAACTGTGGTGTTCCGAAATGTACCCGTAGCGCGTTTTATCTTTCGGGATCGCAAGGCCGGTGGACGCGGCGATGAGCCTGCTGGGCTCGTTTGTGGAATTCTCGCTCATTACCACAAACGCTATCTGTCCGGCAGAAAGCATGGTGAGTCCCTGCTTTCTGCTTACGAGCTGACAGCCCGGGGGGAATATGCTTGAAACCTTGACCAGGTTGAACTGTGCGATGCCCGCGTTCCTTAAAGCAAGCTCAAAGCTTGAGAGCTTTTTCTTGTGCTTGCCTACACCTTTTGTGACAAAAGCTTTTGTAGGGGTCAAACCACCGCTCCTTATAAGTCAGCATTCAAGTTATATTTACGTGGTGAATTTGTCAAACGGGGATAAAACATGATGAAATTCGGAGCGCATGTTTCTATAGCCGGCGGGATTGAGAACGCTCCGCTCAGGGCTAGGCAGCTTGGGTGCGAGTGCTTTCAGATGTTCACTCGTTCGCCGAGGGGCGGCAAGCCCCCGGAACTTGAGGATCGCCTGCTCAAGGCCTTTTTTCTTAACTGTTCTGAGGCAGGTATAAGCGATTACTACGTTCACACTCCTTATTTCATAAATCTGGCTTCCGGAAAAGAGAACCTGAGAGAAAAGAGCGTGGATCTGGTAAGGGAGGAGCTTGAAAGATCAAGCGCGCTGGGAGTGAAATATATGATGACCCACATAGGAAGCGCAAAGGGGTTGGAGAGAGACGTGGCGGTAGACAATGTGGTTAATTCCGTTTTGAGAATTCTCGACGGCTACAGCGGCACAACGAAGCTTTTGCTTGAGAACACCGCAGGGCAGGGGGATACCATAGGAGCGAGTTTCGAGGAGATTTCTCTCATACTGCGAAGCGTTGCGTATGAGAATCTAGGGGTCTGTATAGATACCGCGCACATGTTCGCTTCCGGATACGATATAAGGACCCGCGAAGGCGTGGAGGAGTTGGTAGAGAGCATGGATGCTGTGTTTGCCCCCGGAACCGTGAAACTCGTTCACGCCAATGATTCCAAGGTCGAATTCAATTCAAGCAAGGACCGCCACGAACATTTAGGTGAGGGGGAGATAGGAATCGAGTGCTTCAGTGCTATGATCGAAAATCCGTTTTTCGAGGACCTTGACATGATAGTGGAAATGCCCCCACCCGAGGTGTCAAAAGACGTCGAGCTTCTTAAGAAACTGAGGGACGGGGGCACGTAATCTCAGGGCGGGAGCGAAAAGCCGCTTTTCCCTGTCTTTGAACCGTTAACATAGATATTTTTTTCTCTGTCAATCGCGACCCTCCCGTTTGCGAACAGGTCATGAACCACGAAGGGAAACAGCTTCCATTCTCCCTGCTCTCTTATCTTTTCTTCCATCGCCGCGCCGTCACCGATACCGAATCCCTCAAGGGATATGTCGGCCGACTGGGCGATGACGGTTCCGAACCTTATCTCCGGGTCGTTTTCAAGATAGACGGTGCATCTTATGGCTCTCTCGCCGTTTTCTATTGCCTGTACGCATGCACTCTTTCCTCTTACGAGATAATCCCTGGTCGTGTCCCCGGGGTAGAGGTTTACGATCCTGTTTGCGAATCTCTCGGTGAACAGACGGCTAAGCCTTCTCCTGTATCCGGCCAGCACCACGAGATCTGGCTCAAAAAGCTTCTGGATGTGGGAAATTACAGTTGAATCATAGAGCACTCGTCCATCCTCGTCAGAAGGGGGCTTTCCTAGGTTGCCGAAAAAGTTCTTGGAATTTATACAGGAAGCGCTGATTCCGAGTGCCTCTGCCTTTGCGATGACAGGGGCATTAGGGTCGTTTGAAAAAACATGTTCTATGGTTCCGAAGTTTTTCCCGCCCTCTTGTTCGAGTTCCATCTGCCTTGAGTGTATTTTCTCGAAATTCGTCCCTCTGCCCGAGGCAAGAACAAGAATTTTCATCGGTCGGGCGGTATCTGAGTAAAGTGGCGTTATTTGCATTGATTCCTTTATCGTTTAATTTTTATGCGATTCCAAGTAAGTGTGACGCATAATGACAGAAAGCAGAAACCTGATCGCAAGAATCGCTACGGCCGTCGTGGCCGTACCCATACTTCTCCTCATATTCTACCACGGAGGAGTGTACTATCTCGCCTTCATGTGTCTGGTTGCGGCACTGTGCTCAATTGAGTTCTTCGCGCTTGCGGGTCCGGATATCAGGAAATCAAGAAAAATTTATATAACGGCTATTTCCCTGCTTCTTATCGTGAGTGCGTTTTTTGACTTCACGCTCATGAGTCTTTTTTTCACTTTTCTTATATTTCTTTCAATAATACTCGAGTTTCGCAAAAAGGATTTCAGCGACTGCCTGCAAGACCTCGGCATGACCCTTCTGCCGCTTATATATTTCGGCTGGATGTTTGCCCACGGGGTGTTGCTGAGAAATATCTCGGGCGGGGAGAGTGCTCTGAATTACGGCTCGTTTGGCCATGGACCCGAAAACATCGGTTTTTTCCTCGTGGTGCTTGCGGTTTCCTGCACTTTTCTTAACGACGCAGGAGCGTTTTTCTTTGGGAAGGCTTTCGGGAAAAAGAAATTGGCCAGCCATATAAGTTCAGGCAAGACTGTGGTGGGGCTCGTCGGGGGATTTTTTGTTTCGGTCATAAGCGCCTTTGCGGTGAATCTTATCTTCAGCAGCCCTCTTCCTGCTCTCTGGGTGGTTCTTTACGCCGTAATAATAGCTGCGGCCGCGGTTGCCGGCGATCTTTTCGAATCCACCATAAAAAGAGGGGCGGGGGTAAAGGATTCCGGCTCCTTGATTCCCGGACATGGCGGGGTGCTTGACAGGTTCGACAGCCTGATATTCGTTTTTCCTTGTACGTATTATGTTTCCCTTGTTTTCTTTCGCCTAACCGAGACAGGCGCTGCCCTGTAAGGAGGAGGGATAAGAATGGAAATATCCATAGTGGACAGGGAGGAATTCATTGACGGGCCGGGGAAGGAAGAACTTGTGCGTCTGGTTAAAAAAATACTTGCGTATCTTGATCTCTCCGCCCGAAGCGAACTCTGCGTTTCGCTTGTGAGCGACGGGGACATGCGGGAACTTAACAGGCAATACAGGCAGATTGACGCGACTACGGATGTTCTCTGCTTTCCGCAGAAAAGCGATTTAAACCCCGATCTTCTGGGCGATATAGTGATATCCTACCAGACTGCCGTCCGTCACTCCCGGAGACTTGAAATCACAATTGGAGAAGAACTGCGTTTGCTTATAGTGCATGCGGTTCTGCACCTGCTTGGATTCGATCACAAGAAGAAAAAGGAAAGAGAGGCGATGCGTGAGAAAGAAAAAGAGGTGCTTAACTATCTTGCCAAGACGGGAGCAACTTCTTTTTCGGCTTGACGAATAGTACCAGATAGGTTGCTAATATGTCATGGAGGTGCGAGCCTACCAAAAGGAAAATGGAACCAAACCGTTTGAGCAAATGGTTTAATTCCCTCAGTTCTGGTCATGCGCTGAAAATCGCAACGGCTTTGACTCGAATGGAAGAGGGAAATTTCTCAAATGTTAAACCGGTGGGGAGTGGGGTAAGTGAACATATTATAATTTTGGACCCGGCTACAGGGTCTATTTCGAAAGGACGGAGACAATCTGATTATTCTTTTAGGTGGTGGCACAAAAAAACGTCAACAGAATGATATAGACAGCGCAAAGAAACGCTGGAGGGATTACAAAAACAGGAAATAAAAGTTCGAAATTCTGAGAATTTATCTGAAACTCAAAAAACCAAGATAAAGGGAGATAGAAGTGGCATTAACGCGTAGTTTCAGGGAGATAGTGAAAGAGCGTGCGATGAGAGACCCCGAGTTCCGTATCGGACTTCTGACCGAAGCAATTGAGTGCGTACTCAATGATGAAATTGACGTGGCAAAAGTATTGCTGCGAGACTACGTTAACGCAACAGTCGGTTTTCAGGAACTTGGAATTCTTACACAAAAAAACCCGAAGAGCCTGATGCGCATGCTTAGTCCGAGAGGAAACCCGAGTCTTAAAAATATTTCCTCTCTGCTTGCATCTTTAAAAGAACATGAAGGCGTCAAACTTCATGTGCGGGCCGCCAGATAATCAATATCAATACGTACAGATTGTCTGTCTGACATTCAAATGGCTGTGCAGTGGCGTCTTTTATTTACAACTGGAGAGAGGCGAGAGGTACCTGATACCTTTTTACCGAAGTAGTTCCAGGCGGAGTAGGGAATTTCGGTTACTCAGGTTCTTTAAAATCCTCTTTAATCTTTTCGATTTCCTTTGCCGTGGGAAGGTCTTTCAGATCCTTTAGTCCGAATGTCTCGAGAAAAAGATTTGTGGTCCTGTAGAGAAAAGGTTTTCCCGGAACTTCCTTTCTTCCCGCAATCTCGATGAATCTCCTCTCAAGCAGCATGCTCACGCTGCTTGAGCAGTCCACCCCTCTTATCTTTTCAACCTCGATTTTCGTAACAGGCTGCTTGTAGGCTATTATCGCCAGCACTTCAAGTGCGGCCTTGGAGAGCCTGAACTTCTTTATTTCCTTGTTAAACTCGACTATGTACTGCGAATACTCTGGCCGGGTCCTGAACTGGTATCCCCCGGCGACGCTGCCGAGGATGAAACTTCGTCCCATTTCCTCCCAGCGCTCTTGGAGCTCGTCTAGCGCGGCGGTTATCTCTTTTTTCTCGACTTCTTTTAGAAAGCTTGAAATTTCCTGAATAGTTAAAGGGTTTTTTGAAACGAATATCAAGCACTCTATTATATCTGCAAGAGAATTTTTATCGTCCATTTTCCTCCCTCAGAATTATCTTTATGGGTTCTTCGAAGGTTGGCTGGAGAATCTCCAGTATGCCGTCTTTCAGCAGCTCAAGTATCGAGAGAAAGGTTACCACGAGATTCATGCGGTTTTTATCCCCCTTGAAGAGATTCTCGAAGAGAACCTCTTTTTCCCTTCTAATTATTTCAATTACCTGGTTTTTCCTCTCCTCGACGGTATATGTCTGAGGGGTAAGGGATATTTCCTTTGTCTCAGCCTTTTTGCTGTCTTCGCATATCCTGGAGAAGGCGTCGACCAGGGACCAGAGGTCGAATTTCACAAATTCCGTTTCCTCTGCCGGTTCTCCGAACGTTTCCTTTAGGTCATAACCCGCAAGGAATATGTCTTTTCCCAGAATTTCCATCTCCCCGAGTTCCGCCGCCGCGCTTCTGTACTTCTCATACTCAAGCAGGCGCCTTACGAGTTCCTCCCTTGGGTCCTCTTCCTCATCTTCGCCTTCCTCCTTTATCCTGGGAAGAAGCATGCGCGATTTTATGTATCCCAGTTCCGCGGCCATGGACATGTAATCCCCGACGATCTCAAGATTCACGTCCTTTAGGAACTCCAGATATTCAAGGTACTGCTCGGTTATGAGCGCGATGGGTATGTCGTAGATGTCCACCTCGTGTTTTTTTATGAGGTGGAGCAACAGGTCAAGGGGACCGTTGAATATCTCAAGCTGTACGCTGTAGGCTGACTGCTGTGGGTCTTCCATTTCTTCTTTCCTCTAGGCAATCGCTACGGATTTATAGCCCGGATGACGATCCCAAGTTCGCTCGGGCTGAAATTGCACATTTCTATAAAGATAACCACGGGAACGCGTATGAAGTAACCCAGGAACTTCCCTCCGAAGAGAAAAAAGGCGAAAAGAATGAATATTCCGTAAGTTTCAAATCTTGCGTACCTGTAAGCGAGACTGTCGGGAAGCAGTCCGTAGAGTACCCGCGAGCCGTCAAGCGGCGGAACGGGAATCATGTTGAAAACGGCAAGCACTATACCTATGTACATGAACCATACGAGCATCCGCACGGCCACGTCGACTCCGCTTCCCGGGGGTATTACTGCGAAGTTCTCAAATATCGCCTTTAGAATTACAGCCGCCGCAATCGCGGTCAGAATGTTGGATACGGGGCCCGCAAGCGCGACTATGAGCATGTCTTTTTTCGGGTTCCTGAAGTTTCTCGGGTCAACTGGAACCGGTTTAGCCCATCCGAAATGTACGATAAAAAGCAGCAGGGTTCCCAGAACATCGAGGTGCACGAGAGGGTTAAGCGACAGCCTTCCCTGTCTCTTCGCCGTGTCGTCTCCGAGCCTGTAGGCCGCAAGTGCGTGGGCGTACTCGTGTATGGTAAGGGAAAAAAGGATCACGGGGACCAGTATTATCAGAAATTGGTAGTTCATATCCATAGTTTACGCTCTTGGGTGAGATTTTTCGTGTATGCGTCTCAGCCTTTCCTTTTCAACATAAGTATATATCTGGGTCGTTGATATGTCTGAGTGACCGAGCATGGCCTGTATGGCCCGCAGATCGGCCCCCCGCTCAAGCAGGTGCGTGGCGAAGGAGTGGCGAAGCACGTGGGGGGTTATGTGGGAGTGGATGCCGGCCCCAATCGCGTAGTCTTTTATCATGCGCCAGAAGCGCTGGCGGCTCATCTTGGAGCCGGTTCTGGAGGTCACGAAAAGGTACTCCGAGGTTCTGTTGTGAAGAAGTTTCGGTCTTGATTCAGAAAGGTAGTCCCTTACTTTTCTCTGGGCGGCATCGCCTATTGGAACTATCCTCTCCTTGCTTCCCTTGCCGAGGGTGATTATGTAGCCGTGGTCAAGATTAATGCGGTTTAGCTCAAGAGATATCAGTTCAGATACCCTGACCCCTGTGGCGTAGAGAACCTCGAGCATCGCGCGGTCCCTTAGCGCTTCTGCGGACTTGCCTTCCTCGGGCTCCTGAAGGAGTCTCTCGACCTCTTCCAGCGAGAGAGTGTGGGGAAGGGTTTTTGTGGGCTTGGGAGAAACGGTGTTTCTTAGCGGATCCTCGGTTATGACGCTTTCTGTGAGCAGGAACCTGAAGAACTGCTTTATGGAAACTATATTTCTCGCCACGCTTCTCGGGGAGAGATTTTTTTTCCTTAGATGGTCAAAAAAAGCGGCCACCTCGCTTTCGCTTACGGCGGCGGGATCCGATATGCCTCTTTTGTCGAGAAAGACTACAAGGGATGATATGTCCCTTGAATATGACTGAATGGTATTTTTCGAAAGGCCCCTGTTCATCGTGAGATATACAAGGAACGAATCGAGGTGCTCATCCATTAATCTTATGTTCCGACCTGCCAGGAACTTAGATATTTTTTCTGTTCGGCCGTCAGGGTGTCTATGGTGACTCCCAGTGTTTTAAGCTTTATCTTGGATATCAGTCTGTCTATTTTCTCAGGGACGTCGTGAACATCGTTTGCCAGTGCCTCTCCTTTTTTCACCATGTACTCGCAGCAAAGCGCCTGGTTGGCGAAGCTCATGTCCATCACGCTTGAAGGATGCCCCTCGGCCGCGGCGAGGTTTATGAGCCTTCCTCCGCCGAGAACATTGATTCTCCTTCCGTTCTCAAGGGTATGTTCCTCGACGTACTCCCTTATGGCTCTTTTCGAGGTTGTTATCTCGCCAAGGGCATCAAGATCGAGTTCCACGTTGAAATGGCCGGAGTTGGCCACTATCGCGCCGTCTTTCATTTTCTGGAAGTGCTTTTTCCTTATGACGTGTATGTTGCCCGTAACGGTGCAGAAGAAATCTCCAAGCGGCGCTGCCTTTTCCATCGTCATTACCCTGAATCCGTCCATCGTGGCCTCGAGTCCCGCAAGCGGCTCAACCTCGGTTACGATAACGTTCGCTCCCAGTCCTCTGGCTCTCATGGCAAGCCCTTTTCCGCACCACCCGTATCCCGCGACAACAAAAGTCGTACCGGAGACAAGCCTGTTGGTGGCGCGTATGATTCCGTCAAGGGTGCTCTGTCCCGTGCCGTAGCGGTTATCGAAAAGGTGCTTGGTATCCGCGTTGTTAACGGCGACTATCGGATACTGAAGCACTCCGTCATCAGCCATGCTCTTGAGTCTTATTACTCCGGTTGTCGTTTCTTCCGTTCCCCCGATTACGTCTTCTATCAGGTCCTTTCGGTCTGTGTGCAGCGTTGATACAAGGTCCGCCCCGTCATCCATGGTTACGTGCGGGCGGGCGGCCAGCACGGCGTTTATGTGCTTGTAGTAGGTTTTTGTGTTCTCTCCCTTTATCGCAAAAACTGAGATTTTATGATTCTTTACCAGGTGGGCGGCGACGTCATCCTGCGTGCTGAGGGGGTTTGAAGCGCAGAGGTAGGCTTCTGCTCCTCCGGCCTTAAGGGTGGTCATGAGGTTTCCCGTTTCCGTGGTAACGTGAAGGCATGCGGCGACTCTTATCCCCTTAAGCGGCTTTTCCTTCTTGAATCTTTCCTCTATCTGCTTGAGAACGGGCATTTCCTGTGCGGCCCATTCGCTTCTCAGTTTTCCCTGTCGGGCAAGCTTTAAGTCTTTTACGTGGTAATCCATCTGTTCCTCCGTTGCTTTTTTCGCAGTCCCAAGCTCCGAGCTTGTTTCTGCTCAGGCGTTCTCTAAGGCTTTTTTAAGCTCCGCGATTCTGTCTGTTTTCTCCCATGAGAAAGTTTCTTCGTTTCTCCCGAAATGCCCATAGGAAGCGGTTTCTCTGTAGATGGGTCTTCTTAACCCGAGATGCGAAATTATTCCCTCGGGAGTAAGATCGAAAATCTCCCTCACTGCCTCCGAAATCTTCTCTTCCGGTACAGCGGCTGTGCCGAAGGCGTCGATCATTACCGAAACCGGTTCTGCGACTCCTATGGCGTAGGCAAGCTGCACTTCGCAGCGCGAGGCTAGGCCGGCCGCGACTATGTTTTTCGCCACGTACCTTGCCATGTAGGCCGCGCTCCTGTCGACTTTGGATGGGTCTTTTCCAGAAAACGCCCCGCCGCCGTGTCTTGACCATCCACCGTAGGTGTCGACTATGATTTTTCTTCCTGTGAGGCCAGTGTCTCCCATTGGACCACCGATTACGAAGTTCCCCGTGGGATTTATATGAATTTTCGTGTTTTCAGAAACAAGCGTTCCAATACAGGGATTTATTACGCTCTCCCTGATTCCCTCGATAAGGTCCTCGCGCGAGACTTCCTCTGAGTGCTGGGAAGATATAACTACCGCCTCTACTCCCACCGGTTCCCCGTTTTCATACCTGAAGGTGACCTGGCTTTTCCCGTCGGGCCTTAAAAAGGGCAGGGTGCCGTCTTTTCTTGTCTCGGAAAGACGTTTGACCAGCTTGTGGGCGTACAGTATGGGTGAGGGCATGAATTCTTCAGTCTCATCGCACGCGTAGCCGAACATGAGTCCCTGGTCACCGGCTCCTTTCTTGTCAACCCCAAGCGCTATGTCCGAGGACTGCTTGTCGATCGTGAGGAGAATCGAACAGGTTTCTGCGTCAAATCCCATTGCGCTGTCTGTGTAGCCGATTTCTTTTATCGTGTCTCTTACTACCTGCCGTATGTCGACTTGGCTTTTTGTCGTTATCTCGGCGGAAATCACCACAAGGCCCGTTGTGATCAGTGTTTCGCACGCGACCCTGCTACCTGGGTCCTGCTCGATCATGGCGTCGAGTATGGCGTCTGATATCTGATCCGCAATTTTGTCCGGGTGGCCTTCCGTTACGGATTCTGAGGTGAATATGAAGTTTTTAGGGGACATTAAGCGACCTCAAAAGCCCAAGTAATATAATTATTCTGGTCTTTCTGTCAACAATCCGTTTTTTGCTTGTAAGAAGCAAATTAAGTTATCCGCTTTTTGAATTAATTGGTTGTCCGGTTCTCGCGAATTAATTTTGATTGAATGCCCCCTTGCGGACTGTCTTATGTCGGGGTTTGAGGTGTTTTCTCTCAAGCATTCTTCTTTGCCTGAGTTTGAAATGCCGTTAGAAATAGCGCGTACAGCAAACCTGAACAATCTGTTCAGGGTCAGCGGGGACCCTTCGGATTCCGGTCCGCGCAAGCGTCTTGATTAGGTTGCTTCTGCATGATCACGAAACATTCCGGCAACCGCCGCAAAGCCGCTTTATGGTGATGCTGTCCTTTATCCGTAATCTTGAAAAACAAGGCAAGCCTCTGCAGGAAGCTATTTTTGAAGGTTCGCTGACGCGTCTTCGGCCCGTCTTGATGACCGCATTGGTTGCTTCACTCGGATTCGTTCCTATGGCGCTCAATACAGGCACGGGAGCGGAAGTTCAGAGACCGCTTGCGACGGTAGTTGGGGGCATCATATCCTCGACTGCCCTGACGTTGCTGGTGTTGTCAGCTTTGTACAACTGGTTTTCCGGTCGTTCTGGTTTCCGTCGCTAGCATGTAGCGTCATTTTTGTGTTGACGGGTACAATGACTTCAGCTTGATTCTCGCATCATCTGTCGTGAAACACCACCCCTCAACCTGACAGAAAAAACTTAAATTTCTTTGGGAATCAGTGGTCGCAGCCATCCTTCCTGCAAAGCCTGAAATTGCGCAGGTGGCCGGAAATTATGATAAAAGCGCCTATAAAAGTAAGGATGTATTCTCCGTAGCCCGTAGCCACAAATGCTCCTGCCAGAAGAAAGCCCAACCCGAGGATCCCCAGCATTATCACGTTGAAATCCTTATGGTGTCTGCAACCGAGAAATATGGCAACTACGCTTGCGGGGATAACAAGAAAAAGCACCATCTCGTGAAAGATCTCTTCAGCCACAAATGTCGAACCCACAACAGGAAACAGTATGAGCGCCACCGGCGTCAGAAAACAGTGGACGACGCAGATACCCGCAAGAGATATCGAGGTGTAATCGGTAAGCTTCTGAATTCTTCCCTGGTTCATCGTACTGTCAGGCCGCCTCCGCGCACTTCCCGCACTGGCCGAAAAGCTGTATGAAATGATCCTTCACTCTGAACCCCTGCTTTTTTACCGAAGCGTAATCAAAGCTCTCCACCGGACACTCGGAAAAATCGAAAACCCCCCTGCAGTCAACACACACCATGTGATGAACGTGCTCGCCTTGGGAAAATGCGTAGCCGTGACGGCCATCGGGAAAATGGAGGCGCTTCACGATCCCCAAGTCCTCGAACATCTCAAGGGTTCTGTAGATGGTGGCAAGCCCCGTGGCACCGAGCATATCCTTCACTCCGTCGTGTATTTCGCCGACGGAAAGCGATTTTCCACTTGTGTGGAGAACATGAACAACGGCCAGGCGCTGCGCGGTGGACTTAAGTCCCTTTTCCCGCAGAACCTCCCTGGCATACGATTCCTGAGTACATTCAAAATCCTTCATCATGAGAATTATTAGATGAGAATAATTTTCAATTAGCCCTTATTGTAATCAGTTATTGCTAACCGTCAAGGACAAAAACCGGATATGTAGCTTATAGTTCTGCCAAGTGGTTTTATCTCTGCGTATTCCGATTGAATTCTAATAAGAAATCGCTGTTCTGCCTTTTGCGCATGGCGGGGATCATTAAGGCACGATCTTAGTCAGTATTGTTTCTGCCCTGCAATCGTCTCGGAATTCGCTTTCTAGCATGGAATGGCCTTGGGCTCCGCGCAGGGGTGCGTGAGTTCTTGCCGTTGTTCGGGTAAAATATTAAAGAATCCCACTGCGCTTTACGGAGAAAGTTAAATGAAAAAACTCCTGGCTCCTTCAATACTCTCGTGCGACTACCTTCACCTCGAAGACGAGGTAAGCGCCGTCTGTGAGGCGGGAGCCGATCTTATACACGTGGATGTTATGGACGGGCATTTCGTTCCGAACATAAGCATAGGAATACCAATAGTGGAGGCGATTGCCCGGATGGAATCGCCACCCCAGATGGATATACACCTGATGATTGATAATCCCGAGAAATTCACGGAAAAATTCATAAACGCGGGCTCTCCTCACGTGAAAATTGTCACAGTACAGATGGAGGCCTGCAACCTTCTCTACAGCGCTCTTTCCTCCATCAGGTGGAGAGGGGTTATGACCGGAGTGGCCCTTAACCCCGCAACCCCGATCGGCGTGATAGAGGAAAAGCTGATGGAGCTTATAGACGTGATAGTGATAATGACTGTGGAGCCGGGGTTCGGGGGTCAGAAATTCATCCCCGAGATGCTGTCGAAGATAAGAAATCTGAGATCTCTTCTTGACAGGACGGATGGAAAGAAGCCGCTTATTGAAGCTGACGGCGGGATAAATCTCGGGAACATAAGTGAAGTGATCGAGGCCGGAGCGGACATAGTGGTGACGGGCTCAGGCATATACAAGACGGAAAACTACGCCGATACGATGTCGGCCATGCGCGAGATAATGGGATAGGGGCCGGACCCGAGGGCCGCGTATTTTTCCGGGGAAAGATGAGTTCTCAAGAGCGAAACTACATAGCCGACATAGAGCGGTATTTTCTCGGGCTTGCGGGAAAGGGACTCATGCTTTCGGCCAGGGACTACGGTTTCATAAGGGAACTTGGCGAAAGGTCTGTTTCCAAGGAAATGGTAATTAAGGCCATAGCCTACGGCTTTGAGCAGAAGAGGCAGAGAGGGGCCCAGGAGCCGAGAGGGCTTTTTAACATAAAACAGGAAGTTGAGGAGTACCTTAAAACCCACTCCCGTGAACCGGAATCGCAAGACGACGCCGCTTTTGCCAGAAGCAGCGTAATAGAACAGGTCCTAAAGAGGCTTGATAAAATCATAATCGAGGAAAAAAGAGAGGATATCAGGAAGAAATACCGGGAACTCAGAAAGAGGGTTCGCGAGACGGACGGCGCGGGGTCCGCTAACATATACAAGCAGTTTAATTTTTTGTGGCGGGGTTTTGTTGAAGATGTTTTCTCGGGTCTTTCCGCCGAGAGGCAAAAGCAGATAACGGCTTCTGCCCTAAACAGACTTCCGCAGGAGGCAAAACTCTACGACGAGGATACCAGGAGAAAAACCCTTAAGGCCTTCAGGGATGAGATATTATGCGAAGCTCTCGGCATAAATAATGTTTTCACGATGAGGTGATATGGCTGCCAGAAAACACATTAAGACCGGTTGTCGAACATGTTCCGGCAGGGGTTACATGATTTCCTCTGAGAACGGTCAGTACGCCCGCGCGCAGGTCTGCGACTGTGTTTCCAAATGCGATAGCTGCGGGGGGTCGGGGACAGTGTTTTTGGAGAACGAAAGGGGCTACAGGTATCTTGAGCGCTGCGGGCTCTGTGGAGTAACAAGGCTTAAGGTCAGACGATACAACAACGCGAAAATTCCATCAAAGTTCGCCGGCGTTCTTCAGTCAGACGATATAGACCCCCGTGGACAGAGTCAGCTTGATGCGATGACCTACGTGAAGTCGTTTGTCGATAAGTACCCGGAGGAGAAAGGCTTTCTGCTTATGGGAGGACCCGGGCTCGCCAAGACGCGTCTTGCGGTAGGAGCCATAGCGGAGCTTACGCTTCAGAAAGCCGTTGAATGCGTGTTTACCGATTTTTTCTTTCTCCTTGGTGATCTGCGGGAAGCCTACTCTGCGGGAATTTCCGAAAACGAGGTAATAGGCCCTCTTATAAACGCGGAAATTCTGGTTATAGACGAGATGGGGAAGGGAAGGAGTTCTGAATGGGAGCAGAACATCCTCGATCAGCTTATCTCCAAGCGTTACAATTCCTCGAAGAAAACCCTTGTTACCACTAACTACGTGGCCAGGGATTCGCTATCAAAAAAATCCAGGAATAACACGGAAGTACTCGAGGACAGGGTGGGGGAGAGAATAGCTTCAAGGCTTTACGAGATGTGCACCCTGCTTTTCATTGAGGGAAGCGACTACAGGAAAGGGAATTAACCTAGAAGTCCCAGAATTTCGAGTAAATCCTTCTTGTTTCCGAGACGGTGTGTTCGCAGGTTGTCCGCTTGGGATCAAAACCGGTATCCGACACCTTAAGATCAAGTATCTCTTCTATGACCGAGGTCATGATCAGTCCCATTTCCGCGGTGTTGTAGCCGCCCTCGAGCAGAAAGGCGATATTTCCACTGCAGTGTTTTTCAGCAAGTCGGGTTACGAATCTTGTAAGCCTGGCGAAACCTTCTCGGGTAACCAGCATTCCTCCCAGCGGATCGACCTGGTAAGCGTCAAAGCCAGCGGAGATGAGAATGAATTCGGGGGAGTACTGCTCCGCTACGGGTTCGAGTATCTCGGCGAAAATTCTAAGGTAATCTTCGTCTCCCAGCATCGCGGGGCAGGGGACGTTAACTGTGTACCCGAGCCCGTCTTTATATCCGAGTTCCTTAAGGCTTCCGGTGCCTGGATAAAACGGGAACTGGTGCACGGAAAAATAGAGCACACTTTCGGAATCATAAAAAATGTGCTGAGTGCCGTTTCCGTGATGAACGTCCCAGTCTATGATCAGGACTCTCTTGAGACCACAGTTGGCCAGCAGATGTGCCCCCGCGACCGCCACGTGGTTAAACAGGCAGAACCCCATCGCCCTGTCGTGTTCTGCGTGATGTCCGGGAGGTCGGGCGAGTACGAACGCGGTATCGATTTCCCCTGAGATAATATCGTTTACCGAGCATATAAGCCCCCCGGAGCCCGCAAGCGCGGCGTCAAACGAAACCTCGCACGCAGAAGTGTCGGCATCGAGCTGTGAGAACTCCTTGCCGGAGGTGCTTTTCACCATGTCAAAATAGGGCTTGCTGTGTGCGAGGGTGATCTCTTCTGCCGTCGCGGGCCTTGTGTCGGCGGAAACCGTTTTCTCCATAAGACCCGAACTCTCAAGTGTCCCCAGGATACTGGTCAGTCTTTCCGGACACTCAGGATGCCCGGGAGGGTTCTGGTGAGCAAGGAAAAGATCGTTACTTACTATCGAGAGTTTTTTCATTTTCGATTATCCCTTTAAGATAACCTATGAGATAAAAGGAACCACACACACAAGCTGCTTCTCCGTAACCGAGAAGCTTTTCATATGCCTCCCAGGGATCTTTTACAGCCTCAACCGAGTCGAATTGCCCTCGTGTAAGCTCCAGAATTTTTTCCGTTTCCAAAGACTTCTTGACTCCGGCAAGTTCCGTTATGATCAGTTTTCCCGAAATGCGGGAGATCGTTTCCGTGAACCCTCCGATGTCTTTGTTCTCAAGCATTGTTACAAGGAAATTGAATTTTTTCCCCGGATGGTAAAACTCAAGCGACTTAACCAGATTTTTCCCTGCGGCGAGATTGTGCGCGCCGTCGATTATAACGGGAATTTCCCTGCTTAAGTATTCCATTCGCCCCCCTAGACTGACTTCCGCGAGAGCTTCTTTTATCTTTTCCGGGTCCGTTCTGTAATGGGTGTGCATTGTCAGCAGTTCGGCTGTCGCTACGGATATAACGGCGTTTTCCACCTGGTGTGTGCCCGCGAGAGGAATTTTAAGCCGCGGAATGTTCCACCTGGATCCCATGTAATCGAAACTCAGATCTTCTTTTTCCCTGTAACTGAACTCCGCTCCGATTCTGTGGCATACCGAGGAACTCTCCCGGACCCTGCGCTCGATTACCGAGAGGGCCTCACCCGTGCATCCGGTCACCACGAGGGCGTTTTTTTTGATTATGCCGGCTTTTTCTCCGGCAATCTCCCCCAGGGTGTCTCCCAGGTATTCGGTGTGGTCAAAGGACACATTCGTTATAACGCCTGCCAAATGATCGCATACGTTTGTCGAGTCCCATCTTCCGCCCATTCCCACTTCAAGCACACCTACATCTATTGACTTGTCGTTGAAATAAAGAAATGCGGCAACGGTGAGCATTTCGAAATAACTGAGCTCAACGCCAATTTTGGCGCAGGCGGCAAAAACTGTGCCGAGTGTGTCTTCAAGCTGCTCCCTGGTTATCTCCTCTCCGCTTATCTTTATTCTTTCCGTGACATTGACCAGGTGAGGGGAGGTAAAGAGACCTGCGTGATAACCGTTTGCTTCTAATATTGACGCGATACATGCCGCCACGGACCCCTTGCCGTTAGTTCCGGCAACGGCGATGTAATCCTTTTTCCTGTGAGGAGATCCCAGTTCCTCAAGAACCGCGGTGATTCTCTCGAGCCCTGGTTTTACGGTGTCCACTCCCTTTAGACAGAGTCTGTCGAGATTCTGAAACATTTTAAATTTCCCGATTAAAGATAGCACATGCCGGCTTGAGATTCCGCCCAGGCTGCAGGAGTGATTTTTTCGAATCCCTCAGGGGCAGGGCTGAGATCTGAATTTAAGGAGTCAGTCCTCAAGTATAACTACAGCGACGGAGTATTCACCGTCGTGTGATATGGTGGTGTGAATTCGGACAAGGCCCCTTTGCTCAGCGATTTCCCTTGTGCTTCCCCGAAGGTCTATGAAGGGTTTTCCAAGCTCGTTGCGCTTGACCGCTATGTTATGAAATTTTATTCCCCGCCTGAACCCAGTCCCAAGCGCTTTGACAAAGGCTTCCTTGACTGCGTAGTTGGCGGCATAGCTTATGCTGCTGTTTTTACCGTTGCCGTTGTGCGCAAGCTCGTCATCGGTGAAGACTTTTCGAAGGAATTTCTCCCCCCATCTCTCAATAAGATGCTCTATGCGGCTGTTTCGAACCATGTCGATTCCTATACCTGAAACCATATCCTTGTACCCCGTTCCTTGCCATAAGGAACAATGCTATAGCAGGTCAATCATCTCCCTTACGGCTTTTTCCATTCCCAAAAAGACCGCCCTTGAAACTATGCCGTGACCGATGTTGAGTTCTTCAATCCCGTCTATTGCTGAAACGGCTGTCACGTTCACATAGTTTAGTCCGTGGCCGGCGGATACCCTGAGCCGGTGGGAGAGGGCATCTTCCGTCGACTTTCTGATCTTCTCAAGCTCCATCATCATTTCGGTTTCACTGCTGGCGTTTGCGTAACTTCCGGTGTGGAGTTCAACCATATGAGCGCCTGTCTTCACAGAAGCGCTTATCTGGTCGGGGTCGGGGTCTATGAAAATGCTTACGAACAGTCCGGAGCTCTTAAGTTTTTCAATCCCGGCCGTAACCCTCTCCGTATCTCCCCGCACGTCAAGTCCTCCTTCGGTAGTTATTTCCTGTCTTTTTTCCGGAACGAGGGTCACGACGTCGGGAAGCGTCTCGCACGCAATTTCAATCATTTCGTCCGTTACGGCCATTTCCATGTTAAGCTTCGTCCGCACCGTCTGCCTCAGCAGAACAAGGTCCCTTTGCTGAATGTGCCGGCGGTCCTCGCGCAGGTGAACCACTATTCCGCTCGCTCCGGCGAGTTCAGCTTGCGTGGCGGCAGCCACGGGGTCGGGTTCATCCCCCCTTCTTGCTTGTCTCAGGGTTGCCACATGGTCAACATTTACGTTCAGCCTGGTTTTCATTTACGGATTTCCTGTTCCTATATTCTCACTTATTACGGAAGATACACGGGAGACGATTCCGTTTATCAGGGTTTCGTCTTCCCCCTCCACCATTACCCTGGCCAGCAGCTCGGTTCCGGAATATCTGAGGTTTATTCTTCCCTTATCTCCAAGGATTTCTTCTGATTCCCTTACGAGATCAAGAAGTCCCGGGATCTGTTCAAACGGTTTTTTCTCCTTGATTTCAAGACTGCTTAGAACCTGCGGGAACAGGTCTATTATCCCTGAGAGCTCAGAAAGCGATTTCCCCTTCTTTTTCATTATGCCCAGAATCTGAAGCGAGGCCAGCAGGCCGTCTCCCGTGGTCGAGTGGTCAAGAAACAGCAGATGGCCCGATTTTTCACCACCCAGGTTTGCCCCCAGTTCTCTCATGGCTTCAACTACGTACCTGTCTCCCACGCGGGTTCTCTCAAGTCTGAGACCTTTTTTGCCTAGGTAGTTCTCAAGGGCCATGTTGCTCATCTGGGTAGCCACTACGGTGTCCGTTGACAGTGTGCCGGTTTCAAGCATTTCGGATGAGCAGATGGCGAGAACATGATCGCCGTCAACTTCGTTTCCCTTCTCATCGCAGAAAACGACCCTGTCCGCGTCTCCGTCAAGCGCTATTCCTATGTCGGAGCCGCTTCGCACGACCTCTTCAGAGAGTATCTCGGGCCGCAGGCTCCCGCAGTTAACGTTTATGTTAGTTCCATTGGGTTCAGTGCCGATCGTAATTACCTTCGCCCCGAGTTCTTCGAAAATTATGGGGGCGACTTTGTACGCCGCTCCGTTGGCGCAGTCAACCACGATTTTTACTCCGTCGAGCGTAAGGTCGTCTGGGAAAGTGTTTTTGAGAAACACTATGTACCGTCCGACCGCGTCCTCGATTCTTTTCGCCTTTCCCGTCAGGGGAGGGGGGGTCAGCTGCTGTTCTCCGAGAACCATCTTCTCTATTTCGATCTCTGTTCTGTCGGGGAGCTTGAAGCCCCTGGAATCGAATATTTTTATTCCGTTATCGGTATAGGGATTATGGGAGGCGGAGATGACCACGCCGGCCGTGGCTCTCATGTTCGAAGTGAGAAAGGCTATCGCCGGGGTCGGCAGGGGACCCACGAGCAATACGTCGGCTCCCATGGATGTTATGCCCGAGGCTATCGCCTGTTCAAATACGTAGCCTGAGAGGCGGGTGTCTTTGCCGACGAGTATCTTTACGTGGCCGTCAGTTTTTGCGGACAGATATTTTGTCAGCGCTTTTCCGAGGGCAAGCGATATCTCGGGGGTCATCGGATAGGTGTTGGTAACCCCTCTTATTCCATCGGTTCCAAAAATTTTTCTCTCGGGAAGTTCGGATGTAAAATTCATGGTTTATGTCTCGGGGGATTCTTCCACGGCAGGCGCTTTAACCTTGACCCTGACGCTTCTCGGAGAGACGCTCGTAAGCTCAAGCAGGTTCGAACTTGGATATTGAACTTTCACCTTGAGTCTTTTCTGTCTGCTCTCGCCCATTTCTTCGCCGTCTATGAAAACTTTGACGTCGTTGCTTGTAAGGTCGTTAATGGTTTTGTAGGGGCCGTCAAATACCAGTGTGGCCTTGAGTTCTCCAGTCGTGCTGTATTCGAGTTCTCCGAAATTGCGTGGAACTATGTCAATGTCCCGAAACTCCTTGGTAAGTATTATTTCTTTTATGTAGACCGTTACGTTTACATGATCGCCCTCGATAACTTCCATGTACTGGGAGGGCAGCTGCAACTGCGCTGGTGCTGTAAACTCGGCTTTTTCGCCTTCAAGCTTTATTTTTGCCGTTTCTATGGTTTCCAGTTTGGCAAGCTGCGATGCAGGTCCTTTTACCTTTACGAATTGCGGGACGACCTTTATTTTTTTCGATATCTCGTAACCGGAGTCCAGTTCTCCGAGCACGGGGCTCACCTTGAATCTTTTCGTCGTAAGCATATCTATGTTGAGCGAGAGCTTTGAGGGTCTCGCCGCGACGATATCGATTCCTCTGGGGACTATCTGCGATGCCGCGCGCTTCAGGTCTATTTTAAGAACGCCCCGTTCCGTTTTCTGCAGGTCAACGGGGATTGACTTGTTTGAGAAGGCAAATGAAGAGAGCAGGTTTCTCGGCCCCCTGAGAGAGAGATCAACGTTTTCGGGTGCATTGTTCACGATAATAAGGTCTTCAGGCAGACCGCTTAGGTGAAGCGGAATCCTGACGTCCCTTTCCACGTCAAGTTCAAAGTTCGTAAATGCCCAGAGAACTACTGCCAGCGCCAGCGCAATTGTTTTTTTGGCAAGACCTTGAAAAAAAGGTTTTTTCTCCATCAGGCTTTTCCCGCTTGGCTTGCTTTTATCCCGGTTGGGTTCTCGGTGGCAAGTTCGGAAACCAGACTCGGCTTTAGCATTTTATCATCGGCAATTCTTTTAAGTTCCCCGTCTGCCGCCAGCGAAATTTTTCCCGTTTCCTCGGACACGATTACCACGATGGCGTCAGTCTCCCTGGAGAGTTTTATTGCAGCCCTGTGTCTTGTTCCAAGTTCTGTTCCGAGTTCAAGGTCCGTACTTATGGGGAAAAAGCACCCGGCCGAGAGAATAACGTCGTCTTTGATTACCAATCCTCCGTCGTGAAGAGGAGATGCCGGGTTGAAGATAGTTATGATCATCTCGCTTGATAAACTGGCGTTAATGGGTCTTCCGGGGAACATTCTGAGGCTTTCCTGCCTTTCAATGGCTATCAGCGCTCCGATTTTCCTTGAAGAGAGAAAAGAGCAGGCATCCACCAGTTCCTCTATCATCGATTCGTTTGCGGCGTGTTTTGCGAAACTGAAGAGAAGAGGCTTTTTTCCTATATTCGCAAGCCCCCTTCTGATATCATCCTGGAAGAGGATTATTATTATGAGAATAGCGAAACCGAGAAAGTGAGTAAGTACCCAGTTAAGCGTGAAAAAACCCCATTTTCTCGAGACGAAGTAAAGAACTGCCATCGCCACGAGTCCGAGCAGAATCTGCGAGCTTCTGGTTCCCTCTATGGCCTTCAGTACGTAGAAGAATATTATGGCGACGATCAGGATATCCAGACTGTCAGAAAAGAATCGAAAGTTCTGTATGGTAGAGTCTGTCATCTCTTAGTTAACCCCATATATGCTCTTTACCGTCCGAATCGCCTGCACTGTTTCAAGTACATCATGAACTCTTACGATAGAAATGCCCTTGAGCATTGATATTATTACTGAACAGACAGATCCTATCAATCTTTGTTCAGCAAGCGGGTTCCCCAGGATTTCTCCTATAAAGGATTTTCGTGAGGTTCCGAGGCAGACCGGGAACCCTAGCTGACAGAATTCCTCGAGTCTTCTTATAATCTCGAGGTTCTGCGGGGTGGTTTTTCCGAACCCGATACCCGGGTCAATTATTATATGGTCCCGCGGCACTCCCGCCGCCATGGCCGTTTCAGCTGAATTCAGCAGAAAGTCCGCTATATCGGGAATAAGCGAGCTGTATTGGGTTTTTTTCTGCATGTCGAGCGGCCGCGAACTTGTGTGGGTGAGCACGATTGCGGCTCCTTTCTCTGCCACTCCCTTCGCTACTTGCGGTTCGAAACTAAGTCCGCTTATATCGTTTACCATCGAGGCTCCGCACCCAAGCGCCTCCTCGGCGACAGCTGCTTTTGTGGTGTCAACAGATATTACGGTGTCAAATTCCGCAGAAGCCGCCTCTATTACCGGTATGACCCTGTCGAGCTCCTCTTGCGTGCTCACGCCGAGAGAACCCGGCCTTGTGGATTCTCCCCCTATGTCAATAATGTCGGCTCCGTCTTTGATTAAAGAGGCGATTCTTCCGAGAGCCTTTTGCGGGTCGTTGTACTTTCCGCCGTCATGAAAGGAGTCCGGCGTCATGTTCACGATTCCCATGACAAGGGGTTTTTCGCTCAGATTCAGCTCTTTTGAACCGAGTTTCATCAAATGATTTTCTGGTGCGTTCTGATTTGCCTTATGCGCTGAAGACTTTAGCAAGCGGCTTTTACTCCCGGTTCTGCAAGGACAGCTGAGGACCAGCGGCGGGGCAGGGGAAAGCCGTAGGGATCAGACCCTGCTGGTTATATCAAACGGCTTTTTCACTTCCGGCCTGAACTCCCGCGTTCTTGACACCAGTTCGTCAAGTTCCGCAGAGTCTACAACTTCTTTCTCAAGAAGCATGGAAGAGAGCTCATGAAGAAGATTCAGATTGTCTTCGAGGAGCTTCATTACCTCGTTGTAGCTTTCATTCACGATCTTTTTTGTCTCTTGATCGATTTTCACCGCGGTATCTTCGCTGTAATCGCTTTTTCTCGATATTTCCCTGCCCAGAAAAGGCTGCTGTTCCCCTTTGCCGAAAGTTACCGGTCCCACAACTTCGCTCATTCCCCACTCGCATACCATTTTTCTGGCTACGTCGGTGACTCTCTCAATGTCGTTTGCCGCGCCGCTGGTTCTCTCGGAGAACACAATTTCTTCGGCGGCCCTGCCTCCCAGAAGCACCTTTATGGTTGAGAGGAGATAAGTTCTCGAAAGGGTGTACTTGTCTTCAAGTGGGAGCTGCTGCGTAACTCCGAGAGCCATTCCTCTCGGTATGATCGTCACTTTGTGTATGGGGTCGGCCTCGGGAGTCAGTTTGGCCACGAGTGCGTGTCCGGCTTCGTGATAAGCGGTGATTTTCTTCTCTTTCTCGCTTATCAGCATGCTTTTTCTCTCAACTCCCATTGTGACCTTGTCTTTTGCGTATTCAAAGTCCTCTATGGATATCTGTTCCTTGTCGTTGCGGGCAGCGTGAAGAACTGACTCGTTGACCAGGTTTTCAAGGTCGGCTCCTGAGAAACCGGGGGTGGACCTGGCGATCACCGAAAGATCAACGTCTTTTGCCAGCGGAGTGTCTTTCGAATGAACAACCAGAATGGCTTCCCTTCCCCTGACGTCCGGTCTGGGAACGACGACCTGGCGGTCAAACCTGCCGGGTCTAAGAAGCGCCGGGTCAAGCACGTCCGGGCGGTTCGTGGCGGCCATGACTATAATGCCTTCGTTTCCTTCGAAGCCGTCCATCTCGACCAGAAGCTGATTAAGGGTCTGCTCCCTTTCGTCGTGACCTCCCCCGAGTCCCGCTCCCCTGTGTCTTCCCACGGCATCGAGTTCGTCAACAAATATTATGCAGGGGGCGTTTTTCTTGGCCTGTATGAACAGATCCCTTACCCTTGAAGCTCCGACTCCGACGAACATCTCCACAAAGTCACTGCCGCTTATTATGAAAAACGGCACTCCCGCTTCTCCGGCTATGGCTTTTGCGAGAAGGGTTTTCCCCGTTCCCGGGGGACCGACCAGAAGAACCCCCTTGGGTATTCTTCCTCCAAGCCGCGTGAACTTTTCAGGACTTTTTAGGAATTCCACTATTTCACTTACTTCCTCTTTCGCTTCTTCAACCCCGGCTACGTCCTTAAAGGTGATCTTGTTCTGGCCTTCGCCGAGCATCCTCGCCCGGTTTTTCCCGAAGCTCATCGCCTTCGTGCCCCCGGCCTGCACCTGTCTCATGAAAAAGACCATGAGGGCGACCAGTATGAAAAGCGGGCCCCAGTTTATGAGTATCTGAGTAAGGGAACTTTGTTTTCTGCGGGAAAAACTGAACTCCACGCCGCTTTGCTCGAGCTTTGCGATAAGGAGCTCTCCCGCGGGGCCGGTGGTTGTGAATCCGCGGTCTTCGGGGTCGGCGTTTTTAAGCTCTCCCCTTATCATGTTTTCGCCGAATTCTATCTTTGCTATCCTGTCGTTGTCCAGGTGTTCCAGAAATTTGCTGTATGATACCTCCGAGTAGACGTTCGCCGAGGTGTTCATGAACTGGTATACGGCGAACACTCCGACGAATATGGCCACCCAGAGCACAAGGTTTTTGAAAATGTTTGCTGACATGTTTTATTCCTTTGTCTCTACGTAACTCTCACGCAGATAAAAACATCCAAGAGTAAAATAACATAGTTGAATTTTCATTTCAAACGGATTTTCTAATCATAAAGATCTGTTCCCAGATACATTTCTCCGCTGTCGCAGAAAGTTACAAGCACTTGGCCATCGTCCTCAAGCTCTTCTGAGACCCCGAGGGCCGCGCGGAGGCAGGCTCCCGAGGATATTCCGACCAGTATGCCTTCCTCAGAAGCTAGGGTCTTGGCGCATTCGCGGGCCTCTTCCGTGGAGACTGGGTAGATTCTGTCGATCACACCGGTATCAAGTTTCTCGGGAACAAACCCGGGCGATATTCCGCAGATGCCGTGAGTACCTTCCTTTCCCTCAGAAAGAATAGGGCACTCTGTGGGTTCAACTACCACTACCTTTAGGTCTGGATAGATTTTTTTGAGTTCGGAGCCCACTCCCATTACCGTTCCCCCGCTTCCGACTCCGCACACAAAGGCATCGAGACGCCCTGGTATCTGGTTTTTTATTTCTTTTGCGGTCTCCTCGCGGTGAAATTCTATATCCGCAACGTTTTTGAACTGGTCAAGAAAATAGAAGTCCGGGTTTTCGCGTTCTATCTTGCGGGCTTTTTCTATCGACCCCTGAAGTCCAAGGCTGGGGTCGGTGAGAATCGCCTGTCCCTTAAACGCTTTTATCAACTGGATTTTCTCTTCCGCCGTGTCTTCCGGCATGACAACGGCAAAGTCATACCCGCTTGCCCGACAGCAAAGAGCAAGTCCTATTGCCGTGTTCCCGCTTGATGCCTCTATCAATGTCGTTTTCCCGCGTTCTATTGAGTTTTCATTCTCCGCTTTCCTGAGCATGGCGATAGATGCCCTGTCCTTTATGCTGCCTGCGGGGTTTAGGTTCTCAAGCTTCGCCCATATCTTTGCGCGGCCGTCTTTCGGTACGCTTCTGAGCCTTATTGCCGGAGTGTTGCCGATGCAGTCAATCAGGTTTGTCATTTACGTGTTTTTCGTGCGGATTTCCGTGCCCGGTCAATACACAAGAAAGGGGATTATGTCTTTGAGCGCACTACTGTCTTTGCTTTTGATCTCGGCCAGTATCTCTTTTATCTGCTCCCACGTCACGTCTTCTTTTCTGATCTCGTTTTTGAGTTTCAGAAGAAGTACCTTTACTTCCTGGTCCACCACGTCTTTTACGTATGAACTGAGAGCGGCCATCGCTTCATCTTCAGAAAAATATGTCATTGGTCTGATTGCCGATTAAAATACCCAAAAAGCTTTTTTAAGGTAACCTTTTTTCAAGTTGATTTCCACGGAACATACTCCCAGTGCAAATAAATTTTAACAAAGGGATCAATCTTGCCGGGAAAAAACCGAGCAAGCTTCCCCGTTTCCGTTTCTTCGTGCCTACGGCCTTTGCGGTTGCATGTCTGGTCGGGATTTTCGCGGTCTATATCTATTTCTCAAAAGATCTTCCGGACCTGCGCGATCTCACAAGGTATCAGCCCGCTATTCTAAACGAATTCTATTCATCCGAAGGGGAGCTGATAGCGCAGTCCGGGCTTGAGAGAAGGGCGCTTGTAAATCTCGAGGATATGCCTCCTCACGTAGTAAACGCCTTCATAGCCGTCGAAGACAGGAGGTTCTACCAGCACAGCGGCGTAGACGCGAAAAGCGTTGTGAGGGCGCTTTTGCAGAACCTCATTACCGGGAGAATCGTCTCCGGCGGAAGCACCATTACTCAGCAGATAACCAAAAACCTCATCCTGGGTCCCGAAAAGGCATACAGCAGGAAGATAAAAGAAGCTATTCTCTCACACAGGATAGAGAGGAATCTCTCCAAGGACGAAATACTTTATTTGTACCTAAACCACATATACCTTGCCGACGGCGTCTACGGGGTTGAGATGGCGAGCCGGAATTACTTCGGAAAATCAGCAAAAGACATAAACATAGCCGAGGCGTGCCTGCTGGCGGGAATTCCGCGAAGACCTGAGCTGTACTCCCCCAGAGTCAACCCTTCAAATGCGCTTAAAAGGCAGAAAACCGTGATAAACATAATGCACGACCAGGAGTTCATAACCGACATACAGAAGCGCAAAGCCTTGGCATACAAGATAAAAATCATTCCGAAGCGGGAACCCAGGGGGGAATACATAGCCCCTTACTTCATTGAGTACGTAAGGGAATATCTTGAGCGCAAAGTCGGCAGGAAGGCCTACGAGAAGGGCGGTTACAAGGTTTACACAACCCTCGATATGGACCTGAACCTTGTGGCCTACAGAGCCATTAGAAGGGGAATACGCAACACTGAAAAAAGACAGGGCAGAACCAGGTTTACCATTGCCAGGCTCAGAACTGTCGAGAAGATCGAGGAATTCAAAGAACAGCAGCGCCACCTTGTTTTCAAGGACGGAAGAACATACAGGGCCGTTGTTACAGTAACGGGAGATGTAGATGAGAAAACTTCTTTTGCGACCGTGGAAATCGGCGGCGAAAAACTGAAATTCAGTTACATAGTTGACCCGGAGAGGTATCTTCCCCCTCCCGGTGGCACCTATCTTCTCCCCGAGAGACTGAACCCAGGAGATGTTATAAAGGTGAGAGTATCTGTGAGCGATGAGAAGGTGACCGATGTAGTTCCCCTGTTTTGGCCGCAGACCCAGGGGGCCCTGGTCGCCATGGACTCAAGGGGCAACGTTATCTCAATGGTGGGAGGATATGATTTCGGGCTCTCGAAGTTCAACCGAGCTATTCAGGCGAAAAGGCAGCCGGGTTCCGCGTTTAAGCCTTTTCTCTACTCGGCGGCTATAGACAAGGGGTATACGCAGACGAGCAAGCTTCTTGACGTGCCGATTATCGTGGATGACTGGGTTCCGGAGAACTACGACGAAGAATACATGGGATCGATTTTCTTAAGGGAATCTCTTGTCAATTCAAGGAATCTTTCTTCGATCAGGCTTATCATGGACGTAGACCCGCGGTATGTGGCGAGTTATTCCAGGCCTTTCGGGTTTGGATCCAGGATCAATCCCTATCCCTCGCTCGCTTTGGGAAGTTCCGAAGTGACTCTGCTGGAAATAACTACGGCATATTCTGTTTTCACGAATTCCGGGATATACAGGAAACCGAACTTCATACTCAGGATCTATGACAGGAACGGAAGCCTGATTGAGGACAATACCGGGGAGGTGTACCTTCGCTACGAGAGGAGACTTAAGCAGGGCGAAGAGTCTGGGGAATGGCATTACCAGGAGCGTCTTTCGCCGCCTAGCGAGGGCAGGTCACAGTTTTTAGGCCTTCTGGCCGAAGATCAAAGAGACTTCGTTACTGCGGGGGAATTCGGGTTTTTCATCAAGAAAGTCCCCATCCATTACTTCGGCAATACCGAAGAGTTCAAGAGGGTTATAAGTCCCGAGACCGCATATATAATGACGGACATAATGAAAGCGGTTATATCGGAGGGGACGGGACTATTGGCCAATTCGCTTAATTCCAAGGCAAAAGTCGCTGGTAAGACAGGGACCACAAATGATTATACGGATGCGTGGTTCATAGGATACAGTCCCATGGTTGTCGCCGGGGTTTGGGTGGGAAAGGACGATAACACCTCGCTTGGAGACAAGGAGTCGGGATCTGCGGCTGCGGTTCCAGTCTGGAAAGAGTTTATGAGCGGGGCGCTTGATAAATACAATGAGCGCAGGGAATTTGAGATTCCATCCGGCATAAAAATCAGGAAAACCCCTCTGGGGGAAATTTCATTCAAGGTTAAGCCAACCATGTCCAAAGACGAGGTGCTCAGGGGATTGAAGATGATGGTAGTGGAATCCGGGGAAGAGAAAGCGGAAGACTCACAAGAATCCGATTACAAGAAAATAAGGTCTCTTTTCAGGCGGGGTGAGGGAGAAAACGATGAACAATGAGTGAAATCAAAAAAAACGACCTGATGGAACCCATCTTCTCGAATTTTCTGTCGCCTTGAAGCGCCGGGGAACTTATGCATAAGAGCTCAAAAGCTCCAAGAAGCTTCCAGAGTCATTTATTGAACATTATTGTTCTGTTTTTATATATCAGAATTTCTCTGTTGATGTGAGACCAGATTGCTTGTGAAAGAACCTGTTTCTCCAGATCCTCTCCCTTTCTTACCAGGTCGTTTATAGAATCGTTGTAGTTTACCCGTATTACGTCCTGCTCTATTATGGGTCCGGAATCCAAATCCTCGGTTACGTAATGACTCGTTGCTCCAACGATCTTGACACCTCTTTTGTAGGCGTTGTGGTAGGGACGTGCTCCGGGGAAGGCGGGAAGGAAGGAATGGTGAATGTTGATTATCCTGTTTTTGTAGTGTGAGACAAAACTCTCGGTAAGTACCTGCATGTACCTGGCAAGCACTATGAAATCCACGTTATAGTCTGCGAGAAGCTCAAGCTGTCTGGCTTCCACTTCCTCTTTGTTGTTTTCTACATCCGAGAACACATAAAAATCCATGCCGTAGCGGTCAGCAACAGGTTTGAGGTTAAGATGATTGCTTATAATGACGGGAACTTCCACGTTCCACTCCCTGACTCTTAACCTGTATATGATATCGGAGAGACAATGGGGAAGTTTTGAGACGAAAACCGCCATGCGCAGCGCTTTCCCGGTGAAAAATATGTCGAATTTTATGTCGAATTCTGAAGCTATTTCCTCTTGGAAACGTCCGGAGAATTCCTCTTTGGGGATGGAAAACTTCTCCATTGCCCACTTTACACGGACAAAGGTGACCTTGTCGTCTCTGTCCATGCAGTGCTGCATTTCATATATGTTGCCTCCATGCTTGGATATGAAGTCAATTATTGCACGGAGAAGACCAGGGCGGTCAGGAGAATGTGTAAGCAGTACTGCTTGTTCAGAATTTTCTTGCATGAGCGTGACCAATGTTCCTATAGTTAAACAGCCATTCTACCTTAAACAACCCCCTAAAGTCCAACAAGCTAGAAGATTCCTCGCAACAATCCTCCGTCAACCTGGATAGTCGTACCGGCAATGTAGCTTATTCTCTCTGAAGTAAGGGAGCAGGCTAGGGCGGCAAGTTCCTCAGGTGTGCCTATCCTTCGTAGGCTGATGTGACAAATCCAAAACCGGTCATTTTAATTTGCTATCTACATAAAAGAGTTTTAGACTTGATGAATAGAATTAAAGAAGATATTAGAGAAATCAAGACGGATGTCTTTGAGTGGAGTATAGGGGTGTCGGAAAACAGAAATAGTAATCTTGCCGCGAATGTTGATTGGGTGGGCGGACAAAGTGGGGAAAAATTCAACGATACAGAAAAGCTGTCCGTAAAGCAGTCGATCAGCAGTTTACTTCAGACAGCTGGAAAAGAAGACTGGGATGGCGAAGGTGCACTGCCAGTAGTTCCAGAAACCGTGAGGGTTGCAGAAGAACTTGTGGATTTCTTCCCGGCTTTCGTTGATCCTCCCGAAGTTTCCGCATCTCCCCAGGGAGAGATTGATTTTGACTGGGTTGAGTCAAGAGAAGTTATGCTGACAGTAAGTGTCTGTCCATCCGGGGAAATAGCGTTTGCTGGGATTTTTGACGGCCTTAGGATGTTGGGGAGAAAACCGTGGGAAGATGAAGTCATAAGACTGTTCTTACGGGACTGTTTCCGCAACTTAGGGGGAAATAGGGTTTCTGAGTCCGTGGAATTGTGAGTGCCGCTGTGGATAATCAACTCGCCCGATTTGCTACAGAAAGTGGACGAATAAGTGGTTCCGCGGTCAAGCCAAAACTGTTTGAACCCAACAGGCAATTGTTGTTGTCGGTTTTTCGAATATCGAATCTGAAGCACAAAGAGATAAAAGATATCGGGGTCGAAGTTGTTCGACAGCACCGCACAGCGCGACGTCTTTATGGATGGGCAGAGTTTTCAGAATCTTCTGTGAATGAAATCGGCCTTCAGCTCGAAAATGATGATGTTCCACCCCGCCATTCAAACATAAAAGGCTGGCCGGAAGACCCAGAAGAGCGCAAACTTCTACGAATGGAACTTGCTAACAGGTCAAATCCAGTCAAGCTTGATTTTCCTGTTGAGGTTGATCAGAACCCTTCTTAGTCGTCCATTGAGGTTTGTTGCTTCCTGAGCTTTGTCTCGCTTGTTCTGCTTCTTTCGCCGTTTTTCAGTCTGTTAAAACGGTCCGGACAAAACTTTGCGTCATTTGTCCTTACTACTTTGTAAACCTTCTTCTTGACCGCCGTTGCTTTGGTTTCATTTTCGTTACAACTTCCAGTGGGGTACGCATTTTATCATAGAGTGAGAAGAGGTGCTCAATGCGTTGGCGTTCAGAAGAAAAACCACCACGCCGATAAAGGCAATCCCCGGCACGGTCGAGGGCTTGATGCGCCTTACGCAGATTTGTTGGCATTAGGTCTAGGTCATAGAGATTGGCAAGGGTCGAATTTGGATATGCTGCCCGGGCATTAAGCACGGATTCGGATCTCATTCCAAGATAAGCGCATGGCATTTGTATCTTAAGTCAAATTCTATTCGTAATCGAGTTTCGGTTGATTTTCACGAAGCACAGATCAGAAGAGTCCTCGCAACAATCCTCCGTCAACTTGGATAGTCGTACCGGTCATGTAGCTTGCTTTCTCTGAAGCAAGGAAGCAGGCTAGGGCGGCAAGCTCTTCGGGAGTGCCTATTCTCCTTAGGGGAATGTCTTTTTCCATCTCTTCTATGGCCTTTTCATATTCAATTCCCGACTGTGTGGCTCTTTTCTCCGCAAGCGCCTTTATTCTGTCCGTGTAGATTCTTCCGGGGCAGATGTTATTCACCAGGATATTGTCTTTTGCCAGTTCGTTTGAAAGGGTTTTCGAAAAGCCTATAAGCCCGGCACGGGAAGTGTTTGAGAGTATCAGTCCATCTATCGGCTGTTTAACGGCTATTGAGGTTATGTTCACTATCCTTCCCCAGTTCTTCCCCTTCATCAGAGGAACTACTTTCTTCGCCAGATAAATGCCGCTTAGAAGGTTGAGTTCCAGGGCGTTTTGCCAGTCGGGTGATTCAAAATCTTCGAAAAAGCCGAAAGGGGGCCCTCCGGCGTTGTTTATCAGAATATTAATTCCGCCAAGTGTTTTTACCGTATCTTCTATTACACGGTCAACCTGTTTTTTGCTTGTTACATCGGCCGCAGAGGCAAGAACATCAACATCGAAACGAGTTTTAATTTCAGAAGCTGTGCGTTCTATTTCGTCTTCTGAGCGCGAGAATATTGAGAGATTTACGCCTTCATCCGCAAGAGCGAAAGCTATTGCTTTTCCGATTCCCTTGCTTGACGCCGCCACCAGGGCGACTTTTCCCTTTATGCCAAGGTCCATAAGCTATTTCTTCTTCTGCTTTGCCTTTTTCGTATCGGACTTTATCGAGTCATATGTCTGGCTGGAGCCTGAAACAGCGGCCTGCTCTGTTGGAAGAACTGGACCTTCAGAAGAAGCGGCAGGGGCGGGGGCATCTCCTCCGACATCGTGATCTTTTAGCTCCTTGGGCTCGGATATCTTTTTCTTCCCGTAATCGGTCTCATACCAACCCGAGCCTTTCAGATGAAAAGCGGAAAGAGAAATGATTCTTTTGAGTCTTCCTCCGCATTCCTCGCACTTTCTTGCAGGTTTCTCATCGAAGCCCTGCAATATCTCGAAGACACCTTCACACTTTTGGCATTGATATTCGTAAATAGGCATGGCTTATAAAATCTCCCATGTTTTCTGAAAAATCATCCGGACATATAAGAAAAAATCAAGAAGATTAACAAAATAGGGGGTGATCACCTGATTCTCTCGGATTTGTTGTAGATTTATATGAGTTTACATAATATACATTATCGGACGTTGGAAATTTTGACATAGAAACAGTGAAAATGCAGTTTGTGGGATTTTATTTGATCAAACCAGCTTCCGTGAGAAATCTGAGTAGGTCATTGAACCTCGCGCCATTTATCAACCAATCACAGGCAAAGCACCGTATTGACCCCCCATGTATTTGCGATAGAAATTATCGTCTCGCCTCACCGATTTGATGTCATTAAGAGAAAAAATTTCTGTTTTCCCCTCATTGTCTTTTTCGCATAATACGATCTCATCTTTGTGGAGTTCTTCGAGCAATGATGGACTTTGGCAACTTATCCATAGTTGCGCATTATGGATATTGCGCCGAGGGTCGCGGAACCAGCGCAGAATTTCTTCCATAATTGTCGGGTGTATTGAAGCGTCAAGTTCGTCAATAATTCCTATTCCACCCTTGCCTAATGCATGGGCAATGATGGGGAAATATCTGATGAACTGTTGTGTACCATGGCTCTCAAGTTCAAATGGTATCCCAGGATTCAAACCGTCATGGTAAAGTCTCATCATATTTTTTCCATTTTCTGTTGATGATACATCCAAGCTGTGAATACCAAAATCAATGCGCTTGATCTCCCGATTAATCTGTCTAACAAGCTCATTATTGTCTGAATAATTCTGGAACAGATCTTGATCGGATATCTTTTGTTTTGTGATTAGTATGTTTGATTTCATTAACAGTGTCTGGTTGGAAAATTCAATTGAAAATTCATGGTTGAATTGAACCATAGTGGATATAACACTGGCGTTTGGTTTGAGAATTCTAGAAAGAAAGTCTTCTCCGTAACTAAGCCCGAATTTTTTTGAAACTTTCACCCTACTGTTCCCAAATCGTTCGAAGATTCTTGTCTTTCTGTTGGTTGCTGATGGCCAGAAAAAGAGGCTTTCATAAGTGACAGTTTTTTTTCTGTCGTTTGAAATTTTAAGTTCGTAGAGGTGTCTGCTGTATTTCCTGTCTGGGTGCTCTGTATTTGTTCCAAGAGATTCTGGGGCAGAGAACCAGAGTCTCAATCTCGTGGGTCTGGATACGTGTTCATTGTCGATATAAGGCCAGAAGGGAAATGAGTTCGAATCATCACCAGACTGAGTGTGAAAACTGTGTTTCAGAAACCAGATAATGAAAGTCAGGGCTCGAAGTATATTTGATTTTCCAGATCCGTTGGCTCCAAAGATGGCAATGACTTTTGGGGACCGTTCCCCTGAACCCGAAAAACTTTCGACAAGGTGATTGGTTCTCACTGGTGCATTTCCTGGTACGACCAAGTCAAGCACCTGACAGTCCTGAATGGAATAAAAGTTTTCAATTTCTAATTTCGTGATCATTATCTAATCTCATATATAAGAAGGTTTCAATGCTATTACAATAAGAGTTTAACGAAATTTCTGCAAAAGCTAACTCAAACTAATAATATATTGGGAATTAGAAAAATCAAAGCCGCAGACTCCTCGAAATAATAGCAGCCGTAGATGGGGTATGCTTTTAAACTATTACCACAGACACTTTTCCGGGCCCATGAACTCCGAGGGTGAGATTAAGTTCTATATCTGCCGTTCTGCTTGGCCCTGTTATAAAAGAAATACAGGAGCAGGAATCAGTGATCCGCAGAAAAAGACTATGAATATCCGGAACTATGTTTGTTCTATCAAGTATCGCTATATGTACAGGAGGCAGAGCGGATACAAGCCTCGGTTTATTGGAGTCTGAGAGAAGCACAAGTGTTCCCGTATCTGCAATAGCAAAATCAGCCTCGGTTATTCCTATGTCCGCATTCGCGATCTCGGACTCATCTGCAAGTTCAAGTGATTTCAAAAGCTCTGTGTTCCAGCAGCAAACCGATCCGTCACCAGATTGTCTTATGATATGGTTTATTCTGTCCTTGAGATTTTCTTTTTTTTCGAGAACATGAACTTCACCGGAAACCATCTTAAAGTTTGTTATAAAATCAGTTTCTAACTGACTCTGATCAATAGATAATTCAGGCCTTATAAAGAGTTTTTCGCGATTCTTCCCTGCATTTTTCTCTGTTGTTAAATTAAAAGATAAGTTTTCCAGTATAACTGCCTTGGATTCCTTAAAAATCATCCCAATTACACCTCATTCCTGTTATAATATCTCTCTTTCCATCTTTCCCTGAAAGGTTTTTTCGAGAATGCAGGAAAATTCTTTTCCTTGGTCCACTTCGAAAAAGGATATGGAAGTTTGTGCAGTTCATTATCTTTTTTATAGAATCCTTGCAGGAGCACCATTATTTTTCCCGTCAGATTGTAGTAAAATGGCCTGCTGAAAACGAAACTCCACATTCGGAAAGCTGTTTTCTCCATAAATTCCACTGGTTTTGCTTTACCCTTGCCTTCTCTTATCACTTTTTCCCTCAAGGAAAGAAGTACATGGGGAAAATCGATTCTGACGGGACACACGTCCCTGCAGGCCCCGCAAAGAGAGGAAGCAAACGGCAGATCCGCGGTTTTATGCAAGTCGTTTAGCTGGGGCGTTATGACTGCACCTATGGGCCCCGAATAAACCCATCCGTAACTGTGCCCTCCGACTTGTCTGTAAACCGGGCATATATTGATACAGGCCCCACATCTTATACAGTAAAGCGATTCCCTGGTTTCCTCAGATGCGGCGATGTCGCTTCTTCCGTTATCGAGAAGGACCAGGTGGAATTCCCGGGGGCCGTCTTTTTCCCCTTCCCTCATCGGACCTGTTATGAGGGAAACGTAAGTGGATGATTTCTGCCCCGTAGCGCTTCTTGCGAGCAGACTCAGGAAAACAGACAGATGACTGAATTTCGGGATGATCTTCTCTATACCCATGATTGCCACGTGTATATCCGGCAGGGTAGTTGCGAGTCTGGCGTTACCCTCATTCTCAACTATCGCTATGGTTCCGGTTTCGGCCACGGCGAAGTTCACTCCGGAGACCCCCATATCGGCAGAGAGAAATTTTTCTCTCAACTTCTTTCTTGCAAGGTTTGTGAGTTTCTGAGGGTCTTCATACTCAGGCACTCCGAATTTTTCGGAAAAAAGCTTTGATATGTCTTCCTTAGTCTTGTGGATTGCGGGGGTGATTATGTGGAAGGGATGATCATCACAGAGCTGGACTATGTACTCGCCCAGGTCGGTTTCCACCGTGTTTATACCGCTTGATATGAGATGTCTGTTAAGTTCTATTTCCTCTGTAGCCATCGATTTGCTTTTCACCACGTTTCTGACCTTGTTCTTCCTGGCTATGTCAACAACTATGGCGGAAGCCTCTTCTGCATCCTTTGCCCAGTGAACCTTCCCCCCTACCCTCGTTACGTTTTTCTCAAGCTCAAGCAGGTAATGGCCGAGATTGTCAACTGTTTCCTCCTTTACGCGCCTGGCTTCTGATCTGAGTTCTTCCCATTCTGAAACTTCGCTTACCGCCTTCTGTCTAGAGGTCCTTGATTTGTCTGTGAAGTTCACAAGGGCCTTTTTCAGTTTGGGGCTTCGCAGGGCTTCTGCGGAATTTTTCTTGAAATCTATGCGTTCGGTAATCATTCAGGTTCCTCAAAAGCGATCAGCTCTGCCAGATGAAATACTTTTACGGGCAATTTCTTCCTCGACACAAGTCCCCTTATGTTCATAAGGCACCCCATGTCTGTTGATACCACGGCATCTGCGCCTGAACTTATTACTGAGTCCGTTTTTTCCTCAAGCATGGATTTTGACACTTCGGGATACTTTATGGAAAAAGTCCCCCCGAAACCGCAGCATGCATCCGACATATTCATTTCAATCAATTGAACCCCGTCAAGGGATCTGACAATCTCCCGGGGCTGAGAACTTATCCCAAGTTCACGAAGGGCGTGGCAGGAATCATGAAACGTAACCCTGCCCCTGTATTCGGACTCAAGCCTGAGAGTCTCTTTTCTACTGTAGATGAATTCTGAGAATTCATAAATTCTGGATGAGACTTCTTTTGCTTGGGAAAGCTTTTCGGGGTCATCGCGGAAAAGCTCTGCGTAGTAATTTTTTACCATGGAAACGCATGAACCGGAGGGGCACACAATCGCTTTATCACTCCCAGCGAATACGTCGAGAAAATGGCGGCCGACCTTCTCGGCTTCTTTTCTATGGCCGGAGTTAAACGCCGGCTGCGCACAGCATGTCTGGTTATGCGGAAATTCGACACTCACTCCCATTGCGGAGAAAACCCTCAGCATCGCCTCTCCCACTTCTGGAAAAAAGTTATCTACAAGGCATGTTATGAAGAGAAGAATTTCGTTTTCTTTTTCCTGTGAGCTCATAACGTTTTTTTGTTCCAGACCTCCTGCCAGGCCTGAAATTCGCGCAGCCCTACCCTGTAACGCGCGCAATTCCCTTCGTGCAGAGCAACAAGTTCGTTCTCAGCGATTTCCCTGAATGTTTCCCTGTCATCAGAATCGACATTTTCCTTTGTCCAGTTCTCAATATGTTCAAACGCGGACTTTCTTCCCATCGCGGCGCGGATGACTTCACCTATAATATAAACAAGTCTCTCGCGGTTCCTAACCAGGAACCGATCAGGTTCTCCAATCAGATGTCTTATCTCTCTGTACCGCAAGGCGGATGACTCGTATGCACTTATAAAGAGATTTTTCAGAAGGGATATCTCTTTAAGTTCATAAACACTCAAAACAGCCTCGATGTATGCATTGGTCGGAACTTCTGTGAATGATAACGGCACAAGGTTATTTTTAATCAGAGGAATGTTTGCCGCAAGGCGCGACAATCTCTTGTTAACATCATCAAAAGGCTGAAGATAGGGGATCTGAACCATCAGGAAAAAAGACTGTTCAAACGGGTCCTCAATGGCGGCTGCAGTGGCCATAAGCTGGTCAAAATATTCTTCGATCAATCTGGGTGTTTCAATCGGCTGGAATGCGGATTCCCCGATTCCGACTGCAATACGTCTCAGTCGCCCGCCCGACCCGGGATCCGTGATAAGGTTATGAGCTAAAAGCGCATGGAGATTTAAGATGGTATAGCGGTTAAATCCGATTTCTTCTGCGTAATCAACAAGAAATTCTATTGCCTCTTTGTGGTTAAGGATCATCTGGGCTTCAATCTGGGTTTTTCCTTCGGCTTCTTTGCCGAAATTAAGAAGCCGTCTGGTCTCAAGCAGGGAATAAGTGTTGCCTTCAAGGCGGCTTGAGTTCCATGAAATATCTATGAGCAGACGGTTAAGAATCTGTTTTGCATACGTTCCTGCGGGTTGCCCCGTTCCAATCTGTACACCTATTCTCTTCAGATGCTCCCGTTGTTTTTTGGAGAGATAGAAAGTTGTATTCGGAAGATAGGAATCAAAGAACTTGCGGTCGTAACCGGTTTTTTTCCTTGACTCCGGGGGTTGACGGAGATATCTCTTGATTCCGGCTTGAGATGTCGGAGAAGATCCGGCAGGTTCGGTGTCTTCTGCATACTCTGTTTCTGCCGGGGGAAGCCTGTATTTAACTCCGCGCCTTTTGCCTTCGGAAACAAGGCGTCTCTTGTCCACAAGATGCTTCAGATGATACTGAAGCGTACGGCGAGAGATTTTTTGAGAAAGTTCTGCCTCAATTTCTCGAATGCTTATCCCATCCGGGTACATGGACACGGCAGCCTCGATAGCTTGAAGTTTTTTCTCAGGTATTCTTTTTGCCATTTTTACGCAATTAAAAAGTTGTTTATGTGCAATTAAATACTGTTATGCGTAATTAAAGCATATTCTTGCGCAATTGCAAACTCCTTTCTGCGCAATTAAGATGTTTTGCGCAATATCGATTATTATAAAAGGGTCTTCATTTTTGACTCGGCACGGCATGGTCCACAATAAAGCACCAACTGCCTTCCTGGGAGATAAACGGATGTCTTTATTTTATGAGAACCCGGAGGGAGAATCTGAAATAAGAACTACCTTAGAAAGAGAACTTCGCTTCCAGAAGCAGCCCGTATTCAGGTCCGTTTATGCTGCTGCTTTCCCGTTGCCCCTCAAGTTGCAGATCAAGGGTTTTATCCACATCCAGACGTCCACCGAGACGTAATATGTTTTCGTCTCTTTCAAGAAGCGATACCCCCGCAAAAGGTGTCATTATCCCTCTGCCGTTGATGGCCTTCATTCCCCACCCTGCCTCGGCTTCAAACGACACTCCTTCGTTTCCGCTTTCGCTGAACGAAGTCTCGGAATCATTTTCCAGGAATGTCGTCGCCCTTTCCTCCGCGTCGCCGCTTGAAGTTTTAAGACGCAGTGAGGGGCCGAGACCGTCTCGGGGCGAGAGAAGGACTTCGCCGCTTATTCCCCATTCCTGAACGCCGCTTCTGACCAGGAGGGCGCGGTTCTTAAGAGATACCCGGATGCCATGCGACCCGGGTCCCCACTCAATGCCGGAACCTACTTCCATGCCGGTACTGTCAGAAAAGGAGTTGTCATGCTTTACACCGACGAGCAGAGACGGAGTAATCGAACCCTCTTTCCAGGTGCTCTCAAGCAGGGCTCGGGCTCCGCGAGTCTGAACCGACACTCCCTTTATCAGGTCTGCGTTGTCCGCTATCTCAAATTGCCCAAGCCATAAGTCTCCGCGAAGGCTGAGAGAGATTTTCCCGGAAATTTTGGTGAGCGGCACTTTTCCTCCAAGCGCTATGCTTTTCATGGTTATATCGGCTGACTGATCGAGAATCTCTTCCTCTATATCCACCCTGCCGAAACCATATCCGGCCATTGTCCAGAACTGAGTCTCTCCATCTTCTGATAGCAGCGCCACGTAAGGGTTGACTCCCCTTATGTTAAGGTTCCATTCTCCTTCGATTCCCCTGAACTCTTCTTCCCCTCCCTCGTCTGTCCAGTCAAAGGAACCGGTATAGAGAAACAGGTCAAGCCCCGTCAATATCCACTCAGACAGGCGAACGTTACCTCCCAGGTGAGTTCCCGCGAGGCTGCCATTCCACGTAACGGGGTCGTCATCCCCGCCCGAGAGTTCGTTCCAGTCGCCTCCAGCGCAGAATGTTACGTCGCCGGGGTTGTGTTTCTCCTCGTAAGCCCTAAACTCTGAGGCGAATCTCGCGTCGTTAAAAACTTCGAGGAGGGAGACACGTTCCATCTGGTGCTGCTCCAGGATGTCCGCGTTATTTCTCAGCTGCCCTTCAAGTGACGACAGGTCTCCGTAAGCGACTCCGGATGCCGCGTGTTTTATACATCCCGTGACATGATCTATCCTGCTTCGCATTATCGCCGAACCCACATACGGCAGTATTGTCTTGTTAACGCGTTCCAGCCTTTCTATGGCCGCGGGGCGGTCATCATCCTCGATCGTTCCCGTCGCCTCGATACTGTCGGGTGTTACGTTTACGGTGTCGGAAAGCGCAATCGAGAAAGTTTCCGTCCAGTCTTCAATTTCCCTGTCATCGATTGTCGCAATTTCGATTGTTTCCTCTATAGTTCCCGCCGGAATCGTTATCTGTCCGGTTCCCCCGTGGTAATCAATGTCTTCAAGAGCTGTTCCTGAAGATGTTTTCCAGCGCACAGTTATGGTTTTTCCCGACTCCCCGGACAGATGCACGGGGAATACTGCCACCTCTCCCTCTTCTACCGGTTCTGAATCCAGCAGAGAGACTGTCGGCGGTTCGTTGTTGTCGATTATAATTCCTGCTGATTCCAAGGCGGCGACATCACCAGACAAAGTGGCGTTGGTCGGATTGCTTAGGCGAAGCACTACTGTTTCGTCATACTCATCTATGTCGTCCCCCTTTACTGTAATCGCAATTCTTCTTCTTGTGGTTCCGGGAGCAAAAGTGAGGATACCCGTACCCGGGGAAACATAGTCTTTGTCCACAGTGGCCGTGCCGGTTCCGGCGTCAGCGTAGGATACCGTGACCAGATTGGTGCTCTCAGGGAAAATGGTTACGGTGAACGTCATTTCGGTTGGTACGCCTGATTTTCCGCTTTCTTTAACTGAAGGAGAATTGATCGAGACCACTGGCAGTTCCTCATCATCCTCTATAGTAAGAGTGGCATCTGTAACGGTGATAGAGCCTGAGATCCCTGTAACGTTTATTGTCTCATCCCCCTCGTGGATTTTGTCGTCAGTGAGAATGAGCGTGAAAGTGTGGGTGGCGCTTTCCGCACCCGCACCAATGGTAATGTTAAAATCAGGTACTTCTCTGTAGTCAGTACCCGATGTTGCAGTGCCCCCTCCGACGTTTACAGTCACTGTCTTTGCGTCTGTGTAGCGCGTGGTTCCGTTTACGGCGGCTTTGACTGTGATTTCCGTTTCTCCATCCTCCTCACCCACTGAAGCGGGATCTACGGTGAGTGTAATACCGGTTGGGGCGGTATCGTCATCTATGATGGTGATGGTCGTCCCGGTGACAGTGATGTCGGTCAGCGTACCTTCAAGGTTTATCGTCTCATCTCCTTCCGCCAGGGCGTCATCTATGGGAGTGATATCAAAAGTGTAGGTACCGCTCGACGCACCTGCACCAATGGTAATGTCAAAACTGGACACCGCCGTGTAGTCCGTCCCCGGGATGGCCGTGCCTCCTACGACGCTTACAGCAACTGTCTTGTCGACGCCGAAGCGGGAGGTTCCGTCCAGAGTTGCCGCAACAGTAACCGTAGTTGCGCCCGCGTTTTCATATAATAAGCTTCCGTCTCTTTCTGAATTCAAGTTTCCTATGGATGAGCCCATATTTTCTGGTGAGCCCGTGTCCACCGAGATTCTAAGCCCCGTTGGAGGTGCGTCGTTGTCGGTGATAGTAATAGTGGCTTTTGCGTCAAGAGAGCCTAATTCTCCCGTAAGGCTTATCATCTCATCTCCTTCCGCAAACTTGTCATGTTTGGGAGTGAGAGTAAAAGTCACACTGCCGCTTGCCTCTCCCGCGTTGATTGTGAAGGTTAAGTCCTCCTCCACCTCTTCATAGTCCGTTCCTTCCTCGGCTGTGTCGGAGCCTACACCCACAGTAACTGTCACAGTCTGGTTGACGCCGAAGCGGGAGGTTCCGTCCAGAGTTGCTGTAACCATAACTGTAGTTGCGCCTGCTTCCTCATCTACTGAATCCTGATCTCCCTCCGTGTCCGAATCTGTATCCACCGTAATTTTGAAACCGCTCGGCGCCTCATCGTCATCTGTGATGGTGATGGAATCATGTGTCACTGTTAATCCCGCGAGGATACCCTCGACGCTTATGGTCTCATCCTCTTCGTCTATTCCGTCATTTATGGGAGTGAGCCTAAAAGTTTCGCTGGCGCTTGCTTCTCCCGCTTTGAGGGTGAAAGTTAAATTATCTACTGTTTTCGTTTTGGAGCCCGTTCTGTAGTCTTTTCCTTTCTCGGCTGTGTCGGAGTCTTTGCCTATCGTTACCTTTACAGTCTGGTCGGCGTCGAAGCGGGAGGAGGTTTCGTCCAGAGTTGCTGTAACCTTAACTGTAGTTCCGTCCACCGCGTCCTCATCTACTGAGTCCTGGTTTCCCTCTTTGACGGGGTCTGTATCCACCGTGATTTTGAGACCGCTCGGTGCCTCGTCGTCATCTGTGATAGTGATGGAAGCATGTGTCACTGTTAATGTCTCTAGGGACCCCTCGACGCTTATGGTTTCATTCTCGTCGTCTATTTTGTCATCAGTGGGAGTGAGCTTAAAAGTCTTGCTGCCGCTTGCCTCTCCCTTGTTGATTGTGAAGGTTAAGTCCGCTACCTCTTTATAGTCCTTTCCTTCTTCGGCTGTGTCGGAGCTTTTACCTACCTTTACAGTTACGGTCTTGTCGACCCCAAAGCGGGAGGTCCCATCCAGAGTAGCGGTAACGGTGACCGTAGTTTCTCCTGCGTTTTCATCTATTGAGTTCTGATTTCCCCCTGTGTCTGAATCTGTATCCACTGTGATTGTGAGAGCAGTTGGAGGGGTAGTATCGTCATCCGTGATGGTAAGGGTCTGATCGGACGGTTTAGCCACTCCGCCTCCGCTTGCTGTTGCCGACACGGTCACTGTTTTGTCCGGGGCATTAACGCTATTGTCCACTGCTGTGATCGTTACCGCGCCGGCGCTGGTAGTGGCTCCTGCGGCTATTGTAAGGGTCTTGTTGGTGCTTAAGGTGAAGTCTGCCGCATCAGTGTTTGCTCCGGCTGCCGCTGCTACGGTAAGGGTTACCGCAACGTTTGATTTGCCAGACAGGGTTGCCGTCACCGTGCTCGTGTTGTTGCCCCGCTCTCGTTGATGGTGGCCGGCGTCAGCTCCAGGGTAACGGTTGGCGTGCCTTCATCGTCGTTGATGGTAAGGGTCTGATCGGACGGGTTAGCCAAACTGCCTCCGCCTCCGCTTGCGGTGGCAGAGACTGTTACCGTCTTGTTGGGAGCGTCAACGTCATTGTCCACGGCAGTGATAGTCACTGTGCCGGTACTGGTGGTGGCACCTGCGGCTATCGTGAGGGTCGTACCTGTTAGAGTGAAATCCCCCGAAGCGGTGTTTGCTCCCGCCGCTGCTGCTACGGTAAGGGTTACCGCAACGTTTGATTTGCCAGACAGGGTTGCCGTCACCGTGCTCGTGTTCGTTGCCCCGCTCTCGTTGATGGTGGCCGGCGTCAGCTCCAGGGTAACGGTTGGCGTGCCTTCATCGTCGTTGATGGTAAGGGTCTGATCGGACGGGTTAGCCAAACTGCCTCCGCCTCCGCTTGCGGTGGCAGAGACTGTTACCGTCTTGTTGGGAGCGTCAACGTCATTGTCCACGGCAGTGATAGTCACTGTGCCGGTACTGGTGGTGGCACCTGCGGCTATCGTGAGGGTCGTACCTGTTAGAGTGAAATCCCCCGAAGCGGTGTTTGCTCCCGCCGCTGCTGCTACGGTAAGGGTTACCGCAACGTTTGATTTGCCAGACAGGGTTGCGGTTACGTTGGTGCTGTTGCCGTCTCCGCTTTCATTTATGGAAGAGGAGCCGAGCTCCAGGGTAACGGTTGGCGTGCCTTCATCGTCGTTGATGGTAAGGGTCTGATCGGACGGGTTAGCCAAACTGCCTCCGCCTCCGCTTGCGGTGGCAGAGACTGTTACCGTCTTGTTGGGAGCGTCAACGTCGTTGTCCACGGCAGTGATAGTCACTGTGCCGGTACTGGTGGTGGCACCTGCGGCTATCGTGAGGGTCGTACCTGTTAGAGTGAAATCCCCCGAAGCGGTGTTTGCTCCCGCCGCTGCTGCTACGGTAAGGGTTACCGCAACGTTTGATTTGCCAGACAGGGTTGCGGTTACGTTGGTGCTGTTGCCGTCTCCGCTTTCATTTATGGAAGAGGAGCCGAGCTCCAGGGTAACGGTTGGCGTGCCTTCATCGTCGTTGATGGTAAGGGTCTGATCGGACGGGTTAGCCAAACTGCCTCCGCCTCCGCTTGCGGTGGCAGAGACTGTTACCGTCTTGTTGGGAGCGTCAACGTCGTTGTCCACGGCAGTGATAGTCACTGTGCCGGTACTGGTGGTGGCACCTGCGGCTATCGTGAGGGTCGTACCTGTTAGAGTGAAATCCCCCGAAGCGGTGTTTGCTCCCGCCGCTGCTGCTACGGTAAGGGTTACCGCAACGTTTGATTTGCCAGACAGGGTTGCGGTTACGTTGGTGCTGTTGCCGTCTCCGCTTTCATTTATGGAAGAGGAGCCGAGCTCCAGGGTAACGGTTGGCGTGCCTTCATCGTCGTTGATGGTAAGGGTCTGATCGGACGGGTTAGCCAAACTGCCTCCGCCTCCGCTTGCGGTGGCAGAGACTGTTACCGTCTTGTTGGGAGCGTCAACGTCATTGTCCACGGCAGTGATAGTCACTGTGCCGGTACTGGTGGTGGCACCTGCGGCTATCGTGAGGGTCGTACCTGTTAGAGTGAAATCCCCCGAAGCGGTGTTTGCTCCCGCCGCTGCTGCTACGGTAAGGGTTACCGCAACGTTTGATTTGCCAGACAGGGTTGCGGTTACGTTGGTGCTGTTGCCGTCTCCGCTTTCATTTATGGAAGAGGAGCCGAGCTCCAGGGTAACGGTTGGCGTGCCTTCATCGTCGTTGATGGTAAGGGTCTGATCGGACGGGTTAGCCAAACTGCCTCCGCCTCCGCTTGCGGTGGCAGAGACTGTTACCGTCTTGTTGGGAGCGTCAACGTCGTTGTCCACGGCAGTGATAGTCACTGTGCCGGTACTGGTGGTGGCACCTGCGGCTATCGTGAGGGTCGTACCTGTTAGAGTGAAATCCCCCGAAGCGGTGTTTGCTCCCGCCGCTGCTGCTACGGTAAGGGTTACCGCAACGTTTGATTTGCCAGACAGGGTTGCGGTTACGTTGGTGCTGTTGCCGTCTCCGCTTTCATTTATGGAAGAGGAGCCGAGCTCCAGGGTAACGGTTGGCGTGCCTTCATCGTCGTTGATGGTAAGGGTCTGATCGGACGGGTTAGCCAAACTGCCTCCGCCTCCGCTTGCGGTGGCAGAGACTGTTACCGTCTTGTTGGGAGCGTCAACGTCATTGTCCACGGCAGTGATAGTCACTGTGCCGGTACTGGTGGTGGCACCTGCGGCTATCGTGAGGGTCGTACCTGTTAGAGTGAAATCCCCCGAAGCGGTGTTTGCTCCCGCCGCTGCTGCTACGGTAAGGGTTACCGCAACGTTTGATTTGCCAGACAGGGTTGCGGTTACGTTGGTGCTGTTGCCGTCTCCGCTTTCATTTATGGAAGAGGAGCCGAGCTCCAGGGTAACGGTTGGCGTGCCTTCATCGTCGTTGATGGTAAGGGTCTGATCGGACGGGTTAGCCAAACTGCCTCCGCCTCCGCTTGCGGTGGCAGAGACTGTTACCGTCTTGTTGGGAGCGTCAACGTCGTTGTCCACGGCAGTGATAGTCACTGTGCCGGTACTGGTGGTGGCACCTGCGGCTATCGTGAGGGTCGTACCTGTTAGAGTGAAATCCCCCGAAGCGGTGTTTGCTCCCGCCGCTGCTGCTACGGTAAGGGTTACCGCAACGTTTGATTTGCCAGACAGGGTTGCCGTCACCGTGCTCGTGTTCGTTGCCCCGCTCTCGTTGATGGTGGCCGGCGTCAGCTCCAGGGTAACGGTTGGCGTGCCTTCATCGTCGTTGATGGTAAGGGTCTGATCGGACGGGTTAGCCAAACTGCCTCCGCCTCCGCTTGCGGTGGCAGAGACTGTTACCGTCTTGTTGGGAGCGTCAACGTCGTTGTCCACGGCAGTGATAGTCACTGTGCCGGTACTGGTGGTGGCACCTGCGGCTATCGTGAGGGTCGTACCTGTTAGAGTGAAATCCCCCGAAGCGGTGTTTGCTCCCGCCGCTGCTGCTACGGTAAGGGTTACCGCAACGTTTGATTTGCCAGACAGGGTTGCGGTTACGTTGGTGCTGTTGCCGTCTCCGCTTTCATTTATGGAAGAGGAGCCGAGCTCCAGGGTAACGGTTGGCGTGCCTTCATCGTCGTTGATGGTAAGGGTCTGATCGGACGGGTTAGCCAAACTGCCTCCGCCTCCGCTTGCGGTGGCAGAGACTGTTACCGTCTTGTTGGGAGCGTCAACGTCGTTGTCCACGGCAGTGATAGTCACTGTGCCGGTACTGGTGGTGGCACCTGCGGCTATCGTGAGGGTCGTACCTGTTAGAGTGAAATCCCCCGAAGCGGTGTTTGCTCCCGCCGCTGCTGCTACGGTAAGGGTTACCGCAACGTTTGATTTGCCAGACAGGGTTGCGGTTACGTTGGTGCTGTTGCCGTCTCCGCTTTCATTTATGGAAGAGGAGCCGAGCTCCAGGGTAACGGTTGGCGTGCCTTCATCGTCGTTGATGGTAAGGGTCTGATCGGACGGGTTAGCCAAACTGCCTCCGCCTCCGCTTGCGGTGGCAGAGACTGTTACCGTCTTGTTGGGAGCGTCAACGTCGTTGTCCACGGCAGTGATAGTCACTGTGCCGGTACTGGTGGTGGCACCTGCGGCTATCGTGAGGGTCGTACCTGTTAGAGTGAAATCCCCCGAAGCGGTGTTTGCTCCCGCCGCTGCTGCTACGGTAAGGGTTACCGCAACGTTTGATTTGCCAGACAGGGTTGCGGTTACGTTGGTGCTGTTGCCGTCTCCGCTTTCATTTATGGAAGAGGAGCCGAGCTCCAGGGTAACGGTTGGCGTGCCTTCATCGTCGTTGATGGTAAGGGTCTGATCGGACGGGTTAGCCAAACTGCCTCCGCCTCCGCTTGCGGTGGCAGAGACTGTTACCGTCTTGTTGGGAGCGTCAACGTCGTTGTCCACGGCAGTGATAGTCACTGTGCCGGTACTGGTGGTGGCACCTGCGGCTATCGTGAGGGTCGTACCTGTTAGAGTGAAATCCCCCGAAGCGGTGTTTGCTCCCGCCGCTGCTGCTACGGTAAGGGTTACCGCAACGTTTGATTTGCCAGACAGGGTTGCGGTTACGTTGGTGCTGTTGCCGTCTCCGCTTTCATTTATGGAAGAGGAGCCGAGCTCCAGGGTAACGGTTGGCGTGCCTTCATCGTCGTTGATGGTAAGGGTCTGATCGGACGGGTTAGCCAAACTGCCTCCGCCTCCGCTTGCGGTGGCAGAGACTGTTACCGTCTTGTTGGGAGCGTCAACGTCATTGTCCACGGCAGTGATAGTCACTGTGCCGGTACTGGTGGTGGCACCTGCGGCTATCGTGAGGGTCGTACCTGTTAGAGTGAAATCCCCCGAAGCGGTGTTTGCTCCCGCCGCTGCTGCTACGGTAAGGGTTACCGCAACGTTTGATTTGCCAGACAGGGTTGCCGTCACCGTGCTCGTGTTCGTTGCCCCGCTCTCGTTGATGGTGGCCGGCGTCAGCTCCAGGGTAACGGTTGGCGTGCCTTCATCGTCGTTGATGGTAAGGGTCTGATCGGACGGGTTAGCCAAACTGCCTCCGCCTCCGCTTGCGGTGGCAGAGACTGTTACCGTCTTGTTGGGAGCGTCAACGTCGTTGTCCACGGCAGTGATAGTCACTGTGCCGGTACTGGTGGTGGCACCTGCGGCTATCGTGAGGGTCGTACCTGTTAGAGTGAAATCCCCCGAAGCGGTGTTTGCTCCCGCCGCTGCTGCTACGGTAAGGGTTACCGCAACGTTTGATTTGCCAGACAGGGTTGCCGTCACCGTGCTCGTGTTCGTTGCCCCGCTCTCGTTGATGGTGGCCGGCGTCAGCTCCAGGGTAACGGTTGGCGTGCCTTCATCGTCGTTGATGGTAAGGGTCTGATCGGACGGGTTAGCCAAACTGCCTCCGCCTCCGCTTGCGGTGGCAGAGACTGTTACCGTCTTGTTGGGAGCGTCAACGTCGTTGTCCACGGCAGTGATAGTCACTGTGCCGGTACTGGTGGTGGCACCTGCGGCTATCGTGAGGGTCGTACCTGTTAGAGTGAAATCCCCCGAAGCGGTGTTTGCTCCCGCCGCTGCTGCTACGGTAAGGGTTACCGCAACGTTTGATTTGCCAGACAGGGTTGCGGTTACGTTGGTGCTGTTGCCGTCTCCGCTTTCATTTATGGAAGAGGAGCCGAGCTCCAGGGTAACGGTTGGCGTGCCTTCATCGTCGTTGATGGTAAGGGTCTGATCGGACGGGTTAGCCAAACTGCCTCCGCCTCCGCTTGCGGTGGCAGAGACTGTTACCGTCTTGTTGGGAGCGTCAACGTCGTTGTCCACGGCAGTGATAGTCACTGTGCCGGTACTGGTGGTGGCACCTGCGGCTATCGTGAGGGTCGTACCTGTTAGAGTGAAATCCCCCGAAGCGGTGTTTGCTCCCGCCGCTGCTGCTACGGTGGGTTACCGCAACGTTTGATTTGCCAGACAGGGTTCGGTTACGTTGCTCGTGTCCGCTCTCGTTGATGGTGGCCGGGTAAGCTCCAGGGTAACGGTTGGCGTGCCTTCATCGTCGTTGATGGTAAGGGTCTGATCGGACGGGTTAGCCAAACTGCCTCCGCCTCCGCTTGCGGTGGCAGAGACTGTTACCGTCTTGTTGGGAGCGTCAACGTCGTTGTCCACGGCAGTGATAGTCACTGTGCCGGTACTGGTGGTGGCACCTGCGGCTATCGTGAGGGTCGTACCTGTTAGAGTGAAATCCCCCGAAGCGGTGTTTGCTCCCGCCGCTGCTGCTACGGTAAGGGTTACCGCAACGTTTGATTTGCCAGACACCGTGCTCGTGTTCGTTGCCCCGCTCTCGTTGGGTTGCGGTTACGTTGGTGCTGTTGCCGTCTCCGCTTTCATTTATGGAAGAGGAGCCGAGCTCCAGGGTAACGGTTGGCGTGCCTTCATCGTCGTTGATGGTAAGGGTCTGATCGGACGGGTTAGCCAAACTGCCTCCGCCTCCGCTTGCGGTGGCAGAGACTGTTACCGTCTTGTTGGGAGCGTCAACGTCGTTGTCCACGGCAGTGATAGTCACTGTGCCGGTACTGGTGGTGGCACCTGCGGCTATCGTGAGGGTTCGTACCTGTTAGAGTGAAATCCCCCGAAGCGGTGTTTGCTCCCGCCGCTGCTGCTACGGTAAGGGTTACCGCAACGTTTGATTTGCCAGACAGGGTTGCGGTTACGTTGGTGCTGTTGCCGTCTCCGCTTTCATTTATGGAAGAGGAGCCGAGCTCCAGGGTAACGGTTGGCGTGCCTTCATCATCCGTAATGGTAAGGGCCTGATTAGCCGGGGTAGTCACTCCGCCTCCGCTTGCAGTGGCAGAGACTGTTACACTCTTGTTCGGGGCGTCAACGTCATTGTCCACCGCCGTAATCGTCACCACACCGGTACTGGTGGTAACTCCCGCGGCTATTGTAAGGGTCGTACCGCTTAGAGTAAAATCTGCCGCAACAGTATCAGCTCCCGCTGTCGCGGCTACGGTAAGGGTTACATCTACATTTGATTTGCCAGAAAGGGTCGCCGTCACCGTGCTCTTGTTCGTCGCACCGGTCTCGTTGATGGTGCTTGGCGTCAGCACCAAGGTGACCGTGGGCACATCCTCGTCATTCTTGATCGTCCCCGTGGCTGTGCCCTTGCCCATCTCAATGCTTACACCGGTGCCGGGGTCATCCTCCGCAAGCGCCGGGGCGCTCAAAACCGCCTTGAACGTCTCATCCGGCTCGAACAGGTCATCCTGGGTGGTCTGTACCTCAACCGTCTGGCTTCTGACCCCCTTGGCAAAGTTCAATGTCTGCGCCGTGGCGATGGCGGTGTAGTCGTCCGCATCGGCGGCATTGACTCCGTCACCCGAGTCCGCCGCAGTAGCAATCTTGACCGACGCCACATTGTCTCCGGCCCCGCCGCGGCTCACCGTGAAGGTCACCTTGCCGCCCTCGGTAGCCTCCGCATCGGCAATCGAGAAACTCACCGGGGCGTCGGTGTCGGTGAGGGTCACCGTCGCGCCGGCTATCGTGATGCCGGTGAGAGTGCCCGTCACGTCAATCGTCTCGTTGGCCTCGTCCAGGTCATCGTCCACCGGCGTCACGGTGAAACTGCCGGTCTGGCTGGCAGCCCCCGCGGCAATCGTGATGTTGAAGCCGCTCACCGCCGCATAGTCCGCAGGTGATGCCGCGGTGTTGTCATCCACGCTCACCACCACGGTCTTGGCGTCCACGTAACGCGTGGTGCCGTTAACGGTGGCCGTTACAGTAACCACCGTGGCCCCGGCATCCTCGGCCACGGTGCTCGGAGTGCCCGATGTCGAGCCATTGGTGTCCACGCTTAACGTGATGCCGGTGGGGGCGGCGTCATCGTCCGTGATGGTGCCTGTGGCCTCGGCCGTAGCAATCGTGCCGCCCACCGCCCCGGTCAACTCCACAAGGAAGGTCTCGTTACCCTCGTCCAGCACGTCCTCGGTGGTGGCGACCGTGAAGGTCTGGCTGCGTACGCCCTTGGCGAAGGTCAATGTTGTCGCCATCGTTACCCGAGTGTAGTCGGTGGCCGACGCGGCGTTCGCCCCATCGCTGGAGTCCGCCTTGGTGTTCCACTTCACCGACACCGCGTTGTCCATCGCCCCTGAGCGGGTAACCGTGAAGGTTATAGCATCGCCCTCCGACGCGCTCGCGTCCGCTACGGCGAAAGAAGGCTCGGTGTCGTCGTTCTTGATAGTCCCTGTGGCCGTGCCCTTGTCCGCCTCAATACTCACACCGGTGCCGGGGTCGTTCTCCCCAAGCGCCGGGGCGCTCAAAACCGCCTTGAACGTTTCATCCGGCTCAAACAGGTCATCCGGTGGTCTGTACCTCTACAGTCTGGCTGGTGACCCCCTTGGCAAAATTCAGAGTCTGCGCCGTGGTGATAGCGGTGTAGTCGTCCGCGTCGGCTGCATCGACGTCGGCACCCGAATCCGCTGCAGTCGCAACCTTAACCGACGCCACGTTGTCTTCGGCCCCTTTGCGGCTCACAGTGAAGGTGACCTTGCCGCCCTCGGTAGCCTCCGCATCGGCAATCGAGAAGCTCACCGGATTGTCATCGTCGGTGATTGTGCCCGTGGCTTGGGCAGTGGATATTGTGGCGCCCACCGCCCCGGTCAACTCCACAAGGAAGGTCTCGTTACTCTCGTCCAGCACGTCCTCGGTGGTTGCGACCGTGAAGGTCTGGGTGCGTACGCCCTTGGCAAAGGTCAATGTCATCGCCGTTGTCACGGCGGTGTAGTCGGTGGCCGACGCGGCGTTCGCCCCATTGCTGGAGTCCGCCTTGGTGTTCCACTTCACCGATACCGCGTTGTCCATCGCCCCTGAACGGGTCACCGTGAAGGTTATAGCATCGCCCTCCGACGCGCTCGCATCCGCCACCGCGAACGAGGGCTCGGTGTCGTCGTTCTTGATCGTCCCCGTGGCCGTGCCCTTGCCCGTCTCAATGCTCACCCCGGTGCCCGGGTCGTTCTCCCCAAGCGCCGGGGCGCTCAAAACCGCCTTGAACGTCTCATCCGGCTCAAACAGGTCATCCTGGGTGGTCTGTACCTCTACAGTCTGGCTGGTGACCCCCTTGGCAAAATTCAGAGTCTGCGCCGTGGTGATAGCGGTGTAGTCGTCCGCGTCGGCTGCATCGACGTCGGCACCCGAATCCGCTGCAGTCGCAACCTTAACCGACGCCACGTTGTCTTCGGCCCCTTTGCGGCTCACAGTGAAGGTGACCTTGCCGCCCTCGGTAGCCTCCGCATCGGCAATCGAGAAGCTCACCGGATTGTCATCGTCGGTGATTGTGCCCGTGGCTTGGGCAGTGGATATTGTGGCGCCCACCGCCCCGGTCAACTCCACAAGGAAGGTCTCGTTACCTCGTCCAGCACGTCCTCGGTGGTCGCGACCGTGAAGGTCTGGGTGCGTACGCCCTTGGCAAAGGTCAATGTCATCGCCGTCGTCACGGCGGTGTAGTCGGTGGCCGACGCGGCGTTCGCCCCATCGCTGGAGTCCGCCTTGGTGTTCCACTTCACCGATACCGCGTTGTCCATCGCCCCTGAACGGGTCACCGTGAAGGTTATAGCATCGCCCTCCGACGCGCTCGCATCCGCCACCGCGAACGAGGGCTCGGTGTCGTCGTTCTTGATCGTCCCCGTGGCCGTGCCCTTGCCCGTCTCAATGCTCACCCCGGTGCCCGGGTCGTTCTCCCCAAGCGCCGGGGCGCTCAAAACCGCCTTGAACGTCTCATCCGGCTCAAACAGGTCATCCTGGGTGGTCTGTACCTCTACAGTCTGGCTGGTGACCCCCTTGGCAAAGTTCAGCGTCTGCGCCGTGGTGATGGCGGTGTAGTCGTCCGCGTCGGCGGCATTGACGTCTTCACCCGAATCCGTTGCAGTCGCAACCTTTACCGACGCCACGTTGTCTTCGGCCCCTTTGCGGCTCACAGTGAAGATCACCTTGCCGCCCTCGGTAGCCTCCGCATCGGCAATCGAGAAACTCACCGGGTCATCGGTGTCGGTGAGGGTCACCGTCGCGTCGGCTATCGTGATGCCGGTGAGAGTGCCCGTCACGTCAATCGTCTCGTTGGCCTCGTCGAGGTCATCGTCCACCGGCGTCACGGTGAAACTGCCGGTCTGGCTGGCAGCCCCCGCGGCAATGGTGATGTTGAAGTTGGTCACCGCCGCATAGTCCGCAGGGGAAGTCGCGGTGTCGTCATCCACGCTCACCACCACGGTCTTGGCATCCACGTAACGTGTCTCGCCGTTAACGGTGGCCGTTACAGTAACCACAGTGGCCCCGGCGTCCTCCGCCACCGTGCTTGGCGTGCCGTCTTCCGCGCCGTTTGTGTCCACGCTTAAGGTGATGCCGCTGGGCGCCGCATCGTCATCGGTCAGCGTGAGCGAGGTGTCCGTGACCGTTACGCCCGTCAGTGTGCCGTCTAGGCTTATTGTCTCGCTGCCCTCGTACAGGTCGTCGTTGGTGGGCGTGAGGGTGAAATCGTGTGTGACGCTGCCGACTCCGGCGCCGATGGTGATGGTCCGGTCGGCGACGTTTGTGTAGTCGGTACCTTCAACGGCGCTGTCGCCGTCCTTGCCGACGGCGAGGGTGAGGTCTGCGGCCTCTTCCAGACGTGTGGTACCGTCGAGCGTGGCGGTGACGCGCACGGTCTTGACACCACCATCCTCGGCAAGGGATGTCTGGACATTGTCGGTGTCCTTGTCGGCATCGACGGTGAGCGTGATGGCCGGTGCAGCGTCGTCGCTGGTCAGCGTGATGCTGGCGCCGGTGACGGTGACCCCAGTGAGGGTGACGTCAAAGGAGATGGTCTCGCTGTCCTCGTGGAAGGCGTCGTCGGTGGGGGTGAGGGTGAAGGTGTGCTCAACGTCCTGGTCGCCGGCGGGGATGGTGAGGGTGATGTCGTCTACGGTTGTGTAGTCGGTGCCTTCGGTGGCGCTGTCGTCGTCGTCACCAACAATCAGCGTTAGGGCCTTGTCTACGTCAAACTGGGTTGAGCCGCCAAGCGTGGCGGTGACCTTGACGGTCTTCGCGCCGCCATTCTCCGCAAGGGAGCTCTGGACGTTCTCGGTGTTGTTGTCGGCGTCGACGGCGAGGGTAAGCGTTGTCGGGGCCGCATCGTCGTTGGTAATGGTGCCGGTGGCCTCGGCGTCGGTAATCGTGGCGCCGACCGGCTCGGTCAGCTCTATCAGGAAGGTCTCGTCGGCCTCGTTCAGCGTGTCCTCGGTGGTGGCGACGGTGAAGGTCTGACTGCCCACGCCCTTGGCGAAATCCAGCTTCGTCGCCGCGGCCATCGCGGTGTAGTCGGTGGTGGCCGCCGCGCCCGCCCCGGTGGCCGCCTTGGTGTTCCACTTCACCGACACCGCGTTGTCCATCGCCCCGGAACGAGTCACCGTAAAGGTGATCGCATCTCCCTCCGACGCGCTCGCGTCGGCCACCGCAAACGACGGTTGAGCGTCGTCGTCTTCAAGGGTGATCGAAGCCTTGGTGATGGTGAGCGCACTCGAGGTACCGGTAACGTCAATCGTCTCGCTGCCCTCGTGCAGGTCGTCATCGGTGGGCGTCAGGTCGAAGGTGCCCGCTTTGCTTGCATCGCCCGCGGCGATGGTGATGTCGAAGTTCTCCACCGCGCCGTAGTCGGTGCCCGAAATGGTCGTGCCGCCGCCCACGCTCACCGTCACTGTCTGTGCGTCCACGTAACGCGTGGTGCCGTTCACCGTGGCGGTCACCGTGATTTTGGTCTTACCGTCCTCCTCGCCGACCGTGGCCGGCGACACCGTCAGCGTGATGCCGGTGGGCGCCGCGTCATCGTCGGTGATGGTGGCGGTGGCCTGGGCCGTGGCGATCGTGGCGCCTACCGCCCCGGTCAGCTCCACCAGGAAGGTCTCGTTCTCTTCGTCCAGCACATCCTCGGTGGTGGCGACCGTGAAGGTCTGAGTGCCTACGCCCTTGGCGAAGGTCAGCGTCCGCGCCGTCGCTACCCGAGTGTAGTCGGTGGCCGACGCCGCGTTCGCCCCATCGCTGGAGTCCGCCTTGGTGTTCCACTTCACCGACACCGCGTTGTCCTGCGCCCCGGAACGAGTCACCGTGAAGGTGATCGCGTCGCCCTCCGACGCGCTCGCATCGGCCACGGCGAACGAGGGCTCGGTGTCGTCGTTCTTGATCGTGCCGATGGCCGTGCCCTTGCCCGTCTCAATGCTGACCCCGGTGCCGGGATCGTCCTCCGCCAGCGCCGGGGCGCTCAAGGTCGCCCGGAACGTCTCGTCCGGCTCGAACAGGTCGTCCTGCGTGGTCTGCACCTCCACCGTCTGGCTCGCGACACCCTTGGCAAAGTTCAACGTCTGCGCCGGGGAAATGGCGGTGTAGTCGTCCGTGCCGGCGGCATTGACGTCGTCGCCCGAATCCGTCGCGGTCGCGATCTTCACCGACGCCACGTTGTCACCGGCCCCGCCGCGGCTCACCGTGAAGGTGACCTTGCCGCCCTCGGTGGCCTCCGCATCCGCTATCGAGAAGCTCACCGGGGCGTCGGTGTCGGTAAGCGTTACCGTCGCGGGGGTGATCGTGATGCCGGTGAGCGTGCCCGTTACGTCGATCGTCTCGTTGGCCTCGTCGAGGTCGTCGTCCACCGGCGTTACAGTGAAACTGCCGGTCTGGCTGGCGGCGCCCGCGGCAATCGTGATGTTGAAGCCGCTCACGGCCGCATAGTCGGCGGGCGATGCCGCGGTGTCGTCATCCACGCTCACCGCCACGGTCCTGGCGTCCACGTAGCGCGTCGTGCCGTTCACCGTGGCCGTTACCGTCACCACCGTGGCCCCGGCGTCCTCCGCCACCGTGCTCGGCGTGCCCTCGGTCGAACCGTTGGTGTCCACGCTCAACGTGATGCCGCTCGGCGCGGCGTCATCGTCCGTGATGGTGATGGTGGCGTCGGTAAACGTGATGTTGGCCTGCGTGCCATGCACGCTGATGGTCTCGTTCGGCTCGTCGAGCACATCGGAGGTGGGCGTGAGGGTAAAGTCCACGTAACCACTGGCGTCACCCCCGTCAATCGTGATGGTGAGGGTGCCCACCTCGGTGTAGTCCGTGTCTTCCGTGGCGGAGTCCGCCGACTTGCCCACTTCGAATGTGACCGGCTGGTTGGCCGAAAAGCGCGTGGCGCTGGTGATGGTGGCGGTGACCCGTACCGTGGTGGCGCCGGCTTCCTCGCCCACACTGGTCGGCGTGCCGTTCCCGCCGGCGTTGGTGTCCACGGCCAGGGTAATGAATTCCGGCGCATCGTCATCGTCGTTGATGGTGATTGTGGCCGGGGTGAACGTGACGCCGGTCAGCTCGCCGTCCACGCTGATGGTCTCATTCGGCTCGTCGAGGATGTCGTGCGTGGGCGTGAGGGAAAAGTCCACATAGGCGCTTGTTGCGCCAGCGGGGATATTGATGTTCTGGTCCGCCACCAGTGCGTAGTCCGTGCCTTCTGTGGCGGAGTCTCCGTCCTTGCCCACCTTCACCTTGACCGTTTGCTCGGTGGCAAAGCGCGTGGCGCTGGTGATGGTTGCGGTGACTCGCACCGTGGTGGCCGCGGCCCCCTCGGCCAAAGTGGTCGGCGTGCCGTTCCCGCCGGCGTTGGTGTCCACCGACAGTGTAATGGCGCTTGGCGCCGCGTCATCGTCCGTGATGGTGATGGCGGTATTAGTGAACGTGACGCCGGTGAGCGTGCCCTCCACGCTGATGGTCTCGTTCTGCTCGTCCAGCACATCAGAGGTGGGCGTGAGCATGAAGTCCACGTAGGCGCTGGCCGCGCCAATGGGGATTTCGATGCTCTGCTCCTCTACCATGGCGTAGTCCGTGCCTTCCGTGGCGGAGTCGCCGTCCTTGCCCACCGTTACCGTAACCGTCTGCGCGGTGGCAAAGCGCGTCGTGCCGCCGATGGTCGCCGTGACCCGCACCGTCTTGACGCCGCCTTCCTCCGCAATACTGCTCTGCACGTTGTTCGTGCCGGTGTCCGCATCCACCGACAAGGTGATGGCGCTGGGTGCGGCGTCGTCGTCCGTGATGGTGATGGAGGAATTGGTGAACGTGACGTCGGTGAGCGTGCCTTCCACGCTGATGGTTTCGCTCCCCTCGGACAGCACGTCGGTGGTGGGAGTGAGGGGAAAGTCCACGTAGCCGCTCGCCGCGCCGATGGGGATTTCGATGCTCTGCACCCCCACCATGGCGTAGTCCGTGCCTTCCGTGGCGGAGTCGCCGTCCTTGCCCACCGTTACCGTGACCGTCTGCGCGGTGGCAAAGCGCGTGGCGCCGTCGATGGTGGCCGTGACCCGCACCGTCTTGACGCCGCCTTCCTCGGCCAGGGAGGTCTGGGTTCCCATCGTGCCGGTGTCCGCATCCACCGACAGGGTGATGCCGGTGGGGGCGGCGTCATCGTCATTGATGGTGCCGGTGGCCTCGGCGGTGGATATCGTGCCGCCCACCGCTCCGGTCAGCTCCACCAGGAAGGTTTCGTTGCCCTCGGCCAGCAGGTCCTCGGTGGTGGCGACCGTGAAGGTCCGGCTGCTCACGCCCCTGGCGAAGTTCAGTGTCGTCGCCGTTGTGACCGGCGTGTAGTCGGTGGTCGATGCCGCGTTCGCCCCATCGCTGGAGTCCGCCTTGGTGTTCCACTTCACCGACACCGCGTTGTCCATGGCGCCTGAGCGGGTCACCGTGAAAGTGATGCCGTTCCCCTCCGCGGCACTGGCATCGGCCACGGCGAACGAGGGCTCGGTGTCGTCATTCTTGATCGTGCCGGTGGCCGTGCCCTTGCCCGCGGCGATGCTCACACCGGTGCCCGGGTCGTCCTCCGCCAGCGCCGGGGCGCTCAACACCGCCTTGAACGTCTCGTCCGGCTCGAACAGGTCGTCCTGCGTGGTCTGCACCTCCACCGTCTGGCTCGCGACACCCTTGGCAAAGTTCACCGTCTGCGCCGTGGCGATGGCGGTGTAATCGTCCGCATCGGCGGCCTTGACCCCATCGCCGCTGTCCGTGGCGGTGGTCACCTTCACCGACGCCACGTTGTCCCCGGCCCCTTCGCGGCTCACCATGAAGGTCACCTTGCCGCCCTCATCAGCCTCCGCATCGGCAATCGAGAAGCTCACCGGGTCGTCGTTGTCGGTGAAGGTCACTGTCGCGGGGGTGATCGTTACGCTGCTCAGCGTGCCCGTAACGTTGATCGTCTCGTTGGGCTCGTCGAGGTCGTCGTCCACCGGCGTCACGGTGAAGTTGCCGGTGTGGCTGGCGGCGCCCGCGGCGATTGTGATGTTGAAGTTGTTCACCGCCGCATAGTCCGCGGTCGATTCCGCGGTGCCGTCCGCAACGTTCACCGCCACGGTTTTTGCCGCCACGTAGCGCGTCGTGCCGTTCACCGTGGCCGTTACCGTAACCACCGTGGCTCCGGCGTCCTCTCCCACCGTGCTCGGCGTGCCGTCCTCGGCGCCGTTGGTGTCCACGCTCAACGTGATGCCGCTCGGCGCATCGTCGTCGTCCGTGATGGTGATCTCATCAGGCGTTATCGTGATGCCGGACAGGGTTCCCGTAACGCCGATGGTCTCGTTGCCCTCGGCCAGCACGTCATTGTCGGGGGTGAGCGTGAAGGTGTTGCTCGCGTCGTCCTCGCCCACGCCTATGGTGATGTCGAAACTTTCCACGGCCGTGTAGTCCGTGCCGGAGATGGCCGTGCCGCCGCCCACGCTCACCGACACGGTCCTGGCCTGCGCGTAGCGGGTGGCGCCGTTCACCGCGGCGGTAACGGTGATGGTTTTGGCGCCGCCGTTCTCCGTTACCGAGTCAGGATTCGCCGTGAGCGTGATGCCGCTGGGGGCGGCGTCATCGTCGGTCACAGTCACCGCCACTCCCTCGGCGGTTTCGTCGGCGTAATCGGTCCCCGCGGCGCTCACCGTGTGGGCGATGGTGGTCGCGCGCTCGTCGCCGGTGTTGTCGATGACGTCGGCCTGGCCGGTAACGGTCACCGTGCGTTCCGTATTCCAGTCGTCGGCGTCGAAGGTCAGGCTCGCCGTATCGATCCTGGCCACGGACTCATCGCCGCTTTTCAGGTTGACCGTTACCGCGCCGGTGGGCTCGCTTGTGAGCACCACCTTGTAGGTTTCCTGGTCCTCCCTTTCATCGGCGGTGCCCGTGTTGTCCGCCTCGGCCACGGTCAATGCCGTGGGAGTCACGCTAACGCCGCGGGTATCGTCATCCGTGATCGTCCCGCTGGCGGCGCCCGCGCCTTCGGCAGTCGAGACCGTGGCGTTTGTCGGCGTGCCCAGCGTGACCGTAATCGTTTCGTTTTCCTCGTCCACCTCATCGCCGGCCACGGGGATTTCGATGTTCGCCTGCCTTGTCCCTGCGGAGATCGTTACCGAGCGTGGGTCGGGCTCGGTGTAGTCAGTACCCGCCGTGGCTGTGCCGCCCAGGGTGTAGGGCACCGTCACGGTCCGGCCGCTGACGGCTGAAAGCGTTACGGTGAAGGTCATGTTGTTGGGCGGATCAGGAGCCGCCACGTCGCCCTCGGACACCGCCGTGGCGTTGGCTACGGAAACCGTGGGCGTGGCGTCGTTATCATTGATGGTTCCCGTGCCGTCCAGCGTGGTGGTGCCGCCCGTCAACGTGGCATTGGAAGGCGAGGACAGGCGCACGACCACTGTCTCGTCGGGTTCGTCGATGTCATCGCCGTTCACCGTGACCGCCACGCTCTTGCTTCTATCGCCGGGGGCGAAGGTCAGCGTACCGCCGGTCAGGGTCCTGTAGTCCGTCCCACCCGAGGTTGCGGTGCCGGTTCCGGCGTCCGCGTAGGCTACAGTAACCGTGTTGCCGCTTGCCGGGGTCAGCCGCACGGTGAAGCTGAGCGTTGCCGTTTCGCCGCTGTTCACCTCGGTCACGGACGGGCTGTTGATGGACAGCGTTGGCGCGCCATCGTCGTCATTGACCGTGACCGTCACACCGCTTGCCGTGGCGCCGTCATAATCCGTCCCCGTGGCGGTCACGGTATGTGTAATAGCCACAGTGCGCCGGTCATTCGGGTTGTCGATATTGTCAGGCATCGCGGTTACGGTCACTGTTTGCGGCACATTCCAGTTGGAGGCGGTGAAGGTGAGAGTCGCCGGAGCGACCGTGGCGACAGCCGTACCGCCACTGGCAACCCCGATTGTCACCCTCCCGCCCGAGGGTTCGCTATCGAGCACCACGGTATAGGTGTCTTGGTGTTCGTCCGTCATGGTTTTCGCGTTGTCTGCCTCATCCAGTGTCAGCGTCGCCTTCGACACGGTGATGCCGCGGGTGTCGTCATCTTTGATTGTCAGAGTTTGATTTCCCGGTGCTTGCACCAGCGCATTGCCGCCGGTGGCGGTGGCGGCTACGGTAACAGTCTTGTCCGCCGCGTCCACGTCGTTATCGACGGCAGTGATGGTGACAACCCCGGTGCTGGCTTTCGTGTTGGCCGGGATCTCCAGCGTTTTGTTTTCGCTTAAGGTGAGGTCGCCCGCGACCGCGGGGTCAACAGGCGTGGCGGAAACCGTGAGCGTCACGGCTTCGCTGGATGTCCCGTCCATGGTGGCCGTTACCGTGCTGGCGTTGGTGGCGCCGCTCTCGTTTATCGATGCCGGGGTCAGCACCAGCGTGACGGTGGGCGTGGTGTCGTTGTCTTCAATGGCGAAGGTCGTGCCTTTCACCGTCACTCCGGAGAGCTCGCCGGTGACGCTGATGGTCTCCTCATCCGGTTCGTCCACGTCGTCGTCGTTAATGGTCAGTGTCAGGTCGTGGGAGACCTCGCTCTCGCCGGCAGGCAGGGTGATATCGAATTCCGCCACCGTGTCATAGTCGCCGCCGGTCCCCTCGGTGGCGGTGTCCTCATCGGAGTCGCCTACGGTGATTGTGATGTTTTTGGCGGTGGCAAATTGGGTGTCGCCGTCAAGAGTTGCGGTGACCCTGCACCTGTGGGATTTTTATCTCCTTCTCCAACTTTTTCCTTGTCAACAGTGATTGTGAGCGCCGTCGGAGCCTCGTCATCGTCGGTCACGGTTACGTCTACATTTTTCGCTGTCTGGTCTTCATAGTCCGTGTCGGCGGCGCTGACCGTGTGGGTGATGGTGGTGGTCTGCGGTCGCCGGTATTGTCGATGGTGTCGTTTTGGCGGTCACGGTAACGGTCTGCGCCATCTCCCAGTTGTCCTCGTCAAACATCAGGCTGGACTTGTCCACCGTGGCTACGGTCGGACTTTCGTTTGTAATGTTGACCGTTACTGTGCCTCCTTCGGGTTGGCTGGTAAGCGCCACCTCGTAGGTGCCCTCGTTTTCCTTATCGGCGGTTCCCGTCTTGTCTTCCTCATCCAGGGTCAGCGTGACCGGCTCCACGGTGATGCCGCGGGTATCGTCGTCTTCGATCGTGATGACGGCATGTGTGACAGTCATACCAGTAAGGGCGCCTTCTACGCTGATCGTCTCGCCGTCCTCATCAAGCCTGTCGTTAACGGGTGTCAGCTTGAACGTGGCCATGCCGCTTGCCTGTTCTGCCGGGATGGTGATTGTAATGTTGTCAGGCACATTTTTGTAGTCCGTACCCTCTGCGGCTCCGTCACCTTCCTTGCCCACGGCGATCGTTACCATCTGTTCTGTGGAGAAACGCGTGGGGCTTGTGATTGTGGCAGTGACTGTAACGTCAGTTTCTCCCGCGGCTTCGGCGATGGTGGTTTGGGCATCGTCGGTACCGGTGTCGGTATCGACCGTGATTGTGAGCGCCGTGGGGGCGTCGTCGTTGTCGGTGATAGTGCCGGTGGCCGTGTCATCGGCAATTCCCGGCGGAGGAAGACCTTGTGTGTCTTTTGGCTCACTCAGCTTCACCAGGAAAGTTTCGTCCGGCTCGTCGATGATGTCGTCAGTTGTCGTGACCTCAAAGGTCTGCGTCATTTTGTTTTTTGGGAAATTGAGCGTTTTTGTGATAGCCGAGTAGTCAGAACCAGCTGTCGCGGAGATGTGTTCCCGTCTCGTCAGCGGCCGTGGCCGCCTTCACCGACAAGGCATTTTCCTTTGCCCCGGCGCGGGTCACAGTGAAGGCGAGCTTGCCGCCCTCTGTCACCGTTGCGTCACCGATTGATAACATCGGCTGCGGGTCGTTATCCATAATGGTCAGTGTGAGGGAGCCGGTCGGTTTAAGGCCATTGAAATTATTTTCTGTACTTTGCACCAGGCGAATCACGGCTTTCTCATCCTTTTCATAGAGCCCATCGTCAACAACCGTGAGTTCTACCGTGCATGTTTGCCTTGTCCCATTTTTTGCAGTTTCCAGGAGAGATAGTGCTGGGAACTTTGTAATCGACTCCATGACTGGCCTTGCCTCGACGGGGTTCGTTAAATCCGAGCGCGAACTTGGGTTGGGGTTCCTTGACATTCAAGACAAAGGGGGCTGTTCCCGAAGGTGGGCCGTGACGGGGCGAGCCATCTGGATTTTGAACTCTACCTTGAGGTTTTTCGGCGTGTTTTGCGAAGGATCTTCCGACAAAGAGGTACGACTGGGGCTTTGCAAACTCACATTGGTTGTCTCGTTGTCTTTTATGACGACCTCAAACCTGTTGCGATCTCCACTTGTATAGCCGCTAGGCAGTTCATGTCATCGATTTCAACAGCAACAAGCCTGTGGTACCGATCGTCCTTGCTGTTGTTCGTTGTGGTTAACCTAACGTTGCCGGACTTCATACCGGACTTAATCGTTATCTCTTCGGGTATGGAATAATCCTTCATCCGCAAACTCGCCTGAGGGATAATCGCTTATATCAAGAGGTATCTTAATCTCGCTTGATGGCGCATCGCCGACTATCGTCGCCATGATATTTGTACTACCACCCTCCGTCAAAGTGACTTGTGTCATTCCAGTCCCGCCTTGGAGATGGACAACGCGTTCTCCCGAGGTTGGAGAGTCGTTGTCCTGGATCGTGAGAGTTTGCTTTATAGATGTCGAGTTGTTGTTCGAAAAATCAACTCTATTGTAATTTGTGGCCTCGAGTATTGCGGCTACCTGGTATCCCTCTGTTGAAACTCTTGAACCGCAATTCGACTGTCTCATTCGGCTCGGCGACTTCATCATCTACAATCGGGATATCAACGGTGCCTGATATCTGGCCGGCAGGGACTAATAACCGAGCGAAGGTACCACTATCGGGAAAAGTGTAGTCGGCCTCAGTTGCGCCGCCGTCACCGTCTTTTTTCGTGGCGGTTTCGTGGCGCATGTCAAGAATATCTGAGTAACAATATATGGGGCAGAGCTTGACTCAATGTGAATTTCAGTTTCACCGTTTGTCCCTCGGTGACGGTGAACCCAGGGTCGACGGTCATGGTCACGGTTGCCCGATCATTTTCCAGGATGGTTCCCAAAACCTCTTTTTCGAAACTGTTCCCGTCGTATGTTCCGCTGAGCCTGAGTATGAATTTCTCCTTCTTGGGTTCAATGTCGGTGTCGTGTGTGGTCGGCACCTTGATCGTCTGGGAAGCGGTGTCTCCAGCTCCGAACATAAGAGATCCCGAAATTGCCGTGAAGTCCGAAGCAGATGCGTGGTCATAAGATCGGTTATCCTGACCAGGCTCGGTTGTATAATTCACGGTGAGTGCATTCGATGTGTCACCCGTTCGTGTGACGGTAAAGGTAATCGTGCCTCCCTCTACGATTTCAGCATCCTGGATTGAAACCGGTATTCTCTGAGCGGCGGCTTGGGGCGACTGCGTGGACAGGAAACACACCAAAATTGCAAAGACAGCAAGCAGGCGGACTCCCGCGAACGCAAAACCCGCAAGAATCCTTGCCGCAGACCCCGAGGAAAACCCCGAAAGCGGATTTCCGCTTACTGGTTCAGAATTTGATAATGGGGTCTGTGAGGGGGGGGGGGTAAAATTTACGGACAGAATTGTCCGTGACATAGCTTGAGGTGAAACCTGAAACTTCTCTCGTTGCCGAAAAACCATCTGTTCTCTGGCCACTCATGAAAACTCAAATTCTGGTTCCTTTATCACTAATATTCTCAATACATAATAAAACTTTAACTTCATTTTACTTTAACGTGAAAAAAATCCAACCTTAACATTCTGATTGTCGCGCTATATTCGTTTCTGCGGAACTCTGTTTTCGCGGTCGCGCGGCGCTTTTTCTCAGCGCTTCGGACAAGAATCCCGGCAGGGCAAATACGGGATAAACGGTTACGCGGCATGTTCAGGCGCCCTGGCTTACATTCCCTGCCGAGCGGAATTTTGACATGCCCACAGAGTTAATGCACAATCAAGTATGGGTACGATTTTTACGCAGATAATAAACCGGGAAATTCCGGCCGACATAGTCTATGAAGACGAAACATGCCTTGCCTTCAGGGATATAAACCCCCAGGCTCCCGTCCATGTTCTTCTGATACCGAAAAAGCAGATAGTCTCAATGTCCACTTTAGAAACAGAGGATCAGGCGATCCTTGGACACCTTATGATGAAGGCTTCAGAGATAGCCTCGGATCTCGGACTCGGCGAAAGCGGATACAGGCTTGTGGTTAACACAAACGAGGACGCGGGACAAAGCGTCTTTCATCTGCACATACATATCCTCGGCGGAAGAAAACTCACCTGGCCTCCCGGATAGGATTCGCTCACGAAAGCCCACTGGGAAGATGACTAAAGCCCGAGCGCAAGCGCGTCCCGCTCGCTAAGGAAACTTCCGTTCTGCCTTTCCCTCACGCTCTCCCCCCTTTTCCAGGAGCGCTCGCATCTGGGTTCAGAGGAGATATCTGTAAGTTCCACCCGGATTTCATCCCCCTCAGTGACTCTCAGCCTGCTCACTCCGCAGAGATCCTCAAGCTCTCCCTCGAATTTCTCTATCTCGCTTAAAAGTTCCTTTCTTACCGCCACACAAACAGACACATCAAGGGGATTGCTTGTTCCCCCCTCCCCTCTTGCTTCCTCAAGGGCCTTAAGACACCGTTTCCTTATGTCCATTACATCGCTCCATATCCCCTCGGCCCGGACTCTTTTAACACGGGGAAATTCTTCTATGTGCACGTTTGCATCCGGGTCTTTTCTAAGGGATTTCCAGGCTTCATACGAGGTGTGAACCAGTATGGGAGCCAGAAACTTTATGATCCCCTCCGCTATTTCGTACATGACTGTCTGGCAGCGCCTTCTTTTCCTGCTGTCTTTTCTCTCGCAGTAGAGCCTGTCCTTTACGCAGGCCAGATAAACCGCGCTCATCTCGTTTGAGCAGAAAGAAAACAGAAGATCGCTTGCCTTTTTGTATTGAAACCCGCAGTAGGCTTCCGTGGTCTCTTCTGTGAATCTTGCGAACTCGCAGTGGGCCCAGTGATCGATCGAATACCTGTCCTTCCCGTCCATCTCGACTGCGTCCCTCGCAGGATCGAAATCGCTCAGGTTCCCAAGCATAAACCTTATGGTGTTTCTTATCTTTCCTGTACTCATCAGCCGCTACGTCAAAAAACTCCCAGTCAACCTTTATATCGTTTGAGTAGCTAAGAGAACTTACCCACCACCTGCATATGTCCGCCCCGTACCTGCTGAGTATGTCCTCTACGTCAATCGCGTTGCCCCCTGACTTGCTCATTTTCCTGCCCCGGGCGTCCACCATGAATCCGTGGGTAAAAAGGGCGCGGAAGGGAGGCTCTCCGGTTGCTCCCAGAGCCACAAGAAGCGAGGACTGAAACCATCCCCTGTGCTGGTCCGAACCCTCAAGATACATATCCGCCGGGTATCCGAGATCTCTTGCGTTTAGGACCGAGTTCCAGGAAGAGCCCGATTCAAACCATACGTCAAATACGTCTGCGCCTTTTAAGAGTTTCCCCACGTCCTCTTTTGATGTAAGCCAATCCGGGGCTTCGGGATCATCTTGGGGGTCATAGTTATCAAGAAGCTGGTGCGGCTCGGAGAAAAACCAGACATCAGAGCCTTTTTCCCTTATTCTTTCCGAAACGGCCATAACGATTTTCACGGTCATGACTGCCCTGCCTTCTCCGTCCGTAAAGTAAGGAAGCGGAAGTCCCCATGATCTTTGTCTCGATATGCACCAGTCAGGTCTTGATTCAAGCATTCCGCCGAGGCGGCTTTTTCCCCAGTCAGGATAGAAATCAATGTTTTTCCCGACTGCGTCAATGGCGACTTCTCTCAGGGTTTTCTTGGTTTCGCCAAACGGTTTGTCCATATGTATGAACCACTGATCCGTTGCTCTGAATATGGTAGGGGTCTTGCTTCGCCAGTCATGCGGATAGCTGTGGACATAGGGCTCTGAATGAAAAAGGTTTCCAGCATCCGCAAGTCTCTGCGTTATTAATTCATTGCTTTCCCAGACCCCTTTTCCTCTAAGCCACTTCGGCACGGTATCGTCAAAAGTACCGTCCTCTCTTACAGGACAGTAGATATCAAGCCCCTCCTTAAGACCGGTTCTGTAATCCTCATCGCCGTGACCGGGGGCCGTGTGGACACACCCGGTGCCGGTTGAGAAAGTCACGTAATCGGCCGTTACCACGACTGATTTTCTCTCAATAAACGGGTGGTTGCATGATACGCCCCGTTGCGAGAACTCCTCTCCCAGGCAGGAACCGACTTTTTCGTAATTTTTTCTTCCCGATTTTTCGAAAACTTCTTCGCAGAGCGCCTCGCCGATAATGAGGTTTTTACCTTCCGGGGACCTGTAAACACCGTATTTTCCCTTCGGGGCAACGGCGACGGCTAGGTTCGCCGGGAGGGTCCAGGGCGTTGTGGTCCATATCACAAGGTACACCCTCTCGGCCTGTTCTGTGTTAAGGGACGGGGGCAGTGCCGCCGGGTCGTCAATTTCAAAGAGCACGTAGACGCTTCTATCCTCTCTTTCGTGGTATTCAAGCTCCGCCTCGGCAAGGGCGGTACGGTTTTCTATTGACCAGTGGACAGGTTTTAGGTCCCTGTAAACAAGCCCCTTTTCAAGCAGTTTTGAGAATGCTTCCAGCACCCCGGCTTCATAATCAGGGGTCATCGTCAGATAGGGTTTTTTGTAGTTGCCCAGAGTGCCAAGACGAATCATCTGTTTTGACTGCATTTTTACGTACTTTGCCGCGTATTTGCCACAGCTGCGCCTGATTGAGAGCGCCGGCATGGCAGTCGCGTCTTCCCCCAGCTCTTTTAAGACCTTGTGCTCTATCGGAAGACCGTGGCAATCCCAGCCGGGAACGAAATCCACGTTAAACCCTTCCATTGTCTTTGACCGTACGACCAGGTCCTTTAGAACCTTGTTAAGCAGGTGCCCCAGATGAATGGGACCATTTGCATAAGGGGGTCCGTCATGGAAAAGGAACTTTTCACGGCCGCGGCTTTTTTCGCGGATTTTTCCGAACAGGTTTTCCTTTTCCCAGGATTTCTGGATCGCAGGCTCTTTTTGCTGCAGATTGGCCTTCATCGGGAAATCCGTTCTGGGAAGGTTAAGGGTGTCTTTGTAGTTTATTTTCTGCTGCATTTTATTTTTTTAGAAGTATTGCGGCGAGGCCGGAAAAAGAGAGGCTTCCGTTGAGTTTGGCTGTAAAGAGTTATCAGACACTATCGAAAAAAGATTCAAACTCTTCAAGCAGGGCGTTTGAAAACTCCACCCACTCTTCCCATTCGTCCATGTAGTTCCTTGATTCATCGACTTTTTTCTTGACGATTATTCCGTTGTTGAATTTTTCCACAAGAAAATACCCGACTTTCTGGAGTTTTTTTTCAAGCATTGAAGAGTACTTGTGAAGAATGAGTATTTTTTCTTCCTCAGCCTCCCTGTACTCCGCGATGAAATAGCCGTTATTCTGGGGTGAAGGCATATCCATTGTCACATGTTTGAACATGGTTGGATTTATATTTTCAGCCTTCATTGATATGTATAACTCCATTTTTATCTCCGCCGGAGAAGAATTCTACAATATTTTTTGAATAATTTCTCAAGCTGAATTCACTATCAGCTGATTACCCCTTGCGCCAGGGCATGTACGTGCCTGGACGGGCAAGAGGCATTTTTTGACTGTGGGCAGGTCTTAAAAAAGAAGTGAGCTGGGATTTTGCAAGCGATCTCCTGTCTTTAGCAAAAACAGCTGACAAAGTCTCTCCTTCGCATCAACGCTTGGAGCTTTCGCACTGACAACGCCGGGACTTGCCCGTTGTTTGAGAGAGCCATAAAACAGCAGCAGAACCATACCCGCGGCTACACTGCTCTTCCATCGGGTTAATATGAGCACCGCAGGCGGGAATCTGCCTGGTCACCAATCCGGTTTCCGGATAGATTTCGGAATTGTCCTGAGGACAACACTCAATGCAAATCTCTCGGTATAATTTACTTGCTCTATCGCAAATGCTTTGGTTTAATCTTTGTCTTGGCAACGTAAATTCTTAAAAATAAGGACACGGGCCTGCGGCTTGGTGGGGCTCTTTGTTCCCTGGAGAAAAACATGGAAAGCAGAAATGACAATAAAACGGGAGTGCGCGGAAAATTGCTGCTTCTTTTTCGGAATTACAGGATGTTCAATTTTATGTGCGCGCTTGTTGCCCTGCTGCTTCTTACCGCAGTTCTCGAAGGCTATCATTACGCGCATTCACTGCTCAGCACTTTAGGCATGATAGCGTTTGTCGCCGGCGGGTATGCCGCATGCACAAGCCAGAGGTCACTGGTAATACTTATCGCTCTCGCTGTTCCGTGGATATTGAGCGAATGGTTTTTTCCGGACACTCAAATTGTCTATCTCAGTCTTTTTTTCTTCTTTTACCTGATTGTGCTTCTGGTCAGGATGATTGTAAGGGCGACTGAAATAACTTCAAACACCCTTTACTGCGCTGTCTGCGTTTATCTTCTGCTCGGAATTTTCTGGGCTACTCTTTACGGGTTTGTTAACGAGCTTTTCCCCGGGTCGATCTTCGCCGGCTCGCTTCCCGACGCTCATCATCATCACAAGGAGATAAACGAATTTCTTTATTTCAGCTATACGACGTTAACGACCCTTGGATACGGGGACATAACTTCCATAACTCCCGTCGGAAGGCTTATAGCGGTCTTTGAAGCGATGACGGGACAACTTTTCCTGGCGTTCCTTGTCGCCAGGCTTGTAAGCGTTTACTCCATCAAGCATATGAGGTGACGGCTTGGGGGCATCTTCGTCATATCTGTCGGGATGGTGAAATGCCGGAGGGGAGAGACAGTGGTGAGGCGGGATTGGGGCTCATACAGTTTTTTGCTTCTCTTTTTGTCTTCTGTACCTCAGCAGGTCATACACCGCTGCCAGCAGAATCGGGACAAACTCAAGCGCACGCGCCCATACGGGCTGCTGGTACGGTCCCATTGAATAATCATTCAGGTTAAGGCCGGTCACATAGCTTAGGAGTACGGCAAACGACGCCGTCCACGCCCAGACGCTTGGAAAAACGGCGGCAAAGGGAAGCAACCACAGCAGGTACCATGGATTGATAACGGGCGATACCAAAAGAAGCGCTCCGTAGAGCCAGTCCCCGCGAGGTATCCGTCCGGTGTTTTTGCGGTAGCGGAGGCTGTAGGATATCCATAAAGCGGCGAACCCAAGGCCGAGCAATGCCTTGCTTTCAAACACTCCAAGGGCGGGGGAAAAAACATAGAAAAGCGCGGAATTAAACTCCCACTGCCGGGCGAAAACCGCAAACGACTCCATATCCGTGCCACCGCCGAGTACAAACGGAGCGTAAAGCCCCGCAAACACCGCCACAGACAGCGCCCAGTGCCTAGGCGCGGCGCGAAGGAGCACTAAGGGAGCCAGAAGGAGCGCGAACACCTTGGCCCCGGCGGCAAGCCCAAGGCAGATGGCGGCCCATCTCAATCGGGATCTTCCGGAGAGAACAATCGCGGCTAAAAGCAGGCAGACCCCAACCCCGTCTGGGTGAGCGGTAAAGGCTATTTCCTTCACGACAAGCGGACACCACGCGTAGAGCAAGACGTTGCGGGCGGAGGTGAGACGAAAAAGCAGGGCTATCGTCACAAGATCGAATACCACGAGAACCGCCTGCAGCGCTGTTACGCTGCCTGGAGAGATCAGATAGCCGAGCAGGAAGACAAGCTGGGTAAGCGGGGCGTAGATGGTCGGCAGATCGGGATTGTTTATCTGATCAAGGATTCCCCGGAAAATCCCCGGAACCCCGGGGTCGGCGAAAAATGCTTCGGGAGCGATGCCGTAGGGAGTGCCGGTTGTGGCAAAACGGTATCCATCCCAGAGATATCTGTAGAAGTCATCCTCGAAAAACGGCCCGCCGAGGAGTCCGCAGACCCTGAATACGGCCGCCCAGAGAAGCACGCGGCCGAGCGGGAACTGCTCGCCTCGGCCCGAAGCGTAGAAATAGAGAAGGAATACGGGCACTCCGGCGCACGCCATCAGAAGAAAAAACACGGGCAAAGCGGGTTCTCCGGGCTGACGGGCGAAAAAGGCCAGAGCCATATAGCTTGCGGAGCACCACAGTCCGACTATATCGGTCCACCGCCTGAGTGCGGCTGAGGACTCGGCGGCGGCGTTCAGAGCGGACATCGAGGTTTCAGAAAAGCACTAAGAGCGCTTTTAACTTTTAAGTGTGATGTTATCATCATTACGACCGTAATTTATAACAGGTAAACCCGTTTTTTTCATTGCTTGATCAATTGCCCGGCAAAGGAGAGCCAAATCGCGTATGAAAACCCAAGGCACTGCCATATACGCAGAGACGGCGGTTCTTTTTGCTTTGATTTGCGTTATCTCGGCAGTCCTGTTTGCGAACATCGCCCCCGCGTCGGCTAAAACAAAACCGCTTTCGTTCTGGGAAACTTCAAACGAAACGAGCGTAAAGAAAATCGACCACAGCCCCTGGCAGGGGATACTCGACAGTTATCTTCAGGTTCACTCCTCAGGGGTAAACAGATTTGACTACGCGGCCCTTGCCACAAACGCGCGGGACAAAGCGAAGCTTGCGGGGTATCTTGACCTCCTCGGGAGCCTTGACCCGAGGGAGTATTCAAAAGCCGAACAGAAGTCCTACTGGATAAACTTCTATAACTCTCTTACCGTAAAGCTGGTGGTGGAGGCCTACCCCGTTGATTCCATACGCGAGATATGCGCAGACCGCGCTTCGGGGTCGCAATGCTCGGGTCCATGGAAAGAGATTCACGCAAAAGTAGCCGGCAAGGGGCTTACGCTTGATAATATTGAAAACGATATCCTGCGCCCGATCTGGAAGGACAATCTTATTCACTACGGTCTTAGCTGCGCAAGCCACGGCTGTCCGAATCTCCTAAAGACGGCTTTTACCGCAAAAAACACGGAAAAACTGCTCGCCGAAGCGGCGCGGGAGTACGTGAACCATCCCCGCGGGGTAAGCTTCATGGAAAACGATCTGATCATTATCTCTAGCATTTACAAGTGGTATTCATCGGATTTCGGCAGAAGCGAGCAGGATATTATAAAACACCTTAAAAGCTACGCGGATAAGCAACTGGCAAAGCGCCTTTCTGACTTCAAGGGAACGATAGACTACGAGTACGACTGGAGTCTTAACCGTCCCTGACCCCTGTCTTTATAAATAACGAAGAACTGTCAGTAGTATTCTCAGTGGAGATATGGTTGCGCTCCGATGGGATCGCCACGTAAAAAACCCCGGTTATTCCGAGCAGGAACTGATTGAAATCCCATTCGGAACACCGGGGCGGATTTAGAAGAAACGGGCTTGTGCCCGCTCTTTTTAATTGATCAGAAAGAATAACCCAGAGAAACCGCGAAAATGTTGGACTCTCCAGTGTTTCGGCCGTCAATAACTCTCGCGTACGAACCGCTTATGCTCGCTCCTCCACCCACAAGAAATGTGAGAGTTGATCCGAGAGTGTGAATATCCTCTTCTGTTTCAGGAAAACGCTCCGGCCCAAATCCTTCCGAACCGATATCGATGCCATCCGTAGAGTTCTCCATCGTGTAGTTGACGCTCAGTCCGAACATGTCCGCGAAAAGCAGGCTTCCTGTAACGTTGCCGAAAATGGCGTTCGGAACATCTTCGTTACGCACCCTGTAACCGAGCTCTCCCGATATCGCGAAGTTATCCGAGAGAAACTTGCCGACAATCGCAGATGCCTCAAACCCGTCCGCGCCGTCGCCGATCGAGTTTATGTAACCCGTATCATAGCTTCCGGACTTGATTCCGCCCACGCGGACGGCAATGCTCGGAGCCTGGGTTACGGCCTCGTCAACGAGGCGAACAGTTACACCGACATTTACGTCTGTCACGCCGCTTTCATCTTCAGATTCCTTCGGACCTGCTCCTGGCTTCGAAGCTTCTGAAACTCCCGCACTTAAATCAAGGGCGACGGAGTCCATAAGTCCGTACTTTACCTGAATCACGGCTGTTTTCTGTGTAAGATCATCTTCTGCAAGTGGTCCGGGCACTTTCTCACTGCCTCTGTAGAATTCCTCAGCATTCTGGTAGATAAGAGAAAGGGAAACGGAACCTCCTCCCGGTGCCGGAAGCCATGCGGAATTGCCCGCGTTTGCAAGCGGCATGTAACTGAAAACCGCCATAACGGCGGAAATTGCGATTAGACTTAATTTTTTCATACTTAAACCTCTCCTTATTGTTCTGTGTTATATGGAATCAGAGTTTGTAACGGCGGGTAAGATATTCGCTTGCAAGTTCCTTTTCTTCAGCGCTCAGATCCTCCATTTCGCCGAGGCTGTCCCTCAAGGTCATGGCGCTCTCGCTGTTAAGATCCGCCTTTTGCATGGCGCATGTGTCACAGACAAGCTTGCTGAACGTTATGGCTTTTCCCTTGGCGTAATCGCTTCTGGGACTTGCTCCGTCGCCCGCGGATGCGGAACCGGATGCGAAAGCGGGAACCTGAACAAACAGCATTGCGGCTGCGATCAGGGCTAAAACTGTAAAATATTTCATCAAAGTTTTTCCTCCTTGTAAAAAGTTGAGGATAATTATAGGTCGTGATTTAAAAATGTCTATCCCTGTTATTTTCCCCCTGAGGCGGTATTGTGTTCCATAATAAAACTGAAAAGAAGCGCGGCTTCTTGGAAGGAGAGAGAAATGAAGTTTTTTATAGATTCGGCGAATATGGAAGAGATAAGAGCCGCCGCGGCTTTCGGCATAGTGGACGGGGTGACGACCAACCCCTCGCTTGTGTCAAAGGAAGGAAGCCAGGGGAGTTTTGAGGAGCTGGTAAAAGAGATATGCGACGTAGTAAAGGGGCCGGTGAGCGCGGAGGTGCTGAGCACCGAGTACTCACTTATGGTTTCCGAGGGAAAGAAGCTTGCCGCCATAGATGAAAACGTAGTTGTCAAGCTACCTATGACGGAAGACGGGGTAAAGGCGACCAAGACCCTCTCCGATGAAGGCATAAACGTTAACGTCACACTTGTTTTTTCCCCTTCACAGGCGCTTTTGGCCGCAAAAGCCGGAGCCGCTTACGTGAGCCCCTTTGTGGGCCGACTTGATGACGTGTCGTCAGGCGGAATGGATCTTGTGCTTGATATCTGCGAAATCTACGGGCACTACGCGTATGAAACCGAAGTACTGGTCGCAAGCGTAAGACACCCTATGCACATAGTTGAAGCGGCGAGAATGGGAGCCGATGTAGCGACCTTTCCCTACAAGGTGTTCACACAGCTTTTCAAGCATCCTCTAACCGACATAGGGCTTAAGAGATTCCTTGAAGACTGGGGGAAGAAGTAGACGTACCCATGTAAGCGCAGACAAGAAACTCCCTGTTGCCCCCTGTTCCTTTTATCGGAGATTCAGTCACTCCCCTGACACTGAATCCGAGCCTGTCCAGATGAGATGTTATCTTGTCGACAGCTTCTTTCTGCCTGCTTTCGTCTCTTACAATCCCACCGGCTCCGACATCTTTTCTCCCCACCTCGAACTGGGGTTTTACAAGGGCGATAAGCGTGGCGTTTTCGGCAAGGACGCAGACGGCAGGTTCTATTATCATCTCAAGAGAGATAAAAGATACGTCGATGGTGACTATATCCACTTTTTCTCCCACGTCTTTTGGCTTAAGGTATCTGCAGTTTATTTTCTCCCTCACGATAACCCGTCTGTCATTTCTGAGGTTCCAGTCAATCTGCCCGTAACCGACGTCAAAGGCATATACCCTTTGCGCTCCGAAACGCAGAAGACAGTCGGTGAACCCTCCCGTAGAGGCTCCTATGTCCAGGGCTACCTTTCCCCGGATATCAACGGAAAATTCCGTTATCGCTTTCTCAAGCTTAAGCCCCGCCCTGCTTGCGAATTTCCTTGCAGGCTCCTCCACCTCTATCCTTGAGTCCTCTTTCACGGAAGTTCCGGGTTTCTCAACCCTTTTTCCGTTAACGCTTACCCTCCCGGACATTATAAGGGCGCGGGCGCGGTTTCCGCTCGGCGCGAGGTTCCTGCGCACCATAAGGCTGTCAAGTCTTGTCTTCTTATTCTTCTCTTTCACGCAACCAGATGGCTATTTCCTTAAGAGGGTTGGGATTTTCCCGGAAACACGCAAGATTTTCTATGGCATTATCCGTAAGCTCGAAAATCTTTTCTCTCGCTGCGCCGAGTCCCACAACGGAAGGGTAAGTGCATTTCCCGTCTTTGTTCTTTCCTTCGGCTCTGGCCGTGGCATCCGTCGGCAGATCCAGGATGTCATCCTTTATCTGAAAGGCCACGCCTATTTTTTCTGAATAGGACTCAAGCCTTTGAAGCTCACCCTCCCCTGCTCCCGCCACCATTGCTCCGCCGACAACCGACGCCGTGATCATTTTTCCCGTCTTGAGAAGATAGGCATTCAAGATTTCCTTCTCCGAAGGTTCTGCATGATCCATCTCAAGGTCAAGTGTCTGGCCTAGAACCATTCCCCTTGATCCCGCAGCGTCGGAGAGAAGCAAAAGGGCGCGAAGCGCAAGCTCAGAAGGCACTCCCTTCTGCGCCAGCATCTTTGCCGCAAGATTAAAGGCGTCTGCCAAAAGAGCGTCTCCCGCCAGAGTGGCAACGGCTTCTCCGAAGACCTTGTGGTTTGCCGGCGCTCCCCTTCTAGTGTCGTCATCATCCATCGAAGGCAGATCGTCGTGGATGATTGAGTAGGTGTGGATCATCTCAATCGCGCACGCAAGCCCGAGGGCACAGTCGTGGTTTCCGCATACAAGTTCCGAAGCGGCAAGGCAGAGAACAGGTCTCAGCCTTTTCCCCCCCGGATGGATGCTGTAGACAATCGATTGTCTGAGTCTCGTTGCGGACTCATCGGGCGGCAGATATTCCCGCAGGGCGCGGTCGACGATTTTTTTTCTGGTGTCCAGGTAATCCTGGGTGTCGAAATTCATTTACCCTTCTTCGCCACCGAAGTCTTCAAGATCAAAAGTGCCGTCGTTTTTCTCCACTATAAGGCTTATTTTTTTCTTTACGCTTTCAAGGTCCTGGTAGCACTGCTTTATCAATGCCGCTCCCGTCTCGAACTTTTCAATTGATTCGTCCAGGGGAAGCTTTCCCTCCTCAAGCGTGTCGACAATTTTCTTTATTTCTTCAAGCGTCTTCTCAAAGGACTGCATTTTGGAACTCATCTTCTCACTCCCTAGATTTCAATCAGTTCTTTTTGGGCTTTCCCAATAATATCCGGGCTTGTTAAAACCGGGTTCACATCAAGAATGAATACAGCGTCTCCCACTTCAAGGCTGAAACCATTGTGATAGACGAAAACTTCGTCGGTTCTTCTCCTCTCCACCACAAGCGGAATCAAGTGCTCCGGAAGCGATTTTTCAAAGTCCATTTCATCTGTTGTTTTCTTTTCGATTCGGGACTTGAAAACAATGTATTCCTTCTCGGCAATTTTTGAATATATATCCATTACGTCAATCTGTTTTCCAAAAGCGAGAGGAACTCTGAATCTCTGCATGTCTTCAATGTCCGAAGGACTAGCCAGCCTGTTTAGCAGCGCGCTGATGTTGGCCACCTTGAAATCTATTCTCACCAGGCGACAGGCAAGAACATTCACATGATCGCTTGTTGTAAGAGATATGAGAGTGTCAGGGGAAGAAATCTCCGTTTTCTCAAGTCCGTCCACAGTCAAACTGTTTCCTTCAACCGCCTTTAGTCCTTCTGACTTGGAAATCTCAACAAGCCTTCTGTTTGTGTCTATCAGGCGAACGTCCTTGCCGGTTCTCTCAAGGAGTCTCGCAAGAAGTCTTGAGAGATTGTTAGCCCCTACAATCACCACTTTGTTTCTTTTGTCGTTAACCCCGAGCACTCTCGACACAAAGCCCCCCGCACCCCCCTGGAGCAGAACCGAGATTGCTATTGTGAGAAAAACCAGTCCCTGGACGGTATTGCCCCCTTCAACTTCGTGTTGTTGCAGTTCCAGAGCGATGATAGAAGCTATTGACGCGGCAATTATTCCTCTTGGAGAAACGAAAGAGAGAAACAATTTTTCCCTGATTGAAAGACTGGAACGTACACACAGAAGGAATATCTCCACCGGACGTACGATAAAAAGCAGACAGAACACGACCAGAATACCGTAGATTCCAAGATCCTTTATGTAGTCAAGTTCCAAGCTTGCCGCAAGAAAAATGAAGAGCAGCGAAATGACAAGGATTGTAAGCTTTCCCTTGAATTTCTTCATTTCCTCTTCTTCCGGAATATTCAGGTTTCCGATTATAGCTCCAGAGACTATGGCTGCTACAAGTCCGGCCTCCGGAGCCAGCATCTCCGCAAACCCGTAGACGGCAAGTGCGGAGGCAAGCATAAAAAGATCTACAAAATCCTCCATGTAGATATAGAATCTCTTAACGGCGAAAGTCGCTGCGTAACCTCCGAGCACCCCTAAAACCCCTCCTACTATGAATTTGTAAGCGACAAGAAGCACTATCCGGCCTATCTCCGTCACATGACCTCCAAATCCGAGAACCAGGCCGGACGCGGCATGGCTGCTTTCGATGAGGACCACCTCAACTACAAAAATAGCTATCAATGCCCCGATAGGGTCAATCAGCACCCCTTCGTATTCGAGTATGTGCTTGAGTTTAGGCTTGACCTTGAATCTTCTCAGCAGGGGCTGAACGACGGTCGGACCGGTTACTATGACCAGAGAACCGTAAACAAAAGCCATTTCCCAGGAAAGATTGGCCACATAGCGCGCGAAGGCTGCTCCGCCTATCATTGTAATCAGCCCGCCCACGGTTATCAGCAGAAGTATGATGTTCCCGTGACTAAGCGCTTCTTCTTTGTTCAGGTTAAGTCCCGCTTCAAAAAGAACGATGGCTACGCAGAGTTTTATTATTATTTCAAGTCCTTCTCCAAAGTCCGAGGGATGGACCAGAGATAAGAATTCAGGTCCTACTAAAACCCCGAAAATGAGGAAAAACACAATGCTTGGAAAGCCCGTCCTGATAGAGAGCATCTGGCCGATTACTCCCAGTACCAAGGCGAGGGATACCATAACGAGCAAAGAGACACCCACCCTTTTTTATGGAAATGAGGATTCTAAGAAGAATCCGTTTGGGAGAATTATAACCCGAGCGAGGTCAAAAACGAAACGGAAGCAAGCTAAGAGGAAAGTCTCCGCGAGGTGGCTGCAAAAAAGTTCAGAGGAACAGATTTGGTAGCGGGGGCGGGATTCGAACCCGCGACCTTCGGGTTATGAGCCCGACGAGCTACCAGGCTGCTCCACCCCGCGACAGAAACTTTAGGCAGAAAACCCTAATTGAAAATCAAGCCATGTCAAGCGTGTGTGCAGCTTTTTTGTAGATAGTCATAATGAATTGACTGCCGCTGTCCACAAGAGAGCGGATCAAGAAAAAGATTAGGTAATTGTACCATCTTGACAAGTAAATGTAATACCTGATACTTAGTTCTGTTAATAAAAAGCCTGATATACAAGATTTCTCCGATATACCAGGCTAACTTTTGGAAACCCCGTGACAGGCCCCTGTGGTGAAACAGGTAAACACACCCAACTGGTAATTGGGCGCCTTCTCAGGGCTTGCAGGTTCGACTCCTGTCAGGGGTACTATCCAATCCGGACAAGAAAAGTCTATCACTCTTCTTCTAGAGTGCAAGTATCAGGAGAATAGTCGCTTCCGAGACTGCTTCCATTCTCATCATAGTAGTTAACACTGCCTAGAAAACTGAAAGCATCTGAATCATAGCTAAATCTTTGACAGCTATAAGTACCAGGTTGAATATTGTCATACTTCCAGCAAAGACGGCCAGATGCTACAATCCATTCACCTTCTTCCTCTCGACTTGCAGATCCAGGACAGTCATTGTAATAATCTCGACTTTCTGAATACCTGGAACTACTAAGAACAACCGAGAATGTACCATTAGAGTTAAGATATACATCTCCTGATTCGTCACATTCCCATACATAGCCTTCTGGGGTTACCAGGTACTCAGGATGAGATCCTATGGGTAGCCTCGCATCTCCAGGATAACATGGGTAATACTCCTCCTCGTAATCATCAAGAAGGTCGCTAACCAGATCTTCTGCACTTGGAGTGCAGCTTACGGGAAAAAGCAGTGAAGCAAGAAGAAATAGAAATCTTTTCACGGGTATCTCCTTGTGTTTAAAAGTCGCAGTGACACGCAGGGTGCCGGGCCCTGTTGCCTTCAAAGTGATTTGAGGTTCAGTTTATTTCCCAGAAAGGGTATTATATTAGAACTGAAGACCCGACATGTGGCGGGTTCACTTCAAAGGCAACGTTTAGCATTATACCATAAGAACGGTTAGAAAACCCTTATGAGTTGTAAGGATTTTTGCTGTATTTTGTTGACAGAGCTGGTTTAAACGGATATTTCTTTTATCCAAGAGGAAATTATGAGCAAAGAGCTGGACAGCAGAATTAACGAACTTTCCGATCGTGTAGACCGGAAAATCGATAGGATTCTGAATCTAGCAAGTCTCCTGTTTGTCTCTCTTTTTGTCCTCTTGGTAGTTTCGCTTATTGCTCTAATCTTCAAGGAGCTTTTTAAATGACTAAGCAGATTCCAGATGGGAACAAGGTTGCTTTCGAGGCATTGCTAGAACAGATGGTTCTGGGTGAAGCAACTCAAGAAGAAGAGCAAACATCTGATGAGGAATCTTTCGAGTGTTGTAGCAAAAGTCAAACTCGGCAATATACTTAGGCATATGTTTTGCCGAAATGTGTATATGAGTTCCAAGCACACTTCTCTTAAATAAACTTCAATAGCCTTCTATGCTGTTTGTATGGCAGGTTCCAACTACCCACTTTTTATTCCATGCAGAACAGTCTTATGGTCATAATCAGGAGCTAAACGCTTATAAGCCCACCATTCATCGGTGCTCACTTTTGAGCGTGATCAGACTTGCAAAACCGTATGCAGTCATCATTGCTTCCTGAGAGTCGAGGCCATTTCCCGAAGGCCTATTGCCTCGACATCATCCGCCACCGGGTAGCGATCAGTACCCGCAGTCACGACAAAGCAACACTCGGGCCTGATGTCCTCAACGGCGTTTCGGAACCCCCTGCCCAAGGCACCACTCAGGCCACGCTTGATTTCAATTGCCCATGGGGCACGGCTCCCGGGAAGTTCGAGCACAATGTCCACCTCCGCACCCGCAGAGGTACGGTAAAAGCTGGCCCTAGTCCCCTGCGGAGCTGAGGATATCAGGTTCTCTATCACGAAACCCTCCCAGCTTGCCCCGACTATGGGATGGCCGGCAAGGGAATTGTAATCCGCAATGCCCAGCAGAGCGTGTACGATGCCGCTGTCGCGCACGTAGATTTTCGGGGATTTCACGAGGCGTTTTCTGACGTTGGCATAGAATGGAGGTAGCCTGCGCACCAGCAGCAGACGGACCAGCAGGTCTATGTAGCCGGTCACGGTACGGGTGCTGATGGAAAGGCCGGACGCAAGCTTCGATGTGTTAAGCAATGTGCCCTGACCATGAGCAAGCATAGTCCAGAGGCGTTCAAGGGTCTCGGAGGGGATCTGCCATCCGAACTGCTGCACGTCCCGCTCAAGATAGGTGCGGATCAGATTGCTGCGGAAGGCAAAACTGTCTTTGTCATCGCGGGCGAGAAAACTGTCAGGAAACCCACCTCGCACCCAGAGCGGGTTAAAAGAGCTGTCATTCTCTCCCGTCTCGAGCACACCCAGCGGATTCAGTTCAACATATTCTATCCTTCCCGCAAGGCTCTCTCCTGATTGTCTCAGCAAATCAATCGAAGCCGACCCGAGAATCAGAAAACGCCCGGTACGCCTTCCCCTGCGCCTTCCCTGGTCAATCAGGCCACGCAGTTCCGAAAACAGTTCCGGTACGCGGTGAATCTCGTCAAGAATGACCAGACTGTCTTCGTAGGATCTCAGAAATAAAGCCGGATCTGTGAGTTTGGCACGATCTGCACTGGCTTCAAGATCAAGATACAGCGCACCTGTCTTCTCCGTAATATCAAGAGCCAGAGTCGTTTTGCCGACCTGGCGCGGCCCGATCAATGCCACAGCGGCCTGTCGGTCGAGAGCCTTTCTTAAGGCATAGGCAACATGGCGTCCAATCATCCTTACAAATCATACATAGGCCTTCTTAATTTGCAAGGATATCTTTCGACCAATTCAAGCTTACAACGCTGACCGCTGTTTCTGAATCGAATACCGGCACACGCCAGAAGCTTTTACAGCGGCAAAAGCCCGGCCCGTTTCATAAGATCTCTGGCCATGACGGAACCTTCTTCGGATGCTTTTTCTGTATCGCATTTCCAGGAACTCCTGAAAATTGCCCTTTTCTCCATATCTATAAAAACAGAATCTGCCGATATTCCTCCGAGATGTAACTGCGCACAGCATCCAAGCGGGATTTGACAGTCTCCGCCAAAAGTTTCAAGGAAGGAGCGTTCAAACGTTGCTACGGTTTCTGTGTCCGGGTGCGTGATTGCGGACAGGAAACTTCTCGTTTCCTTATCGTCTTCCCTGCATTCTATTGCGATTATTCCCTGACATGGAGCCGGAACCATATAGTCCTGCGCAAGGTACTGGGTAATACGTTCTGAAAGTCCGAGCCGGTTGAGTCCCGCTGCGGCCAGGATAATTCCATCAAGGTTTTCTGAGAAAATTTTCCTTAGTCTTGTATCAACATTTCCCCTTATGGGAACAACTTCCAGGTCGGGGAACCTGAAAAGCAGCTGAGCTCTTCTTCTTATGCTTCCGGTCCCCACCTTTCCCTCTCCTCGAAGCTCCTCAAGGGTACGTCCGTCTGCCGAGATAAAAACATCTCTCGGGTCTTCTCTTTTGAGCACAGAGCCTATTAGAAGCCCGTCTGGAAGAACTGAAGGCATGTCCTTCATGCTGTGAACGGCAATATCCGTTTCGCCCGAGAGGAGGCTCTGCTCTATTTCTTTTACGAAAATCCCCTTGCCGCCAATCCGTGAAATCTCTTCTTGCGGGTTAATGTCGCCCGAAGTTCTTATTTCCGTTATTTCCGTCTCAAGCGAAGGGAAAACAGCCCGAAGCTGCGTTTCGACAAGACGGGCCTGGCAGAGAGCGAGCCTGCTACCCCTGGTCCCAATTCTCAGCTTCGTCATAAATGTCTGCTGCGTCCTGTGATAGATCCGCCCGGTCAAGCTCGAAAAGCTTTCTCGTTACCTCTGAGTAAAGGGCCGCTTCATAACCGGATGTTCTCTTCTTTAGGTTAGTGACCGGGTCGTGAAATATTTTTCCGATTATGGAATTTGCCAGGCTCTCCAGGATCTCTTTCTGTGCTCCGGTACCGCCCTCGATTTTTCGAAGCGCCTTCTCAATCTCGGTCTTTTTTATTTTCTCGAATTTTTGCTTGATATCGATTATAACGGGAAAGACCTTAAGGCTTTCCATCCAGTCCGTAAAACCTTTCTCCGCGTTAAGAACTATTTCTTCGGCTTTTTTAAGATTTTCCTTTCTGGAATTCAAGTTCTCACCCTGAACGACTCTCAGGTCGTCTATGTCGTAGAGGTAAACCCCGGGAATTCTGTTTATCTTCGGATCTATATCGCGTGGGACGGCTATATCAATCATGAAGATCGGATCGTTTTTCCTGAGCTTAAGAGACTGCCTTACGTGTTCACTTCTTATTATGTAATCGGGAGACCCGGTTGCGGTAACAAGGATATCAATGTCTTTCAAACAGTAGAACATTTCTTCGAACCTGATGGGCTTGCCTTTTAGGGATTGCGAAAGCTTTTCCGCGTTATGGAAATTCCTGCTCGTCACATAGAGTTCCTTTATGTTGTTGGAAACAAGATGTTTTGCGAAGAGCTCTCCCATTTCCCCGGTTCCAACCAGCATGGCGGTGCGGTTTGCAAGGTTCTCGAATATTCTTTTTGCAAGCTCCACTCCGAGGTAGCTTATCGAGACCGCTTGAGAGGATATCCCCGTTTCGGCTCTAACTTTTTTCCCGGCGAAAAAAGCCCTGTTAAAAAGCCTGTTAAGTATAAGCCCGACCGTATCCTCCGAACGCGCCACGCTATATGAGTTTTTGAGCTGGTTAAGAATCTGGGTTTCTCCGATTACCATGGAGTCGATGCTGGCTGCTACCCTGAAGAGATGCCTGACCGCGTCAGATCCCACGCGGGTATGCATATAGGGGTAAAGGTTCTTGTTGTCAGGCTTATGAAAATCGAGAAGAAAGGACTTGATTTCCTCTTCGCATTTCCCACGGTCCTCGGTCACCGCGTAGACCTCAACGCGGTTACAGGTGGACACTATGAAGCATTCAAGCACGTTTTCCCTCAAACGGAGGATTCCGAGTGCTTCTCTGGTGTCCGCATCAGAAAAAGAAAATCTCTCCCGTACTTCCACGGGGGTTGTCTTGTAGCTGATTCCGACTGAAACTATCTCTACCATCTGCTTTTTCCGAAACCGATCTTCTGCGATTATAAACTACCCGTGGATGGGACTATATCAATTTCGTCTATGTTCGCTTCGCGGGACTGGTTTACAACCGACAGGACGGTTTTCGCCGTAATTTCAGGAGACATCATCTTCGCCCTGTCCCATTCTCCGGCAAGAGAATCCCAGATGTCCGTTCTGGTCGGACCCGGCAGGACGGCAGAGACCTTTATTCCCCTGTCTCTTACTTCTTCTCTAAGAGAATTGGTGAAACCCAGGACAGCGAACTTCGAGGCGCAGTAGGCTGCCCACCCGGGAAAGCCTTTTTTTGAAGCGTTAGAGCCGATGTTTATGATGTGCCCTCCTTTTTGCATAAAAGGGAGCGTGTGTTTTACCATGAGAAAGGTGCCTTTTGCGTTTACGGCCATCATTTCATCCCACTGCTCAGTGTCGGTTTTTTCTACCGGACCAGTGTGGACTACGCCTGCGTTATTGATCAGCACGTCAATTCCCCCTTTTTCTTCGGCGACGCTTGAGATGAACCTTCTGACTTCCTCCTCGACCGATATATCAACGCGAGAGACCATGAAATTCCCGGCAAAAGATGATAATTCATCCCCAAGGGAGTCCACGCTCCGGGGGCTTTTTGAGCAAAGCGCCGCAAAAAAACCCGCCTCGAGCAGTTCAATTGCGATTGCTCTTCCTATGCCTCTTGCCGCTCCGGTCACAATCACGACTTTCTCAGCCATCTCCTTTCTCCTCGAAGTACTCAAAATAGCTTTTCGGGTTCTCCCATATCCTTACATGATCGAGTTTGCCAGGGATTATTTCCAAGAACTCCTTCCACAGGTATTTCCCGATGTTCTCAACGGTCGATATGTTTTCCCGAAAGAAATCAATGTCCCTGTCTATCCATTTATAGTTGAGTTTTTCTATTACAGGCGAAGCCTGCCCCTCAAAATCAATGCGGTTTATGACCATGCCTGTTTCATCGTCTATTCCCCCTCTTATTCCCACTTCCACTGTATAGTCGTGTCCATGCCCCGCGGGATTTGCGCACTTGTCGAATATGGCGAAGTTTTCTTCATCGGACAAACCTTCCATAAAAAGCCTGTGGCTTGCGGAAAACCTGAATACTTTCGTAAGAAGCACTTGCTCTTTTTTCTCTAGCATTTGCGGTAGTCAACGAAAAGATCGTCTGTTTCATACACCCTTATTTTGTAAAGACGGCAGTCATCCCTCTCAAGAATTTTCTCCTCTACCATTTCCCACAGAACTTTGGCTATGTTCTCTGTCGTCGGTATAAGATCCTGAAAACGGGGGTTGTCCTCATTTAAGTTCTTGTGGTCAAAATCAGCCAGAACCGATGAAACAATCTGTTTCAGATCAAAGAGGTTGATTATCATGCCCGTCTCCGGGTTTATTTCTCCTTCCACGGTGACTTCAAGCACAAAATTGTGCCCGTGTCCGCCGGGCAGGCTCGATTTGCCGTAGATTTCACGGTTTTTCTCTTCGCTCCAGTTTTTGTTCCAGTACCGGTGAGAAGCGGAAAATTCGACTTTTTTCGTTATGAGTTTTTTAAAAGACATTGGTCCTGATCAAGTTTGTATGCAGTTTTACCTGCGCAGCGGCCATGATTCTAAGGCCTGTTTTTCTGGGTCTCCGCCACTGCGGCATCCACGCGGAGGGCTTCTGGCTGTTTTCCGTCTATCATTCTTGTTATCGTGGGTTCCATTTTTGAGAGGAAGGGTTGCGGGTAGATTCCCATAAGAAATATCATAACCGCAAGGGGAATCATAAGGGCTATCTCTCTTGGATTAAGATCCATAAGTCCCGCGTTTATTTTCTTCACTATAGGTCCGAACATCACCCTTTGGTATGCCCAGAGCATGTAGACGGCTCCGAGTACAAGCCCCGTGGCTCCAAGCGCCGCGTACAGGTAACTCTCCGCGAACACTCCGAGCAGAATCAGAAATTCCCCTATAAAACCGTTTAGAAGAGGAAGTCCTATCGAAGAGAGCATGGCGATCATGAAGAACAGTGCGAAAATCGGCATTACCTTCGCGAGTCCACCGAACTCAGAAATCATTTTAGTGTGACGTCTTTCGTATATCATTCCGACGAGGATAAACAGGGCGCCGGTTGAGAGACCGTGACCTATCATCTGGTAGACCCCGCCCTGTACGCCGTGGAGATTGAAGATGAACACGCCCAGCATTATGAGTCCCATGTGACTTACGCTTGAATAGGCGACCAGCTTCTTTAGATCCGTCTGCACGAATGCCACCATTGCTCCGTAGATTATTCCGATGATGGAAAGGCCTATCAGAACCCCTGTGTACGCCTCTATTGCCTCCGGGAAAAAGGGAATAAGAAATCTTATCACAGCGTAGGTTCCCATCTTAAGCAGTACGCCGGCCAGTATTACGCTCCCGGGCGTGGGAGCCTCGACGTGCGCGTCGGGAAGCCACGTATGAAACGGAAACATCGGAACCTTGATTGCGAAAGCCAGAAAGAACGCCAGAAATACAAGCCCCTGGGGACTCAGTATCCCGTCAAAAGCAAGACTGGTTTTCTGGAGGTCAAAAAGGTTCATTGACGCAAAGCCGAACTGGTCTATATGCGCGTAGTACATGTAGATGATCGCGACCAGCATAAGTCCGCTTCCAAACGCCGTGTAGATGAAGAACTTTATTGCCGCGTAGATTCTTCTGGATGACCCCCAGATTCCTATGATGAAATACATGGGGATCAGCACCGCCTCCCAGAATATAAAGAAAAGAATCATATCCAGTGCGACGAAGGTGCCGATAAGCGCTGATTCAAGGAAAAGAGTAAGACAAAGAAACGCTCTCCATCCGCCTCTTATCGCGTTCCAGGAGCAAAGCACCGTAATGGGAAAAAGAAAGGTAGTGAGAAGCACAAGCAAGAGGCTGAGCCCGTCGACTCCCAGATGATAAGACACCCCAAGGTCAGTAAGCCATGGAATCTTCTCTTCAAACTGCATTGTGGAAAGCGAGCCGTTAAAGCGGAAAAAAAGTGGAAGGGATATCAGAAATTCTACCAGGGTTATTACAAACGCAACTGCCTTTAACTGGTAATCGGAAACCTTCTGGAAATACGGCAGGACCGAGAGCACCAAGGCTCCCAGAAGAGGAAAAAATATGAGCAGAGACAGAATGTTATTATCGAGACTCACGTTTTGGCGGACCGAAGCAAAGAGACTAAAATCGCCGTAATTATACTTTCATGAAATTCCGTTTCAACCACCTGTGCGAAAAAATCAGGGTTGTCGGCATTAGTAAAGACGAATCTGAAGGGGTGTACGACAAATTTGTTTCCTACAGTTAGCTTCTCTTCCTTGACACGTCATGTTTAAAGCTCTTCCGTATATGGGTTCTAGCCGACCTGCCAAGTTCTAACCGCCTGATCAGCAAGCCAAGACTGATAATCGTTAAGATTAGCCAAGTCCCAGCAGTCATATTCCGCAATCTTCCTGGGCAACTTGAAGGAAGTTTTCAGATAGTTCGATTTTTTGGTGACAAAATCAGCACGTTCCAGATTGTCTTGTTCCAAAAGCAGCATGTTCCCTAGCCGGTCTACAATATCATTCACTCCCTCACCAAAATCCTGATACCACTCCGGACTTGGGTTGTATGGACAAATGTGTTCAAGTTTTGTATCAACGTATCTGACTTTATGACCTAGTTTGCTCTCTATATCGGCCAGAAGAAAGCGGATTTTTTTGGATGAGCGGCGGCTGGGCATCTTGTAGTACTCAAAAGCGTTTTTAAACACTTTATCGGAGGGGTAGAGATTTTTATAATCAGTGCTGTTCTTAATGTGGCTTGCGCGCTCGAATTCACCGCTGGCTATTTTTACGGCAATGTTGTTGTAACGTCTCTCCTGCTCGTTTGCCGAATAGCCGCAAATCACATTATAACGAATCGACAAGCAGTACAGATACCGCAGCGTCTTGATGAACTCAGCGGGTGAGAATTTCTCAAACGCTATCATTAACACCATATAGGGCTGCCGTATGCTGAAAAGCTTCAGACCTTCCAGAAAATGCACGGCTTTTTTGTATTTTCCTTCTGCCTGCTGTTGCCACCACTCGTCATAAGGACTGGATAAGAGCGCATATAAAGGAGCCGAATCTGTTAATGACCTCAGGTAACCATATGCCTGACCGGGCGTGGTATAAAGTTGCCTGACCGATTTGAACAACTCTTTTTTGGTTGCGAAAGAACTGCGGGAATTGTGATGGTAGCGGACAAAATCAGTGAAGTTGTTTTCCCCTAATTCATCAAGAATCTTTGACCAGGTTTCATCAAGATCATCCAGTGTCTCGTCGGGCACGTCATCATTTTTAGTGACCACTGAAAAAATATAGTTTTTCAAAAGATCGGGTGTTGAGAGCTGCACTCCTCTGGCATTCAATGTTTCAAACACTTTGTAGGCGTTTAGATTGTCCTGCACCACAATCTTTGTGAAAATCAATCTGGATGAAAACTTATTGATAAATGCACCGATTTCCTCACCGCTGTTTCCCAGACTCTTGCTGCAGAAAAATTCGAAGGCTCTGCTCAGTTGTCTATTGGTTACGGTAATTCCCCGGCTCTTTGACGCGCGAAGATTGGAACAGATATCCTTGTAAAAACGTCCATTGTTGCGATTAAGTGTCAGCCTGCTGCTCACTCGCAATGAGACGATATCTTTTGAGCCAATATAGCGTCCGGTGATTTCTTTCAGACGCTCCTTGTTTTTCTCGGTATCCTTGCCTTCCTCTGCCAGTTGCTGAATGTGTCGCATTGCAGCCAAGATCAGCAAGGAGAGCGTGACTAGGCGTTGCTGGCCATCTATCACTTCGAAATCATTCTGACCTTTGCGTTGCAATACGATATAACCCATGTAATGAAAGCCTTCCTGTTCCAGGTTCTCGATATCTGTCCACAGGTCTTCCCACTGTTCCTGTTCCCAGGAATAATCCCGCTGAAAGTGTGGTACGGTATATTTAGCCGCATTGCCCAGCAGTTCGGACAAGCTTTGATTGGCAGGTTCCATCAGCATAAAGTCGCTCATGCGGATACCTCCTTATCATAATAATTCCAGTATTCTAATCTTGCCCGCTACCACTTTGGAGGTCAATGTAGTGCGATATTGGGGCAAGATAATCTCACGCTGTAGAAAAAGTAAAGGATGACGGAAAAGCAAAAGAGCGGAAGAATATTTGGTCATCTTCCACTCTTTTGATCCGTGAAGAACTTAAGAATAAGCTTTAGCTGTTATCTCCATTACCTCTATATTACTTAGCTTTCCTACCGGTCCGGGAACCAGTATGGCAAGATCGACTCCAGCTGCGAAATGCTCTTCGAGTTTTTTCTTGCAGTTATCGGGCGTGCCGGCAAGCGCTACTGCATCTATCAGTTCGTCTGTAAATACATCGGCCGGGTTTGCACCCTCCTGCACCTTGTCGATTATGTCACCAAAACCTATGTTCCTTATGAGTCTCTGGTAAAAAGGAAACCTGGCGTATGGACCGAGCCCTCTTTTGGCTGCGGCGACTGCCGCGGCTCCATCATCGGAGACAAAAGACGGAATGCCGTTTGTAATCGATATCGTCGAGGGATCCCTTTCCGCTTTTGCGGCGCCCGAAGCAACATGCTCTTTTAAGGTAGCTATATAGGCGGGAGGGCATAGATACGGCATTATGCCGTCGGCGACCTCTCCGGCAAGCTCCGCTGCGGCTTTGGTAAGTCCCGCTATATATACCGGGAGGTCCATTTCTCTTTTAAGAGAAAGCCTTGGAGACGTTCCGTCGGCAAACGCTCTCACTTCCCCGACATAGCTTCTCATAGCCTCAATCGGGTCTCCCATGTCTATATCGTATCTACCGTTAACTGGCTTATGACTGACTCCGAGTCCGAGAACCATTCTTCCCCCCGTTATTTCCTGTATCGTAAGCGCTGTCGCGGTAGCAACTACGGGCTGGCGCATGTATATGTTGGCTATCCACGTTCCGACGTTTATCTTCTCAGTGCACTCAGCGAACACCTGAGCGTTCGTTATGGCGCTGTAAGGCGGTACTTCAGGAGAGAAGATACCGTCAAAACCTGCTTCTTCCGTGATCTTCGCAAGTCCCCTGAGATCGCTTACGCTGCATCCCCAGACCGGTGAAGTTGTCGCAATTTTTCCCATTTAAAGCCTCCTTGAGCTTTTTTCAGTATTGATTTACCACGTCTCTGTAATAATCCGGACGAAGGAAAGCTTCGTCTCTTGTTTCTAGCACTTCTTTTATCTCTTTAAGAACCCTTTGTTTCTCCTCGGGGAATTTCGCCCTTACGGGAAGATAGTTTGATATGTGATTTGAGTAGAAATAGCCGTCGGAAAGTTCCGTATTCTCAACTATGGTCTCAAGCTCTTCTATCATCTGGAACTTGTCCGGAAGTTCAAAGAGTCCTTCCTGCCATTGCTCGTAAATAGGGGCGCCGGGGCGAAGCTGAAGGGAAAGAGCCCCGACATATTCCGGATCACATTCGGTAAGAAGCTTCCCGGTAGCAAGGGCATGTTCCCTGCTCCTGTCCTTACCGCCGATGCCGAGAAGCACCATGACCGAATTCATTATCCCGGAAGCTTTCAGTTTTTTTGAGGCTTCAACGGTCTCGGCAAAATTCGCTCCTTTCTCTATTCTCTCAAGAACCACATCGTCTCCACTTTCAAAACCTATGTAGACCATGGCGAGGCCGCCCTCCCTAAGACGCGTGAGGTCTTCAACCGATTTTCTGAGTATGTCCCCCACGTTCGCGTACATGGTGATCCTCTCAAGGCCCGGACTTTTTTCATGGAGATAATCCATCATCTCCAGCAGCTTAGCTGTGGAGAGCACAAGCGCGTTGCCGTCTGCAATGAAAACTCTTCGTTCAAGTGAACCGCTCTTTGCAGCGGCATCAATGATTTCTTTTATCTCGCCCATGGGCCTTACCCTGAACTTCTGGGTTTCCTTTCTGTACATGGCGCAGTAGGTGCACTTGTTATGAGAACAGCCGACGGTGGCCTGAAGAATGAAACTTTTATGTTCGCTCGGGGGGCGAAAAAAGGGTGTCACGTATTCAATCATTACTGTAAGAACTTAACAAAAATTCAGAATCTCTTCAATAAAACTTTGCAATGACAGGGTGCATAGGTTATCCTTGCACCGTAATGTTTGATCTCGAACCGCATGAAAAAGAAGGGTTTCACTACATCCTTGGCGTACCGCTGCTTATAGGGCTCATCCTGGTCATCGCCTTTATGACGCACGTTGTCCTTACTCCCTAGCCCATACCCCAACGGATTATCCGCAGCGCAAGTTCACGGACTTTGATCTCTACTCCCGTACTGTCCCGAAAAAGGTATCCCCCGTCTTCTGTCTCTTCCCAGGTTGCCCCGAGAAGCTTCAGATTCTTCTTTTGACTCCGGGAGCCGGGATTGATCTCTCTTCCGACAAATGTAACTGCGTTTTCATGCCCGAAAAGAACCATTGCCAGCCTCGAAGTTCCGAAAAGCAGCAAAAATCCCCGAGTCTCCGCATCAGTATCAAAAACCGCGTGCAGAAAACCCCGAGGCGGCGTGACCACGCTGATTGCGTCTCGGCCATATTCTTTGTTTAAAGACTCAATGCGAGTCTCAAAACTGCGACAGAGAAAATCCGAGACTTTCTCTATTTTTTCGCACTTTGTATCCGAGTCGGCCGAAACTTTCTGTTTCTCGTAGAACTCGGCAATCCATAGCTGTTTTTCCGTTTCCATAGCGCATTACCCTTGCTTTTCGCTTTCCATCTGGAGTCTGAAGACAAAAAAAGACATTTTTTCAGGTGTCGGGAAATCTGCGGATCAGTAAGTTTTTTTCATTCTTTGCTGAAAACGCTTCAAATTTTTCGCTCAATGTAATAATATATGCTTAAGGGGAAACAAAAGATAGACAGAATCCATGGAAACACCTCAGGTCTTACCAGAAGCGACCTGAAGAGCCTGCTCAGGATATACAAGCGGAAAATCCCTCAGGACCACGTGGTAACCCTTGAGTTCACCCGCACTCTTTTATCCTTCTCCGGGGAACTCCAAAAAACCATAACGGCATTTATCGACCGCAAAGGTAAGGTGAGGTTCGTTTTTATCGGAGAACCTTGCGATTTTCCCTTTGAAAAGCTGCTCGGGAGGAGAAGAAGAGCGAAATACAGGCTCAGGGGATTCCGCGCCGTAAGAACCAACCTCAAGGGATCAGGTCTTACGAATTCTGACCTGACAACTCTGGCAAATGAAAGACTCGACCTTATAGCTTCAGTGTCTCCGGATCAAAACGGTTCGGCAGGACATTTTGAATATGCGAACCTTGTCCCGCCGGATGGAGAGAGCCAGGCGAAATGGGAGATTTCGAGATTTTCTGACCCGAGTCGTATAAACATCAACCTCAAACAGGAAATAAGCGATATAGAACAGTCCCTAAGGAGCGCTTTTCTCAAAAACGGGGGCAAGGAAAACAGGGAAGGAGTCATACTTGTGGGTTTTGGCACCAAGTTTCGCTACCTGGCCGAGAAGTCTTTGGAGGAGCTTGATTCCCTGGCTCTCTCCGCAGAAAAGGTAGTCCTAGACAAGATGGTCCAGATAAGAAGGAACATTGATCCCCGTTATCTCGTCGGCAGAGGAAAACTCAGAGAGATTGCTCTTCACGCCAAGCACCTTGGGGCTGACACCATAATTTTTGACACAGAACTTACCCCCGCCCAGGCAAACGCTATCGGGGAGGAGTCCGGTCTTGATATAATGGACCGAAGCCAACTGATAATACAGATATTCGCAAAGCACGCTAAGACAAATGAAGGAAAAATCCAGGCAAGGCTTGCCGAGTTCCAATACAATTTGCCGAGGCTTAAAGGCAAGGGAACGGCTTTTTCCCAGCTAGGAGGCGGAATAGGCACGAGAGGTCCTGGAGAGAAGAAGCTTGAGCAGGAAAGAAGAAACTTAAGAAAACAGATCGAACAGCTCGAAAAACAGATCGACGGTCTCTGCAGAAGACGGGAACACACGAGGAAAAACAGGAAAACATCCAAGATCCCCACTGTTTCTTTCATCGGGTACACGAATGTAGGCAAATCCACTCTTTTTAATCGACTGACAAAATCCCTCGTTGTTACCCAAGACAAGCTTTTCTCCACCCTGAATCCAACCACAAGAAGAGTCATGCTTCCAGGGGGGAAACACGTACTTATGACCGATACGGTGGGCTTTATAAGCAAACTCCCCCGTGAACTCGTAAACGCCTTTCGGGCCACGCTTGAAGAAATAGGGGAAGCCGACCTGCTTATCCATGTCGCAGACTCAAGCGACCCCGATGTAAGAGAGAAAATAGAGTCGGTAACGAAAATACTGAAATCCATGGAATATGAAGATATACCGAGCGTTTTGGTCTTCAACAAAACGGACAAGGCGGACATACCGACAGAGGCATCGCTTCGCGAGGCGTTTCCGGGATCGCCACTTGTATCGGCGAAAAAAGGCAAAGATTTCAAAGGATTATTTCTTCATATAGAGAAATCGATTGAACAAATTGAAGCTGACCCGGAAGGCATGAATCTCCTCCTTAGAAAAAAGTCGGAAGATACTGCGCCGCTACCTGCATACGGTCAGCCTGCCTGAGTCTTTTTGCTGCTGGTTTTTGGTGCAGACCTTTTTTCTCAATTCCCCACGAATGTCATCCATATCTGATGACTGAAAAAAATATTCCAGTTCTGTTATAAAAATTGCGAAGTCCTTATTGATAAAATTGCGAAACTTTTACTGCTAAAACTAAGGTGGTCAAATGGGTGAAGGTCCCTGGCTGCTTCCTTTTGGAGCGATGTGGGAATAAAAGCACCATTAACAGGGCCAAGACAAGACAAAGCGGCCCTCCTGAGTGTTTGTGCCTCTTTGCCTTTTTACTGCCTTTTCTCTTCCTGTGGCAAAAAAAGGGGACGCCCGTTTTCCACGAACATCCCCTTTTTTTTAACTGCTTTTTACTTCCGAAACCTTACCAGGGCTTGGACTTGTCGTCCACTCCGTCTAGATTCTGGAGCCACTTTGTATGGTCATAAAACGCAGCACCGAAAGTAAGAGCCAGAGTAGCAATTATAATACCAATATCGCTATTTTTAGTCTGTTCGGCCCTTCTCTTTATCTTGTCATGAATCGGATCTGGAATATTCAGCGTTATCTCTGCCATTACCAAAACCTCCTTGTTTGTTTTTGATAAGAACTATTCGTTATCACCAATGCCTTTTTGCTCCCTGTACTTCTGGATCTCCTCCCGCTTTACCGTCGGTTTGAGAGTGAATCCAGAGGGGTCAGGAGATGCTCCCTCGGCTGAAGCCAGCACTTCCTCGCGACTCAGAGGTTCAGGTTTCTTGTCTCCAGCGATATCCCCAAGCTGGGACTCTGCAAACTTCCAGTCTGTAAGCCACTCCTCTCCGAGACCAAAACGCCTGGTGAGTTTGTTGATCTCTTCAAGTCTTCCGGGAAGAGGTCCTGACGGCTGAAGCATGTTCAGATCCTCAAGAAGCTTTACTACCTCGGGATTTCTCTCGAAGGGATTTCCAACCTGTTTTTCGAAGAACATGGTTTCAAACGGGGGCCGGCTTCTCGCTCCACCACCCTGTATGTCCTCTGCGGGATAGCCGACAGTCATAAGCCAGCTGAACACGTAAGTGTCCGGAAGATTAAACTTTGCCTTGGTATTCCTTCTGGCTCCGCCGCTTGCGCCGTTAAGACAAGTTCCGAGACCCAGAGACGTGGCAACAAGACAGGCGTTCTGTATAGCGTTTCCAAGATCGATTGCGGCAAGCCGGTGCAGTACCGCGTCGGGAAGCATCGCAGGAAGCGGGAACAGCTTCGATACCCTGTCGTATTCCCAGCCGTGCGCCTTGTCGAGCGCTCCAGTTCTCAGAAGATCGTGGATAGACTGGCCCATTGTATCGTAGTTGCTCATGTCATAGCACCAGAAGATAAGCACGGGAGCCATCTGCGTTGTGATCTGACTCCAGTCGGATATAAACTCCCATATTTCGGGGTCTTCATCCCTGTATACAACTATTGCTCTTTGCCCATTGAAGTTGCCTGCAGTAGGGGAAAGCCTAGCAGCTTCCAGCATGGACTGAACCTTCCATTTCTCAACGGACTTATTCGGCTCATACCACCTGATGGATCTTCTTGTTCCTATGGAACTGAAGGTGTCCATGATACTGCCAACTTCGCTGGCACTTGGTACATCACTCATATTAATAACCTCCTATCTGGGTATTTTTTGTTCAGAATAAAGCTGAAACTGCAAAACATCTCCGAACATCATACCACTAAATTACGGAAATTTCATTATGAAAAATGAAAATTCCTTAAATTTTACAATATGGACAATTTGGTATAAGTTTATCGCCGAACTTAAAGCGTAAGCAGGAGGAATTACAAATGAGAGACGTATACATCATAGGAGTGGGAAACACCGCCTGCGGAAGATTTCCCGACAAAGCTGCTCACGAGCTGGCAAGAGAAGCCGCATGGGCAGCGATACAGGATTCGGGAATTCATGCGCGAAAAATAGAAATTGCGTTTTGCGGCCATGTCTATCAGGGCATGGGAGTCGGTCAGAGAGCGCTTAAGGATATAGGGCTTGTCGGGCAGCCGACCATAAACGTGGAAGGAGCCTGTGGAAGCGGAACGCTTTCCCTGTGGGAAGCCTGGAGAACCATAGCCTACGGTCAGTACGACATAGCGCTCGCTCTCGGTGTTGAGAATCTAAGCAGAATTCTCTCCGGGGGTCCCCTGCCCCTCGAGGAAGATGACCTTGAGGTATCTATCGGCATGGGAATGCCCGGACTCTACGCCATAAGAGCTTCAAAGTACATGAGCGAATACGGAGTCACGCTGGAGCAGCTGGCCGAAGTCGTAGTAAAAAGCCGCTACCATGCTTCGCTCAACCCTCTTGCCCAGTACAGAAAGCCTACTACCGTGGAAGAAGTGCTGAACGCCCCGGTGATAGCCGACCCGCTTACGCGCAACATGTGCTGTCCCGTTGGAGACGCCGCGGCAGCAGCGGTGCTTTGCTCCGAGGAGCATGTCGGAGAGCTTGCTAAAAAGATGCCGATAAAAATCCTGGGCTGCGTTGCCCAGTCGGGCAAATACAGCAGCCCCACGGGTCTTACCTGCGACCCTTCTGAGAACGTCTGGAGAACCTCCCAGATGGCTTACGAAATGGCGAAACTGGGGCCCGAGGATATGGACGTGGCTGAAATTCACGATGCTTTCTCAATAGCGGAAATGATGGTTGTTGAATCTCTCGGCTTCTGCGAGAAGGGAGAGGGAGCGACTCTTATAGACGAAAAAAGCACGTGGGTTGGGGGTGACAAAGTCGCCGTTAACCCGAGTGGAGGACTGCTTTCACGCGGACATCCGGTCGGAGCTACCGGGCTTCTTCAGACTGCCGAGATCGTAAGGCAGCTAAGAGGGGAAGTTGAGCCGGAGCGCCAGGTAAAAGATGCGAAAGTCGGCATCATCGAGACCATGGGAGGCGCCCAGCCCGCCATGGACGGAATTACCTGCGTTGTGAGCATCCTTGGTAAATAACGCAGACGCGCTTTAATCACGTTCCTAACAATCTCCCGGCTTTTTCTGTGCGGTCGGGTTCTACGTGCGGTGTTTTTAACCGCACTTGGGTCCTGTAGCGCAATCTTTCCTGTACCCCTCCACCGTTTTCAATTTCGGGAAATTCCTTGATTCCATGCAAAGAGGAATTATCTTGTGCCTGAACAGAACCCACTTGCAAACGAGATACTGAAAGGAAGTTTCAACGATGCGGCCACGGTGAAAGTGAATCTGGACAAAGAAGGAAGCTTCACTTTCGAAAACAAATAACTGCAGCATTAACCTGCAAGTCACATCTTGAAGCTCTTTGCTTACTTGTCTTCGGCCAAAAGAGCGGCAATTTCTCCCGGAACTTCTTCTGCGGCAACGCTTGTTCTCTCGCCGGAGTTTCTGTTCTTTATCTCCACCTTGCCTTCTTTTAAGCTTCTTTGGCCGACTATAACCTGAATAGGAATTCCGAGCAGGTCTGAGTCCTTGAATTTTACACCGGGGGTCTCAGCTCTGTCATCAATAAGGACATCCACTCCGTCGCGGAGAAGCGCTGAGTATATTCCCTCCGCCGCATCCTTTACATCCGGCTGCTTCATGTTTATCGGAAGCACAGAAACTTCAAACGGAGCTATTGGAACGGGAAATTTTATTCCATGCTCATCGTTATTCTGCTCTATTGCCGCCGCCACCGTCCTTCCTATCCCTATTCCGTAACAACCCATAACAAGCGGCCTTTCCGCGCCGTTTTCATCCACGTAGGTGGCTCCCATGGCTTCGCTGTACTTGGTCCCCAGCTTAAAAACGTGTCCGACTTCAATGCCTCTTGACGCCCTCAGAACTCCGTTTTCAGAAACCGGACACGGGTCCCCTTCCCTCGCTACCCTTATATCCGCATAGGAGTCGGCTTCAAAATCCCGCCCGGGGTTAACGCCGGTTACGTGATAGTCGCCTTTGTTTGCCCCCGTTACGGCGTTTTTCATGTTGCGAACTGATTTGTCCGCAACCACTCTCACTTTCTTTTTCTTAAGCCCCACGGGTCCGCTGAATCCAAGCGGCCCTCCTGAGACCTCGAGAATTGTCTGCGGATCGGCAAGTTCCGCTATATCGCATCCGAGAAAGTTTCTAAGCTTGGTCAGGCTGAGCTCCGCATTCCCCCTCACAAGCGCAACGACCGGTTCCGTTTCGGTGCGCACTATGAGGGTCTTTATCAGATCCTCCTGCCCGACCTTCAAGAGCCGCGCCACATCCTCAACCGTCTTAGAGCCCGGGGTGTGGACCTCTGAGATTTCCTCAAGCCCGGAGGTTGTTCTTCCCCCCTCCCTTTCGTCTTCTGAGATGCCGATTTTTGCAAGCTCAAGGTTGGCGGCGTAATCGGCTTCCGTGGAACTCATTATTACGTCTTCACCTGTGTCTGCGGTTACCATGAATTCATGTGAGAAACTTCCGCCGATGTTTCCTGAATCGGCGGCAACCACGCTGAACTCAAGCCCGCATCTTTCAAATATACGTACATAAGCGTCATACATCGCCTGGTAGGAGCGATCCGCTCCTTCATCCGAAACGTCGAAGCTATAGGCATCTTTCATTATGAACTCGCGTGCCCTCATAACTCCGAACCGGGGGCGGATTTCATCCCTGAATTTGGTCTGTATCTGGTAGAAATTAACGGGAAGCTGCTTGTAGGAACGGATTTCCTTGCGGACTATGTCCGTTATTATTTCCTCGTGCGTGGGCCCCAGGCAGAAATCCCGTTCGGCGCGGTCCTTGAAGCGAAGCAGTTCCTTTCCGTAGTAATCCCATCTGGCGCTCTCGATCCACGGTTCGGCCGGAAGCACCGCGGGCATGAGAAGTTCTATTGCCCCGGCCCTGTTCATCTCTTCCCGCACTATGTTCTCGACTTTTCTTAAGGACCTGAGTCCCAGTAATTGTAGATTCCGGCCGCGAGCTTTCTTATCATTCCGGCTCTTACCATAAGCTTGTGACTTATGATCTCGGCATCCGAAGGATCTTCTTTGACCGTGGGTATAAAATAGGAAGAGAACCTCATCCGTTTTTCTCCTTTAAAGTGACTTAAGCTCAGCTGGAAAGCGATTTCGCAGGGTTTTCAGTTCAGTTAATGTAGTTTCTTTGTATTTCCTTTACAAGTTCCCCGACCAAATCGGCTTCCCTGAAAGATTTTATCAATTTTCCGTCCCGATAAAGCATTCCCTTCCCCCTTCCTCCCGCTATCCCTATATCGGCTTCCGATGCCTCACCAGGCCCGTTAACAACGCAGCCCAGTATGGCGACCTTAACGGGTCTTGGAAGGTCAAAACCGGAAACACCCTGCTCAACTTCCGAAACCAGCTTCTCAAGGTCTATTTCAAGCCGCCCGCACCCGGGGCACGAGATAAGTTCAATTCCGTTGTTCCTCATCCCAAGAGATCTAAGGATATTCCTTCCAACGACTATCTCCTCCACAGGGTCACCTGTTAAGGATACCCTTATTGTGTCACCTACACCTTCAGCCAGAAGCGCTCCGATTCCTATGGCGGATTTCACCGTTCCCATTCCCGGGGTTCCCGCCTCGGTAACTCCGAGGTGTAGCGGATACTCGGTTTTGTCCGCGAGCATTCTGTACGCGGTGATCATCTTCTTAACGTCGGTGGATTTAACGGAAATCTTTATGTCGAGAAAATCAAGGTCCTCGAGTATGTGCGCGTGCCTCATTGCGCTTTCAACCAGAGCCTCAGCGGTTGGATGCTTGTGTTTTTTTAGTATATCTTTTTCAAGAGAGCCGGAATTTACGCCTATTCTTATGGGAATCCCTCTTTCCCTGCAGGCGTCAACCACGGCCTTTATTCTGTACCTGGCGCCGATGTTCCCGGGATTTATTCTCATCCCGTCGACTCCCTGTCTTATTGATTCAAGGGCCAGCCTGTAATCAAAGTGTATGTCCGAGACAAGGGGGATCCCTATCTCTTTTCTTATCGCTCCCAGAGCCTTTGCGGCATCCATGTCGGGAACGGCGACCCTGACTATGTCGCAACCCGCTTTCTCAAGTCTTTTTATCTGGGAAACCGTTGACGTAACGTCTCTCGTGTCGGTAATGGTCATTGACTGAACCGACACGGGAGCTCCCCCGCCTATTTTCACGTCGCCGATTGATATCTGCCGGGATTGTCTCATAACTTGCGGAAAATGCTATTGAATAGTTGTTATTGTGTCAAGAAAGCGCAAGGGCGTACGCATATTTAAAAAAATTTTTTAATTCGGCCAAGGCACTAAGACCTTTATTTCTTTTGAAAAGTTCGGCAAAGTATAGGAAGCAACCTAAAATGGCATAGGAAAAAGCCGACTCAACAAGCTTCTTACCAGTTACCAGATTAAAGAGAAAATCAGGAGGCAAAATTCATGGGGATGAAAAAGATAATCCAGATAGACAGGGGCTCTTCCTCCAAGGAGAAAAGCTCCGTGTCCTTTACCAAGTTTGAAAAGAAGGAAAAACCCGCTGGCGACCCCGAAATAACGGAAGAAACGGTCTACAGCGCTCTTAAGGATGTGTACGATCCCGAACTTCCCGTGAGCATAGTGGATCTCGGGCTTATCTACGACACCAAAATCTCCGGGCGGAACGTTCAAATCAAGATGACGCTTACCACCCCGGGGTGCGCCATGGGAGCACAGATAGCAGGCCAGGCCGAGATGGCCATTAAGAACGCGGGAGCCGACAACGTTCTTATAGAGGTGATATGGGATCCTCCCTGGAACCCCGACATGATATCCGAGGAAGGAAAAAAGAAACTGGGTATCGCTTAGGGGGGATTTTCCGCGTGGAAATAAATAGAGAACAGATAATAAAAGTTCTTAAGGGAGTTAACTATCCCGGATTCAACCGGGACATAATATCCTTCGGCCTCGTAAAAGACATTGTTGTGGAAAGCTCGAAGGTGACCCTCTCCATAGTGCTTCCCAAACCCGACCAGAAACTTCAGTCCGCAATCGAGGAAGAAGTTCGAAAAGCCATCTTCGGCATACCCGGAGTTGAGGACCTCTCGATTAAGATCGGCTCACGGCCGCAGAAGCAGATAACTGCCGACGCGGGCAGTGAAAAGAGCAAGCTTCCCGACATAAAGTACTACATAGCCGTCGCAAGCGGCAAAGGAGGAGTCGGCAAGTCAACAATAGCAACTAACCTTTCCCTGGCAATCTCTAAAAAACGGAAAAATGTCGGGCTTATGGACGGCGACATCTGGGGACCGAGCGCTCCTTTGATGATGGGAATAAGCGAAAAACCTCGCGCGACCACAGATGACAAGATCATTCCCATAGAAAAGTTCGGCCTCAAGGTAATGTCCATCGGTTTTCTCGTGAACGAGGAGGATGCCGTGATATGGAGAGGTCCCATGGTACACGGAGCGATAAAGCAGTTTATCGAGGACGTTGAGTGGAGCGGAACGGATTACCTGGTAATTGATCTTCCTCCGGGTACCGGGGACGCCCAGCTTTCTCTGGCGCAGACAGCCCCGATAAGCGGAGGAGTTATAGTAACCACTCCCCAAGACGTAGCTCTGGTGGACGTAAGAAGAGGGATTCTGATGTTTAACAAACTGAACATTCCCATTGTTGGCATAGTGGAGAACATGAGCTATCTAGATATGCCCGATGTAGACGAAAAGATAGACATATTCGGCAGGGGTGGAGGAAGACGTATGGCAGAGAAATTTGAAGTTCCGTTTCTTGGAGAAATCCCAATCGACCCGCGGATAAGAATCGGCGGGGACAAGGGAACCCCTATAGTGGAATCCGACCCGCAGAGCGTGGCCGCAAAGGCCTTTTTTGAGATTGCAGACAGAATACTCGAATCCATAGAGAACTGACTGGCAATTCAACCACCCTCGCCAGTTTTCAAGAAGTTGCTAACTGGTTTCCATAGAATAAAAGCGGTTAACTGCCCGCCAGCAACGAACTTGTCAGCGCTTCCCGGGAAGTGTGTTTTGGGCAAAACCCGGTTTCTCGTGTCAGCTTCTCGTTGCTGGCCGCCCACGGCCATCTTGCGTACTCGATCCCGCACGCGGGAGAATCGCTTTGCAGTCGCAGCATCCATGTTGCCCAGGTGATGACCGCAAGAAGCGGCGCCGGAAGGGTAATCGTGCGTCTGCCCGCAATGTTCGCGATCTCGCTATAGGCAACGGTCCCCTCTCCCGTGATGTTGAACACCCCGGAGGCAAGTTTCAGCAGGCACAGTTCAAAGGCGTCGAGCAGGTCGTCAATATGGATGAACTGCATCTGCGGGTCCGCACCGAGAACGCGGACGCTCGCCAGTTTGAAAAAGACCTCGGTAACGAAGTTCTCGCACTGGGGCGCCATTACCGTGCACCCCCGCAGTATGGTGACACAGGAGTCGGGATTGCTAATTGCGAATGTTTTAAGCTTAAGCTCCGCTGCGGCCTTGTCTTCGGCGTACTGAAAGCCTCGGACGGGCCTGACGGGTGATTCCTCAGTATATGGCTCCTCAGTTCCGGAACGGGCGCCGTACACAGTGGTGCTGCTAAGGTAGACAAGGTGCTTTATGCCGACAGTCCAGCAGTCATGTATCACCTGGGCCGTGCCGCTGACATTCACCCTGTGCGCTGCCTTGCGGTCATGCCCGGGCCGCAAGAGAAAGGCCAAGTGGACAACCGCGTCAACCTGGTGCTTTCGCAGAATGTCCGCAGTGGACTCCAGGATGTCCTTCTGCAATGCCGTGACTTTCGGATGGGTTATGTCCAGCGGACGACAGTCAAGCGCTATGACTCTGTACACATGGTCTGATTGCGCCAGTCTCTCCACCAGTTTTGAGCCGATGAACCCGGCCGCACCCGTCACGGCGACAGTTTTCTTCCTGCTCATCGCTACACTACTTTGAAAAGAGCCCGTTTGTGCAGTCAGGCAGGTGTTTCCCTTTTTCGAACTTCCTCATGGAATCTCGTATTTTCTCGTCTATCTTCCGTTTCGCAGTCCTTACCTTAATGCTGCTCGAATGTGATCTGGCGCAATAGTTAAAAAAAGGTACCTCCTGCGGGCAGCCAAGTATATAAATCCCTAATCAATTTCTTTCAATCTCAAGTATTATTATCTTGATGAACGCGGAAAAAGATCTTTACGCGGTGCTCGGCGTACCGAGAAACGCGACGCAGGACCAGATAAAGAAAGCGTACAGAGACCTCGCGAGAAAACACCACCCCGACATGAATCAAGGGGACAAGAAATCCGAGGAGAAGTTCAAGGAAATTCAGCACGCTTACGAAACCCTCTCGGACCCCGAGAAGAAAAAGACCTACGACATGTTTGGGACAAGCAGTTTCGGTGGACAGAGAACAGGCGGAGGGAGCTACAGGCAGCATTCACGAGGGTTTCCGGGCATAGACGAAATCTTCAAAGATATCTTTTCACAAGGAGGCGGGGCTTACGGCATGGGTGGAACGGGGGGAAGTTTCGGAGATATCTTTGATTTCGGTAACGTGCGACAGCAGCCAAGAAGACCGAAAAACATCCAGCATACCGTAACCCTTGATTTTGAAACCGCGGTAAAAGGTGGAGAGAAAGAACTTCTGCTCACCTCCCCCGAGGGCAGAACCAATAAAATAACGGTCAAGATTCCGGGTGGAGTGAAAACCGGGTCCAAGGTAAGGTTGCCAGGCAAGGGCGAACAAATGAATTCCATGGCCGGAGATCTCATTCTCGAAATAAAGGTCCTGTCCCATCCGGTTTTCAAAAGAGAAAACGACGACATATATATTGATCTCCCGCTAACGGTCTATGAGGCAGCTTTGGGAACGCTGATCGATGTACCGACTATAGAGAGCCCTGTAAAACTCACTATTCCGCCCGGCGTGGGAAGCGGCACGAAAATGAGGCTCAGGGAAAAAGGGGTGAAAAATCCCAAGACCGGCAAACGGGGAGACCAGTTCGTAGTTGTTCAGATAGCAATGCCGAAGGAATCAAGCGAGCACATGAAGAAACTCATGGACGAGATTAAAGAGAAATCTCCCTACGACCCTAGAAAAAAATTCCTCCAGTATCTATAATTGATCCAACAACGTCTAAGAACTTACCTGTAAGGAGAGTGGTTTATCGTGAGCGGTGAAAAAGAAGAATTAACGATGGATTTTTCGGGCTTTATTCTCTCATTAAATGCTTCAGCCCTCATTCATCTGGGTGAAATTCCCGACCCCCACTCAAAAAAAAGAGAAGTTAACATTCCGGCCGCCAAGCACACCATAACCATACTCGAGATACTGGCGGAAAAAACCGAAGGGAATCTGACTGAAGAGGAAAAACAGCTTCTTGACGATATGATTTACAATATCCGCATGAAGTACGTAAAGTTCCTGAGCTGATTTTCTACATGGTCGAGAGTCTAACAAACTGTGCGTATCTTTGCTCTATTTCCTCTTTCTGTAGCGAGCCCAGACGTCTTACGCTGAAATCCTCAACGGTAAAGGAAGCCAGCACGCTTCCATAGGCAACCCCTTTTTTAAAACCGGCAAAGTCAAGGTCTTTATCCATAGACGCAACGTAACCCATGAATCCTCCGGCAAAGGTGTCTCCCGCCCCCGTCGGGTCAAGCACTTGCTCAAGCATGTAGCTGGGAGCGAAAAACAGATCTTCCCGAGAAAAAAGCAAAGCTCCGTACTCTCCTCTTTTCACAATCAGGAATTCCGGTCCCATGTCCATTATCTTTCTTGCCGCTCTGGCCATCAATGATTCTTCGGATAGCTGTCTTGCTTCAGAATCATTTATTATGAGAATGTTGACTCTGCCCAGCAGTGCCTTTAGTTCCTCCAGTTTGTTGTCTATCCAGAAGTTCATGGTGTCGCAGGCCACAACTCGGGGTGAGCTTACCTGCTCTAGTACCTTCATCTGGATTTCAGGGTCCGTATTGGCTAAGAAAAGATAGTCGGCATCTCTGGATTTCTCGGGAACCACTGGGTCAAACGATCCCAGAACACCGAGGATAACGGAGACAGTTTCCGGATCCTTCATATCATAGTCGTATCTGCCTTCCCATCTGAAGGTTTCTCCGGCACTGATCGCTATTCCCTCCGTATCAATGCCCCTTGAGCGAAGCAGTTCGGAATAGGCTTGGGGGAAATCCTCTCCAACGGAGGAAACCATATGAACGTCCGTAAAATTACGGGCCGCCAGAGAAAAGTAACAGGCGGATCCGCCGAGAACATTTTCTTCTCTTCCAGAAGGTGTTTCTATGGTGTCAATTCCTACTGACCCTACAACGACAATACTCATTCAGACCTCTCTATATGTATTTTTTCACGACAAGTTCAAATCTGTTCTTGATCTCTTCGGTTACGCAGTCCGAGGACGTTATTATGGAGTGACCCAGGGCATCGCCGCAAGGACACCCCCTTTCTTCAGGGATAGCATCAACGACAGCAGCCACTACTTTTTTTGCCGTTTCAACATTTTTATTCATGATTTCGATTATGTCCGAGACCGTGACGTCGTCATGGTCTTCGTTCCAACAGTCATAATCGGTGCATAGGGCTATTGTGGAATAGCAAATCTCCGCTTCCCTGGCAAGTTTCGCTTCCGGCATTGCGGTCATTCCTATTATGTCTGCTCCCCATTCTCTGTACAGATAGCTCTCTGCCCTGGTAGAGAACTGAGGACCTTCGATACAAACATAAGTTCCTCCTGAGTGGACCGTCCCACCGCAGCCAAGTGATGCTTCCCGCAGACAATTTGACAGCTCGGAGCATACAGGATCGGCCATTGAAACGTGGGCTACCATACCACCTTCGAAAAACGTGGAAGGCCTTCGCTTGGTGTTGTCAATAAACTGATCAGGTATCACTATGTGCCCCGGCTCTATTTCCTCTTTCAAGCTCCCCACGGCGCTTACAGATATAATCCGCTCAACCCCCATAGCCTTCATTGCGTATATATTCGCCCGGAAATTTATCTCAGACGGGGATATCGTGTGTCCTGTCCCGTGTCTTGGAAGAAAAACCATTCGCACGCCGCCGAGGATTCCTGTGAGCAGGCTTGAGGAGGGTTTGCCCCATGGAGTTTCCATAGAAACGGTTTTAACGTCCGAGAGACCTTCCATTTCATAAAGACCGCTTCCTCCTATTACTCCTACGGTTTTCAAACTCTCGTCTCCATCTGCCGAGATATCGGTTTTGCGACAATAATCACTCTTTTCTCACCTGAAAAAGGCAGTTCAAGTTCTTTTGTCAAAAGAAGTTCCAGATATTCCGGATACCGGTTCGCGTAATCTTCCCATTCCTTCTTTCCCCGAGGCCCCTTCATTATAACCATCTCCCCTCCTATATCCAGATAAGGAGTACCGAGAGCCACCACAGTATCAATGCTCCCAAGAGCTCGGAACACCACCCGGTCAAAGCCCCCTCTCCCCTCTCTATCTATTTCCTCGGCTCTCCCGTGGCGGATGTCGATGCCGCTCAGTCCCAAAGATCTTTTCGCGTCCTTTAAAAAAGCAACTTTCTTTCCAACCGACTCAAGAAGCGTCACCTCAAGGGACGGGTCGTGGATAGAAAGCGGAATTCCGGGAAAACCGGCCCCAGTGCCTATGTCAATCACCCTTGAGCCCGGAGGCATGAATTCAGCCACTGTAAGGGAATCAATCATGTGCTTGATTATGATCTCCCGGTCAGTGAGAACCGAACTTAGGTTTATGCGCTTGCCCCATTTGCGCAGCAGGTCAACATAACAGAGGAAAACATCGGCCCTGATGTTCTTGATGCCTATCTGTTCTGCGCCTTCCCTGAGAAGTCGTTCATTAGTCATTTTGATTCGCGAGCGTCAAAATCCACTATTCCCTTAAACGCAAAGGTAAGAAATCCTGTGTGCGCCACGGTTCTGTTATCCGGGCGGGTTTTTCCCTTTTTCACCTGATAGCTTCTCATTATGAGTTCCACGGTTTCGATTCTTACAAAACCCGTTTCCTCAAGCACCTCGGCGGTTCTTTCCACCTGGTTGTATGTTGGGGAAATGCTCGCGATTCTCCCTCCGGGGGCAAGAGCCTCGTAAGCCGCAGGAATTCCATACCATGGAGAAGGAAGATCAAGTATCGCGACGTCAACATCTGTTTCCCTGAAACCTTCTCTGGCGTCGCCACAGTTAAATTCCACGTATTCAGAAAGCCCCACCCGCCGCACGTTATCCTTGGCGTTATTCATGAACTGCTCTCTTTTTTCGTACGTATAGACTTTCCCGGAAGGAGCCACAGAATTGGCAAGCGCAATGGTAAGGGCTCCCGAACCGGTCGCGGCTTCAACAACCCTGGTTCCCGCCCTTACATCCGTTTTAAAGAGAATCAGGGCCGCATCCTTCGGATAAACGATCTGGGTAGCCCTTCTCACCTTCATGATTTTTTGTTCCACTGTAGGGTTAAGAAGTATGAAATTGTTTCCAAGGCTTGAAACTATTGCTTCTCCCCATTTTTTTCCCAGCGCGGAGGAAAGATCGAGTATTCCCATGTGAGAACTGAACGACTTGCCCTCTTCTGCCACCACCATAAAGCTTTTATTGTCAGGTGAAACGAGGAGAATGGTATCACCGGATTTTATTTTCATGAAAGACGTTTTATCCTCCCTGCACTTATAAAATATTTATAGGCAAAGATAATGCATCCCGTAAACATGAATATTCCCGTTACCGAATACATATTCGAAAAACCGTAATCTCTCGCTATCAGTCCGAGACCGAAAGCGAAAAAGTTTATCCCGATGCTAAATGACATGTTAAACGCGCCCATGGCCGTTCCCCTCTCATCATCAAGCGCCCTGTCGATAATCATCGCGCTTATTGTTGGGTAGAGAATTCCGTAACCCAGGCTGAAGACAAAAGAAACCAGAACTGCACTCAAAGTGGAGTTTATGGAGAAAATCATGAGCAGGGACAGGACCATGATAAGCATTGAGGGCAGGGCTATTTTTCTTCTCTCAACAATATCTGGAAGTTTCCCTCCCAGCACCCTGATTAATATCACGGTTACGGAATATGTAAGAAAAAAGCTCCAGGCATGAATTCCGTTTTCCTCAAGAAAGACGGAGAAGAAATTAAGCATGCTTCCAAGCCCCACGGCAATTATAAGGTTGGTCAGAAGGAGTACGCGGAACCTCGGGGAGAAAACAACGTCGAAAAAGCCACTGAAGATAGATTTTTCGGATACCCTGAAGCGCCCCTCCCGTGAGAAGAAACAGAAAATAAAGGCAAGCAGGCTAAAAAGGGAAGTGTAAAAAAAGAAGATCGAATAACCGAAGCTTTCTATCACAAATTCTCCAATAGTAGGTCCAACCGAATAAGAAGCTATTGTGAATGCACCGAAAATGCCGAGTCCGTAAGCCCTTATTTCACTGGGAACATAATCGGAAACTGCCGTAGCGGCTGAAGTGAAGAAAAAAGCGAAAGCTACTCCCTGCATAAGTCTCAGGAGGAATATTTTCACGTCAATGTCTGATACAAAAATATAGAGAAGGGAGACCAAAAACATCAAAGAAGACCCCGCAAGCATGAATCTTCTTCGCCCGTAGTGATCTATCAGAAAGGCTACAAATGGGATAGCTGCTATTGAAGTCACACCAAAAGTTCCCATAACATACCCTATACGGGCCTCGTCACCCCCGATGTCTCTTATGAAAAGCGGAAGCAGGAAAAAAGAGGAAAAATTGCAGAAAAAGAAAAAGTTTCCCAGAGTGACCAAGGAAAAATCCCTGTATTTTTGTGCGAAAGACATGCTGGATTCTGACCTGAAAAATGAAGTTGAAGAAAAAAGGGGAGTTTACACGATTTTACGCTTTCCATCAGAAAGGCTTCAGTTTTTGACATGAAAGGGAGCCGTGATATAATAGGCCGTTTCCTGAGCCGTTAGCTCAGCTGGTAGAGCAACTGCCTTTTAAGCAGTGGGTCACAGGTTCGAATCCTGTACGGCTCAATTCTTGCCGTCCCCGTCGTCTAGTCAGGCCTAGGACATCGGCCTTTCACGCCGGTAACAGGGGTTCAAATCCCCTCGGGGACGCCATAGAACTCTTTATGCATTCCGCGGAATGGAACCGTAGTGAATTTAGAACTGGATTATCAGGGTTTTTAACCAACAACACGAAAGCAGGCTTTATAGCTACCACCTCACATCAAGCCTTACTCCTACTCCATGTGTAGCGCGACAATCAGGACTTCCTCTGTCTGATTAAGGTTGCTGACGAGCACGGTCTGCGCGGCGGCCGGAACAACGAGGCCGAGCAGAACCAGAAGAACAAGCACGAAACCCGACAGGCCGCGCTTCCCCACTTTGGAAATGAGCTGCGCTAAGCACTGGAACGCTGTATGGGCAAATTCAGAAGAGCAGGATGGAGGCAAACGGTATCCACATGTACCTACCCCTCACGACACTTTCTGGAAGAATCATGGAAGACCAACTGACAATTTCTTGCTGTTCATGATTGCCCCCAAGTGAATCTTTAGGAAAAATTCCTCTCTTCCGGCACTACTCCACTGAATATTCCACACTTATTCTAATGCCGGTTGCTCACCCATGATTGCAGTTATATAGTATTTATAGGCAAAAATAACGCACCCGGCAACCAGGAACAGTGCGGTTGACAGATACATGCTGAAAAAGCCGTATTCGCGCACTATTAGTCCGAGAACAATAGCCGAAGAGTTTATCCCTGTTCCGTAGGACATATTAAAAATGCCCACAGCCGTGCCTCTCTCACCGGGGTGCGCCCTGTCAATAACCATGGTGTTTATCGTGGGGTAGGCAAATCCGTATCCTATACTGAAAACTAAAGAAAACAGCACCAGTTGTGAAAAGGAACTCACAAAGAAAGCCAGGGGCATTGAGAGAACCAAGAGAAAAAGTGCGGGCAAGGCTATTTTTCTTCTCTCTATGATATCTGAGACCCTTCCCCCCAAAACCCTGATTAATACCCCTATAACAGCAAAAATGACAAAGAAAGACCCGATGTGAAAACCATGTTCCTCCAGATGGATATGGAAGAAATGAACCAGGGCCCCTAAACTGACGGCAATCATCAGATTCATCAGGAAAAGCACGCTGAACCTCTCAGAGAGAAGAATTTTAAAGAATCCTTGAAAAATGGGCCCTGAGGATTTGCCTCGATTTGTCTCTTTCGAGAAAAAGCAAGGCAAAAATGCAATTATATGATAGCCAGAAGCATAGATAAAGAAGGCGTTATAACCCAGCTCTTCAATTAGAATTTCTCCGAAAAAAGGTCCGATGGCGAAGCACGCTATGGTGGTAATGCCGAAAGTGGTCAGGCAGGAATGTCTTATCTCCTTGGGAACAGTGTAGGAAACCGCCGTTGCGGCGGCAGTGAAGAAAAGACCGAAAGCTACACCTTGAAGAAGCCTCAGAACATATATTAACACGTTAATATCCACTACAAACAGGTGCAGAATAGAGGCTAAAAACATTAGGAGTGAACCGATAAGCATGAAAATCCTCTGCCCGTAGCGGTCTATAAGAAAACCTGAAACCAAAGCGGTGCCGACTGAGGCAACTCCAAAAATCCCCATGACGTAGCCTATGGAGGCTACATCGCCTCCAATATCATCTACAAAAAGAGGTAAAAGGAAAAAGGTGGTGAAACCACACTGAAAGAGGAAATTCCCCAGAGTGATCAAAGAAAAATCTTTGTATTTTGTTATGAACTCCAGCATCTTTGGCGCTGTTTTGAAAAAAGAAATCTAAAAAGTAAATACTACACGATTTTATATTCTTGTTGACTGTTCACAGCGAAGATTTTCCAACGCAGTGGAGCCAAAAGAGAATCAGCGGTTAGAAATCAGACTTTCAGATATAATCCCCAGAATCAACGCACCTGCCTGCAAAGTGACCTGTATAATGTGATCAGGTCCTGGCAAAACGATGATCTAGATCCCGATTGAACTCTAGATGTACTTTTCGTATTCTTTCTCGAAAAGGTCAGACAGGGTACGAGCCTTATGGTCATATTCGTCCGGATCATCCCATGAAAGTCTAGGCTGCAGGAGAGTCGAATCAACTCCAGGACAATCAACCGGCACCGACAGATCAAGTATAGGGATTTTGACAAACTCTCTGTCGTCAAGCAAACCGCTTACCGCCGCCGTGACAAGAGCTCTTGTGGACGGAAGAGGCATTCTTTTGCCGACCCCGAAAGGCCCGCCGGAAATCCCGGTGTTCAGAAGCCATACGTTTGCCTTGTGACTCTCCATCCTCTCTTTCAGCATCGCTCCGTAGAACTTCGGGGGTCTTGGAAGAAAAGGAGATCCGAAACATGAACTGAAAGTCGCCTGGGGTTTGCTCACTCCCCTCTCGGTGCCGGCAACTTTTGCCGTGTAACCCAGAAGGAAATAACGCATGGCTTGGTCAGGATCAAGCTTTGATATAGGCGGCAAAACCCCGAAAGCATCATAAGTCAGCATGAAAATACTTTTGGGAATTCCACCTATTCCTTCCGGAACAATATTTTCAAGCATATCAATCTGGTATGCTCCGCGTGTGTTCTCCGTATACCTGTCACTGTCAAAATCTATCTTTCCTGTTTCCAAGTCAAGTTCGACATTCTCAAGAACCGACCCGAAATTAAGCGCTGCCTGATAAATTTCGGGTTCCGTAGTCGGGCTAAGCTTTATGGTCTTTGCATAGCAGCCACCCTCGAAGTTAAAAACCCCTTTATCAAACCAGCCATGTTCGTCATCTCCGATAAGAGCCCTTTCGGGATCAGCTGAAAGCGTGGTTTTGCCAGTTCCCGACAGTCCGAAGAAAAGCGCCACGTTCCCGTCTTTTCCGATGTTTGCCGAACAGTGCATCGGAAAAACGTTTTTTTCCGGCAGAAGAAAATTCATGGCGGCAAAAACGGATTTTTTCATCTCTCCCGCGTAGCGCGTACCGCCGATAAGAGCGATTCTTCTGCTCAGGTTAAGAAATATGAAGGTCTCGCTGTTAAGACCGTATTTTTCCGGGTTCTCCGCCTTGTAGCCCGGGGCTGAAATGACAGTAAAGCCCACTTCCTCGTGTGGAAGTTCAGAAGCGCTGGGTCTTATGAAAAGGTTGTTTACAAAAATATTGTGCCAGGCGAATTCATTTATCACCCTCACGTTTGTCCTGTAGTCCGGATGGGCGCAGGCCTGCAGGTCTCTCACGAAGACGTCCTTCCCCTCAAAATAATTCATCACTTCTTCGTAAAAGTGATCAAACACCTCCGGCGATACAGGCTGGTTCACCGTTCCCCAGTCTATACTTTTCTCCGTGGAAGGCTCCTTCACCACAAATCTGTCCTTGGGGGATCTTCCGGTATGAGGAGAAGTGTAGCCCACAAAAGTTCCACTCTCACCAATGCGTCCTTCGTTTCTACTGATCGCCTCTTCGTAAAGTCTAGGAACGGAGAGGTTGTAATATACTCCCGAGGATCCTCTAAGCTGGTGTTTTTCTGAAAGCTCCTTTTCGATTGAAAAATTTTCGGACATGTGTCTGGCCTCCAAATTCCCTGTTGCCTGCAGATTTATGAGTAAAAATCTTAGAAAAAGTCAACTGTTTATTTAAAGGAATTCTAAGATATATAAAGTTTCTCTTTTTGCAAGAATAAAAAACAAACTTGTTGCCATATCCCGGTTCGGTTACAAGTGCCCCAAGACCCGTATCGGGAATTTACCGGATTCATATCTTCGCGCTAACTCCCGATATCCACTTTGTTATTGCATCTATGGAGTCCTTGGGATTCTCCACGCAGTCGTGTTTCGCTCCCGGTATGTAACGCAGCGTCACATTCTGGTTGCCTGACTGATTCATCAAGTTCTTGAGTTCCTTGGGTTCCCATACATCGACAATGTCGTCATCCTCTCCGTGGATAAACAGAACGGGAACCTTCACGTCTTCTATGATTTCGCAGGTTTTTGCGTAGTAAGCCTGAGGTCCTCTCATGAACCACCAGGTTCTGTAAGTGAACATTTCTCCGTCCACGGGATTAAAAGAATCCCCCCAGGCCCTGTAGACGATAAATATCTGATCGTTTTTCTTTTTCTCCGGATTCGGACCCAGAACTTCCCTGGCTTTCAGGTAAATATCCTCATAGGATGGAATGCTTTTGTTTTTCTCAAGCCTTCTTTGCTGTGAATAGGGCAGAGAATAGGAACAGCCTTCCAGTATAAGCCCCTTTATCCCGAAAGAATCGGTCTGGGACGCATAGTAAACGGCCATGTTAGCCCCAAGACTGTAGCCCAGCATGAAGATGTTGCGGAACCCTTCTTTTCGAAGAATGTTCACCGATTCCTTCATTTCATGGATCGTGTCGGGAAAAATCCCCTCCCCCATTATCTGACCCATAAACGCCATGCGGGTATTCACAGAAAGGGTGCTTATCTTTTTTTCCTTGAGAAGCGGAGGAAATCTGACGGGGGTTCCTCTCGTAAGAAAATGTCCCAGCACTCCGTAGAGGTTTATGATTATGGGAGAGTTGTAAAGATCTTCTTCTGACGCAAACTCCGGGGTGACAAGAAGAGAATTCACCTCGAATCCGTCTTCAGTCTTGTAAGTAAGGAGACTCTTCTGTTCTTTTACCATAGCAGAGTCAGATGAATCTTCTGTCAAGCCATCTTATTATAATATCGCCCATTTCCTCTTCTTTTCCGTCAAGAGTATGGCCGGTATTGAGATAATACGCGGAAACGTCGTCATTTCCGTTATCTATGGCTATTTGCGCAAGATTGTGGGTCTCATCGGGTTTTACAAACTCATCGTTCCAGCCCTGCATTAGAAGAATCGGCAGTTTTATGTTCTTTATCTGCCTATAGCTTTTTACGGCTTCCGCCTCCGGGCCGGCGAGAAACCACCAGGTCTTGTAGGTATATATTTCGGTGTGCTCCGGCCGGTAGGAGTTTCCCCTGGCCCTGAAAATAAGGATCGTTCTGTCCTGTTTTGAATTATGAGGATTATCGCCGAGTATCATCTTCGCTTCCTCGTACACCTCATCGTAGGAAGGCTGGCTTTCCCATTTGTTCCATCTTCTCCTTATCGAATCCGGGATAGAGTAAGGAGTAGCAAGAGCGATCACGCCCCTTAGCAGTTCCGACTCACCTGAATCCTGCTGGCGGCTTTTCTCAGAGAGATATCTGAGAATCACTCCTCCACCCAAGCTGTAGCCGGAAACAATGATTTTCTCGTAACCGATTTCTCCCAAGTATTTCACTATGCCGTCTATCTGCGGAACAGCGTCGTCCACTATTCCAAAGCCGAAAAAAAGCCCGAAATTGGCCAGTCTGGTATTTATCGCAATAGAGGAGTAGCCCGCCTTGGCAAGGATCGGCGGCAAGAATCTCTGGCTTCCGTCAAGAAAGTTCCCCAAAAACCCGTGAACGTGGATAATTATGGTCTTTCTTTTTTCGGAATCGTTATTGAGCGCTCTGTAGTAAAGAGCGTTAACTCTTCCTTTTCCGACTGGTACGGAAATCAGTTCCTGTTCTACATATTTCATTGTTTAGATGCGGCTTTTTAAGAAGTAACTGATACTATAAAATCCGACGGGCAAGTCAATAGCGGCGTGGTCGTTTGCCTAAAAGCGACAAATTCAAAAATCTGAAGTTTCTATTGTGATAGAATCGGGGTTCTGCATTAGAAAATCAGCTTTTTTCTTCGCCTCCATCCAGTCGGGCGCCTCCCCGATTTTTATGAGCGTATTTTTCACGGCGGCCTTAAGAAAAAGATGTCCCGTCCTTTTATTCCAGAAAATTTGCCAGTTGTCCCCCGGAAGCCACGCAGCCATCCGAAAGGAAAAAATCCAGAATAATCAGTGCCGGACTTCATGCGCTTTTTCTCCAGTTGTGCTCCATAATTATTGTGAAAACCGAGGGGAAATACCCAGCGGTTCTGCATTCAGAGTGTTTTTTGAAAATCTTTTCGCCAATAGCTCTCACGACGCGTAAAGCTCCTTGAAGTACATACATACGTGGGATATTCCGCACTTTGAACACATGGGCCTTCTCGCCTTGCAGACATTTCTTCCGTGATCACCCAGGGAATTTGAAAAAAACGTCCAGTCTTTCTCCGGAATGCACCCTCTAAGATCAAATTCAATCTTAACGGGGTCGGAATTCGAGGTAAGACCAAGTCGGCGGCTTAACCTCATTATATGGGTGTCAACTATTATTCCGGGTTTTCTGAAGTAATTGCCAATTACAACATTTGCCGTCTTCCTTCCGACTCCTGGAAGTTTGACCAGGTCTTCCATTTCGCAAGGAACCTTGCCCCTGTGTTTTTGTATTATCTCCCTCGAACAGTTTATTATCGCTCTTGCCTTGTTTCTGTAGAACCCCGTTGATCTTACATCGTTTTGAAGTTCCTCTTGCGATGCGCAAGAAAATGCCCTCAGGTCAGGGTACTTATCGAAAAGTCCCGGGGTTATCATGTTTACTCGTTTATCCGTACACTGGGCGGAGAGAATAGACCCGATCAGAAGCTCTGACGCATTATTAAAAACAAGATGACATTTTGCGTCGGGATAAGCTTTCTTCAGAAAAGAAAGCACCTTATGCACCTTCTTTTTTAAATCCTGGTTCATCTTGAACAACGAAATATATACGTTTTCTTGAGGACATAAAAAAAGAGGGAAATGAAACTCTCAAGTCCCCCTTTTTTTAATTTCGTTCTTATTGAAGTTTAGTCATTCCTGGCCGGTTCAAGGCCTTCTTTGCCCTCGAAGAAATCTTTGTTTATGTCAATGAACTTCTGCCATTTCTCGGGCAGTTCATCTTCGTGAAATATGGCATCTACCGGACAGGGGTCAACGCACGCTCCGCAGTCTATACATTCATCAGGATGTATGATCAGCTGATCATCTCCCTCATATATGCAATCAACCGGGCATGCTTCAACGCAAGCCTTGTCCTTCACTCCGACACATGGTTCGGCAATTATGTATGCCATTTTTGAAACCTCCGAATTGGCACGTTACTGCTGTATCAACTTAATTCTATACTAACTAAAATGCTTCCAAATAAAAGATATCCGGACAACCACCCTTCTATGTTCATTCCCCTTCCTGAGAGGGTTCCAAGGGCTCTACCAAAGGTTCTTCTAAAGGCGGAGAAGCTTCTTCAAACACTTCAATCGGTGATTTCTCCACCACTGAGCCCGATATTGATTTTACCGATGTGTAACCGAGAAAAAGCGACGTAATTACGAATATGAGCCCCAGAAGCCTGGTCATCTTCACGAGAAAAGGCATTGCGCCGCTTGAACCAAAAAGCGACTCCGAGCTCCCGCCTCCAAACATTGAACCTATGTCTGCGGACTTGCTAGGCTGAAGCAGTATAATCAGCACAAGAAGAACACTGACAGCAATATGAATGATTTTCACAGACGGTATCAAGAACTCCAATTTCTAAACCCCCACGGACTTTATTATTCTAAAAAAAGAATCAGCTGAAAGACTTGCCCCTCCAACCAGAACCCCGTCAACTTCATCAACAGACATTATCTCTGCTATATTACCCGTTTTGACGCTACCGCCATATAAAATTTTCACATTATTGCCTAAGCTGGGGAACATCTCGGTTAAAAGCTCTCGTATATATCCGTGAATCTCATCTATTTCCGAAGAAGTGGCGTTCTTCCCCGTTCCTATTGCCCAGACCGGCTCGTATGCTATGACGACATCTGTAACCTGTTCTTCATCCAGACCTTGCAGTGCACTCTCCATCTGGACCTTTATAGGCGAGAAGAGTAGCTCTTTTCTGGTCGAAATGTCTTCACTTCCGCAGATTGCCTCTTCTCTCTGGACTTCGGTTTCTCCCACGCAGAGAATTACTTTCAATCCGCAGGAGATTGACAGCAGAAGTTTTTCACGGATCTGTTCATCACTCTCCCCAAGTATGTGCCTTCTCTCCGAATGGCCAATAATAGCCCAACTGCATCCGGCGTCCAAAAGCATCGGCGCAGAGATCTCACCAGTGAACGCCCCGCTTATCCTGCCGAAAACATTCTGGGCCCCAAGATCTATATTTGAACCGGAGATGCGGCTCCTTACCACGTCAAAAACGGTGTAGGGAGGCACAAGCACTACCTTGCATGCGTCGTAGTCTTCTCCAAGCAGGCTGACTACCGCGCCGGACAACTCAAGCGCCTCCTCCCGGAGCAAATTCATTTTCCAGTTTCCAATGACAAGTTTTTTACCCATATTAACATCACGTGACGAAAATTCGTCTTATCCGGAAAAAGCGAGAAAGCTACTTCCCTATCACAGGCAATGCAAGTTTTCCTCCCAAAAAAATACTGTATTCCCTCTCCCCACTCATAAATCAGTTTCGTGTTTTCCACCATCATAGCTTTAATCTGGAGAATTTTCGTTCAAGTACTTCTTTGAAAAGTTACCTACCGGCTTGGCAAGTTTTTCCAGTTTCTTCTGATACCGCCTGTTTCAGCCATGCATTCAATCGGGACCTCCTTACGGGAATCAGCTCGCCCAGCTCCGCAGACCTGCGCTCCGTGTCATTGCAAAGCTCCTGTCTCTCAAGAAAACTGTCATAGGAGCAGGGGTACTCCATCTGCGCTCCCTTCTCTATGTTGTGATCATCATGAAGCACTTGCAGATTGTCCAAGTCGAATTCCCTGCAGAACGGTCGCCGTCCTCCCTCACCCAAAGCCTGACCCAACGTCTGAGATTCTCTTCCACTCCACGTGGCGGAATGAACTACAAATCGTCCGACATGCAGTAGATTCCGCTGCATAGCGTTGCCTGCACTGAAGCCTGCTTCAGGGCTGTAAGGCGATATCAAAACCAGCCTTCCGTCCATTATGTGACCGCGGTATTTTTCTTTCAGACACGTGTTCAACAGGCTCGCGGGCAACACTCCGACGGCTTTTCCGCCCCCGAGCAGGCTTCCGAACATCGCCGCTTCGTCCACTCCCGCAGCTCCACCCGACACTATGGAACAGTCTTCCCGCGCGGCGACGCTGCCCAGAAGCGCGCTGTACGCAAGCCCCTCAGCTCCAACTTTCCGGGAACCTACCACAGCCAGGGAACGGCCGTTCAGAAGGAGCCTGTCTCCGCATCCGAAAATCGAGTTCTGCTTGAGGCGGAGTTTGAGAGCAGAAGGATAGTCGGGGGCGGAGCGGGTCATAACCCATATTCCGGCTCTTTCCCACTTCTCCATGCACAGGGCAAGGGCCGCTCCCCTCGCCAGCAACGATTCCACACGCTCGGGGGTAATCGACCTGTCCTGAAACTCTCCTAACAGTTCTCTGACCAACCCTTTCATCAGGCACCCCGGAGTCAGGTTTTTCGATTTAAGCCACCTCGCGAAACGTCCCCACTCGCTGACATTCAGGGGCTTGACTTCCCTGTTTCCGCCTTGGGAAAACCAAGCGGTCATAAGAAGTACGGCTTCTGTTTCACTGGAATTGCTCATCAGTCAAGCGGAACCGGCTGACGCAAGCACCAAGGGGTAAACCGGCCCACTGCCCCTCTGTCTTAAAATCACTGCAATAACGGTCATAGTCCATCCTGAATCGACAATGTCGTCCACGAGCAGAACGGGAGTCCGCGGAATATTGCCGGACACTTCAAAAATGCCGTCAAGATTTCTGCATTGATGCAAAGCGTTCTGCTGTTCTTTTTGAGGCTCATTTTTCCGTCTTTTTCTGACCGCATTTTTAATAAACCTTATTCCCAGTCTCCGCGCAAGTCTTTCGGCGAAGTCCGGCACCAGATCAGGGCGATCATGTGACGGCACGCACGCAACCCATTCTGGCTTGGGGCTCGGCCTCCATCGCTTCCGTATCGTCCTGACCGCGGCTTCCACAAGTCCGTCCGTAAAAAAACCCTCCTTCTTTCCGGAAGCCACGGCCTCCGCCAGGCCCCCATCGCCCCATCTGCAGAGGATGCGGCCCTCGGACGCGGCAAACTTCCTTAGTATCCTGACATCGAAACCGTATTCTGGAAAGGCGTTTGCCGGAGCCCCCGATTTCGGCTTAAATACCGCCTCTCCCGTACGCCCGAGATAATTTCTGGCTTCGGTGAGCAGTTCCTGCGGAACATGCGGATCAAGCAAGGGCTTGCCCCGACAGGCGGCGCAACGACCGCAGTTTTCGGTGTCTGGATCATCAAGAGTATTGCATAGATAGGACATGAGACAGTTCCTGCTGTCGATGTACCGCTGTATCTCCTCCCATTCAATCTCCCGCTTCTGCGTCAGTCGTCCGATCAGTTCACGGTTCATCTCGTATCCGACTGGCGTACGCTTCCACTTAGTTCCGTCCTTGATTACCGGTGCGGGATTTTCGACGCTGAGAAATTTGAGCGTTTTTTCGATCTGGCCCCGGCGCAGATTAAGCTCCCTTTCCATCTCACGCAAGCTCATACCATCGGTCGACGCGAGCAGCGAAAGGATGTGTTTAACGTGCTCTTCAGTGGGAAATGCACTGTGGCGGAAATATTCCATTATGTCAGCGTCTTCCTTGCCAGCAATCAGCACGCCGTATGCCCGGTTGACAGCTCTTCCCGCCCGTCCTACCTGCTGGTAGTAGCTGATTATGGATCCCGGAGCCTGATAATGGATGACGAAGCTTATGTCCGGCTTGTCGTAGCCCATTCCCAAAGCTGTCGTGGCGACCAGAACCTTGATCTTGTTGTCTTGAAGCAGTTCTTCGAGGCGGGGCCGATCCTCAGAATTGCTGTGGTAGGCGTGTGCATCGATTTTCTGTTCCCTGAGCCATTCGGCCGTTCTCTCAGCATCTCTTTTGGTGAGAACATAGACAATGCCTGTTCCTGGCAGCTCAGGAATTCGCCGCGCAAGCCATGCCAGTCTTGACGCAATATCCGGCATGCGCAGGTTCTGGAGCCTGAGACTTTCCCGCCTCAATGGCCCCCGCTGGATTTCGAGACGGCCCAGTTGTTCCCTCGCATCGTTGATGACTCTATCGTTAGCTGTTGCTGTGGTAGCGAGAACGGGCATGTTCGAGGGCATGCGCCTCAGTATGTTTACTATGCGTCTGTAGTCCGGTCGGAAGTCATGTCCCCAGTCTGATATGCAGTGAGCCTCATCAACAACCAGCATGCCTATACGGTCTGCTATTTGAAGAAGCATGGTTTCCACGAAAGACTGGTTTGCGAGCCGCTCGGGAGAGATCAGCAGGACATCGGCCCCGTCCGAATCCATCAATCGCGTGATTCTCTGCCAGTCGGACTGATTAGAGGAGTTTATGGTCTCGGCACTGAGTCCAAGCCGTCGTGCTTGGCGAAGCTGGTTGCGCATCAGAGCCAGCAGCGGTGAAACGATAAGAGTCGGCCCCGCTCCTCGGTCCCGCAAAATGCGTGTGGTTATGAAGTAGACGGAACTTTTTCCCCAGCCGGTTCGCTGTACCAGCATTACCCTGCTGTTGCGGTTCGAAAGCACGTCAATCGCTTCCCACTGACCGCCTCGGAAGCGGGCGGAACTATCACCTACGGCAGTCTTGAGAAGGGACTCGGCGTGAGCAAGGTCTGTCATCGTATCATCCAATACTATTCATGTAAGGAAAAACAGTCCCTCAAAGCCAAGAATTTTACGTAACCGTTTGTTCCAATGGAAATAAAATTGTGCAAGTTTTCCTCCCAAAAACACTTAACCCAGAAACTCTCCCAGTCTTCTTATTCCCTCCCGTATGGAGTCAACCGAAGTCGTATAGGAAAACCTGAGATAATCCCTTCCCCTGTCGCTGAAATCTATTCCGGGAGTTACGCCCACGTGGCAGTTCTCAAGAATATCAAACGCGAGGCGCCAGGAGTCTCTGCTCCATCGAGAGGAGTTCACGAAAACGTAAAACGCTCCCCTGGGCTCAGCCGAAATCTCAAATCCAATCGAGCAAAGCCCTTTTATCATCTCCTTTCTTCTTCTGTCAAACTCAGCGACCATTGCCTCGCCCCCGCCGCCTTTTTTAACTTTCTCAATAGCGGCAACTCCCGCTTTCTGAACAAAAGACCCGGCTGAGATAAAAAGATTCTGCTGAAGTTTCTGCACGTACCTCACGATGTCTTTGGGGACTATCATGTAACCGAGACGCCAGCCTGTCATGGAGTAGAACTTAGCGAAGCCGTTTATCGCTATAGCGTCGTCAGTGAATTCCAAAATGGAGTTAACGCGCGCGCCATAGACAAGACCGTGGTAGATCTCATCTGAAATCACAAAAAGACCCATCTCAGACAGTTCCCGGAGAACTTCCCTGTCCATAACCGCCCCGGTGGGATTTGCGGGAGAATTCACCAGAACGGCCTTTGTTCTTTTGCCGATATTCTTTTTGATTTCCCCAGGGTCAACCTGGTAACCGTCACTTTCGTAAACGGGTATTTTCTTTGTGACTCCCCTCGCAACGCTTATTATCTGCGGATAACACGCGTAATGCGGGTCCGTTATCAATATTTCATCGCCGGGGTTAAGAACTGTAAGCATTGCCAGCAGGAGTGCCGGGGAGCTGCCTATAGTTATTATTACTCTTTCATAGTCCACTTCTATTCTATAGGTGCGGCTGTAATCTTCCGCGACGCTTTGGCGAAGCTCATCAATTCCAAGGCTACTTGTGTACTTCGTGTAGCCATCTTCTATCGACCTCACGGCAGCAGAGCATATTTCATCGGGAGTATTGAAATCAGGTTCTCCGACCTCGAAATGTATGATGTCCTGACCTTCATCCTCAAGACGCTTTGCCCTCTCAAGGATGTCCATCACGTAGAAAGGCTCTATGTCTTTAACCAAATCCGAAACCATGTCGTGAAATCGCCCTCGGAATCAAGCAGAACAGAAAATTAATCCCGTGCGGAGACAAACCGCTCGTTGATCTGTTTCACAAGAATATCCCTTTTAAGTCGTCTTAGCCTGTCAAAAAACAATATACCATCAAGATGATCAATTTCATGCTGAAGCACCCTGGACAGCATTCCGTCCGCATCAATCGTGAAACGCTTTCCTTCCCTGTCGAGGGCGGATACGCGAACGTGGTTTTTTCTTCTTATATCCGCAAAGAATCCAGGCACGCTGAGACAACCTTCCTTTCCCACCTGGAACCCCTGGGAGGAAATAATCTCGGGATTTACAAGTTCATAGAACTCCCTTTCATCACTTTCAGGCAGGGGAACATCAACAACCAGAACCCTGATGTTTCTGCCGACCTGCGGGGCCGCAAGTCCGACTCCATCGGCATCGCACAGCGTCTCTGCCATATCATCCAGAAGACGGCCAAGGTCCTCCCCCGGTTCCTCAACGGGCAGGGATTTTCTCTTTAACGCAGGGGCGGGATAGAGAAGGATATCAAGCAAAGGCATCTGCGACGCTTATAAAGGAAGGGCTGTTGGCAGACCCATGGCAGGTCTGTCACTCACCACTGCTTTTTTCCGTAAGTTTCGGGGCAAGCCAGCTACTTACCCGAAACAGCGGAAGGGTTTTTTCGCCGATGTATATTTTTTCGCCTGTTCTAGGGTTTCTTCCCTCATAAGGCTCGTAATTTTTTGTAAAGAAACTTCCGAAATGTCGTATTTCTATTCTTTCCCCATCACGAAGCATCTCGGTCATGGCGTCAATTATGGCGTCCAGAACCTTTCTGGATTCTAGGGAATTAAGGTCGAATTTCTGCGAAAGCTCCTTTTCGATGTCCGATTTTTTCATGGCGTTTTAAAAATCAATAAGTCTAGGACCTGATTTTTCACTCTAGATATTTTAAAGCCGTTTGTCAAGTAAGTGTTCAATTTCGCGGAGGAATTTTTTCAGTACCCCAGATTCGGGCGGAGCCATTTTTCCGCCTCCTCAGGATCGATTGTTTTTCTTTCTGCGTAATCAAGAATCTGGTCTTTCAGTATTTTCCCAAGAAAGAAATATCTTGATTCGGGGTGGGCAATGTAGAACCCTGAAACCGAACTCGGCGGAGTCATAGCGAAGCTCTCGGTAAGCGATACACCCGTGTGTTTTTCGGCCTCGAGAAGATCCCAGAGAATCTTTTTTTCCGTGTGGTCCGGACATGAAGGGTAGCCGGGAGCAGGTCTTATGCCCCTGTATTTCTCGTTTATCAGGTCTTCGGAACTGAGCTTTTCATCTTTCCCGTACCCCCAGAGATACCTTACTTTTTTATGGATCATCTCGGCAAGAGCTTCGGCTATCCTGTCCCCAAGAACGCTTGCCATAATCGAATTGTAATCATCCCCCTTTCGCTTAAAATTCTTGGAGAATTCCTCAACCCCTTCCCCCGCAGTCACCACAAAGCCCCCCATGTAATCTTCTCTGCCGGAGGCTCTCGGCGCTACAAAATCCGAAAGACAGTAATAGTGACCCTGTTTGGAACGCATCTCCTGCTGTCTTAGGAAATGAAACGTTGCCAGAGCCTGTTTTTCCTCTCCATAAATTTCAATGTCGTCTCCAATACTGTTTGCGCGGAAGATTCCGACAGCAGCGCGGGGAGTGAAGATTTTTTCAAGGATTATTCTCTTAAGGAGCGCCTGGCCGTCGCGGTAAAGTTTTTTCGCCTGATCTCCTCTTTTGGGATGCTCAAGTATTTTCGGGAAAACCCCTTTAAGCTCCCACGCCCAGAAAAAAGGAGACCAGTCAATGTAACCGGCAACTTCTTCAATAGAGATGCTGTTGAACACAAAAACTCCAAGCCGCCCCGGGCACTCTATTTCAATATTCTCCCAGTTGGTCGGAAACGCTTTCTCTCTTGCCTCTTCTATGGAAGCGTATTCCGTCTGGCCTCGGGCTTTTTCAAAACGCTGTCTCTGCTCGGAGTTGCTTTTTTTTAGTTTTTCCATGTAAAGTCGGGCTTTTTCAGGATCCAGCATCTCGTTGCAGGCACCTACCACAAGCGAAGCATCAGCTACGTGATCAACTATGCCGCTGTATCCTGGAGCTATTCTTATCGCCGTATGAGCCCTGCTTGTTGTGGCCCCGCCTATAAGAAGAGGGGTATTGAAACCTTCCCGTTCCATTTCTCTCGCGTTATACACCATTTCGTCAAGGGAGGGCGTGATCAGCCCGCTTAACCCTATGAAGTCTGCTCGATTTTCTCTCGCGACGTTGAGTATTTTCTCACAGGGAACCATTACCCCAAGGTCTATCACTTCGTAGTTATTGCAACCGAGAACCACAGACACGATGTTTTTTCCTATATCGTGCACATCTCCCTTTACGGTGGCTATAACGAATTTCCCCTTGACTCCGCTGCTCCCCTCTTTTTCCTTTTCCATAAAGGGCTGGAGGTACGCGACGGCCCTTTTCATCACTCTTGCGCTTTTCACTACTTGGGGAAGGAACATTTTGCCATCGCCAAACAAATTGCCGACCACTTTCATTCCATCCATAAGGGGACCTTCGATAACCTCAAGCGGGGTCCCGCATTTAGCTCTCGCCTCTTCTGTGTCATCCTCTATGAAATCCGCTATGCCGTTTACAAGGGAGTGCTCAAGACGTTTTTCAACCCCGAATTCTCTCCACTGCTTGGTCTCCTTCTCCGAACTCGCTGACTTTACCCCTTCAAAATTTTTCGCGTGCTCGACAAGACGTTCAGTGGCGTCGGGGCGCCGGTTAAGAAGCACGTCTTCCACTTTTTCAAGAAGCTCGGGGTCGATATCGTCGTAAACAGCCAGCATTCCGGCGTTTACTATTCCCATGTCAAGCCCGGCTTTTACGGCGTGGTAAAGAAACGCGCTGTGCATAGCTTCGCGCACCACGTTGTTTCCCCTGAATGAGAAGGATATGTTGCTTACTCCGCCACTTGTGAGCGCATTGGGACAGGATTTCTTTATTTCCCTGACGGCCTCGATGAAATTCACGGCGTAGGAATTGTGTTCCTCTATCCCGGTTCCCACGGTAAGTATGTTCGGATCAAAGATTATGTCGCAGGGGTCCATGCCCACTTTTTCAGTTAATATGCGGTAGGCCCTTTTGCATACCTCCACCTTGTCCTCTTTTGAGGCTGCCTGGCCTTTTTCGTCAAAAGCCATTACAACGACCGAGGCGCCGTAGCGCATTGCCTCTTTTGCCTGCTCACAGAAGGCTTCCTCGCCTTCCTTAAGACTTATGGAATTTACAATGCACTTGCCCTGAAGACATTTAAGCCCCTCCTCAATAACGGACCACTTGGAGCTGTCTATCATCACCGGAACCCTGGTCACCTCGGGTTCCGAAGCTATAAGATTGAGAAAGCGCTTCATGCAGGCTTCTGAATCAAGAAGCCCTTCATCGAAATTAATGTCTATTATGTTCGCCCCGTTCTCAACCTGCTGAAGAGCTACCGAGGTGGCTCCTTCATAGTCTTGCTCCTTTATGAGTCTTGCGAACCTGGGAGAACCCGTAACGTTGGTTCTCTCGCCAACCATTATGAAAGGTCCCCCCGCATCGGAGGTTATGGTAAGGGGTTCAAGGCCGCTTAGCCTTGTTACGTCTTTGGGGGAAGGGATTTCTCTTGGCGGGATATCTCTTAGCTTTTCAACCACCATTTCTATATGCTCGGGGGTGGTGCCGCAACACCCGCCTACTATGTTCAGAAATCCGCTTTCCGCGAAATCCAGAAGAAGAGTGGAGGTGATCTCCGGCGTTTCGTCGTATCCAGTTTCGCTAAGCGGGTTTGGAAGTCCGGCGTTCGGGTAGCAGCTTATGCGGCAGTCGGCTATCCGTGAGAGCTCCTCTATGTAAGGACGCATGTCTTCTGCCCCAAGCGCGCAGTTTATACCGACGCTGAAGGGCTTTGCGTGGCGAACGGAGTTCCAGAAAGCCTCCACAGTCTGCCCCGAGAGTGTGCGCCCGGAACGATCCGTTATGGTAACGGAGATCATGACCGGAATCCTTTGTCCTCCGCGCGCATCGAAAAAGCTCTCAATGGCGTATATGGCCGCCTTCAGGTTAAGTGTGTCAAAAGTGGTTTCGGGCAGAAGTATATCCACCCCTCCCTCAACAAGGGCTTCGGTCTGTTCGCGGTAAGCCTCAACCAACTGTTCAAAAGAAACCGCCCTGTACGACGGATCGTTCACGTCAGGGGACATTGACGCCGTCTTGTTGGTCGGACCCAGTGCTCCGGCGACGAAGCAAACCCTCCCGGGATTTTTCTCCATAAAGTCAGAGGCCGCCTTTTTTGCGAGTTTCGCCGACTCGACATTAAGGGTTCTCACCCAGCTCTCCAGGCCGTAATCGGCCTGAGCTATCGAGGTGGAGCTAAAGGTGTTGGTCTCAACTATGTCGCAGCCGGCCTCGAAGTATTTTCTGTGGATTTCATATATGATGTCGGGTCTTGTGAGGGAGAGCAGGTCGTTATTGCCCTTTAAGTCCATAGAGTGCTCAGAGAACAGATCTCCCCTGAAGTCCTCTTCCCCGAGGTCGTGCCTCTGGATCATCGTTCCCATGGCGCCGTCGAGGAAAACTATTCTCTTTTTCGAAAGAGCCTCGAGTCCCGTGGAGATTTTTGTGCCGTTATCTTCTGTATCCATCACTCCCTAGCCTTCTCAAAAGACCTTGTGTTTTTCTTCTCCCCTGCCGGAAAACGCCGTTTTACAGGGAAAAGGAAAAACACGGAGTCTACCATATGTTTCTGAGTTCTCTTAACTTTATGAAAACCGCCATCGGATCATTTCCCAAAGACGGGTCCTTTTCCCTAAGCGAGTCCACAATGGCGGGATCACCCGTTCTCATAAAGGGGTTGTAAGTTCTCTCTTCCCCCAGGGTTGAACGGGGAAACCTGCCCTCGGGAATTTCCTCAAGCTTTCTCTTCGCGTCTTTGTTCTCCGGTGCAAACTCAAGGGCGAATCTGAGGTTGGTTTCCGCGTAGTCATGACCGCAGAACATCCTGAGGCTGTCGGGAAGAGCGGAGAGCTTAAAAGCGAAGGTTTCGTACAGGTCTTCCACCTTTCCCCTGAACTTTACGTTTCCGCATCCTGAAACAAACACAGTATCGCCCAGAAAAATGTTGTTCCCGATAATAAAGGAGATGTGTTCCGGGCAGTGCCCCGGGGTATGAATCACCTGAAGCCGCTGCTTTCCGAAGTCTATCTCGTCTCCTTCCTCTATGCCTTCGCTTCTCGGGGCGACATAGTCAAGGGCCGTTTGATGAATGAGTATTTTCGAGGAGAGAAAAACCTTTATTATGGGGTTGTTTCCCTGAATATGATCCGGATGAGCGTGGGTGTTCAGGACGTATTTAACCCTGTAATTTCTTTTTCTTATGATTTCAAGAAGGGCGACCGGATCAAGAGGGTCTATTACCACGCATTGCCCGGTTTCCTCACACGCCACCAGGTAATTGTAGTTGCCGTCGCTTTCACCGACCTTGAAGCCGTGTATTGAGAATCCGTCCTCGCTAATTACGTTCATCACCACCTCCATTGTTTGGGTGAAAGTGTACCTGAAAGCCCCATTACAAATAAAAAAACGGAGCCTCTTACCACAGACAATATGAGTAGCAAACTTCTTTAAAACCCGAAGTGCGAGTCGCAGAATTTCTTTGACATCAAAAGCTGTTAGGGTAGTTTTTACTCCCGATTGACCTTTTGGAGGCACCATGGGCTTCGTAGAGTCTCTTAAATGCAAGGAATGCGGTGAGCTTTATCCCAAGGAACCGAAGCATGTTTGTGAGATGTGTTTTGGTCCCCTGGAAGCCGTATACAACTACGACGAGATAAAAAAGCATATCTCAAAGGAGAAGATAGCCTCCCGTCCGCAGAATATATGGAGATACAGGGAGCTTCTTCCCATTGACTCAGAACCCACCCTCGGAACCCAGGTGGGATACACTCCGCTTGTGCGGGCAAAAAATCTTGCAAAGGCACTCGGGGTCTCTGAAGTCTACGTAAAAAACGATGCGGTCTGCTACCCCACACTCTCTTTTAAAGACAGGGTTGTATCCGTTGCACTCTCAAAAGCAAGGGAGTTCGGGTTTGACACGACCGGATGCGCGTCCACGGGGAACCTTGCAAACTCGGTATCCTCGATCTCAGCCGCCGGAAACCTCAAGAGCTATATACTGATTCCCTACGATCTTGAGCAGTCAAAAATACTAAACACCATAGTCTACGGAGCGAATCTTATAGGGGTAAAGGGAGCTTACGACGACGTTAACAGGCTCTGCAGCCAGATTGCCGACAAGTACAACTGGGCCTTTGTGAACATAAACATGAGGCCGTATTATTCCGAAGGTTCCAAGTCATACGCGTTTGAGGTGATGGAACAGCTCGGGTGGAAGGCCCCGAAGCACATAGTGGTACCCATGGCAAGCGGTTCCCTTCTCACCAAGGTCTGGAAAGCAATAAAGGAATTTGAGCTGCTGGGAATCGTCGAACCCCAAGGTTCAAAAGTATACGGCGCTCAGGCAACAGGATGTTCGCCCATATCAACCGCGTTTAAAAACGACTGGGAGATGTTCAAGCCCGTAAAACCGGACACCATAGCGAAATCCCTCGCCATCGGCACTCCCGCCGACGGCTACTACGCGATGAACATAATAAGGGAAAGCGGCGGCGCGGCCGAGGACGTAAGCGATGCGGAAATAGTTGACGCGATAAAGCTTCTTGCAAGTACAGAAGGCATTTACACCGAGACTGCGGGCGGAGTAACGCTTGGGGTAACGAAAAAACTTATAGACCAGGGAAAAATTCCCCGCGACGAACCCATCGTGGTATCCATAACGGGAAACGGTCTTAAGACCCAGGACGCAGTTGAAGGAAGTCTCGGGAAACCCCCTGTGATAGGGCCATCTCTTGAAGACTTTGAAGAGCTCTACAACAGTGAAAAGCTGTAGCGTTAAGTGTTATAGTCATTAGTATTCAGGTAATCCAAAAACAGGAGAAACACAATGGTATCTGTAAGAATTCCAACCCCCCTCAGAAAGCTTTCCGGAGACAGGGAAGAACTTGACATAGACGCGTCCACGGTATCCGATCTCATAGAGAAGCTTGAGAACGAATGTCCGGGCATGAAAAACAGGCTCTGCGATGAGAGCGGGAACGTAAGAAGATTCATAAATCTCTACGTGAACGATGAGGACATAAGGTTTCTTGACGGAGCGGGTACGGAACTTAAGGACGGAGACGTCGTATCAATCATCCCGGCAATAGCCGGAGGATAGGTTTCCCGAAAATCTTGCATCAGTGTTTAATATCCGTCTGGGCATACGCAGCATTTGGAATTCTGAAATAGCTGGCTTTGATTTGACACGATTTTCGTGTTTCAGTATGTTCGTGTTATGAAAAATATCACTATTTCATTGCCAGAAAACACAGCACTCTGGCTGAGGGTTCAGGCCGCCAAAAACGGGCGTAGCGTCTCCAAATGGGTCGCTGAACTTCTGGAAGGGATGAAAAACCGGGAAGACGAATATGAAGTCGCCATGGAGCGTTTTTTATCCAGAAAACCTCGAAATCTGGAATGGGTCGACGGTCGGAAGCCGTTGAGGGAAGAGTTGCATGAGCGCTCCGGTCTTCGTTGACACCAATGTTCTCATTTACCAGTTGGACATCTCTGGCGAAGCAAATCATATCAGAAACTTTATAAGTCTAAATCAAGTGCTGCTTTAGATTCAGTGAATTAAGTCTTTTATTTTATTGAAATATTTCTCGATAAGAGGTTCTTTCTCTCTTTTGTAGCTTCCGGCAAATTCCATTAAAGCCTCTTTCTGTTTTCTCGTAAGCTTCTGGGGAATCACCACCTTTGCCACGACATACTGATCGCCGAGATTTCCTGATTCCACATCCACAAGCCCCTTCCCTCTCAGCCTGAAGGTCTGCCCCGGCTGGGTTCCCGCGGGAACCTTCATTTTAGTAGTGCCCTTGAGAATCGGAACGTCCACCTCGTCTCCCAGGGCGGCCTGGGTAAAGCTTATAGGAAACTCGCACACAATGTCGTTTCCGTCCCGTCTGAAAATAGGGTGTTCCCTTACCCCCACCTGTATGTAGAGATCTCCTGGAGCAGCTCCGCGCGGCCCGGGTTCCCCTTCTCCCCTTATCACAAGCCTCATTCCGCTTGAGATCCCGGCGGGGATGTTGACCGTTACCGCTTTTTCGATGTAGGAAAGTCCGGACCCCCTGCAGCCTCTGCACGGATTCGTTATGATCCTTCCGCTTCCCCCGCATGAAGGACAGCCCTGGCTTATTGAAAACGGCCCCTGGGAAAAAGCAACCGATCCCCTGCCCCCGCACCGGTCACAAACCGACTCCCCTCCGACAGCCGCCCCGGAACCGGAGCAGTCATCGCAGAGTTTTCTTTTTCTGACATTTATCTCCTTCTGCGCCCCGAAAGCCGCTTCATCAAAATCCACCTCAAGGTCGTACTGAAGATTCTCTCCCTGGCGCGCCCTTCCCCTTCTCCCCATTCCTCCCGTGAAAACATCATCGAAAAGATCGCCGAACAGATCACCGAACCCGGAGAAACCGCCCATGCCGTCACCCGACATCTGGCCGAAGCTGTCATAACGGGCTCTTTTGTCCCTGTCGTTAAGAACCTGGTAAGCCTCGTTTATTTCCTTGAACTTCTCTTCCGCCTCCTTGCTATCGGGATTGCGGTCCGGGTGATATTTGAAGGCAAGGTTCTTGTACGAACTCTTTATGTCTTCGGGAGAAGCGTTTCTTTCAACGCCCAGTATTTCATAGTAATCTTTAGCCATTTTGAAATCAGGGGATGGAGTTTTTGTTCAGTCTTCCTCTTCGGAATCTTCCTCGGAGGGTTTTTCTGCACCCTGCGAGACGGACACCATCGAGGGTCGAAGCAGTCTTCCGTTAAGGAGGTATCCTCTCTGGGCCTCCGAGATTATAACACCGCTTTCGTGAATCTCTGAGTGCTCCTTGTAAATCGCCTCGTGGTAGCTCGGGTTAAAACTCGTTCCTTCACCGGAATCTATCGCCGTAACTCCGAAGCTCTCGAGGCTTGAGAGAAACTGGGCGTGAACAAGCTTTATTCCGTCAAGAAAAGCTATGAAGTCCGTTTTTTCGCCATGGGATTCTTCTGAATGCTCAATGGCTCTCTCGATATTGTCAACAACGAAAAGCAGTTCCTTTAGCTTGTGGGCGTTTCCGAAATCAAGTGTTTCCTGCTTCTCCCTGGCAGACCTCTTTCTGTAGTTCTCAAAGTCAGCCGAAAGTCTCTTGTACTTGTCCTTCAGGGCTTCAAGCTCCGCGGAGAGATCCTCCTCTATTTTTTCTTCCACCTCTTCCGCATCTGCAAGTTCCTCCTCCCGCTGCTCCTCAGTGTTTTCCCTTTCCTCTTCAATATCCGCTACCGTGTTCTCACTCATTCCGCAATTTCTCCGTTAATTCGTTTTGTAACCATCTTAGCCGCGTAGTTTACAAGCGGGATAATTTTTGAATAGTTCATACGCGTGGGACCAAAAACGCCCAAGCTGCCGTAGCTGCTTCCCTTGCAGTAAGGCGCGGCCACGAGGCTGAAGCCGCTCGGCATCCCCTTCTCAAGGCCTACAAAGACCTTTGAACGCCCCTCCCTTACAACTGACTTTAAGAAACTGGAAAGCAGTTCATGGTCCTCAAGTATCTCGATTATGGTCTTATAGTGGCTTGAATCCGCGAAATCCAGAGATTCGATAACCGAGATCTTCCCCTCAACGAATATACCCGCCTTTCTTTCCTTCTCGAAAAGCTCGCTGCTTATCCTGAGCACTTTTTCGAGAATCTCGCTGTATCCGGTAGTAGTCCTCTTTATCTTCTCGAGCACAACTTTTCGCACCTGTTCAATCGTAAGACCGAGAATCAGGCGATTGAGGTACCCGCCTATTCTCTCGACCTGGGAATCGCTGATGGGCCTTGCAAGCCTGATGTAGGTCTTCTCCGTAAGCCCGCCCTCAAACACAAGAAACATCAGACATTCTCTCTCCCCCATCCTGATGAGCTTCGCGGACTTTACCCGAAGAGTGTTTCTCTGGGGAAGCATCGCGAGACCCGCAAGCTTGGTAAAATCAGAAAGCATGGAACTTGTGGCGCTTATAACGTGATCAATTGTGCCGTCAATCCCTTCGTACCTGTTCTCAAGGAAATGCAGACCGGATCCTTGTGGGTTGTCGAGATGAAGAATGTTCTCAACGTAGTAATTTATTCCCTTCTCCGTTGGGAGCCTGCCGGAAGAGATATGACTCTGTGCAAGAAAACCCGCTTCCATAAGCGTGTTGAGTCCCTGGCGAACCGTGGCCGCAGACCACTTGATATCGTATTTCGATATGAGGGTCGATGAGCCTATGGGGTTTCCGGTCTCAATGAAGTGATTCACCACGAAACCCAGAAAGGTCTTATTTCTCGGGGAGACAGGCTGTGTCATATTTCTGAAATATAATTCAGCCCGCCGCATTGTCAACGGAATACGCGCCAAACCCCTCTCCTTCGGAACAATGCAGTGAGTACGCTTTTATGTTACGAAATCGAGATACCGATTTGGCGTTATTATGTCGTAGGTGGCATTTGAGTATGTATCGAGCCAGTCCCTGGGAGGTTTTTTCCTGTCTTTTCTCCACTTGAACTCGTATCCGTGGAGCATGCCGTCTCTTTCCTCTATAAAATCTATCTCCTTGCGGTCATAGGTGCGCCAGAAGTAGTAATTTGCCGAGATGCCCATGTACGCGTTTCTCTTGATTCTCTCAAGTACCATAAAGTTTTCCCAGAGCTGTCCCAGATCGTCTCTCGTATCCAGATCGTTAAAGTTGGAAATAAGGGCATTTCGTATTCCAAGATCATAAAAGTAGTATTTGCTCATCTTGGTTACTTCTTTGCGAAGATTTCTGGAAAATCCGTCAAGCCTGAAAAGGACGAAAGACTTTTCAAGCAAATCCAGATAACGCCTCACTGTCTTCTCATTCAGACCTAGCCTCCCACCAAGTTCGCTGCAGGAAACTTCGCCGCCAACCTGAAACGCAAGCAGTTTCAGAAGATCGATTACCGGACGGGACTTCTTTACTTTCTGGAAAGCGAGTATGTCCTTAATGAGAGATGAATCCTTGATCTCTACGATTCTTTTTTCTTTCTGTTCGTAGCTTTCGTAGGTGATGACCTCAGGATACATGCCGTAAACCAGATGCTGTCCGATCTTTTTCTCAAATTCATAGAGAGTCTGCTCCCGCAGCAGCTCGCTTATTGCGACAGGGTAGAGAACCAGAAGATTTTTCCTGCCGGTAAGTGCTTCCTCGGCGGTACTGGCAAGATCAAAGGAAGAAGAACCGGTAGCGATAACGCGGATGTCCGGTATGTGGTCTACGATAAGCTTAAGTGCCGTTCCGATATTCTGTATCTTCTGTGCTTCATCGATAAAAAGCAGATCCCTATCTCCCACAATTTTCTTTATATGCTCAAGATCGCACTTTGCAAGACTGTGGGCGAATTCAAGACTGTCGCCGCTGTAAGATACGTGTTTAAGCGGAGTTTCCGACAAGAATTTTTCAACCGAAGTCGTCTTTCCGACCTGACGGGGTCCGTAGATGATGAGAACCTTGTTTTTCTCAAGATTCTTTGCTATGTCTATCTCTCTTTGGATCATGGTGCCAAAACCATTTAATTCCGGTAATTAAGTATAATAATCGGAATTTGATTCTGTTAATTAATACTAACTGTCTGAATTCTTTTCTGCAAATTAAACGTCCATCTACTCTAATCCGACTCTTAGAGAGAAATTATTACGCTCTGTCGTTTAAAAACCGTAATAAGATTCTGTTAATTAAGTATAATAATCGGAATATAATCCCGTCAATTAGAAATTAAAATGCTTTGCCTTATCAATTCTGCACAGGAACACTGGCTGAATAAAGCGGAGCATTCTGTATTTTATTGTCAATGGCGCACCTTCCTCCGAGCAAACTACATGTTATACAAATAACATGTAGTTTTGGTTTCTCACATCTGTGCACAATCGGGTAAATTAGGGGCACGAGGGCACGGATGACAACCGCAGAAGATTTTGAATCTCCGAGTGAAGAAAAGAAACCCGGAAAACGCAGGTTCGATGTCCAAGGGCAGCACTGTCCTAAATCAAGAACATTCAGTGTATCCGAATTCTTCTCCCGTCTGTATCTCGCTTGCCGCGGCCCGAGGCTGTTTCTATTTGCATGCGCCATTTTTCTGTCAGCAGGCGGATGCGGAGGAGGCACAGAAAATGGCGAACCCCCTTCACTTCCCCCAAGTGGCTCTGCCCCACCCACAAGACCGAATCCGATTGAACTTGAATTCCGACCTGAAGATCTCGGCTCTCCAAATATGTCGGACGGAAAAGACTACAAAGACGAAGAATTCATGGCGCATTACGGATTAGAAAGCATCTCGGCGGATAAAGCCTACAACCAAGGATATTTTGGTCAGGGAGCAATCATCGCGGTAGCGGATGATGGTATGGACCCCACCCATCCTGACCTGGCCGTGGCCGGCAAAATAAGGAACCCCTGGCATATTCGAAACCAAAATGCTGTGGTCAGGGAACCTGACGGCATAGGGGCAGGACATGGTACCTATGTGGCTATGCTCGCGGCGGGGGCAATGGATAATACCGACGAAATTTTCGAGATAACAGTTGATCGTGGCCCACCTATCCCTACCAGAAACATTCATGGAGTTGCACCGGAGGCTTCAGTCATGCCGATAGCGATGGAAGGTGGCGCTAACCCGGTAGACGCAATGAGATACGCAGCTCAGAATGGGGCGCATGTACTGAATCTCAGCATAGGCATATCTACTTTTTATTATGGGAAGTACGCAGGCAGAGACGGTATATGGCTTACCATTCCTCTACCCTACTTCCGACCGCTTCTCAGCATGGATCTGGGTGACCAATATACAAGTTCACTGACTCAGGAGTTTGCAGAGGTCGCCAGAGTGCTTGAAGGTCAGGATATCGTCCTTGTTTGGGCGGCGGGCAACGAAGGATGGAACTCTTATCACAAGGACGCAGTTGTCAGTATGTGCGGCAAAAATTTCATTAATGAAGACGGATGCCTGCTGGGAGAAATACACGTCTCTCCGCAGGAATTCATGGAGAATTTTATGTGGATCTACGACGAGGACAATCCCGACCGCACGGTTTCGTTCAGAGACATGTGGGGAAAGGACTGCGGAGAAGATGACTGCGCGGAGTATAACTCCAGTGGAGAATGGAGAGAAGCGCCGTTGTTTGAGCCCGGATTGCTTGGAAAATGGATCATTGTTGCCGCGTCGGATAAAAACGGCGAAATCTCCTCGTTTTCCAACGGATGCGGCGCAGCCAGGAACTGGTGTCTGGTGGCGCCCGGAGAAGATCTCACCATCAGTCCCGGTGGCTTAATCAGTGGTACGTCTTTTGCCGCTCCTATGGTGAGTGGGGCGCTCGCAGTGCTCAAAAGCCGGTTTCCCGATATGACGATGGAGGTTGTACAGGCCATATTGCTTGTTTCGGCGGAGCCGGTGGGAATCCGCAAGGAGAACCCCGAAGAACCGGACCCTGTCTATGGCTGGGGACTCCTGAACCTTGAAAACGCCGTTACTTTGCAGGATACGGTACGCCTTCCGTACTCTGTGCCCACAACGACCGGGGCAACGCGGGCAATTTCTCCGGGATACTACCGTCGTCCCTCTCTGCTGCCCGCCTCTGTTCAGAAGCATACGGGCAGTCAGTACCACAGCTTGGGGCAGAGGCAATGTGTATCGCCATATGAAATTATCCGACGATATCAGAATCGATACAGATATCCCTTTTTGCTCAGAAATCACAATAATAGATAGAGTTATCCCTCATATGCATAAAGGGGAAACGCAGACTGAAGCTGCTTGCTGAGAGCATGAAAAACCGGGTTTGCTCAACTTTTTACGCAATTTGCGCACAGTTTTCTTCTTCATAGTCCACCTCCGGCAGTAAACTATAGTTGTTGTTCCTGAAAATCAGTCTACCATACGGTAAAAACACAGACAGTATTGGTTTATGGGGAAAGTGTAGGAGATTCGGGGAATCTTTGCCTGGCAAAAGTTTACGAAGATGAAATTCTCAACCCCTTTGTTTTAAGGGGCTTTAGGATATAGTGGGAATTGCTGCTGAATTGTATTTTATTTTTGAAAGAAAAAGATGTACACTTTCCTTTCAAAAATATGGGCAAGCATGCAGACAGTACCGACAGCAAGATCCTCCGCCGGATACAGGGCCGTAAGCGGGGCTGGGTCTTTACGCCCGATAGTTTTACGGATATTGGTACCCGCCGGGCTGTCGATCTTGCACTGATGCGGCATCGGGACAGCGGCTTTATCCGCCAGTTGGCCCGGGGACTGTACGACTACCCGAAAATTGATCCCCAGTTGGGTCCGTTGCAACCATCGACGGATGATATCGCAAGCGCACTTGCAGGTCGCGACGCCACTCGGCTTCAACCCTCCGGGGCCTACGCAGCCAATTTGCTTGGGCTCTCCACGCAAATCCCCATGAAGGTCGTTTATTTAACGGATGGTCGCTCGCGGACTGTCCAGATTGGCAAGCGCCAGATCATCCTGAAGCACACAACTCCCCGCAATATGGCAACTGCGGGAAAGATCAGTGGGTTGGTGATCCAGGCACTGCGCCACCTGAGCCGGAAGAACGTCGATCAGCAAGTCGTCACACAGCTCGATCGTCGACTCGATGACAATGCACGCAAACAACTGGTAAAGGATATTCGATATGCCCCGGCCTGGATCGCCGATATCTTTCGTTCACTGGCCAATCGGGAAAGCGCAGCATGAAAGAATTTATTGGGATGTCGGAAGAACGTCGCCGGCTCGTCTGTACGGAGACGGGCGCACAACTGAATCTGTTCGAGATTGCCGTTGAAAAGGACTTCTGGGTTTGTTGGACGCTGGGCAAATTGTTTGATCTGCCCGAATGGGGCAAACATCTGACGTTTAAGGGTGGTACATCGTTATCCAAGTGCTGGAATCTCATCGAACGTTTTTCCGAAGATATCGATATCGTCATCGACAGGGAAGCTTTGGGTTTTAGTGGAGAGAATGCCCCGGAACAATCACCCAGCAGGAAACAGATGACCAAGCGCCTGAAGGCGCTGAAAGGAGCCTGCCAGCAATGTATCAGTGACCAGATTCAACCGACACTCTTCGAATCAATCTCATCAGATCTACCGGACACACTCGAATGGTCGCTTGAGCCTGATCCCGACGATCCCGATGAACAGACCTTACTGTTGTTATATCCAACGGTCTTCCCGGAGCAGGCCGCCTATATTCGTCGTGCTGTAAAGATTGAGATGGGCGCCCGGTCAGATACAGAGCCTGTTGCATCCGTCGAGATCACGCCCTATATCAGAGAAGCTTTCCCGGAATTACTGGCCGAGCCAGGTTCAGATGTGAGAGCAGTACGGCCAGAGCGTACATTCTTGGAAAAGGCAATGCTGCTGCATGAGGAGACATTTCGTCCAGAGGCCAAGAAAAAGCAGCGACGATCGATGGCCCGCCATTACTATGACCTCTACAGGATGATTCAGGCGGGAGTGGGTGACGAATCTGTCCGGGATCTCGGATTATTCCATCGGATTGCCATGCATCGCCAGGTGTTCTTCCGCTATACGTGGGTCGACTATTCGACGCTAAATCCGCAGGAACTGCAGCTGGTACCCTCAGCCGCCGATCTCCCCGCGTGGCAGGCCGATTATGAAAGTATGCAGCGGGAAATGTTCTATGGTGATGTACCAACATTTGAGGAGACCCTGAAGGAAGTCGCTGATTTCCAGAACCGGCTGAATGCTGGGTAAGCAATATCAGCTCTCCACGTTTGTCCTTTTGGTGGGACAGGTCGATCCCTGTAGTCTGCGATGCTATCCATCGCTACGGCTCTCGTCAGAAAAGTACACTAGAACAGGAATTTTCAAGTCTGACAATGTTTATAATGCCGCAGAGAAACTGCTTGAGATTGGAATCAGCAATCTACAAGATGCCTCTTCAGAAAATGCGAATGTAATCAAAAAAGCTCTTTGTTCGATAAAAGGAATCGGGGAAGCCACTGCCCACATGTTCCTTATGTACTCCGGCGAAGAGAACTACGTGAAAGGAGATGTTCATATCTGTAATTTTGTCGCCAGAACTCTGGGAATAGAAAGCATCAATCCGCGGAAAGCTGAACAGCTTGTGAGAGATACCGCCAAGGAACTTGGTGTCACTCCAAGGTCACTTGACTATGCGATATGGAAATACGGATCAGATTTCTCTGGACCTGAATCATGTCACAGAACACCTTAAGCCCCGAACAGCGCCAAGACACTTCGTATATACTGAGATTCGGTTCGTCCGGTGTTCAGCAGATAACTGCCGCCCGCTTTGACGATACGTCAATTACAAATATAATTACCCCGAAATGAGCAAATTCGACCTCACAGTAATAGGATCCGGCCCCGGGGGATATATCTCTGCGATAAGGGCCGCGCAGATGGGAATGAAAGTTGCCGTCGTGGAGCGGGACAAGCCCGGAGGAGTGTGTCTTAACTGGGGGTGCATACCTTCAAAGGCAATTCTTAAGTGCGCGGAGATGTACTCGCATTTTCTTCACTCAGAGAGCTACGGAATCTCTCACAAGGGACTTTCTTTCGATTACCCGGAAGTAATAAAAAAAAGCAGAAACGCCTCTGCCGCCCTTAACAGGGGCGTGGAAGGGCTTCTCAAAAAAAACAAGATCACTCTCATAAGCGGCACGGGAAGACTTACCTCAAAGCACGGAATCACCGTTACGGGAAAAGATTCACAGGATATAGAGAGCGAACGCATACTTCTCGCCACGGGCTCTGTGCCGAGAACCCTGCCCGGTCTAGAGATCGACGGAAAAGTCGTAATGACAAGCGACGAAGCGATAATGCACACTGAGGTTCCCCGCTCCATAGTAATAATAGGCGGTGGATACATAGGAATGGAGTTTGCCTATGTCTACAACTCCTTTGGAAGCAAGGTGACCATCGTGGAGATGGAAAAGCAGATAATGCCGGGAGCGGACGAGGAAATTGCTAAAGAGGCAAAGAAGATATTCACAAAGCAGGGAATGACCATTCTTAACGAGACTGTGTACAAGTCGCTAAGGAAAACCCGAGGTTCCGCGACGGTAACAGTTGAGAACATGGCCTCAGGAGAGCAGAGCAAACTCAAGGCCGACATGGTGCTTGTATCGATCGGAAGAAGGGCCGTTGCTAACGCGGCGCCGACGTCTTTTGCCTTCTACGGTACCGGGGACAGCATGGGCCTTGAAGACGTGGGCGTTGAGCTTGACGAAAGAGGGTTCATAAAGACAGATGAGAACTACATGACCACCTGCTCCAATATCTACGCGATCGGGGACGTGATAGGGGGTGCTATGCTCGCGCATAAAGCTTCTGAGGAAGGGGTAGTCGCGGTTGAAAGAATGAAAGGGATAAACTCCAGGGTTCATTACAATTCAATTCCCGGATGCGTTTACTGTCAGCCTGAAGTGGCCATGATCGGCCTTACGGAAAAACAGGCAAAGGAGCAGGGATATCAAGTAGAGATAGGAAAGTTTCCCTTCAAGGCAGTTGGGAAAGCCGTTGCGGTCGGAGAAACTGACGGCTTTGTGAAAATGATTTTCGATTCAAAAACAAAAGAACTGCTCGGAAGCCACATAATCGGACACGGTGCAACTGAAATGATTGCGGAGATCGGAGTGGCAAAAACCCTTGAGACTACGCCTTATGAAATAGCCGCCACCCAGCACGCCCACCCCACGCTCTCTGAAGCCGTGATGGAAGCCGCCCTTGACGCCATGGGAAGGGCAAGGAACTTCTGAGGCGCTAAACATCTTATCAAAGCCCCGATGAGCACCCTTGATATATACAAGTTCGGGACCATTCCCTACGAAAAAGCGCTTGAGTACCAGGAAAATCTCCTCTCAAGAAGAATCGCAGAGCAGGTACCCGATTCTCTTATTCTGCTCGAGCACCCGCCGACTATCACCACGGGAAGAAAGGGAAACACCGAGCACCTGCTCGTAAGGGAGGAATACCTTCGAAAACACGGGATTTCCTTCGTACACGCATCCAGAGGAGGAGACATCACCTTTCACGGCCCCGGACAGATCGTCGGCTATCCCATACTGAATCTCAAGGACCACGGTATGGATATCCGCAGACACATGAGAACAATTGAGGAAATGATCATAAACACCCTGGGTGACTTTGATATCGAGGGCAGAAGAATAGACGGGGTAACGGGAGTATGGGTAAAAAGAAGCAAGATAGCATCCATAGGAATAGCCATAAGAAAATGGGTGACCTATCATGGGTTTGCACTGAACGTCAGCACGAACCTTGATTATTTCGACCTGATCCTCTCCTGCGGTATAACGGAGGTCAGGATAACTTCCATGGGAAACTGGCTTGGAAACGGCAAGAATGTTGAGATGGACGATGTTGTTCAGTCGGTCATAAGAAATTTCATGGGGGTTTTCCGTTTTGAGAATTTCACCATAAAAGGGGAAAAAGAGATAAACTTGAATCCCTGAGAATCGGAGACACGGTAAAAATGTCAGAGCAAAAAATCGAAAAATTCAAAGAACTGCTTGAGAAAAATCCCGGGAACCCTCTTGTTCACTACAGTCTTGCGAACGAATATTTCAAGCTTGAACGTTACGAAGAAACCATAGAGTCCATAAACGCCTACCTCCGTCTCAAAGACGACGAGGGAGCGGCTTACAGAATACTCGGCCACTGCTACACCGAGCTCGGGATGGAGGAGCAGGCAAAAGAGGCATATGAAAAGGGTATCGCGGCGGCATCAACACACGGACATCCCGACATGGCGGAAGAATTAAGAGATTACATAGAGTCTCTTGACATGTAGCTTCACCTGCCCGCAAGCAGATTCCACTCAATCAGTATCGAACCGACAACAATGAATCCCACTCCGGCAATTCTCATCGGCCCTGGTGACTCTCCCAGAAAGAGATAGGCGTATATAACCGTAAACATGGGAAAAGTGGCTATTATCGCAACAATTTTTGACGTGTCCGAAGCCTGAAGGGCAGTGAAGTAAAGAAACAGACCGATCAATCCTCCGAGCAGTCCCGAAAGAAGTATCCAGAAAAGAGTACGGCCGTCGACATCAATCACCTGGGAAAACCTGCCCGTCGCCAATACCAGAAACACCAGACACAACGCCGTGAAAACAAACCTTATCGTGATCACCGAAAGCGGAGATGCATCCTTCAGACTCAGTTTTTCAAAAATCGGGTTAATCCCGAATATCATCGCCACCAGAAAAGCAATCAAAGTAGCTTTCATTTTATTCTCCTTACGGTTTTTTAATCCCTATTATAACCCACGCCATAGGTATTCGACTTTATTCAGGGTTCCTAAAATCAATAGAATCTATAAAAAATTGTAAAAACTGTTAAAATTCACTATATTCAGTTGCAGGGGGTAACTAATATGGCTAAGGAGATTGGATCCGACCGTCGCAATACGGTCAGCATATCGGCGCAAATTTCCGCGGAACTCGGTGAAATGCTCAGCAGAATCTCAAGGGCGGAGGAAAGGTCAAAGAGCTATTATATAAAAAAGGGCCTGGAGTTGTTTTTGATGAGCAAGCTTGAAGACATCGAAGACTATGAAGAAGCCGACAGATCTTACAGGGAATTCATTGCTTCTGGAAAAAAGTTGATTCCTTTTTCTGAAATAGAAAAGAAACACGACCTTTAGACTTATGTTGAAAGTGAAGTTTATGGATAAAGCCGAAAAACAGTTCTCTAAGCTGCCGAGAAATATCAAGAAAAATATCGCCAAGGCTATAAGGGAAAAACTGTCGGTTGACCCCGATTCCTATCTTTCCCGTCTATCAGGCCCCAAGAGGAACTACTACAAGTTCAGGGTTAATGGTTACAGGCTTCTTTGCTTCAAGTTGGATAAGGAGCTCGTTATAGCTGTCATTGCCGTCGGACAGAGAAAAGATGTTTACAGGATAAGATTGACTGGAACTGAGAACCCGTCGTTCTCCACGGTGTGATTTTCCGCGATTTCGGGCAAAGACAATCACTGCCATAGGTGATTACCACGAAGCCGGATTGGAATCCGCCAATCTTTATTTCACGCAATGAGAATCTCGCGAAAAACAATCTGCATAGTTGCTGACGACATGTTCTTCTCGTCAAAAATCGAAAACACTGCCAAAAACCTTGATATCGCTACAGTAAAGATAAAAAGCGGTGAGGAACTTCAGGACAAAATCGAAGGAAAAACCATTGACCTTGTGATTATTGACCTTGCCTCAAGAAAAATTGACGTCGAGAAGGTATTTGCCGAGCTAAAGAACTCCCAAAAACACGGCAAGGTCTTCTGCATAGGATATTTGCCACACGTGGAACGCGAACTTGCCGATAAATTCAGGGAAAAGGGAGTGGATCTTGTTATTCCAAGGTCGAAATTTTCACGGGAAATGGGTGCAATAATCAAAGAGCATCCAAGACCCCGGTAAAAGAAACGCATTTCCCGTTCTGGATCTCTCGTCCTATCCACCAAGTAGAGACGCGCACTCGGGCAAAAATCTCCGGGAATTCACATCCAATCTGTAATCACCATCCAATCCTTAATCAAGCTTGACAATGAAAAGGGGAATAATAATAATGTTTGCGAACTTTTCTTTCCCCAAATCGCGGTAACAGCCTATGTCAGACGATCAATCCAGAATCTGGTTTAACGGAAAAACAGTGCCTTGGAATGAGGCAAACGTGCACGTGCTCACCCACACCCTGCACTACGGTCTGGGCGCATTCGAAGGCATAAGGGCCTACAAATGCTCTAACGGAAAATCAGCCGTATTAAAACTCACCGAGCATATTGAGAGACTTTACGCTTCGGCGCATGTGGCAGGCATACAGATTCCATACGATATCCAGACCCTCTGTGACGCCGTGGTTGATCTTCTGCGTGAAAACAAACTTGATGAAGCCTATATAAGACCCATAGTTTTTATCGGGGACGGAGGGAAAGGAATACTTCCCGGAAATAACCCCATAAACGTGGCTATAGCGGTATGGCCATGGGGGACCTATCTCGGCGATGACGCAATTGCAAACGGAATCAGGGCGAAAATATCTTCCTACACGAGAATGCATGTGAACTCCTTTATGACCAAGGCCAAGATATGCGGAAATTACGTAAACTCGGTTATGGCCAGGCAGGAAGCGGCGGATCTCGGCTTTGATGAGGGAATACTGCTTGACTCAGAAGGCTACGTCGCCGAGGGAAGCGGGGAGAATATCTTTATCGTCAGAAACGGAATTCTCAAAACCCCTCCCCTCACTTCGATACTTGAAGGCATAACCAGGAAATGCGTTTTGGAACTGGCAGATGACGAAGGCATTGCAGTGAGAGAGCAGCGTTTCACAAGAGACGAACTTTATATAGCGGATGAAGCCTTTTTCACCGGAACCGCGGCTGAAGTGACTCCCATCAGGGAAGTTGACGGCAAGAAAATAGGTTCAGGAAAACCCGGGGAAATAACCAAGACTCTCCAGAAAAGGTATTTTGACGTGATAAAGGGAGAAGACGCAAAATTCAGCCACTGGCTTGATTATATTTCCTGAACGGCCCCTGTAATTCAGCATTGTTCACACTGACAAGGCAGATTGGAAATAACATGGGAGCAGATCGGGTTGTTCCTTACCCCTTCCCCCTGCCAGCTATACGTCTTCCCAAGGATTCAGGATGTTGATTCCCATACTCTCAAAATCACGGATATTCCGGGTTGCAATCGCCATACTGCAGGAATAGGCAATCGCTGCAATCTGACAATCAAACTCCGCAACTGGTCGACCGGCAGCTCGGCGGCTAGCGGTAGTTTACTGCGAAGCGAATTAATCCTGTCTAGAGTGTGATACAACCCCTTGATATGCAATGGTTTTTTGTGTCTTTGTTAAGTATTACCCTATTGTATGTTATTATTCTGTATTTTATTTATCTTCTACTCTTGACTTATATATAATATTATCTATTATAGTATTACCTAATATGGCATCCATCATTCACAAAAAGAAAGGCAATAAACGCTACTACTACGTCGTACACTCCTCCCGCGTTAACGGAAAACCCCGTATTACGAAACAAACCTACCTCGGCACCGCAGAAGCAGTTGAATCCATGGTTCTTGAAAAAGGCGCTCCACTTCCCAACCAAGCAAGAACTGTTGAATTCGGCCTTCCCGCAGCTCTATGGCTCTGCGCGCAACGCTGCGGTGTCGTAGAAGCTCTGCAATCCATATGGCCACAACCCAGATCAGGCCCCTCCATAGCTCACTATCTGATTGTTGCCGCAATACACAGAATCTGTGACCCGGGACCCAAAACCCGGGTTGAGCAATGGTACACAGACTGCATTCTCAGCAGACATCTGGGCTTTGATTCCAAGCGCTTCACTTCCCAGGCATTCTGGGACGCTTTTGACCGCATCAAACAGCAAGAGGGAAACGATGAGCTTGAACATGCTCAATCAGCGTTGCTCGGGGCGTGGAGGGAGAGGAATCTGCTGAGCCGCTACGTGCTTGCCTATGACACTTCCAACTTTCACACATGGATGGCCACATTCAATGAGCGCAGCGAGCTTGCGAAGCGGGGACGTAACAAACAGAAGCGTCATGATCTTCGCCAGGTGGGATTAAGTTACGTGATGGACGGGCAGGCGGGGCTGAGTCTGTGTCATAAGGTGTATCCGGGGAATCTGAACGACAGCAGTGTGTTGCCGGGGCTTGCAGACAGGCTTGTGCTTATGCTGGATACACATGGCATTGAGCGAGAGAATGTGACTTTGGTAATGGACAAGGGATCGGCTTCGGTGGTGAATACACAAATGCTTGAGGACAAGGGTCTGGGGTGGATAAGCGCATTGCCGTGGAAACAGGCTCCAAAGGAGTTCAGAGAGATGTCCGTAGATAAGCTCAAGCCTCTGGGGTTTGCTCATCCGGGGGTGAGCGCTGAGTCTTGCAGGGAGTTATGTCATGGAAGGGAATACCTGCTGGTTCTGAGGTATTCGTCTTGTTTTGCGGCAGAGCAGATGCAGAGCGTTGTTAATTCCGCTACAAAGGCCATGGAATCCATGAGAAAGTTAAACAGGGAGTTGAGCAGGCCCGAAGCGAGATATACGGAGGAAGGGATACGCAATCGAGTATCTCGTTATCTTCAGGCTCAGTTTGTCTCGGATATTGTGAACTGGGAGCTTGAACGGAGCAACGGTGTGTGGAGGCTTAACTTCTCTATGGACTGTGAAGGGCTTATGGGGCTTATGGACAAGCGTTTTGGGCGCACAGTGCTTATGAGCAATCGTGTTGGGTGGAGTGAGGAGCAGGTAATAGAGGCTTATGACGGTCAGCAGAAAATAGAGAGGGTGTTTCGAGGTCTTAAGAATGGGCAGTGGGTCAGCTGGAATCCGATGTATCACTGGACTGACAGCAAGATAAGGGTTCATGCTTTTTACTGTATGCTGGGGGTCTCGATATTGCAGCATCTGTACACAGAGTCGGCAAAGTTCTGGAAGGATCTTTCGATGGAGAAGTTGCTTGAGGAGTTAAGTGGAATAATGCAGTTTGAGATACTTTATCCGACCCAGGGGGCAAAGGGTCCTCAGAGGACAGCTACTATTATTCCCAAGAGGAGCAGAACGCAGGAAGTTTTAGCTGAAAAGCTGCGATTGGATGAAATTCTGACCTCTGGTAGGTAATACACTTCCCTTCTATGTAATTCAATCAAATCACTCTGTTACAATACAGCTGTTGATTGCCAAATCCCCTCACAGTAAACTACCGCTAGACGCAATCTCAGCATAGGCGCGTGCCACATTACCGTTGAAGGGAAGAATGCGGTTGGTATCTAACACAATTATCGCCCCTACCTCACTTGAATGAGATTGGTTCGCGTATTGGCTGACGGGGGGATTTCTAATTCCACGCCTCCAAGTGGTGCAAAACGTCTACGAATGGCACTAGCGAGGTTTTCGGGGGTTGGCTCTCGTTTGACGGCCTTGAGCAAGATCAGGCGTACTTCCTCCTCTACTGAATGGCCACTTGCAGAAGCCCGAATGCGAAGTTGAGTTTTTACGTCGTCGTCGAGATTGCGAATTGTAATGCTCGCCATGATAATGCCTCCCTGGATTTGAGACCTATCTCGTGATCACAATGCTTGTTGCTGAACGACAATTAAAATCAAACGATCGTTACAACCACTTCAGAAAGTCAATATCGTCAACGGGAAAACAATACTGAAACATTTTGAGATTGTAAAAAGTTACTTGCGGAATGTCTGATTGACAGGGGATGCCTTGTCAGTTGGGCTCGCGCTCGGAAACCTCAACACCTAAAAGCGCAAATTCTTCTATTTGAAAATTGTCTGAAATTTTGTACAGTTATGTTACATATGAGAGAATAAAGAGTACTGAGGAGGAATTGACAATGAAAATGAGCCAACATGACCATACTATCAGCCAAGCCGAGTACACACCCGTTGCAAGCGGTGCAGACTCGCTGCATTTTTGCCGCGTAAATAAGACCGTTACCCCCCCCCCCAGTACTATTCCTAAAGCTTAAATCAAGCTAAAAAAACAAAAAGTAAATCAGATTGATTTGCAGGTTTTTTGACCGAAAAAAGTCTTGCATGTTACGAGTAACACAGTGACCAAGACATCGATCAAACGACGTGATGTGATATGTCCAACAGGAAGTTTGTGCCTATGAGCACCGGTACTGGGCCAGACAGACATTGCGGCAGGCACTGCAAGAATCTCGCAGCATAACTCGCGGATCAAACTGAAAAAATCAGGTGTATTTATATCACGGGTTGCCTGACCGAGAGCAGCCTACTACCCCCTGCGCCAAAGAGCACCTGAGGGGGACCAGCGCCTCGGTCAGACGCCGTGATATATGCCCAACAGGAAGTTTGTGCCTATGAGCACCGGTACTGGACCAGACAAACATCACGACAAACCCGAATCCATAGGAGGTATTAAATTACATGAAGAATCAGGAAACTCTATTTTTTGCAGGCATTGACTGGAGCAGGAACTTCCATCAGGTCTGCGTTATCGATCATCAGGGCTCGATCATCGGGGAAGCAAGCTTCGAACACTCAGGACGCGGCCTTTTTGAAATGGCCCAGTGGATAAGAGAAATCTCAGACTCTGAGGTCTGCAATATATCCGTGGCTATAGAGGTAAATCACGGCCCCGTTGTGGAAAGTCTCATTGAGCAAAACTTCTGTGTTTGTTCAATAAACCCCAAGCAACTCGACAGATTCAGGGACAGATTCTCTCCCTCTGGAGCTAAGGATGACAGGAAAGACGCTTTGGTGCTGGCCTCGGCGCTTCGCACCGACAGCCATCACTTCCACCTCATTGAACCCCAAGGGACCGAGGTAATGTTCATACGAGAACTCAACAGAAAAAGAGCCGAACTCGTTGAACAACGCACCCGGCTTATAAACCAGTTCCGCGAACAGATCTGGAGATATTACCCAGTTCGCAGGACTCTTCCCCTCGCAGGACTGCTCGACGATAGAGTTAGGTTATGGCACCTGGAATTATGGAAACTTGCTCCTTGCCCCGACTCGGTAAAAGGAAAAAGAACCTCAACAGTACAGAACCTTCTTAAACGCCATAAAGTGAGGCGTATTGATGCTGAGGAAGTACTGCGCATACTGCGCGCTGAGAAAATAAACGTAAGCGTCGCAACCAGGAATGGCTGCGTCAACCGCTTGGGATCTATTGTTGAACTGCTTGAGCTGCTTGAGCGTCAGATCAAGGAAACTGAGGCATCTATCAACAAGGAAATTGAGACCTTGGATTCAAAGCTCAAAACCGACAGTGAAGGGCCAACAGATATTGAGATACTCCAGTCTGTTCCGGGCGTAGGACCTGTAGTGCTCGCAACGATTATTGGCGAGGCCTGGGAACTTCTGCTACGGCGGGACTTCGAGGCACTTCGATGTTTTGGAGGTACAGCTCCAATAACGAGACAATCAGGAAGGACAAAGCAGGTCGTCAGGAGAAAAGCAGTATGCAGAAGCCTCTGTGATGCGTTTCACGTCCTGGGCGGAACTGCCGCCAGACGTGACCCGGTAAGCATGGCCAAATACAAAGCGCTTCGGGCAAAGGGCCATGGTCACTTCAGGTCTGCCCGTACTGTATGCGATCGTATTTTGTCCGTAGTCCGCGTTCTTATGAAAAAAAGGGAACTGTTCGACAAGGAGTTCAAGAAACCCTGGCATGATGCCGCGGCTTGAGGGGAAATCAAACTGAACTGAAATCGTGAGAGAAAATCAAGGAGGAATCTTAAAAAAAGAAATTCGCTCTATACATAAAATTCAGGCTTGATAAAACACAGGAAGTCCCCCTCGCAAATGAGCGCGTTCAAGACGCATCGCCGCTTTCAGCTTCCAGATTAACATCTTCCTCTGGCCCGGGACCAAAAACCCGTAAGCCTTCTTCCCCGCGCAGTCCTCATACATCTTCTGCCAGCAATCTGTGGTGCGGCCTGCTTGCGGTGTTGCTCTGCCTGCCGCTGTTTCTGGGTTTTGCCGCCGAGGCACAAGCACAGGCGGAATGTGTGTCGGAGGACCTTCTGGACCATGTTGAAGCGAAGATAGAAATCAAGCCTACTGACAGGTGGGTGCGAATCAAGAATGCACTCACGGAACAGTCAAACGCGATGCCGTTATCCGAGGCTAAGTCTATCCTTGCAAACCGAAAGGCCAATGGTTGGAATCTCAACCGCTTCGATGATGTTGTCGCGGCGATGGAGTGCTTGGCTAAACCTAAGCCCGGGGGTCTTGAAGCCGATGATGCGTCGCAGTCCTGCGTTTCGCCGGAATTGCAAGCCGACGTGAAGGGATACTCCGAGGAAACGTGGCACGGTTCAGCCCACGTCGAGCGCTGGCTGCGGGTCTTGCAGACATTCTCCGGTACGGCCAATGATTCCACGGTGATGACACCAGCCGAGGCGCAGGAAATGGCGGACAGATGGTCGAATGGTCGATGGGATCCCGTAGTTGATGCGCTGCAATGTCTTGAAACTGAGACGTTGAATGAGCAGGTCGAAGTGCAAGAGCCTGAGCCTGAGCCATTGAACATTGAGGATACTGTGGAGCCGGAAGATACGCCGCAACCTCTGAATGCGGAAGAAACTCCGATGCCAGCGCAATCTGACCCGGTAAGGTTCACAACCTTTCGAGTGTATGTGCACGATGCGACTCCGAACCCTAATCCAGGAACAGAGTATCGCATCAGTGAAGATGACCATTGGGAAGCTGAGTTGATTCTTCATTTTGAGACGAACAGAAGTAATGTACTAAGCGAGGAGCTTTGTGTGAACTACGACTATTGGAGCGGGAACGAACACTGGAATAATGGTCCGATAGCGTTAGGTGGGTTTGACGGTTATTTTGAGTTTCTTTTTCTTGAGGGCTTATCCGTCAAATACGGACGCTGGCGATGCACTCCTGATATCAACAGCGACCCTACTCCGCCAAATATCACGATATTGAATCCTGCGGATGACGGCGACGACGATGATGCGAGCAACGATGACGGTATCATTGAGTTCATTTATCGTGGCAAAATTCGCATACGAGACAACAACGTTGTCGAAGATGATTTCAGTATCGTTGACTCCTTGAAATTTAGATATTCCGATGGGGTATCAGGCTCAACTATATGGCGAACTGAAACGGACGAAATACGAGACCGCTCCTGGTGGCGTATGCTTGAAGACGAAGTAGCATGGCCTGGCAATTGGAGTCTTGGAACTGGTGGCGCATGGCATGATTTTACTAATCCGACATGCGGAGAAGTGGCTCCGTCCAAATGGATTGACCGCGCACCTGCAAATCGTGACAAGACCCATGCCGATTACATTGTGCGGGCGAATGTTGATGCGGATGTGTGGCTGCCTGACCATTGTTTTCCAGTAAAGCATGTGCCGAAGATTCCGCCAACGCCACCAAACACGCAACCGACAACGCACGACAACACTAGCTTACCCATTATCGAAGAAGATGATGTGTCGTGGTTCGACTTGGAAAAGATAGACGGCAAGTGGATTGTGAGTATTTCCAAGCCAATCATGGTGACGGATGATGAGGGTGACTACGACCGATGGTGGAAAACGCCGGATGGCCTAGTGTTGACTGTAAACTTCACCTACACGGCGGGCAACAACCTTCTTCGGTCGGATATCCCCGCATGGATACCGGCTGTCAATGGAATTGTGCAGGATGGTGATTATGTGCTGCATGAACTGAACAAGGTCACTCCACAGGACATTGGTAAACTGACCAGCGACCCTACCCTTGAGTATCAATTGACTGGAAAATGGCTTGATAACTGCACAACCCCGCTGGAGAACTCCCTGCCAACGACGATAGAGTCATTTGTCCCGACCGCATCGGAGTTAGGTGTAGGATATGGATTTGAAGTCTCTTATCCGGCCAATGCGGACCTCTGCCGATAACGGGAACCTACGACACCAATCACCGAGGCGCAGGGACGCGCCATCCCGTCATGACACCCCATCACAAGCGAAAATCCCCAAAATTGCGCAGAATGAATCAGGCGGCGATTTTCGGGCCGTTTCGACCATATTGCCAATGTCGGGCCCTGGCTGGCGGACAGTGAAAATCTGCAAACTTCCTGATCGGGCAGGGCGTTTTGTCGATAGTTTTGAACATCCTGCTGGCGTTACTTGGGGGCTGAAATCAGACACCGGATGGCCTCACCATGCGGCTGTACACAAACGCTATATCGGGGAACAACAACCCCCTGATAAACACATACAACCTGATTCCCTTGACCAACGGGATTGTGCTTGACGAGTGGTATGTGCTGCGCGACCTGCCGACTATTGTCACGGAGAACCCGGCAGATAACGCAAACTCTCCCGACACCCAATACCGCACGATCGGGACGTTTGGAAGCTACTGCGACCGTCTCAAGGGACAGGCTGTGGAGAAGGTCCTCAGCCGAGACCCCGGTGTTTCTTTCAATTCCGTGGCACAGAGCTGCGGCATAGATTATTCTACTCTGCGAAGGTGGGTTGCCAGATTTGAAAACCAATCCTTGGCGGAGGTGAATATGTCAAAGGAAAAAACTCCCCAGCAATGGGACCCGGAACAGAAACTCAGGATTGTTACCGCCTGTGAGTCCATGGACGAAGAGCAGATAAGCGCTCATTGCAGAGAACACGGCATTTATCCCCATCATGTGAAGCAGTGGAAAGCCGATATGCTCAAGTCAATGTCAGTATCGCGCAGACCTGCAAACTCTGCTCAGCTAAAGCAGCTTCAAAAGGAAAACAAATCCCTTAAAAAGGAGCTTCACCGAAAGGAAAAGGCTCTGGCCGAAGCCGCGGCCCTGCTCGTGCTTAAAAAAAAAGCCGAACAGATATGGGGAACAGACGAGGACGATTGACTGTGGAGAATGAACGCAAACAGATAATTGTTTCTATAAAAGAGGCCGTTACCTCGGGAGCGCGTCTGGGCGCTGCGTGTGAGATGATGGGAATAAGCCCCAGGACTTATCAGCGGTGGCAAAAGCCGGACAATACCCATGACGGGCGTCAAGACGCCCGCCATGAGCCTGCAAACAAGCTTAGCGAGGAGGAAGAGGAAAAAATACTGAGGGTTGCCAACAGTCCCAGGTATGCAGACCTTCCCCCCTCGAAAATAGTGCCTCTGCTGGCCGATTCCGGCCAGTATCTGGCCAGTGAGTCCACGTTTTACAATGTACTCAAGAAGAAGGGACAACTGTCCCATCGCCACCGCTCAAAACCCAGAACCACAAGCAAGCCCCGTGGTCTGCTTGCGGGGGGTCCTGACCAGATCTACAGCTGGGACATAACTTATCTGCCCACCACGGTTGGGGGGATGTTCTTTTACCTGTACATGGTAATGGACATATACAGCAGGAAGATCATGGGATGGCAGGTGCACCGAAGGGAGACAAGCGAGTTCGCCGCAGACATGATGACGGACATCTGTATCAGGGAGGGAGTGAAACGGGATCAGGTCACTCTGCACTCCGACAATGGAGGGGCAATGAAGGGAGCTACGCTGCTTGCGACCTTGCAGAAGCTTGGAGTGATTCGATCCACAAGCCGTCCGGGGGTAAGCAGCGATAATGCGTATTCGGAATCATTGTTCCGGACTTTGAAATACGTGCCGTATTATCCCCAGCGCCCCTTTGAGGATATTGTGGAAGCTCGTCGGTGGGTGGAAGGTTTTGTTGGCTGGTACAACGAGATTCATCTGCACAGCGGAATCAAGTTTGTAACCCCTTCTCAGCGTCATGAGGGTCTGGACAAAGAGATATTGTCCAAACGGGACAAGGTATACAAGGAGGCGAAGAGAAAGAACCCGATTCGCTGGTCTCGGCAGACGCGGAACTGGTTACCGGTAGAGGAAGTGTGGCTTAACCCTGATCAAAGACAAGGACAAAACTGATCTTGATAGAAACTATGATTATGAGACTGGAAAATGACTTCAGAGGAGGTGAAAATCAGGGCGCGTCATGTTATTATTGGCGACAACTACCCTAAAAAACACCGAGGGGACCGAAGTCATTGCCCCATCGAAAGACATTGATCTTCGCGGATAAGGAACCCAATGGTGCAGGGCGTGACAGACGAGAATGAGTTGCAATGGAGCCATACAGACGCAGGCGAGAGGCGGCGGCAGCGCGGACACTCCAGAAAACAGCCCGAGAGAAAAGTGCTTTGAAGCAGGGTACTCCACCCATTGGGCATCATCTCTCAAAGGCATCAACCGCCGTACTTATAAAGCCTGAAAAAGTTGCCAGGGAAGGCGGTGAAGAATCAACAGTACCTTGTAGGCATTGCCGGAAATCGGATCATCGCAAAGCGTCAGCATATCTGTCCTCTTGAATATCAAACAAGGGCAGCAATCTGCCCGAGAGGCTATCTTTCCATAAGGTAGTTAACTATCGTCCTTACGCCAAAACCGGTAGCTCCGTACTGATACCACTCAGAGGTTTTCTCCATGTAGGAAGGACCCGCTATGTCTATATGAACCCAGGGAACATCCGAAACGAAATTCTCAAGGAAAAGTGCCGCTGTTATCGCCCCGCCCCACCTGCTTCCGACATTTTTGACGTCAGCCACGCGGCTTCTTATCTCCTCTCTTAACTCTGTGTCAAGAGGCAGTTCCCACATCTTCTCACCCACGCCGCTGGCTGAATTGAGAATTGATTTCACAAGATTGGGACTGTTGCCCATGACCCCGGCGTTGTGAAGCCCGAGAGCGACTATGCACGCGCCGGTAAGCGTCGCGAGATCCACTATTTCGGAAACCCCAAGGCGGACCGCGTAACTAAGCGCGTCGGAAAGAGCCACCCTGCCCTCCGCGTCGGTGTTTATAATTTCTATGGTCTTGCCGTTAAGAGCAGTCACCACGTCATCGGGTTTATAGGCAGAAGCTCCGGTCATGTTTTCAGTAGCCGGAACAATGCCGTGAACATTGACTCCAGGGGTAAGTTCCCCAATCGCCTTCATAGTGCCGAGCACAACCGCTGCACCCGCCATATCCATTTTCATCGTTCTCATGCTGTCGGCAGGCTTAAGGCAGAGGCCTCCCGAATCAAAGGTTATCCCCTTGCCGACAATCGCGACTTTCTTTCTGGACTTTTTGGGAGAGGTATAGGAGAGATGGATGAATCTCGGGGGTTCGCTGCTTCCGAACGAAACCGCGGAGAGCCCTCCCATCCCCATCTGTCTTATTTCCTCTTTATCAAGGATTCTGCAGTCTATGTGTTCTGACTCTTCGGAAATAGAAAGGGCGTACTCAGCGAGAATCGAGGGAGTAAGCATGTTCGGCGGGTCATTCACAAGGTCCCTTGAAAATGCCACGCTCCTTGAGATAGCGCCCGCATGGGCGGCCTGAGTATTGAAATAATCAGCAGAGATTTTTCTTGAAGCTATAGATGCTTTTTCTATCCGGTTTTTCTTTTTTCCCGAGGATTTGAATTTCCCGTACTCATATGTGCCGCATGCCATGCCTTCGAGAAAAACTTTGAGAAGTTCCCTGTCCACACTGGAGAAATCAACGCAAACGGTGCGGGACCGCTGCCCTGTTCTCGCAACCGTGATGTTAGCGGCGCGAAAAGCCTCAAGCGCCCCGAAATTCTCTTTTTTCCCAAGCCCAAGGAGGACAACTGTTTTCGTATTAAAATCACCAGGCGTATCGACAACAACCGTTTTTCCGAAAGCGCCTTTAAAGTCAGACAGCTTCGCCTTATCCGAGAGAAACCCTCCGAGCGCGCGGTCAATTTTCCTAACCGCGGCGGGAAGTTTTGATTCTTCATAGCATGGCAAAACCAAAGAGTCAGACACAATGTCCGCAATATTGTCTTTTACAAGAGAAAATTCCATTTTATCTCCCCGTTAATCGAGATTTCAAAACACGGCCGGGAAAGCTGCATTTCGATAGGCGGATAATTCTACATACAAGAGCCCTCGAAACCAAAAACGGAACTGTCTGAATCCCGTTCCCTCAGGACATCCGAGCAGTCACTGCGGCTCAAACACAAGCTCAGGCACAATCACTTCCCACTGCTCACAACGCATATTTTTTCTGTATTCAGGATCAGAGGCATCGCGATCTCTTACCACAATAGCGAAAACCGCCGCCCCAACGCAGCGCATCCCCTCGGGCGGCTGAAACTTTCTGGCAAGCTGCCCCACAACCACCCCCGAGCCGTCAAGCAGCTCCCAGCGTTCGTTAACAACCCGTGTTTCAAGGCGGTCTCCGCAACAAAGCGAAGAGATAGAGCGATGCAGTGGGTGGGTGGCGGGTTTATACCCGGCAAAACCAATATGCACTTCCTTGAGTGTGGGTCTTATGCGGCGCACTCTTAGCTTCTCATCATGTTCGCCCGGCAACGCGACCGCCTCGCGCTCCATTACCGAAAGATTCCCACGCAGGGCATCCTGCAGCCGGCTTGACCTTCCAAAACGCATGAGCGCCACTGTCTTTCTCGCCCGCGTCATGGCCACATAGTAGAGTCTTCGGTCTTCATCCGCATTGCTTGGAGGCTGATCCCATCCGCCGTCAAGGATGACCACGTGATCAAATTCAAGCCCTTTGGCTCCGTGGGCGGTCACAAAAAGCAGTCCCCGCTGGCGGCGACGTATCTCCCTTCCCCATTCGGCAAGCCATTCGACAAAATGACTTACGGGAATTTCCGCCTCGCCGCTTTCTTCTGCGTATTCCCCCGCTGCTTCGCGGAGCAGATCGTTCCAGTGGCCGGTTTTCTGCGTTTTGAGCCAGTTGTCTATATCAGTGACAGTCACAGTGTTTTGTTCACGCAGCCACAGAACAAGCGCCTGGGTTTCACGAAGACGCCAGAAGCCCGGAGGGTCTTCATTGCCCATGTGCGCCGGGATTCCCTCAGTTTCGCATAAAGTACGCACGGGCTCAAGATTTTTCCACTCACGCGCTATCACGGCGCAACGCGACCAGTCCCAACTATCAGAGAGACCTTCAAGGCGTCTTAGCTCAGCCATAGCGATAACGGCCTGGGAATAGATGTCCTCTCCAGCTGGAATAACCTGAACCTTCCCCTTTGCCACCGGATCAAGCTTTTCCCACTCACCGCCACCCGGATCTTTTGAGCGCGCCTGGTTGATACCGATGGGGTGATCCACCTTCATGCGATCCCGCGCCGGAGCGATCACTGCGTTTGCAGCAGCGATAATGTTGTGGGTAGAGCGGTAGTTCTCCGTAAGAAAAAACGGTCGGGACTTGTAATCCTTCTCAAAACGCCTGATGAATTTGACTGAAGTCCCCTTAAAAGCGTAGATATTCTGATCATCGTCGCCCACGGCGAACAATGTGAGCTTGTCATCCGGGTGCTTCTTCGTTCGCCCCGCAAGAGCCGAGATAAGTTCATATTCTTCACTGCCTATGTCCTGATATTCATCAACAAGTATCCAGCGGAAACCGGCAAGCAGCCGCTCTCTCTGCTCATCCGACTCCTCAGGAGGCGCCCCCTCCCCTTGAAGAAGGGCTGTCGCCCGAAGCAGCACGCCCCTGAAGAAATCCCCCTCCGCGGTCTCCGTTCTTTCAGCAAGACTGGCTCCGACAAGACGCATGGCAAGAGCGTGACAGGTAAACACTGAAACCCCGCGGGCATCATCACCGACAAGTTCCCTCAGCCTGCGTCGTATATCGGAAGCGGCGTGGCGGTTATACGCAAGAGCCATGATACTTCCAGGGTTCTCTCTTTTTACGCGCAGAAGATATGCGATGCGGTGCACTAAAACCCGGGTTTTCCCCGAACCCGGACCCGCAAGCACAAGCACGTTTGTCTGCTCCCGCCCATCCGCCACGATGCGCTGCTGAGGTGGGCTGTTAAGGCTCTCCACTATCGCACGCCACGACTCGGGAGAGGTCTCCCGTTTAAGCTCTTTTTTACGATCCGGAAGCCAGCGATCCAGGAAATCATCCTGGCTTAATTCAAAGTAGTCACCAACCAGCTCCATGGCACGAGGCATATCGGAAAGTCCCCTGCGTGCGAACTCGGCCATTATATGTATCTGCTGAACCCGTCCCCTGTAATATAAAGCCAGGGGTTCGTAATCAACATTTGCAAAACCCCTGTTCACCTTTTCAAGGTTAAGAGTCATGGCCGTTCGGAATACAGCGAGTCCCTTGTTAAGACGGATAATTTCCTGGTCGTGGAGCCAAAGAAGGGCCCTGTTAAGCAGTTTTACCGGGTCTTTTATCCGGCTTTTAAGAGCAAGATCGGATCTGATCGCGTTTAAAAGCTCCCCCATGGTTGTATCCACCATAAGATCCACACCGCGTGTTTTCGCAGGTAGAAGTCCAAGCAAATGCTCAAGAAGGAGCGCCGCCGCTTCGCGCCTGAGATCGGCCGTTTTCTCAAGAGCGTGCCATTCCCTCTGAAGAGCAACTCTCACCGTATCCCTGTTCCGGCTCCGCACGTAAATGCTGCCGGGATCAGCATCATCACCCCTGCCATCCCGGGCGATGCAGCGAAGAAGGCCAAGCACCCGTTGCGGCAGGGGGCCCTCAAGTCCCTGTTCACTCAGCCTCTGTGAAGCAGAGCGCAGAGGCAGCGTGAATTTCTCCCCCTTTTTGATATCGGGTTCCGTCTGGCGCATGTAGCTTATCAGTGCGTTTTCAAGCCCGGCGGCCTGCTCAAACCTTCTCCGGGAAGAATGCTGCACTCCCGAGTGAACAAAGGCGGTAAGAGCGATATCGTTGCTTGCTATGCCCAGGTTCTCAAGGTGATGCATGGCTGAAGCCACTGCTTCGGCAGGAAGACCCGATACGTACATGAGCTGGTCGGTGGAAACTCCTTCATCCTTGTTCGAGTTCATTATCGCCCTTATGATGGAAAGAAGCTTTTGCTGGTAGGCCTGGGGGACAGATTTTTTCTGCAATACACTTGAGATTTCTTCAAGAGAGTTCATCTGAAGAGACGATGGAAAGACCTGAACCAGGTTCTCTTCCCTTGTGAGCAACACAGCATCCTCAAGCCAGGATATCGCGGTCCTGACCCTTGTGTCATCAGTAGCGGAATCTTTTGTGAACTCGTTATCTTCATCCTCAAGCAGTATCTCGCCCGCAGTGGCGATAACCTCACCTCCGAGGAGCTTTTTGCGGTCAAGCCTTCGAAGCGCCCTGAGAATGCCGTGAATTTCTCTTCTTTTAAGCTTTGAACGCGCCGACATTCCGAACTGTCTCTCAGCATCTTCAGGCACGTAGAGCATGACGCAGTGCGCAGAGCCCCCGTCCCGTCCGGCCCTTCCCGCTTCCTGCAGATAGTTCTCGAGCGAACCCGGCATGTCGGCATGAACCACAAGCCTCACGTCGGGCTTGTCAATCCCCATTCCAAACGCGTTTGTGGCAGCTATAACCCGCAGGTCTCCCCTGATAAAGCTCTGCTGGGTATTTTTTTTGGTTTCAGGGGTCAGTCCCGCGTGAAAGTAACCGGTGGGTATCTGCTTGTCGGCGAGAAATCGGGCAACCTCTTCGCTCTGCGCTCGCGTGGCGCAGTAAACAATCGCGCCTCCAGGCTCATCCGCCGGAAGACATTGTCCGATTATCAGGTGTATATCAGAGAATTTTTTTGCTTCAGTAGTCGGAATGACATTGAACTTAAGGTTGGGACGATGTGTGCCTCCGTTAAAAACATCAAGGTGAATTCCAAGCTTGTCTCGGAAATAGTCAGTAATCTCGTCTATAACGTCAGGCTTTGCAGTGGCCGTGAGGCAGAGCAGGGACGGAACCGGGCTCTGCTCCCTGTTTGCCTTCTCGCGGATGAAACGTCCCAGGTAACGATAATCAGGGCGGAAGTCATGTCCCCACTTCGAGAGGCAGTGAGCCTCGTCTATCACCCATGATCCGATCTCCCGCTGATCAAGCACTCGTTTTATGGAGCGGCTTCGAAGCTGCTCGGGCGAAATGATCAGCATGCTCGCGCCGCCGAGCCTCACCTGTTCAAGTGCCTCGGCCCGCTCGGGCATGGAAAGAAGTCCGTTTACGGTCACGCACGAGTCTATTCCCTTCGCTGAGAGTCCCTCCACCTGATCAGCCATGAGGGCGACAAGGGGCGAGATAACCACGGTAAGAGCTCCCGTTTTATAATAGCGGGAAAGAGCGGGAATCTGGTAGCAAAGAGACTTTCCGGTGCCCGTGGGCATGATGCCGAGAACATGGCTTCCGGCCATGCTTTTCTCAACTATCGCCCGCTGCATGGATGTGCCGTTTTCGCAGGCAGGTTTCTCGCGGAAATCGGAAAAACCGAACCAGCGCGAAAGTTCCTTGCGTGCGTCGTGCCTCTGCGCGCACCAGTCGCAGACGGAGTTGCCGCAGGCAGTATCCCTTAACAGGCGCACTACCCTGCCGGCCTCGGGGAACTGATGGCGCACCCATGGCGGCATGACGGAGTTTCCTCCCGACACGGAAAGCCAGGCGAGAGCGTAGGAAAAAGACCAGCCAAGCCGGGAAATATCCTTCATAATGGCGTCTGCCTGGGTAGTACATGCCCTGCCTTTAAGAAACCTTCCTATCGCCCCGCGGGCATCATCCCCCGAGGGGCGTCCTGAGCCTCTCAGGCAAGAAAAAAACGCATCGAAACCCCGCATCTTCTTATCTGAGCCTGTAAGCCAGTGCCAGGCCGAGAGCAGATCGGGGGAGGATTTCTTAAGCGCCGAGATTTCGTCTGTGAAAAGTTTAAGCGTTATCTTTGCGTCAAGCTCAGGGTCGCTTATCTGGGCTCGCTCAAGGCCCGCGTCCTTATAGTGTTTTACGAGTTTGTGATAGGGGTTTTCGGGAAAAGCGAGAGGACTTAGCCAGAGTGTGTCGATTGGGGGAAACTCAAGCAGGCGAAGGTTGGGTTTTATGGCTTTCAGATGGGGAAGATCAAAACCGATCAGATTGTGCCCGAGAAGAAACGATGTCCCCCGGGCTAAGTCATCAAGGTGTTCAAGTGCGGTCTTCAGGTCTCCATCGCGAAAGCGTATGAACTCCCCAGTGTCCGAACGTATTGCCGCAAAGGCGTTTAGCCCGCTGCTTCCCTGTTTGGCTTCAAGGTCAAAAGAGAGGCAGGGATAAGGAAAGGGAATAGTTTCACTTCCACTTGAGCCCACTGCCTGGTTAACTCCGTGGTAAAGACCGGTTGACAATATGCTTGAAAGTTTCAGATGATCTGGAGGTTGGAGAGAGCCACAAGAATTCCAATAGTTACCACAATTAAAGCTCCAAGCTTTATGGTCATTCTCTGCTCAAGTTCTTTGATGTCACGCTTAACTTCGTTGATCTTAAGCTCCATTTTCTGCTCAAGTTCTTTGATGTTAAGCTCCATTTTCTGCTCGAGTTCTTTGATGTTAAACTCCATTTTCTGCTCGAGTTCTTTGATGTTAAACTCCATTTTCTGCTCGAGTTCTTTGATGTCACGCTTTGTTGCCAGATTGGATTCAACGATTTCGTGCAGAATGCGAAGATGTGCTTCGGCCTGCCCTTCAGGAACTCCGGCTTCCCTGAGTTCCCCAATATACTTCATAGCATTAAAACCGTTCATTAATATCTATCGTAATAAAAAGGCTGACTGCTGTCAATTTGTCGCTGTCTGGCCCAAAGTCTTCTCGTAAAGCAGACCCGAAAATTGCAAGTCCGGATATCTTGTTGGCTCGACAGAATTCGGCAATGCGTTCCTTCGGAATTGTCAGATTCAAACTCAAGGTGTTTTCCATTGTCCAGTCCCTTCTGGTTTTCTAAAATTTCCCAGTCTTTCCATACGCCCGTTGGTATAAGAAAGCCTTCGTAACTTAACCGAAAATATCTACTTGCTCATCTGCGCTGTGAATAGCTGTTCCAGTCAGTTAGATTTTCTCGGAAATTGCCGTGGTTGTGGAACTTGAGCTACTCCTCTGATCGGCAATTCTAATGGGTGGAGTTACACTCAGTTAAGGGAGCAAACCGATTCATGATAAATCCACAAAGAATGACCGAACACCTGATGGATATCATACGGATAGACAGTCCGTCAAGAAGGGAAAAAAACGTAGCCGCAAGGCTTGAAGAAGAGGTGAAAGATCTCGGCGCCGAATGTTTCTATGACGATGTAGGAGAGAAGATTGGTGCGGATACGGGAAACCTGATAGTAAGGGTTCCTGGAACGAAAAAAAATGTTTCACCCTTTTTTCTCTGCTCTCACATGGATACCGTAAGCCCGGGAGAGGGAATAAAGCCGAGAGTGGAGGACGGCGTCATGAGAAGCGACGGCACTACAATACTCGGAAGCGACGATAAAAGCGGCGTCTCCATAATAGTCGAGGTGCTGCGCACTCTGAGAGAAAATAATATTCCCCACTCGGACATAGAGGTCGCTTTTACGATCTGCGAAGAGGTCGGCCTTCTGGGAGCAAAGTTTCTTGATGGCTCAAGTTTTAAAAGCCCCTACGGAATAGTTCTTGACAGCAGCACTCCGCAAAGACTTGTTCTGAGATGCCCATGCTCGGACATAATGGACGTGAAGATACACGGCGTTGAGGCGCATTCAGGTCTCTGCCCTGAGAACGGAATAAGCGCGGTTGAAATCTTAAGCGACGCGATCTCCAGAATGAAGCTTGGAAGAATAGACCACGAGACAACGGCGAACATAGGAAAGATAAACGGGGGATCGGCTATCAATATAGTTCCGGGACTGGTTGAAGTAAAAGCCGAAGCGAGAAGTCACGACCCGGAAAAACTGGACGCCCAGATACAGCACATGCGCGACTGCTTTGTGGAAGCGTCTAAAAGCAGAGAGCTTCTCCTTGACGGAGAGCGGCTCTTTGCCCGCGCCGAAGTCGATATAAAACGTATTTATCCCGTAATGAACGTCTCTGCGCAGGCAACAGTGACGAAACTTGTACTCAAGGCCACGGAGAACCTTCGCCACGACATAGAACTTCACACAAGCGGCGGAGGGTGCGACGCAAACTACATAAATGAAAAGGGAATCGAGTGCGTAAACCTGGGCACCGGAATGTACGAGCTTCACACCGTAAACGAGTATCTTGTGATCGATGAATTCCGAAGGTCGGCGGAAATAGTGCTTGAAACCATAAAGCTCCACTCGGAGAGCGACTGAGCGATGAAGGCTCTTATACTGGTTGATCACGGAAGCACTGTGAAAGAGGCAAACGCCCTTCTTGAGCAGGTGGCCGAAAGAGTGAGGGCTTACTCCAGCTCCCCGTTTGATATAGTTGAGCACTCCCACATGGAGCTTTGCGAACCCTCAATAGAAGAGGCTTTCAGCAAGTGCGCAGAGGCCGGGGCGACGGACATAACCGTACACCCCTACTTTCTCGTACCGGGAAGGCACTCAAAGTCAGACATACCCAGAATGGTGGCTGAAGCCGCGCGGAGCTTTCCCCATGTAAGCTACAGGATCACTGAACCGCTCGGACTTCACGACAAGATAATAGAAGTCATTTTTGAAAGATCGCTTGGGTAATACAAGCACAAAATCTGATGAAAAAGTATTCAGCGGTGTTTTTTGATCTTTTCGACACGCTTGTCATGTTCGAGCCTTCCCTTTTGCCCGAAGTGACGATTAACGGAGAAATCCGCAACTCAACCGCAGAGCACGTCTTCACTCAAATGCAATCAAGTCTTGGAGGGATGGAATTTCAGGACTTCTACACGCCTTTTGTTGAAAGCTACACAGAACTTCTTGATCTCAGGAAAAAGGATTTAAAAGAATATCCGAATAGAAAAAGGTTTGAGATATTCCTTGAGAAAACAGGCATAAAGGGAGATGAAGACCTGCCTGACAGGTTTGTACGCTCACACATGCAAAGTCTCTGCGGAGCCGTCGTATACCCCAAGCACCACACGGAAGTTCTTTCCTACCTTAAGGAAAAAGGATACAGGCTTTCCCTGGTTTCGAATTTCGATCACGCTCCCACAGTGAGGGAACTGCTCGGAAAGTTCGGGATCGCGGATTTCTTTGAAGATGTAGTGATATCAGAAGAAGTAGGCTGGAGAAAACCTCACAGGAAGATATTTGAATCTGCTCTCGCCGGACTTGCTGAGAGCCCACAAAACGCCATCTTCATAGGGGACAATCCCGAAGCTGACATAACGGGATCTTCGGAATTCGGAATTGATTGCGTGTGGGTAAAAAGAAAGGAACAGTCCGGTGGAGAAGAAGCGGAATTCACTATAAAAGACCTGAGGGAACTAAGGGAAATACTCTAGGAAAACACCGTTTCCATGAAAAGACTTGCCCGGACGGAAAAAAGACTGCCCTCCATAAGGAAGGGAGCAGAGTCAGCCACCATACAGCAGATGCTCGAGAAAAAGTCCACCCTCTACGCGGACAAGGTCGCCTATTCCGTAAGAAAAAAGGATCTGTCAGTAAGCTCCCTTACATTCAGTGAAGTCTTCTCTCTTTTCACCGGGCTCTCGGTCCGCCTGAGGTCCCTCGATCTTAAGAAAGGAGAACACATCGCAATAGTAGGAGAAAACAGCCCCCAGTGGGCAATCTCTTACTTCGCGGCAATATGGGCGGGGGCCATAGCCGTCCCCCTTGACGCAAGAGCGAAAACAGAGCACACAAAGCAGGTTCTAGCACTTTCAGATTCAAGGTTCCTTATCGCCTCTGCACCGTTTGCAAAAGCACTTGGCAGCGCAGAAACCGTCGAGCACCTAATACCGATGGAGGAAGCTCTTGATGCTCGCATGGAAGCGGAGAAGGCCGCGCCGCCTGAGAGAGCAGAACCGCAAGACATAGCCGACATAGTCTTCACCTCGGGAACCACCGGCAACCCCAAGGGGGTAATGCTCTCCCATAAAAACATAATGTCCAACCTCAAAACGCTTTATAACGCTTTCCCAATAACAGATACAGACACGGCCTTTTCCATATTGCCCATCCACCACGTGTATGAGAGAATAGGCGGAATACTTCTGTCTTTTTACTGCGGGCAGAGAGTGTTTTTCGCAAGAAGCATAAAACCGAACGAGATGCTCTCTGACCTGAAGGCTGCAAGACCCACAGTGTGGCTAAACACTCCCCTGATACTCGAGAGGCTGCTCGGGAGAATCGAGCAGGCAAAGGCGGGAAATTTCTTCACAAGGGCCCTTCCCTCCTGGCTTTTCGGGAGGATGGCGAAAAAACGGATGGGACTTGATCGCCTGAGACTCATAGTAAGCGGCGGGGCCGCCTTATCCGAGGCGGCTTCCGCAGGACTTGAAAAATACGGATTCCCCCTTCTTCAGGGATACGGGATGAGCGAGACATCGGCGGTAATATCCGCAAATCCTTTTTCAGCGCCGAAAAACACAAGCGGCGGCATGGTGCTTGAAAACTGCGAGGTAGAGATAAGGGATATGGACGCAGAAGGAATCGGGGAGATATGCGCCAGGGGCGCGAATGTAATGCGGGGTTACTATAAAAACCTTGGGGCCACAAGGGAAATACTCTCTGATGACGGCTGGCTCAGAACCGGCGACCTCGGCTATTTTGACGACGAGGGCTACTTATACATAACGGGAAGGAAAAAATCAGTTATCGTAACGCGGGGAGGAAAAAACATTTCTCCCGAGGAAATCGAGGAAAAGCTCACCCCGCTTGAAACAGTCGAAGAAGCAGTCGTATTCAGCCCGGATGATGAAAGGATACAGGCCGTGATATTTCCGCAGACAGAGGGGATTTCTAAAAAACTCGGCCGCGCGGCGCAAAAAAGAGATGACGAGAGCACATGGGATATTCTCAAAAGCGAGATAAGCTCACTTAACCGCCGTCTTGAACCCCATAAACGAATCAGTCATTTCGCGGTCTCAAGAGCGGAACTGCCTAAAACGACTACAAGAAAGGTGAAGAGATACCTTTTCAGGGACATGGACATACCCAAGATCATAAAGTTCATCGACCCCCCGGAGGACAAATGAATAAAGCATCTCTTAAGTTCGCCCTTGACCACGGCCTCACCGAAAGCGAGTACGGAAAGATAGTCGAGACCCTGGGCAGGGAACCCAACTCAACAGAAATCGGAATCCTCGGCGCCATGTGGTCTGAGCATTGCTCCTACAAAAGCTCCAAGGTTCACCTCCGGAAGTTTCCCACAACCGGAGCGCAGGTCATACAGGGCCCTGGAGAAAACGCTGGAGTGGTGGACATAGGGGACGGCGACTGCGTCGTTTTTAAAATGGAAAGCCACAACCATCCCTCCTTCATAGAACCCTATCAGGGGGCTGCCACGGGGGTCGGCGGGATACTCAGGGACATATTCACAATGGGAGCAAGACCCGTAGCGCTTTTAAACTCCCTCCGCTTTGGTGACCCGGGTCTTCAGAAGACAAAATTCCTGGTTGAGGGAGTCGTGTCGGGAATAGCGGGTTATGGAAACTGCATGGGTATTCCCACAATAGGAGGGGAGATATACTTTGATGACTGCTACAATGGAAACCCTCTGGTAAACGCCTTCGCTCTTGGAGTAACAAAAAAAGATAATATCTTCCGCGGATACGCCTCAGGCAAGGGCAATCCCGTAATATACGTCGGATCAAAGACCGGAAGAGACGGAATACAGGGAGCCATCATGGCCTCGGACACCTTCACTGAGGAAACCGAGGAAAAAAGGCCCGCGGTGCAGGTCGGAGATCCGTTTACGGAAAAACTTCTTCTTGAAGCCTGCTTGGAGCTGTTTAAGACTGATTGTGTTGTCGGCATACAGGACATGGGAGCAGCAGGACTTACATCCTCTTCAACAGAAATGGCCGATCGTGCGGGAACCGGGCTCGAAATTGAAATTCAAAGAGTTCCCAGACGAGAAGAAAAAATGACTCCTTATGAAGTAATGCTTTCTGAATCGCAGGAAAGAATGCTCGTAGTCCTGGAAAAGGGCAAGGAAAACACGGCCCGGGATATTTTCAGGAAGTGGAACCTTGATTTTTCGATTATCGGCAAGGTGACCGATTCGGGAAGACTGACCATTGTGGAAGAAGAAACCACAGTTGCGGATCTGCCCGTAAGTCTTATAACCTCGGCCGCTCCGACTTACAAAAGACCCGTAAAAAGACCCTCCTACCTGAAGAGAATAAAGAGGCTGGATCAGGAGAATCTCCCTGAGCCTGAAGACATTCAGACAGCTTTCCTCGAAATTCTGTCTTCTCCGACTGTATCGAGCAAGAAATGGGTTTACGAGCAGTATGACCACATGGTAAGAACCGACACCGTTTTGGGACCAGGGGCGGATTCCGCGATAATAAGGCTCAAGGGAACGCAGAAAGGAATCGCAATGACATCTAATGTGAATTCTAGATACTGTTATTTAAATCCCCGTAAAGGAAGTAAAATAGCCGTTGCGGAAAGTGTCAGAAATCTTGCCTGCTGCGGCGCTTCTCCCCTTGCAATAACCGATTGTCTTAATTTTGGAAATCCTGAAAACCCCGAGATAATGTGGCAATTTCAAGAGAGTGTTGAAGGTCTGTCAGAAGCAGCAAGAACATTCAAGACGCCGGTTGTAAGCGGCAACGTCAGTCTTTATAACGAAACCGAGGGCGTCGCCATATTTCCTACCCCGACCGTGGCGATGGTGGGTCTGATAAAAGATACAGCAAAAATCGTCAATTCCTGGTTTCGAGATGCTGGAGATCTGGTGATATTGCTCGGAGGGGCGATAGAAGAAGATATAGGAGGAAGTGAGTACCTCAAAATCCAACACGGCTTAATTGACGGGGAACCACCTTCAATTGATCTTGATAAGGAGAAAAAGCTTGCCGAGATGTTGATTGCATGCGCCAATCAAAGTATACTTAAATCGGCACATGATATATCTGAGGGCGGCTTTGCTGTAGCGCTCGCAGAATGCTGCTTTAGTCCAGACAGCACAAGGGGGGTCGCGGTAAAAGCGCCCGACATAAATGAAGGCTCTCTTAGAAGCGACCTGTTTCTTTTCTCCGAAACGCAATCCAGAGTAATAGCTAGCATAAGCGGAAACAACTGGGGAAAAATAAAAGAGATGGCGAGTGATTACGGCGTTTCTGCGTTGCGTGCCGGAGTAGTCGTTGATAACGACAGGTTCTGCATTGAAGATTTGATCGACATGAAAATCTCAGCAGTTCACGATGCATGGTCTATGGGCTTTCGGAGAAGCCTTTCGGTCTCAGAGGGGTGAAAATGGCAAAGCTACGCGAAGAGTGCGGAGTCTTTGGAATATATGATCATCCAGCCGCCGCCAACTTTACCTATCTCGGCCTCTACTCTCTCCAACACAGAGGTCAGGAAAGCGCTGGCATAGTGTCAACTGACGGTGAGAAGCTTTACTCTCATCGGGAAATGGGACTCGTAACCGAAGTTTTTGATGAAGAGTCCATATCGAAGCTTCAAGGCACTACAGCAATCGGCCACGTAAGGTATTCCACAACAGGCTCAAGCAACAATAAAAACACTCAGCCTCTGATCATGAACTACGAAAAAGGGGAGCTTGCGGTTGGGCACAACGGCAACCTTACAAACGCAAGAATGCTGAGACACACACTCGAGAAAGAAGGTTCCATATTCCAGTCAACAACAGATACCGAGGTAATCGTACACCTCATAGCAAGATCGAAAGAGAAAACCTTTCTGGGAAGAATCATAGAAGCTCTCACCGAGTGCAAAGGAGCCTATTGTCTTTTGTTTCTTACCCCTAAAGGAATAGTAGCCGCACGCGATCCCCATGGATTCAGACCTCTTGTTCTCGGAAAGATTGATAATTCTTACGTAGTGGCCTCTGAATCATGTGCTTTCGAGCTAATAGGAGCCGACTATATAAGAGAGATAGAACCCGGGGAAATAGTGTTCATAAACGAGAAAGGAATCAGGTCATTCAAGCCCCTTCCGAAAAAACAGCACAAATACTGCGTATTTGAGAACATATATTTTTCGAGACCCGATTCTTTCCTCCAGGGAAAAAACATCTATCAGATGAGAAAAAACATGGGCCGCCAGCTCGCAATCGAGTCTCCGGCCGACGCAGACATTGTCGTAGCCGTTCCCGATTCAGGAACGCCGGCTGCCATGGGATACGCCGAGCAGATGGGAATCCCCTTTGAAACAGGGTTCCTTAGAAGCCATTACATAGGAAGAACCTTCATTCAGCCCCAGCAGTCGATACGAAACTTCGGAGTAAAACTGAAACTCAGCGTGATAAAAGAGGTTATAAACGGGAAAAAAGTAGTAGTGGTTGACGATTCCATAGTAAGGGGAACTACAAGCCGAAAAATTGTTAAGATGATACGTGATGCAGGAGCCAAGGAAGTTCACATGAGAATAAGCTCTCCTCCGATGAAATTTTCATGCTACTACGGTATAGATACTCCCCTCAAAGAAGAACTCATAGCGCATTCTCTTGAAGTGGAAAAAATAAAGGACTACATAACCTCAGATACTTTGGGGTATCTCAGTCAGGAAGGAATAACAAAGGCTGTCACAAACGGCAGCAATCCTTCTGACGGAAGATCAAATTACTGTTTTGCCTGTTTTAACGGGGATTATCCGGTGGAAATAACAGACGAGAAAGTATCGCATCAGCAGATGGACCTTTTTTAGTTTCCCCAAACCGCACTGAAATCAGAAATTCCGGCTATACAGCCGAAAGTTTTTCGAGAATCTCCTCAAGCTTTTTCTTGTGGCTTTGAAATTCATCCAGCTTTCCCTTCTCCTTTTCCACAATATCTTCGGGAGCGCGTTTGATGAAATCTCTGTTTGCAAGCTTGCCTTCGGTTTTTTTAAGTTCCTGTGAAACTTTTGCCAAGTCCTTGCTCAATCTGGAAATTTCCTTCTCGAGATCAAGCAGGTTCTCAACCGGCATAATTATTTCTACTCCTGAAGCAACTTCCGAGACCGTCTTGCCCTGAAGACCCCCTCCGCAAATAACACAATCCCCAAGAGAAGCCATGCCCAGAATAATCTCAAGATTTTCTCTTAAAACATTCCCTGTCTCGCTGTTTTCGGAATTAAGATGAACTGATACTTTCTCCGAGGGATGAATTCCCACAATAGCCCGCAGATTTCTTATTCCAGTTACAATGCTTTTTACAAGTTCAACCTGTTCTGACTCTTCTTTAAATATCTCGTTTTCGTTCGGCTTTGGATATTTGGCATCAAGAATGCTGTTTTGATCAAGACCTTCTTCAGGCAGATTGATTCCCTTTTCCCTGAATATTCGAAATATTTCCTCCGTAATATAGGGTGCAAAAGGATGAAGCGCCCGTAGGGAACGGAGCAGCACCCGCACAAGCACGTTAAGAGTGGTTTTTTTTGACTCCTCATTCTCTCCGTAGAGTGAAAACTTGGATATTTCAAGATACCAGTCGCAGTAATCATCCCATATGAAGTGATAAAGGGCCTGGGAAGCCTTGTCGAATTCGTAGTTTTGAGTAAATCCCTCAATTTCGCCGAGGGTTAAGTTAAGCCTGCTGAGAATCCATCGGTCAGGGACACTTAGACAAGATGTGTCGAGGTCAGAGTCGCAAATCATCTCCGGCTCAAGATTCATAAACACAAACCTTGTAGCATTCCATATTTTATTCATGAAATTCCTGTATCCCTCAATAACGGGAAAGGTAAGCTTGATATCCCTTCCTTGGGCGGCAAGCGCCGAAAGTGAGAAACGAAGCGCATCGGTGCCGTATTTTTCGATCACGTCAATAGGATCAATTACGTTGCCCGTCGTCTTGCTCATTTTACGGCCTTTTGCATCCCTTATGAGGCCATGCACATAAACATCCCTGAAAGGCACGTCTTTCATGAATTTAAGTCCCAGCATTATCATCCTTGCGACCCAGAAGAAAATAATGTCAAACCCCGTAACCAAGCATGATGTCGGATAGTAATGCCTGAGCGCTTCTGTATCCGCCGGCCACCCAAGAGTGGAGAAAGGCCAGAGTCCAGACGAAAACCAGGTATCCAGCACATCCGGGTCCCTGACAAGTTCTACCTCTTCACCATAATGCTTCTTTGCGGAAGCGGCAGCTTCGCGTTCATTCACAGCAACGAAAATTTCCCCGTCAGGTCCATACCATGCGGGTATCCGGTGACCCCACCAAAGCTGCCTCGAGATACACCAGGGCTCTATATTTTTCATCCACTCAAAATAAGTGCTTTCCCAGAACTCCGGATAAAAACGTATTTCCCCTCGTTCCACATATGAAATGGCCTCAGCGGCAAGTTCTTCCGTGTTTACGTACCACTGGTCGGTCAACCAAGGTTCCACGATCACCCCGGAGCGATCACCGTAGGGAACCGTGTGGGCGGTCTGCTCAATCTTTACCAGGAAACCTTCTTCTTCGAGATCCTGGATTACGGCTTTTCTGGCCTCAAATCTCTCAAACCCAATGTATTTTTCCGGAACATCACCTCTTATATGAGCCCGCTCGTCAAGAATGTTTAATACATCAAGACCGTTACGCTTTCCGACTTCAAAATCGTTAAAATCATGTCCCGGAGTTATCTTTACCGCTCCCGTACCCTTCTCCGGATCGCTGTACTCATCAGCTATTACGGGGATCTTTCTTCCCGAAAGAGGCAAAATCGCATTTCTGCCCACTAAATCAACATATCTCGGGTCTTCAGGATGAACCGCAACCGCAGTGTCTCCAAGCATGGTCTCAGGACGCGTCGTAGCTACAGTAACAGACAGGCCATCCTCTCCCTCTATCGGATATCTTATATACCAGTAGTTCCCTTGAGTCTCTCTTTGCTCCACTTCCAGATCCGATATGGCCGTACGAAGCTTGGGATCCCAGTTAACAAGCCTTTTGTCCTTGTAAATAAGCCCCTGGGAGTAGAGATCGACAAAAACTTTTCTCACCGCTTCTGAAAGACCTTCATCCAGGGTGAAGCGCTCCATTTCCCAGTCGGGAAGAGCTCCGAGTCGTTTTAACTGTTCCGTTATTCGGCTGCCGGAGTTCTCCTTCCACTGCCAGATTCTTTCAAGGAATTTTTCCCTGCCCAAATCGTTTTTCGTGAGCCCTTCGGAGGCAAGATCTTTTTCAACCATCATCTGGGTAGCAATACCCGCATGGTCGGTGCCCGGAACCCAGAGAACATCGAAACCGTTCATTCTCTTATACCTGACAAGAATGTCCTGAATGGTGTTGTTAAGAGCGTGCCCTATATGCAGCGATCCCGTTACGTTGGGTGGGGGGATGACAATTGAGAAGGCCTCAGCCGAGTTTTTTATTTCGGATTTGTGAAGTCCCGATGAGATCCAGAAATCATAAACTCTCCGTTCAACCTCGGCAGGGTTGTAGCTTTTTTCCATGGCTACTGATCAAAAGAAAGAATAGACCGCAGGGGAAATGTCAGCTTTCCAGCAATACGTCTTCGCTCTTCTCTTCGACTTCCGGTACGGGTACAGGTATTTCCGGCGCTTCGGTCTCTATGCTTATGTCCCTGTACATGGGGAGGCCTGTGCCAGCCGGAATCAACCTGCCCACGATAACGTTTTCCTTGAGCCCTCTGAGATCATCTTCCCTGCCCTCGCAGGAGGCCTCGGTAAGAACCCTGGTTGTTTCCTGAAAAGACGCGGCGGAAAGCCAGCTACGCGTGCTAAGCGAGGCGCGTGTTATACCCAGAAGAAGCGGTTCGGCCGCTGCCGGGGTTCCATCTTCTTCGACGATCTTCTCGTTTTCCTCAAAGAAGACATTTTTCTCTATAGCTTCGCCGACAAGCATGGTGGTGTCGCCCGGATCTTTTATCTTTACCCTTTTTAGCATCTGCTTGACTATAACCTCGATATGCTTGTCGTTAATCTTCACACCCTGAAGTCTGTAGACTTCCTGAATTTCGTTAACCATATAGTTGGCAAGCTCTTTTTCTCCCATGATATTCAGAATGTCGTGAGGATTAACCGCACCGTCGACAAGCTGGTCACCGGAAGAAACGAACTCTCCTTCCCTGACCAAGATATGCTTTCCCCTGGGGACCGTATATTCTTTAGGCTCTCCCATCTCAGGAGTTACCACAACCCTCTTCTTACCCTTTACATCTTTTCCGTAAGATATGATTCCGTCGATTTCACTTACAACCGCGGGATCCTTGGGCACTCTGGCTTCAAAAAGCTCGGCAACCCTGGGAAGACCTCCGGTAATGTCTTTTGTCTTCGAAGTCGCTCGTGGAATCTTCGCGAGCACATCTCCAGCTTCTATATTATCCTTGTCGCTGGCCTCTATTATTGCCCCTACGGGAAGCGAGTAAGGTATTTTTTTCTCCGCGGGCAGAGACTCGATCTCCTCCGGTTCAAGCCCTTCGGTTCTCACCTCAACATCAAGAGTAGGATGCATTTCAAGATCTTTGGTTTCAACCACCACCCTCATGAGAACGCCCGTGACTTCATCTACCTGTTCCTTGTAGGTAGCTCCGGCTTCAAGGTCCCTGAACTTTACAACGCCCGGAACCTCAGAAATTATAGGGTTTGTGTAAGGGTCCCACTCAGCAAGCATCTTCCCCTTTTTCACCTTCTCCCCTTCCTTTACGTTAAGCCTGGCTCCAAGCACAACTGGACATTTTTCCCTTTCATACCCCTTGCTGTCCTCAATTGAAAGCACGCCGCTTCTGCTGATAACAACCAATTTGTTATCGCGTCCCTTGACGGCCTTTATGTTCTTGAATCTGACTACTCCCTCATGCTGACTCTCAAGGGTGCTCTCGGCCGCTCTCTGGCTCGCGGCACCACCTATATGGAACGTTCTCATTGTAAGCTGAGTTCCGGGTTCCCCGATTGACTGGGCCGCGACAATACCTATGGCTTCACCCATATTCACAAGCTTTCCAGTTGAGAGGTTCCTTCCATAGCAGAGTCTGCAGACACCGCTTCTAGTTTCACAGGTAAGAACGGAGCGGATACTCACCTCGCTTATACCGGCTTCATCCATCTTAAGAACTGCGGCCTCGTCAACTTCCTCGTTTGCGTGAACAATCATCTCTCCGGTCTGGGGATCCTCTATATCTTCAAGTACCACCCTTCCAAGAACCCTCTCTCCCACTTTTTCAATTATTTCTCCACCTTCCACCAAGTCGCTGACTTTAATTCCCTCTATGGTACCGCAGTCAAGCTCGGCAATCATCACATCCTGAGCGGCATCAATCAGCCTTCGCGTCAGGTAACCGGCATTTGCCGTTTTCAGGGCCGTATCCGCAAGCCCCTTCCTCGCGCCGTGGGTAGAAATAAAATACTGGAGCACCGATAGCCCCTCACGGAAATTGGACGTGATAGGAGTTTCTATTATCTCTCCCGAAGGCTTCGCCATGAGCCCTCTCATGCCCGCAAGCTGTCTTACCTGTGTCTGACTCCCTCTCGCCCCGGAATCAATCATCATGTATATCGGGTTGGAGCTCGGTCCCGAAATCGTAGTCTTCTTGCCCGTCTTTACTTCCTCTGAAGAAATCTTTTTCATCATTGCCTGAGCAACTTCATCGCTTGTTTTTGCCCAGATATCTATTACCTTGTTGTATCTCTCTCCGTCGGTTATCAGCCCCTGAGAATACTGGTTCTGGACTTTTAAGACTTCCGCCTGGGCATCTTCGAGAAGATCCTTCTTCGACTCGGGAATAATCATGTCCGTGATTGAAATGGAAGCTCCAGACTTTGTCGAATACTTAAATCCTAGAGTCCTAAGACTGTCAGCAAGCAAAACCGTGCTTTTACCTCCGGTTTTCCTGAAACACTCATCCACAAGGGCCTCTATAGCTCTTTTAGTCATTGGCTTGTTGATAAGTTCAAAGGGCACACCTTCGGGAATAACTTCATACATCAATACTCTTCCGACGGTCGTCAGATAATTCTGCCCTTCAATACTTACGGTTACTCTGTCATGCAAACTGATCTTTCCCAGTTCATACGCAAAAACCACCTCACGCACTGAAAGAACACTGCCAGGCCCAGAACTTTTATTCGAAGCTGTATCCCTTGTGAGATAGTAAAGCCCCAGGACTATATCCTGAGTGGGAAGTATTATCGGCTTTCCGTGAGCGGGAGAAAGAATATTGTTCGTCGACATAACGAGCGAGCGGCATTCGGTCTGAGCCTCGATTGAAAGCGGAACGTGAACTGCCATCTGGTCTCCGTCAAAATCCGCGTTGTAGGCGGGGCATACTAGAGGATGAAGCTGAATTGCTTTATCTTCAATAAGCACCGGCTCGAAAGCCTGTATGCTCAGACGATGAAGAGTCGGAGCCCTGTTAAGAAGCACCGGATGCTCCTTTATCACCTCGTCAAGGGCATCCCACACCACCGGAGCTTCGCTGTCAAGAAGTTTCTTAGCTATCTTTATCGTTGCCGCTTCGCCCCATCTTTCAAGTTTCTGGTAGATAAAGGGCCTGAAAAGTTCAAGCGCCATCTGCTTGGGAATTCCACATTGGTGAAGACGCAGGTCCGGACCTACGGTAATCACCGACCGACCCGAGTAATCAACTCTTTTCCCCAGAAGATTTTGTCTGAACCTACCTTGCTTACCTTTTATTATGTCACTCAGGCTCTTAAGCGGTCTGTGATTGTGGCCCAAAACGGGTCTTCCCCTTCTCCCGTTCTCCAAAAGCGCGTCGACGGACTCCTGCAGCATCCTCTTTTCATTTCTGACTATTATGTCTGGAGCGCCGAGCTCAAGGAGTTTTCTCAGCCTGTTGTTTCTGTTGATCACTCTTCTGTAGAGATCGTTAAGATCAGAGGCGGCAAACCGTCCTCCATCAAGGGAACAAGAGGTCTGAGATCAGGTGGCAGAACAGGAATAGTGGTCAGAATCATCCATTCCGGACGGTTTTTGGACTTGCGAAACGCTTCACATATCCTCAGCCTCTTCGCAATACGGGCTTTTTTGATTGGAGACTTGGTCTCTTTCATGCTTATTCTGAGTTCCTGAGAAAGCCCATTTAAATCTATGGTTTTCAGCATCTCCCGCACCGACTCAGCCCCCATACCGACGACAAACTCAGAACCGAAGCGCTCGCGCTCGTCTCTGCACTCATCTTCCGTTATTACTTGGGCGAACTTGAGGTCGGAGGCTCCCGGGTCCATAACGATGTAAGCCTCGAAGTAAAGCACTCTTTCCAGGTCCTTCAGCGTCATGTCAAGGAGCATTCCTATTCTGCTGGGAATACTGCGAAGAAGCCATATGTGCGCAACGGGAGAAGCAAGTTCTATATGACCCATTCTCTCCCTTCTCACTTTAGAGGAGATTACTTCCACGCCGCATTTCTCACACGTTATTCCTCTGTGCTTAAGTCTTTTGTATTTTCCGCAGGTGCATTCGTAATCTTTCACAGGCCCGAATATTTTGGCACAGAAAAGACCGTTTCTCTCGGGTTTGAAGGTCCTGTAGTTTATGGTTTCAGGCTTTTTTATCTCTCCGTTTGACCATGACCTGATTTTTTCCGGAGAAGCTATGGAAATTTTTATGGTCGAGTAATCAGAAGGGTTTTTCGGCTTTTCAAAAAGCGAGTCTATATCCATTATGTGATTCCCTCCAAATTAATATTTCGAAAGCGGCTCAGTCTCCGCTTCCTGCTCAATAAGATCCACATCAAGTCCCAACGCCTGCAGTTCCTTGCGCAACACTTTGAAGGATTCAGGAAGACCTGGTTCGAAATTCATATCGCCTCTTACGATCGAGTCGAATATCCTCGTTCGTCCCGCTACGTCGTCTGATTTTATGGTGACAAATTCCTGAAGAGTGTAAGCGGCCCCGTAAGCTTCAAGCGCCCAGACCTCCATTTCTCCAAGTCTCTGTCCACCGAAGTGGGCCTTTCCACCAAGGGGTTGCTGCGTTACCAGTGAATAAGGTCCGATTGCCCTGGCATGAATTTTTTCTTCAACAAGATGATGCAGCTTTAACATGTACATTATTCCAACGCACACTTTCTGATCAAAAGGTTCGCCAGTCTGACCATCAAAAAGAATAGTCTTTCCGTCTTCGTCGATGCCAGCAAGCTTCTGGATCCGCGCGATTTCAGTCTCGTGGGCGCCGTCAAAAACCGGGGATTTCACAGGCACTCCATCTTTAACCTCTTTTACCAACTCAATAAGGTCCTCTCCGTCGAGCGACTCAACAAGCTTGCCCATCTGCGAAGAATCCGAGTATATTGCCAGAAGCTTTTCTCTTAAGGCTTCGTCGTTGAATTCCTGTTCAACATACTCATTAAGCTGCCTTCCCAGTTCTCTCCCGCCCCATCCCAGATGGGTCTCCAGTATCTGGCCAACATTCATCCTTGAAGGCACGCCGAGTGGATTAAGCACCATATCAACCGGCCTCCCATCAGAGAGGTAAGGCATATCTTCTTGTGGAAGTATTTTCGATACTACACCCTTGTTGCCATGCCGTCCCGCCATTTTGTCACCGACCTGAAGCTTTCTTTTAACCGCAATTCGGACCTTTACCACTCTCAGCACCCCGGGAGGCAACTCATCGGGCTTTTTCAGTTTTTCTATGCGTTGTTCATAAGCATCGGTCACGTAATCAACGCGTTTGAGAACTCTGCCAATTATTCCAGCCAGTTCTTCACCCGCTTCGGGAAAGTCCTTTATCCTGACATCAACAAGCTTTTCTAAGGGAATAGCATCAAGAATCTCTTCGGTGATTTCCTGTCCGCTTTTAAGAATCGTTTTTCTGTTAACTGTTATTTTGGAAAGTGAAGTTTTGCCGAGAACAATATGCTTTGCTCTGTCAACCGCATCCCGCCTGAGAATACTTACCTCATTTACTCTCTCTTCCATCAATTTTGAGATTTCTTGGTTCTCAATGTCCTTACTCCTCTCGTCCTTATCTACGGAGCGGGACACGAGAGTTTCAACGTCTATCACGGTACCGTATACCCCGGAAGAAACCTTGAGGGATGAGTCCTTGACATCTCCGGCCTTATCTCCGAAAATCGCCCTTAAAAGCCTCTCCTCCGGAGAAAGCTGGGTTTCGGCTTTTGGAGAAATTTTTCCAACCAGTATGTCTCCTGGCTCGACCTCGGCGCCTATCATTATTATTCCGCTTTCATCCAGATTTCTCAGCGACTCTTCGGACACATTAGGTATATCCCGGGTTATATCTTCTCTCCCGAGTTTTGTCTCCCTTGCCGTACACTCAAACTCTTCAATATGGATTGAAGTAAATGCGTCGTCCTTTACAACTCTCTCGGATATCAAGATTGCGTCTTCAAAGTTGTATCCTCCCCATGGCATGAAAGCGACAACCATATTCTGTCCGAGCGCGAGTTCGCCACGGTCGGTCGAACATCCATCGGCTATTACCTGCCCTTTCTTTACCTTCTGTCCTTGGCAAACTATAGGGTTCTGATTCCAGCAGGAACTCTGGTTTGAGCGGTGGAACTTTATCAGGTTGTAGATATCCACTCCGCCTTCGCGGCTTCTTTCCGTAGACTTAACTACAATCCTAACCGCATCTACAGACTCCACTACTCCATCTCTGCGTGCGACAACCGTAACCCCGGAGTCCTTGGCCACCTTGCTTTCAAAACCAGTCCCCACAAGCGGTGAGACACTTCTTATCAGCGGCACGGCCTGGCGCTGCATATTGGAACCCATAAGGGCCCTGTTCGCGTCATCATGCTCAAGGAAGGGAATCAGAGAAGCCGAAACTGACACAAGCTGCGAAGGGGATACGTCCATAAACTCAACCTTCTCCCTCTCAACCATCATAAATTCGCCATTTCCCCTAGCGGAGACAAAAGGCAGTTCGAAAGACCCGTCATCTTCGAGAGGGGCGTTTGCCTGGGCTACAATGTAATCCTCTTCCATAAGCGCATTCATATAAACTATTTCTTCCGAAACACGCCCGTCCTTCACTTTCCTGTAAGGAGTCCGGATAAATCCGGATCCATCTATTTTTGCATAAGTGCTCAAGCTGGATATAAGTCCGATATTAGGACCTTCGGGGGTTTCTATAGGGCATATTCTTCCATAATGGGAAGAGTGAACATCCCTCACCTCAAACCCCGCTCTTTCTCTGGTAAGACCACCCGGACCAAGCGCGCTAAGCCTTCTTTTATGGGTTATCTCCGACAGAGGGTTAGTCTGATCCATAAACTGGGAAAGCTGACCCGTGGTGAAAAACTCCTTGAGAACTGATGTAACGGTTTTCGGGACGAGCACTTCATTAGGCATGAGGTTCTCTATGGTCTGGTACCCCATTTTTTCCTTTACGAACCGGGCTAGCCTCTCAAGACCGTGATAGAAACGGTCCTCTATTAGTTCCCCGACAGTTCTTACCCTTCGGTTGCCAAGATGGTCTATGTCGTCGGTAGACCCCCTGCCACCTTTCAAGTCAAGCAGGTACTTCACTGTCAGAAGGATGTCTTCTCTGTCCAAAGTAAGATGATCATCGCTCACGCCCTTCCTCTTGAGCTTGTAGTTGATCTTGATCCGACCTACCTTCGAAAGTCTGTACGCATCCTGAGTGAAGAACATGTTTTCAAAAAAAGTCCGCGCGACTTCATCAGAAGGAGGGTCCGTAGGCCTGAATTTCTTGTATATCTCAGTTATGGCTTCCTCACATGAATCCACCTTGTCTGAGCGAAGCGTGGTCCGAAGAGAACTCACAAACAGGGTCTTGTCTATGTAGTAGACTCTGAGGCTCTTTTTGCCGACTCTGCGCAGTTCCTCCAGTTTTTCTTCCGTTACTTCCTCGTTGAAATCTAGAATCACTTCCCCTGTTTCGGGGTCGGAAACCACTTCGGCCGAGGGTTTTTCCATTATCTCTTCACCCGAAACTGGTATGGAAGTCATGTTGGCTTCCTCCAATCTCGGAAGAAGATTTTTTAGCCTTCTCCCCTTTCTGCCTATAAGTTCACCCGTTTCCGGGTGGTTTATATCCACAGTCGCTTTCTGATAGGAGATTATTTCAGTGGTCGCTTCTTTTTTAAAGCCCTCCTTCCCTACGTCGAAAACTTCCGCGGCTACTTCTTTCCGGAGTTCCTGAGGTTCTATATGAAAAGTCTCCACAGGATAGAAAAAGTCCATTATCTGCTGCGCATCATAACCCATGGCTTTGAGAAGGACTGTGACGTGGAATTTTTTCTTTCTGTCTATGCGGACATGGAGCATATCCTTCAGATCATATTCAAAATCAAGCCAGCGACCGTTCTGGGGAACGATTCTCGCTATAAAAGATCCTTCCTTTCCGGATAACTGGTTTTTGTTTTTGTCCCGATCAAAAAACACTCCGGGAGATCTGTGGAGCTGGTTTACTATTACTCTTTCGGTTCCGTTTACTATAAAAGAACCGCTGGGGGTCATAAGCTGTACTTCCCCAAAGTATATCTCTTGCTCTTTAATGTCGCGGAACTGTCTTTCGGTATCTTTCTGTCTTTTTTCACCCTCAGGAATGTCCCAGATTATAAGACGGAAAGTTACATAAAGAGGAGCAGTGTAGGTATAGCCCTTAAGTCTGCATTCGGCGAAACTATACTTAGGTTCGTCCAACCTGTAGCTGAGATATTCCAAAGAAGCCTTGCCGTTATAGTCCTCAAGAGGAAAAACAGCCTTGAAAGCTCCGTGAAGACCGGTGTCCAAACGCTCATCCGGAGGAATATCGGCCTGCAGAAAATCTTCGTACGATTTTATCTGTACATCAAGCAGGTGGGGAATATCCAGAACCTGGGGGATCTTCGAAAAATCTTTCCTTAACTCCTGAGACTCTATATTCTCTATGCTCAACGCATACCCCCTTGTTTTTTAATTTAAGTGAAAATAACCGAAGAAAATTATGGTCAGTTAACTTCAACTGTTGCCCCGGCGTCTTCAAGCTTTTTCTTGATATCTTCAGCCTCATCTTTGCTAACTCCCTCTTTTACAGGTTTTGGAGCTCCTTCAACAAGTTCCTTGGATTCCTTGAGCCCAAGACCCGCAATTTCCCTTACCGCTTTTATGACCTGTATTTTTTTGTCTCCAAAAGAACTGAGAATTACATTAAACTCGGTCTGCTCTTCGGCCGCAGGAGCGGCTTCGGCACCGGGGGCAGCGGCAACAGCGACTTGCGGCACAGCGGCCTGAACATCAAACTTTTCCTTTATTTCCTCTATCAGTTCGGATATCTCAAGCATGCTGGCTTGTTCAAGATAGGTGATAACGTCTGTTCTACTAATATCGGGCATTTCTACTCCTCCTTGATAAAACAATTCTACAGCTTTTTATTTAGTTTTCTTTTCTTTTAAACCTTCTAATACATTGACAATATTTGAGCGTGCCTGCTCCAAGACTCCCACAAGGTTGCCCATCGGAGCACTGAGCAGGCCCACAAGCTCGGAGACAAGCTCCTGTTTTGAGGGAAGCTTTGCTATCTGTTCTATTTTGGATATATCGACTACTTCTCCTTCGAATATCCCGCCCTTTACCCTGATTTCCGGGAAATCCTCGCTGTAATCAATAAAAACCTTCGCTACCGCGGAAGATTCTCCATCACAAATAGCAATCGCTACGGGACCAGAGAAAAGATCTTTCATTTTCTCTATGTCCGTTCCTAGTGAAGCTTTTTCCAAAAGAGTGTTCTTTACAACTCTGAACTCCGTATTGGTCTGCCTAAGTTTTTTCCTCAGGACATCCATCTCCTTTACCTTAAGTCCTTGGTATTCGACAACGAACACCGAAGAAACGGAGTGGAATCTGGATGCCAGGTCATCAATTACTTTCTGCTTTTCGGCTTTACTGAGCATAGTCTCTCTCTTCTCGTATCTAGTTTCGCGCCATGTTCACGCTGCGATTCCCATACTTTTAAGTTCATTTCTAATATCCGTGACACTCACTCCGATACCGGGACCCATGGTTGCCGACACCGAGACATTCTTCAAAAAAACGCCCTTAGAAGCGACAGGTTTTTCTTTGATCAGAAAGCTCATAAATGCGAGGAAGTTTTCTTTCAGGTTCTGTTTTCCGAAAGAGACTTTTCCAACAGGAGCATGTATAACCCCGCTTTTGTCATTTCTGATTTCAACACGACCAGCCTTCGATTCCTTGACCACGTTGGCAACATCTGAAGTCACGGTACCTACCTTTGGACTTGGCATCAGCCCTCTTGGCCCCAGAATTTTTCCCAGTCTGCCAACTTTTGACATCACGTCAGGAGTAGCTATGGCCACGTCAAAATCAAGCCAGTTCTCCTTAGAAATTTTCTCCACTATATCGTCAACACCCACATAATCGGCCCCGGCCTCTTTTGCCTCGACTGCCTTGTCATCTGTTGCAAACACAAGGATCGTCATTTTTTTCCCGAGACCGTGAGGCAACACGATTGCGGAACGAATCTGCTGGTTCGCATGTCTGGGATCTATGCCAAGGTTTACGGCTATATCCACCGTTTCATCAAATTTCGCATAGTGGGCCTGCGCAACAAGCTCCATGGCCTCATCAACCGTGTACTCTTTGCGGGAATCTACTTTGGCGCTTACGTCAATATATTTTTTTCCTCTGGTTGTCATGAAGTCTCTCCAAACTTTATCCTTCTATATCAATTCCCATGCTTCTCGCGGTACCACGCACAACCATCAAGGCTGCATCAATCTCATCGGTATTGAGATCCTCAAGCTTCCTTTGCGCTATTTCCCTTGCCTGGTCCTCCGTAATCCTGCCGGCTTTGCTCCTCGGAGTGGTTCCTGAACCTTTCTCCACGCCCGCAGCTTTTTTCAGCAGGTAAGAAGTAGGGGGAGTTTTTATCTGAAGATCAAAAGACCTGTCCGAGTAAACGGTAACCGTAACCGGAAGAAGCCCTTCGGTAGAAGATGTCTGGGCGTTAAAAGCCTTGCAGAATTCCATTATGTTAACGCCTCTTTGTCCGAGCGCGGGACCCACCGGAGGTGAGGGAGATGCCTTTCCCGCCTCAATCAGCAACTTTATGTAACCGCTTATTTTCTTCATCTAAATTTTCTCCACCTGATTAAAATCAAGCTCTATGGGTGTGGTTCTGCCAAAAATGCTGACCAGTACCTGCACCCTGGCTTTTTCTGGTTTTACGTCTTCTATAATTCCAGAGAAATTGGCAAAAGGACCTTCTATAACTCTTATGGGTTCTCCTTTTTCAAAAGCGACACTCGGCTTGGGCTTGAGCGTGCCCTCCTTTGCTCTTGTCTTTATCTCATTAACTTTTTCTTCGTCAACTTCGGGAATGGAATCAATGTTTATCTTTCCATCAACCGGGCGCCCCCCAACGAAACTTATGACTTTCGGTATCTCCCGTACAAAATCCAGGGTTTCCTTGTTAAGCTCCATTTTAAGCATTATATATCCGGGGAAGAATTTCCTGATAGACGTTCTCTTCCTCCCGCCTTTCTGTGTTTCAACTACTGTCTCAGTAGGAATAAAAACCTCGTCAATGGCAAGGTTTTCATTGTTCATGCTCTCTATCCCGTTTTCTATCTGGGTTTTAACCCTTTCCTCAAAACCGGTATTTACGTGTACTATGTACCACTTGCTCAGCATCCGAAAACTGCTCCCGATTCGTTTTTTAGCTCAATATAAGACCAAACAGAAAAGAGAACACGTAATCGGCCAGCATAAAAAAGAGTGCAAAAAACGCGGTAATAATAACAACCACTAAGGTTGATTTCACCGTGTCCTTGCGCTCGGGCCAGGTTATTCTTTTCAGCTCTGTAGCAACACCGCTGAGATACTTGGTCGTATCAACTTTGATCCTATCAAATTTTTCCATAACTCAGCTTTTCTGCAGGGCAGGAGGGTCTCGAACCCCCAACCTGCGGTTTTGGAGACCGCTGCTCTACCAATTGAGCTACTGCCCTGTAGAGTCCCCCTAACTACTCATCACTCAATGATTTCCGTTACTACGCCCGCCCCTACCGTTCTTCCTCCCTCTCTTATCGCAAAACGCAACTGCTCCTCCATCGCAACAGGCGCTATTAACTCCACTTCCATACTCACATTGTCCCCTGGCATCACCATCTCCACCCCCTCAGGCAATATCACAGACCCCGTTACATCTGTCGTCCTCAAGTAAAACTGCGGCCTATACCCAGGAAAAAACGGCGTGTGCCTTCCCCCCTCCTCCTTCTTTAACACATACACCTCCGCCTTGAACTTCCTGTGAGGCTTTATGCTCCCAGGCGCACTCAATACCTGCCCCCTCTCTACCTCCTCCTTCCCTATCCCCCTCAACAATACTCCCACATTGTCCCCCGCCTGCGCATCATCCAGTATCTTGCGGAACATCTCCAAACTCGTTGCCACTGTCTTTGTCGTGTCTTTAAAACCCACTATCTCTATCTCCTTCCCCGCTACTATCCTACCCCTCTCCACTCTCCCCGTTACCACCGTCCCCCTACCAGATATCGTGAACACATCCTCTATCGCCATCAAAAACGGCTTGTCCATGTCCCTCTCTGGCTCCGGTACATACCCGTCTATCTCACTCATTAACTCCACTACCTGCTCCCCCGCCCCAGTATCCCCCTCTATCGCCTTAAGCGCACTTACCTTCACCACCGGTATGTCATCCCCAGGAAACCCATACTCACTCAATAACTCCCTTATCTCCAACTCCACCAACTCTAGCAACTCCTCGTCATCCAACATGTCCACCTTGTTCAGAGCCACCACTATGTACGGCACCCCCACCTGCCTCGCCAACAATATGTGCTCCCGCGTCTGCGGCATCGGCCCATCCGGCGCACTCACCACCAACACCGCCCCGTCCATCTGCGCTGCCCCCGTTATCATGTTCTTTACGTAGTCAGCATGCCCAGGACAGTCCACGTGTGCATAGTGCCGCCCTTCCGTCTCATACTCCACGTGCGCTATGTTTATCGTTATCCCCCTCTCCCTCTCCTCAGGTGCCTTGTCTATGTTGTCAAACTCCACATACTCCGCCTGACCCCGCTTTGACAGTATGTTCGTTATAGCCGCCGTTAACGTCGTCTTCCCATGATCCACATGCCCTATCGTCCCTATGTTTAAATGCGGCTTCCCCCTCTCAAACTTTGCCTTTGACATCTCTTGGTGACCTCCGATCTTTTCTAATATTTTGCAAACCGCCAATCATCAAGCCCACGAGCGGACTTGAACCGCCGACCTCGTCCTTACCAAGGACGTGCTCTACCGACTGAGCTACGTGGGCGTTTCTAAAAACGAGCGGGAGACGGGACTCGAACCCGCGACCCTCAGCTTGGAAGGCTGATGCTCTAGCCAACTGAGCTACTCCCGCGCGAAATCTTTGGGGAGGGCAGGATTCGAACCTACGTAGGCTTTCGCCGGCAGATTTACAGTCTGCTGCTTTTGTCCACTCAGCCACCTCCCCGTCATATTCATTAAACAGAGAGCTGGCGAAGGGATTCGAACCCCCGACCGGCTGATTACAAATCAGCTGCTCTACCCCTGAGCTACGCCAGCTTTTTATTTTTATGAATTCTGGATTCACTTGTCTGACCAACTTGGAATTTGGGTAAAACAACCCTTTTTACAGTAAACGCTATATGATATTGCTATAAACGGAAATGTCAACAATCAACAAGAGAAAAAAATTAAGAAGTTACTAAAACCAAGGGTGAGAAAACCTACCGGGGATCATACCAGGCAAGCGGAAATCTCTGCCTGTGCCACTTCTTTCCCATCCACAGAAGCTTTTGCGGAAAAAAATATTATTCTCGATCTTCTTCTCACCAGTTCCACTTCAAGAATCACCTTGTCGCCCGGAACCACCGGGGCTCTGAACCGGCAGCGGTCAAGACCCATCAAATAGGCGTTGTCAAAACCCTCTTTTTTCAGTTCTTCTCGAAAAGAATAATTAAAAAGCACTCCCCCTGCCTGGGCCATTGCTTCTGTAACTATTACTCCTGGAACTATAGGGTTGCCAGGGAAATGACCCTTGAAAAAAAATTCCTCTGGAGAAAACAACTTCTCGGCGGCAATCTTTTTGCCCTTTTCAATTTCCAAAACAGAGTCAACGAAAAGAAAAGGTTCTCTGTGAGGAATAAGTTCCTTTATTTCATCTACACCCAACTTCATTTATCTGGAAGCGTCGTAAACCGATATGATTTTCTTGGTTATGTCTGTAGCTGAGCTGCCGAAGAGAATGCCTGCCTCGGTTTTTTCGACGATAATATCGAATCCTTCCTCTTGGCCTATTTTGTTAACTATAGCTTCTATATCCTGAAGAACATTCTGGGTCAACTGGAGATCTTTCCTCTGAAGTTCAACCCTTATATCCTCTCTCGTCCTGTCCAGATCTTTCTGTTTTTTCTCTATGGTTTCAGCGAGGTTTCTTCTTTTGCTTTCGCTCATCACCGCTCCGTTCTGTATGACATCTTGCCTCATATCTTCAAGAGCTTTTCTCTTCTGCTCTATTACGGTCCTTTGGGCTTCAACCTCCTTCTGGAAAGAAGCATTGGCGGCCTTTCCGGCCTTTGAATCCCTGATAACCTGCTTAATATCTATGTAAGCTATTTTCTGCTGAGCGTAAGCAGAAAACGTGAATAACATGAAAAATCCGGCAGCAAGTAAAAAACATCTTCTCATTTAATCCAATGCCTCCTTAAGAAATAAATTGCCTGATCAAAATAAATTTCCAACAGTAAACTGTACTTCATACTTTTCTTCATCCCGAAGCCTTTCGCCTATCGGGAAGCCGATATCAAGCTTCATTGGTCCCAGGGGAGATATCCACCTGAGGCCAAAACCGACATCCTTTCTGAGGTCCGAAGGATTAAGGCTGAACTCACCTTTATCAAAAGAATTACCTATATCAAAGAAAGCTACGGCCTTAAGCCCGACAGTCTTGCTTAATGGAACAACAAAGTCAATAGACCCCAGAAGCTGAGAAACGCCACCGATTATAACATAACCTCCAGTGTCGGTCGGCCTTCGGGGGCCCACCCTCCTGTAGCGAAAGCCTCTTAGGGTGTTGGGGCCGCCGAGAAAGAACCTCTCCTCAACGACAAGGTCATCGCCGGCGTTTATGAGATTCAGAAGACCATAATTCGCCTTTGTGGCAAAATACGTGCCTTTCCAGAACGGAACCCAGGACTTGGCCGTGGCGTTGTATTTTATAAACTCGGTGTTGCCAGCGAAAAGCCCGGCGTACTCAACCGCGGTGCTCAGAAGAAAACCCTTGGTGGGATCAAGATAGTTGTTTCTTTTATCCCAGGACAGCCCTACTCCGGTCGAAACTACAGTTCTCTCCGTTTCTGAGAGGACAAAAAGCGCATCCCCCCTTACATTGTGCACATCCTGTTTTGAGAATTCCTGGAAAACCCGGACCTGAAAATATCTCTTTATTCTCCTTCCCACTCCCACGGAGATACCCTTGGCCGCCCTCTCAAAATCCCTGTAATCCCTGTCGTGGGTATACATGCTGATATCCAGAAGCCAGTTGGTACCGAGAAAATAAGGATCCTGATAATTAAGACTGAGTACCTTGGTCACACCGCCGATCTGCGCGTCAAGGGAAAGAGTCTTTCCGTACCCGAAAAGGTTTGACTCCTGTATCTGACCCGCGAAAAGGAAGTTCTCAACGGAACTCACTCCTCCTCCGAGGCTGAAAAATCCGGTTGGACGCTCCTCAACCTTTATGTCAACGTCCAAGAGATCCTCTGTTCCCTCAACCCTGTGGGTCAGCACCTCAATATTGTCTTCAAAGTAACCGAGGCGAGCAGCCTCGTAGCGGGCGGCCCTCAGCTTGGAAACGCTGTACAGGCTTTTTTCCTCAAGTGAAAGCTCCCTTCTTATAACCTGGTCTCTGGTTCTCGTGTTGTCCAGAATATTTATGTTTCTTATGTATACCTCTTTGCCTTTCTCAATTGAGTAATCAATGCTGACAAGGTTGTCCTTCTTATCAAGCCGCACATCAGGAGTCACGTTTGCAAAAGCGTATCCCTTGTCTCCGTAGAAATCGGTAACTTTCCCGATATCGGACTGAAGCGTGAAGCTGCTGAAAACAGAATCCGGCAAGAGTTCGAGTTTCGGGCGGATTTTATCCTGATCTCCAGCCAGTTCTCCAGAGAAAGTTATCCTGGATACCTTGTACTGAATCCCTTCTTCTATCGAGAAACTCACCACGTAGCCGTCTTTTTCCTCATCATAGCGAATTCCAGGTTCAGAAACTTTTATGTCAAGATATCCGTTATCGATGTAAACCGCCTTTATCCTGTCAGAATCCCTCTTTATCTCTTCAATTTTAAAAAGCCCTCTCTTCGTTATAAAAGAGAAGAAGTACTTGGGCTTTGAATACATGTTCTTTCTGATTTTCTTCGTCTCGATCTTGCTGTTTCCAATAAGCTCGACTTCTTTTATGTACTTTCTTCCTCCCTCGTCGATTTTGTAAACGACATCAACGATTCCATCTCCCCTGGGTTCAATCTCATATTCGACATCGGTTCCAACCAATCCTTTCTCAGAAGCAAGAGCAAGTATTATCTCCCTGCCTTCCGTTATCTTCTTCAGACTCACGATACGTCCTTCTCTGAATGCCACAGCTTCCTTTATGTCGTCTTCCTTCAGCTTATCGTTTCCGGAGAGCTTAAGGTCGGCGAGTATAGGATTCTCTTCAACGATGAACTCAATCCTGAGACCACCTTGAATGCGTGAGACGTCAACAAGAACCTGCTGAAAAAAATCAAGCTCATATATTCTCTTGAGATCCTGCTTTACAGTCTGCGGCGAGTACTTATCGCCCTGCTTGGTCTCTATATTGAGATCTATAAGAGAGGTTTCGGTTCTTCGGTTACCAGAGATTACTACCTCGGCTACTTTACCTTTGAAGGTCTGGGGCTCCTCAAGCTCTGCTCCGCCGGGTCGGTCCTGGGCCATGAGACCCGCGGTCGAGAACGTCGCAGCAACAAGAAAAACAGCCAGGCAAAATACAGCACCCTTAATTCGCATGAACAACCATCCCGTCTGATATTCTAACAGTTTTTTTCATTCTCTTCGCAAATTCATCGTTGTGCGTCACCATAACAACCGTAACACCGCAATCTTCGTTAAGACCGCAGAACAGATCGAGAACCGAGAACCCTGTTTTCTTGTCGAGATTCCCGGTGGGCTCGTCGGCAAGTATTATCTTCGGTTCCCTGACAATTGATCTGGCGATTGCCACTCTTTGCTGTTCTCCCCCGGAAAGCTCTCCTGGAAGATGGTTAAGACGCTCAGAAAGTCCCACCCTCTCAAGCACCTCACAAGCCTTTTGTCTCGCTACGGCAAAGCTCTGCCTGTCTATAAGACACGGCATCATAACGTTTTCAAGTGCCGTGAATTCCATAAGAAGGTAATGAAATTGAAAAATAAATCCAATTTCCGAGTTTCTGAAAACCGAGAGTTCTTCTTCCCCTTGGCTGAAAAGATCCTTCCCCCGGTAGAAAACAGAACCTTCTGTCGGGGGCTCGAGAGCGCCAAGTATGTGAAGAAGGGTACTTTTCCCCGAACCAGACACCCCCACGACTCCGAGGGTTTCTCCTGAAGAAACATCCATATTCACTCCGCCAAGAGCGCATACGTTGCTGCCCGACTTATTGAAAACCTTTCCAAGTCCTCTGACCTGATACAGCAACTCACTCATATCTCAATGACTCCACGGGGTTTTCTCTCGAAGCCCTGTAAGACGGGTAGAGAGTCGCAAGAAAACATATAAGCAGGCTTGATGCCGCTACCACGAGAAAATAAACCGGCTCTATCCTAACAGGAAATTCGGAAATAGGATACACGTTATCATCAAACGGAATCGCCTCCTTTATAAAATTGCTGGTCTCAAGGAAGCGACAGATCAGATATCCGAAGAGCGTTCCCAGAAGTGTTCCGACGGTCCCTATTATCATTCCGTCGTAGACAAATATTCTTCTGATGCCGCTTTTGCGAGCCCCCATGGAAATGAGCACGGCTATGTCCCTTTTTTTCTCCATAACGAGCATTGTAAGCGTGCTTACTATATTCAGGGCGGCGACAAGAACTATAAACCCGAGAAATATCCCTATCGCCATTCTCTCAAGGCGAAGCGCCCTGAAAAGGCTTCTGTTTGAGTCCTCCCAGTTCCTCGTGTAAAAAGGATAGCCGAGAGTTTCGGCTATCTTATCCCCCGTTTCACGCGCCTGGTATATGTCATCCACCCTGACTTCTATGCCCGTTATCTTGCTTCGGGTTTCGAAGAAATTCATGGCATCCCCAAGCGACACGTAGGCGGTAGACGAATCGTATTCAATCATGCCGTAATCAAAAACTCCTATCACACCGAATTTCCTTATCTTGGCAGTCGGGCCGAAAGGACCGATCTTTCCGTAAGGAGAAACAAGATTGACAGTATCCCCCATTGTCGCGCCAATCAGGTTCGATAGTTCCCTGCCTATGATGATGGGAGGGTGACCGGAAGCAGTTTTATGTAAAAGCCCCGAAACAATCCGGGAGCCTTCATCAAAGAGTGCGTCATTGTTTGTGCCTGTCTCCACCAAGTTGCCTTTTCCCACCGCCTCAGCCACGGCGGCAACCGAGGCTGAGTTGTTTGGGTCTATCCCCCTTATCACGGAACCTGAGACAGCATGTTCCGTAACGAGCATGCCTTGGTTGTAAACAAAGGGGCTTGTAGAGGTTACACCGGGAAAGTCTTCAAGTTTCTTCTCCACCTCCGCAAAATCTCCGAAATCTCCTTCGTAGCTCATCACGACTACGTGGGAACTCGCGCCGATTATCTTATCCCTGAGCTCATCCTCAAACCCCTTCATGACCGAAAGCACCACGTCAAGCGAAGCCACTCCCAGCAAAACGCCCAGAATGGAGATAATACCGATCAGGGAGAGAAAACCACGCCCAGTTCCCGATTTCAGGTACCTAAAGGAGATTAGCGATTCGTAACTCATGCTAGGGTCTTAGGTGAGGAAAGAAAATAACTTCTCTTATGGAAGAGGAGTTTGTAAGCAACATAACAAGACGGTCGATTCCTATGCCGGCTCCGGCTGTGGGAGGCATTCCGTACTCAAGGGCTGAAACGTAGTCATTATCCATTTCGTGATATTCATCCTCGCCCTTTTCCTTCATCTCGACCTGGTCGGTGAACCGTTTTTTCTGATCAATCGGGTCGTTAAGCTCAGAGAAAGCGTTGGCTATCTCCCTTCCGTAGATGTAGAGTTCAAACCTGTCGACGACTTCAGGATCGTCGTCATTTTTTCTTGCAAGAGGGGAAACATCAAGCGGAAAACCGTAAACAAAAGTCGGGTTAACTAGAGTGTCCTCGAAAAGCGCCTCGAAAATCTCCGTGAGAGCTTTTCCCCTGATTCCGTTATGGTTTATTCCCATGGAATCCGCTTTCGAAAAAAGAAACTGGTCATCTTCCGTTATTTCGGAACCCAGTTCCTCTCTCAGCGCGTCGTATATGTTTATTCTCTTCCATGGCCTGCTGAAGTCTATCTTCTTATCTTCGTATTCAACCAGAGTGTCTCCGACAGTGTTTTCCACCACGTAGCAGACAAGTTCCTCTATAAAATCCATAAGGTCCTCGTAGGTTGCGTAGGCCTGATAGAATTCGATCATGGTGAATTCCGGGTTGTGCTTTGTTGAAACCCCCTCGTTTCTGAAAGTTCTTCCGAGTTCGTAGACTCTCTCAAGTCCTCCGACCACAAGTCTTTTCAGGTAAAGCTCGGGAGCTATTCTCAGGTAAAGGTCCATGTCAAGGGCGTTGTGATGGGTAATAAAGGGTTTTGCGGTCGCGCCTCCGGCAATGGGATGGAGCACTGGGGTTTCCACCTCAAGGAAATCCCTTTCATCAAGAAATCTTCTTACGAGATTTATCGCTTTTGATCTTGTCTTGAAAATTTCCCTAGTTCTCTCGTTCGCAATAAGATCAAGGTAACGCTGGCGGTATCTTGTCTCCACGTCCTGAAGACCATGCCACTTCTCGGGAAGAGGCCTGAGGGCTTTTGTAAGGAAGAAAAGTTCCTTCACCCTTACAGTGAGTTCTCCGGTTCTGGTTTTAAAAAGCTCCCCGCGTACGCCGGCAAAATCCCCTATGTCAAGGAGTTTGCGAAACAGCGTAAAGGTTTCCTCCGGAACGGAGTTTTTCTGTATGAAAACCTGAATCCGCCCCGTGCGGTCGGAGAGATGAAAAAAAGCGCTTTTCCCGAAATCTCTTTTCGAAACCACCCTGCCGGCCAAACTGAAGAGTCCTTCCATTTCCTCAAGCTCTTCGGGAGACTTTGAGGCGTACAGAGAAACCAGTTCTCGGGTGGTATGCTCCGGGGTAAAATCGTTTGCATAAGGGTCAATGCCCATTGCCCTTAGTTCTTCAAGCTTCGATTTTCTTAGTTCGAATTGTTTATCTTCCATTTACGTTGGAACCAAGTGCCGCGGAAAAGCGTAAATCCGGTGAATCGGGCATCGCTCCAGCCGTTTATGTACGGCGGGGCCCGATCCATTCATTCAAAAACGCTACCCGTAAACTGTAATTATTTGCCTACATAGTCAATTCGAGACAGGATAGTTCAGTCGACTAATCGCCGCGCCTAGCGGCAAGTTGTCAGCCATATTTTACCCGTCAAAACCAAAAGAGTTTTTACGAAATTAATCCACTCGCCCGAAGGTTATAACCATACTTTCACGTTTCCAGAAAAGAAAGACGCGCTTTGACTCAATAACCTGAAATACAATTTCCCAGCCTCCCTTAGCTTGTTTGTTAATCTCAGCTTCTATTTTCCCAAGCGGAAGCTTTGAAGAACCAAACAGTAGCGTACCCATAAAACCCTCAGAGATTCCCACAACCTTATATCTCTTCATTCTTAAAAACCCCTCTTTTTCTGATTTTCAGCCAAAATTGCATTCTGGGGAAATTCCACAATTGTCGGGAGCCTCAATCGATGTCCAAAATAAAACCTAGCTACGACTGAAAACAACCTTTCCAGAAACTATCGTATAGCTCACCAGCCCTTTGAGTTCCCACCCGGAAAACGGAGTGTTCCTGCTTTTTGAGAAAAATTCCTCAGGGTTTATCGTGCGACTCATACCGGGATCGAAAACCACGAGGTCGGCGATTGAGCCGGGAACAAGCGTCCCTCTTTCTATGCCCACTATCTCTGAAGGGACAACGGCAAGTTTTCTTATCATCTCCTCAAGAGTAATGATCCCTTTTTCCACAAGCTCAAGCGAAAGCGAAAGGGCAGTTTCAAGACCAACTATGCCGAAAGGCGCCAAGTCAAATTCAACGTTTTTCTCATCCTGACTGTGAGGGGCATGATCCGTTGCTATCACGTCAATTGTTCCATCGGAAATGCCTTCTAGTATAGCATCCACATCTTCCTGGGTCCTAAGCGGCGGATTCATCTTGGCATCGGTGTTGTAACCATATACCGACCTGTCCGTAAGAGTGAAATGGTGAGGAGTCGCCTCCGCTGTAACCTTCGCACCTCTTTTTTTTGCTTCCCGCACAAGTCTTACCGAACCCTTGGTAGAAACATGGCAGATGTGAAGAGGAGTGCCGGTGAGTTCGCAGAGAATTATATCCCTGACCACCCCAACCTCTTCAGAAGCGGCGGGAATTCCCCGGAGGCCAAGCTCGGTTGAAACGAACCCCTCGTTCATAACGCCACCCGCGGAAAGCCCGGTGTCTTCTGCGTGCGTGATAACCGGAATCCCGAAAGGTCTTACGTATTCCATTGCCTTTCGCATAAGTCCCGAGTCAGTGACCGGCATTCCGTCGTCGGAAATGCCCACGCAACCGGCTTCACACATCTCGCCTATATCGGCAAGTTCCTCTCCCTTCTCCCCCTTGGTTATCGCTCCTATGGGAAACACATTCACTATGCCCTCGGTTCTCGCTTTTAAGAGTATGTACTCTGTAACCGAAGCATTGTCGTTTATGGGATTTGTGTTGGGCATACACACTATGGAGGTAAACCCACCCGCCGCGGCGGCAAGACAGCCTGTCTTTATAGTCTCCTTGTATTCATAGCCAGGTTCCCTTAGATGTACGTGAATATCTATGAATCCGGGGGCCACGATCTGCCCGGCGGCCTCTATCACCGTGTCTCCCTTGCGCGGGGAGTCTATGCGCTTTGATATTTCCTTTACCCTGTCCTGCTGAATGTACACATCCCCGACCATGTCAATGGACTGTGAAGGATCAATAACGCGCCCGTTTTTAATAAGAACTCCCATCTATAAGCTCTCTCCCAAGGCAACAAGATATATCATGGCCATTCTCACAGCAATTCCGTTTGCAACCTGTTCAAGTATAGCGGCACCCGGATCATCGGCTATCTCGGAAGTAAGCTCAACTCCCCGGTTGATAGGGCCCGGATGCATCACTATAACATCTTTTTTCGCGAGGCTTAGTTTCTCCCTGGTAAGCCCGTAGAGTCCGGAGTATTCCCGAAGCGATGGGAAGTATTCCAGAGTTTTGCGCTCACTTTGAACCCGAAGCATTATCACCACGTCCACATTCTCAAGGGCATGTTCAAGCGAATAAAAGATATCCGCCCCCATATCGCTGAAATATTCGGGAACTATGGTCGCCGGCCCCGCTATTCTCACCTTTGCTCCGAGCTTGCGAAGACCGAAGATGTTGGACCTGGCAACTCTGCTGTTGAGTATGTCCCCGACAATAAGGACATTGAGGCCCTTAATCCTTCCTTTTTTCTCCCTGATCGTGAAGATGTCAATAAGGGCTTGGCTCGGATGTTCGTGGGAACCGTCTCCGGCGTTTATCACAGAGGCGTTTATCTCCCGGGCCAGAATAAAGGGAGCGCCGGACATTCCGTGCCTTATGACCATTATGCTCGCGCCCATGGCCTCGAAATTCCTGGCAGTGTCCACTAGACTCTCACCTTTTACAATACTGCTTTGCGAAGCGGAAAAATTAAGAACATCAGCGCTGAGTCTTTTCTCCGCTATCTCGAACGACGAACGGGTTCTTGTGCTAGGCTCGAAAAAAAGATTTACAACCGTCCTTCCCTTAAGGGTCGGAACTTTCTTTACGTCTCGGGTGGAAATCTCCTTCATGGACTCCGCGGTATCGAGAATGATCTTTATTTCCTCGCCGAGAGTTCTCCAAGACCCAGCATGTGCTTTTTGTTAAACGGCATCTTTTCTGGTTATTTCGATTTCCTCCCTGCCATCCACCTCTTCCAAGTAAACGTTGACCATCTCGTCGTCCAGCGTTTCAATAACGATTCCCGCATAGTCGGGCTGCACGGGAAGTTCCCTTCCTCCCCTGTCCACAAGTACGGCAAGCTTCACCGAGGCCGGCCTTCCATAATCCATGATTGAATTTATTGCGGCCCGCACGGTACGCCCTGTGTAGAGAACATCGTCAACAAGTATTATGTTTTTCCCCTGTACGTCGTTGGGGATACTGGTTCTGCGAAGCTGCGGCCAGTTTTTCCTGTTCTCAAAATCGTCTCTGTAAAGAGTAATATCGATCGTTCCAAAGGTAACATCCCCTCCAGTCCGCTCGCTTATACGCTCAACAAGCCTCTTGCCCAGATATTCTCCTCTTGTCTTTATTCCTATGACAATAAGGCTGCTTAGACTCTCGGGCGGTATGTCGTCTACGATCCCGGAGAAAAGATTCTCGGCCCTTCCCTCAATCGGTTGTATTTTTTTCTTGGTCTCCATAATCCGCAAACAGAATACACCGTAGAGCGGTTATTAAAAGTCATTTTTCACGTAGCCAAGGTCAAAAGCCAGTAACGGTGCCCGCTGAAAGATGGCGTAACACCGTTTTCCCAGGAAACTATCGGCAAGTTCATTCTATTCCCGAAAAAATTCTTCCCCATCTTACCTTATCCGCAAAACCAGGGTTAGATAGATTCCACGACCAGTGGATCATAAAGGCCTTGCCGTAAACATTTTCCGCCGGCACAAATCCCCAGAACCTGCTGTCGTAGCTGTTGTCCCTGTTGTCGCCCATGACGAAGATTCTGCCTTTGGGAACAACAAGGGGAAAGCTCATTTTTCCGCTCGTCGTGGAACTGCTTCCCTTTTTATAAATAACGCTGAAATTTTTCCCGGAGAGAGACTGCTCGTATCTGTCGGTAACAGAAAAGAATTTCTGATCCGGATACTCGTAGTTCCCGGTGTAGACCTGCTCCACAGCTCTGCCGTTTATAAGGACGTCCCTGCCGCTTATGTCTATTTCATCCCCGGCAATGCCCACGGCTCTTTTTACGTAGAAGGCCCCTTTGCCGGGCATGGGAAAATCTGTTGCATTGTCCTCGCTTAGCTTGAAGACTATAATGTCGCCGCGGTCAATTTCGGAGAAAGGAAAAAATATCTTGTTTGTAAAAGGAATTCTTGTTCCGTAGACGAACTTGTTTATCAGTATATGATCGCCCACAAGAAGCGTCGGAAGCATTGAACCCGAAGGAATCTTGAAGGGCTGAAACACGAAAGCTCTTATGGCTAGGGCAAGAGCTACCGCTATCACTATGGCTTCTGCGTTCTGCCGCAGAGCGGACTTGCCGTAGGACCTGAGATTGTCTTCAAAAAAAATCCCAAGGGCCTTCCTTGATGCCCTTATTTCGTGCAGGGAACCTCGTTCTATCGCCTCTTCACAGGCAAGCATCCTTACTTCGGCATGATCGGCTTCCCTTGGGGCCATGAAGCTTCTTTTTTTCCGGATGACACCCCTCACGGTACGCACAAGTTTCTTTGAACTTCTTATGGCAAGCTTTTTTCTGATCCAGGTTACAATCATGGCAAAAATGTCCGAAACGCACACAAATGCCGTTTCAGTTCAGGTCATTTGGCTGCGGGGGTGAGGTTTCCGTTAATCTCTCAACCGATATAACTCCCCCAAGATTCTTAAGTGATTCGATGAGTTTTTCAAGTTGCTTGATGTTTTCCACCGCTACCTCGAACCTCGCATCCCCCTGTCCAATCTCATCTTCGCTCACGCCGGCACTGACAATATCGACATTGAGGCCCGAAACCGTGCTTGTCAGTTCGGAGAGTATACCTTTTCTGTTCTCACACCTTACCGAAAGACCGATCGGCATCCGTCCCGAATACTCGTCATTCCAGGCAACTTCTATTCTCCTTTCAGGGTCAACCTCGAGCAGCTTGGAGCAATTGTAAACGTGCACAGTTATCCCTTTTCCTCTGGTTATGAAACCTATAATCTGTTCCCCGGGAACCGGGTTGCAGCACTTGCCGAACTTTATCAGTATGTTGTCATATCTTCTGACGAGCACGGCGTCTTTGTACTCGTCCTTGGAAATCCTGTTCACTATGTTTTTTATTCTTTCGCTTTTCTCGGCACCTTCGGCGAATTTTCTGGGATGCATCGCCTTGAGAAGATCGTTTACCGCGGCATTGCCGAATCCGACCGCTCTGTAAAAGTCCTTTATTCCAGAGAATTGAAGCTTTGCCAGAGACTCGTCGAGCTTTTTCTTCTCCAGCAGGTTGCCCAGTTTGAGTCCTTTTGCAGCGAACTTCCTCTGGGCTATCGCCTCTCCGATCTGCTCGGCTTTGCGGTCTTCCTCCTGCCTCAGCCAGCTCCTTATCTTGTTTTTAGCCTTTGAAGTAACAACAAAATCAAGCCACTGCCTGTTAGGAACTCTGTTCTTGGAAGTCACGACTTCCACCATGTCTCCGGTTTTAAGCTTGTATTTAAGGGGCACGAGCTTATGGTTGACAAAGGCCTGGGAGCAGTGATTACCTATGTCGGTGTGGATTGAATATGCAAAGTCAACCGGAGTCGCACCCACGGGAAATTCAAGGAGGTCCGCGTTGGGAGTGTAAACGTACACGACATCCAGTATGAGCTCCCCCTTTATGGCCTCTATGTACTCCGTTGAGTCTTTTATGTCCTTTAACTCGACGAGATGCCGGAGATTTGAGTATATCTTGTCGTTTCCGTTCTCAAGCGAATTTCCCTCCTTGTACCTCCAGTGAGCAGCAACACCGTATTCCGCAATTCGATGCATTCGCTCAGTTCTTATCTGTATCTCCATCTGTTCTCCGAAGGGTCCTATTACGGCTGTATGAATGGACTGGTAGTTGTTGGCCTTCGGAAGGGCTATATAGTCTTTTATTCTCCCCGGAATCGGTTTCCACAAGGAATGCACCGCCCCCAGAACCTGATAGCATTCGTTTTCAGTCGCGGTAACGATCCGGAAACCCAGTATGTCGTAAATATTGTGCAGGCTTATATTACCCTTTTTCATCTTGCTGTAGATGCCGTATAAATGCTTGAATCTCCACGATACATCTCCGCGAACTCCGAATTCTTTCATTTTGTCGTTGATGAGCGAAACGATTTCCGTGGTGTACTTTTCCCAATCTTTTTTCTTTGCGGACATTGTCTTGCTAATGCGCTCGTATTCACCCGGTTCAGAGAACTTAAACGCCAGGTCCTCTAGTTCAACCGATATCCAGTTTATCCCGATGCGGTGGGCAAGCGGCGCGTAAATCTCCATCGTTTCAACGGCAATCCTTTTCTGTTTGTCTTCAGGCAGATACTGAAGCGTCCTCATGTTGTGCAGCCTGTCGGCGAGTTTTATCAGTACAACCCTTATGTCCTCGGCCGTGGCAAGTATCAACTTGCGGAAACTTTCGGCCTGTTTTTCCGCATCGGAGACATGGGGAAGGCGACTTATTTTCGTGGTGGCGTCGACGAGAAAGGCTATCTCGCCCCCGAAAATCCGTTCAATTTCCTCGCGAGTAGCGAGAGTGTCCTCTATTGTGTCGTGAAGAAGTCCGGTAACTATGGAGGGAACGTCAAGTTTTAAGCTCGCGAGTATGGAAGAAACCTCCAGGGGATGACTCAGGTACGGTTCCCCGGAGACTCTTTTCTGCCCAGAGTGAACCTTGGCCGAATACACGTAGGCTTTTTTTATGGAGTCAAGATCTTCGTTCCCGATATCCGAGTAGGAAGCAACCTTGTCAATAATGTCGTTTAGCCTGATCACAACAACGCGAACACTTCACTTAAGGCCGAATCTGGTGAGAAAAGAGGGGCCGTACACATTCTCCGTCCTCGCGTCCCGGGTAGCTGCAAGCTTCCGCTGGCGGGAATCTCCCCCTTGGCCTTCTCTTTGCGAAAGGATAACGGCCTCGATTCTCCCAGCCGCAATATCAGCCTCATCATTAATTATAATATAATCATAGCACTTCGAGCAGGCCACCTCTTCCTTAACGATCCCAAGACGAATTGAGATGTCTGCGTCTTCTTCCGATTTTCTGTCCCTTAGCCTTTGCTCAAGAATCTCTAGGGAGGGCGGAACGACAAATATGAAGATCGCATCGTCAAACACTCCCCTCAACCTCCTTGCCCCCTGAACATCTATGTCCAGAATGACATTAACTCCCGTTTCTATCCATCTTTTTATATCCGCCCTCGGCGTACCATAAAAATTCCCGTGCACCTCCGCCCACTCGGCAAAGAAGTCCTGCTCGATCATGCCCTGAAATTCTTCTCTTGAAACAAACTCGTAGTGCTCTCCGCGGATCTCCCCCGCGCGCACTGATCTTGTTGTGTAGGAAATGGAAAAACGGAGGTTCTCCACATTTGACAGAACACGGGTGACAAGCGTTGTTTTCCCGCTTCCCGACGGGCCGGATATCACAAACAACTTCCCACTCATGATATCAGATTATAAATGTAAAAACCTCGATATTAAAGGAAACATCAGCTTATAGCACTCTAGGGAAATCGTCGATGACTCCCAAAAAAACTACCAAGATGATGATTAACCGAGATGAGCATGTAGAGACAATCTCTGCCAAGAAATTGATGGCCCCAGGCTTGAAAAGGTACAAAAACAAAAATCTGCAAAAATCTTTCCTATTACCAAAACCGTATGAATCTAAGTTAGAATAAAATTATGCAGGGCATTAATCCAAAGGTTTTAATCTGGGCAAGAGAGCAGGCCGGCTTTTCTCAAGAAGAGATTGCTGCTCATCTTAAAAAAGAACTGCAAATTATTCATGAGTGGGAAAAGGGATTCTCCAGCCCTTCATTCCCACAGCTGGAGAAATTAGCCAAAAAATATAAAAGACCAACAGCGTTATTCTTCTTCTCTGAAATCCCAAAGGAAAAATCCATTAAAGATTCTTTTAGGACACTCCCGGAAAAGAAAATCATTTTCATTCAGCCACATCTGCGTTTTTTGATTCGAAAGGCAAAAGCCATGCGTATAAACCTGTTGGAACTTAATAACAATCGTAACCCGGCTGAAAACTTTTTACTTGATGATTTAACAGCAGGAAAGAAATCCATTAATACCGTGGCTGCGGAGCTTAGAAATTACTTGGGCATTGGCTTAGAGACACAAAAACAGTTCAGAAATCCCGATACAGCCTTTAAGAAATGGCGCCATGCATTGGAAAAACATGGAGTATTCGTATTCAAGGATGCTTTCAAGGACGATGGCTTTTCAGGTTTCTGTCTCTATGACAAAGTTTTTCCAATTATATGGGTCAACAACAGCATGTCGCATTCTAGGCAAATCTTTACTTTGTTTCACGAATTGGCTCATCTCTTATTCAACAGAAGTGACATTGAAATGTCATCAAGCGACGAAGATTATCTGGAAAACCTGTCCTCTGCAGATAAAAGAATAGAGATATTTTGCAACGCTTTCGCGGGTAAGTTCCTAGTGCCTGATGACGCATTTTCCAAGTACCGGAACATAGAGGTTGATGATTATAATTTAAACAATATCGCCAAGCAGTTTGCCGTGAGTCGCGAGGTAATCTTAAGAAAGTTTTTAGACAACGGTAAAGTCACCTCAGCGTTTTATTCAAGAAAAGTCAACCAGTGGAGGGATGAATACGAAGCCCGCCAGAAAAAGAAAACCGGCAATTCTGGTGGCAACGCTAACTACACGAGAAGAGCGTATCTGGGCGAGAACTATATGGAAATGGCTTTCAGCCAGTATTACCAAAACAACATTTCTACAGAACAGTTAGCTGACTATCTAGGAGTAAAGATAAGTCGTATTCCCAAGATGGAATCCTTGATATTTGAGGAGAGAATCAAACAGTGATTTACGTTTTTGACTCTGGACCTCTCGTTGATATTTTCAATCATTACTACCCTGAACAATTCCCTTCTTTCTGGGAAAGATTTAACGAATATATAGATAACGGAACAATCGTGTCAGTCAGAGCGGTCAGGAAAGAATTGGAAGAGAGGTGAGACAAGCTGTCTGATTTCGTCAAGGAGCACAATATTTTCACAATGCCGACCAACGAAGAGACCAGATTCATAGCAACTATTTTTCAGAACAGGCATTTCGAGCATTTAATCAGTGAAAAAGCAAGATTGACCGGCAAAGAGGTTGCAGATCCCTATGTAATTGCCAAAGCAAAAATTTCAGGTGCTTGCGTTGTTAGCCAAGAAAAATTCAAAGAAAATGCCGCTAAGATCCCTAATGTTTGTAAGTACTTTGAAATACCTTGTATCGATTTAAAAACATTCATGGAAAATGAAGACTGGTCCTTTTGAGCAGTAAAAAGTCTTCATTCTCTTAAAAATATCTCTCCCAATCTTCAAGGGATGCCCACAAAACCGAGACCATTGGTTTCAATCCATTAAAACAGCATCTGCTGCCCCGCAACTTCTGATCTTCCGCTGATTCGAAATCAGGAAATACAAAAGCGATCAAGGTTCATAACCTTGGTCCACACAGCAACAAAGTCCCGCACGAAAGCTTCCTCAGAATCATCACACGCATGAACTTCCGCAAGCGCCCGCAACTGCGAGTTGGACCCGAATATCAAATCAACTTCGGTAGCAGTCCATCTGATCTCGCCGGTCGCTCTGTCACGGCCTTCATACACACCTTCAGAATCAGCGGAGCGCTCCCATTCAGTCGACATATCAAGCAGGTTAACGAAGAAATCATTGCTAAGCGTTCCGACTCTGCCTGTAAACACTCCATGTCTCAGCTCTCCAGAGTTTGCGCCGAGCGCCCGCATGCCGCCGAGCAGCACAGTCATCTCAGGCGCGGTAAGCGTCAGCAGGTGTGCCTTGTCAACCAGAAGTTCAGCCGGCGAGCGCTGCTGACCGGCTGCGATATAGTTGCGAAAGCCGTCCGCTTTCGGTTCAAGCACATCAAAAGCGGCCACATCCGTCTGCTCTTCAGTGGCATCCGTGCGGCCAGGCGTAAAGGGAAGATTTACCGAATACCCCGCGGCCTCAGCCGCCTTTTCAACTGCAGCGCAGCCGCCGAGCACTATGAGGTCCGCAAGCGAAACGCATTTTCCGGTCGTCTGAGCTTCGTTAAAGCGCTCCCTTACAGCCAGCAGTGAAGATAACACCCTGCCTAGTTCTTCGGGGTCGTTGGCATCCCAGTCCTTCTGGGGAGAGAGCCTGATGCGCGCGCCGTTGGCGCCTCCCCTGCGATCCGTGCCCCTGAAAGTGGAAGCTGAAGCCCACGCCGCCCGAACCAGATTCTGAATCGAGAGCCCCTGACTAAGTATCTCTTTTTTCAGAAGCGCAATGTCCTCTGCTTCGACAAGCTCGTGATCAACAGCCGGCACCGGGTCCTGCCATATCTGAGGCTCATCCGGGACCAGTGATCCAAGACAGCAGGAGTAAGGACCCATGTCGCGATGTGTAAGTTTGTACCACGCCTTTGCAAACGCCTCGGCAAGTTCATCGGGGTTTTCGTGAAAACGGCGTGAGATCGGTTCATACACAGGATCCATACGCAACGAGAGATCAGTGGTCGCCATTATCGTTGGAACCCGTTTTCCTGACCCGTCTGATTCGGGAGAAAGATCTTTCTCATCCACATCCTTCGGCGTCCACTGCCAGGCGCCCGCGGGGCTCTTGGTAAGTTCCCACTCATAACCAAAAAGCATGTCGAAAAAACCATTGTCCCATGCCGTCGGATTGGGTGTCCATGCGCCCTCAAGACCACTTGTTATGGCATCAGCGCCGCGTCCGCTCGCATGCTCGCTGGTCCATCCGAGACCCTGCTCCTCGATGCCAGCGGCTTCTGGCTCGGGACCAACGCAGGCCGCGTCTCCGGCACCATGACACTTGCCGAATGTGTGTCCGCCTGCAATCAGGGCAACAGTTTCTTCATCATCCATAGCCATCCGCCCGAAGGTTTCGCGGATATCGCGTGCCGCGGCAAGCGGGTCGGGCTTGCCGTTGGGTCCTTCGGGATTGACGTAGATAAGTCCCATCTGCACGGCGCCCAAAGGATTGTCAAGCTCGCGGTCGCCACTGTATCGTTCATCGCCCAGCCATTCGGTCTCAGGACCCCAGTAGATATCTTCTTCCGGCTCCCATACGTCCTCGCGCCCGCCGGCAAAACCGAATGTCTCAAGCCCCATGGACTCAAGAGCGCAGTTACCAGCGAGAATCATAAGATCCGCCCAGGAGATTTTGCGGCCGTATTTCTTCTTTATCGGCCATAGAAGCCTGCGAGCCTTGTCGAGATTCCCGTTGTCGGGCCAGCTGTTGAGAGGCGCAAAACGCTGCGTGCCGGACCGTGCTCCGCCGCGCCCGTCGTGTATCCGGTAAGTTCCCGCACTGTGCCACGCCATACGGATAAAAAGCGGCCCGTAATGACCGTAGTCCGCGGGCCACCAATCCTGGCTGTCCGTCATAAGCGCATAGAGATCCTGCCTCACCGCTTCAAGATCAAGAGTCTGAAATTCCGCCGCGTAATCAAATTTCTCGCCCATGGGATCCACAAGAGAAGAGTTCTGGTGAAGGATCTTGAGATTGAGCTGGTTCGGCCACCAGTTCTGGTTAGCTATGCTTCCGGTCAACTTTGAACTGCTTGTGCCGTGGGTTACCGGGCACTTCGGGGTGTCTTGGGTCTTATCCATATTTTCTCTCCAAAATTAACACGTAGGGATGTATATGAACGCACGGAGATGCAGTGAACTCAATGTTAAGTGCTGCCCCGCACGTTCAGGCGAGAAATATACCACCACGGCTATAGAGGCTCAAGTTAAGGTGCTTGGGTAGAAGAGATAGAAGAGTTGAAACGCAGGCAGGAAAAACAATAATGTGGTTGCAAAAATGGTTTGATCACTTTTTCTTTATGCTAAGAACGGCAACCAAGGACTGGCATAATTTCTATTGATTCCCGCCACTCATTCAGGTTTTTCGAGTTTTTCGCTTTCGATGGATACTGGAGACCTTCTCCTTCACCCACTCCGCACCTTTTTCCGGTCTTTTTCTTAAAATCTTGCCGAATCTCGGTTTGTCTTGCAGTTTCCGTATAAGTTCCGTTTGCTTCTTTCTGATGGACTGATCAAGAAGGTGCGCCGCGACAACCTTGCTCAGAAGAGCGGAACCATCTAGCGGCGTATCAAGGTTCTGGTTTTCAATATCAACGCGCTGTTCCGTGGACGCGATAATATCGTCAAGTTTTCTCGCGTAAAGCCAGTTTTCTATGGTATCCGGATCATACGATGCCTCGAAGTCTCTTTTGAGACGCTCAATACGTCTGTCCAGAGCGCAAAGAGCATCTTTTTTCAGCGAGACTGCAAGGCTAACAACTTCTTCTGACCAGTTTCTTAAAATAACTTTATCGGCTGCTCCGCGAACCTTCGGGACAAACCGCAACGATGCAACCCCACCAACGTACGGCAGAATAACCACTCCCGCGGGTCCAAAGAGGATAAGCCCCGCCACGGTCCCTGCATTGGCTCCCACCACCGCGAGAGTGCCCCGTATCGCGACATCAACAGCAATCTCCCCCGGCAGATCCGAAAGTCCCATGCGGCCTTCTCTCAGGTTCTGAAGATTTCTCGCGGCGCCTACTATCGCCGCATAGAAAGGAACCGGAAGATCATCAATCTCCACTCCTGCGTCAAGAGCGGCCGACGTCATATCTTTTACCGTTTCAAGATCAAAACCTTCAATTGCAAAGACCTGTTCCGCCCATGGCTGCCCCTCGGCTGACTTGGCAAGCTCGGCATTGGCGATCACGGGTATGCTCTCATGTTTTTCAAAATGCTCGGCGAGCAGGGAAATATTTTCCCCTTCTCCGCATTTTATCTGAAACGGTTCTCCGTCTACAATAACATCGAATCCCGGAGTGTTTGAAGTACCAGCCAGTTCCACAGCATGCCCATCCTCGACAAGGCGCATAAGAACCAGCTGCTCCGCAGTGTAACCCCGCAACGAATTCTCAAAAGCCTGCGCCCCTGCTGCCGACATGCCTTTCCAGCGCTCTGCAAATGCTGCGAACTCAAAAACATTGCCAATCTCCGCAGTTCGTGAAAAGTCGGCAGCACGTATGACCATAGGATCTATCGACCAGATCGTGTAGAGAAAATCTCCGGCCGTGAGAGCTCCAGTTGCAAGCACGTCAAACCGGTTATGTTTTTGCTGCCTGTCAGATGACAGAAATTTTTCAACTGCTTCAGCCTCTTTTTCTTCGGGAAACCTGCCCCAGGGCGAAGGTGGAGGCCCCGGCACGCTTGAGATGGCATTACCCGCAAGTTCTTCAACGCGCTTTCGCCGCACGCTCATTATCCAGCACTGCTTCTCGCTCAGGTACTTACGTGCCGAGGGGATAAACAGATCTGTTCTGCGGAAATCGTCAAGTAGGCTGATGAAGCCGTTTTCGCGGTTCATAACACCCTTCAATGCGAGAAGAATTGTTATTCTTGTGGCGAGTGCGAATTTGACCGAGGATGTGACTCTTGAAACCACAAACCAGCCACCAACTACTGTAAGAACAAAGGACGCAGGAGCCGCAAGAATGGCTAACAGGGATACCGTAGTCTGCCCTCCTACAAGCGGTATGATCGCGGAAGCTTGGGCCGCAAGTATATACGCACTAAACCCCGCAAGCTCAACGGCAAGGGCTACACCGCCCACAGTGCTACCGGCGAGAAAAGTTCCAACGATCTTCCAGTCGCCGCTTGAAATCGCATCCCGAAGCTTCTGGTCTTTGAGACCAGTCGGAATGTCGTCGAATTTGTTCCGTATTTCGTCTGTCAAACGGGACTTTGTCTCTTCATCGAGCACATCTTCTTTGAGCAGGACACCCAGAAGCCTGACTACCTCAAGCTCCACGATTTTTCCGAACTCAAGATTTTCCTGACTCCAGAAAAAAGGAGCTTTTCTTTTTACCCAGTCAAGCATGCGCTCGCTCCGAGTAGCATCCTTGTGCAAAAAAGAATAGGACGAAGAAAGCTTCCTTGAAACCTCGTGGCCGAGCTTCACGCTTTCTCTTCTTGCCGTGGGGGTTGAAAACGGCAAACTTGAGTCGATGCCAAATCCATCTTGAATCCGGCACCAGAGACGGTGGCGCAACAAACTGGTTTTGTCGGCAGATTCTTCAATTTCCGTTGCGGCGGCTGAGATTTTGTCTTCTAATTTTCTTCTTTCGAAAAAAGGGAGCTTTAATTTCGATCCGGCTTTTCTCGCGGTTTCCTCAGTTAGAGCAAGGAATCTGGCGTTTTCAATAAGCGCAATCATTCCTGCAAGTTCCTTGCGCTCAAGTACTCCAAGACCAGCCAGAATGCAATCTGGAGTCGCGGGGTGATTTTCCATAATATTTACTTTACTGAATTCTCCTTCTGTACGAAAGTTTCCTGTCTTTTTTGTGTCACGAACCTTCAAACCGTTAAGACAGAAACCTCCTCAGAACACCTCGGGAAAATCGTCGATGATCTCAGAAAAGCTTTCCATAACCCGGTCGGCAAGCTCAAGTTCATCGCCGGAACATGAGTTGGTAATTCCTACACATCTCATCCCGGCCCTTTTAGCTGCCAGAACACCGTGGGGAGAATCTTCAAACACAACACACTGGGCGGCCGTTATGGTGCCGTCGTAATCTCTTCTTAGCATTTCAAGACACTTAAGGTAAACCTCTGGAGACGGCTTCGGGTTCTCCATATCATCGGCTCCTACTACAAAACCGAAAAAACCAGAAAGCCCCTTTCGCATCAGTATGAGATTAATCTCTTCGGTTAACGCACCGGAACCTATCGCCACATGAAATCTGCCCCGGATGGCTTCGAGAAACTCAACGACTCCGGGAAAAATTCTTATCTCTTCCCCCATCATTTCTTCAAAACAGATACCTTTTTCTCTGACAAGCCGGGCAACCTCCCGTTCTGTGCACCCTTGTCCGTTATCCTCAAGAAACCTCCTGAAAAAGCTTTTGTCATCGCAGGCAAGGTATCGCAAGTAATAGTCGGTGGCTGAAAGCTTCAGTCCCAGGGTTTCCACGGTTCTCTGAAAGGCTCTTAGGTGCAGAGGCTCGCTGTCGACTATCACGCCGTCAAAATCGAATATGACCGCTTTTATCATTTCGTTTCCCCGATTTGTGAGATATGATACGGGAATATACCCAATCGTCTTGTTGCTTGTGTAAATAGGTATATAATTCCCTATGGCATTTTACTGCCGGAAGAAGCCTATACAAAGAGTCTGCGAATAACACGGAGACGGGAGAAGAAAAAAGATGGATTACTATAACCCCGAGGATCTCAAGAGATTTCCCGAGATCGGGGAGTTCAGTGAAGATCTCATGGACAAGTTTTTTGAGTATTACAACTCCGCAACAGGTGAGGAGGGAGCGCTTACGAAAAGGGAAAAGGCTCTTATAGCGCTGGCAGTGGCTCACACCGAAAAATGTCCTTACTGTATAGACGCATACACTACGCAGTGCCTTGAGACGGGAGCGGATCCGGAGCAGATGACTGAAGCTGTACATGTCGCCGCCTCGATGTCAGCCGGCATAAAGCTCATCCATGCGATCCAGATGCACAACACGCTGAAAAAAAACCGCGCCCTCTAGGGACGCAACCGGGAAGAAAAGCCGCCACGAAACGAGGTAACGGAAGCTCTCAAAGATACGTTATGATTCAGGAAAAAACGAAGACGAACAATCATAATTTTTCCCGCAAACTGATCGACCAGGGTCTCGACATCGACCCTGTTGCGGTTGAAACCCTGCAGGTAAACATAACAAAGCTTTGCAACCAGGCCTGCACTCACTGTCACGTGGACGCCTCGCCCTGGAGAAGTGAGCAGATGAGCATTGAGGGCGTAGAGAGATGCCTTGAGATACTGGGCGAAAACGACTGCATTAAAAATCTTGACCTGACCGGAGGAGCTCCGGAGTTAAACCCCCATTTTGACTACTTCGTAAGGGAAGCCAGAGAATCTTGGCAAACACGTGATGGTAAGACACAACCTGACCGTTACTCTCGATGGAAACCCCCGGACAGGGGAGGAAAAAACTTACATACCGGGATTTTTCGCTGAGAACCATGTCGAGGTCATATCCTCGCTTCCATATTACAGCAGCTACTTCACGGACAAGCAGAGGGGGAAAGGAGTTTTCGAAAAAAGCATAGAATCCCTGAGGATGCTTAACAGCGAAGGCTACGGGGGCGGGGAACTGAAACTTAACCTGGTATACAACCCCGTCGGAACTTTTCTTCCCCCCGACCAAAAGAGCCTTGAAGTAGACTTCAAGGAGAAACTCAAAAAGAACCACGGGATACAGTTCGACAAGCTATACACATTGACCAATATGCCGATTAACAGATTTGAGAAAGAACTGAAAAAACAGAATGCATACGATGAATACATCGAAAAGCTTGTAAACGCCTTCAATCCCAAAGCCGCAGACGGCATAATGTGCCGGAACATGATCAGCGTAAGCCACGACGGAAAAATCTACGACTGCGACTTTAACCAGATGCTTGATATGCAGGCAGGGAACGGAAACGGGGGGCTTACCATATTCGATTTCGACCTTAACCGAATGATCAAGAGAAAGATAAGATTCGGTGTTCACTGTTTCGGCTGTACAGCCGGGGCCGGGAGCAGCTGCGGCGGCCAGACGCTGTCCTGATTCCGAGGCTTTACGGAATGTCGCGAAAAGACGATAACGCCCTGATCGTTTTTCTTAAGTATCCGGAAACGAAAAAAGTAAAGACTCGCCTGGGAAAAGACATAGGCGACCACAGCGCCATGGAGCTCTACCGCGAAACGGCAAGCTTCGTCGCCGACTCTTTCTCGGGTTCTGAGGACTGGACGACTTTTTTCTTCTACACTCCCGGGGAAAGGAAAAAAGAGGTTCTTGAGTGGCTGGGAGACAAAGATGCCCTTTTTTTTGCGCAGCAAAGAGGCTCTCTCGGGCAGAGAATGTCCCGCGCGTTCGGAAAATGTTTTTCGCTGGGATTCAGAAACGTCGTCATCATAGGCACAGACTGCGTGATGATAACCGAGAAAGACGTGGAAGCCGCGTTTTCTCTGCTCTCGGGGGGAGAATTTGAAGCAGTGCTGGGTCCGGCGACCGACGGGGGATATTATCTCCTGGGGCTACGCGGAAAAACAGATACGGTTTTTCAGGACATGCAATGGAGCACTTCCCACGTATTCAGTGAAACTGAAAAACGCATCAGGGAAAGCGGTCTGCGCCACGCGGTCATAAGAGAGCTTGGGGACATTGACGAGGAAAAAGATATAAACATAGAGGATATAATGACAAGGGATGCGGAACTCGCGCGCAGACTGGAGCAAGTTCTTTTGAAAGATCAAATGATCCCTGCCGAGAAAAACGAAGAGAGGAAACCGGAATGAATTCCGAAATCGTAGATGTGGGAGTGGTTGCTTCCTTTTTTGCCGGGGTGATTGCGTTTCTTTCCCCCTGCATTCTTCCGCTTATGCCGGGCTACCTATCAGTGGTAACTCATCTTTCATACGAAGATCTTTCAGACACCCGGGACCTGCCTAAATTCTCAAGGGTTATCGTACCAAGCCTCGTCTTCATACTGGGATTCTCAACAGTCTTTGTTTCCCTGGGCGCATTCTCCTCCCAGCTCGGGGGGATGATTTCCGGCAACAAGACCTTTTTGCTCAGAATAGCCGGAATATTCATAATCCTTTTCGGAATATTCGTAATGGAGATCGTGAAGATTCCGTTTCTTGAGAGAGAACACAAAATCTCCCTTCCGCGGGAAAGGGGGAATCTTCTCGGAACCTATATTCTCGGCCTTGCGTTCGGCCTTGGATGGACGCCATGCGTAGGACCTATTCTCGGATCCATACTCCTTTACGCAAGCACAGTGGAAGGAACGCTAAACGCGGTGGGGCTGCTCGCGGTTTACTCACTCGGAATCGGCATACCGTTCATATTGGTCGGTCTTGCGTTTAACAGCGCCATGAGCTCCTTTAGAAGCGTCAGAAGGTATTATCCATATTATAAGTACGCGATAGGCTCGGGACTTGTGATCATAGGAATAATGATGTTTTCAAACGAGATTTACTACTTGAATATTTATGGTCAGAAAATATTCGACGCGGTGGGAATAGATTTCTGGAAAAAGTTTTAGGGTGCGACAACTCCTCAGGGAGCAACTCAGCTTGCGTGGCCGTCTAAGAGGGAAACGCCCTCAATCCGTGAGAACTTCCGGTCTAATGTATAAAGTGAGCGTGCTCCCGCTCTTTTTGCGGCGAATACAATATCAGGTCACAAAGCTCTGCTTCCCGTCTACGGTAAAGAGGCAACGCCCGAGCAACTTCCTCAGACACCTCAACAACCAGATCATCGCTCGTAGTAAGTTCTTCCAGTATAGTCGCAACCTGATCACGGGAACAACCGTAGGACCGCTCAAGCACCCAGACAAGTTCAACTATCACCCCCCGGCAAATATATCCGGGGCACTCAACTGTAAGCGATTCCAGGAGCACCCGTGCCACTTCGAACTGTTTGGCGTCGTCGCGTGTCAGATAACGGACCAGAATGTTGGTATCAAGCGCGATCATTTCCCTCACACGCTCCATCCGCGATAGCCTGCTCCATCTCCTCAAGAGTGACTGCAGGGCCATCGTACTGCAGCACACCACACAGTCGTTTAACGCTCCGCACAGGCATAATACGCACTCCACCGTCAGCAATGAAATACCGTATCTTGTCTCCAGCCCGCAGACCAAGAAATTCGCGAACAGATTTCGGCAAAGTCGTCTGTCCTTTTTTCGTTATGGAAGACTCAACCATGATATCACCTCCTGCGGTACTGCAAAATGCAGTTTAACCTTTGCTTTAGCCAAAAAAGAAAGTCTTTTACCTCATTGGCAGTACTTTAACTGCAAAAACATTGCAATTTCCGATACAACTGGCTGCTAAATTCTCTCAAGAGATGGACCATGAAGGAAATTGCCAGATAGCATCGGTTACTGAACGCATTGCACAGCCAGAAGAAAAAGAGCTGAAGCCCGAGAACAGCATATATCCAGGATTATTCATCTCCGTAGCTAAGGATTCCATAGCTGTACACGCCGGCAAGGGCGGCAATGGAATCTACGGCTTCCGGAGCGACCCGTTTTCCGACTTCAAGCAATCCTTTCGATTCTTCTACCTTCATACTGTGGCACTTCTCAAAAAGGCTTAGGTCATCAAACCCCGTCACCCAAGTCACGTTGAAGGTCTCTTGAAACATACCAGTCGCCCTAACAACCTCAGGGTTTCCATAAGTTCCGTTAATAATGCTCACTGGATAATAGTCAAAGGCGATTTTAAACGAAGGAATTCCGGCACACAGACTGCCAAAGAAGCTGTGGATCAGCTCAATGGGAAGATACATACTGTTTCCCTCCCAGAGAAAAAGTATCGGGGAGTTGAGGTCAAAACCCACCTTGGTGAGTTCTTCCGGCAGGTCAACCTCAAGATAGTTGCACGGTATGCTTGCGCATGGCGTAACACTGTGGCTTTCAAGAACCTTGTGCTTGAACTCCAAAATGGCGGGCTGATCAATATCGCAGAAACTCACTCCCTCGGTCCCAAAGACCAGGGAACGCATATCAAACCCGCAGCCGAGTATGACAATCTGTTTCATGCCAGCTTGAATCTCGCGTCTTGTTATTTCATCCAGTATGCAGAAGCGGTAACGGAGAATCTCAACCGATTCCGGAAGAATTTTTGTTACCCTGTCGACCTTCTCTCTTATTTCATCCGTAACAAACCAGTGGGCGTACGGGTCGTTGAACACACGGTGTTCACGGTTTCTCTCCATTTCCCTGTAACAGGCTACGGCAAACGCGGTTGTTCCGACTTCATTTATGTCCGACATGACAGATCCATATAAATTAGAGAGATACGCATTCAGGAGAAACGGGATGCGGTTGCCCTGTTATCAAGATATTTTCTATTACGGCGTTGGCAAATAAAAGGTCTTTTCCGGACTTCACATAAAAACAGCAATTGTACACTTGATTACCCTTCGTACAATCAAGTATATAATTCCATGCTTATAGCAGTTAATTGGAGGTGAAAATGCCCTTATACGAATATGAGTGTTCTGATTGCGGCCAGGAATTCGAAGTTCTGGTGCTTGGCTCAGACGAAACCATAAAATGTGCGAACTGCGACTCGGAGAACATCGGAAAACAGTTCTCGACTTTCGGGCTTGCCAGCAGCAACGGGAGTCCCAAAATCTCAGAGAGCGAAGATTCAGGATGCTGTTCGCAATCGTCCTGCTGTTGCTGCTGATTTACCAGAGCAATTGCACAAAATTTATCTCTGTATATAATTAACTTCTCATTTTAAAACACCCGACGGAGGATCGGTCAAAAAATGTGCGAAGGCGATAAAAAGATGAAGGAAGCCGCCCTTGAATATCACAGGAGCGGAAGAAAAGGAAAACTTGAAGTCGTACCAACAAAGCCCTGTGACACGTCCTGGGATCTCTCACTTGCATACTCTCCCGGAGTTGCTGAGCCCTGCAGGGAAATCGACAAGGACAAAGACCTCTCTTATGAATACACCAACAGAGGAAATCTGGTTGCGGTAGCTTCAAACGGCACTGCAATACTGGGACTCGGAAATCTGGGCGCCCTCGCGGGAAAACCCGTAATGGAAGGAAAAGGGGTGCTTTTCAAGAAGTTCGCGGATGTGGACGCCTACGACATTGAAATAGATACCGAGGACCCCGACGAATTCATAAAAACCGTAAAATACCTTGAGCCCACTTTCGGCGGCATAAACCTTGAAGATATAAAAGCCCCTGAGTGCTTCTACATAGAAGACAAACTTAAAGAAGAGATGGACATACCCGTCTTTCACGACGATCAGCACGGTACCGCCATAATATCGGGCGCGGGGCTTCTTAATGCCTGCGAGATTACCGGGAAAAAGATGAGTGAACTCAAAATGGCGTTTAACGGCGCCGGAGCATCCGCAATTGCGTGCGCAGAGTTCTTCATATCGCTTGGCGCAAAAAGAGAAAACATAATAATGTGCGACAGCAGGGGCGTAATTTACAAGGGAAGGGGCGCTGGGCTTAACCCCCAGAAGGAAAGGTTCCTTGTAGAGACGGATAAAAGAACCATAGGGGACGCGCTTGTGGGAGCCGACGTGTTTGTCGGACTCTCAAACGGCGGAGCCATTAACCAGGAAAACGTAAAGAGCATGGCGAAGAACCCCATAATATTCGCCATGGCGAATCCCGACCCCGAAATACTCCCCGTAGACGCTAAGGAAGCCAGAAGCGACGTGATAACGGCCACTGGTCGGTCCGACTTCGCTAACCAGGTGAACAACGTCCTGGGATTCCCCTTCATTTTCAGGGGAGCGCTTGACGTAAGAGCTACAAAAATAAACGACGAAATGAAAGTTGCGGCAGCCTATTCCCTTGCAGCACTTGCAAAAGAACCCGTACCGGAAAAAGTGGCCAGGGCCTACGGAGACCAGAAATTTGAGTTCGGTCCGGATTACATAGTGCCGAAGCCGTTTGATCCCAGGGTTTTGGTATGGGAATCGGCCGCTGTCGCTCAAGCCGCGATGGAAACCGGCGTTTCCAGAATCAAGATCGATCTTGATGCATACAAGCAGTCCCTGGAAGACAGGATAAAAAATCTGCTCTAGGAAAAAACCGGCATTTTGCAAGATTACCCAAATCTTCCGTTTATTTGCTTTTCGCCTTGCAAACGGTTGCGCCCCAGCCTTTACCTGCTCCATTGATAAAAGCAGTCATATTTGATATGGATGGAGTCATAATAGACAGCGAACCCCTCTGGGAGAAAAGCGAGTCTGTTATGCTCAAGCAAAAGGGGTTTGGAGGCAATGAAAATTACAGAAAGGAATACAGAAAGAAGATAATGGGTCTTAACCAGAGAGACTCCGTAAAACTTCTGAAAGAAACTTTCGGCCTTGATGAATCCCCTGAGGAAATTCTCCGCACCCGCCTCGAGATACTTTTAGAACTTTATGAAAATGAACTCAGACTCATTGACGGAATTCCCGAGATTCTTAACATCCTAAGCGGGGAGAAACACATAAAGACGGCTCTTGCCTCGGGCTCCCCGATGAAAATAATAGAGTTTGTTCTCAATAAATTCTCTCTTTCGGACACTTTCAGAATAAAGGTCTCAGGAGACTGCGTGGAAAACGGAAAACCTCACCCAGAGATATATCTTGAAACCGCGAGGCGTCTCGGGGCAAGTCCCGAAGAATGCGTCGCGATTGAAGATTCCATAAACGGCATAGTGTCGGCCAAAGAGGCTGGAATGCACTGTATCGCAGTGCCTGACCCGAGAATAGCCGCAGAAGATTACCCTCAGGCCGACATTTTCAGAAAAAGCGTCTCGGAAATCCGCCTTGAGGACATAAAGAGCTTTGCTTAAAAAGGTCTCGGACCGGGAGCCATGAATTCTGGGCCTATGGGATTGGGGACAAAAGTATCGAGTATAGCGTCTATTTCATCCATTGAGTCATCGTCTATGGTCCACCCTACGGTGCCCGCAAGATTATCTAGCTGCCCAGGGCGTCTCGCTCCCCAGAGAGTGATATCGTTTTTACATTTGTCGAGAGCCCACCTTACGGAAAGTTCAAGCACGGTCTTTCCGAAACGCTCGGAGGCGAGTTCCCCAAGTTTCTCAACAGCGCCAAGATAATTATCATAAACAGGCTTTTGAAACTTGGGATCAAAATTTCTTATGTCGTCTCCCGGAAACTCCGAGTCACTCTTCAGTCTCCCGCCCAGAAGTCCACGGCACAGTGCCCCGTAGAGAAGCATTGTAACCCCTTGCTCTTCGCACCAGGGAAGCACGTCGTCCTCAATCCCTCTCTCGAAAAGATTGTAAGGAGGCTGACTTGAGTTAAGCGGGCACACGGAACGAAAAACATCCATCTGCTCAACAGAATAGTTGCTTACCCCGACAGCCCTTATCTTTCCGCTGCGAAGAAGCTCCGCCATGGTCTCCGCGGTTTCCTCGACGGGCGCAAGCGGGTCCGGCCAGTGAATCTGGTAAAGATCTATCCGGTCGGTGCGAAGTCTTCTGAGAGAGTCGTCAACTTCCTTGCGCATCCTCTCCGGCAGGGAATTTCTGAATATTCCTCCCCTCTCCCACTCAAGCCCTACTTTAGTCGCGATCACAAGCTCATCCCTCATCCCGCTCTCGGAAACCGCTTCTCCCACGATCTCCTCTGAAAGACCGAAACCGTAGATAGGAGCTGTGTCTATCAGATTCACCCCGTTATCAAACGCCTTGTATATCGTTCTCACGCATTCTTTCCTGTCGCTTCCTCCCCAGAGCCATCCCCCCATCGCCCAGGTCCCAAGACCTATTCTCGACGAATTTATTTCCGTACCGGCAATTTTTACGAATTCCATTATTTCCGCCTCCTGTTCTTAATGGCTTCAGAAGGCAAATCCTTCGTCTCTCGGGTTGCTTCCAGCAGTGAAAACAGAAGGTTTCTCGCTTCTGAGGTTGAGCGGACTCTGTATTTGGCCTTTGACGGCCCGAAACCCACCTTTATGGAATAGGCATCTTCGGGAAGCTGCTCAAAGATATCCTCATCCGTCCAGTCATCTCCTATTGATATGATAAGGTCCCATTTTTTCGCTTTTAGCCACTGAGTAGCCGCCTTACCTTTGTTTATGAAGGAACCTTTAATCTCAACGACCTTGTTTCCCTCAAGTACGCCGACCTCAAGATTCGCGGTTATGTGCGACAGCATATCCTTAAGCTCCCCCACTCTAACTATTGACAGTGCAGGGTCAACTTTCCTGTAGTGCCAAGCCAGCGAAAAATTTTTCTCCTCGATAAGCGACCCCGGAGTCCTGTCGACAAACACTTCCAGTATGGGTCTTATTTCTTCCTTCCATCCCTCCGGAGCAATATCGGACATCTTCCACTTTCCGCGCCTTATCCAAAGACCGTGTTCGGCTGCAAGACCGTTCGTCACATCCCCGAGCCACTTGGCAAGAGTCTCCCTGTCCCTGCCACTTATGATGACGAGTTCGTTTTTTTGCCTCAAGGAAAATTCCCTGAGAGCAGAGTAGATTTTTGGGTCAGGTTTCGCATCCTGCGGATTATTCTTGAAGGATACAAGGGACCCGTCGTAATCAAGCAGAAAAAGGCAATTCTCACTCGCCCTGTATTTTTCGATCAGCTCGTCTGTCATCTCCAGACTGAATCTTCGGGCAAACATCTTATGTTGCCTTTCCTTTGTTTCATCAAGCCTCTCCATGAAGTCCGCCGTCCATGTCCTGATATCGTATCTGCTGAGACGATTCTGCATCGCCTTCATCCGTCTTTTCTGCTCCGTCTTGGTCATGCCAAGGGCGGTTTCAAGCGCTCGTGAAGTGGATTCGAGATCATTTGGGTTTATGATTATGGCTTCGCTCAGTTCCTGTGCGGTTCCGGCCATCTCACCCAGTATGAGAACGCCTGCCTTGTTCTGTCTCGCGGCCACATACTCCTTGGCAATCAGGTTCATGCCGTCGCGAAGAGGGGTAATGAAAAGGATGTCCGCCGCCAGATAAAGGGAAATCAGGTCCTCGAAACCGAAAGATCTATACATGTAGTGAATAGGGTTCCAGCCGATCGTTCCGTAGCGACCGTTTATCGCGCCGACCAGATTATCAACTTCGTTTTTCAGTATCTTGTAGTGAACTACCTCGGTTCTCGAAGGCACCGCGACAAGCAAGAGAACCACCTTGCCCCTCATCTTCGGGTTTTTCTCGAGGAAAAGATCAAATGCCCTGAGTCTCTCCGGAATTCCCTTTGAGTAATCAAGACGGTCTATGGAGAGAATGATTTTCTGGCCAGTTCCCAGGAGATCTATGAACTCGTCTTTTCTTTTCTGAATGGTTCGTTTCTTTGGAGCGGAGGAGAATTTTTTGTAATCGATTCCCATAGGAAAAGTATCGGTTCTTACCTCTCTTTCTCCGATTATAAACCTTCCTAGAGAATGTTCGTGTCCAAGTATCCTTCTTACGCTTTCGGCAAAATGCCTCACGTAGTCAAAAGTGTGAAAACCTATAAGATCGGCGCCGGTAAGTCCCTGTATTATTTCCCGGCACCACGGAATAAGTCTGAAAATTTCTGAAGACGGAAAAGGTATATGAAGAAAAAAACCGATGTTCGATTTGGGAAGCTGTCTTTTCACAAGCTCGGGGACAAGCATGAGATGGTAATCATGAACCCAGATGTAATCCCCTTCGCTGGCCACGTCCAGTATGGCGCTGGCAAACTTGCTGTTCACCCTTATGTATGATTCCCAGAACTCTTTTTTATAGGTTCCGTACTGGACAAAATAATGGAAAATGGGCCATATTACCTCGTTACAGAACCCTTGGTAATAGTCTTTTACCTCTTCTGCGCTCAGGTTCACAGGATAGAAGTTTTCCTCTCCAAGGCACCGTTCCACTTCCGCAATCTGCCCCTCGGACAGACTCCCGTAATCTATCCCCGGCCATCCTATCCAGCATTTCTCGTAATCCGTATCCAGGGAGCTTAGTCCCGTAGCAACACCTCCAACGCTCGGCTCAAAAGAAAGCTTCCCGTTCTCCTCCCTGACGGTCGTCGGCAATCTGTTGGATACAATTATAAGTTTTTTCATGAAAATCTATTATAATAAATGGGGCAGTTGCAGGAATAATAACCAAAAGAGAACTTAAGGCTAGAAAGAACAGGAAAATATCAAACGTGCTATCGAAGCTTTTTACCGTAATCATTATAGTCCTGCTTGCCTACGCCCTCTGGGTCGGGCTCTTGGGGAAAAAAGATGTCGAGATTCCCTCACAGCTTGTGGGGAAACCTGCGCCAGAGTTCGCACTGGAGTCGTTTAGCGGGGAAAAGGTAAGGCTTTCCGATTTTCAGGGGAAGACACTGCTTGTGAATTTCTGGGCGTCCTGGTGCCATCCCTGCAGAGAGGAAGCCCCGGCGCTTGAGAGAGTCTACCTGTTCTTTTCGGGCAAGCAGGTTGAGTTCATAGGAATAAACATAATGGATGACAGAAAAAACGCTGAAGAATACATAAAATCATTCGGGGGGACTTTCGTTAACGTTTACGACCCTGAAAACAGGGTTCATCTTGATTACGGAGTAGGAGGAGTGCCTGAGACCTTCTTTGTAAACCCCGAAGGTGTAATAACAGGCAAGCACAGAGGTCCCCTCACCGAGGAAATGATCATAGGCTATATCGAAAAAGCAATTTCATACGGGGACAAAGAAGAAAAAAGCCCATGAACTGTCTTTTCCCAAAAACCCTGAACACGGGACTTTTTCTGTCTCTCGTACTTCTAATCGCCTTCGGAGTGAATGCAGACACGCTTGAAGACCAGATCGCCGAAATCTCGGGAGAACTGATGTGTCCGGTGTGCGAAGGGCAAAGCGTCGCTGAGTCAAACGCACAGCTTGCCCGGGACATGAGGGCAATCATAAAGACCAAGCTGCTTGAAGGGCGCTCAAAGGAAGAGATAATAGACTATTTCATCTCAAGCTACGGAGAAACGATTCTCGCGTCCCCTCCGCCCAAGGGATTCAGCATCATATTATGGCTCCTGCCCGTACTTTCCGTACTTATCGGTGGGGCGATAATCCTGAGAACCGTTTACTCATACAGGGTTGAGGAGAAGAAATAGCCAAAGTCAGCATTAACTGCCTTTCGATACCTCCCTTGCTTTAATTCTAAGCATCAGTAAAATAAGGCTTATACGCTTTAAAGCTGTTTTAACATCAAATTATTGCCGCTTACAGGAGATGCAGGGTAATTATGAGCAAAAAGAATTTCTATGCCATGACCGACTCGGCCATAGCTGAAGAGTTCGGGCGCAGGCTGGAGCAGATTCGTCTTGAGGCTAACAAGCCACAAAAGGAAATCGCCTATGAACTCGGCATCTCCGAGGGAACTTATCGTAAGGCGATCACAGGCAAGGCCAGGTTCGAGGTCATTATAGGCATCATGAGGATACTGGAGCAGCTCGAAAATCTGGAGAACTTGCTCCCCGACCGGCCGTTCAGTCCAATTGAGATGCTGAAGCTTCAAGGAAAAAAGAGGCAGAGAGCGGCATCGAAAAGATCCGGCAATAGCCAAACTCTCAAAGAGGATGCGAATTGGTAACTCACAACGTAGCACGAGTGGAAATATGGGGGCGAACCGTAGGAGCTCTTTCTTACGACAAAGAGATGGATGTCTGCGCGTTTGAGTACGATCCGTCATGGATACGGACCGGGATAGAGTTAGCTCCGGTAAAACTGCCATTATCAAGCCGTCTATACGAGTTCCCCGGCTTGTCCAGAGAGACCTACAGGGGACTTCCAGGCGCATTTGCCGATTCGCTCCCCGACAACTTCGGCAACGCACTGCTAGACGCGTGGCTTGCCAGAACAGGTCGTGACAAAGAGTCTTTTTCCGGGTTGGAACGTCTGCTTTATAGTGGAAAAAGAGGCATGGGGGCGCTTGAATATTTCCCGCCCATAGATATTGGTCCTGAGTCATCTGAGATTGTCGACCTCGACAGTCTCATTGATATAGCTCAATTCGTGCTTGAGCAAAGAGCGGAATTATCTGAAGTGCTATCCGGCAGCAGTGCCGATAAAGCACTTTACACTCTTTTTCAGGTAGGTACATCCGCCGGAGGAGCGAGACCCAAAGCAGTTATAGGAATCAACAGAACACGCACTGAAATACGGAGTGGACAGATGGATCTGCCTGAAGGGTTTGAACATTATCTATTGAAATTCGACGGGATATCCGAGCATTCCGAAGCGAAGCAAACATTCGGCGACCCGCAGGGATTCAGCCGTGTGGAGTACGCATATTACCTTATGGCAAAAGATGTCGGAATAAATATCTCCCACTGTGAACTGCTGATGGACGGACCCAGGGCTCATTTCATTACCAAGCGATTTGACAGGGCTGGAAACAGAAAAGTGCATTATCAGTCATTGTGTGCGATGGACCACGCCGACTACAACCTGCCGGGACATTACGGCTACGAGCAATTGTTTTCACTGATGCGTTCGCTGAAACTGAACAGAGCGCAAGCACTGGAACTGTACAGGAGAATGGTGTTTAACATCGTTGCTCGAAATCACGATGATCATACAAAAAACTTCGGCTTCATTATGAATGGACATCATGGATGGGAACTGGCCCCGGCATTTGATATAACCTACAGCTATAAACCAGGTTCAAAATGGCTTAACTCGCACCAGATGTCACTAAACGGCAAACGAGACGATTTTAGGCGTGAGGACCTGCTTGTTCCGGCCGAGAAATTCAATAAAGAAGCAAACCGGATTATCGATGAAGTTACAGAAATCGTGTCCCAATGGCCCAAATACGCAAAAGAAGCGGAGGTTTCTCCCGATTTCGCCAGAGAAATTCAGGGCACACACAAACTGGACTTGTAGGGAAGAAATCAGTCGAAAAATCCAGAGCACGCGGACAGCACGGAATCCCTTTCTTTCTCAGAATCAAACCATTTTATGTCCTCATCCGCGCGAAGCCATGTAGACTGTCTTTTGGAAAATCTTTTCGTATCTGTTTTTATTTTTTCAACCGCCGTATCAAAATCAAGCCGACCGTCCAGAAATTCGTTGATCCGTTTGTAACCTATGGACTTCATAGGTTTTAAGTCGGGCCCGTATCCCATCGCTCTTATGGCCTCCACTTCTTCAATCCATCCGCTGGAAATCATTGCGTCAACCCTCGCGTCTATCGCGCGGCGAAGCTCCCTCCTTTCCGCCAGAAGACCTATCTTAAGCGCGTTAAACCTCTGTTCCGCAAAACCGTGGCGCTGATGATGATCCGACATCTTCTCACCGGTCACATGATGTACTTCGAGTGCCCGCTCAATTCTCACGTAATCATTTGGATTTATCCGCTCTGCGGATGCCGGGTCTACGGCCTCAAGCTTTTTGTGAAGCCACGCCACTCCTTTTTCATCTCTCTCTCGCACGAGACGCTTTCTGAATTCCCGATCAACCTCAACACCTTCGAGAAGCCCGTAAAGAAGAGCCTTGACGTAGAGAAAAGTTCCTCCGACCACGACTATTTCCCTGCCGTCCTCAACTAGCCTCCCGATCTGCTCAAGGGCAACTCTCATGTACTTGCCGGCGTTAAAATCTTCATCGGGATCCGCAACATCTATGAGGAAATGGGGGATTCCCCGTCTTTGCTCCCGGGTGGGTTTGGCGCTACCTATATCAAAATGCCTGTAGATCTGGATGGAATCGGCGCCTACTATGCAGGCACCGGTTGCGGTGGCTATTTCAAGTGCCATTTCCGTCTTTCCCGAGGCTGTAGGCCCTAAAACGACAACCAGTTTCGGTTTTTCCCGGGAAAGACTCAACTCTGCGTGTTAGTCGGAAATCCTGTAATCTTCTATGTTCTGGTCAAGCACGGCCTTTCTGCTGAGCCTAACCCTGCCGTCACGCGCAACTTCGAGACACTTTACGAGGACCTCGTCTTTTTCGTTCAGGATATCGGTTACTTTTTCGACCCTGCGGTTTTCAAGCTCGGAAATGTGCAGAAGCCCGTCTTTTCCAGGTCCGATCTCAACTATCGCCCCGAAATCGAGAATGCGCTTAACCACGCCGACATATAACTTGCCGGCTACTACATCTTCTACGATTCTCTCTATATATTTCTCAGCTTTCTTGCAGGCTTCATAGTCAGGGGAGAAAATCTTCACCAGACCGTCATCCTGTATGTCAATCTGCGCTCCGGTGTCCTCGACCAGCTTCTTTATAGTCTTACCGCCCGAACCTATCACAACCTTGACCTTCTCGGGCTTAAGCTGCATTGTAAGAATCCTCGGAGCGTAGTCGGAAAGTTCCTCTCTGGGTGCGCTGATTATCTCTTCCATCTTTCCGAGAATATGCATCCTGCCATCTCTTGCCTGAGCAAGAGCGGTTGTGAGAATCTCTTCGGTTATTCCGGTTATCTTGATATCCATCTGCAGGGCGGTGATACCGCTTTGTGTCCCCGCCACCTTAAAATCCATGTCCCCGAGATGATCCTCATCACCGAGAATATCGGAGAGAATGACAAAATTGTCTCCCTCCTTTATAAGTCCCATTGCTATGCCGGCCACAGGAGCGCTTATAGGTGCTCCCGCGTCCATAAGGGACATTGAAGAACCGCACACAGTCGCCATTGAAGAGGAACCGTTTGACTCGAGGATTTCGGAAACGATCCTGATGGTATAGGGAAAGTCCTCTTTATCCGGCAAAACGGGTTTTATCGCCCTTGCGGCAAGTGCGCCGTGTCCTATCTCTCTTCTGCCTGGACCCAACCGGAAGCTCGTCTCTCCGACGGAATAGGGAGGAAAGTTGTAATGCAGCATGAAGCTTCTTGTCTGATCGCCTTCAAGCGCGTCTATTCTCTGCTCGTCGTATGAACTTCCCAAAGTCGCGACAACTATGGCCTGGGTTTCCCCGCGGGTAAAAAGCGCTGAACCGTGGGTTCTCTCAAGAAGACCCACTTCGCCCCATATGGGCCTTACCGTCGTGTAGTCTCTTCCGTCGGGCCTCGTGCCCTCAACTATCCTCTGTCTGACGGACTCTTTGAGTAACTCATCAAACGCCTTGTCAATCTTGGCTTTGTCTTCGGGATGGTCTTCGATCAGCTTCTCTACGGTGTCTTCATGAGCCTTTTTTATAAGTTCCTTTCTGCCGTCCTTTGAATCAGTCACTATCCCCTGCTCAAGCAAAGGCAGCGCCAATGAACGAACCTCGTCCTCAAGCGTTCCGTCAGTTTCAACTGCTGGAACCTGCCTTTTCTCTTTCTCGAGCCCTTCAACAAAACTGTTTTGGAAAGAAATGATTTCCCTGATCCCGGAGTGAGCAAACGTAAGAGCTTCGACCACCTCCGCCTCGCTTATTTCCCTTGCGCCGCCTTCAACCATCACGATGGCTTCTTCTGTACCCGCGACAGTTATCTCCATAGTGCTGGTTTCAAGCTGCTCGGGAGTGGGATTTACAACAAGTTCACCGTCAACTTTTCCAACGGTGAGAGCCGCTATGGGCCCTGCAAACGGAATATCCGAGACCATAAGCGCCGCCGAAGATGCTATCACTGACAGAACGTCCGTGGCATTCTTGCCATCAGCGGAAAGAACTGTCACTATAATTTGGGTGGGGTAACAAAAGCCCTTGGGTATAAGCGGCCTTACAGGCCTGTCAATAAGCCTTGACGTAAGAATTTCTTTTTCGCTGGGGCGCCCTTCCCTCTTAAAATAACCTCCGGGGATTTTCCCGGCCGCAAAAGACTTTTCCTGATAATTAACCGTAAGCGGCAAAAAATCATCTTCTATTTTTTCTTCCGAGGCAACGACCGTGGCAAGCACGGTGGTTCCTCCGCAGGAAGCGAGCACTGCCCCGTTTGCCTGCTTTGCAAGCCTTCCTGTATCAAGTCGCAGCTTGCTTCCAAACAGCTCCGCTTCCATCTGTCTTGTTTGTTCAGTCAATTCATTTCCTCCAATAATATTACTTCCTTACTTCCTCAGCCCAAGGGTCTCAATCAGCTTTCCGTACTCCTGCGGTCTTACCCTCTTTACGTAATTGAGCAGCTTTCTTCTCTTGGCAACCATGGAAACCAGCCCTTTTCTTGAATGGTTGTCCTTGGGCGCCCTTTTTACATGCTCTGACAGCTCCTGTATTTTTCCGTTCAGAATCCCTATCTGAACCTCGGGCGAACCAACATCGTTCTCATGTTTTTGAAACTCACTTATGATTCGCGCCTTCTCTTCTTTCTGCAAAGACATAAACTACTTCCTCCTAGACCCTTGCCTGATTAGTTAAACACTCTTAAATGCCGGAACACTATATCCTTATCTCCCATATACTCAAATTCATCCGAGTCAGCTTTAGCCTCGCAGATGGAAAGAATCTTTTTCCGGCAAAATATGGTGATTATATCCCTATTTTTGAATTCGGGCAATTCCACACCCGAAAGATGCCCCCGACAAAGAGGGATTCCATTGCGCACACTCTCGCACAGATCCCCTTCCAGATGAACCCCGGTATAGCCCCCGAGAACTTTCTCCAGAGGAACAATGCTGTAATTCCCAGACTCCACATCCTCAAGACTGCTAGCCTCGCTCAGCGTGAAGGGACCACTTCTGAGTCTTCTCAGTTCGGAAAGATGAGCTCCGCAGCCAAGCTTCCTCCCGGCATCCGAGGCAATCACTCTTACATAGGTTCCGCGTGAGCACTTCACGTAAAAAGTCGCTTTAGGGTAAGAAAAATGAAGAAGTCTTATTTCCTCTATGGTGACTTTTTTCGGTTTCCTTTCAACTTCCTTCCCGGCTCTTGCTAAGGCGTAGAGTTTCGTACCTGAAACCTTGGCGGCAGAATACATCGGGGGAACCTGCATTATCTCCCCCGCAAATTCTTCAATAACCTCTTCAATCTTGTCCCTGCCCAGATGTTCCGCATCCACCCGGCCCGTGACCGTACCGGTCTCATCCATGGTATCGGTCGATACGCCCAAGGTCATTTCGGCCTCGTATTCCTTTATATCATCTCCGAGGTAAGGAATGGCTTTTGTCGCCTGATTAAAACACACAGGCAACACCCCTGTAGCAAACGGGTCCAGGGTGCCCGTATGACCTGCCTTTTTTGCTCCCACAGCTTTTTTCACCCTGTTAAGCGCCTGAGCGGAGGTATAACCCCTGGGCTTATCGAGAATCATAACTCCGTCCATCACATCACTTCCTGAATCGAACTGCGAAGTCTTCGCTTGACGGTGGCAAGCGGCGCGGAAATCACACACCCGGCGGCCCTGCGGTGCCCTCCTCCACCGTAACGTCCGGCAATCTGCGCCACGTCCACGTACTCCTTTGACCTTAGGCTCACCTTCCATCCGATGGCGGACTCCTGCCTCAGAAAAACCGCGACCTCAATCCCTTCAATTGATCTCGCCATGCTTACAAGACCTTCTGTATGCTCCTTTTCGGTGCCTGTCTGCCGGAACATCTCACTCGATACGTGGAGAAAAGCGATTTTCCCTGTTACCTCAAGGGTGTTCATCGCCAAGGTTCTAAGCATAACCTTCTCAAGAGGTTCATTATCATAAATAAATCTTGAGATCTTCTCGGGGTCAGCTCCGCAGTCAACCAGCTCAGCAGCGATCGTGAACGTATCAGAACGGGTATTTGAATACCGGAACGAACCCGTATCCCCAACTATGGTGGAAAAAAGGCACTCCGCAACATCCTGACTTATGGGAATCCCGAGCCGTTTTATCATCCTGTAGAGGATAACTCCCGTGGAAGACGCGTTTTCATCCACAAGGCAGTACTCAGAGCGGGTGCTGTTACTCGCATGGTGGTCGACAAACGCAAGCGTGAAACCATCTTTTAGGATTAACCCCTCAAATTCTTTTCCGGGTCGGGAAATATCGGCACAGTCAAGCAGCATAACCACATCCACTTCGTCCGGAACGCAATCAAGAGAATCCGTGACACCGGAGCATTCAGGAAGAAATCGCAGGTGCTCAGGGACCCCGTCTCGGTTGTACATAATCACATCCTTTCCAAGCTCGCGGAGAACCATCGCCATAGCTATGGTTGAACCCAGAGCGTCACAATCCGGATTTTCGTGGGAAACGACGAGGAAGCTTCGGTTCGCCTTTATGAGATCAACAATCCTATCAATCTCATCCATCCGACAGGTCCTTTATCAGTTCGTCCATTCTCGCCCGCTTTTCCACCAGACTGTCGTACTCAAATTCTATGTTCGGAATTCTTTTTATCCTCAATCTCCTTGAGAGGGCGGTCCTTATGTAGCCGGTGGCGTTCCTTAACCCCTCAAGCATCTCCTGGGTATCGGAGTGCTCGTCAAAAGAGGTAAAAAAAACCTTCGCGTAGCCCATGTCGTCTGTAACCCTCACGTCCGTTATGCTTGCCGACGACACCCTCGGGTCCTTGATCTTGCCGCGTACCAGCATCTCTGATATTTCCTTTATGAGAAGATCAGAGATCCTCGCGGATCTTTTGTAGCTGTGAGACATATTCAGTCACTTAAAACGGATGATCTCAATCTCTTTTTCACCCATCCGGAAATTCCCCGTGCTCTCGATATAGGAGATCACCTTGTCCAGAACGGAATTTACCAGAGAAACATCGTTGGAAACATAACCAAGCCCTATGGTGGCTTTGTCTTTTAGGTCCAGGGAATCAACTTCAGTCAGTGAGAGGCTCGGGAATTTCGACCTTCCCCTCTCCAAAAGGCTCCTTACCAAGCGTCTTTTATCCTTCAAAGACCTGTTGCCCGACATGTAGAGTTCAAATCTGGCTATGCCCACTACCATCTAAATCCAGATATCAAAGCTCCTGCTTTATCTCCTCAAGCTTGTAGAGTTCGAAGACATCTCCCTGCTTCACGTCGTTGAAATTCTCTATCGTTATCCCGCATTCGTAGCCCGAAGGAACCTCCTTCACGTCTTCCTTAAAACGCCTGAGAGAACTTACCCTGCCGTCAAATACAACCGTGCCGTCCCGAACCACTCTGATGCTGTTGTCCCTGCTTACCTTGCCGTCAGAAACCATGCATCCTGCGATAGTCCCCACTCTTGACACGTGGAAAAGCTCCCTTACGTCCATGTGGGCCACCACGACTTCCTTGCGAATGGGCTCAAGAAGTCCCTCCATCGCGCTTCTTACCCGGCTTACCACGTCGTAAATTATTGAATGAAGTTCAAGAGAGACCCCTTCTTTCTCAGAAATCCTGAGCGCGTTAGCATCCGGGCGGACATTAAACCCTACCACCACGGCATTTGAAGCACTCGCCAGAACCACATCCGTCTCGTTTATGCCTCCGGCTCCTGAGTGAACGATCTTCACCCTGCACTTCTCGGTAGAAAGCTTTTCCAAAGACTCCCTGAGAGCCTCGACCGAGCCCTGAGTATCAGCCTTTATAATGAGCGAGAGCTCCTTGGCTTCCTCGTTTTCAATGGAACTGAAAAGATCCTCGAGCGAAAGTTTCGGAGTGGCGATCACCTTGCGGGACCTGATCTTGTCCAGACGGTGAGACGTTATCTCCTTAGCTGTTTTCTCATCCTTCACCACATGGAATTTTTCCCCGGCTTCGGCAACTCCCGAGAGACCCATGATTTTGACGGGCATTGAAGGACCGACACTTTTTACCGCTTTACCTCTGTCATCGGTAAGGGCCCTTATTTTCCCGCTGTGAACCCCAGACACGAGGCAATCTCCGACCCGAAGCGTCCCTTCCTTGACGATAACAGTGGAGACCGCTCCTTTGCCTTTGTCAAGCTCCGCTTCTACCACCACGCCGTTTGCTTTTTTATCTGGCGACGCCCTTAGCTCAAGTATATCGGCCTGGAGAAGGACAAGTTCAAGGAGTTGGCTTATACCCTTTTTCTTTTTCGCTGAAACCTCGGCAAAAAGAGTGTCTCCTCCCCACTGTTCCGATATGAGGCCTATCTCGGAAAGCTCCCTCCTGATTTTCTCGATATCGGCACCTTCCTTGTCCACTTTGTTTATGGCCACTATTATGGGAACTTCGGCCGCTTTCGCATGGTTAACAGCTTCGACCGTCTGGGGCATCACTCCGTCATCTGCCGCCACTACAAGAATAACTATGTCCGTTATACTCGCACCACGGGCCCTCATTGAAGTAAAGGCCTCGTGTCCCGGCGTGTCCACGAAAGCTATGGTTGAATCCTTTATGTTCACCGCGTAGGCACCTATGTGCTGTGTTATTCCACCGGCCTCTCCAGCAACAACATTTGTCTCCCTTATAGAGTCAAGAAGAGTGGTCTTGCCGTGATCAACATGTCCCATTACCGTAACGACCGGCGGGCGCGGCACTTCCTCCGCATCGTGCGACTCGTCCTGATCAAAAAGCAGGTCTTCCTCGATAAACCTCTCAATCGTTACGTTAAAACCGAACTCATCGGCAACAAGCTCAGCGGTATCGCTGTCAATTGACTGGTTGATCGTGGCACCCGTACCCATGGTCATCAGTTTCTTAACGACTTCTATCGCTTTTACACTCATCATTTTCGCAAGATCGGAAACCACTACAGTCTCGCCGATCTTGACGTTTCTTTTCGAAGTGTGGGAGGGAGAAGTGGGAATAAGCTGGGTGTCATGTCCATCGGTCGCATAGCCCCCTCTGTTTCTTCCAGATCCGTCAAAATTCTGTCTCAGCTTGGGCTTTTTGTTCTGTACTACGTATTCCTTTCTGCTAGGAACCTTGGTTCGAAACGCTCTTTTGAGCTGCTCCAAGGTCTCTTCATCATGTATTTCTTCTTTAAGGGGTTTGCTCTTTTTTGATTTTTTCTTCTGCTTCGGTTTTTCCTTATCAGCCTCTCCCTCAATGACTTTTTCAGGTTCGGGGGATGACTCCGGCCTCAGTTCAATGCCATCTTCCTGCGGAACTTCGGGTTCAAGCGCTTCCTCGGGCATCGCTTCCCTCTCGGCGCTTGGAGCTTGGGGCGTTTCAGCTTCCACGGGTTCGGCGGGAGCAGGAATCTCGGACTCCGGCTTGATTTCCGCAGGTTCTCCAGTGGCCGGAACGGCTTCTGCTTCAACAGGCGCAGGCTCGGGCTCCGGCTTTACGATCTTCTTTCTTCTTCTGATGACCCTGGACCCCTTTCTTCTTTCAACAAGGTCATGGCCGGCTTCGGATTTAAAAACCTTTACGGTTTCCTTCTGCTCTTCCGCCGTTTCTGAAGAATCGTTTTCCGGGACGTTAATAAACGCCTTTCTTATCCTCTCGGCATCCGCTGCCGAGACTATATTCTGATGGCTCGTAACTTTCACTCCAAGCTTCACGCTCTTGTCTATTACCTCTTTACTGCTTATTCCCAGTTCTTTGGCTATCTGATGTATTCTGATTTTAGGCATATTCCAAAAAGCCTGCTCCAAAAACGGCAGCGGCCGGTGGTTTCTCTACTCGTCTTTTCGCGAATCCTGTGCCTCTGTACCAGCCGACGATGATATCTGAACCTCTTTTGTATCCGAGACCGAGACCTCTTCGGTCTCGCTCTCAACAGGTATTTCTTCAAGTTTTTCCATAAGCGCCACGCGGGCCGCTTTCTGGAGCGTGGAAACCTCGTCTTCACCAAGGCTCCCAACCTTCATAAGCACATCCGGTTCGCAAAAGGCTATGTGTTCAAGAGAGTAAAACCCGTCATTATAAAGCAGACTTGCCGTAACCTCGCTTACAGATGGCAAGCTCGTGAGAAGGGATAGGACTTCCTGCTGTTCCTGCTTGATTCTGGACTCAGTTTTTATATCTATTTTCCACTCGGTAAGCTGCGACGCCAGTCTTACGTTCTGTCCCTTTCTTCCGATGGCAAGAGAAAGCTGGTCATCGTCGACTATAACCTCCATCGAGCGGCTGTTCTCGTCAATTACGACCTTGTTGACGACAGCCGGAGAAAGGGCGTTGCAGACGTAGCGGGCGGGATCTTCTGACCAAGGAACTATATCCACCTTCTCCCCCCTCAGTTCCTGGATAATGCTCTGCACTCTGGAACCCCTCATCCCAACGCAGGCACCAACCGCGTCCACATCCGAATCGTTTGACGCCACGGCTATTTTCGTTCTTCCGCCGGGATCCCTAGAAATAGCTTTTATCTCAACTATATTCTCTGAAATTTCCGGAACTTCCGATTCAAAAAGCCTCATTACGAAACTCACGTGGGCCCTTGACAGGATAAGTCTCGGTTCCCCCCGGGGCGACTCCCTTATGTCAAGAAGCACGGCACGTATCCTTTCTTTCATCTTGTAGTACTCTCTTGGTACCTGCTGTTCGGGGGGCAATACGGCCTCAACCCTCCCGAGATCAACTATTATGTGCCTTCTGTCGACCCTTCTTACTATGCCGCCGATTATGGTTCCCTTTCTGCCGATGAACTCCTCGTATATGACCTTGCCTTCGGCCTCCTTGAGTTTCTGAAGTACTTTCTGCTTGGCGTTATGAATGGCGATTCTGGTGTATTCGGGGCTTATCTTGACGCCTATCATGTCGCCAAGTTCAGTTTCGGGATCAAGTTCGGTCGCTTCTGTGAGAGAAATCTCAATTTCAGAGTCGCTTACGGTTTCCACGACCTCCTTGTACTCGAAAAGCTCCACCTCTCCCTCATCGGGGTTAAAGTAAACGTCGAGTTCCTTGTCCTGATTCTTTGACTTAAGAAGCTTCTCGGCGGCGGACAGAACCGCTTCCTCAACCGCACTTATTATGCGCTCCCTGTCTATGCCCTTGTCCTTCCCTACGGAATCTATAACCCTTGTCAGTTCCGTCGTAATCACTTTCTCGCTCCTTTCCCAAAATCAATTTCCAAGTTCGCCCTGCTGACGGAGCCGAAAGGCACGCTGTAGGAACGACCGTCAACTTCCACCAGAACCATTCCCCCTTCCATTCCGAGAAGGGTCCCAGAAAAAACCCTTCTGTCCTCAATCGGATTCGTGGTCTTTATCTTCACTTTTCTTCCCTTGAACCTCTCATAGTCGCTTTGCCTGTTAAGGGGTCTCCTGAGACCTGGAGAAGACACCTCAAGCGTGTAGGAATGCTGCGGCATTATGTCGTAGGCATCGAGAACCACGCTGAGTTCCCTGCTAACGTTCGCGCAGTCATCAACGGTAACCCCGCCCTCCTTGTCAAGAAATATCCTCAAAATCCTGCCACCTCTTTCGCTCAGATACTTTATATCCACAAGCTCGCAGGAATTCTCCTCGACAATAGGGTGAAGAACCTCTAAAACAGCCTTCTCAAGCTTATCTTCAGCTTTTTCCACAAAAACTCTCCGTGTCTTTTATGCCCATCAACAAAAAAGAGCGGGTAAAGACCCACTCTTTCCAAAGCGGTTTAAATTCTACATAAAACAAAAAAATCGGCAAGGAGATATTAGATTGTCACGCGACCCCTTCGGCGTATTTAAGCTCCAGTTCCTGCAGTTTTTTTATCCTGTTTCTGAACTCGGCAGCCTTCTCAAATTCAAGCTTCTTCGCAGCAGACTTCATTTCCCTTGAGAGCTTGGCTACAGCCTCCGGAATCTTGTTCGGGGGAATATCAAGGAAATCCTCTTCCTCCGTACCTGAAATCCTGAGATAGTCAGATTCGTATATCGAACCCAGCACATCGGTTATGTTTTTTTCAATACTCCTCGGAACTATGTTGTTTTTAGCGTTGTATTCCGTCTGGATATCTCTTCTCCTGCGGGTTTCCGCCATAGCGGCGCGCATAGACCCCGTCATGGTATCCGCATAGAGAATCACCCTGCCCGAAACATTTCTCGCGGCTCGGCCGAAAATCTGAACAAGCGACGTTTCCGAGCGAAGATACCCTTCTTTGTCGGCATCAAGCACCGCAACAAGGGAAACCTCGGGTATGTCGAGTCCTTCCCGAAGAAGATTTATTCCCACCAGAATGTCAAATCTGGCGGCCCTCAGATCCCTTACAATCTTTATTCTCTCGAGTGTGTCAATCTCCGAATGCAGGTATTCAATGCGCAGACCGAGCTCCCGATAATAGTCTGTAAGGTCTTCAGCCATTTTCTTTGTAAGTGTCGTAACAAGGGCCCTCTGTCCCGATGCAGCGACTTTTTTCAGTTCATCAAACAGATCGTCCACCTGGTTCTGGGCTGTGCGGGTCTCAATCAAGGGGTCGGCAAGGCCCGTCGGCCGTATAATCTGCTCAACGACGTTACCGCTGGCCCGTTTGAGTTCATAAGGCCCCGGGGTAGCCGAAACGTATATCACCTGCCCAGCTTTGCCTTCAAACTCCTCAAAATTAAGCGGGCGGTTATCAAACGCCGAAGGAAGCCGGAAGCCGTTTTCAACCAAGGAAAGTTTTCTGCTTCTGTCACCTAGATACATACCCCGAAGCTGCGGAATCATCTGGTGACTCTCATCGATTACGCAGAGAAAATCCTCGGGGAAATAATCAAGAAGCGTATAGGGAGGCTCTCCGGGGCGCCGTCCTGAAATGTATCTTGAGTAATTCTCGATACCGGGGCAGAAACCCATCGTATCAAGCAACTCAAGATCAAACCTAGTCCTTTCCTCAAGACGCGAAGCCTCAAGCTCCATGCCCCTCTCCTTGAGTTCAGCGAGCCTGGTCTCAAGCTCGCTACCTATGCTCTCGACCGCCTGCTCAAGAATGCTTTTGGGAGCCACGTAATGAGAGCCCGGAAAAATGGAAACTTCTCGCACATCCCCGACAGTCCGGCCGCTCAGTGGATCTATAGCGCTTATCGTCTCTATGGAGTCTCCGAAGAACTCGACTCTGAGCGCAACCGAATCCTCATGCGAGGGAAACACGTCCACCACATCCCCCCTGACCCTGTATGTGCCCCTTTCAAGTTCATCGATCTTTCTTTCGTAACGCACCTCCTCAAGCCTGAGGGCGAAATCGTCTCTTGAGATATCCATTCCCGTTTTGATTTCGGTAAGCATGCCGTAATAAACCTTGGGCGCCCCGATTCCGTAGATAGCCGAGACGCTTGAGACAACTATCACGTCCCTTCGTCTGAAAAGAGCCTTGGTGGCGGCGTGGCGCATGCGGTCTATGTATTCATTTATTGACGCATCTTTTTCTATGTACGTATCGGTCTCGGGGATATAGGCTTCGGGCTGGTAGTAGTCGTAGTAGCTCACGAAATAGTGAATTTCGTTGTCGGGAAAAAAGTCGCGCAGCTCCGCGTATATCTGCGCAGCCAAGGTCTTGTTATGAACAAGCATCAGCGTAGGACGTCCAGCGTCACGGATAACCTGGGCTATGGTAAAGGTCTTGCCGCTTCCCGTAACTCCAAGGAGCACCTGATCCTTGTACCCTCGTTCTAGTCCTTTACCCAGAGCGAAAATGGCCCGAGGCTGATCTCCCCTGGGTTCAAAAGGGCTTTTGAGATTAAACAGAGATTTTCCGGAATCCATATCGGGAATTATTTTAACCACCCGTATGCCCATCATAAACAAGGAAAGGCCCATCCACAGTCCCAGAAACAGTCTTTCAGTGATTTTACAGGAGCCAACCCATGAGAAATAATATAATTTTGGAGCAGAGGACAGGCGAAAGACGATGTTGCGACACCGTTTTTCACCTCAGGTGTGATGTACGAAGAAACGGACAGGTGAGTTTCTACGGGGTCTCCCCCCAGCAATCCACGGTTCAATGAGCGATAAAAAAGGCAAGATTTATCTGATCGGCGCAGGTCCTGGCGATGCGGGACTTCTTACCCTGAAGGGAAAGAGACTGCTTGGGGAAGCGCAAGTGGTAATCTATGACTCTCTTGTGAATCCGCAGATTCTTAAGTTCTGCCGCCCCGACACGGAGCTTCTCTTTGCAGGCAAGACAATGGGACGGGTCCACATGTCCCAAGAAGAGATAAATGAACTTCTTATAAGCAAGGCAAAAGAAGGAAAGACGGTGGCCAGACTAAAAGGGGGCGATCCTTTTGTTTTCGGAAGGGGTGGAGAAGAAGCCGAGGCGATAGTTCAAAACGGCATCGATATCGAGATCGTCCCGGGAGTAAGCTCCGTTACCGCGGTGCCGGCTTACGGAGGAATCCCCATTACTCACAGACAATACAATTCTTCTTTCGCAGTTTTTACCGGACATCATCAAGGTGAGTATTTTGACTACGATCCGGCTCAGATAGAAACACTGGTATTCCTCATGGGACTAAACAATATCGAGAGCATAATGAAGAAACTGCTTGATATCGGAAAGGCGTCGTCTACTCCCGTCGCTGTCATATCCTGCGGCACTCTGCCTGAGCAGAGATCAATTGTGGGAACCATCTCCGACATAGCGGAAAAGACCAAGGCACTTGATGTGCAGACCCCGGCCACCATAGTGGTTGGAGAAGTCGCCGTGCTGGCAGGAGCTATAGGGTGGTATGAAAAAAAGCCTCTTTTCGGAAAAACTATAATGGTAACCAGAGAAAAAAAGGCTTCATCCGAGTTCGCAGAACTTCTTGGCTTCTGCGGAGCAAAGACTATCGAATTCCCCACGATCGAAATAAAGCCCATAAGGGATACAGAGGAGCAACAACTTTCGGTACAGAACCTCGGAGACTACGACTTTGTGGTGTTCACAAGCGTAAACGGAGTAAGCAACTATTTTGAGGTGCTTGCTTCTCATGGAAAAGACTCGCGCGACCTCAAAGGCAAAAAGATAATAGCCATAGGAGAGAAAACGTCGGAGGAACTGCTAAAGTACAACCTTACGCCGGATTACATGCCAGAGGTCTATACGGCCGAGGGAATAATTTCGCTTGCAGAGAAACTAAACCTCAAGGGCAGGAGAATACTTATCCCAAGGGCACTTGTGGCAAGAGAACTTCTCCCTGACACGTTACGGGAGATGGGAGCCACGGTGGAGGTGCTCTGCGTTTATGAAACTCTTGTTCCAGACTACACAAAGGAAGAACTTGACCTGATAAAGATGAGGCTTTCTGACGCGGAGATAGACCTAGTAACTTTCACAAGCTCCTCGACCGTAACAAATTTCTTCTCGCTTCTTGGAGAAGACCCGGAACTTTTCGCCAAAACCGGGTTTGCCTGCATAGGCCCCGTAACGGCCACGACGCTGCTTGGCCACGGTTTTACCCCTGTGGTAACTGCCGACATCCATACGACCCGAGGCCTTAAAGAAAAAATCCTGGACTTTTATCTCTCATAAAAAGCAGGCACCTTGAAATGCCGAGATTCCCTATCAGAAAAGAATCCGCTTCAGAAGACGACGGAATGCTTCGCGGAACATTATCCGAGAGCGACTATACGCATATAACGAAAGTCCTGAGGCTCGGAGCGGGGGACCACATAACCGTTTTTGATACGGAATCCACCGAGTATGAGGGAACAATAACGCATCTCTCTCCTAGAACCATCACCCTTAAGGTTTACAACACCCATCTTTTGCAAACAGAGCCCGGACTGGAACTGAATCTCTTCCAGGCAATTCTCAAGGGAAACAGGATGGACGGGATAATAAGTCAGGCAACGCAGCTTGGCGTATCGGGAATTTTTCCGGTAGTTTCCGAAAGGACCCAGGTAAGGTCAACCGCCAAGGTGGACAGATGGAATAAAATAGCACGCGAATCGACAAAGCAATGCGGTAGGGGAACACCGCCTCTGGTCTCCAATCCGGTTGATTTCCAGGGCTCTTTTGGAATCAGAGAGCAAAGCGAGGCGAAAATAATGTTTTATGAAAACCAGGATAAATCACTTGCGGATTACACGCATTCCCTTGCAAGTCCCATAAACAGCATAAATGTCTACATAGGTCCCGAAGGAGGTTTCTCGGAAAAAGAAGTCACCTTGGCCGAGGAAAACGGCTACACAGTTCTTGGACTTGGAAAAAGAATTCTGAGGGCTGAAACGGCTTCAGTGGTAAGCCTAGCGCTCCTTCAGTCTCACTTCGGCGACATCTAACCAGGGGGCAAAATGCCCTTCACAACTGCAAAACCTTCCTGCAGAATCAGCCAACCAGAGTATAGATAGAGGTAGCCTTTGCAGCACAGATACCCGAATTCCAGACCTCACACTCAACGGGCATTATTCTCCCCTGCCTGAGCACCTTGGCACGACAGATAGTAACACCTTCCCTTATGGACTCGATGTAATTTATATTCATTCCGGACGTAAGGAACTTTTTTCCCTCTTTTGCAACGCTGGCAACGGCAACTCCGCAGGCCGCATCCGCCAAGGTGAAAATGGTCCCGCCGTGGAGCATTCCGTAGTGCTGCGTATACTCCTCAAGAAACGGCATGGAAAGTTCCGATTCTCCGTCTTCCATGCGCAAGATCTCTATTTTCATAGTATCGAAAATTTTCGGATGGCCGAAAGGAAGTCTGATGGGCTCCTTGCTCATATTTTACGCTCCTTTAACACAGAACTTCTGGCGAAGAATAAAAAACCTAGGAATACCATAAGCGCTATTGAAATAAACATCGTCCTGAATCCGAAAAGCTCCGCCACGATCCCAAAAACAAAAGATCCCAACATTCCGCCGCAGGTGAATGAAACGCTGCTTATGGCAAAAGCTTTTGCCCTCGCCTCCTTAGGATTCGATTCTATTATGATTGAATATATTGAAGGATACACAAATCCGTGCGCGCAGCCGAATATGATTCCGCAGAGAATGAGAAGTTTAATCTCATGCACAAAACTCAGCATGAACACACTCAGTCCCAGAAAGAAAACAAATGGGGAGGCAACTCTCCACTTGCCGTATCTGTCGGGAACCCAGCCGAAAAACAGCCTGATTGCGAGCACCGAAACTGTGTAGGAAAGAAAATAAACGTGAAAGTTCTCTATGTTTATTGAAAGCGAGAAGATGGATATGAAGTTAAGTGTGGTTATAAATGCGGCCCCGCATATAAAAAGCGCAGCGGAGGACACAGATGTAGCCTTATCACGAAGACAGTCCATATAGCTTGGTCCCGTGTCTTTCGGCGCCACCGCTTTTTTTTCCTCTCCAATCATAAGGGAGACTCCCAGGCCAACAAGCGCCGTAACGGTAAGGAAAAAGATGAAGAAATCAAAACCGAAATTATTTATCAGAATGGAGCCAACGTAAGGGGCAATAGCGTAGTTTATTATTGTGAAAACACCGTATATGCCGAGTGCCTGAGTCCTCCTTTGCTCGCTTGAAACATCAACCGTAAGCGCTCCGGCGGCAACGAAGAAAAGAGAAAAGGAACATCCGTGAATTATCCTGATAAGGTAGTAGAGGTAATCGACTCTGTCTAAGAAGGCGAGCGGAAATGTCGAGGCGGCAAGCAGCGCGAACCCCAGCAGCACAAACAGTTTCTTTCCGTACCTGTCGATTACGTGGCCGGCGTATGGAGTAAGGAAAAGGGTGCTCATTCCCGCAATACCCATCACGAATCCCACAATCTTCTCGGTTCCTCCCAGTTCGAAAATTCTAATGGGCAGAAGGAGAAACGAATGGAAGTTAAAGAAGTAAAGACATCCGAGAAAGGTTACAAGAACAAAACTTCTGTTAAGCAAGGGTGGCGGGTTTTTCTGCGCGTCGCTCATTTTTAAATCCCTGAATCAATATTCAGATAATAGCGCGTATACTTTCGCTTCCCTGTCCGCAGAAACGCCCCCTTGGAGACCAGGTCGGAGAGGTCCCGGGTGGCAGTCGGACGAGTGGCCCCGGTGATGCTTATATAGTTCTTGGCGCTGAGACCTCCCGTAAAACCATCCGGGCCTTCCTCAAGCATACGAAGCAGACATTTTTCCTGACGCGGATTTATCTCTCCCCTGAGGCGTTCAAGAAACCTTGTCCTCCTTACAAGAAACTCCACGCAGTTCCGTGTATAGGCGAGACCGTCAAGAACCGTACGGGCGAAATAAAGAAGCCACTGCGTTATCTCGTTTTTCGTGTTCGCATCCCCAAGTGCCCCGTAATAAGCCCCCCTGTTTCTGCTGATCACGTTAGCAAGCGCGATCAGAGTCGGTTCCCCTAGACACTGGGCCAGGGCTTTTTCCGACACGGCGCGGCCTACACGTCCGTTTCCATCCTCAAAAGGATGAACTGACTCAAAATACAGATGCGCCATACCTGAACGGGTCAAAGCCGGAAGAGGTGCCTCTCCCCCCGGGGCGCTTCGGTTAAACCAGCGGATAAACCCTTCCATCTCAGACTCCACACGTTTTGCGGGCGGAGCCTGAAAATGAATTCTGCGCCTGTGAAAAGGCCCGGAGACCACGGCCACCTCATCTTCACGGTAGCAACCCACGCATTTAAGATCGTCTCTCCCGCGCGTAAGCATCCTGTGCCAGCGGTAAAGCGTCTCATGGGAGAGAATGTCTTTGGAACTGTTATAAAGATCGACCATGAGATCAACGATCCCCTCTTCAGCAGGACTCACCCTTATATCATCTGTCCTGAGGCCTAAATGTCTTTGAAGAGATGACTGGAGATTTTTGCGGTTAAGATACTCTCCCTCGATTTCGGAAGTTTTAAGTGCCTCATCGCCTATAATCTCTACCCTGAGCCAGTCCCGCTCCTGCCCATCAAGGTGCCTGTACGCCCCGAGAAACAGCCCCGTGCCATGTAGGAAATCATGTTCCAGACTCTCAAGAAGTTTCGGTTCATAGCTGAAGTCGGGCCATTCGGGCAGTTGCCAGTTCCACTTCATGATCTATAAGAATACAGATCATAAATCATTTGACACCTTTTTTCTGATTGATTGTAGAGAGAAATTGACAGCTTTTTAAATGCGCGAATTAGCCCGTGAAAATAACAGTGTGTTAAAGGCTATAGAAAAGATAGGATGCTTGTCCGAATTCCGGCGTGAGAATTCTGAGCGTGAAGACGGAATCTGACCCGATCAAGAATGAGCCTTAAGGGTCTTCCCCTGTCCCTGAATAAGAACCTGAACAAGGTAAAGCGGGCCAAGCAAGACGGTAGCGGAGAACTGCCAAATGCTCTGTCGGCCCTGCAACCGCCTTAGACGCACTCTGAGGGCGTCAGTTTTCCCCAACTTGGCCGAAACCCGCGTTTGCAGGGGAAACTGCAAGTCCGGGTAGCGGATCATTATCGGATCGTGCCAACCCCCACGTCGTCAGCGATTTCCGCGCCCCAGGCGTGCGGGATCTCCAACTCAAAGGTCTCCCCCGGATCGTTTATGTTGTCGTCATAAATGTGCACTTCGATCGTCTGGGTCAGGGGATCGCCCGGCTTGAATGTTGCCAAACCCTCGACGGGGAAGAAGTCCTCCCTTGCCGTCGCCGGGCTCCCGCTCGACGACTCCCGGGTTTCGTAGATGAAGTCCACCCGCTCGCCCTCCTCTAGGGCCCGACTGAGCGTGACCGTGAACTTCATGCAGGTAAAGTAGCCGCGGACGCAGTTCCGGGCACCCTCGCTCACCGTCGCATCCGCTACCGAGAGTCTCGGATAGCCCGACGGAAAGTCGTTGTTGGCGACGCTGACCCAGGCCGCGTCGTTCGGCTCCCTCGCCACCCGGTAGGTCGTACCGGGCTGGACTGCGACATAGACCGTGCCGTTGGGCCATTCGTTGGTGTCGTTCTGCGTGACGATGTTGAGCGTGGTCGTGCCGCTCGTGCCGATGGTTAACTCCCGAGTTCTGATATCCCCATCGTCATCCGTCACATTGATGTTGATGTTCTTCATCTGCACGGCGACTTTGAGGTCGCTTGCAGGCGCCGGGTCTGCCATCAGCGTGAACCGCGCCGTGCCGCCCTCGGTGATGTTATCGCCGGCGGAGATGCTGATCACGGGGGCGTTCGACGGTAACCCGCGCGCTATGCATTCCAGCGCCGCGATTACCGGGTCCCACTGGTCGGTGGACCAACCGTACCACGCGCGCCGGTCGCGGATTTCCTTCACCTCGGCGAGGGTGATAGCGTTTGACCGGTTAGTCAGCGCGTTCTTCACGCGCGTCCAGCGCTCGGTGCCGGCCGTGGAGCCGGAATTCGCGATGCGGGCATCAACATCGTCCTGAAGCGCCTGCGGAACGCAGACATTCCACTCAACAGCGCTGCCGCCAGCGGGCTCAACCGGGCCGACAGGGGGTGTAAAAACCGTTTTTGTCAGACCCACACCATCGGCGTAGATGATCTTGCCGCGCAATTGCATATCCAGGTCATTGTCTTGGACAACGTACTGTTTGCCACTAAAAGGCAACGTGCCAGGGCCTCCGGTAAGCACATCGGACCATTCCCCGCCAATGGGTTTCTTTTGCCATAACCAATTCACATTTCCAGTGCCATTGCCGTCCGGATCGTCAGCGGTACGATTGATGGTCAGGGTCTCATCCACCCAGGGGTTGCCGGACACTTCGAATGTCGCATCGCCAGCATTTTCAACCAGCGTGTAGGTTGCCGTGAGGGAAGATCCAAAACCATAGCCGGTCCCGGCAACAATCGTGATGACAATAGTCTCGCTATTGTCTTGGATGCTGTCCGCAACGCCCATTACCGTGAGCACTGTAACGTCAGTAAAGCGGGCTGTCCCCGACGGGATGGTGAAGGTGCCGGTCCTGGCACCGTAGTTCTGCGTCCCGCCACTAATGGTGTAGTCCGTGCCAGCTGTGGCGGTGCCGCCCATCGTGTAGTTCACCGTCAGATTGGCAGTAAGGGCCTGGGTGACATTCACCACAAGAGGGAGCCCCACACTGTCATCTTCCCCAAGCGTGTTGCTGGTGGGGCTATTTATAAAGATATTAGGGGTCTGTGCCACTGCCTGCCCCGTCAGGACGGCCAGCAGCGGCAGGCAGATCAGGAGGGCGGCGAAGTGACGCCACGCACGGCGGGCGGGATGACAGAGATCAGCGACAGCGCGGGCAGCGGAAGAGCAGAAGCGGTCGGAGAAGGAAGCAGTCAGACGGGTATTGGAGCCCCAACCAGCGGATGCGCAAGGCTCAGGCCATGAGGCGGATAGTCTTAGGCTGTAGCGCTCCGTGCATGCACGGGAATTAAGCGAACGGCGAACGGCAAAGCCGAGCAGCGGCAGGAACAAAACTGCCAGAAAACCGCGACACCGTGAAAGAAGAAAAAGGAATAAATACAGAAGACAGGAAGCAAGGCCACTCAGGCCATGCTGACAAAACTGAAGGGAATAGTTACTTCTTTGAGGTGAACCTGAACAGTCTCCATGGCCCCCCCCCCTCAAGATTCCTCACGGGAACACCGTACGACCCATTAACCGACTGAAAACCCCTGTAAAATTCTTCTCTACTCATGATGTTGCACCTCCGTAGTGGAACTATGCAGAAAATACGCCGCAAACTGTAAACCTTCAAAAGGTATTATACCATAAAAAACTGCCCTGCAAAAAAAGAGGTGTATCACACCCCACTACGCAAATGCCTCGTCGTAACTTTTCTTGATGAAGATTTGCCGTTGTTATCTCTTACAAACCGGTTCCCGGAAACCCCGAGAATCCAAAGAACTCTTCAAGAGCCACCTGCTTCTCATAGTTGTCGCAATTTCCGAATTTTCCCGGATTTATATTCGAAACCTGTTCTTACCGTAGAAAAAATAGATAACTCCAACTGTGGCGAAGATGAAAAAGAGTATCACCGGCAGATATTTGCCAAGGTTGCTCTTAAGAAAGGAAGCATTGGAAACAATTACCGTGACGCCGCCTGGTTTTAAGTCTGACAGCTGGTATTTCAAAAAGGCCTCGTCGTGAATCATGATATCTTCTGGGGCCGCCCTGGGTTGCTCAACCCTGATTCCAAGTTCTGTTTTTCTTACAAATACAGCAAGGTCTGCAACTCCATAGTCAAACTCTATCTGAAATTTTCCTTGAATTTGCGAAAGAGGAAGAGAATAGCCAAGAGCAATCCTCTTCATCCCCGGAAGAAAAGGAAGTTTGCTGTAAAGCTTTTCTCCCTGTCTCTCGACCGCCTCCGGATTGACTCCATCTGAGAAAGTAACGTCCACGGCTTCTTCGGGAATCGAAAACACAAGGGTTGTAGTATCCGGACCCCTCTGTTCTCCGGTAAAAACGGTGTCGCCCGAGTTCTCAAAAACATAGAGTGAGGTCACATTCATGTTGCCACCCTCTTCATTCGGGTAGACAATCAGGTTAAGCGACTGTAAAGAGACATTTTCATCCGAACTCGTTATATCGTAGACCGGAAGATCGAGTGTGATTTCATCATCTCCGGGAAGAAAGATCATCTTCCCCGAAACGTACTGAACTCCATGGTGAAGAAGCATGATTTCATAACTTCTGTCCCACTGCAGGGAAGAAAAAGAAAAATTGCCCAGAGAATCCGACTTAGCAAAGTGCCTTTCCTGCGGCCTGTCCCCCATGTATGAAATCAAAACAACATCCTGCCCCGCTTCGGGTTTCCCAGTAGTGATATTTCTTATACGACCCTTTACCGTTCCGCTTTCAGAAAGATCGGAGGGAGGCGTGTAACCCAGAAGGTAGTCGGCAACTTTGCGGGCATCGTCTTCTGAAAGATTCATGGGAGGCATCGGCGGATAGCCTTCGTTTATCGGTTTTTTCTTTCTTTCAGAGTAGAGGCTTTCCGGATCCTTGGCCCATCTGATCAGATCATCCATTGAGTACCTCTTCCCTACACCCAGAAGATCAGGGCCTACGAACCTTCCCCTTCCGATCGTGTGGCATCTTACGCATTTGCCTTGCATAAAAATCTCCTCCCCGGAGAACAGCACCTGTGCGGAAACAGGAACCTGCTGAAAAACAAGGGAAAAAAGGAAAAATATGGAAACGTGGAGGGCAAACGTAAAGACTGTTTTCATGTCGCTTTATTCACTCTGTTTTTTGGGACTTAGTGGGGACAAATAAAGTTCCGCTCAAGAACAGTATTGGATCTACAATGCTCCAATGCTAAGTCTTCCTTGTCGTTTTGAACGAGGTTCTCGAATGACAATTTCCACGTCACGCCCCATTATCGTCAAGAGACGCAGGAGCCGTTCTACTGAGTAATCGCGAAAATTTCCCCGCAGGAGCCGGGAGACATCAGGTTGAGACAGCCCCAGCAATTTCGCTGCATCGACCTGTTTCAGTTTGCGACGGCGAATAATCTCGTCAATTCGGGTAACGAGTTCCGCCTTTAAAAGATGAACCTCGGCTTCGGGATGGCCCAGATCCGCAAATACATTACCGCTTCCACTTTCAACCTTCTCTTCTCTCTCCATCGGTCTAGTCTCCGTCATATGTTTCCTTGTAATGCCGCTCCGCTACCTTCAGTCTGCTCTTGATCAAATCAATATCTTGTTTCGGCATCTCAATACCCCGCTTAGCTTTCTTCTGGAAAGCATGCAGTACATAAACCGTCGCCTTAAACCGAACCGTATACACAGCTTCGGTAGGTATCGCCATCGTGTCGTGAGACGACCTCCAAGACTCTGGACCCAATCCTCTGAGAGGTTTGGCATCTCGATGCTTTAGGCCGACCTGTGCTTGATACACTGCAAAACACACCTGATCCTGTACAGGGTCCGGAAAACTCTTGAGGTCCTCTTTGCTTGAACCAACCCATTCAACGGGTCTGAGCGTCTTCGTTAGCATGTGCAATTATAGCAGTTTTACCATATTTCTGCAAATTGAGTATCACTATCTCCCGTGCAACTCGGACACCCTAAGGTCGAAAATGCTACGTTTCGTGACAGAAGAATCAAGAAGTACCGAAACTTAGGTTTTAGAAGAACCTTCAGCACTACTTCCAGTCGATTCAAGTTCTGAGATCAGTTTTGTAACAGCCGTCGCCTTTTCTTTGTACCTTGAGATAAGCTCTGAGTAGTCCTGCTCGCTGAGCTTCCCCATATCCCGGTCAAGCTCTATGTCTTTTATGGAGGAATAATAAAGGTCCCTTTTCTCGTAAAGTTGCTCAAGCCGGCTAACCCCGGGGCTATCCGCTACACCTTGCTTCCTGCGACCCAGGAAAAGAGGATAAACGGTAAAAACCGAGACCAGCACCACAAGCAGAAGAGAAATTACGTACTCACTCACGCGCCGGACCCCCTTTTTCTTCGCCCCTCGGGCCACATGGTGACAATCGCCCCTAGGACGATAACAAGACCCCCTGCCCATATCCAGTTCACCATGGGGTTAAGAAGGGCCCTTATGTTTACCCCTCCGCTTCGGTCAACCTCGGAGAGTATGAGATAAAGATCGTCTCTTAATGTGGAGCGAAGCGCGACCTCCGTCTCCTGGTTTATCTCTCTGTTTCCCTCGTATTTGTAGATGTTTTTTTCGGGATACATAGTCGCGACTCTTTTTCCATTGTTCTCAATCGAGAGTTCAGCCGAAAATCCGTCTTTGGCGTCATTTGAAACAAAGCGCACCCCATGGAAAACAAGATCGTATCTTCCGAGAGAAAAAGAATCCCCCTTGCCCAGAACAACTTCCTTCTGCGTAACGAAAAGAGAAGAAGCTGTGATTCCTATTACGAGCAGCACAACTCCCAGGTGAACTATGTATCCGCCGTAGCGTCTGCGGTTTTTCGATACAAGATTAAAAAATGCCGCGGCAGGGTTCTCCCCCCTGGCGCTTCTAACCCTTATGCCCCTGAAATACTCCAAAAATACCGTCCCCGCGACAAACCCGCAGAGCGCGAAACTCGCAAGCGCCACCGGTTCCCTCATCCCAAAGACAACAAGCGCAAGGAGAACCACAACGAAAACCGCCGCGGGAAAAACAAAGTTTCTCCTGAGATTGGCCGTAGAGGCTTTTTTCCAAGCTATAAGCGGACCCACTCCCATAAGCAGGATGAGCACAAGCCCTATTGGCACCCCCACCGCGTTGAAATAAGGAGGGCCGACCAGGATTTTCTTTCCCGTGAAAGCCTCTGAGAGTACGGGGAAAATGGTTCCCAGGAACACGGCAAACGCTGCCGCCAGAAAGAGAAGGTTGTTAAACAGAAAGGCGCTTTCTCTTGAGAGAGGGGAGTCGAATCTCTCCTCGCTTTCGAGGTCCTTTGACCTGTAGGCGAGAAGGGCAAAGGAGAAAAGGAGTATCAGGACCATGAAGCCGACAAAAAGCGGGCCTATGTCCGAGCGGGCAAACGAGTGAACCGAGGACACTATGCCGCTTCTGGTTATGAAGGTGCCGAATATGGAGAGAAAAAAGGTGATTATAAGCAGAATCATATTCCACTTCTTAAGCATCGCCTTTCTCTCCTGGATCATAACGGAATGAAGAAACGCGGTTCCCGCAAGCCAGGGCATAAACGCGGCGTTCTCAACCGGGTCCCAGGCCCAGTATCCTCCCCAGCCGAGTTCAAGATACGCCCATCTGGCCCCGAGAAGGAGCCCCGCGGAGAGAAACATCCAGGAGAAAAGGGCGTATTTTCTGCAGTTCCTTATCCACTCATCCCCCAGGCGGCCGCTTAGCAGGGCGGCAATGCCGAAAGCGAAAGGTACCGTAATTCCCACGTATCCTACATAAAGAGTAAGCGGGTGGATGGCCATGTATCCATTCTGAAGAATGGGATTAAGCCCCCTTCCTTCCCCGACTGCCACACCCAGTTTCTCAAATGGGTCTTCCACGTAGGTTATGAGGAAAAGAAAGAAAAGAGAAACGGCGCACAGTACTGCGTTTACGTAAGGGTCACCGCCCTTTTCCCTGCTTCTAAGAACCACAAAAGCCGCATACAGGGAGAGAACGAAACTCCAGAGAAGCAGGGAACCCGCCTGGCCGGCCCAAAGGGCCGTCACCCTGTATATCACCGGGAGGTCTGTGCTCGTGTTAAGCGCTACGTATCTTAGCGAAAAATCAAGCGTTACAAGCTCGTACACAAGGCAGCATACCGCTACCAGAATAAGAAAGGCGACCGAAACAAGACCGTTCCCGCCGCTTTGAGCGAATGCGCGGCTCCCTGTTTTCGCGGCAACAGAGCAGGCAACAAGACTGTAGATGGTGATAAAGAAGGAAAGAAGTATGGCTATACTTCCGAGATCAGACATTGTTAACCTTCTTTTCTCTGGTAGGGGGTTTCTTCTGATTCATACTTGGTGGGGCACTTTGCAAGCAGCAAGTCTGCCTGAAAAACGTTGCTGGCTGAGAACTTTCCCTCAACGACCGCCTCAACCCCGTCTGTGAATATATCGGGAATTATGCCGTCGTACTCGACATGGATTTCACCCTTGCCGTCCGCTATGGTAAACCGAAGCGACTCATCCAGCTCATTCTTTATTGAACCGTGAACCACGGCTCCAGAAACCCTTACTTTCTGCCCGTAGATGTCCGGGACGTCCTCTAGCAGCTCGTCAACCGTTATGTAGTAGACCATGGAATCCTTGACTCCCGCGAAGACAAGCCAGGAAATCAGAGAAACTATCACAAAAAGAGGCAGAATAAATTTGAGTTTGCCCTTCAACCTTCACCTCCACTTCCGGGGCTGTCACCACCCGAGAGCAGCTTTTTCCTTACCGAAGCCGACTTCGCGCGCAGGTAGAGCACATAAGCGATAAGGGAGCCCCAGACGACTATGCTTGACCAGAGAAAATATTCCACCTCGTATTATCCTCCTTGCCTGCTTCGTGCGTAAAGCGCATTTTCCATGTTCATTATCCTTGTTCTCTCACCAAGAAGTAAAACGAAAAGAAGCGTAAATCCAAGCAGTGTGACCAAAAGAGTATGCATCATAGCGGGATCTATGCCACCTCCTCCCGGTCCGAAGACCACAGGTGATATTCCTCTTTTTATACGGGCCGAGACATAAACCACGGGAAGGTCCACGTAGGCTATTATGGCGAATATGGCAGAGTACCTGGCTTTTTTTCCGCGCCCTCCGGCACCGGAGCGCAAAACCAGATAAACGGCGTAAAGAACCCAGAGAATAAACGTAGTTGTCAGCTGCGGGTCCCATGTCCACCAGGTTCCCCAGACCGGTTTTGCCCATATGCTGCCGGTGATAATCGTTAGGGTAAGAAGCAGCATTCCTATCTCGGCCGAGCAGTAGGCAAGAGTATCCCATTTCGCCGTCTCTTTTCTCAGATAATATATGCTCGCCACGAAGACCACAGTGAACGCCACCGTAGCGGCCCAGACCGTACCCATGTGGAAATAGAAAATTCTCTGCACATGGCCCATAACTACTTCCGTAGGCGCGTAAAAAAGCGTCATCCAGGTAGCGAGAACCATCAGCGCAAAGGTCAGGAAAAACAGTATGTTTCGCATTTTTCAGTAAAGAAAGCGGGTCAGTCCCCGCTGTCCTCAATAAGATACTCAAACAGAATAGAGCATAAAAGGATGAAGATTATATCGAAGGAAACCAGCACCTGCAAAGAAAAAGCGTAGTAATCAGGAGGTCTTCCTTCCAGTATCGAAGAGCATATTCCGACCGAGGTTATAACGACGGGTATGATAAGGGGGAAAACCAGCAGGGGAAGCATCATGTCGCGAAGCTTTGTATTAAGGGCCATCGAAGAAAAGAATGTGCCGAGCGACACAAACCCTATCGTTCCAAGAACCATAACCCCGAGAAAAGGAAGTATGGTGTCGGCAAATGAAAGCGAAACCCCCTTTGCGCCAGAAAGAAAAAACAGAAGAAAAAGCGGAAGTATGAAGAGCTCGGAGAGCAGAACCATAACAGTGTTTGAAAGCAGTTTTCCAAGATAGATGCAGCTTCTGCTTACCGGAGTCAGAAGAAGAAACGCGAAGGCATTATTTTCCTTTTCAAGGGAAAAAGATCTTCCAAGAGCCAGGAGTCCGGAAAAGATAAAAGTTATCCATATAACGGCCGAAACTGCCCGGGAATCAACATCCGAGCGAAATTCAAAAGCAACATTGAAAACCAGAAGAAGCAGGAGCGAAAATACGAACATCGTCGGGAATATCTGCTTTGAGCGCCATTCCACCAGAAAATCCTTTCTGAATATAAGCAGTATATTTCTCATTGCGCGTCCCCACTTCTGACGCAAGACATGTAGATATCCTGAAATTCCTCGCGAGCGGGTTTCTGTGCGGACGCATAGACTACCTCTCCCTGATCAAGAATTGCGACCCTGTCGCAAAGAGAAAGCCCCTCGTAGACATTATGGGTAGTCATTACTACGGTTTTTTCCGCTTTCATTGAATCCAGAATCGAGGTAAGGATGGCGGCTCCGCCGTAATCAAGACCGCTGTAGGGCTCATCCAGAAAAAGTATCTGCGGGTCGTGAAGAAGTGTTCTGGCGATAGCAAGGCGCTGGCGCATTCCAAAAGAAAGGGTGCTCACGAGCGCATCCTTTTTAGCGTAGAGATCAACCCTCTCGAGAATATCAGAGCATCTGTTCTTAAGATCCGCCACGTCGTAGAACGCACCTATAAACTTGAGGTTTTCCAAAGCGGTGAGGTTTTCATAAAGCATTGTGTTGTGGGAGATAAACCCTATAAGTTTTCTTATCTGCTGCTTTTCTCTTGAAACGTCAAAACCGGCTACAAATGCCTCTCCTCCACCGGGTTTTATGAATGTCGAAAGAATGGAAAGCAGGGTGGACTTGCCGGCGCCGTTGGGACCGAAAACGGTGAGGAATCCGCCCTGTTTAACTGCAAGATCAATTCCCTTCAGTACTGGGAAAAACCCGAACTGCTTTTCAAGTCCCCTGGTTTCTATCGCAAATACGCCGGGTTGCATATCATTTTCCTTTTCCAAGGATTTTCTCATAACCGCCGATCTCTGAAATCCATTCCGCAAGCCCATCCATTCCCGCCTCGTAACCGCACACCGGCTCATACCCCAGATCCCTTCTTGCCTTCTCTATGCTGTAGGTTCTGCTTTTCGATAGAGCGGAGACGCCGAAGCGGGTAAGCACGGGAGGAGTTTCTGATCTGCGGAGTTCAAAGATTTTCTCAAGAACAAAGGCAACAGCATACCCGAGGGTATAAGGTACGGTGACCGCCGGCTTCCACTCAATTCCTATTGACAAGAGCTGATCCGAGACAAAACGACGGTTATCAATCCGCGCCCCGTCGTTTACAAAGTAGATATTGCCCGCCCCGGCAGAAGAAAGGGCCGCAAGACTCGCGGCGTGAACAAGATTAAGCACATGGCATGGAGAGACAATTTTTTTGTTAAAACCCATGTTGACCAGAAGCCCCTTGAGGCAGGCATCGGCTATTCTCGGAAGTATGACCGTGTCGCCTGCTCCCCAGACGTTTGACGGTCTTAATATGACCGTTTCCATCCCTCCCCGTCCGTTATACTCTCTCACAAGTTTTTCTGACAAAGCCTTGGTTTCATTATAGAAATTATGGTGACTTTTCGGATAGGGATAGGTCTCATCTATGTCCTTTAGATTGACAGTCCCAAGAAAAGAAGCGTTCCAGATCACGGTAGAAGAACTCATATAGACGAACCTTTTCACCCCCGCCTCGCGCGAAGAGTCAAGAAGCGTTTCCGTCGCCTCAACGTTCTGCCTGAAAAAGTCATCCCTCGGCCCCCAGTCAGAAACCTTTGAAGCAAGATGAAAAACGTAATCGCACCCTTGCGGAAAAGTCCGAAGTGACTCAGAGTCGCAAAGGTCCCCGTGGACAAGCTCCGCACCCAGGGAACGCAGTTTCTCGGTATCGCTTGTTTCTCTTACCAGGCATTTTACGGAGAATCCGTCTCCCGCAAGCTTTTCGGCAAGCCTGCCACCGATAAAACCCGTCGCCCCGGTTATTCCGGCCCTTAAATTCTCTGAAGTTTCCATAAGCTTATTTCTCAATTTCCTTTTCCCAGTCTTGTTTCCTGAACCTTTTCTTAGTATCAATGTCTTTTTTCGAGAGTACGACCTTCCCGGGTCTCGTGAAAACAGGCTTTCTGGTTTTCGGTATCTCCACTTTATTTCAGGGTCTTGTTTGCCACTGGATTCAATCCGGTCAGATTGGCCTTGGTGTCAAGAAGGTATGAGATCAGGATAGAACCCCCAGTCGGTTTGCCAACCCATTGAAGGTTTTCATTTTCCGAAACCCGAGCAACCGGAACGATTCTGTAAAAGAAGTTCCACCTTCAAGGGTGCTAATGACCAAAGCGTGGGCGAAGCTTTTGCCCACTCGGGCAATTTCCGTCGGATAGAAATCTCCACCTTTGCTTTTGTTAAGGGCTCGAAGCTTCTTTAGTTCAGCATCATATGCTTTCTGGAATTCTTTTCTTGACAGATTACCGACATCGTAGATGCGTCTTAGGATGACAAGAGTGCTTACTTTGAATTGACGCGCCAGACGAACAAGCGCGCGGGACAAATCTTCACCTCTTCTATATTCCTCACGCAACATTGCAAGGGGAACAAGAAGTTCAACTGCGACCTTGTTACACCAAGCTTCTACTTCGTGCGAGGGGATTGAGGACGCATCACTGTCAGAAATGGCAGATTGTCCAAGCCAGAGATGAGCCAGTTCATGTGAAAGGGTAAACATCTGTGCCGATTTAATGTCTCTGCCATTGATAAAAACAAGGGGAGCAAAATCGTCAACCAGTGCAAACCCTCGAAACTCGTCTATGTTGAGTCTGCGATGAGTATTGTTTCCAACAATCCCAGATACCATTACCAATACTCCCAGCTTGTCGGCCATATCAATAAACTGACGTAGAGCATCAGACCAAGTTGAAAGTACGCTGCGTTTCTCCAGATCAAAGTTGAGATGGTTGCGAATATCTGCTGCAACCATCTCAACATCACTCTTCAGAGTTGCTGATCCAACAAACGGAAGTTTTTCTCTACCATCCATACGCGCGAAATCCTGATACCATGCTTGGCGTTGCTGGCATGCATATATTGTTTCAAGCAAATCTGGGCTTGGATGTTTGATTAACGAGCTTCCCAAGGTGCGGAAATCCGGAATCGGAACCGGTTCATCCGGAGGCTCTGAAAGGAACAGAGAACCGATTGGAACATGAACAGTTTTTGCAAATTTCTCAAGCTGTTTCAGTGTTGGATGTACTTTCTCGCTTTCCCACTCAAGATATTTCGGGAACCGTGGAACCAACATGTCAGCATCCATACCTGCGCGCACACGCGCCCAGCGCAATAATTCCGGCTTGACATTGACACGTATCATTGAATTTCCTCAGCTTCTTGTAAAAAACCCTCAAAATCGCGGAAAATTGCAGGAGAGTAATTTGCGATTCTGTTCCGGATTCGTCGACAGAAAGAAATCACTGTAGTGCAACATTTTTCAGAACCGGTGCTTTTCAGGATAGTCGCCGCATGTTTAGCTTCAATTGCCTCCAATATCTCAACTCCGGTACATCCCCTAAACTGTCAAGCAAGAATATTGTATCCTACTTTAGGCGCAAAACGATTTCCACTTTCTCAGATGTTAATCCTCAAGTCATCATTAATTTCTCAAACGTCCTTAAGAAGCCATCTGAATTTCTGAGCCCAACCATGTTGCAGTGCGGTTCGGCCAACCTTCTTAAGTGATTTCCCTACTTCTTGATTTCCTTTTCCCAGTCTGTTTTCCTGAATCTTTTCTTCTCCTCAATCTCTTTTTTCGAGGGTATAACCTTCCCGGGCCTTGTGGAAACAGGCTTTCTGGTTTTCGGTTTTTGTAGCTTCTTTTCGGTCATCTCATACCCCTGCAATCTCTTTACCGTGGAGCACATCACAGAGTATAATAATTGACAATTAAAATCGGACAAACCAGGCGGATAAGCATATGCAATATCTTCACACAATGATAAGGGTCGGCGATCTAGAGAGATCAATCGCGTTTTACACCGATGTCATCGGTCTTGAGTTTCACAGGAAAAGCGATTATCCCGATGGACGCTTCACTCTAGCTTTTCTGGGTTACGGCGGCGACACCGAACCTTTTCTTGAACTCACACACAACTGGGACACCTCGCAATACGACCTTGGAGAGGGCTACGGACACATGGCATTTGGAGTAGAGGACATATACGCAACGTGCGAGAAGATAGAACAGGCCGGCGGGCGGGTAACCAGAGCTCCTGGACCTATGAAACATGGAACCACGGTGATAGCCTTCGTCGAGGATCCGGATTCGTACAAAATCGAACTGATACAGAGAAAAAGCTGATCTTCCGCACTCACTTTTTTCTCTTCTTCCACTTGGCGTCCAGGTACTTCTTGAGATTCGCCTCCCTTCCCTTGTCCGTGGGTTCGTAATAAACCCTGTCCTTTATCTCCCCGGGAAGAAAATCGTCTTCGACAAAGTGGTCATCGTAGTCGTGGGCGTACTTGTAGTCTTTTTTGTAGCCAAGATCCTTCATGAGTTTTGTTGGAGCGTTTCGGAGGTGAAGCGGAATCTGCAGGCCGGGTTTTTCCCTAACGTCTTTTTCGGCTTTTCGTATCGCCCTGTAGGCGGCGTTGCTCTTGGGACAGCTGGCAAGGTAGGTTGTAACCTGCGAAAGGATTATTCTGCTCTCAGGCATCCCCACGTAATTAACCGCCGTAAAGCAGTCGGTAGCGAGAGTAAGCCCGTAGGGCTCGGCGTTTCCAATATCCTCTGAAGCAAGTATCACAAGACGCCTTGCGATGAACTTCGGGTCCTCTCCCGCCTCAAGCATTCTCGCCAAGTAGTAAACGGCCGCATCAGGGTCGCTTCCCCTCACGCTCTTTATAAAAGCGGAAATCGTGTTGTAATGCTCCTCTCCAGCCCTGTCATAGAGAAGACCCGTTTTCTGGAAAATTTCTTTTACAACATCGGTGTCAATTTCAGAGAGCTTCTTCGCGCGAAGAAGAGAAGACGCGATTTCAAGGGCGTTTAGCATAACTCTGGCGTCCCCGCCGCAAAGTGCGATGAGATGCTCCCGAGCCTCAGACGAAATGCCCGTGCCCGCAAGAAACTCATCCTCGGAGAAGACCTTTCCGAGTATGCGGTCAAGCTCCTGTGCAGAGAGCGGGTTAAGAACATAGACCTGGCAGCGGGAAAGAAGAGGACTTATGACCTCAAACGAAGGGTTCTCCGTGGTAGCCCCTATCAGAATCAGAATCCCCTCTTCAACGCTTTTTAGAAGCGCCGCCTGCTGCGCCTTGTTGAATCTGTGTATCTCGTCAATGAAAAGCACGGTCTTGCGCCCGGAGTAAAGGGCGTCTCTTGCGACCGAAACAATCTCTCTGAGTTCCTTGACTCCGGAGGAAATCGCGTTTATCTGTACGAACCTTGCACCCGCCCTGCCCGCAATAAGTCTTGAAAGAGTGGTTTTGCCTGTTCCGGGTGGACCCCAGAATATCATGGAATGCGCTCCCCCGGCCTCAAGCGTTTTCGTCACGAGCCCGTCGGGCCCTATCAGGTGCTCCTGGCCCACCATCTGTTCTATGCTCTCGGGCCTCATCCTCTCGGGAAGAGGGAGAGATTCTTTCTGAGGTCTGAAAAGACCAGGGTCGTCGGGGTTCAAATCTATCTCCTGTCCTTAGTTCGCACTTTCGTATAATGCCGACGGAACAACAAGCCGGTCAGCGGCCCGAAAAGAGGCTTCAACTATCACAAGTCCTTCTGACCATGCGGACAAACGGATATGTTCCTGGAGTGCTTCGGTGAAAAACCGCTTCAAAGAGATACCGCGGCTGGCCGCAAGAGCTTTGACCTGTCTGAAAACGGCGTCTGGAATTTCAATGGTGGTTTTCATGTGACTTTTCGATAAATTCCCATTGATTAAGCTTTAAATATTCTTTCATCAATTGAACAACTTGGAAGACCAGAACGCGCCTCGCTGCCCACCCGGTCGTTTTCTCACAGGTTCCCTGTTCTTTAAGGAAATCTTCAAGCAGCATGCTGACTTTTCCCCTCTCAATATTTAGAGCCATTCCAGGCATCCCGAATTCACCAAATTTTTATTGAGCCAGAACTCTAAGCCAGTCCGCAAGTTCTTTTTCATCAACAACACCCTGGGCGGCTTTGATGATCATGTCCCCTGTTTCCACAGTATCAAAATCCAGTTCTATGCCGTTTATAGTCAAGCAAGTATCCATCGCCTTGAGTGCTGTTCTCTTGTTACCATCATTAAACGCATTCCCAACCGCGATACAGCACGCATAACAGGCAGCAAGTTCAAACACATCCTCAATCATCCCGTAGGCAACGCGGTTGTCGATGCGTGCCAAAACAGACTCAATGGACTTGTTCCGGGCTATGCCTTGCAGTTCGTCAGGCCCAACGATCTGTTCGTGCATGGCAACCACCTTCTCGGGTGATAAATATTTCATGCCTATTTATCTTTAAGGTAATCTAAGATTGGCTGTATCTTATCTTTGCGTTTTGCAATAGCAGCATCAACTTCGTCGGAATCAGCAAGCTTAAAACTGATTTTATGCACAGCGGAAGCGGGAACAAAATAGCCTTCAAGCTTATTCCGGTTCAAAATGGCAACGGGCTTGCCGCCGGCTTTTTTGATCACATTCTTAGGATCACGAAATTCCGTTAGCGAAGCAGTTTTATTAGTCAACAAGTTTTCCATAACTACCTCCTGTTTTCTGCTTCAAGGATATAGAACTCCGCCTGGAATGTCAATCAAACATATATCTAGATATATATTTAAATATCTTTTAAGAAGCTTAGTCCAGGGCAGATGCAACAAGCGCGGCGTCCGGCCCGGAAATCACAATTTCTCCCTATTTCTCTCAAACGTGGTCAAACTAGAGAAGGAACAGGGTCTTGTTTCAAAGATTAACTCTATGCGCAAAGAGATGAACAATTGGCAAAAATTGGCAATCTCACTTTCTTTGAATATTCTATGCACCGTGGATATAGAGACACATGCCTACCCGCAATATAAATTTGACCAGCCGCTATGATTCTTTTTTGACCCGGCAGGTAAACTCCGGTCGCTTCAAAAATGCCAGCGAAGTTGTTAGAGCAGCTCTGCATCTCCTAGAAAGGGAAGAACTGGAAGCGAAAGCTAAGCTCGAGGCATTGCGGCGGGAAGCAAGAGTGGGAGAAGAAGCCTACAGTCGAGGGGAAACCACTTTTATTGAAGATGATGCCGCATTGGACCGGTTTTTTAGCCAAATAGCCAAGGAAGCCGCCGAAACATGACGGAGAATGGGTGATCATGCGTAAACTCACGATCACCAACCCAACCCGCTCCGACTTGATCGATATTCGTACATACACAGTTGAGCGTTACGGGACAGGGCAGCAGGTTCTTACGACACTCTTCTCAAGCAGGCTATCCGTGATGTAAGAGAAGACACGTATCGCCTAGGGAGCAAAAGGCGACCCGAAATCAGTAAAAATATTCGCAGTTACCACACAATGCTAAGTCGTACCAGGGCGGGAAAAAACCGGGACCACGGAACTATGAAATGCAGGGCAATCGACAGCGGAGCCATGAAGAGCAAATGCCACGTTCCTTTCTGCAGTTTGGAAAAGAAGGCCCTTTGGTTATAATCAGCCCGTTATGGATATAAAACTCTTAAAGAAGCTTTGCGACACCCCTGGAATGCCCGGTGACGAGGGCAGAATCAAGGCAATTCTGCTTGAGGAAATAAAGAAATTCTCAGAAGATATCACCGAAGATGTGCTCGGAAACGTAATCGCCCGCATCCCGGGAGACGGCCCCACTTTTGTTCTTGACGCCCACATGGACGAAGTGGGATTCATGGTACACCATATAGATAACAGAGGGTTTTTAAGGGTAACCCCGCTTGGAGGAATGGACGCCAGGGTTTTTTACGGACAGCGTCTGGTGGTTTGGGGAAAGGAACCTCTGAAGGGAGTGGTGGCGGCGGTTCCGCCCCACGTAACTAGAAGCAGCGGAGGCGCCAAGGAAGTTCCTGAGATTGAGGACTGCGCGGTTGATCTTGGGCTCAGTCCTGAAAAAGTTGCCGGTCTTGTAGAAATAGGGGACATGGTGTCATTTGACACATCCCTTGATGAGACCGAGGATTCCGTGATTTCCAAGGCCCTTGACGACAGGATGGGCCTTTTTGTTATAATCGAAGCTCTAAGGAAGACTCCGAATCCGGGCTGCAATCTCATAGTCACTTTTACCGTGCAGGAAGAAGTCGGGCTTCGCGGGGCGAGGGTGATAACACCGGTCTACGAACCGGACTTCGCCGTCGCGCTTGAAGGCACCGTGGCAATGGACATACCGGGAGTTTCGGAGAGCAAATCCTTTGCCAATATCGCCAAGGGACCCGAGATCAGACTTTCAGACAGGTTTTTGGTAGCCCACAGACCGTTTAGCTTTTTTATAAAGGAACTTGCTGAGAAAAACGAAATTCCTTATCAGATAACCGTAAAAAAAGCGGGCAGCACAAACGCAACCGCCATGCAGGTCACAGGAAAGGGAACAAGGGCAGCCGTGCTGAGCGTTCCGACAAGGTACCTTCACAGCCCGAGTTCCATCGCCTATAAAAGCGACATCGCTCACATGATAGATCTGGTGTCGTGCCTGCTTCGGGACATAGGAAAATTCAGCCCTTCAAACAAGCACCAGGACACTCAGCAGCAATGATGGAAGAACTGCTCTGCGTATTTGAGGAAATCGCCAGGGAAAATTTCCCCGAACTTGATCTTGAGAAATTCTCTCTAGCTCTTCGCGAGGAGATAAAAAAGAAAAAGTACGATCTTCAGGACGAAGCCCTGCTTGAGACTGCCCTTCGGGATGACAGAGAAACCTTTAAAAACTCCTTTCTGGAAATGCTCAAGGAACAAGCGGAGCGTGAGGGCAGCGGGAAAGATTTTATCCTATCGGAGAGAGGCCGAAACGAGGCCATCTTGGTACTGATAGCCAACACCGAGCACACAATTGACTACTATTACAACACAATAATAGGAAAACACTTCTCGGCAAGCTAAGCGTAAGCTTTTCTCTTCCCTCTTCCCCTTTTTCTCCTCAGCCCTGACTCCAAGACGGCAGAATTACTTCTTCTTGCGCCTTCTGCTCATCGCAACGTATTTTCTGTTTTCCTCTCCAAGATAGACCTGCCTGGGTCTCGCGATTCTGGTCTCGGGATCGTTCAGCAGTTCGAGCCACTGCGCAAGCCACCCCGACATTCTCGCTATCGCGAAAAGAACAGTGAACATGCTCGTGGGAAGACCTATGCTCTGGTATATGAGTCCCGAGTAGAAATCAACATTCGGATAAAGCCTTCTTCTTACGAAATAGTCGTCTTCAAGCGCGATTCTCTCAAGTTCAAGCGCTATGTCAAGCAGCGGATTTTTCCCGGTAACTTCAAAGACGTCGTGGGCTATGTCCTTTATTATCGCCGCTCTCGGGTCGTAGGCCTTGTACACCCTGTGCCCGAAGCCCATAAGTCTGAATTCCCCTTTCTTGGCCCTTTCTATGTACTGCGGGATCTTGTCAATTGAACCTATTTCGGCAAGCATCTCAAGCACCGCTTCGTTCGCTCCGCCATGAAGAGGGCCGTACAGGGCGGCAATCGCCGCGGCGGCCGCGGAGTAAGGATCCGGATGAGAGCTTGCGACATTTCTCATGGCGCTTGCGCTGCAGTTCTGCTCGTGGTCGGCATGAAGGATGAAAAGAACATCTATAGCCTTCTCTATAGCCGGGTTAGGCTCATACTTGGTCTCGGTCATCTTGAACATCATTGAGAGGAAATTCCCGGCGTAGCTGAGTTCATTGTCTGGGTATACATATGGAAGACCCATTGTATGCCTGTAGGAAAATCCTGCTATGGTCGGCGCCTTTGCTATAAGCCTTCTTATCTCAAGTTTCTGCACGTCGGTGTCGAATATATCCTTTGCCCCGGGATAGAAAGTCGAGAGAGCTCCGACGGTGGAAAGCAGCATGCCCATCGGGTGGGCGTCGTAGCGGAAACCGTCCATAAGCTTCCTTATGTTCTCGTGCACATAGGTATGATGGGTTATGTCGTGAACCCAGCTTTCGTATTCAGATTTGCTGGGCAACTCGCCGTGAATAAGGAGATAGGCGACTTCAAGAAAGTTGCTTTTTTTAGCCAGATCTTCTATAGGGTATCCCCTGTATCTCAGAATTCCCTTTTCTCCGTCAATGAAAGTGACCTTGCTTTTGCACGAAGCGGTATTCCCGAAAGCGGGATCATAACTCATCATGCCAAAATCTTCGTCCTTAACCTTTATCTGACGAAGGTCAGTGGCCTTTATGGTGTCGTTATCTATAGCAAGTTCGTATGTTTTACCTGTCCTGTTGTCCTTTACAGACAAAGTATTCTTCGACATTTGTGAATCTCCTCGCAGTAGTGAAATTGTTTAAATTAAAGCTGCCGGTTGAATTGGATTCCCGTATGTGAACCGCCCTCTTATTGACTCCAACACCCTCAGAGTCAATCCAACCGACCAAGGTGATTGTAACAGATTTTTTAACTAAACGCAAAACGGCTTAACCAAATTCCACGATACTGATTGGGACAGGGGTAAAACAGGAAATGAAAATAAGCAATGAGAGAAAAGCAAGCGCTTTTCTTCCGGCGCCGATCTCGGTATCACTTGATATGGTCGGCGGATGGGATGTGCCGATAACCAAAAGCAATATTGCCCAAAAAAGCCAGCCGACCCAGCCCTCGAACATAAGCCACTCGGGAAGAGCACCTAGCACCCACAAACCCAGGTAATCCGCAAAGTTCACCAGAGGCGCCGTCCCCACTCCCATTATCACGAGAACAATAACCGTAGCGGCCGATATGGTTTTATGCCAATCCGCCGGGAAAACGCAGTATACAACATGACCTCCGTCGAGCTGTCCCGCGGGCATGAGATTCAAAACCGTTACGAAAAGACCTATCCATCCCGCAAACGCAACGGGGTGCAGCAAAATTTCGTATCCCTGAGCGACTTCTCCGACGGCTATCTTTGAGAAAAGGGCAAACACAACAGAGTTGCCGAGGGACATGGCCGTCTGCATCTCAGAGATCCTCTCGGAATCCAAAGCGACCACGTCTGAGAAAAGAAGCCCGACGAACAGAACCGGAAGAGCTACCACCACTCCGGCTATGGGACCGGCAACCCCTATGTCGAAAAGTTCTCTTCGGCCGCGTATCCGGGACTTTATCCTTATAAACGCCCCGAACGTCCCGATCGGTGAGAGGAAGGGAGGAGCGGGGATAAACCAGGGAAGAGTTATGGAAACGCCGTATTTTCTGCCGTAGAAGTAATGGCCCATTTCATGGGCTCCGAGAATGGCAACCAGAGAAATCGAGAAAAGAACGCCTCCCGTATAGGTCCCGCTTATCATGTAGCCGGAAAGAAAAGTCGTGGCAGCCGTGAGAATAAAAAGCACCAGCGGGATAAAGATAGATTTTTTGATCATGGCTACTCTGCTTCGAGCAACATCGGGTTTATAGAGTTAAGAACATCTTTTAGGTATCTCTCTATGTCGGATTCCTTTGCGAGCAGCAATACGTGGGACCTGACTTCCTCAAGCATCTGCTCAGAAAGCCTGTCCGAAAGAAATTTCACGTAAGGAAACCGGAGAGGGGAAACGCTCAGATGACGGTAGCCAAGAGCCAATATCAGGAGGGTGCCTGAAGGAACTCCCGCTATTTCCCCGCAGATGGAAAGCTCTTTTCCGCTTGAGAGGACCTGCTCTCTCGTAAAGTCGAGCATTCTCACCACGGAGGGATGAAAGGCTGAGTAAAGATGTCCGACTGCGTTTGAATTCCTATCCACCGCGAGCAGATACTGTATGAGGTCGTTTGTTCCAATTGAAACAAAATCTATTAAGTCCGCGTAATCATCGAACTGATACACAAGTGCCGGAACCTCCATCATTATTCCGAGCTTCGGTATGTCAAGCCGGTGAAGACTGACTTCGGCAGACAGCTCCTCAATTATCTGAACCGCAGTCTCAACCTCCCAGACATTTGATACCATGGGCAGAAGAATCCTGAAATTCCCTCCTTTTTTCGCCGCCAGCAAGATGGATTTCACCTGATCCCTGAAAAGATCAAGATACTCCATTGAAAAGCGTATTGACCGAAGACCGAGAAGGGGATTTTCTTCCTTGGGCATTTTGAGATAGGAAAGCACCTTGTCAGAACCCACATCAAGCGTCCTGATCGTCACTTCGCCCTCAAAACTGCCTGAGATCTCCTTGTATATCTTCAACTGGGACCTCACACTCGGCCACTTCTTAAACCGCGCGAATGCAAATTCCGTTCTGAAAAGTCCCGCGCTTTTGATGCCGTAACGCTTGGCCATTTCGACATCGGCCGGAATCCCGACATTAGCCGTTATTTCGACGCCAAGACCGCTGCCCGTGCTTTTTTCGGCCTCAGTCTCTATTAAGTGGCGAAGCTTAAGGGTTCTTTCGTGCATGGCCAGATATTCATCTTTCAGAACCTGGTCGGGATTTGTGAAAATGAAGCCGCTTCTTCCGTCCACTATCATATCTTCGCCGGGATGCACCAAGTTCACGATGTTGTCTATGCCTACAACTACCGGAATCCCAAGCGATTTTGCTATTATGATCGCGTGAGAGGTCTCCCCGCCTTTTTCAAGCACTATCCCGCTGACTTCCCCCTCGACAGCCGTAACAAAAGAAACTCCTATCTCTCTTGCAACGAGTATCAAGGGCTCTCCGTCAGCTGAAGCTGAAATGTTTTCGTTTTTTGAATGGGTGAGGTACCGTAGAATTCTTTCGCCTATATCCCTGAAATCATGGGCCCGTTCCCTCATATAGGAATCCGGCAGGGATTCAAAGCGTGATGCCTGGGATTCAAGATACTCAACCACCGCGGCCTCGGCCGAAACCCTCTTCTCATCTATGAGTTCGCCAGTTCCTTTCTCCATATCATGGCTATCCACTATCATCAGATGTGAGCGGAAAATATCCACTTCGTTTTTCGAGAGCTTCCCTTCAGAGTCCATCTTTTTTATAGTGTTTTTAAGGTCTTGTGATATGTTCTTTATGGAATTTCTAACTCTTCTCTTCTCGATTCCAGGGGTGCGGGCAGCCTTCTCCATCGTGGACATCCGGCGGAAAAGCCCGCGGAACGTAACCGCCTTGCCTACAGCCACTCCCTCAGAAAACCCTTTTCCCTGATAGGTTCTCGTCTCGTGTTTTACCATGGACGGGGGTTTCAGCCGGTCCAGGGTGTTTGCGACTTCAAGAACCCCCGCGAGTCTCAGCGCTATTATCTGAAAGAGAGTCTGTTCTGCCGGTGTTATCTGCATCGGAGTCTTGTTCTGGCCAACAAGCACTCCGACACACACGTCGTGAAGCATTATTGGAACACCTATGTAGCTTTCGTATTCCTCTTCGCCTATTTCGGGAAAATACTTGTAATTCGGATGCTCTGAAGCAGGCATCGCAATCAGGGAAACCTTCGTTTTATGGACCACTCCTGTAAGGCCTTCATCCGAACGCAGGAATATATCGCTTTTCGGCTTGACCTGAAGGCCCCTGTTGGCCGCGAGCCTGAGAACCTCTCTTGAATCATCCCAGACATATATGGAAACGACATCGTAGTGAAGGGAGGAGGAAATCTTTCTTACTACCCTGCCCAAGACGGTATTGAGACCCACGGACTTGTTGATCAAGTCGCTTATCTCGTGAACCACCTTGAGATGAAAATGCTCAGGTTCCGTACGCTCTTTAACAATCATCAGGTCACTCCGCCACACATCGGGAAATTAATATTATACCACCATCAGTTCCAGTCAGCGGAAAAAAGAGAAATGAAAAAAACATCTTCCCAATAGATTTATACAATATTGCATATATACTTCCCACCGCATGAGTCTTGAAAGAATAAAAATCGCTATCGTAGGATCGGGACCCGCCGCTTTCTACGGAGCCGAGCATCTACAGAAAAAACTTGGCGACCGCGTGTTCATAGACATGTTCGAGAAACTCCCAACTCCCCACGGTCTAGTGAGAAGCGGGGTAGCTCCGGACCACCAAAAGATAAAGAGCGTGGCCAGAGTTTATGATAAAATCGCATCCAATCCCCAATTCAGGTTTTTCGGACTTGTAGAGTTCGGAAAACACATAAAGCTTGAGGATCTGCGCAGCCGTTATCACCAGATAGTTTTCGCAACAGGGGCCCAGACCGACAGGAAAATGGGAATACCGGGAGAGAATTTAATCGGAAGCCACACGGCAACGGAATTCGTAGGCTGGTACAACGCCCACCCGGATCACATGGGCCTTGGTTTTGACTTTTCGGGAAAAAGAGTCGTCATAGTCGGAGTCGGAAACGTCGCGGTGGATGTCGCGAGAATTCTCTCCCTCACAAAAAGCGAAATGAAAAAAACGGATATCGCGGACTACGCGCTTGAACAGCTGGTCGAAAGCGGCATAAGGGAAATATACATGCTTGGAAGAAGGGGCCCCGCGCAGGCGGCCTTCACCAACCCGGAGCTTCGGGAACTTGAGAATCTCGAGGATGCAGACCTCCTTACACTGCCGGGGGAAGCGGAACCCGATTCCCTTACGCTTGAGGAGCTTGAACGTAAACCGAACAGGACAGCCCAGACAAAAATAGAGCTTATAAAAAAAGCTTCCGAGAGATCTCCCTCAAAATCAAAGAAGATAGTCATAAGATTCCTGGTTTCTCCAACAGAGATAATCGGAGGAGAGGACAACAAGGTAAAAAGCGTGAAGATCGTGAAAAACAGGCTTTACAAATCCGATGACGGCTCCCTTCGGCCCAAGCCCACAGACGAGATCGAAGAGATTCCCGCCGACCTGGTTTTTCGCTCCGTCGGGTACCGGGGAATACCTCTTCAGGATGTTCCGTTTGATGACCGTTCCGGAGTAATCCCCAATGAAAAAGGAAGAGTGCTTGACAAAACGGGAGGCAACCCGCTTCTGGGACTCTACACCACGGGGTGGATAAAACGCGGACCGACCGGAGTTATCGGCACGAACAAGACTGACTCCGGTGAAACCGTAAGCTGCATGATCGAGGACATCGAGAGGGAGAGCACGCTCCGTCCCAAGCTCACTTCGGATGAGAGCATAAAGGAACTGCTTGATGAAAAACATATTTCCTACAATGAATGGCTGCAGGTTGACTGGTTTGAAAAGAAAAAAGGCGAAAAACAGGGAAGGCCGAGAGTGAAGGTCACGGGGCTTGAAGAAATTCTCGAAATTCTTGAAGAAAAGCACTGAACAGAGCAGTCTTTCCCGCTCCGACAGCATGCGCTTGTTTGAGCATAAATCCCGGCGCACCGAGAGCTAATCCGGACTCACGCGCATCCTTCTTCTAAGAGGGTCGGTCCCCCAGATGGAGAGGGATATCTCGCTTCCTATGTCAAAGGTCCTGCCACCTGAGTTAGAAAGAGCGAGTTCGATCAGAAACTCCGGGATATAAGCATTAAACCCGTTATATCCCCTGGAACTCACGTAACCTGTCGCCCCTTTTATCTCCTTTTCCAAAATATAGCGTATAAGCCAATACCTGTGTCTGCCTCTCTGCGCGTTTTTGATTTCCCTGGTGGCGAGGCTGGCCCGCGTGTTCATGTCCTCAAGCTCGCTTTCTGAGTAGCAGATCTTCTGTTCCTCGAGCCAGGATATAAGCTGGCGCTGCATCAGAAGGTCCGTGTACCTCCTTATCGGAGAAGTCATCTGAACATAGCGGGAAACTCCAAGGGATTTATGGACCTCGGGAACAAACCCAACAAAAGAGGGTTTCAAGTGCCTTGCTATCTTTACCGGAAACAAAACATCAGCGGGGTCAAGTTCTCCGGCTTCGGGGTCAATGTCCTGGGTCTGAGAACGAAAAAGCGCCGGAATCGCGTTTTTATCGAAAAAATCTCCGCAAAGCCGGTTCATAAGTATCATGCATTCGGTAACGACATTGTGGGCAGTAGAATCCATGTAATCTTTGCTGAGTGAAATTCCATCCTGGTCTCCGACACTGATCTTAAGTTCCGGGAGTTGAACTATCAGGGCCCCCCTGCTTACTCTCTCGCCTCTAAGTGAAGCAGCGAGGGCAGCAAGGGATTCTCCCCATTGCTCGCTGCAGAACATTTCAGTCGCTTCGGCATAAGTAAGATTCTTTGAAACCCTTATGACCGTCGTTTCAAAACGATAATCGATCAAGGTGAAGTCCTCTTTTTTAAAAGTGGCGAAAAGAGAAAATGCAGGTCTTAGGTCACCGGCAGTCAGGCTGAGTTTCCTGCTTACAAGGTCCCGGGGAAACATATCGACTCTTCCCTCGGGAAAATAAGCCGTCTCAGCGCGTTCAAGGCACCCCTGATCGAGAAAACTTCCCCTGCTTACTACATGGGCGACATTCGAGATATGGACTCCCAGAGTAATCCGACCCCCGTCCATCTCAAAGGAAATGGCGTCATCAATGTCCTGGGTTGTCTCACTGTCAACTGAGAAAACCTCAAGGTCCGTTCTGTCGGTAAGATCCGCAAAGCTTTGCGGAACGTTAAAAATAGCTTCCACCTCTTCGAGCGCTCTTTGGGAGTGTCTGAAATGAAAAGCAATCTTTTTTGATTCCGGGTCATCGTCCTTTTTCCAGAAACCCGTTTTTATAAGGAATTCAGCCGCCGACTCCACTTCCTTAAGACCCGCTTCAGAAAGAAAGCCCTTGGCTTCCTTGGCCCGCTCGTAACCATCAAGATCGATGACGTAGCGCTCGATCAGCTCAAGGAACTCCCTGTGGTTCTCGTCGACCACCGGAGGAACTTCGCCGCTTAGAACGGAACGCACCCAACTTGCGGCTGCCTGCGCTTTTTGTTCCCTTTGTTCTCTGAGTTCAATGGTGCGAAGCGTCTTGGAAACATCCTCCCGCGAGCGGACGAGATAGCCGTTTTCGCCTCTTGCAAGGTAAACCGTGTTTTTATCAACGGCCCAGAAAAGCAAGAACCTCTGCTCCAAAGAAACCTGCTCCGCACCCGAGTGCAGCTCCAGTATCTCCTCAAAACTTACGGTCTCCTGCTCCTCCACAACACACTGCCAAAGCGTTTCCACGTCAACGGAGCCTTTTTTCTCCTCAAGTTTTCTTCTCCACTTCCTCATTTCGAGCTTTTTTTCGGAGTCGGTCAGGGTTTCAGGGATGGTTATTCCGGTAAACAAAACGACTTTCTTCGGTTCAACCGAGTAGCGCTTCCCATCTTCTGAGAGGACGGAGAATTCATCGGGATGGGCGCAGAGGACCACTCCCAGGGCGGGCTCCCTTCTTTTTCTATAGGCAATAAGTTCGTTTATATCGGGAAGATTCATCGAATGGAAAATTCGATCAGCCAAGAGAATCCTTGTAGCGAAGCGCCTCTCTTATGAAATCTCTGAAAAGCGGGTGGGCACTGAGGGGCTTTGACTTGAACTCAGGGTGGAACTGACAGCCGACAAACCAGGGATGATCCTTAAGTTCCATGACTTCAACCAGATTTTCATCCGGCGAGAGGCCGGAGAGGATCATTCCGTTTGACTCAAGAATTTCCCTGTAGCTGTTGTTCACTTCAAACCGGTGTCGGTGTCTTTCGGATATCTCTGAGGTCCCGTAGATACCGCTCGTCAGAGTCTCGGGCTTTATGACGCAGGGATAGGCCCCGAGTCTCATTGTCCCGCCCTTTTCACTTATGTTCTTTTGCGATTCCATTATGTCTATAACCGGGTTCTGCGTATTACAGTTATTCTCTGTCGTATCCGCGTCATCTATGCCACACACGTTCCTTGAAAACTCAATAACGGCAAGCTGCATGCCGTAGCAGATTCCGAAAAAAGGAATCCTCTTCTCCCTTGCGTATTTAGTGGCATCTACCTTGCCGTCAATTCCCCTCTCCCCGAATCCCCCGGGAACAAGTATGCCGTGAACGTCAGAGAGATAATTCTGCGGAGACGTGCCGTCCATTTCTTCTGAATTCACGTATTTTATTTCAACTTTCGAATCATTGGCCAAACCACCGTGATAAAGTGCCTCGTGGAGGCTCTTGTAAGAGTCTCCGTGCGAAACATATTTTCCGACAACGGCTATGCGCACGGCCTTTTGCATATGCTTTACTCTTCGAACAAGCTCCTCCCACTCTCCCATGTCAGGCTTTTTGGTCCACATGCCAAGATATTCAACGATTATCTCGGCCAGTCCTTCCTTTTTGTACATAAGCGGAACTTCATATATGTGCTCAACGTCCTTGGCTGTAATCACCGCCTTTTGCTCGATATTGCAGAAAAGGGCTATTTTTCTTTTAACGTCTTCAGGAAGGAACTTGTCCTCGGTGCGACACAGGAGTATGTCGGGCTGAATTCCTATCTGGAGAAGCTCCTTTACGCTGTGTTGCGTGGGCTTTGTTTTCAGTTCCCCGGCGGCGGCAACATATGGAACATAGGTGAGATGGATAAAAAGCGTGTTCTGCTTGCCTAGATCCGACCTCAGCTGCCTTACCGCCTCAAGGAAGGGAAGACTCTCGATGTCTCCCACAGTGCCGCCGATTTCGACTATGATCACGTCGTTGTCATCCTCAAGTGCAAGCACGCGGGATTTTATCTCATCAGTTATGTGAGGGATTACCTGGACCGTTTTACCTAAGAACTTTCCTTCCCTTTCCTTGGAAATAACGGAATCGTAGACCTTGCCGCTTGTAAGATTGTTTTTCTTGCCAAGCTTGGCTTTGGTAAATCTTTCGTAATGACCGAGATCGAGATCCGTTTCCGCTCCGTCATCGGTAACAAAAACCTCCCCGTGCTCAAAAGGGTTCATAGTGCCCGGATCAACGTTTATGTAGGGATCAAGCTTCTGAAGGGTTACTCTAAGACCACAGCATTCAAGAAGGAGGCCTATTGAGGAAGCGGAGATGCCCTTTCCCAGAGAAGACATAACTCCGCCGGTAACAAAAATAAACTTTGCGTTTTTCAAGCAGAAAACCTCTTTATCAAGTTAAAGCAGCCGCAATAAACTAAGGTCGGAATCTAAATATATTCAATTGGGAAGCAGCTTACAATTAAAAACGAAAAATTTCACATAACTTGGCAATACAGAAACGGGAAAAACCTTGCATCAAACGGAACATCTAGCTCTCAGGAAGCAAAGATAGATAACAAGAGCAAAGGCAGTTTTCTAAAGCTCTTATTTTAAATTCGAAAAATACGACAAAAGCTTTTCTGAAGCAATAGCCCTGTGACTTATCCTGTTTTTTATGTCGGGGCCAAGTTCAGCCATAGTCTTTTGGTATTGAGAAACATAAAAAACCGGGTCATAACCAAAACCGCTTTGTCCCCTTTTCTCCTGAATAATCTGTCCGCGACACTCACCCTCAAAAAATTCCTGTGTTCCGTTCACAAGTACTAAAGAGATACAGCAGACAAACCTGGCACTTCTATTTTTCTCTCCTTTGAGCTCAGAGAGCAGTTTTTCGTTATTATCGTCATCCGAGGCTCCTTCCCCGGCGTACCTCGCCGAATAAATACCGGGAGCTCCACCAAGGGCGTCCACAACCAGGCCTGAATCATCTCCAATAGCATCCATGCTGAGAAAATCAGAGGTTGTTTTCGCCTTGATAAAAGCGTTTTCCCTGAAAGAAAGACCTGTTTCCTCTATCTTGGGAACTTCATCAAAGTCCGCTAGAGAAAAAATCTCATCGTAGGCGTCAGCGAGAATTGATCTGAATTCTCTCAGCTTCCCTTTGTTTTTCGTGGCAATTACGATGGTTCTACGATTCATGGACTTGTTGAGAAATGACTGGAGAATGAAGATCTGCGCTGCGTATATTTCGGGACAACCTAGCTAAGGGGTTTACAGTGTGGGATATAAAGGGGTACTTACTTCCATCGTTCTCTAAGAAATCTTCTATCTTCAAGTAGTTACAAAACTAACTTGGTGGAGGCGCCGGGAATCGAACCCGGGTCCGGAAAAAGTTTCACTAGGCTTCTACATGCTTATCCTGTCTTTTGAATCAGACGGCAAAATCACCGGCAGGCAGGTTTTTCACCGCAGTCCCGAGTAGAATCTCGCTGGCAAGCGCCCCGGAAATCACGTACCAGCCATCCCGCTTGAATTACGCCTCAGAAAGCCCAGCGGGCATGACGTTCTGAGACGTCGCAGTTCTTTTTAAGCTGCGAGTGCGTTAATTGGTTCGGCACTTATCGTGCTTGATCAGTTTTACGAGTTAACCAAGCTCGGCATGCAGCACTGGCTTCCCTGTTTCCCGTCGAAGCCGATCGCCCCCATATCAGAATTATGAACGTTTCAAAGATCGTCTAACGGCCTTCTGCATATCTCTCTGGGCCTCGCGACGCTTGATATCCTCTCTTTTATCCCTCGTCTTCTTGCCTTTGGCAAGGGCCAGTTCGAGCTTTGCAATACCGTTTTTAAAATAAATCCTGAGAGGAACTAAAGTATACCCTCTAATGCTGGTTTTTCCAATCAGCCTCCTTATCTCATGGGAGTTTAGCAGAAGCTTTCTCTCCCTGGTAGGCTCATGGTTAAGCATGCTGGCGGCGTCATAGGGAGCTATATAGCAGTTAACAAGACTGGCTTCTCCCTCCCTTATCAGAGCAAAACTCTCCTTTACGCTGGCGTTTCCGTTTCTAAGGGATTTAACCTCAGAGCCCCTGAGGACCAGACCCGCTTCGTACTTCTCCTCAAATATATAGTCCCTGTGAGCGGTAGGATGGCTGCATACAATCTTCATCTACCTAATAATAATCCGCCGCAGCAAAATAACCAGTATGAACTCAGAAATCTCTGGAGCTGTCAACAAGAAGCGTAACGGGCCCGCTGTTCACTGTCTGGACATCCATGCGGGCACCGAAAACGCCAGTTCTAACCGGGATTCCACGCTCCGAAAGCTTAGCGATGAAAAGCTCGTAACACCGCCTTGCAATATCTCCGCCCGCGGCCCGGGCATAAGAAGGTCTTCTGCCCTTTCTGCAGTCACCGTAGAGAGTAAACTGGGAAACGGCCAGTATCTCCCCTCCCGTATCTTCGACACTGAGATTCATTTTGCCAGAGGAGTCTTCAAATATCCGAAGACCCGCGATCTTCTCAGCCATATAGTCAACATCCTTTTCGGAATCATCTTTACCGACGCCAAGCAGAACCACCACTCCAGGGCCTATGTCGGCAACCGAGTTCCCGTTAACACTTACTGACGCTTCCATCACTCTCTGTACAACGGCTCTCATTTATCCATTTTCCTTAAGTGATTTTCTAATAAATCATATGTAACGCCTTGGAACTCTTGGCGAAATCCTCGACAAAATTTCATAGGATATAGTCTCGGCCCACAAGGAAACTTCCTCAACACTTACAAGACTGTCCCCAAAGAGCACCGCTTCATCCCCCACACAGACGCCCGGGACGTCCGTCACGTCGACCATTATGAAATCCATGCAGACAGACCCTATAAGCGGAGCAAGCGTTCCGCCTAAAGAAACTTTCGCTCTGTTTGAAAGTGCCCTGGGATAGCCGTCCGCATAGCCGATCGGAAGCGTCGCCACCAGAGTCTTTTTTCCCGTAACGAAACTCCCCCCATAGCCAACCGGAGTGCCCAGGGGCACTTTCCTGAGTTGAACTATGTTCGTTTTGAGTTTCATAACAGGCCTCAGGTCAGCCTGCCCCATCCCTCCCGAACCGTAAAGCATTATTCCCGGTCTGACAATGTCCATGCGAGAATCCGGGAATCTCTGAACAGCCGCGCTGTTCGCGCAATGTGCAGATTCGCAATTGAGACCCAAGGTCCGAAGTGAGGCAAGACTTTCCCGGAAGACTCTGAGCTGGTAATCAGTATAATCGCTCCCGTGGATATCAGAAGAAGCCAGATGGGTAAACACGCCCTCAAGCCTTATTGCGGGGAGGGATTCTGAAGAAGCGACAAAAGAGCTTATTTCATCCGGTCTGACTCCAAGCCTGGTCATGCCGGTATCAACTTTGAGGTGATAGGCAGCTACCTTCGTGCTCCTGCGGGCGGCTTCGGAAAGAGCCTTGAGCACGGCGACGGAGTAGCAGGCAGGAACAAGCCCGTTTTCCACGACAACTCCGGCTTCCTGCGGGTCAATGCCTCCGAGAAGAAATATTTCAGCGGTTATTCCCGATTCTCTAAGCTGCAGAGCCTCAGGCACCGTAGCCACCCCGAGCATATCAGCTCCGCCATCAAGAGCAGCTTTGCTTAACCTTACGGCGCCGTGTCCGTAAGCATCGGCTTTAACGACCGCCATGACGCGGACGCTTTGTCCCACAAGTCTTTTTACTTCACCAAGATTCGATCTGAAAGAATCAAGACTGATTTCAGCCCATGTAGGTCTCATCGCCCGAAAGTTCCCAAAAAACTGGATTACGGAACCGTTCCTGTCCCCTCCACGCAACGGCAGCCCGTCCGAACTGAAAGCTCAGAATATACACAACAGAGGAGTCTCGGGACGGATGCCTCATCGGCCGCAAAAAACCAAGAACGGTTCCCCTGAACACCGGCGTCACTCAATGCTTCCCCGCGCGACACCCCCGCCGTGAAAATCCCGCTTCCCCGAAACAGGAAGTCCAGAACACAGACCCGCTCTCAAACTCAGAATGCCAGTCTTATTCCGCCGCCTATGTGATGCCCCGAAAACTCGGTTTCCACGGTATCACCGGTTAGCTCACCGATGAACTCCGGGTCCTCAAAGGAAGCAAGATACCGGTAATCAACACTCAATGTCACGTCTGACCCGCCACCAAGTTCGCCAATTTTGTAACCCAGACCTGCCCCTACCTGATAAGCAAAGACGGAATCACTGTCATCAATAAGAACAGTGCCGGTCGTAACGCCTTCGGCCGATTCCACATCTGTTGAGAGGTTGAGCACACCCAGTCCCGCACCTACGTACGGAACGAGCTTTCCGTCCAGATTCAAGTCGTAGTAAGCGTTTACCATGAAGGCGAACGCGGAAACTCCACCATCAAGTTTTTTTTCGCCTTTTGCCGCATTTTCAAGCGCTTCCTTGGCAAGTCCAGGGAGATCGTCGTAGGACATACACCCACCGGTACCTGCAAGACAAGGCTGATTTGAACTGGTGAGTCCTACGTTACTTACAAGGCCTCCCGGCTCCTTCACGTCCATTTCAGTGATACAGCTGTGCATGTAGCCTGCTTCTGCCTCAACACGCAGTCCGTTTCCAAAGTCGTAACCCAGAAGAAAGCTAAAATCGTATCCTCCGTTACCATCGGCGTTGCCTGATAGCGGGCCATACTCCTCAGATGCCGACCCCGAGAAAGCGGTATCGGTAAGAAGAAAAAAAGAACCGCGGGCTCCAACAGTAAAACCACTTGAGTCCTTTTCAGAAACATCATCCATCACGGGAGTTTCAACCACGGCTTCGGCAGGTTGCTCTTCGACGTCGATGTCCTGACGAACGTCAGGCGGCAATCCTCCGGCTAAAACCACATATGAACCAACAAACATGGAAAACAGAAAGACAAAAAAGCTGACGCGCAAGAAACGTCCTTTTATAATCTCGAAAAATGATCTCATATAACTAAAACCCCTCTCCTGAAAAAATTATGATTGGATATTAATTGTCAGTGGAATTCCTAGGCTAACTTTTTTATGCTATCTTAACAACTTGCTGTTGTCAAAAATGATAAATACCCTGATCTTTTCCTCTGAGACAAACAGAAAGCACTAGAGAGAGCCTGTATGAAACTGAACAGATATGAACTTCGCTCCGTTCTCGTAATAGGAACAATAATTGCGCTCAGGCTCCTGGGAATATTCCTGATAGTTCCCGTTTTCAGCATATACGCCGTAAACTACGAGGGAGCGACTCTCTCATCCGCCGGAGTCGCATTCGGAATATATGCCCTTACCCAGAGTTTACTGCAGATACCTTTCGGCATGGCAAGTGACAGATTCGGAAGAAAGCCGGTAATAGTGCTGGGGCTTCTGATCTTTTGCGCTGGAAGCGTTCTCTGCGCTTTTGCAGACACCATCTGGGAGCTAATAATAACCAGGGCGATTCAGGGAAGCGGTGCGATAGGCGCAGTTGCAATAGCTATTCTAGGGGACTGCACAAGAAACGAGGTAAGGGCCCAGTCTTTTATGCTGACCGGGATAATAATCGGAGCAGCGTTTATAGTTTCGCTTATAGTCGGTCCAGTGCTGGCAGCAAAATTCGGTTTTGAAAGCCTTTTCTTCATCCTCGCAGCCCTGGGATTAATGGCGGTGTTCGTTACTCTTTTCATGTTCCCGGAACTTCCAAAGAAAAAAGCAAGGAACAGAAAAGAAATTCTTCTCAAACTCAGGGAACCGGAAATGGGAAAAATTCTTTCCTCAACCTTCATAACATCCATCTGTCTTAACCTTATTCTGTTCATCTATCCTCTGGACTGGAAAAATATCGGTACCGGACCCCAAGATCTGTGGTTTGTCTATCTGGTAATACTCGCTCCCAGTGCGTTGCTGGCTAACGCCTACATCCGGATTTCAGAAACAAGAAAAAAGTTGAAACAGGCAACCAGATTCGGATTTTTCTTTTTAGTAGCCGGTTTTTTAATCTATCTGCTCCGGGCATCTGACAGTATCACACTCTACCTCGCGGGGGCAGTGTTCTTTCTTGGATGCTCCATATTTCAGTCCATACTGCCCGCGTTCGTCACGCAAAGGGTCTCCTCGGAGAACAGGGGCATTCTCTCCGGCTTTTTCAATCTGGCAAATTTCATGGGGGCCTGCATTGGGGGAATGTCCGCCGGTATACTTTATGAGACACACGAGTCTTTACCCCTGATATTCGGACTTTTGTTCCTGGCACTGTGGAGGTTTGTCGGGCTTCCCGGATCGCCGCTGGAGCAAGCAGAAAAACAATGAAGATATACGTGCTCAAGAGAACAGAGTTCCTGCCGACTTCCATTGAGAGAGCCTGGGATTTTTTCTCTAACCCGAACAATCTTCCCAAGATAACTCCCCCGGAACTTAACCTGCGGATAACATCCGAGGCAGAAAAAAAGATATACCCCGGCATGATAATCACCTACACCGTAACTCCAATATCATTTGTCAAAACCAGCTGGGCAACAGAAATAACCCAGGTTGACCCGCTGCGCTACTTCGTTGACGAGCAGCGATTCGGACCTTATAAATTCTGGCACCACAAGCATTTTTTTACGGAAGCGGGGGAAGGAACTCAAGTCGAGGACCTTGTTCACTACTCCCTGCCGTTTGGCCCGATCGGAAGGCTGGCAAATTCGCTTTTAGTAAGCAGAAAACTGGATTTTATATTCGATTACAGAAGCGCTCGCATTCGAAAAATATTTGGAAATTGAGCCAAGAATGCAGATTTTCTCTAAGCCCATACGTCTTGAAGCACAATATAACGCAAGGTATATTTGGGAACAGGGTTTGTGCGTAAATGAGGTTCAAAAGCCGCTTGAGAAAGGCTGTGCCCCAGGACTCAAACCTGCTATATGGCGAGTATGGGAGCATGCTGCCAGCATTGCAAGAGGTAAGGAGACAGTAGATGTCCACGCATAACCCTTCAGACTCCGCAGAACTGATCGTCAATGAAAGCCAGAGAATAACCGTTACTGCGGTCCGGCAGATGGTCATTTCCACAACCATAATGGCGCTCGTGCTGGTGTCATTGACTCAAGCATTCGTTATGATGAGAAATTCTCAGCAAATGGCCGAAGCGGAGGAAAACAGATACGACTCATATCTTCTGGCCGATGAACTGCGCCAAAGCTCCGATGATCTCACGCGCATGGTGCGTACTTACTCCCAGACTGCTGACGAACGCTATGTCGGCTATTTTGAAGAAATTCTCGATATCCGAAACGGAATTGCTCCCCGTCCCGAAAAATATCACAGCATATACTGGGACTATGTACTATCAACAGGAACACCCCCACGTCCAAGCGGCACCCCGGTGGCTCTTAAGACGCTTATGAAAAGATCAGGGTTCACCGATGCCGAACTTGACCTCCTGCAAACAGCCGAGAGCGAATCAAATGCCGTTGTCAACTTAGAAATTCAGGCGATGAACGCAATGGTCGGCCTCTACAAAGACGGTTCCGGCAATTACACAGTCAGGGGGAGGCCGGACCCCGCACTCGCGCGGAGGCTGCTGTACAGCAAGGAATATCACCAAGCAAAAGAACGCGTTGTGTATCCTCTTGAGCAATTCTTTGACGCAGTAGATGAAAGAACAGCAAAAGAAGTCAAACGCTTTGAAAGGCGAGAAGAAATATTGGTCTTCTCGCTAATAGGAACAACCAGCTTTGCAGGCCTGCTTTCCATAGTTTCTATTATAATGATGGCCGGTTCCGCAAGAAAGCTATAAAGCTATGAATGCTCACCCTAAACAGATCAAAAAGAGTAGAGTTCATTCTTGATTGCGGCAGTTTCGGACTTTGGAAACCCGTTGAAAATTGTAGAAAACCCGCACTGCAAACTCTGACTCTTGAGGAAAAACCGTGAATTTTTCTGAATACAAGAACAAAAAAAATGCTCCTCTTATATCCTTTGAGGTCTTTCCTCCGAAAGACGACACCGAATTCGAAAAGCTCAAAGATACTCTTGCGAAACTCGCCGGATTTTCGCCCGCCATAATAACGGTAACGCATGGTGCCATGGGAAAGGGGCGCAAAAGAACTGTTGAAGTCGCTTCCTACATAAAAAATGTTATAGGGGCGGAGAGTGCCTGCCACTTGACCTGCATAGGATCCTCCGAAAAGGAAATAGATCTGATGCTTGAGCAGATTGGACGGGAGAAAATACGCAACATAGTTGCCCTCAGGGGAGATATTCCGAAGGAAGATGGCGAAAAGCTGCTGTCCGAAGGAGCTTTTCAGCACGCAAACCAACTCGTGGAGCATATAAAAAAATACGAAAAAGAAAAACTGCGGCGGGTTTCCATAGCAGTCGCCGGTTATCCGGAAAAACATATCGAAGCCCCAAGTTTTGAGGAAGACATATCCAATCTCAGAAAAAAGGTCGACGCCGGAGCCGACATTATAATTACCCAGCTCTTTTTCGATAACCGTTATTATTTCGATTATGTCGACAGAGTAAGGGCAGCAGGAATAGACCTTCCCATAATCCCGGGCCTTATGCCCGTGCTCTCGTCGAAGCAGGTAATAAGAATATCATCTCTTTGCGGAACGGAGATACCCGAAGCCCTGAAAAAGAAACTGGAAAACACAGGAGACGATAACCGAAAGGCGGTGGAAGTGGGAATCGAACAGTGCAGAGATCAGGTAAGGGAACTTATCGCCGAAGGAGTGCCTGGAATTCATTTCTATGTTCTCAACAGAACCTCCCACATAGAAAGGATTCTGGAATCCGTCTGATGCCTGAAACAAAGAAGATTTTCGATGAAGTGGCAAGTCACTACGACTGGTTAAACACCCTGTTCAGCCTTGGAATTCACAAACTCTGGAGAAAAAAGCTCGCAGAAGAATTGCGTGACGCCGAGTACAACCTGGACATAGCAACCGGGACGGCGGAAGTTGCGATTGAAATCGCAAAAAAACACCCAGCAACCAAAACGATCGGGATTGATCCCAGCATGAACATGCTGCGGATAGCGAAAAAGAAAATTGAAAATCTTGATTTAAGGGGAAAAATAGCGCTTGTATCGGCTGCGGCAGAAAATCTCCCCTTCGCGGAGAAACAGTTTAGCTCTGCCACCATAGCATTCGGCATAAGAAACACAGTCGATTACGAACGTTCCCTAAAAGAGATAAGAAGGGTCCTAAGAGAAGACGGAAAACTTCTCATACTTGAATTCGCAATTCCGAAAAATCCCGTTTTCAAACCCATTTACATGTTTTACTTCAGAGTCTTGATGCCTCTTGTCGGAAGCATTTACGGCAGGGGCAAAGAATACAGATACCTCGCTGAATCCGCCGCCGCGTTTCCTCAGAGAAAGAGTTTCATACGCCATCTTGAAAACGCGGGGTTTCGGGATTGCCGATACTCAGAATTCACCATGGGAGTAGTAGCGCTCTATCGCGCAATCAGGTAATCGGCAGCTGTCGATTCCTCATTCCGCAGACTTACGGGTAAAGCCTGTCTATACTCCAGCCGCCATCTGGGGAAGGAATATAGCTAAAACGATCGTGAAGGCGGTTCTTTCTTCCCTGCCAGAACTCAAAGCGCACCGGACTCACTACGTATCCTTTCCAAAAGTCGGGCCGCGGTATGCTTTTCCCCTTCCACTCAGAGCGGAACTGGTCGTATTGCTCCTCAAGCAGTTGCCTGCTCGCAAGAACTTCGCTCTGCCTAGAAACACAGGCTCCTATGCGGCTTTGGCGAGGTCTAGACCTGAAATATTCTTCGGCTTCCCGCTCAGGCAGGAGTGAGACTTCGCCATCTATTTTTACCTGCCTTTCAAATTCAGGCCACCAGAAACAAAGCGAAGCAACCGGATTCTCAGCTACATCTCGGCCCTTGCGGCTAAGAGAGTTTGAATAAAAGGAAAAACCCCTTTGGTCATAACCCTTGAGAAGCACCACTCTTGAGGACGGAACGCCACCCGCTCCTACAGTAGAAAGAATAAAAGCGTTTGGAAAATCAACTTCCGCTTCGAGAATCTTCCTGTACCAGAGATCAAACTGAACAAACGGATCTTCGTCGAGATCTCTTCTCTCAAGCTTCAACTTCAGGTACTGACGTGAATGGAACTTATTTTTCTTCGACATTTTATCTTAGAATAACATTCTCAAGTGCGCAACCCAGGTCTTCGTGTAAGAATTCGTAACCGGAGGAAAGAAGTTTCTCAGGGAAAACCATGCTGCTGGCAAGCATCGTGGAGCGGCCCATCTCTCCGAAGAAAAGCCTTATGGCAAATGCGGGGACTGAAAACCATGCGGGTCTTCGCAGAACCGACGCAAGCGTGGCGGTAAACTGTCTGTTAGTCACAGGGTTTGGGGATACCGCGTTAACGGGCCCGCTTACTTCTCCATGCTCCAGCAGATAAATAATTGTCCGCGAAAGGTCTTCTATCGATATCCAGCTCAGGTACTGACCTCCACTCCCAACAACTCCCCCAAGACCGATTTTAAAAAGAGGCAGCAAGGAACTCAGTATGCCTCCTTCGGGGCTCAGCACAACTCCTGTGCGCAGGTTTATAACCCTTATGCCAAGGTCCGAGGCCCTGTTGGCCTCATTCTCCCATTCGCGGCAAACATCGGGAAGAAACCCGGAACCGACCGCAGAGTGCTCAGCAAGCCTTTCTTCCGCCCTGTCCCCATAGTAACCGATTGCCGAAGCACCAATGAAGGTTTTGGGAGGATGCTGAAGTCCTGAGAAGAGACTCACCAAGTATCGGGTACTGAGTACCCTGCTCCGCCGTATCGAATTTTTTTTCTCTTCGGTCCATCTGCAGACTATATTCTCCCCTGAGAGATGAACTACGGCATCAAAACCCTCAAGCAGAGATGGATCGTCGACATGACCCCCCTCCGGGTCCCAGAAAATCAGATTCTCTCCTTCCGCCCGATATCTTACAAGACGCCATACCTCATAGGAATCCGAGGGGATAGAACTAAGAAGATGGGTTCCCAAAATTCCGGTCGATCCTGAAACAAGCACTTTCATTTTCCTAGCTGAGAAACCTGGACCTCACGAGGCAAAAGCCTCGATCAGTCGCTCCTGGTACTCCCTTACCTCCCTGAAATCAAGAAAATAATGAGGGGCGCTGAGCACAGGAAGGTCAACATACTTCCTGTACTCCTCCACTCTCTCCCTGCAATGTTCTGCATCACCCACAACGGCAAACGCATCAACCATCTCATCACTTACACCTTTTATCATCTCACGGACATCTTTTCTGCGAAAAGCATCCCTTATCCCCTCGACCTCATCCGTAAAACCATGAAGTCTGAAAGGAGGATCGTAGGCTTTTACCGTAGCGTAAAAGGCTATGGTCGCCCGAGCAGCCTCCCTAGCCCTTTCCCAGTCATGCGAAACGGCGCAAGTGATAATCGAGCACTTTGTGAAATCCCCGTTTCCTCTACGGTTCTCAAGTCCTTCTTCAAGCGAAGGCGAAACCACCTTTTTTATGTATTCAAGCGAACATACTACATGTCCCATGTAACCGTCCGCGATTTCGGCAGCGGCACCAACCATGTTGCTTCCTATGCCGGCCACGAATATAGGTATATTTTTTCTGACGGGCTCAAAAGCCCTTTTGTAACCTCTTGTGTTTACGCGGTAAAACTGCCCTTCAAAAACAATATCATTGCCCGTATGAGCCCTGGAAAGAATTTCCTTTATCAACCCAACGCATTCCCTTATCCTCGCAACCGGTCTGTCTCCATAGAAAACACCGTGGAAATCTTCGTTTGTTCTCTTTGCCCCGGTACCAAGACCCAATATCAACCTCCCCGAACTTATTTCGTCAAGATCAAGGGAAGTAATGGAAGTAACCAGCGGGCTCCTCACAAACGCAAGAGCAACGGCGGTGCCGAGTTTTACTTTAGAAGTAACGGGAGCAACAGCTGAGAGCTGCTGAAAAGGGGTCCTGTAGAGTTCTGTGGCCCAGATGGAATGAAAATTCGCTTTCTCAGCAGCAACGGCAAGATCCTTGAGTTCCTCGATTGATCTCGCATCAAGTATAAACCCGACTCTTTTCATCAGGTCTATTATAAATAATAAAAAGATGGAAAAAACCCACCCAGATTGCAAAAGGGGGGAAGCAGGGGAATTTAGTCCTCAGTTTTTTCTGAGGAATCAGCTTGCTCTTCAGGTTCTGAGGACTCAGCTTCGGTCATTTCTGCTTCGTCCGGAGCAGGCTCTTTCTTAGATTCTTTCTTCAAAGACTTGGTCTCGATCACCTCGGCTTCGCCCTGTTCATCCACCTCGCCCCCGGCAGCATCCTCTTGCTCGACCAGACCAAGTTCTTCTGCGGATTTCTTCTTCGAACTTTTCTTCTGCGCACTTTCGGTCTCGGCCTTTGGTTTTGCCTTTTGTCTTTTTCCTTTGGCCTTGTACTCCTCGGTCACGAGCTCAACAAGAGAAATAGGGGCATTGTCTCCCCTTCTGTAACCAAGTTTCACTATCCTAGTGTAGCCACCGGGACGCTCCATATACCTCTGGGCAAGTTCGGAGAAAAGTTTCTCCACAACTGCACGGTCCCTTATATATCCCAGAGCCTTTCTTCTCGCGTGAAGACTGCCGTTTTTACCCAACGTCACCAGTTTCTCCACGACCCTTCTTATTTCCTTGGCCCTTGTGTCCGTTGTATTTATCCTGCCGTTACGCAAAAGGTCAGTGGCCATGTTGCGGAACATGGCTTTTCTGTGTTTTGTGGTAACCCCGAGCTTTCTTCCTGATTTTCTGTGTCGCATCTTTTTACCGTATCCGGACCCGGACGCTGATTACTCCCCGGAAATCTCAGAATCCCGTCTCTCCTTTTCGTTTTCAAAGACCTCGGTGTCTATGTCCATCCCAAGGCTCAGACCCATCTCCCCAAGTCTGGCGTTCACCTCTTCAAGAGAAGTTTTTCCGAAATTCTCAAGATCAAGAAGCTGCTGTTCCGTCTTCTGAACCACTTCTCCAATGTATTTTATTTCCGCCTTCTTAAGACAGTTTATAGATCTCACAGAAAGTTCCACGTCCTCTATGGGGATAAAAAGCTTGTCGTCGGTCCCACTTATACCCATGGACTCTTCCTCTTCCACCTTGTCCGCGAGTTCCTCATCAAAATCAATGAAGACGCTTAGTTGCTGCTTGATGATTTTTGCACTGTAAGCAAGCGCCTCTTCGGGAAGAATCGTACCGTTTGTCCATATTTCAATGGTGAGTTTCTGATAATCGGTCCTCTGCCCTACCCTGGCGTTGGTAACAGAGTAGTTAATTTTTTTGACAGGTGAGAAAAACGCGTCAACATGTATCAGACCTATTGACTTCTCCGTCTCTCTTCTCGATACCGGCTCGTAACCGCTTCCCATCTTCACTATTAGCTCCATTTCAAGCTTCGCATCATCTCCCAAGGTCGCTATGTGCTGTTCACCGTTAACCACTTCCACCATGTGGGTAGTAGTTATGTCTGAAGCTTTGACTTCTCCAGATCCCTGCGCACTCAGAGTCACTGTCTGCGGTTCATAGGTATGCATTTTGAGATCTACGTTTTTAAGATTCAGTATGATCTCAGTAACATCTTCCATAACTCCCGGTATGGTAGAAAATTCGTGCCTTACCCCGTCTATCATGACAGCAGTAATAGCAGGACCCTGTATTGAGGACAGGAGAACCCTTCTAAGCGCGTTACCGAGAGTGATAGCGTAACCCGGTTCGAGAGGTTCGCATATAAATTTGCCGTAGAAAGGAGTTGATACCTGCTCGTCTTTTTCAAGCGCTTTGGGATATTGCAAGTCTCTCCAGTTTTTCTGAAAATTCTCCAAGTTTCACACCTCCGTGTGTTCCAAGCTTTTCTAGACTCTTGAGTAAAACTCAACGATCAACTGTTCATCTATGGGAACCGTCACGTCCTCTCTCTCAGGAAGCTTTGTTACAACCCCGCTGTAATTTTCCCTGTCAAGCTCGAGCCACTGGGGGGCACCCCTTCTCTCAAGACCTTCAAGAGACTGGTTAACATGCGGGTTGCTTCTGGTTTTTGCCTTAATCTCTATTTTGTTTCCCTGCTCAACGCTGAAAGATGGAATGTTGACTCTTCTGCCGTCCACAAGAACATGTCCAAGCCAGACCAGGTGTCTGGCCTCGTTGCGAGAACTCGCAAACCCGAGACGGTAGACCACATTGTCAAGCCTTCTCTCAAGAAGCAGTATGAGCATTGCACCAGTCACTCCGCTTCTTCGTGCCGCTTCGGCAAAATAACGGCTGAACTGCTTTTCGGTCAACCCGTAAATACGCTTAACCTTTTGTTTTTCCCTCAACCTTATTCCGTAGTCGGAGAACTTGGAACGGCCAATCGCGGCCCCGTGAACTCCAGGTCCGCGGTTAGGCCTTTTCTGTATGGCACATTTTGATGTATAACACCTAGCGCCCTTAAGAAAAAGCTGTTCGCCCTCTCTCCTGCAAAGCTTACAAGATGGTCCTCTATACCTAGCCAATTACCTTATTCCTCCTCGCAAACAACGTGAACACAACCTCATCCATAATGCCTAAACCCTTCTTCTTCCAGGGGGTCTGCAACCATTATGGGGAATCGGGGTGACATCCTTTATCATCAGGACTTTTACCCCTGCAGCCTGAACGGCTCTTATCGCCGGCTCTCTTCCGGGACCGGGACCACTCACGTAAACATTAGCTGACTTCAGCCCGAAGGACTTTGCCTTTTTCGATGCGTCATCCGCCGCCACCTGGGCCGCAAACGGCGTCCCCTTCCTAGTGCCCTTAAATCCCCTGTTGCCGCCGCTTGACCAAGCTATGACGTTTCCATTCATATCGCTGATCGTGATTATAGTGTTGTTAAAAGTAGCCTGTATGTTGACCACTCCATGCTCAACGAATTTCTTTGTTTTCTTCTTTGTGAATTTTCTGCTCATTTGGAAAAACCCTTATTTACCGGCTTTCTTTTTCTTAGCTATCGCTGTACCCCTGCGGCCTTTTCTCGTTCTTGCGTTCGACTTGGTTTTCTGTCCCCTTACCGGAAGTCCAATCCTGTGCCTAATGCCCCTGTAGCAACCTATCTCTATTAGGCGCTTTATGTTAAGCTGAACTTCCTTTCTCAGGTCTCCCTCAACGGTGTACTCGCCTTCAATTATCGTCCGCAGTTTCGTTACTTCCTGATCGTCAAGATCTCCAGACTTTTTGTTTACATCTATACCGGCCTTAGTGAGTATAACGTTTGAAGTCGTCCTACCTATACCGTAGATATACGTAAGACCTACCTCTACTCTTTTATTAAGCGGTATATCAACCCCTGCTATTCTAGGCATTAAGGCATATCCTCCTGCGCACTATCCTTGTCGCTGCTTGTGCCTCTTGTTAACACAGATCACCCGCACGACCCCCCTGCGCTTGATGATCTTGCACTTGTCGCATATTTTTTTTACCGATGCTCTTGTTTTCACGTTGCTTTCGTCCCTGTCTTCACTTCTTGAGTCTGTAGGTGATTCTTCCCTTTGTAAGATCGTAGGGAGATATCTCAAGCTTCACCCTGTCTCCGGGAAGTATCCTTATGAATCTCGTTCTCATCTTGCCGGAGACATAAGCCAGCACCTCGTGATTGTTCTCTATCTCGACCATGAACATCGCGTTTGGCAAAGCTTTTGTTATAGTGCCTTCAAACTCTAATTTTTCTTCCTTCTGCATTACCTGTTTTATTCCTAGTGAATCCTTTCGGTAAGAATTTCAGGACCATTATCCGTAAGAGCCACAGTATGCTCAAAATGAGCGGAAAGTTTACCATCATAAGTAACCGCCGTCCACCCGTCTTCGAGTATCTTCGTTTTCTCCGACCCCTCGTTCACCATAGGCTCTATGGCCATGACCATCCCGGAACGAAGTCTTATTCCTCCTCCCTTACCATTCGGAGGAATAAAGTTCGGCACTTGCGGTTCCTCATGGAGTTCCCTGCCTATTCCGTGGCCGACAAAATCTCTCACTATAGAAAAACCCTCTTTTTCAACATAGGTCTGTATCTCTTTTGATATATCCAGAACCCTGTTTGAACTTTTCACCATGTCTATGCCCCTATAGAGGGAATCTCTGGTAACCCGAAGCAGTTTCTCGGCAACAGGCCGGACTTTACCAACCGCAACCGTTATTGCCGAGTCGGCGTAATAACCGTCTAGCAGTACTCCGAAATCTATTCCTACTATGTCCCCGTCCTTAAGCACCTTTTTCTTCGAGGGAATACCGTGAACTATCTCTTCGTTAAGAGCAAAGCACACCGACGCTGGATAATTCGCGTAACCCTTAAAGGCTGCCTTAAAGCCTCCTGTTGAGCATATTTTTTCCGCAATCTCGTTAAGTTCCCAGGTTGTCATTCCTTCTTTTGCCTCTTCTTCAAGCCTCATAAGCACTTCGGAGACCACCTTACCGGCAACTCTCATGCGTCTGAGCTCTTCTCTGTTCTTCAAGCGAATCATTACTGCAGCTGCTTCAACACACCGTCTATTCTCTCGGCGATATCCGATATCTGTCCTACTCCCTCAACTGTGCGCAGAACGCCGGTCTTTTCGTAGAAATCCTTAAGAGGAGATGTCTGATCCTTATAAACTCTGAGCCTGTTCCTTATCACGTCCTCCGTGTCATCCTGCCTGCCCTCTATTTTCTGGCGTTTGGTTATTCGCTGCACAACCTCCTCGTCGGGAACCTCGAGGAAAACAACTGTGTCGATGCCAATTCCAGCATCGGCGAGAATGCCGTCAAGAGATCTTGCCTGGTCCAGAGTCCTGGGAAAACCGTCAAGCATAAAGCCTCCCTCGCCAATCGAAGAAATTTTCTGTCTTATTATTTCCGTCACGACTTCATCAGGTACGAGCTCCCCCTTGTCCATAAACGACTTAGCGTAAAGTCCGACCTCAGTCTCATTTTTCATGGCTTCACGCAGTACATCCCCAGTCGATATATGCTCAACCTCGTATTTTTCTCTTATGAAATCGGCCTGCGTTCCCTTTCCGGCCCCAGGCGGTCCAAACAGTATCAATCTCATAGTCCTTGGTATTCTCCCTTGCGTCAGAATCTGTATCTCTGAGGTTCTTTCATTCCCCTTTTCTTCATAAACCCTTCATAACTGTGGGTTATCAGAAAAGATTCGATCTGTTGCATGAAATCAAGCGTTACCCCTATTACTATAAGAAGTGACACGCCTCCGAAGTAAAACGGCAGATTAAAAGGTTCTCTCTCAAGAAACGCCGGCAACACGCAGACCGCTGCCACGTATATAGCCCCTATAAAAGTAATTTTCCCGAGCACACTGCCTATGTATTCCGATGTCTTTCTGCCCGGCCTTATTCCCGGTATGTTTCCGCCGTTTTTCCTAAGGTTATCCGACAGATCGTCCGGGTCGTATATTATCGAAGTATAGAAAAAAGCGAAAAATATTATGAGTACGGCAAAGATCAGGTTGTATACGAACACGTTTTGAAACACAAGGTCAGAGAAGGTGCGAAGAGCCGGAAAGTCGGCAAACGTAACAATCGTAGCGGGGAAAATAAGTAGCGAAGAAGCGAAGATTGGAGGAATAACACCCGAAGGATTGGTTTTAAGAGGCAAATGGGAACTCTGTCCTCCCATTACCTTCCTCCCTACGACCCTTCTTGGATACTGAACCGGTATCTTCCTGTAGGAACGCTCAAAGTAGACTATAAGGCCCATAAGGAATGCCAGGAAAATAAAAATAAGCAAAACCCCCAAGACTGTAATCTCCCCCGTGCCGACGAGCCTTGAGAGGTTCCAGAACGCCCCGGGAATACTGGCGATTATCGATGCGGCGATAAGAAGAGACACCCCGTTTCCGATTCCGTTCTCCGTTATCTGTTCTCCAAGCCACATAACAAAAAGTCCACCTGCGGTGAGTGTGAGAACCGCCGTAACCTTGAACATCAGACCGGGGTCTGTAACGGCGCTTGCGACAGTAGCCGCTCCTACTCCGCCGCGCTCAAGGGTAACCGCAAGCATAAAACCCTGAACGAGACATATAAGAACGGTGCCGTACCTTGTGTACTGATTTATTCTTCTCCTTCCAGCGTCGCCTTCTTTCTGCATTGCTTCAAGTGAAGGAAAGGCCTTTACCAGAAGCGACATGATGATTGAGGCAGTAATGTAAGGCATAACTCCCAGGGCAAAAATCGACGCCTGCTCAAGCGCTCCCCCAGAGAACATGTTAAGTATGTCAAAGATCGTACCGCGGGTCTGCTCGAACATCTTGGCAATCTGGTCCGGATCGATTCCCGGAATCGGAACGAATACCCCCGCCCTGTAAACAACTAGCATTGCGGCTGTAAAAAGAAGCTTTCTGTTAAGCTCCGGAATCCTGGGAAGTGACGCGACATTACTGCTCATGCTATTTCCACTTTTCCTCCCGCATCGTTTATCTTGCGCGCGGCCGCCTCACTGCAGGCGTTAACCGTTATGGAAATAGCCGAGGCAATCTCACCGACAGCCAGAAGTTTTACGGGTTTTTTGCCGCTTACTATCCCCGCTTCGACAAGCGTCTGGATCGTGACCGACTCCGCATCCGCAAAACGCTCAAGATCCTTCAAGCTAATTATGTCGTACTGTTTTTTGAATATGTTTGTAAAGCCCCTTTTCGGGCTCCTCATTTTAAGTGGAGTCTGACCCCCCTCAAACCACCTAGATACCCCGCCGCCCGACCGGGATCCCTGACCCTTATGCCCTCTCCCGCTGGTTTTCCCCTGGGAACCCGCACCTCTTCCTACCCTTTTTCTTTTTGTTTTAGATCCCTTAACCGGTGAAAGTTCGTTTAACATTTCTTTTGCACTCCGCTGTTAAGCATGCGTCCTACTGCACCGCATCATAGTAATTAGGAAGATCGAGGTCCTTTATCTCCTTATTCCTCATTTTCGCAATTTCTTCGGGGACCTGCAGTTCCGAGAGCCCCTTTACAACTGCCATAACAACATTAAGCGGGTTCCTTGATCCGACAACTTTAGAGAGAACATCGTGTATGCCGGCGAGTTCTACCACCGCACGCACCGCGCCACCCGCTATAACACCCGTACCTGGAGAAGCTGGCAGGAGCATAACCTTGCTTGACACATATTGCGTGTGAACTCCGTGCGGTATGGTGGCACCATTGCGTGGCACTTTTATGAGAGTTTTCTTTGCTTTTTCAACTGCCTTTCTTACGGCATCAGGAACCTCATTTGATTTCCCCAAGCCGGCTCCCACGATTCCGTTGGAGTTTCCGACCACGGCAAGAACGGTAAAGTGGAACCTCTTGCCACCCTTGGTCACCTTAGCGACCCTCCTTATGTGAACCACTTTTTCTTGTAATTCAAGTTCCGCCGGATTTATTCTCTCATCTGCCAAAACCAAAGCCTCCTTTAATTTTTCTCCTAAAACTCCACTCCCGCCTCGCGAATCCCGTCGGCAAGTGACTTTATCCTTCCGTGGTAAGCGTAACCCCCTCTGTCGAAACGCACCCTGGTTATACCCTTCTGAACAGCCATTTCCCCGAGATGCTTTCCAACCTCTTTGGCGACCTCGGTTTTCTTCATGTTCTCCACAGTCAACCTCTTTTTCGTCTCAGAGAACATCGTTGACGCCTGAAGAAGGGTGACTTCTGCGGTATCATCTATTAGCTGGGCATATATATGTCTTGCCGAACGGAAGATGGAAACCCTTGGAATATCCGCAGTGCCGCTTATCTTTTTCCTCACGGCAATGTGTCTTCTTTTACGTGCCAGATTTTTGCTTTTCTTCTTTATCATTACTTAGCCGCTCCAGCTTTTCCGGGTTTAAGCTTTAACTTCTCACCTTCGTAACGAACACCCTTGCCCTTATAGGAATCGGGTGGTCTTACCTTTCTTATGCGTGCCGCAGTCTCTCCAACGAGCTGCTTGTCAGTTCCGTGAAGCGAAAGCAGAGTGCCTCGTTCCTCCACAGCAGCCTCTACACCCTGGGGAAGAGCAAAATCAACCGGATGGGAGTAACCGAGTGAAAGTCTGAGTTCGGCTTTTCCCACGAGATCTGCCTTGTAACCTGTGCCGGTTATACGAAGCACCTTGGTAAATCCTTCACTCACCCCTATTACTGAATTGTTAATAAGGCTTCGTGTAAGACCGTGAAAAGACTTCATTCTTTTCTCTTCGCTTTGCCTGGAAACAACCACAGTTCCGTTCTCAAGTACGGCTTTTATTCCCTTTGGTATGGCAACCTCAAGGCTTCCCTTCGGTCCCTTGATTTCGATAACTCCCTGTTTGGGTGTCGCCGTTACCCCATCGGGAATAACCACTGGTTTTGTTCCTATTCTTGACATTCGTCTGTCCTCAGACCACCGTGCAGAGAATCTCCCCGCCTATCTTTTTGCTCCTTGCAGCAACCCCTGTCATTATTCCGCTTGAAGTAGAAAGTATTGAAACTCCCATTCCGCCCCTGACCCTAGGAATATTATCTTTGTCCACATAAACCCTTCTTGATGGCTTGCTTACTCTTTTTATTTCCTCTATGGCCGCCTTGCCGTCAGGACCGTACTTCAACTTGATGGTTATGGTTTTCTTTACCCCTTCTTCCGTAATCTTGTAACTCTCCAAGTAGCCTTCCTCAACAAGAACCCTGGCGATCTCGCCTTTTATAATCGAACCGGGAATCTCGACACGGTTGTGACCCACCATAAAGGCGTTCCTTATTCTGGTTAACATATCTGCAATCGGATCCGTCATTTTTTCTCCAACATGTCTCTTAAAAACTCGCTTTTCTGACGCCCGGAAGATGTCCCCTGCTAGCAAGAGACCTAAAGCAGACCCTGCAGATACCAAATTTTCTCATAAAACCTCTAGGCCTTCCGCAAAGTCCGCAACGGTTAACCGCACGCACACGAAACTTCGGCTTTCTCTTCGATTTCTCAAGTAATGCTTTTCTGGTCATAGCTCCTCTCTTTTAATTTGTTGCAAACGGCACTCCGAGGCCAGCAAGAAGCTCCATGGCCTCAGCGTCGGTTTTTGAAGTGGTGATCAGGCTAATATTCATTCCCTTGTTATACTGAACCTTGCTGTAATCTATTTCAGGAAAAACCAGATGCTCCCTTATTCCCATGGTATAGTTGCCGGAACCGTCAAAAGCCCGCGGCGGCAGACCCTTAAAATCTCTGACTCTTGGAAGGGCGAGATTCACTAAACGGTCGAAAAACTCATACATTCTCTCCCCTCGGAGAGTAACCATGCAGCCTATAGGTTGACCTTCCCTGAGTTTGAAACCCGCAACTGACTTCCGCGCCTTAGTAATCACAGGCCTTTGTCCCGTTATATCCGCAAGTTCCGAGAAGGCCTCATCTATTACCTTTGTCTGCCTCCCGGCTTCACTAAGCCTCCCAAGCCCCATGTTCACTACGATTTTCTCAAGCTTCGGAACCTGCATAGTGTTTCCGTAGGAAAACTTTTCAACCAATGCAGGTACGACCTCGCGCTTATACAGAGTTTTTATTCTCGGAACCATTTTCTCAGATTTCCTTTCCAGTCTTTCTGTTGTACCTTACTTTTTTACCGTCCTCGCCGGTTCTGTAACCGACTTTTACCGGCTGATTGTCCTCAGAATCGTACAGCATCAGATTTGAGACATGGATTCCGGCCTCTTTCTCGACAATGCCACCAGCGGGGTTTTTCTGGGTAGGACGACTATGTCTCTTTATGATATTGAGCTTTTCCACAAAGGCTTTTTCAACGTTTCTGTCAATTCTCAGCACCTTGCCGGTCTTGCCTTTCTCCTTGCCCGTAACCACGTAGACCGTATCTCCGGCCTTTATGTGAAATTTTCTCTTTCCAGCGGACATGTTCAAACAACCTCCGGAGCAAGCGAGATGATTTTCATAAAACCCTTGAGTCTCAGTTCACGCGCGATCGGCCCGAAAACCCTCGTACCTATCGGTTCGTTTTCTTTGTCTATTATAACGGCGGCATTGTTATCAAAGCGCACATACGTACCATCTGGCCTTCTCTGTTCCTTCCTCACCCTGACTATCACGGCTTTGTACACAGAACCTTTCTCCACCTTGGACTTCGGAATGGCCTGCTTAACCGAAACCACTATAACATCCCCCAGCCGCGCGTATTTTCTTCCGGAACCCCCTAGGACCTTTATGCAGAAAAGCCTTTTGGCCCCTGTGTTATCCGCCGAGTCCAGATATGTGCTTGACTGAATCATTTTTTTCTCCCGTAGTCCGAAGAATCAAAAACTACGCCTTACGCGCTTGCGGTCTGATTGACCACTTCGCTCAGCCTCCACCTTTTGGTTTTACTGTGGGGCCTTGACTCTATTATTATTACCTTGTCCCCTATGTTGCACTCGTTGCGCTCATCATGGACCTTAAACCGCTTGCTGATTCTTATTTGCTTTTTATACCGACCGTGACTCTTGATCCGCTGTACTTCCACGACTGCGGTCTTGTCCATCTTGTTGCCTACCACGATCCCCGTTCTGGTCTTTAACTTTCCTCTTTCCATGAAATTAACCCCCCGAGGCCATATCCCGCTGTTTTTTTATGGTAAGTATCCTCGCAATCTCTCTTCTCAACTGCTTTACCCTCGCATTGTTGGAGTTCTGTCCAGTGGCAACCTGTATTCTGACATTGAAAAGCTCTTCGTTCGCGTCACGATGGCGCTTGTTCAGCTCCTCGGGCGTGAGATTTCTTAGTTCTTCCGCGTTCGTTGCCATATCAGACAAAATCCTCCTCGCTTCTGACCACTATCCTGGTTCTAAGAGGCAGCTTATAGGAAGCAAGTCTTAAGGCCGAACGTGCAAGTTCTTCGCTTACTCCTGATATTTCGTAAAGAAACTGTCCTCTTTTTACTGGAGCCACATACTTATCCACATCCCCTTTCCCCTTTCCCATCCTGGTCTCCGCAGGCTTTTTGGTAACGGGTTTATAGGGGAATATCCTTATCCAGAGATTCGCTCCCCTTCTCACGTGTCTTGTGATCGCAATACGGGCGGCCTCTATCTGCCTTGAGGTGATTGTCCCGTTCTCCAATGTCTGAAGCGCAAGGTCGCCGAAGGCGAACGTCGTTCCCCGAGTCGCCGCTCCTCTGTTTCTTCCCTTGAACTGCTTTCTGTACTTTGTCTTCTTAGGCTGAAGCATCGGTATCTGTATTCTCAGGAATTTCGCCTGCTCTCCCTTTAGTCTTTTTCTGTATTATCTCGCCTTTGAATATCCAAACCTTTACGCCTATAACTCCGTAGGTAGTTGACGCTTCGGTAACCCCGTAGTCAAGGTCCGCACGGAGCGTACCGAGAGGCACTCTTCCCTCCCTGTACCACTCCCTTCTCGCTATTTCGGCTCCGCCGAGACGCCCGGCGACCATGACTTTTATTCCCAGAACCCCGGCTCGGATAGAGGATGAAAGCACCCTCTTCATAGCTCTTCTGTATGCAACTCTTCTTTCAAGCTGAAGGGCAAGGTTCTCAGCAACAAGCTGAGCATCGGTTTCTGGTCTCTTTACTTCTCTTATGTCAAGAAATATGCCTTTTCCGGTCATCCCCTGAAGTTTTTTCTTCAGCTGCTCTATTTCCTGACCCTTTCTTCCTATGATGATCCCGGGCCTTGCGGCATACACCAGAATCCTGACCTTGTCCGCCGCGGCCCTTTCAATCTCAATGCTCGAGATGGCGGCCTGGTAAAAGGTCTTCTTCACGTAGTTACGGATGTCTATATCCTCTTTGAGCAGGGATCTGTACATCTGTTTTTCAGCAAACCACTTGGAATCCCATGACTTGGTTATTCCAATACGAAGTCCTATAGGATTAATTTTCTGTCCCAATTCAGAATCCCCTCTGTTCAAGTATTATCGTTATATGACTCATCCTGGTTTTACGTGCAAAGGCCCTTCCCATCGCCCTGGCCCTAAAACGCTTGAGCGTAGGACCTTGCGTCGCGTAGACTTCCTTTATGTAAAGGGAGTCAATGTCGTTGTATCCTTTCTCGGAGGCGTTGGCCACAGCCGATTTAAGCAGCTTAGAGAGCAGCGGCGAGACCCTCCTGCGGGCGGAAAGCAGAATCGAGGAAGCTTCCTCGACGCTTTTCCCCCTTATGAGGTCAAGAACTACCCTAGCCTTCTTCGGCGACACCCTGGCATGCTTATGCACTGCTTTAGAAACCATATCTTATCTCTCTGTTACTGCTATCTTTTCTTAGCTTTTCTATCGCCCGCATGACCATGGTAGGTCCTCGTGGGAGAAAACTCACCCAGCTTATGTCCAACCATCTGTTCGGATACGAACACGGGAATAAACCTTGTTCCGTTGTGAACCGCAAAAGTCATTCCTATCATCTCAGGTATTATCATTGAAGCTCTTGACCAGGTCCTGATGATTTTCTGACTCCCGGAATTCTGTGCCTGCTCAACTTTCTTCATAAGCTTTTCGTGCACGTACATTCCCTTTTTACTTGATCTTGCCATCTGAAGCTCCCGCGATTAATCCATTCCGTAGCCGACCCTTCTCGGCTTAACTATATATTTGTCCATTCTCTTGTTGTTTCTTGTCTTTTTCCCTATCGTAATCCATCCCCAGGGGGAAACAGGGTGAGGATTTCCCTTGGCCGCCTTGCCTTCTCCTCCGCCATGGGGATGATCAACTGGATTCATCGCCACCCCGCGAACCGTTGGTCTTTTACCCTTGTGACGGGATCTCCCGGCCTTGCCCCAGACTATAAGTTCGTTCTCGGTGTTTCCAATCCTTCCCACGGTAGCCATGCACCGAAGATGAATCAGTCTTATCTCGCCAGAAGCGAGTTTTATCTGGGCGTAGTTACCGTCTTTTGCGACAATCTGTGCTGACGAACCTGCGGAACGGACCAGTTTTCCTCCACCTCCGGGCCTCATTTCTATATTGTGAACAACCGTACCCACGGGAATATTCTCTATGGGAAGAGCATTTCCGGTTGAAACTTCCACCCCGGGTCCGGAATTTAGCTCATCACCCACCTTAATGCCCGCAGGGGCTATAATGTATCTTTTTTCACCGTCAGCATAGGACAGAAGAGCGATTCTAGCTGAGCGATACGGATCATATTCCAGCGAGATAACTCTGGCGGGGATGCCATGCTTGTTCCTTTTGAAATCCACTACCCTGTAGCGTCTCTTGTGACCGCCGCCTTTTCTGAAGCTGGTAATCCTTCCATTCGAGTTGCGTCCTGAATTCTTTTTAAGAGAAACCGTAAGGGACTTGTGGGGCTTTTTTGAGGTTACCTCCTCAAAATCAAACCCGGACATGAACCTTCTTCCCGGAGACGTGGGGTTGTATTTTTTCACTCCCATGATCAAACTCCCTCAAACAGGTTGATTTCTCCTTCTCTGAGCTTAACGTAGGCCTTTTTAACCGCTGACCTCTTTCCTACAACCCTGCCGAATCTTTTCACTCTTTTTCCAGGGAGCACAAGAGTTCTCACCTTGTCCACCTTGACACTGAAAATCTTCTCGATGGAATCCTGTATCTCCTTTTTGTTGCATCTTCTATCGACGGAAAAAACATACCAGCCGTCTTCCCTGGCTTCTGTGCTTTTCTCTGTAATCACAGGAAGCTTTATGATCGAACGGGGATCTTTCATGACAGTCTCTCCTGGATCTTTTCAACCGAATCCCGCACCATGACTATATTCTTGTGCCTGAGAAGATCGTAGACGTTAAGCCCATCATCCCTGAGCACCTTTACGTCAGGTATGTTCCTTGCCGACTTGCGGAGATTCTCGTTATCCGAACTGACAATCACAAGAGCCTGGGAGAATTCAAAATCCTTCATGAATTTCACCACCTGCCTGGTCTTTATCTCCGGAAGCTCAAAACTGTCTAGCACAACTATTGCACCTTCGCCGAAACGGCTTGAGAGAGCGGAAAGAAGTGCCCCTTTTCTCACCTTTTTCGGAATCGAGTAAGACCAGTCTTTCGGTTTCGGTCCAAAAACCACTCCACCCTTGCGCCAGATCGGGGAACGCCTGGATCCTGCCCTTGCACGACCTGTGTGTTTCTGTTTCCATGGCTTTGCTCCGCCGCCTCGGACTTCACCTCTTGTCTTGGTAGAGGAGGTCCCGGCCCTTTTTTTGGCAAGCTGCCAGTTGACTACTTCATGGAGCAAGTGCTTTTTCACCGGAGCCTCAAATATTTCGGAGCTGAGTTCCATTGTCCCTACTTTTTTCCTTGCGAGGTCGTATACGTCAACTTGAAGCATCTTTCGCCCCCTTTGACGTGTGCTGGAGAAAAACCGTCCCTCCTACCGGGCCCGGAACTGCCCCCTTTACGAAAAGAAGATTTTTCTCAACATCTATATCAACCACCTTGACGCCCTGAACCGTTACGTTCTTTCCACCCATTCGCCCTGGCATTTTAATGCCTTTCCACACCTTGGCCGGAGATGACGCCTGTCCTATGGAGCCGGGCCTTCTGTGGGCCATGCCGCCGTGGGACATAGGCTGTCTTGAGAAATTGTGGCGTTTTATGGTTCCGGCAAATCCCTTTCCCTTGCTTTTAGCTGTGACATCCAGAACATCTCCAACCTTGAAAATGTCAACTTTTACCACATCTCCCACCTCATAGTCATCAACTGTGGCGGAAAATTCTTTAAGCTTCGCCGCAGGGTTCACTCCGGCTTTTGCAAAATGTCCTTTCATTGGGCGCGTGAGCCGCTGGGGTTTCACATCCCCGAAACCAAGCTGAAGAGCATCGTAGCCGTCTGAGACCTTGGTTTTTTTCGAGACCACAAAGCACGGGCCCGCTTCAACCACGGTAGTGACGACCTTCACCATGTCGTCGTTAAAAAACTCGGTCATCCCTCTTTTTCTTCCTATGAGTCCCTGGATCATTTTTTACGAACCCGTCAGTTTTATCTCCACTTCCACACCCGAAGCAAGGTTCAGTTTCATAAGTTCATCTATTGTCTGCTGGGTAGGTTCAAGTATGTCTACAAGTCTTTTGTGCGTTCTTATCTCAAAATGCTCTCTTGAATTCTTGTTCACGTGAGGACCGCGCAGAACGCAGTACCTGTTTATACTGGTAGGAAGCGGAACCGGACCCGCTATTCTCGCGCCGGTTCTCTTGGCAGTATCAACAATTTCCTCCGTTGAATTATCAAGGAGCCTGTAGTCAAAAGACTTAAGTTTTATTCTTATTTTCGAAGCTTTGCTCATCACTCAATGATTTCCGTTACTACGCCCGCCCCTACCGTTCTTCCTCCCTCTCTTATCGCAAAACGCAACTGCTCCTCCATCGCAACAGGCGCTATTAACTCTACTTCCATACTCACATTGTCCCCAGGCATCACCATCTCAACCCCCTCAGGCAATATCACAGACCCCGTTACATCTGTCGTCCTCAAGTAAAACTGCGGCCTATACCCAGGAAAAAACGGCGTGTGCCTTCCCCCCTCCTCCTTCTTTAACACATACACCTCCGCCTTGAACTTCCTGTGCGGCTTTATGCTCCCAGGCGCACTCAATACCTGCCCCCTCTCTACCTCCTCCTTCCCTATCCCCCTCAACAATACTCCCACATTGTCCCCCGCCTGCGCATCATCCAGTATCTTGCGGAACATCTCCAAACTCGTTGCCACTGTCTTTGTCGTGTCTTTAAAACCCACTATCTCTATCTCCTTCCCCGCTACTATCCTACCCCTCTCCACTCTCCCCGTTACCACCGTCCCCCTACCAGATATCGTGAACACATCCTCTATCGCCATCAAAAACGGCTTGTCCATGTCCCTCTCTGGCTCCGGTACATACCCGTCTATCTCACTCATTAACTCCACTACCTGCTCCCCCGCCCCAGTATCCCCCTCTATCGCCTTAAGCGCACTTACCTTCACCACCGGTATGTCATCCCCAGGAAACCCATACTCACTCAATAACTCCCTTATCTCCAACTCCACCAACTCTAGCAACTCCTCGTCATCCAACATGTCCACCTTGTTTAGTGCCACCACTATGTACGGCACCCCCACCTGCCTCGCCAACAATATGTGCTCCCGCGTCTGAGGCATCGGCCCATCCGGCGCACTCACCACCAACACCGCCCCGTCCATCTGCGCTGCCCCCGTTATCATGTTCTTTACGTAGTCAGCATGCCCAGGACAGTCCACATGTGCATAGTGCCGCCCTTCCGTCTCATACTCCACGTGCGCTATGTTTATCGTTATCCCCCTCTCCCTCTCCTCAGGTGCCTTGTCTATGTTGTCAAACTCCACATACTCCGCCTGACCCCGCTTTGACAATATGTTCGTTATAGCCGCCGTTAACGTCGTCTTCCCATGATCCACATGCCCTATCGTCCCTATGTTTAAATGCGGCTTCCCCCTCTCAAACTTTGCCTTTGACATCTCTTGGTGACCTCCTTGTTAAAAAGAACATAAAAATATCAGCTGACATTGGCTGTCTGTTTTAACTCTTCGGCTATACTGGCCGGCAAGGCGAAATAATGGGAGAATTCCATAGTGAAAAGCCCCCTGCCTTCGGTCATTGACCTTAAGTTGGTCGCGTAACCGAACATCTCTCCAAGCGGAACTTCCGCTTTTACCGCCTGCATAGCACCTCTCATTTCCGTACTGCTTACTCTTCCGCGCCTTGAACTTAGATCACCTATGACAGTTCCCATGTGGGCTTCGGGAACAACCACTTCAAGCTTCATCACGGGCTCAAGCACAACCGGAGAAGATTTATGGATTGCCTCTTTAAATGCCATTGAACCGGCAATCTTAAAGGCGATCTCAGAGGAATCGACATCGTGAAAAGAACCGTCGTAAAGAGTGACCGACACGTCGACGACCGGGTACCCGGATACGACTCCGGTGTCCATGGCCTCGACTATTCCCTTCTCAACCGCGGGAATAAACTCCTTGGGGATCACCCCTCCCTTTATCTTGTCGTGAAACTGAAAGCCTTCTCCCCTCTCAAGAGGCTCCACCCTTATCTTCACATGGCCATACTGACCGCGCCCGCCGGTCTGTCTTATGTATTTCCCTTCGGTTTGGGAAGTAGCGGTTATCGTCTCTCTGTAAGCGACCTGAGGCTTCCCTACGTTTGCGTCGACATTGAATTCTCTTCTTAGCCTGTCAACGATTATCTCGAGGTGAAGCTCCCCCATGCCGGAAATTACTGTCTGACGGGTCTCTTCATCGCTTTTTACCTTGAAGGAAGGGTCCTCCATGGCAAGCTTGCTAAGTGAAAGACCAAGTCTTTCCTGGTCCGTGTTTGACTTAGGCTCTATTGCAATTGAAATGACCGGGTCCGAGATATGAAGACTCTCAAGTATCACGGGGTCAGACCCCGAACACAGCGTGTCGCCTGTAAGGGTATTTTTAAGCCCGACCGCAGCCGCTATACCACCGGCCTCAATCTCTTTTATGTCTTCGCGTTTGTCCGCGTGCATGCGAAGAAGTCTTCCGATTTTTTCATTCTTAAGATTGGATGAATTGTAGACGGTAGTGCCTGATTTCAGCTTCCCGGAATAAACACGAAGGTAGGTAAGCTGGCCGACAAATGGGTCTGACATGATCTTGAACGCAAGCGCGGAGAAGGGTTCTTCTTTGTCGGGTTTTCTCTCGACTTCCTCATCGGTTCTGAGATGAATGCCTTTTACAGAAGGCAGATCCACGGGAGCAGGCATGTATTCCACAACGGCATCAAGCAGAAGCTGCACTCCCTTGTTCTTAAAAGCCGATCCCAGCATCACCGGGACTATGGTCGCGTCGATTGTCTGTTGCCTTATGGATTTCCGGATCATCTCTTCGGGGACATCCTCTCCGTCGAGATAAAGTTCCATTATCTCCTCGTCGTTATCCGAGAGAGCCTCTATAAGTTTCTCTCTGTATTCGGCCGCCTGCTGCTTTGTGTCCTCGGGAATATCTATGAATTCAAACTTGGCCCCGAGGCTCTCCCCGTCCCACACTGCCATTTTCATCCTTATAAGATCAACTATTCCGGTGAAATCATCACCGTCAAACCAGGGAATCTGAAGACACACGGGGTTGGCGCTAAGTCTCTCAACTATCTGGTCCACGACCCTGTAGAAATCCGCCCCGACCCTGTCCATCTTGTTCACAAAACACATTCTCGGAACCGAGTAACGGTCGGCTTGGCCCCAAACTGTCTCGGTCTGAGGTTCGACTCCCCCGACGCAGTCAAACACAACCACCGCTCCGTCAAGCACCTTGAGCGATCTTTCAACCTCTATGGTGAAATCAACGTGGCCTGGAGTGTCTATGATGTTTATCCTGCAGTCCTTCCAGAAACAGGTAGTGGTAGCGGAGGTTATGGTGATGCCTCTTTCGCGCTCCTGCTCCATCCAGTCCATGGTAGCCGCGCCTTCGTGCACCTCGCCGATTTTGTAGGTTATGCCAGTATAGAAAAGTATTCTTTCAGTAGTGGTGGTCTTGCCGGCATCTATGTGAGCAACAATTCCAATGTTTCTCACCCTGTGTATGGGGAATATCTGTTCTGACACCTTGATCCTCCGGGGGATTACCACCTGTAGTGGGCGAAAGCCCTGTTGGCCTCGGCCATTCTGTGAATATCCTCTTTCTTCTTCACAGCGCTGCCCCTGTTGTTGTGGGCATCAATTATTTCCGAAGAAAGCCTGTCTACCATCGATTTTTCTGATCTTGAGCGGGAGGAGTTTATGAGCCATCTGATCCCAAGGGACTGCCTTCTGAAAGAACTCACTTCCATGGGAACCTGGTAGTTGGCTCCGCCGACGCGCCTTGATCTAACCTCGACCGAGGGCCTTACCTTGTCAAGAGCATCGTGAAAAACTTCAAGGGGGTCTTTTCCGGTTTTCTCCTTTATTCTGTCAAGAGAATCGTAGAAGATTTTTTCAGCCTTGCTCTTCTTGCCGTCGTACATCAGGCTGTTTATGAACTTGGCGACTAACGCGTCTCCAGTTCTTGAGTCCAGAGTCAGTTTTCTTCTTGGTGCTCTACCTTTTCTCGGCATCTTCTTTGATTCCCGCCCGCTACTTAGGCTTTTTGGCTCCGTACTTGGATCTCCCGTTTCTTCTGTTCTCAACTCCGGTTGAGTCAAGAGTTCCCCTGACTATGTGATATCTAACTCCCGGAAGGTCTTTCACCCTGCCCCCCCTGACAAGCACAACTGAGTGCTCCTGCAGAGTGTGTCCTTCTCCGGGTATGTAGCCCGTGACCTCTATGCCGTTTGTAAGCCTTATCCTGGCAACCTTCCTGAGCGCAGAGTTAGGCTTTTTGGGAGTGGTTGTGTAAACCCTCACGCAGACCCCTCTTCGCTGGGGACACCTCTGAAGAGCCCTGGCCTTGCTTTTCTTCTTGGCCGTCTCTCTTCCCTTGTTTAGCAACTGGCTTATCGTAGGCATAAATCATCCTCTCCCCGAATTGGGTAATCCGATCATTATAAGCTTAATAACGGGCGGATGTCAAATAGAAAAACGGAAAAAAACCGCTGAATCCCAAATCAAGGGAAGGACTATACTACAGAAAGAAAACAGGTTTTCAATAAAAAAATTTTGAGATTGTCAAATTGCGATTTATCCCCTCTGAAATTCTGCTTTCACAAACCTGTGGTCCGCATCTAAAAACCGATCTGCAAAAGGCGTGCTTGCGCTGTTCGGGGGTCTGACCGTGCTCAAGCATCCTTTTTAAGTTGGCTTACAGAGAAGTGCCAACTTGGCCAATGCATGAGGCATTTGCGTAGTGAAGTATGTCTAGTTGAAACCCTGATATATGTCTGATTGCAAGTTTAAAGAGCGGCAATCTAGTTCAGAATCTTGCAGCAACTACTCTTAGACGGGGTAGAGAAGGATTTTTTTGAGGAATATTCGGTTGAATCCTCAGACCACACACGATTCCACCACATGGCACGAAACACACACCTCAGCAACACTGCCATACAGGGTCCGGCTTTCCTTTGCCTTGGAGAAGAAAAAAAACAGGGAGGTGGCAGAGCAGGGGGTGGTTTTTTACCCGGTGATCTAGTCACAATTAACCCCTGAACGGCTATTTATAGAGCCAAGCTATCCTGCCACCACCCTTACAAAGAAGTGTATCATAAATGCGGACAAGACCGCAACTTTTCAATTCCTCTGCAGATTCCTCTTTCAACTCCTGTTTACGATGTGGTATTACTGAAAAATAAGTAAAGCTCATCTAGGTTGCCCTAGGAGGAACTCCACATGAAGCGCCTTTATAATCTCTTTATCACTATTGCCGCAACACTGGCGGTAACAATTTTTTTCTTCACAGTTACGGCTTCGGCCGACGGCAACCACGCTGGCCCCCAGACAACTGCTGAAGATGCGGCTGCCGATAAAGATGACGAAAACACAACAGCAATTCGTTTCCAGAACGATTCCATGCTATAAGACTGAGCAAGATTTTATCAAGAATTAGCTGAATGTGCGGAAGTCAGGAACCCGCAGCCATCGCTCCACGTGGGCATGGCCCTACCACCAGGTTTCCTTCCAACAGCCCTCCACGTCTGAGTGCATTTGCGTCAAATACAGGCAACCGCGGTTTGGGTTAAGTCTGAGCCGGTTGCGGTAGGAATGCGAGTTTCCCCGCACCCCCCGCGCAGATCCGTACGTGCACGTTAATGCATACGGCTCCTATCTCAAGTGTCTGGCCACGGGTGCAGTATCTTTACTGGTTCCCATTTCGCCTTCGTCAGCCTCTTCAGCCTCTCCCATGTAAATCGGTCTTTCTGTGACCTCCGGCGCAATACCCTAAGCCACTTCCTTTTAAGTCGTAGGATGAACTTCTTCAGGTACTTGTAACTGGTCGGTACCGCGTAGTACCCAAGCCATCCCCTTACCACGCTGCCGAGCCATTGCGCTACATCCTTTACCTTGCCGTTTATCCTCCGCCGCAGAATCTCTCCTACCCTCTTCAGTGTCCGTGTCATCCTCTTCGCTACAGGCTTGCGCCCCAGCCCGAACCACCCTTCCCTTGTCTTCCTGCAATAGTGCGTGAACCCAAGAAAGTCAAACGTCTCCGGCTTACCTTCTCCCCGCCTCTTCCTGTCCTCTATGGCACTTCTTCCAAACTCTATGAGTCGTGTCTTCTCCGGATGCAAATTCAACCCGAACTCCGACAGCCTCTCCTTTATATCCTCTAGAAACTGTTCCGCGTCCTCTTTACACTCAAAGCCCACTACGTAATCGTCCGCATAGCGGACGATTACCGCTTCTCCTTTCGCCTTCCGCACTCTCCACTTCTTATGGAACCACAGGTCAAGAACGTAATGCAGGTAGATGTTCGCTAAAACGGGCGATGCTACAGCCCCCTGCGGCGTCCCCCGCATGTCGTCCTTCCATTCCCCGTCTTCCATTACCCCGGCGTTTAGCCACTTGGTTATCAGCCTTATTACCCTTCTGTCCCCTATCCGGTGCTCCAGAAACCGTATCATCAAGTCCCTGTCTATCCGGTCAAAGAACTTCTGGATATCAGCGTCCACTATCCAGTTGACCTTACGCTTCTCTATGCAGTAGGCAAGAGCGTCAAGCGCGTCATGCGCCCCACGCCCCGGCCGAAATCCATAGCTGAACCCAAGGAATTCCGGCTCGTATATCGGCTCAAGGATAAGTCCCACCACAGCCTTCTGAACTATTTTGTCCTCTAGCGCGGCTATGCCGAGCGGTCGTGTTCCGCCATCTGGCTTAGGTATTTCTACCCGCCTCGACGGCTTCGCCCGGTACGTTCCCTTATGTACTCGGTCGTTCAGGTCAAGCAACCGCTCTTCCAACCCTTCCTCGTACTCTTCCCACGTAACTCCGTCCACCCCCGCCGCCTTCCCACCCTTTAGCGAGTAGTATGCCCAGCGTAGCGTGTCGGGCGTTATATGGTGCAGTAACGCTGTAAATCTCTCCTTCGGATTCCTCTTCGCAGCCTGCCGTATCCGCTCCACCGCCTGGGACACAGTTCCCCGGCCCTGAGTCCGGCCTGTGCTTTGGTCTTGCGGATTCCCTTTGATTGACGTCCTTCCCTCCAGCAACTCCGCCGGGGCTTCCGCCCCTTTGTTCGCTGCCTTCAAAGGTACTATGACGCCATCCGACTGCTTCACTTCGTACATCTTCATTTCGGATTGCCTCCTTCCTTCAGCGGCCCCGGTACGACTCCCAGGGCAAAGTGAAGCTCTCCCAAGTCCCGATGTTGGGCTTACGTACGTGCATGAACTCCTTCGACACCGTGGAGCCCTGACGCTCCTTACCATCTCGGCTCGCCAGGTGTTGCCTTCGACTGATACCATAGCCTCGGCACTCCAAATGTTATCTTTTTCGGTGCTCAATCGCCCCGCCCATACGCACCGCTACCGACGCTTCGCCCGCACCCTCACGGGTGCGCACGCACGGCTCGCGGCAAGGTGTGGTGGTTAGCCTTTTACCTCCGCCGGACTTTCACCGGCTGCCCAGCCATCAGTTAGCTTGGCGCCTCGGCATCTACTGATTCTCCGCCTCGAGGCATTCCATTGCCTCGATCACCGGCTCCCACTGGTCGGTGGACCTGCCTTTTTGTGCGCGACTCTCGTAGATATTCTCGACCTTCGCGAGCGTAATGGCGTTTGGCTGGCCAGTCAGCGCATTCTTCACCCGTGTCCAACGCTTCAAGCCAGTCCTCTTGATGCGGGCATCCACATCGGCCAGCAATTCATCCGAAACGCAGGCCACCAGTGTCGCTGTGCCTGCCAAGTCGTCGAACTTGTACGTGTCGCCGTCTTCATCGACATATTCCGGCGTCACTGTAACGATCAGTGTCATCGGCGCTGGGACGTTGTGGCTGATGGTAGCTGAGGTGCCCATCACTCTGGGCTCAATGCCGGCAATGGCGTTCTGCGAATCGCTGCTTTCGGCCTCCCATGACACCTCGTAGGCAGTGGCATGCTCAACCGCGTCCCAGGTCACCAAAACGTCGGCGTCGTCCACCGCCGTCACCTGCACGTTGGCCACCGCTTCGGTGGGCTCCTGTACCACGGGCGCAGACAGGGACATTGGCGCGACTCCGTCGATTGTCACCTTCGCGGTTTGATAGTTTCTATGCTTCTCTGTACCCCCAGTGCCGGTGCCAGAAAACCGGTCGAGGTTACTGGTGACGTTGCTCATGTCCAGCGTCAGAGTCTCCACGCCCTCATTGTTGTTCCCGTCCCGAAGTCCCCGCACGAGCAGCGACGCGAACCGCACCTCGTCTGTCGCATGGCCCCTGAACACCACCGCCGGCTCGGCCGCGCTACCCGGGGCCGAGGTGTCGAGCGTCACGCCAGTGTTGACGCCGCTGCCACTCTTCAGAGAGATCGTGTAGTCAGAGGCCGTGATCGCGCCCGAGACTGTAAGCGGCACCGTCACGATCTCGTCCGCCACGAGCTTGCGCGACAGCCCCACTATGATTTCGGCGTCGGAGCCACCCTCTTTGATCGTGATCTCGTCGCGGCCGTGGCGCTCCTGCACGTACGTGGCGCTGGCGTTGTGACCGCAGATGGCGGCCACCGAGGCCCTCGCCGCATTTATGTCGGCCTGCGAGACCTGCGCGCGTGATATTGCCCCCGGCTTTGCCCAGGCCGGCGTCCAGGCGGCTTCGCATTGCTTTCTTTCCGGAGAATTGTTGTCGCTCTCGCAGACCGAGGCCGGCACCCCGCTGCCGCTCAGTTTGCAGACATCGACCATAACCAAACCCCGCAGCCACACTGTGGTTGGGTCGTCGTCGACAATGGTGTAGGTGGTCGTGCACCTGCTGTTGGACGTGCAATGGTCCGCATTCGCGTCGAAAAAGGCGATGTCCGCGTCCGCTTGCCATAAGAGGGCGAAGGTCTCGTTCGGCTCGTCCTCGTCGTCCCCGCAAACGGTGAGGGTTGAAGTGTAGGAGCTGCTGAAGCGGTCGCCATTCACGTAAGGCAAAGAGTCTATGTCAGCGACATAATCATCGTTGGGTCGGCAGGTAAAATCGAGAACGGAAGAGCGATAGCCGAGGGCCGTGTGAGTGCCGGCGGCGAGGAAAAACGTCAAGTAGCCTTCATTGCCAGATCCGGGACTCCCAGAGACGCTCAGGGTGTGATCGGTGTCCGAATCAGTCTCGGTGAACGCGCGTGTCGCGGGTATGGAAATGCTCTGGGCCTCGGCGGTGGAGGCAAGGCCAATCGGGAGCAGCAGAACGAGCAGAACCGCTGCAGCGATCCGGCGAAGCGTCACTTGAATGAAGTGCCCTCCCGAGGCAACGGGGCCGCGTGGCGGGCGCAATGCGGAACGGCCGTCGCCCCGGATACGAGATGTGTCACGACTGCGTGGGGAAGAAGACTTACGGGTTTTTGGTCCGGAGACAGAGAAAGATGTTAATCTGGAAGCTGATAGCGGCGATGCGTCTTGAATGCGTTCAAGTGAGGGGGACTTCCTGTGTTTTATCAAGCCTGAATTTTATGTATAGAGCGAATTTCTTTTTTTAAGATTCCTCCTTGATTTTCTCTCACGATTTCAGTTCAGTTTGATTTCCCCTCAAGCCGCGGCATCATGCCAAGGTTTCTTGAACTCCTTGTCGAACAGTTCCCTTTTTTTCATAAGAACTCGGACTACGGATAAAATACGATCGCATACAGTACGGGCAGACCTGAAGTGACCATGGCCCTTTGCCCGAAGCGCTTTGTATTTGGCCATGCTTACCGGGTCACGTCTGGCGGCAGTTCCGCCCAGGACGTGAAACGCATCACAGAGGCTTCTGCATACTGCTTTTCTCCTGACGACCTGCTTTGTCCTTCCTGATTGTCTCGTTATCGGAGCTGTACCTCCAAAACATCGAAGTGCCTCGAAGTCCCGCCGTAGCAGAAGTTCCCAGGCCTCGCCAATAATCGTTGCGAGCACTACAGGTCCTACGCCCGGAACAGACTGGAGGATCTCAATATCTGTTGGCCCTTCACTGTCGGTTTTGAGCTTTGAATCCAAGGTCTCAATTTCCTTGTTGATAGATGCCTCAGTTTCCTTGATCTGACGCTCAAGCAGCTCAAGCAGTTCAACAATAGATCCCAAGCGGTTGACGCAGGCATCCCTGGTTGCGACGCTTACGTTTATTTTCTCAGCGCGCAGTATGCGCAGTACTTCCTCAGCATCAATACGCCTCACTTTATGGCGTTTAAGAAGGTTCTGTACTGTTGAGATTCTTTTTCCTTTTACCGAGTCGGGGCAAGGAGCAAGTTTCCATAATTCCAGGTGCCACAGCCTCACTTTATCGTCGAGGAGTGCTGCGAACTGGGGATAATATCTCCAGATCTGTTCGCGGAACTGGTTTATAAGCCGGGTGCGTTGTTCAACGAGTTCAGCTCTTTTTCTGTTGAGTTCTCGTATGAACATTACCTCGATCCCTTGGGGTTCAATGAGGTGGAAGTGATGGCTGTCGGTGCGAAGCGCCGAGGCCAGCACCAAAGCGTCTTTCCTGTCATCCTTAGCTCCAGAGGGAGAGAATCTGTCCCTGAATCTGTCGAGTTGCTTGGGGTTTATTGAACAAACACGGAAGTTCTGCTCAATGAGACTTTCCACAACGGGGCCGTGATTTACCTCTATAGCCACGGATATATTGCAGACCTCAGAGTCTGAGATTTCTCTTATCCACTGGGCCATTTCAAAAAGGCCGCGTCCTGAGTGTTCGAAGCTTGCTTCCCCGATGATCGAGCCCTGATGATCGATAACGCAGACCTGATGGAAGTTCCTGCTCCAGTCAATGCCTGCAAAAAATAGAGTTTCCTGATTCTTCATGTAATTTAATACCTCCTATGGATTCGGGTTTGTCGTGATGTTTGTCTGGTCCAGTACCGGTGCTCATAGGCACAAACTTCCTGTTGGGCATATATCACGGCGTCTGACCGAGGCGCTGGTCCCCCTCAGGTGCTCTTTGGCGCAGGGGGTAGTAGGCTGCTCTCGGTCAGGCAACCCGTGATATAAATACACCTGATTTTTTCAGTTTGATCCGCGAGTTATGCTGCGAGATTCTTGCAGTGCCTGCCGCAATGTCTGTCTGGCCCAGTACCGGTGCTCATAGGCACAAACTTCCTGTTGGACATATCACATCACGTCGTTTGATCGATGTCTTGGTCACTGTGTTACTCGTAACATGCAAGACTTTTTTCGGTCAAAAAACCTGCAAATCAATCTGATTTACTTTTTGTTTTTTTAGCTTGATTTAAGCTTTAGGAATAGTACTGGGGGGGGGGGGTCTTACCGATGCGGTAAAAACGCAGCGAGTCCGCACAACTTGTAACGGGTGCGCATTTTGCTTTGGGACTTAAATTTTCATGTTGACTCATTCTCATACCCTCCACTACATTGGTTCTCTCTAGAGTTCCTTACTCCTGCTTTTGACCGTCCCCTACTTCTGCATCAGAAATTCTGCCCCTCTACGATATATAATCATACCAAAAACTTCAGGCAACTTTCAAATACTTCTTTTAGGAGTTATGGTGTTATTGTAAAATAAGTAAATCAATCACTACTGTCCCAACGTTTTTCTTCAAGCGTCATGTAACTGACTGATTATATGCACTAAATCGGCAATAATGCTATGAGCGCAAAACTTAGTTAGATTGACCTAACTTACTGAATCTATTTGATTCATTGATAGCACACTGTTTCACATCAAGCACGTCAGACGCAGTATTCCCTCCAGTTTCCTTATAAAAACCCTGTTTTCGATCAAAACACACTGAATCCTATGGTTTTTCCAAGGAATTTATGCTATATTATGCTATACTGTAGCATATTATAGCACACCGAGAAGGAGGTCTATATGCTCTCAATCACAGACTCAGCGAAAGCCCTACGAGCCTACTTTAAAAAAAACCGTGTCGCCACTCTGCCGGAACTCTTAAAATTACTGAAGACGTCACGCATCAGTGTCTACAGACGTTTGAATGCTCTTGGATATCTCTCAAGCTACACTCACAAAGGAATCTATTACACTCTGTTGAGTATTCCGGTTTTTGATGAAGCCGGTTTATGGCAGTATAACGGCATAGGTTTTTCCAAAGCCGGCAATCTCAAAGCCACCATAGCGACACTGGTACATCGTTCTCCCGCCGGATATACGCTCAATGAGTTGAACACACAATTAAAGATACAAGTGCGCAACGCACCTTTGCATCTTGTGCGTGAGAAGAAGATTACGCGGGAGGTTTCAGGGGGCGTCTATTTGTATCTCAGTAGAAAGAGGGATCGATGTGAAGAACAGAAGGCGGCGCGGCATCAGTTTCGTGTCCCCGGTGGCGAACAGTTGCCGGGGTGGCTGGTTATTGATGTATTGACCACAGCTATACGTGATTACAAGCTTGAGCCCGATAGCGCTTCCATCGTCAGGTCGCTTGGGGACAGGGGACTCTATGTGACAGAGTCTCAGGTTGAGCAGATTCTTTCTGTGTTTACGGAAAAAAAAACGGCGCTACCTACCTGATTGAACAATTGCGTCGTATGATTGACGCGCGCAGGGAGGGGTTGAGTGTTTGCAGTTTGTTTCCAGTTGCCCCTGAGTTTAAATTTCAACCTGATGCGGACGTTTGTCCATGTGGGGGCGCATTGAAAGCGTACAAGACCCAAAGACGCACCGTGGTCACTCTTCACATCGGCAAGTTCCATGCCGTTTTGAGGTACCGGTACTGCTCGTGGTGCGGGAATGTGTTAAGACCCGAGGAGCTTGATCGTCTTGTTGCCCCGCATTGCAAGTTCGGGTTTGACGTGATCGAATATATCGGGCGGGCGCGTTTTGAACGTTCTCAAAGTCAGCATGCTATTCAGTGTGAGTTGAAGACGCTCCACGTAGATATCTCGTTACGCGAGATAGAAGTTCTGTGTCGGCGGTTCATCGTATACCTTGCGCAGGCACATCGCAACAGCGAATCACTGTTGAAACAGTTTATGGAAGCCTCAAATGGCGGCTATATTCTGCATCTCGACGGCACATGCGAAGGAAGCAGTCCGCATTTAATGTGTTGTATTGATGGATTGTCGGGTCTTGTGCTCGGAAACATCAAAATCCCCTCGGAGAATTCAGCGGGAATCATTCCCTTTCTTCAGGGAATCCGCAGCGCTTACGGGGACCCGGTTTGCCTGGTGCATGATATGGGCTCCGCTATTATCAAGGCTGCTGAAGAGGTCTTTCCCGATGTGCCCGATACCATATGCCACTTCCATTTTTTAAGAGACATAGGGAAGGATTTGATGAGCGGTGAGTACGATACGATACGGCGGCGGATGCGCAAGCACAATGTGCGTGGGACGCTGCGTAAGATGATAAGAGAATTAAAAGCGGAGATTGAGGACAATCCTGTATGGATGGACAGTCTCAACTCTTATCTGAGGGCGAATGAGGCGCAGCGTGGTGAGATGAACTTGTCAGCAATTCTGGAGGCCTATCTGCTCGTTGCATGGATTGTGGAGGCCACAAGTCAGTCAGACGGCCTGGGTTTTCCGTTTGACCGACCTCATTTAGACATTTACCAGCGGCTGGCACAGGCTTATCCTGTTCTGAAAAAACTCAAGACACAGATGTCTTCTCCTCTCTCAATGAAGATGATTCTGTTGCCCCTGTACGACGCGCTTAATGATTCGGTTGTTTTGAACAGGGTTTCTTCCATACAAGGAAAAATGGAGGTGTTTGACCGGCTCCGAGATGCGATGCGAATCGCTTTGCTGGACAGCAATAGTGGTCTTAACGATACGGGTGAAACAGATATACGAACCATAAGGGAACGAGTAACTGCGTTTCGTAATGATGAACAGATTGAGCGTCTTGGGGCTGAGGAGAAGGATTACGCAAAGATGATTAAGCAGATTGACAAATACTGGGGCAAGCTTTTTACAGAACCTCTGATTGTGATCTGTGCCAGAGGCACAATCGAGATTCAACCGCAACGTACCAACAACCTGATGGAGCAATTCTTTCGGGGTATGAAACGCGATGAGCGCAGGAAGGGAGGCAACTGTTCATTGGAGCGTACATTGACCACCATGGCCAAAGATGTGCCGTTGAGCAGGAATCTTGGGAATTCGGACTACATTCAGATTATTCTCAAAGGAGAAGAAACCCTGGCGCAGTGTTTTGCCAATCTTGATGGGAAGGTTATCAGGAAAGGAGTAAAAGACGTGAAGAAAGCTGTGCGGAAGTATCCCGAAAACATGAGAAAAATCTTCAATATCCCGGACCTTCCTGCCCGGCTGAATCACTTCCCATACTCCAATCCCGGCAAAGAAAAACCGGAATCTAACCAAACTTTGCACCCATAGCAATAATGGGGTGTCATAGGCTTGAAGTAAAAAAAAGATTCCAGATGATATTTGTACCTATCTACACAGCCGGAGGCAAATATCATGTATACGGGGAAATTGGTTTTTTCACAGGTAATGAGTCACCTGCCATGGCATACATTCCGAAGATGTGTAAACCGCTATGACGGCAACTACAAAGTTAAATCCTTTTCCTGTTCCGATCAATTTCGCTGTATGGCTTTCGCTCAATTCACGCACAGAGACGGCCTGCGCGGCATCGAAACCTGCCTTCGGGCCCAAGCAAAAAAACTCCCTCATATGGGAATCCTAAGCAACGTATCACGCAACACACTGTCTAACGCAAACACGAATCGTGACTGGCGAATCTATGCGGATTTCGCACAGAGCCTCATCCGTAAAGCCAGAGATCTTTATCATGATGATGGCAGTGTGCTTGACATCAAAAACACAGTCTATGCCCTAGACTCCTCCACCATAGACCTCTGCCTTAATTTGTTTCCCTGGGCCGATTTCCGAAAAACAAAAGCAGCCATAAAACTTCATACCTTGCTTGAGCTGCAAGGCTATATTCCTGTGTTTATTCACATCTCTGATGGCAAACTCCACGATGTCAATATTCTTGACATGATCATTCCCGAACCCGGAGCCTTCTATGTTATGGATCGAGCTTACCTTGACTTCACTCGCCTGTATCGTCTACATCAGTCCCAGTGCTTCTTCGTTCTGCGAACCAAAAAGAATACCCAGTACCGCCGCATCGACTCCCGCAAAGTAGATCGTTCTACAGGACTTATCTGCGACCAGAAGATTAAGCTTACGGGCAAAAAAAGCCTGAAAGATTTCCCCGACTGCATGCGAGTAGTAAAGTATCACGACAAGGAGCGTAACAAGAAATTGACTTTCATCACAAACAATTTCTCGCTTCCTGCCATGACCATTTGTTAACTGTATCGGAATCGCTGGCATGTTGAGTTGTTCTTCAAATGGATTAAGCAGCACTTGAGAATCAAGAGATTTTACGGTTTATCGGAAAACGCCGTGAAGACTCAAATATGGATTGCGGTCTCGGTATATGTACTTGTTGCGATCATCAAGAAGCGGCTTGGCCTTGAGGAAAGTCTCCACACAATTCTACAGATTTTGAGTCTAACCCTGTTTGAAAAAATACCGTTAAATGAGCTACTTACAACACACACGATCTCAGTTCCCGACTCGGTGTATCATAAGCAACTGAAATTACTTGATTAACGCTGGGACAGTAGTGTAAATCAATCTAAATTTCCCTAGGAGGAATTCCAAATGAAGCGCCTTTACAATTCATTGATTCCCTTTGCCGCAACACTAGCCGTAATAACTTTTTTCTTCACAGTTACAGCTTCGGCCGACGGCAACCACGCTGGCCCCCAGACAACTGCTGAAGATGCGGCTGCCGATAAAGATGACGAAAACACAATCAAAAACTTTGTGCTGCACGCAAAGCAACATTTTGAGGATATTCCTTCCGAAGACCTCGCAGCGAGATCCGAATTCTTCAGGCAGGTAAGAAATCCGGGAATATGGAATCATGATTCGGTATACCTGATCATGCTCGCGAGAGATGGCAGAGTGATTAACCATGGGCTCTATACAGAAACCCTGTTCGGCGATTCTCTTGGAGACCTCGGTACTGTAAGGAATCTGAGGACGAAACTGGAGAGCGCCCAGGATGGCGAAGCTGTCTGTGAACCGTATACATACAAAGACATCTCAAGACGGGCTTGCGCTGTTGAGTATCAGGCTTCGCCTACAGAGAAAAACATCCTGATCGGCGGATTTGATCATGATGAGAAAGATGAGGATATAGTAGGTCTTGAATGCCCTGACTACGAACCTGAGGTAACCGCTGCGGAAGTGCAGGAAAGACAGACAAGGGAAAGCCTAGAGGATTTTGTAGAGGGAGCAACCATAAGGTTCGGCAACATTGTAGAGCTTTTTGCGACCGGCTCACCGGAAAAAATCGCCGAAGCCACCAAAATATTACAGTGCTTCTCAAGACCAGGGCCCTGGAAAGACGGTTCCATATATCTTTTTATTATGACTAACGGGGCTGACGGTACTCCACCCCGAGTGTTTCTAAACGGTCTCAATCAGGAGCTTGCAGGCTCTCCGTTTGTGAATATTCTTGACGAAGACGGGGTTGATGTCGGCAAGGAGATTATTGATACCGCGGGAGAGGATGGAAAGGATGGCTTTGTTGAATACAAATGGGACGATCCGTTGGTAGATGGAGACGAAGTTAACGAGTCCGGGATGTCTCCAGGCACCTCTCTCAAGGTAAGTTATGTCAAGGGAAAGATTTTCCCTGAACAACCGCAACAAGTTTACATCCTCGGTTCGGGCATTTACCCGAAAGATGATGATGACGATGGATGCGCGATTGCGGGGGCGGACAGTGAACCCGGAAGCATTGTTTTCAACATGTTCCTGATAATGTTTTCCATGGTTCTCGCAGTTTCGCTTGCAAGGTTTCGCAGAAAGTAAAGTTTCCGTGTCTGCGCGCCGCCCTGTTGAGAAAAGGCAGGCAGCGCGCAGACGGAACTTGAACAGAGACCGGATTTACAAGCCGCGATATCAACTGCCGAACCGCGAAAGCGCTTTTTTTCCTATATCGGTCCGGTAGATCAGGCATTCCTCGGAGAGAGAGTCAACAGCCCTGTACGCATTGCTTATCGATTCCTCTATAGTGGCGCCAAGGGACGTAACTCCGAGAACTCTTCCGCCGCTTGTAACAAGTCTGCCCTCAGAAAAAGCGGTTCCCGCGTGAAAAACGACTGTTTCCGGGGTGTCCTCAAAGTCCCTGACTTTTTTAAGCTCAACCCCTTTGTCGTAGCTTCCGGGATAACCATCTGAAGCCATAACCACGCAGACGCAGAAGCCGTCTTTCCATTCCACAGGATCAGTATCCATCTCGCCCCGGGCTATTGAATAAAGGACAGGAACGATATCCGATTCCATTCTCATAAGAAGCGGCTGGGCTTCGGGGTCGCCGAAGCGGCAGTTAAATTCAAGTACCTTGAAACTTTCGTCCTTTATCATAAGTCCGGCGTAGAGAATCCCCTTGTATGTCCTGCCTTCTGATTTCATGGCCCGCACGGTCGGAATCATGACCTCGTCGATTATTCTCCGCCTTAACTGTTCGGTTACAACAGGTGCAGGAGCATATGCCCCCATGCCCCCCGTGTTCGGCCCCCTGTCTCCGTCAAAAATGGGCTTATGGTCCTGAGACGGTTCAAGCGGCAGTATGTTCTCCCCGTCTGTAAAGGCAAAAAAAGAGGCTTCCTCGCCTGTAAGAAATTCTTCTATTACCACATTCGCCCCCGCATGTCCGAACGCCCCGCGCTCCATCATGGAGCGGACCGCGTCCTCTCCCTCCTTGCGTGAGTGACATATGATAACCCCCTTACCAGCTGCAAGGCCGTCGGCTTTTACCACAAAGGGAGGTTCCATCTCCGCTGTCTTCGCAAGCGCCTGCTCCATGTCGGAGAAAACAAAATATTCACCGGTCGGAATTCCGTACTTTTTCATCAGGTTCTTTGAGAAAATCTTGCTTCCTTCAAGCTCAGCCGCGGCTTTTGAAGGACCGAAGACAAGAAGACCTTCTTTTTCGAAAAAGTCGGTTATTCCTTCGCAAAGAGGCTGCTCGGGGCCGACTACGGTAAGATCAACGGACTGCTCTTTTACGAACTGCGCAAGCGATTCGAAATCTCCAAGGCTGATATCTACACACTCCGCATGGCGGCTTATTCCCGCGTTTCCGGGAGCACAGTAGACACTTTCCACCAAAGGGCTCTGGCTTATTTTCCAGCAGAGGGCGTGCTCCCTCCCCCCACCTCCTACGACGAGTACTTTCATTCTGAATCCCCCAGTACCATAGATGGTCTGTTTTGTTGATAGCCCACATAAAGCATCTGGCATATCAGGTACTTAACTGACTGGCTTTGTTCTATCTTCTTGTACAAATCAAACCTCTCATTGCGTAGACAATCAGCATATCGTTAAACTGTTTTTTCTGATTCTTATGAACATAAAGGAGGGAAATTGGAGGGACATGAAGCGGAATGTAACTGTTAACCTTCGTCTCTCATCCGTATGGAAAGATCTTCCGTTTCCACATCCAGGACAACGGCAAGGCGACGATAAATATCAAGTGTCCCAGGCTTCTTCCCGTTTTCTATCTGAGAGAGATAGCTCCTTGATATTCCTGTCCGGTCTGCAAGCGAAACTAAAGTAAACTTGCGGTAAAGCCGCCATGCGCGAAGGGGTGTCACACCGTCTATTATTGCGTTAACAATTTCACCGGGAATGCTATCGCCAGCCCTGTCTTCTCTCAATGCCTGGTCAATAGCCCTTATATCCTCAATATCCTCAAGCGACGCAACCATGCGACGATAATCCTCTATAGGAACAACCGCATATTCCGGGTGGCCGTCTTTAAGGATAATCTGCACGTTTCCTTCATTCATCGATATACTGTCCCCCTGCGATCAATTTTTGTTACCAGAAGCCTTTTTCTTTCTTTGTCAAGAAAATATAGAACTCTCCAATCTCCTACTCTGAGCCGAAATCCACCGTTTCTGCCGCGCATTCGCATCGCATTTGGATGGTTTCCATATGGATCAGCAGCCACCATTTCTACCTTGGCGCTGATTCTTCGCGCAATATCTCCATGAAGGCGAAGAATCTGACGAGCTGCATGTTTCTGATAACTAATTTCATACACGTTTAATTTTCCGTTTAATCAGTCACATGTCAAAATCCCTGAACGGGAGTCATGTGTATACCATGCCCTAGCTTTAATTCATCCCAGAACACATCAAAAACAGAAACTTCTCTCACAGACAAATGCCGCATCCCTTTATCCAATCAGTGCTTCAGCGCTTCAGGTTCGAAGGTCAAAGCAACCTCTTCCATGCGCCAGTTCAGTTCACGTACCGGGAGACCAAGCAATTCCGCGGCCTTCGGCTCGGAAATTATCTCTTCTGCAAGCGCGCGGAACGTGAGGCGCCTGAAACGCGTTGGTTCCTCTCCTGGAAGAGCACAGGGCTCTTTGCAGGGCGGCTTACGCCATCCCAGACGGCTGAACTCATGGAACAGACTCTGGAACAGAGACTCACTGAATATGCCGAGATCCTTGCAGCGATAGGTAATTGCCTGAACGCTGGTACCAAATAGTTGCTTCAGATAAAACAGTTCACGACCGCCGATAAATGTACGACGCTTTCCTATCTCACCCAAGAGAGCTTCGGCGGGCATAAGAAAGGCTCCGGCAAAGCGGTGCGCGGCCTTCTCGCTGTCAATCCCTGAAGACTCATCCATGACCATATGACCCAATTCATGCGCCAGCGTGAAGCGCTGCCTTTCCCCACAGTCCTCACGGTTAACAACAATAACAGGAACCGCTTTTCTGTGGGTACAGCTAACGCGCGCCGTCAGACCGGATATATTCGTTAAAGCAACAGAGAGAATCTTGATTCCCTGTTTCTCAAGAAGTTCGACCAGATTCGGAATCGGATCAGTTCCTACCCCCCAATACTCACGCAGACTGCGGGCCGCGCGGTCAGCCTCTGAGATATCCTGAACAAGAGGATAGGGAACTTCCCGCGGCCTGTTCCACTCAACACTGCTAAGACCGAGCAGCTCCTCAACCACCAAGTATCGCTCCAAGAGATGCAGAACCTTGGCTTCTACGCGGGCTTGCTCTCGCCTGCTTGTAATCTTCTTTTTCCTGAATTCGACCGCCTCAAGCACCATCTCCTGATCACCGACCAGGTAGTCCACCGATACATCCAGAGCATTAGCAAGCGCGATCAGAACACCTGAGCTCGGCATTGATTCGTCACGCTCATATTTCCCGATAGCCTGGGCCGTAACCAGGTTTTCAATTCTGCTTGCCAACCCCCTGAGGGATAATCCAGATGCGGCGCGGGCAATCTTAAGTCTTCGTCCTATCATTAAACTAACCTCATCATTTGCAGTTTACAAATATGCCTTAAATTCTGAATATTGTAAACTGCCAAATCAGAAATACTGAAACAAGCTGTTTATTATGATGAGCGGCTTTTTAAGGCTTTTTGTCTTGTCGGGAAAAAAGTGCAGAGCTACTCCACCGTAACAACCTTGGCCAGATTTCTAGGCTGATCAACATCCGTTCCCAGAATATTGGCGACGTGGTAAGCGAGGAACTGCGCGGGGATAACCGAGACCATAGGACTTACAAGGTAAGGGCTTTTAGGAATCACTATCTTCCTGTCCCTCCCGTCTGGAAGCCTTAGATTCTCATCAGATGTTATGAAGATGATTCTCCCTCCCCTAGCCTTTACTTCCTCGAAATTCCCCAGAAGCTTTCTGTAATATACGTCCTCCTCGGGCGCTATAAAAACCACCGGCATGTTTTTGTCTATAAGTGCTATGGGGCCGTGCTTTATCTCCCCGGCGGCGTACCCCTCGGCGTGGATATAGGAAACCTCCTTGAGTTTAAGCGCTCCCTCAAGAGCCACGGGATAATTGATCCCCCTGCCCAGATAAACAAAATTTCTGTAGGCGTGAAAATCCCTTGAAACATCCTTAAGCTCAGAGTCAAGCTCAAGTGTTCTCTGCTGAAGTTTAGAGACAGACAATGCGTCCGCCACAAGCACTGCGGCCCTCTCTTGATCAATGACCTTCTTTAAGAGGGCAATGTATATGGAGAGAAGATAGAACGCCATAACCTGCGCCGTGAAGGACTTTGTCGAGGCAACCCCGATCTCCGGGCCAGCCTTGGTGGTTACAACGCAGTCAGACTCTCTTGATATCTTGCTAAGCATAACGTTCGTTATGCCAAGGGAATTCATTCCAAGATTCTTTGCCTTCACGAGAGCTTCTGAGGTGTCTGCGGTCTCTCCTGACTGGGAAACCGCGATAAAAAGCGCGTCGGGACCCGTAACGGGATTTCTGTAGCGAAACTCAGACGCAAGCTCCACCTGGGTATTCACCCCGGCCACTTCCTCTATCATGTACTTCCCTATTAGGGATGCGTGGTAGGAAGTGCCACAGGCAGCAATAATGATCCTCTTGGTCGCGCGCAGAAGCGAGGGGTCCACATCCTCAAGGAGCACTTCCCCCATGTCCGCAGTGAACCTTCCCCGAAGCGTATCAAAAATCGCCTGGGGCTGCTCGAATATTTCTTTCAGCATGTAATGGCGGTAGCCGGATTTCTCGGCCGCGGAAGAATCCCAGTCAACTGCCACCGCTGACCTCTCAACCACCTCGCCGCTTGCGTCAGTTACGGAAACACCGTTTTCGTCGAGGACAGCAAAATCGTTATCTTCAAGAAAAACAAACTCTCTTGCGTAGGGAAGAATTGCGGGGATATCCGAAGCCACAAAACACTCACTCGCTCCACAAGCTATTACCAGGGGAGAAAAACGCCTTGTGACGACGATCTTCCCGGGTTCTGTATCCGACATTACGGCCACGGCGTAAGAGCCCTCTATTTTTTCAAACGCCTTCTGTACCGATTCCAGAAGAGAATTTCCCTTTTCCGTAAAATCACGGATCAGGTGAGAAATAATCTCCGTGTCCGTATCGGAGCAGAATTCGTAACCGGCCGCCGAGAGCTCATCCTTAAGCTCATGGCAGTTCTCCACTATGCCGTTGTGCACCACGCTTATCGGACCGGATACCTGGGGATGGGCGTTTCGCTCTGAAGGGTCACCGTGGGTAGCCCACCTGGTGTGAGCGATACCGAGAGGGGAGAGCACCTCACAGTCTTTAAGCTTTACGAGAAGGTTCTCAAGCTTCCCTTCGCTTTTTATGACCCTTGAGCGGCCGTTTTCAACAAAGCATATCCCCGAAGAATCGTATCCCCTGTATTCAAGTCTTTTGAGGCTCTCGCAGAGAACAGTTTTTGTTCTCCCGGAACTTCCTATGTAGCCGACTATTCCGCACATCTCAGGATTTCCTCTTCTTTGTCTTTTTCCTCTCCGCCCATCCCGCTATCTCTTTCTGTCCCGCGCGCTCTATCGCCAATGCGCCCGGGGAAACATCTTTTGTTATTGTGGAACCCGCGGCTGTAATGGCCTCTTTCCCCACGCTGACCGGCGCGACAAGCATGGTGTCGCTTCCTATGAATGCCCGGTCACCGACCTCGGTTCTGTGCTTGTTTACACCGTCGTAGTTGCAGGTGATGGTTCCGGCGCCGATATTCACCCCCTCCCCTATATCCGCGTCCCCCACGTATGAGAGATGGGGAACCTTGGAACCGACCCCTATCCGCGATTTCTTTATCTCGACAAAATTGCCGATTTTCGCTCCCTTCTCTATCATGGCCTCCGGGCGAAGGTGGCAGAATGGCCCCATCACCACGCCGTCTTCCACCTCACACCCCGTAAGATACGATGAGAACCTTATCTCGACGTCATTGCCTATCCGTGAATTCTCAATGTAGACAGACGGGCCTACACGGCATCCGCTGCCGATTGCGGTTTCGCCGTAAATATATGTGTTCGGATACACTGTTGTATCTTTTCCTATGGCAACCTGATCGGATATATACGTGGTTTCGGGGTCAAGTATCGTAACCCCGTTTTCCATGTGACGGCGGTTTATCGAGCGCCTCATGTTCCGCTCTGCTTCCGCAAGCTGTTCTCTGCTGTTCACTCCGGACACCTCCTTCGGATCCTCGAGGATAAAAGCCTGAAGCTTAAACCCTCGGGCAACACAGGTATTTATGATTTCGGGCAGATAGTACTCTCCCTGGCTGTTTTCGCTGCCAAGCCCCCCCAGACTTTCCCAGAGAAAAGATGATTTAACGCAGTAGACCCCCGCGTTTACTTCGTTTTCCTTTTTCTCCTCCGCCGTGGCGTCCCTGTCTTCCACCACGCGGGTCACCCTTCCCCCGGCGTCCCGCAGCACCCTTCCGTATCCGCCCGGATCATCCACCACAGTGGAAATAAACGATACGTCCGCCCCAAGTTTAGCGTGAGAATCAGTAAACTTGCGCAGAGTCAGAGGACTTGTCGCCGGAACATCCGCGCTCAGTATGAGAATATCCCCTGAAAACCCACGAAGAACTTCCTCGCAGCACAAAACCGCGTGTCCGGTTCCGAGCTGCGGTTGCTGGATAACCGTCTCCACAGGATAATCGGAAACCGCATTTTTTATGAGTTCCGAATCGTGCCCCAGAACAAGAACTGTTTTCTCGGGCTCAGTCCCACAGGCCACGTCAAGAACATAACGCAGCATGGGCTTATTGAGAATGGGGTGCAGCACCTTGGGAAGCTCGGAGTTCATCCGCACTCCCCTACCCGCCGCCAGTACTATAACGGCCAAAGACATAGATTTAGTGTATCAGCAAGATTCAAGAGAATCAGAATGGAACGTCGTCGTTTGTAAGGTCGCCCGAGTTCTCTTCATAGTTGTAATCATCTTCAGGGGGCTCCTGGGACGATCGGCCACCCTGTCTTCCGCTCTCCCCTCTAGTGGAGAGAAACTGTACGGTTCTGCCCACTATTTCAGTCGTATATCTCTTGTTGCCTTCCCTGTCTTCCCACGAACGGGTTCTCAGTGTGCCCTCAACGTAAACCGAACTCCCCTTGGAGAGATATTCGGCACATACCTCCGCAAGCCTGTCGAACGCGACCACGCGGTGCCATTCGGTGTGCTCCTGCGTCTCGCCGTCCTTGCTCCTCCATTTTTCCGTTGTGGCAACCGAGAAATTGGTGACCGCCTTTCCGTCCGGCGTATACCTTACTTCCGGGTCTCTTCCCAGATTGCCGAGTATTATAGCCTTGTTAACCGCTGCCATGAGTTTCTATCACCGCCGTTTTGATGTTAAGAGGAATGTACATGAAGACTCTGCGGATTTAAATACCGCCTAAGTAAAAAAGTGGCTGCTAATAAATCGTCTCCGTATCTCTGTTAAGAATATCAAGGTGCTCAGCGTACACAAAAATCTTATGCCGATCCCTGCCAGTAACTTCCCTTACGATTCCCAGCAGCTCAAGACGGCGAAGGGACCGAAGCACTGTAGGAAGAGAAATTCCGCAGTGCTCCACGATGCCTGTCGTGGTGCTGACGGGTCGACGCCTGAGATATTCATATACCTTGAGGAGCCCGGGAGTCGATTTACCGGAACTTTCGATCCTGACACGGTCTTTTTCAAACAGATCCGTAACCGTTTTTGCTGTCTCAGAAGCCTGATCGGCAGTCTCTATAACGCCTTCGAGAAAAAACCTTATCCACGCTTCCCAGTCTCCCGTTTCTCTCACAGCCTGCAGATGATCGTAGTAAGCCTGGCGGTTAATTCTGAAATAGAGGCTGAGATAAAGAAGAGGTTCTCTTCTCGTTCCCCAGGCGTAAAGAGTAAAAGTTATGAGAAGGCGGCCGACACGCACGTTTCCGTCAAGAAAAGGGTGGATAGTCTCAAACTGCGCATGAACAAGCGCGGCCTTTACAAGCGAAGGCAGCTTTACGGTTTCGTCATGAAGAAAATTCTCAAGGTCCCCCAGGCACTCCATCAGATTTTCAGCCGGTGGAGGAACAAACCGCGCGACTGAGGGCCTCAATCCTCCTATCCAGTTCTGCGAAGTGCGGAACTCACCGGGTCGCATGTGACTATAGAGTTCTTTGTCCATCAGTTTTTCATGGATTTCCCGAATAAGACGCAAGGAAAGCGGAAGTTCCTTCAGACGGTCAATGCCATACTTCATGGCCTTCACGTAACGCGACACCGAAACGACATCCTCATCTGACGGAATGCCGGGAGCCCGAGTGTTCTCAGATAACAGCAGATCGTATAAAGAGATTAGTGGAAGCTTCGGGAAACCTACCGCTTTGCGAAACAGTCTGAAGTTTTTCCGAAAAATTCATTTAGGATTCTCCCCGTAAGTCCCCATATAATGTGATTGCGGTAAGCAAACACGTAGTCATTTATCACTCTCCCGTCACGTTCCCTCTCCCTCGTATCCCTGTTTCGAGGATCAATCAGGTGAGAGACCGGAACGCAGAAAAATTCCGACACCTCGTAATTGGGAACAAATTCCACTTCCGCACCTATGATTCCCACAAAAGGCTTAACCGCGTAATGCCTGACAAGCGGGGTGTAGGGACGCACGAAATCCATTTCCCCGAGAATCTCCACTTCCGCCGCGGCTGAAAAACCAAGCTCTTCTCCCGCTTCCCGAAGGGCCGTGTCAGCAAGGGTCGCGTCGCTTTGCTTTTTCTTCCCGCCCGGAAAGGCGACGTGTCCCGAGAAGACATCTTTTCTGTACTCGGTTCTCCTTATAAACCATATTCCGCAATCTCCGTCCCGCTCGCAGAGCATTAAAAGTATCGCGGACACGACAAGCCCCCCGCCCGGATCAGTCCGGGTTCCCGGAGGATCAAGAATCTTTTTTATTTCTTCGCGCACACTCATCTGATCTTCAGGAAGAATTACGGAGCGAGTACCGCTGCAATGTTCCCGTAACTGTCAACTTCGCAGGAAGTATCAGGAGGAATAAATGCGGTGGCGGTTCTCTCGTGAACTATACAGGGGCCTTCAAACTTAAAGCCCGGCCCGAGTTCATCTCTGCAGCAGCATGCAACCTTTATGCTCCTGCCCTCAAAAACAACATCCTTTGTGGAGAACCGCGGCTCTGCCTCCACCCCGGAAGCGGGAAGAACATCTATTTTCCGCTCCGGCATATAGGCCCTGAGTCTCAAGGTCACGATCTCAACAGCAGAACAGTCCTTTCTGTATCCGTAAACCCTTTCATGCTCGCGGTGAAAATCGCAAGCAATGGAATTGCTGTAGGGAATCGTGAGTTCATGGGACTGTCTTCGGTACCTCGCGTCAACATGCTTTTCGAACCTCAAGTCCTCTCTTGCAAGATCCTCGCGCGCGAGCTTTTCGAGATCCGCGAACTTTCGGTCCGTCTCCCTAAGATGATCCTCATCCGCCGAGGAAAAAAACGTGATTCCGTAATCCTTGAAGGAATCGGCAAGAAGCATCCCGTAGGCGGAAAGCGCCCCGGGATTTTGGGGAAACACGACTTCACTTATGCCAAGGGAACGAGCGAGTTCGCAGGCGTGAAGACCTCCCGCGCCGCCGAATGAAACAAGTGAGAACTCCCGCGGATCATACCCTCTGCCGACCGATATCACGCGAAGGGCCTTTTCCATGTTTGAATTCGAGATCCTGATTACGGATTCGGCCACTTCCTCAGTGGGGTGACCGGGGGCGAGAGAGCGAATCGCTTCAAAGGACCTCTCGGGATATATCTTCATCCCGCCGCCGAGAAACCAGCCGGGATCCATCCTCCCGAGAACTATATTGGCGTCTGTTACGGTCGGTAAGACGCCTTTCCCGTAACACGCGGGACCGGGATCGGCGCCGGCGCTTCGCGGTCCGACCTTGAGGATCCCCCCTTCCGCAATGTAAGCGACTGAACCGCCCCCCGCGCCTATGGTCGAGATGTTTATCATAGGCACCTTGAGCGCGACGCCGCCCAGGGTGTTCTCGGTCGTAAAACCTATCTTGCCGTCGCAAAGCGATATGTCTGTCGAAGTTCCCCCCATATCGTATGTAATAATTTTCTTTCTCCCCGAGAGAGCGCATATCTCAAACGCCCCTACCACTCCCCCTGCGGGACCGGAGAGAACTATTTTTGCGGGCTCCTCAGCTGCCTGCTCGGCAGATATAACCCCGCCGTTTGACTGCATGATGGAAAGAGATTTTCCCTCGAGGGTACGGGAGAGCGAGCGCATGTACTTGTTCACTTTCGGAACCAGATAGGAATTGAGGACCGTCGTCGAAGTCCTTTCATACTCCCTGAATTCCGCGACGAGATCTGAGGAGAGGGTAATCGGGATACCGAGTTCGCAAAGCGCAGCCCCAACCCTGCGTTCATTCTCAGGGTTTGCGTATGAATGGAGAAAACAAACCGCTATCGTCTCAACACCGAGAGAAGAGATTTTCTCCTTTATTTCCTCTACTTCAGATTCATCCGGGAGAACAAGCACACAGCCGCGGTAATCCGTTCTCTCGGAAACGCCGAACCTGAGTTCCGGGGGCACAAGAGGGGCAGGCGGACTCCATAGCAGATCGTACAGTTTCTCCCTGTTCTGCCGCCTGATCTCGATTACGTCTTCAAAACCACTTGTGGTCAGAAGGCAGGTCTTCGCCCCCTCCCGCTCCAAAAGGGCGTTTGTGGCTACGGTGGTTCCGTGGATAATTTCCGATATGAGGGAGAACTCAACGGGATGGGTTTTAAGCCCGTTCAGTACTGCTATCGAAGGATCGCGGGGAGTGGAAGGGACCTTGTTTACCGATATTCCCTTTCCGTCGAAGAAAACAAAATCGGTGAAAGTTCCTCCCGCGTCTATGCCTACCGAGAGCATAAAAAGATCTTTACCTCGCTGCGCGCGGGTTAAAACCGCACGGAACTACGTGCGCAATCAGTAATTATCTCTATCCTTGGGATATATGACGTTTACTTTTCCTTCGGCTATCTCTCTTAATGCCGAAACAACGTGTTTGTTGTCATCGTTCTCAGACGCCACTATTGTAGCTCCCTTGGATATCTGGCTTGCTCTTTTCATCGCCGCGATGGAAAGGGCAAATCTGTTCTCAACTTTCTCAAGACAGTCTTCAATTGTGATTCTTGCCATAGTTATTTACCTTCCTTTCAATATCGAGTTAAAATCTGCGGATTTGCCCGTAACACCTAGATATTACCGGAAAAACTGATGCTATTATAACCTTGCTGGAATTCCGCATAACACCTCTCCTTAATGAACTTTAAACCATCCTGAACCGTCAATATCAATACGACGTATATTTTGCCTGTTTCAGAGCCTGTTGCAAGCTGATCAGCTCTGCTTCATATCAGGCAGAACCTGAAGCTCCGTTATAACGCCCCATCGCAAACCGTCATCACTGGGACACGAGTCTGCGGTTCCCCGTTCCGGGAAGCACTTTAAAAACCTTAGACGCAGAACTCTTTTCATCGAACTCCAGCTCGCTTACCGTATCGACGTATATCCACTCAGATTGAGCCTCTTTAGAAGTGAAGCTTACAATCATGTAACCGCGGTCACTTGCGTTTGAGTAAACAAGGTCGTCAACCAGAGTTTCCACGGCACGGGAGAACTGCGCCCTGACCCCATCTGGAAGATCAAGAAAATCCTCAATACCTCCCGATGTGACCGAAGGCCCGGCAAACTCGACGCCTATCTGGTTATCTTCTGCATCTTTGAGATTGCTCGCCCATCCGTTATGCGTATCTCCGGCAAGCACTACAAGGTTCTTGTCCGCACTGTATGCCGCACCCAGTACCGCTTCCCTTTCCGCAGGGTATCCGTCCCAGGCGTCAAGGTTATAGGGAAGCACCGTATTTATACGGTCCCGTTCACGCTGGGTCACGGAAGGATCATTTCCCTGCACCCGTTCCTTAATTCCAGTCAGTTCCAAAATATCAATCGCGAGCTCCACTGACGGGTCATCCAGATGAGCCAGCAGTTCGGCCGGAAGTTCCATTCTGCCCATAAGCACCTGCTGACCCAGTACCTGCCAAGTGGCGGAGGAATCATCCATTTCCCGCTGAAGCCATTCAAGCTGGGCCCGACCGAGAAGCGTCTGCGACTGCAAGTCTGTATTAAGCATCTGCATATCAATAGTTTCTGTCTCCGGATCTATATAATGCTGATAATCAAGCTCTTTATCCCTCGCTACTAAACGGGTCTCAAGCATATGAAGATCCACCAGATTTCCGAAAGAAAAACTGCGGTAGGCAATCTCACGCTCCTGTGTGTTCTCACGAATCGGCATCCACTCATAATAGGCCCGAAGCGCTGCTTCTTTGCGCGCATCGAAACTGCCTTCACCTTCATCGTGATTAGACGCTCCGTCCTTGTAGGAATTATTCGCAACCTCATGATCGTCCCACATCGTGATAAATGGATGCGCAGCGTGCAGAGCCTGAAGCTGCGAGTCCGATCGGTAGACCGCATAGCGCTTTCGATAATCATCGAGCGTCAGGATCTCCTTGTCGTTATCCGCCGGCAAATTCCTTACCACCTCTCCTGAATTCTCAAGACTCAAACCCCTTGTATCGTATTCGTATATATAGTCGCCAAGATGCAAAACGGCATCCACATCAGCCTGTCCCGCCGCGTGACCGTAGACGTTAAAGTAACCTGCGGCATAGTTGGCACATGAAAACACGGCCAGTTTGACTGAACTTACATCACCTTGAGGCAGGGTCTTGGTGCGTCCGACAGGAGACGTCACACCGTCTGAACGGAACCTGTAGTAGTAAGGGATGCCGGCTTTAAGTCCTGTAAAATCGACCTTTACAGTGTAATCCCGCTCAGCCGTGGTGGTAGTCATAACCGTTTCACCCACAAGGTCTGTGAATTCCGCATCTGTGGCCACTTCAACTGTGACTTTCACTTCTTCGCGTGACTCGGGAGGAGTCACTTTTGTCCAGAGAACCACCCTGTCTGAGAGCGGATCGCCGCTTGCGACTCCATGGTTAAAGCTTATGCCGCTTTCCGAATCTCCACCGGAATCCCCGCACGAGGCAAAACTTAAAAGCATCAGGACAACTGCGAAAAACAAAGCAGCGGAGAAAGGAAAAAGGCGTTTCCGGAAAAACATTATGACCTCCTTAATGCAGTAAACGACTCTTGGTTTATTATACGCAAAATCAAAGAAGATTTGGAACAAAAAGCGCTTGGAATCAGATTTCTAAAGATATGCAGTTACCGTCTTTTTCGTTCAGTCGGAAACAACCCTGCGGTTCTCTCTTCCCGCAAGCACAATGAGCGTTTTTTCACTTGACGTTAGTTCCCTGAAATCCGGCCGTTTTACGGTATCCACATATATCCACCGCGACTGGGCTCTTTGCGGAGTGAAGTTTACTATCATATACCCGCGATCCTTTGCGTTTGAGTAGACAAGACCGTCGATAAGCACTTCAAGATCCCGGGCAAGTTCCTCGGCCTGCCCTTCTTCAAGCTTCAGGTAAGTCTCAAGACCTCCAGAAGACACAGACGCTGTGGCAAACTCAATGCCTACCTGGTTACCTTCTGCATCTTTGAGATTACTTGCCCAGCCGTTATGCGTATCCCCGGCGAGCACTACCAAGTTCTTATCCCCTCCGTAAGCCGCACCTAACACCGCTTCCCGTTCCGCAGGGTAGCCGTCCCAGGCGTCAAGATTATAGGGAAGCACCGTATTTATACGGTTCCGTTCACCCTGAGTCACGGAAGGATCATCACGCAGCACCCGCTTCTTAATCTCGGTCAGTTCATCAATAAGACCCGCAACCTGCGGTGTGCGTTTACCGAGATCGGGAATTATTTCAGCGGGAATGTTCATTCTGCCCATAAGCACCTGCTGACCCAGGACCTGCCAGGCGGCATTTGAGCCGGCAAGCTTCCCCTGAAGCCAGACAAGCTGATTCCGACCGAGCAGGGTTCGATCCGCAGAACCAATATCCTCACGAAAACGCCGGGCATGAAAACCGGTATCAGGGTCAAAATAATCTTTGTAGCTAAGCTGTTTTTCCCGTCCGGCAAGGCGGGTATCGAGCATGAAAAGTTCAACCAGGTTTCCGAAAGAAAAACTGCGGTAAACCCGTCCGGAATCATTCTCTTCTACGGGACGAACCGGCATCCACTCGTAATAGGCCCGAAGCGCTGCAACTTTGCGCGCATCGAAACTGCCTTCACCTTCATTATGGTTCTGCGCACCTCCCGCGTAAGCGTCGTTTGCGACCTCATGATCATCCCAGACGGTGATAAACGGATGCGCGGCGTGAAGAGCCCGAAGCTGCGGGTCGGTTCTGTATAGCGCATAACGACCTCGGTAGTCGTTAAGCGTAAGGATTTCCTCATCGCTGTATTCCGGAAAGTCCCTGCCCGTTCGCCCGGCATTACCATTTCCAGAATCAGGCGCCCTGCCGTACTCGTAGATATAATCGCCGAGGTGCACTACGGCATCGACGTCAGCAGTTTTCGCCGCATGGCCGTAAACGTTGAAGTAACCGCCATGAGAGGCAGGATAGTTTGCACATGAAAATACCGCCAGCCTGACCGAATCCACATCGCCCCGGGGCAGGGTCCTGGTACGGCCGATAACAGATACAGTCTCACCCGAGCGAAACCGGTAATAGTAAACCGTTCCGGCCAAAAGACCCTTGATGTCTATCTTGACGGTGTAGTCACTCCCGGCCGTGGCGCTCTTAACCGAGTTGTGAACAATGTTTCTGAACTCATCATCCGAAGCGACTTCCACCGTTACCCTGACTCTTCTCTGAAATTCCTGCGGAGTGACTCTGGTCCAGAGAATAACCCTGTCATCCAGGGGGTCGCCGCTTGCGACACCATGTTCGAAACTCACGCGCCCCGAGCCACCGTAGAGCGCAAAACCGATAGCAAAAAGCAGAAGGGCGAAAAGCAGTATCGCCGAGACATGAAAGAGGTGTTTTCTCAAAAACACAGATGTATTTCCTCCCCGCCCGAAGCAGTCTTACAGTTATGCACCCAAAATCAACAGCAACTCAGGGAAAAGCTGATCGTGAGAGACAGCCGAACCGGAGCCTGAACATGGCGATTTCCTCACTTCGGCGGTTCTTTGACAACGGAAGCTTTACAATTATTATCTTGACGTACTTTCAGCGGAACGGAAACCTGATGAATATGGACCTGGAAAAGCTCAAGTTAAGCGACGAAGGCCTTTTGCCCGTGATAGTGCAGGACAGTTCAAGCGGGCGGGTTCTCATGCTCGCGTATGCGAACAAGGAAGCTCTCGAGATGACCGTCAGGACTGGAAGAACCCACTTCTGGAGCAGATCAAGAAAAAAGATCTGGAACAAGGGAGAAGAGTCAGGCCATTTTCAGAACGTAAAGGAAATCTTCGTTGACTGCGACTGCGATACGGTGTTAATAACCGTGGAGCAGACCGGGGTTGCCTGCCACACCGGAGAGCCGACATGCTTTTACAGATCTGGGGACATGGAAGAGAAAGCTGCCCCCGTGTTCGAGGAATCTTCACTTAGAAAGGTGTTTTCCGTAATAGAAGACAGAAAGCAGAACCCCAGGGAAGGCTCATACGTAAGCGGCCTTATGAAGGGCGGGATTGACAGGATACTTAAAAAAATCGGAGAGGAAGCCGGCGAGGTAATAATAGCCGCCAAGAACACGGATAAAGACGAACTCGTCTATGAGCTTGCCGATTTGTGGTTCCATTCCATGGTGCTTCTCTGCGAAGCGGGCCTTGACCCTCAGGACATATCGGATGAACTTGAGAGAAGGTTCGGCAGACGCAAGGAAGAGTACGCACAGAAAAAGTAACACGCAGCAGCACGGGAAGGCTGGGCGGCGCCTGCTACATTTTGCCCTTGGGGGGCCTGTGCGATTTAGGCCTGTCCTTCTCCTCTATGTACTCTCCTATGTGAGTTCTCTTTCTGACCGAAGGCGGCAGGTTTGAGAGATCGGGCTTCGGCATATTGGTTGAAAGGTCCTTGGTAAAAGCGAAAGTCGAGATAACTTTCTGCACCTTCTTTTTCTCCCCGCAGTAGCACTTTACCTTTTTCTCGTCCCCCTCTTCGTATATAAGCTCGGAGAATCTGTAGTTTCGCATGTTGAAAAGCGCAAGCAGGGTTCCATCCTTAAGGTAGAAGTCGTTGAACACGGAGTCTTTTCCCTTCCTTCCGTGCTTCGCAACTATTTCTTCGCGTTCAAGGTCAACAACTTCTATGGCGTAAATATTGTCGTATTTCTCGACAAGGCCTTTTACGGTCTCCTTGTCCCGCTTTTTCTCAAGAGCCTTGAGTGATTTCTCAACATTGCCTCTGCATTTGGCACATTCAAATTCATAGAGGGGCATTTGCGTCTCCTATCTGTTGAAATACTGGTTCAGGTGATCCTGCCCGACCCAGTCACTTGCTATTTCTTCATCTTTTTGCTGCTTGTATTCAAGATGCCATCTGAGTTCATCCCCGGGACCCGGAGCTCTTTTGCTCTTGTCGTCAAATATGGCCTTGAAGGTGGAAAAAACCCTTCTCACCGTCTCCGAATCGTCACAAAGAGGACACCTGACTTCATCCTGGTCGTCATCCCCATACACAAGATGGTTGAAACGGAAATCCTTAAGTTCAAGGTAAAGGACCTTTCCGTTATCCAGCTTGTAACGAAACCTTCTCGCGCCGCTTATGTCCTTTTCCCCCAGTTCGAAAAACAGTTTTCCGCTCTTGTCATTTGTGACTTCAATGTAACAGAAATTGCGGTTCTGCTTGAAAATTTTCTTTGCGTTCGTCTTTGTAAGCTTAGCGACCAGATTGTCTATATCCGTGTTGTAACTCTCCATGCAACTGTCGCATTCATATTCGTATAACGGCACCTTAGGCCTCCGGAAAAACTTTTAATCCTGATGATTATAAACAATATAATCTGAGTTTAAAGCCCGAAACCGAGAAGCGTCCGAAATGCTCCTGAAAAAAAGCCGGTTATGTTTCATGATGTAGAAGAATGAAAAAAGCCGAGAAGCCAAAAACGCCCCGCGGGCGAAACGGAAAAAACTATCTCCCCACGAGTAAAAGTCTGAATTTCGTCGCCGTTGACGTCGAGACAGCAAACTCAAACGTTTCAAGCATATGCCAGGTGGGAATCGCAGTGGTCAGATCAGCGGAGATCAAAAACGTATGGACGCAGCTTGTTGATCCGCATGACTTTTTTGATCCGTACAACACCGCCATACACGGCATAGACCACAAGATGGTAAGTGGCTGCCCTCGGTTTGAAGAGCTGTGCGACAAGATTGCGCAATATCTGGGAGGAATCGTCGTAAGCCATACATTTTTTGACCGCAGGGCGATCTTAAAAGCGTTTGAGGAATGTGGGAAATCCCTTCGTTACGGAATCTGGATTGACAGCGCGCAGGTAGCGCGACGCGCCTGGCCGGATAAATACGCCCTTAGGGGTTACAATCTCGGGAATATTGCCCGCGATCTTGGAATCCGCTTTCGCCACCACGACGCCGGAGAAGACGCAAGAGTCGTAGCGGAAATCATTCTCAGGGCATACTCGGACACCGCATTCGGAATAACCGGGCTGCTTGACCTGGGGATCAGGGAGAAGCACTGCAAGTCCCAGCCAAAAACTGAATCGGACCCACCCAGATAAGCCCACTGATTATAGAAGGACCCACACCCCGCCCCTAGAACATTGCCATCTGCGCAGAGTGGGTCTGCTTTGCCTTAATCCCAGTATTAAGGGCTATCTTCTTAAATGTGTTTGAAAACCCCTAAACTCCACAAAGAGTACGGTTTAAAAGTCTTGACTACACCCGGGGTTTTTAATGTTCTCGGAATTGAAAACCTTAGAGAAAACCGATAAAGTTGCTATGACTATTTAGTCAAGCTGCAGGAGCTATCACAAAGACCACGCTAAAAGGCGATATTTTGAAAATCTCGGCATTAAAAGCAGTTTTTATTTGTGTACTGACGTTTATATGCGTTTTTTTCTATATGCATTCAGCCTCGGCCCACGGTAAGCACGCAAACGCCAGCAAAGAAACCGTAACAGCCAGCAAAGCAGGAAACAGCCGAAGCGCCACACAAGAATTTGTGCTGCACGCAAAAGCGCACTGGGAAGCCCCGGTTCCGCGTGAACAAAGCCTCGATCTCTGGCAGCAGATACTGAGAGAAGTGCAAGAGGGAAGGGACTGGAGGTCCGGTCCCAACTACCTCATTCTAGTTGACAAACAAGGCAGATCCATAGCTCACGGATATTACGAATCAGCACCCGGCTACGACATAAGCGTTTGGCGGGACGCAAGAGGAACCGACGTAGTGCAGGAACTCATCAAGGTTGCTCAAGGGAGCAAGCAGGGAGGGTTTGTTGATTATTACTGGGATGACCCCGATGATCCCTCAGACAACAGCATCTCGCCCAAGTCAGCCTACGCAGTTAACTACACAGTCCGCGCACTGGGAATTGAACTCGTCCTGATCGGGGGCCTTCATCACGACGAAGTGATCCCATCGATGCTTGAAGTCCTGAAAAAATACGTGCCCGAAGTGAAGGCAAGCACCGTAAGAGATTCCGACACTTTGAAGAATTTCGTGGAGAAAGCTACTGAATTCGTTAATCACGTATATGGGACTACGCAGGGCAATATGGACATCACAAACCTGCTTAGAGTAAGCAACAGAGATAAAACCTGGAAACACAATGAAATCTACCTTTTCGCCATGACCCAGCAAGGTCTTGTAGTGTTTAATGGTCACAATCCGGATCTCGTCAGAACACTCGCTTTTAATCCCATGAACGTAATAGACGAAAACGAGTTCGAAGTTGGGAAGGAAATGGTCAAAACAGCAAAGAAAGGAGGGGGCTTTGTCTACTATCTATGGGATAATCCGTTGGTTGACGGAGACGAAATCAACGAAGTCGGCAAGGCGAAGGGAACTTCTTTCAAAGTAGGATATGTAAAGCAAGTAACACTTGGGGATGACACCTACATTCTCGGTTCGGGCTTTTATCCTGAGGAAGGAGAGAAGTACCTAACCAGATTCAGAGAGGAAGGCAGAGTTACACGTGGAATCATTACCGTATGCTTGATTCTGCTATTCGTATTAGGGACAGTCTGGTGGAAACTGCGCAAGCGGTAAAAGAGAAATCGGATCAGTCCGCATCCTTAAGCCACCTCGCAAGCGCTTTGTCCGGGTCGGTTATCTCTTCTACGGAACCATACAAGTAAGCTTCCCAGCCCTTTTCAGGCATGCCGGCAAACAGCATAAGGTTAAGCGGATAGACCTCGCTGTCAGTGCATCTGCGGAAGTCATCCCGGAACAGAAATACGGGTTTGTCCCAGGCAATTGCCATTCCCAGCTCCACCATAACTCCTTCGTCCGGCGGACATCCATTAACAACCGCGAACAATCCATCGGCCTTGCGCACATCCTGAAGGTCGGACTGCCCTACCCTGTATGCCCAGCCGGCAGTCGCCTTATCAATCTGGTTATTCCGGGAAAACGGCTCCCATACCTCCGCTCCCATTGATTCAAGAACCTCGACAAGAACCGCCAAGGGCCCTTCGCACTGCTGTACGGAGAAGCCGTAGGAATTAGCCAGATAAATGGTTTTTCGTTTCGTCATAGTGCCTCCGCCTGAGAGTCAGAACTATTCAGGCCTCATGCCATGGTCGGACAGAAACGCTTCAAGCGCAAGTCACTATTCCCCTTCCGTTCCAGATCCACGGCACCCTATCTTCTCAAGTTTCTCACGAAGTTCCACGCTGTCAAGCGAGTCAAACGGAAGGGTCAGAAACTCAGCGATACGTTCTTTGAGTAACTCGTAAGTTTTTTCAAAAGCTTCGCGCCGCTCGGTTTCAATCCCCTCAACGCCCGCGGGATCCGCAAGACCCCAGTGAGCCGTCACCGGCCTGCCCGGCCACACGGGACAAGGTTCATTCGCCGCGTTGTCACACACCGTAAAGACAAAATCCATCGAAGGAGCATCTGCCACCTCAAACTCATCCCAGGATTTGGAACGCAGATTCTCGATGTCGTGTCCCTTGCCAAGCAAGAGATCAAGAGCATGAGGGTGAACTTCTCCCCGAGGATGACTGCCCGCACTGTAGCCGACAAATCTTCCGCCGCTATTGTGATTCAAAAGAGATTCGGCAATGATCGAACGGGCCGAATTGCCCGTGCAGAGAAACAGCACCCTGCAGGTTCGTTTGCCCGACGGCTTCTGTTTTTCCATAACTTTCTTAAGACGCGGATTAACATCCCCAACCGTTAACTTTTCCCAGATCTCGCGCGGTTGCGATGTTCCAGAAGACACGATCTTCCGAGAATCTCAACAATGCGCACCAGCGTCTCCCGCCCGTCCGAGTCAGTAAGAATCAGTCCTTCTCCAAGAGTGAAGTGAACCGGCTGTTGCTTTCCTCTTTCGATCGAGATATTGGAAGCGTAAAGATAGGTGCGGTCATGAGTATCCCTAATGGGATTCAGTCTCCCCTTTAAATACAATCTGCTTGAATTCCCACTGGCTATCCTCCCCCAGTGACAGTTGCTCCGTGATCTGCTCGCTACTGTACGTCATGGGGATAAATTATACTTTGCGGACTGAAAAAACAACCCCTCACATCAGCGAGTGGCGAAGTTCAACGTTATAACAAAAATTGACAAAGTCTGTTATAGAAATATCCTTTACACCGCAGGTGCAAATTTAATGAATGTTTCACTCACGCCCGAACTGGAAAAATTCATCCGGGAAAAAGTTTCTTCCGGACTTTACAACAACGCAAGCGAAGTTGTCCGCGAAGCATTGCGGCTTCTGGTTAATCGGGACAATGTCTCAACTGTCGCGCCTTCGGTAGCCCCTATAACAAAGGCAGAAATCCGCAAACGAATTTTATCTTTGAAAAAACCATTGCGCGATAAGGGAGTCAAATCTATTTCTCTGTTCGGTTCTACTGTTCGAGGCGAAACCACTCCGACAAGCGACATAGATATTTTTATCGATACCGATCCGCAAGCTCATTTCAGCCTGCTCGATTTGGTTGGAGTAAAACATTTCCTTGAAGACAGCTTGGGACGTACGGTGGACATAGCTACGCGAGGAGGACTTCACCCGAGCATAAGGGAAAGCATACTTTATGAATCTGAGCGAGTGTTCTGAATGCCAAAGAATCCGATTCGCTACGTTGACCACATTCTGGAAGCTATAGCAAACATTTACACCGACCTTGATGGCAAGGACATGGAAAGCTTCTGCGCCGACAGGCGCACCCGTCAGCTTGTTGAACGAAATCTGGAGATTCTGTCTGAAGCAAGCCGTCGCCTGCCGGACAAGTTCAAAGAAAGTGAACCGGAAATACCATGGCATGACATTGCCGGAATCGGAAACATTCTCCGACACGACTACCACAGGAATGAGGCGGAAATTCTGTGGGAAATATGCCGAAAAGAGCTCAGGACTTTAAAGGCCGCGGCTGAACGCATACGTCAAATGTTTGAGTAAATCAGCGCAACCGGAAATAATCTTGAGCCAGGGAATCTTTCCTCATGATCAAGAACAGGGAAATTCTTACAAAAACTGTAGCCTCCATCTGTACCCTTACGCTTAACCGCCCCGAAAAAAGAAATTCTCTTACCAACAAAACTCTCAAACTGTTAACAGAAGAATTTCTAGAACTGGGAAAAACCACTGAAATCAGATGTGTTGTGATAAGGGGAAGCGGTGATAGGGCCTTCTGCTCGGGATACGATATAGCCTCAATATCCGACGAAGAAATTGCTATAGAAAAGAACCATCCCCTCACCGAAGCCATGCGGGCGGTCAAGTCCTGCCCTCTTCCCGTAATAGCGATGATAAACGGTCACGCTTTCGGGGCGGGGCTTGAGCTCGCGGCGACTTGCGACATAAGGGTATGCGCCGACGACGCGAAACTCGCAATCCCGCCTGCAAAGCTCGGAGTTACTTATCATTACGGCGGCATAAAGCAGTTCCTGAATCTGGTGGGTCCCGGATTTACAAGGGAACTTTTTCTTACCGGAGACCCCGTCAGGGCAGAAAGAGCACTTGAGAAAGGACTTGTCGATCACGTCGTAAAAAGAGACAAGCTTGAAGAGTTCACCTACGGGCTTGCAGAGGGAATAAGTGAAAACGCCCCGCTTTCCATGATATCGATGAAGAAGATGATAAACATCTGGGAAGAAGGAGTACCGCTGTCAAAAGAAAATGAAGAACTAATAAGGTCTCTTTTCGCCGAGGTGAGGAAAAGCAGCGACTCAAGGGAAGGAAAAAAGGCTTTTCTTGAAAAGAGAAAACCAGTTTTCAAGGGGAAATAATAGTTCTGCGATTCAGTCTCCGTAACCGAACTCCTTTATCAGAAGGTCCCTCTGGGTCCAGTTCTCCTTTACCTTTACCCAGAGTTCCAGAAACAGCTTCACTCCAAGTATCCTCTCAATCTCAACCCTGGCCTCAGAACCGATCTGCTTTAGCATTCCCCCGCCCTTTCCTATCAGAATCCCCTTGTGGCTTTTTCTCTCAACGTAAATTTCTGCGTTTATACTGATCAGGTTGCGTTCCGTGTCTTCGCTCCACCCCGAAACCACCACAGCCACCTTGTAGGGAATCTCTTTCTGCGTGAGGTTAAACACCTTCTCCCTTATGAGTTCGCTTACGTAAAAAATCTCGGGCTGATCCGTGAAAATATCATCGGGGAAATATTTCGGACCTTGCGGCAGATGTTTTTTGAGAAGCTGAGTGAGTTCCTCCACCCCATCGCCCGTAAGAGCCGAAATGGGAACTATTTCGAGGAATTTGTCAGAAAATCTCTCGGCAGCTGAAAATATCGAGAGGATCTTTGATTTCTTTACCTTGTCGATTTTGTTCACGACGAACAAGGAGGGCTTGCTGAGCATTTTCAGTATGGATTCATCAGCCGCGCCAAAAGGTTTTTCGACATCTGTTACGAACATGAGAAGATCAGCGTCCGACAGCGCACCGCTCACAGCCCGGGCCATTGATTTTCCGAGCCTGCTTTTGTCCCTGTAAACGCCAGGGGTGTCGAGGAAAACAAGTTGGGAATCCTCGAAAGTCCTTACGCCCAGAATCCTGTTTCTCGTGGTGCTGGGCTTGTCCGAAACGGCCGAAACCTTTTCTCCGACAATGGTGTTCACAAGGGTGGACTTGCCCACGTTGGGACGTCCGACTACGGAAATAAACCCTGATCTGAAATCTTCTGTTGAATGCTCATCTGGCATGTGAAATGATCTCTGCTTCTAAAACAATTTAGTTCTTAACAGTATAGTTCGTAAACTTCGGAAATGAGACCTCAAAATAAAAAAAAGGCCCCGTTGAGAGGCCTTAGGTTCTCCTTGGAGATTGCCTACGAAGCATTTGCTTCTTGTTATGAATAGCAAATTCGTGGCTTTTTCAGTCAGTTATAAACTTTCTATGGTATATTTTACTTCTCAAACATGAAATTGCAAATACGAAGGCCAAGATTATGAAAATGGAAAAATCGTCAGAATACACGATAGGGCTTGATGTAGGAACAAACTCGATCGGATGGAGCGTCATAAAAGAAGAAGATGGACAACCCATAGGATTTGTTGACTGTGGAAGCCGCATCTTTATCCGTTCGGTCGAAGATAAATCTCCCACACCTAAAAACAGAAAACGACGGGATTCAAGGCTTCAAAGAAGACAGGTACAGCGTCGCAGCAGACGCAAAAGTCGTCTTAGAAATTACCTTGTATCAAAAGAGTTCCTCCCTGAAGCGCTGAGAAACAATCCTGCCCCGGAAGAAGATCTGAACAGACTCGGAGACCCCTATTCCATAAGAAAAAAGGCACTTGATGAAGAACTTGCTCCTTATGAATTCGGTCGCGCTATTCTTCATCTGGGAACAAGGAGAGGGTTTTTAAGCAATCGTAAAACCTCGTTTGGCGACCTACTTGATGATACAGAGGCTCGCGAGATACTTGAGAGAGAAGATCAGGAGTCGGAGACAAAAGACAAGGAAGAGGGAAAACTCAAAGAAGAAATCAAGAACCTCAGAGAAAATATACATAAAGACGGATCCCGTACCTTGGGAGAGTATCTCGCAGGACTTCCACGCAAGCGAAACAGGGGATCCTTTCACGACCGTCACACGGACCGCGCAATGTACTTCGAAGAATTCTCTGAGATATGGAAAAAACAATCGAGCTTTAACCCTAAGCTTTACAATAAAGAAATACGAAAAGAACTTGAGAAAATCATATTCTTCCAGAGACCGCTTAAATTAAAATCAGACCGCGTTGGACGCTGTTCCTTTGAACCTGCCCTGCAACGGACAAGAAGAGCTCGACTTGAATATCAACGTTTCCGTTATTGGCAGGATATAAACAATCTCACCTATGATGACCCCGAAACCGGCGAAACAGGTATAGAGTTATCAGGCAAGCAAAAAGAAAAACTCGCCGAGGAACTGGAAAAGACAAAAGAAGTTACATGGGCAAAACTCAGAAAAATCCTTGAGCTGCATAAAAAGGCAAGATTTAACCTTGAGAAAGTCGAAGGCAAGAAAAGGGGCCTAAAAGGGAACCGGACAGCCTGTGATATAAAAGAAGTCATCGGAGAAGAATGGAATTCTCTTGACGAACCAGAACAGGAATCACTCGTTGAAGACATTATTTCTTACACTTCAAAAAAAGGCCTGAAAAAACGTCTGACCAAAAAGTGGAACTTTTCCGAAGAGGAGGCGACAAGGCTTGCTGTAGTGGAACTGGAAGAAGGTCACGCCAATCTCTCGCTAAAAGCGATTAAAAAAATACTTCCCCACTTGCAAGACGGAAAGAAATATAGTCTTAATCCAGATGACACAGGAAAAGATATAGGCGCAATACAAGCCGCGGGATATAAAGTCGGACAAGAAGAAGAATGCAATTTTGATATTCTGCCACCTCCCCCCTGGATTCCCAACCCTATAGTTCAGAAAGCTCTTTATGAAATCCGTCGTGTCATTAACGCAATCATCAGAAAATACGGCAAACCCGTGGCCATAAGGATAGAAATGGCACGTGATCTGGAAATGAATACGAAAAGGTATAAGAAATTTCTCGCCACCCAAAATCAGAATACAAAAGCAAACGAAGAGGCAGAAGAGCAATATGAAATAGTGCGCAGCAAAAATCCACACTTAAAACTTCGGAAAAATATAAGCTACCAGGACAAGCTCAAATACCGGCTCTGGAAAGAAAGCGAGAAAAAGTGTGCTTACAGCGGGAGAATGATAGGCATGACCGAACTCTTTACGCACGCAGTAGAAGTTGATCACATACTTCCTTACAAGAGAACTCTCGACAACTCTTATATGAACAAAGTCATCTGCCTTGCCGAAAAGAACAAGGAAAAGGGAAACCGTACCCCTTGGGAAGTATTCGGCAACACACAGGAATGGGACAAAATCGAGATGATATCGAAAAATTTCCCTTACCCAAAGAGGAAAAACATTCTAACTGAAAAACTCGAAGGCACTGATGCCTTTATAAATAATCAGCTGACCGATACGCGCTACATATCAACGGAAGCGGGCAAATACCTCAAGAAATTAGGTTGCGCCATTTCCTTCACGAAGGGGGGAGCCACAAGCTGGCTACGGCATCAGTGGGGACTTAACAATCTTCTGGGAAAAGACGGAGAGAAGAACAGAGAAGACCACAGGCATCACGCTATTGACGCAACTGTGATTGCGCTTACAAACCGCAGTCTCTATCAAAAAATAGTTCATCTGGCCTCGGAATCTGAAGAAGACTCCATATCCCCTGAACACGGAATGGAAGTGCCTCCACAAATCCCAGAACTTCGCAATCAACTATCCGAACGCTTGGACAAAATGATAGTATCACACTCTACTAACAGAAAGCTGCAAGGAGCGTTTCATGAAGAAACAGCTTACGGAATCAGGAGAAGAGAAGAAGGGAAATACGGTGTTGTCGTCCGTAAAATGCTTGAGGATATGACCGACAGAGATAAAAACAATATTGTCTGTCCAATAATAAAAGAAGCAGTTGAACTATACGTATGGGAGCGAGGGGGAAAGATAAAAGAGGCAATGAAGCGTTTACATGAAGAACCTTTGCTACACCCAAAAACAGGAGACAGGATACGGCGGGCTAGGGTGTGGGTGTCCGAGACACTAAACGAAGCATCCTACTGGAAACATGTAACTCCACAGAATAGAGATAAGGTTTTACGCATCTTGCCCTACGGAAACAACCATCATGTAGAAATAATAAGAAATCGCAAAACCGGAAAGTACGAAAGCAGATTTGTGACTACAATGGAAGCCGCAAGAAGGGCAAGAGCGTTAAAGCAAACAATTGTACAGAAGCATCATGGGGAAGACTGGGAATTTGCAACTTATCTATGCATTAACGATACCGTAAGCATAGAAGAAAACGGGGAAAGGAATTTTTATCGGGTTCAAGTTCTTGATCCAGGTGCCAAAAGAATAATCTTGAGACTGAATACCGCTGCAACATTGGAAAACAATCAAGAGAGAAGGCTAAAAACTATCGCAGTACTAATGAGAGACCTAAAGATGAGAAAAGAATCGGCAGATATCCTTGGACATCTTAACAAAAACTGAATTCTAAATATTTAAGTTTTGAATGATCAAACGTATTATTGAAGTCAGCAATCCGTCTTACCTCCACACGAGGGACTATCAAATGATTGTTGAGCAAAATAATAACGAAATCGGAAGAGTTCCTATTGAAGATATAGGAGTCTTGATATTGTCTCATCCGTCCATAACAATTTCTTCGAGCCTTATCTCATCCTGCCAGCAAAACAACTGTATAGTCGTTTTTTGTGACAGCAAGCATCTTCCTATCTCTGTACTTCTGCCACTTTCTGGGAACTCCATGCATAGCAAAATCCTAAATACTCAAACAAGCGTAAAAAAACCGCTAAAAAAACGTCTATGGCAAAAAATAGTAATTGCAAAAATAGAATCCCAATCGAAAGCCCTTCTCTCTTGCGGCAAGAGCTTCTCTGTGCTTGAGTCAATGAAATTACGAGTAAAAAGCGGTGACCCGGACAATGTTGAGTCTCAAGCAGCAAGGGTCTACTGGCCCCTTATGTTTGGAAAAGACTTCAGACGAAATCAGAAAGCTGAAGGAACCAATTCTCTTTTAAATTATGGTTACGCATTATTAAGGGCATCTGTAGCTCGTGCCCTTTGTGGAACAGGGTTGCATCCAGCTTTAGGCATACATCACCATAACCAGTACAATCCGATGTGCTTAGCAGATGATCTTATGGAACCGTTCAGACCTGTTATTGACAGAAGAGTCCAGAAACTCTGGGAAAAAGAGATGTTTGACATAAGTAAAAGGACAAAATCGTTTTTGCTATCTTTTTTCTCCGAATCCTTGGTGCTAAGGGGTAAAAAGCTTCCATTCATTGTAGGTTTACAACATACCGCCACAAGTTTGAAAAAAGCTCTGACAGAAGGGCCGGAATCTTTGGAAATACCAAGTATCACAGTTAAAGAGCAACAAGAAATGTTTCTGATATAATAGAATGATTTTCGGAGGATATAAAACTTTGTGGGTAATAGTGATGTTTGATCTGCCCACAGACACAAAGGCAGATAGGCGCTCTTACACTTCATTTCGTAAGTCTCTTATACAAGATGGATTCTCTATGCTTCAGTTCTCCGTCTATATAAGGCATTGTGCCAGCGATGAGAATGCTTATGTACATGCGGGAAGGGTTCGTAATGCTCTGCCACCTAAGGGAGAAGTGAGAATCATGAATGTCACTGACAAACAGTTTGCGAGAATGCAGGTTTTCTATGGAAAAAAACGAAGAAAAACAGAAAAAGCTCCCAAGCAAATATCCCTTTTCTAATTCGCTTGGGAGCTTAAATCACCCGCAAATAAAGCACTTTAGCGAGAGGTAATTTAACTGACTGAAAAAGCTCCGCTATTCACAACGACAAGATAATGCTCCCCGTCGGAGCAACCAATTTAACTGACTGAAAAAGCTCCGCTATTCACAACGGTATCCCAAGTGGGAGCGGTAACCGTAGAAATTTAACTGACTGAAAAAGCTCCGCTATTCACAACATCTATCGGCCAATGTTCCGGGCCTTTTAGAATTTAACTGACTGAAAAAGCTCCGCTATTCACAACAGTCTTTGTTTGTTCTGTTGAGTAGTGGTAAATTTAACTGACTGAAAAAGCTCCGCTATTCACAACCCAAAGATGGTGGCACTGGATACGTGGCCTAATTTAACTGACTGAAAAAGCTCCGCTATTCACAACCCGAGAGGTCAACTGGCCCGGTGGTGGAGTAATTTAACTGACTGAAAAAGCTCCGCTATTCACAACGGACAAACAATAATCGTAGTAGGAAACTTGAATTTAACTGACTGAAAAAGCTCCGCTATTCACAACCGTGAACCAGAAGTTAGCGATCCTCTGCTAATTTAACTGACTGAAAAAGCTCCGCTATTCACAACACATACCTCCTTGCCCTCCTGAGAGCATTTAATTTAACTGACTGAAAAAGCTCCGCTATTCACAACCCCTGGAACTTAACACGGGTAACGCCCCCAAATTTAACTGACTGAAAAAGCTCCGCTATTCACAACACCAAGATGAGAGATTCAATAAAAACAATAAATTTAACTGACTGAAAAAGCTCCGCTATTCACAACCTATTGCTATGAGCGCAAAACTTAGTTAGATTGACCTAACTTACTGAATCTATTTGATTCATTGATAGCACACTGTTTCACATCAAGCACGTCAGACGCAGTATTCCCTCCAGTTTCCTTATAAAAACCCTGTTTTCGATCAAAACACACTGAATCCTATGGTTTTTCCAAGGAATTTATGCTATATTATGCTATACTGTAGCATATTATAGCACACCGAGAAGGAGGTCTATATGCTCTCAATCACAGACTCAGCGAAAGCCCTACGAGCCTACTTTAAAAAAAACCGTGTCGCCACTCTGCCGGAACTCTTAAAATTACTGAAGACGTCACGCATCAGTGTCTACAGACGTTTGAATGCTCTTGGATATCTCTCAAGCTACACTCACAAAGGAATCTATTACACTCTGTTGAGTATTCCGGTTTTTGATGAAGCCGGTTTATGGCAGTATAACGGCATAGGTTTTTCCAAAGCCGGCAATCTCAAAGCCACCATAGCGACACTGGTACATCGTTCTCCCGCCGGATATACGCTCAATGAGTTGAACACACAATTAAAGATACAAGTGCGCAACGCACCTTTGCATCTTGTGCGTGAGAAGAAGATTACGCGGGAGGTTTCAGGGGGCGTCTATTTGTATCTCAGTAGAAAGAGGGATCGATGTGAAGAACAGAAGGCGGCGCGGCATCAGTTTCGTGTCCCCGGTGGCGAACAGTTGCCGGGGTGGCTGGTTATTGATGTATTGACCACAGCTATACGTGATTACAAGCTTGAGCCCGATAGCGCTTCCATCGTCAGGTCGCTTGGGGACAGGGGACTCTATGTGACAGAGTCTCAGGTTGAGCAGATTCTTTCTGTGTTTACGGAAAAAAAAACGGCGCTACCTACCTGATTGAACAATTGCGTCGTATGATTGACGCGCGCAGGGAGGGGTTGAGTGTTTGCAGTTTGTTTCCAGTTGCCCCTGAGTTTAAATTTCAACCTGATGCGGACGTTTGTCCATGTGGGGGCGCATTGAAAGCGTACAAGACCCAAAGACGCACCGTGGTCACTCTTCACATCGGCAAGTTCCATGCCGTTTTGAGGTACCGGTACTGCTCGTGGTGCGGGAATGTGTTAAGACCCGAGGAGCTTGATCGTCTTGTTGCCCCGCATTGCAAGTTCGGGTTTGACGTGATCGAATATATCGGGCGGGCGCGTTTTGAACGTTCTCAAAGTCAGCATGCTATTCAGTGTGAGTTGAAGACGCTCCACGTAGATATCTCGTTACGCGAGATAGAAGTTCTGTGTCGGCGGTTCATCGTATACCTTGCGCAGGCACATCGCAACAGCGAATCACTGTTGAAACAGTTTATGGAAGCCTCAAATGGCGGCTATATTCTGCATCTCGACGGCACATGCGAAGGAAGCAGTCCGCATTTAATGTGTTGTATTGATGGATTGTCGGGTCTTGTGCTCGGAAACATCAAAATCCCCTCGGAGAATTCAGCGGGAATCATTCCCTTTCTTCAGGGAATCCGCAGCGCTTACGGGGACCCGGTTTGCCTGGTGCATGATATGGGCTCCGCTATTATCAAGGCTGCTGAAGAGGTCTTTCCCGATGTGCCCGATACCATATGCCACTTCCATTTTTTAAGAGACATAGGGAAGGATTTGATGAGCGGTGAGTACGATACGATACGGCGGCGGATGCGCAAGCACAATGTGCGTGGGACGCTGCGTAAGATGATAAGAGAATTAAAAGCGGAGATTGAGGACAATCCTGTATGGATGGACAGTCTCAACTCTTATCTGAGGGCGAATGAGGCGCAGCGTGGTGAGATGAACTTGTCAGCAATTCTGGAGGCCTATCTGCTCGTTGCATGGATTGTGGAGGCCACAAGTCAGTCAGACGGCCTGGGTTTTCCGTTTGACCGACCTCATTTAGACATTTACCAGCGGCTGGCACAGGCTTATCCTGTTCTGAAAAAACTCAAGACACAGATGTCTTCTCCTCTCTCAATGAAGATGATTCTGTTGCCCCTGTACGACGCGCTTAATGATTCGGTTGTTTTGAACAGGGTTTCTTCCATACAAGGAAAAATGGAGGTGTTTGACCGGCTCCGAGATGCGATGCGAATCGCTTTGCTGGACAGCAATAGTGGTCTTAACGATACGGGTGAAACAGATATACGAACCATAAGGGAACGAGTAACTGCGTTTCGTAATGATGAACAGATTGAGCGTCTTGGGGCTGAGGAGAAGGATTACGCAAAGATGATTAAGCAGATTGACAAATACTGGGGCAAGCTTTTTACAGAACCTCTGATTGTGATCTGTGCCAGAGGCACAATCGAGATTCAACCGCAACGTACCAACAACCTGATGGAGCAATTCTTTCGGGGTATGAAACGCGATGAGCGCAGGAAGGGAGGCAACTGTTCATTGGAGCGTACATTGACCACCATGGCCAAAGATGTGCCGTTGAGCAGGAATCTTGGGAATTCGGACTACATTCAGATTATTCTCAAAGGAGAAGAAACCCTGGCGCAGTGTTTTGCCAATCTTGATGGGAAGGTTATCAGGAAAGGAGTAAAAGACGTGAAGAAAGCTGTGCGGAAGTATCCCGAAAACATGAGAAAAATCTTCAATATCCCGGACCTTCCTGCCCGGCTGAATCACTTCCCATACTCCAATCCCGGCAAAGAAAAACCGGAATCTAACCAAACTTTGCACCCATAGACCTATTGCCATATCTTCATCTCCTTAAGAATAATTTAACTGACTGAAAAAGCTCCGCTATTCACAACAGCTCTTTAAATGTATCCCTATCTTCCATTAATTTAACTGACTGAAAAAGCTCCGCTATTCACAACGTAGTTTGTCCCGCATCCCTGAAACTGAACAATTTAACTGACTGAAAAAGCTCCGCTATTCACAACACGGTTTTTCTGATCCTGTACGTTTCTTCAATTTAACTGACTGAAAAAGCTCCGCTATTCACAACGATGGGAAGGTGATTCCCAAAAAATCACTAATTTAACTGACTGAAAAAGCTCCGCTATTCACAACGTCTCCACGTGCCAGCCTTCATAATCTACTAATTTAACTGACTGAAAAAGCTCCGCTATTCACAACCATACGGCATATAGGGATTGTGTCCCTCAAAATTTAACTGACTGAAAAAGCTCCGCTATTCACAACAAATCAGGAAGAGGTACAAGAAAGGTGGGAATTTAACTGACTGAAAAAGCTCCGCTATTCACAACGTGTTCCTTGGCCGGGCCGTCCGCGACCGCAATTTAACTGACTGAAAAAGCTCCGCTATTCACAACGCGAGGTTATGTACTTACACAAGTTCACTCAATTTAACTGACTGAAAAAGCTCCGCTATTCACAACTAGCCCTGCGCTTTAGTACCAACCACATAAAATTTAACTGACTGAAAAAGCTCCGCTATTCACAACCGAAGCACTCTCTTTATCATCTCTTCAACAAATTTAACTGACAGGAAAAACCCCGCTATTCACTGATCGAATTCAATCGTAAAAAGTAGATGGAAAAACGTAATAAACTAAAAATAGCTTGACATGATTCCCTAAATAAACTAAGACTCAATAACCTAAGATAAACAAGGAATTCTCAAGTCAGAATCATGGCCACCTCTTCTGAAAAACTCGCTCGATCACTCTCCGTCCTGAAGAAAATTCAAGACAGCGGAAAGATCGCCATAAGCACAAGCGACATGACCAGAACTCACAGGGAGCGGCTGCTTGAAAACGGTTTCATTCAAATGAGGCTGTAAATTTTCTAGCTTTTTGGTGACACGAACGGCTCAATAATATGAATCAGGCTAGGAATGTCCAGTTGTACAGTATTCCACACCCGTTCCAAATCCACTTGGAAATAGCCATGCACAAGACGGTTCCGCATACCTATAATTTTCTTCCATGGAACTTCAGGATGCGCTAACCTGGTTTCCTCTGTGATATGAGTAGCGGCTTCCCCAACGATTTTAATTGACTTGAGAATAGCCTTCTGATGCAATCGGCTCTGGGTAAACTTCTGAAACGTAAGCCCGGATGCAAACTCCTCAGCCTCTTGCGCCGCAATCAGCATGTCAAAGAGGTAAGCAGCTTCATCACGTTGCATAAAACACCTCGGCGGATTCAAGAATCGATTCTCGACGGATGTAATTTCGACTATTTTCAACAGCGGTGCGGGAAAGCAAATCAGCCTCTCTCCCCAAAATGTCACTCAACTCCTCCTCCATGCTTACCATACTAAAAAGAGTGTGGGAGGCTTCCGGGTGAAAACGGACCATTACATCTATACCGCTTTCCGGCCCGAAATCATCTCTGAGAACAGAGCCGAAAAACGCCAATTCCGCAATCTGCCACCGCTCGCAGAAATCAATAATCTTTCCTCTCGGCACTTCTATCTGTAAGCTCATTATCTCACCTGAAACAGTTCAGTCTTCTCCAAAATCCACAACTTCTAGAAAATCCCGCCTATGGATCTCTCAAGACCTGCCTGAAGATGCGGTTTCGCCTCCTCAAAGTCAAGATTAGCCTTGTTGGCAATGCTAACAACCCTGGTCCTGTAGATTTTCCACTTGACATTATCGGAGCTTGAAGTCTGCTTTGTCCGGGTCGCGGTACCCTGTGACGCATCGGTATCTTCAGTCCGATAAACAACCTCTCCCTCCTGAACACGCTCGCTTACTTGAATATCCGTTACCATCGTGAAAAGATCATCAGTGACAAGTGCATCAAAAAGAAAGCCCGCAACTCCGCCCGCGATAGCGCCCGCAACGGTGCCCTTGTTGATCTCGTCAACGTCCCCGCCTATGGCGCCCCCTATAACTCCGCCGATAACTGCCCCCTCAGCCACGCCTTGGTAACCCTCTCCGAACATAGCGTTAGCCTCTTCAAGATCGGTCTTCCCAACCTTGAGAATGTTAGCCTGAAGAATGAAAGTCGCCGCGGCCGGGTCTTCCGTGATCCTGTAACCGTTAGAAGCTATCCTGCCCTTGATTCCGTACTCGATTCCGGACAGTTCCTTGTCGGTCGTATTCTTTATGTCAACATAAACAACCCTTTCCTTGGGCGACACCGGTTCAAGAAAAATCGTCTCCGACATTTTAGTTTCAACGGTAAGTTTTCTCTTCTCGATAAGGGTTCTGGTCGCCGCGCAGCCGTTTACAAGAAAAACGAAACAGACAGCTATAGCAAAAAATAAATTCCTTTTACAGATAAGACCTTTTCTCATTAGTTTGAAACTCCTTTAACTTTAGTGTCGGAGAAAAATCCCCGACCTTCCAGATTAGAATGGTATGTAAAAAAGAAGGGGAAAACAAGTAGAAAAAAAGCGTGGAAAATCTCCGCACTCTCATCTTTATCAGTTAGAAATACAAGACAAAAAATCACTTCTTGCCCCTTCTTTCAAATGGCGCAAAACCCTTGCCAATGCAAATCAATCTAGTATGATTAGCCAATCCTTTTTTGCCGGGAGAACCACGTTTTCATGCTTGAACTTATGGGAGAATGGAAAAGATCGAATTTCTGCGGGGAGCTTGAAAAAAAGCACGTTGACAGTTCCGTCACGCTTATGGGATGGGTACAGTCCCGAAGGGACCACGGAGGGGTGATTTTCGTTGATCTGCGCGATAAAGAAGGGCTTTGCCAGATTGTTTTTAACCCTGAGCACGACCCGAATATCCACCAGACCGCCGAACAACTGCGGGATGAGTGGGTAATCGCCGTCAGGGGAACCGTAAACCCCAGAACTGAGGAAACCGTAAACCCGAACCTCAAAACCGGCGAGATCGAGGTTATGGCCGAACAGATAAAAGTTCTTAACACCTCGAAAGTGATACCGTTTCTAATAGAAAACGAAGTGAACGCAGATGAGCTTTTAAGACTTAAGTACCGCTACCTTGACCTCAGAAGACCCCCGATGCGGGACAACATGATCTTTCGCCACAAGGTCGCCGCCTCGATACGAAGCTACCTTAACGAAAACGGGTTTCTCGAGATCGAAACCCCCTATTTCACGAAATCGACGCCTGAAGGGGCAAGAGACTTTCTCGTTCCCAGCCGCCTTAACGAAGGACAGTTCTACGCGCTTCCCCAGTCGCCCCAGATATTGAAACAGACCCTCATGATCTCGGGTTTTGACAGATACTACCAAATAGTTAAATGCTTCAGGGACGAGGACTTAAGAGCGGACCGCCAGCCCGAGTTCACGCAGATAGACATGGAGATGTCGTTTGTCTCAGAAGACGACGTGATCTCAACTGTCGAAGGCATGATAAAAACAGTTCTTCGGCAAACAAAAGGGATTGACGTAAGCATTCCTTTTTCGAGAATGCCTTACGAAGAGGCCATGGAGAGGTACGGAACCGACTGCCCCGATACGAGGTTCGGCCTTGAATTAAAGGACATTTCCTCCATATTCCGTGACTCGCAGTTCAAGGTGTTTCGCGGAGCCCTTGAGAAGGGCGGAGCTATAAAGGCGCTTAACCTCAAAGGAGGAGCCGAAAAGCTCACAAGAAAAGAAATAGATGACCTTACCGAATACGCTATCTCTCTCGGAGCAAAGGGGCTTGCGTGGATAAGGGTCGGGGAGGACGGGTGGAACTCTCCCATAGTCAAGTTCCTCAGCGATGAGGAACGCGCACAGATGGCCGGGACACTCTCTATGGAGACAGGGGACATAGTGTTTTTCGGCGCGGATTCGGTTGATATGGTAAACCAGGTGATGTCAAACGTGAGACTCAGTCTCGGTCGGACTCTTTCCCTCATTGATAAAGAAAAACTTGAATTTCTCTGGGTAGTGGACTTCCCGCTTCTTAAGTACAGCACCAGAGATAAAAGGTACATGGCCGTCCACCACCCATTTACCGCCCCAAGGGACGAAGATGTAGAGAAAATCAACAGTTCTACGGGCGAGGCACTTTCAAAATCTTATGACATAGTCCTAAACGGAGTGGAGATAGGCGGGGGAAGCATAAGGATTCACAGAAAAGACATACAGCAAAAAGTGTTTCACGCAATAGGAATCGGAGAGGATGAAGCACGGGAGAAATTCGGTTTTCTTCTTGAAGCTCTCGAATTCGGAGCTCCCCCGCATGGGGGCATAGCTCTTGGTCTTGACAGGCTTGTGATGCTCCTTGCAGGCGAGGAATCGATAAGGGACGTAATAGCCTTTCCCAAAACCCAGAAAGGGTCCTGTCCTCTCACAGAAGCGCCATCTGATGTGTCTGCGGAGCAGCTCCTTGAAGCGGGAATAAGCACTATCGCCCGGAAACCAGGAGATTGACCTTAGGACATCTCAGCAGATCAAAAACCCCGAAACCCGGGGTTTATTCACCGATGAGGCGAAAGGGAAATTAATGGGAACTCTCAGAGCAGGAAACCGGACGAGCCTTGAAGATATTGCACATTCATGAGAAAGTCTCGAAAACCCCTGTTTGCTTTATATTTTTTTGTGCTATGATTCTACTTGTTTGAGGCTCAGACCAGGCGGAAGGGCATGGACATCTGGAAAAACTTTCACGGGCTCAATTCAGGTTATGTGATGGATCTCTACGAACGCTACGTAAGAGATCCTTCTTCGGTTGATCCCGCCACAAAAACCATCTTTCAGGGATGGAAACCCGATAGCAAATACTCGTCTCTGCGGGTCGAGATTGAACCCGAGATCGAGAAAAACGGCTTCAAGCAGTCATCCGTAAGGGATGTAACCAAGGCTGTCGCCATCGCCAACATGGCTCAGGCAATCAGGCGGCACGGCCATCTGGAAAGCAGAATAGACCCCCTTGAGGGCCCCGTTCACGGAGACCTCACCCTGCACGCCGAAACATTCGGACTTGACGAGGAAGAGTTAAGAGACTTCCCCTCAACTCTTGTCGGATGGCCTCTTTCGCAGAACTCACTTGATGCGCTTGATGGAATAAGAAAGCTTAGAAAAATCTACTCTTCTACCACGGGATATAACTACGACCACATCTACGAAGCCGAAGAAAGGAGGTGGATGAGGGGAGCCATAGAGTCGGGCGTTTACCGCCCTCCCCTAAATCCCGTAGATGAAGTGGAACTTCTCGACACCCTCACTAAAGTGGAGGTATTTGAAACCTTCCTCCACAGAATCTTTCCCGGAAAATTCAGGTTCTCAATAGAAGGCGTCGACATGCTGGTGCCGATGCTGAACGAGCTTATACATCTCGCCGTCAAAGCAGATATACACCAGATAATTCTCGGAATGGCCCATCGCGGAAGACTGAACGTGATGCACCACGTGATGGAGAAAAACTATAAGTACACTCTGCTTAAGTTCAAAGACCCGATTCTTGTAAGGGACTTTGCCGATGATATGGGATGGACCGGGGACGTAAAATATCACGAGGCAGTGGAACGCGATATCCCGAAGGGAGAAATGCTCGACCGAAACATGAGAATCACCATGGTTCCCAATCCCAGCCACCTCGAATCGGTAAATCCGGTAGTGCAGGGAATGTCGAGGGCATGCGGTATAAGCGACGACTCTACAGGTTCTCCGCAATTTGACCCGTCAGCCGTAATCCCGGTACAGATTCATGGAGATTCGGCATTCATGGGACAGGGGATAAACGCGGAAACGCTTAATCTCTCCGCTCTTCCGGGCTACCGCGCCGGCGGAACGATACACATAATCACCAATAATCAGCTTGGCTACACCACGCTTCCTTCCGACAGCAGAAGCACGCTTTATGCAAGCGACCTTGCCAAGGGATTCGAAATACCGATTGTCCATGTAAACGCGGACGATCCGGTTGCCTGCATAGAGTCAATACGCCTGGCCTTCGGCTACACATCAAGATTCGAAAAGCATTTCCTTATAGATCTCGTCGGCTACAGAAGGTACGGGCACAATGAGGCGGACGAACCGGGATTCACCCAGCCCATGATATACAAGGAGATAGACAGTCATCCCAGGGTGCTGAGCATCTGGGCAAAGAAACTGATAGAAAAAGGCACGGTTTCCGAAGAAAAGGTAGAGGAACTACAGGAAAAACATATCAACAAGATTACCGAGGAATTCGAATCAATTTCCCCTGACGACTCCCCCGAAGAATCAACGGCGCCCTCCCCGGAACGGGGGATAGCCAAAAAAACGGTTACCAAGGTTCCCGACGAAACCCTGCGCGAGCTAAACGATTCCCTGCTTTCTGTTCCCGAAGAATTCACGGTAAATTCGAAAATCGCCAGGATACGCGACAGAAGAAAAAACATCCTCGACGACCCGAAAGAAAAAACAATTGACTGGGCGATGGCGGAAGAACTCGCCTACGCATCCATAGTCGCACAAGGCATTCCCATAAGGATAACCGGGCAGGATTGCGAGAGAGGAACTTTCAGCCACCGCCACGCGGTGCTGCATGACTCTCATAACGGCGCAATCCATATTCCACTGCAGAAAATCCCGCAGGCAAAAGCGGCGTTTGAGATAAAGAACAGTCCTCTCAGCGAAAACGCCTGCCTGGGTTTTGAGTACGGCTACTGCATCGAGAGAACAAACTGCCTTGTCATATGGGAAGCTCAGTACGGGGATTTCATAAACGGGGCTCAGACCATAGTGGACGAATATCTTGTATCGGCAAGGGCGAAATGGGGGCAGACCCCGTCCCTGGTTCTTCTGCTTCCCCACGCCTACGAGGGGCAGGGGCCTGACCACTCAAGCGGGAGGCTTGAAAGATTCCTCATGTCAGCCGCCGAATACAATATAAGGATAGCAAACTGCACCACTTCGGCGCAGTTTTTCCACGTGCTTCGCCGCCAAGCCCTGCTGCTTGAAAAAGATCCTCTTCCCCTGATTGTCATGACTCCCAAGGGACTTCTTCGAAACCCGAGGGTAAACTCCTCTCTTAAGGATCTATCCGAGGGGAAATGGCTTCCCGTAATTGACGATCCGATGACCACAAGACAGGCAAAAAAAGCAAGAAGGCTTATATTCTGCAGCGGCAAGATATACGTTGATCTGATCTCAAGCGAACTCAGAGCCAAATCGCCCGACGTTGCAATAGCCAGAATCGAACAGCTTTACCCGAGGCCCAAGGAAGAGGTAAGCGCCGTTTTGGAGAGGTATGGTAAACTTGAAGAGGTAGTCTGGGTGCAGGAAGAACCTCAAAACGCTGGAGCCTGGAAATACATGCTGCCTTTTTTCAGAAGAAAGATCATCAAGAAACGGCTTCCGCTCAGCTATATAGGGAGAAAGCGCTATTCAAGCCCTTCTGAAGGACTTTCCTCCATGCACAAATACAATCAGGACCTGCTTATAAAACAGGCGTTCAGCATAGACAAAGTAGTGGAAGGGAATGAGGAAAGCGGCATAACCTGGCACAGGGATATCTGAAACAAACGCGCAAGCGAGGGAGAAAATGGCCAAAAACATCGTCGTTCCCCACTTGGGGGATTCCGTAATAGAAGCAACTATAATCAAGTGGACCAAACAGCAGGGAGACAAGGTAAGACTCGGGGAAACCGTGGTTGAGCTTGAAACCGAGAAAGCCAACTTCGAAGTCGCCGCCGAAGCAACGGGAATCCTTGATTCAATAGCGAAACAGGCCGATGAGGATGTCGAAGTGGGAGACATTCTGGGAAGTATCGAGGTGTCCGCAAACAAAGAGGATACAGAAGAGGCCCCCAAGAGAACCGAAGCCGCGCCCCAGCCACCAGCCGAAGAAATTCCGCAGGAAAAACAGCCTGAAGAAAAACCCAAGACCCGTGTGACTCCCGTCGCGAGAAATATCGCCGAACACAACGAAGTCGACCTCTCCCAAGTCGTACCCGAGGGAAACAGAATCACAAAGGATGATGTGGAAAAGCACCTTGAGTCTCAGAGAACCAGAGAAAAAATCCCGCAAGAAGCTCCCCCGGAGGAGAAAACCTCCGAAACCCCGGTATCGCCAGATGTCTTCCCGTCCCTCTCACAGCTTACCGCTAACAAGGAGAGGAGGATAAAAATGTCGAGACGTCGCAGGACTATAGCAAGACGTCTTGTGGAAGCTCAGCAGACAGCCGCAATACTTTCTACCTTTAATGAAATCGACATGTCTAACGTAATGGAGCTGCGATCGAGAAAAAAAGACGCCTTCCGGGAAAAATACGGAGTGAACCTCGGTTTTTCATCCTTTTTCATAAAAGCCTCTATCGGAGCACTCAGGCTGTTTCCTGAGATAAACGCTGAGATCCAGGAAGATGAAATAGTCTACAAAGACTACTATGACATCGGAATAGCTGTAGGGGCCGAGGGAGGGCTGGTAGTTCCTGTAATAAGAGAGGCCGACAGAAAAACCTTCGCGCAGATAGAAAAAGAGGTCAGGGAACTTGCCGAGAAGGCAAATTCGAATACCCTTTCGCTTGACGAAATTTTCGGCGGAACATTCACCATAACAAATGGAGGAGTGTACGGTTCCCTTATGAGCACTCCCATACTGAATCCGCCGCAGGTGGCGATACTAGGACTTCACAAAATAGAACAAAGACCGGTGGCAGTTAACGGGGACATAGTGATAAGGCCTATGATGTACACAGCACTTTCTTACGATCACAGGATAGTAGACGGAAGGGAAGCGGTGCAGTTCTTGGTGAGAGTGAAGGAGCTCATTGAAGATCCCGAAGCACTTCTTGTCGAGGGATAAAGCCTTCACGACCGCCAAGTCCCAGAAGACAAATTAAATTTCATCAAGTACCACCCCTTAGGAAACCAGAGCAGGACACCCTCAGCCGATTCCCTTCTGGGTCAAAGAATGGAACAGCACCTTGTTTTTTCTACGGGTCAGTTCCAAAGCAATTGATTTAAGCGTCAAAAGAAGCATGATATCAATCTGAAGTTGGATTGCGGTCTGATATTATTGCATGTTGAAACACGATGATCACCAGCTTCAAAGATAAAAAGACGGAAGCTTTTTACAGGGGGATCAGAGTCGCAGCTTTTTCGGGATTTGAGCGAACGGCTTCGCGAAAACTTGATCAGCTTGATGCAGCGCTTGACATTCGCGACTTAGACAGGCCCGGCAACCGTCTTGAGGCATTGAAAGGAAATCGTAAAGGGCAATGGAGCATTCGTATAAATGCACAATGGAGAATTTGCTTCGAGTGGCCGGATGATAGTTCCGGCCCTGTAAATGTTGATTACCATTGAGGAGTGTAATTATGGTTCGTCATCCAATTCACCCCGGAGAAACGTTGCGTGAAGACCTAGACGCCCTTTGCATGAGTGCGGATGAACTCGCACGAAAAATAAATGTGCCAACTGCGCACATTGCAGAAATATTAGACGGCAGTCGTGAAATCACCGGCGATACAGCATTACGCCTAGGACGTTTTTTTGGAACTTCAGGTGAATTCTGGCTCAATCTGCAAAAGCTCTATGAATTAAGGCTGGCAGAGCGCGAAAACGGTGAAGAAATCGCCCAACTGCCATCCCTTAATGTCGTATCATGAAAGCAGTTGTGGCCAACAAAAGTCAATACTGCGCGGAGATGCCCTGGCTCTAAAACCCAAAGTCAGTTGTCCGCATTGATGATGTATAGACTGGAGTTTCCACGGCTCTACAGTCGAATCGGAAAACCTCAACAGCCGCAAAAAACACTATGAATTCGTGTCAAGTTCAAGCATTTCTCCCCACTTCATCTTTACATGTCCAAGGAGCTTTTCATGATTTCCGAGATCGTCCCCTTCAAGCATAAGCTCACGGGCAGAATCCCTTGATTCATTCAGCACCGCAGAATCCCTTATAAGACTTGCGAAGCTGAAACCGGGAACTCCGGACTGTTTTGTGCCCATAAACTCCCCGGGACCTCTTCGTGAAAGATCAAACTCGGAAATTCTGAACCCGTCTGAAGTCTGGCCCATTATCTCAAGCCTTTGGGCGGAATCCTCTCCCGATGCAAACGAATACACTATATAACAGGCCGACTCGCGCTCTCCCCTGCCCACCCTGCCTCTCATCTGATGAAGCTGGGAAAGTCCGAAGCGCTCGGCGTTCTCTATGACGATCACAGTCGCGTTCGGAACATCAACTCCGACCTCTATAACCGTCGTGGAAACGAGAATGCCGGAGCGTCTCGCGAGAAAATCATTCATAACTTCCTCCCTCTCCTCGCTTTTCATCCTGCCGTGTATAAACGAAACGCGAAACTCGGAGAACTCCCCGCGAAGTTCCTCCACCATCCTGTTCACGTCCCTTACCCGCTTGAAATCCTCGTTCTCCGATTCCTCTATGAACGGGTAGATGAAATAGGCTTGAGAACCTTCTGCAAGCTCTTTTTTTACCCTGTCGTAAAACCATTTTCTGTTCTTGCGCGTATCGCTGAGAACAAAAGTGCTTACCCTTTTTCTCGAAGGAGGAAGCTCATCGATAACCGAAAGCTCAAGGTCCCCGTAGACAGTAATAGCCAGACTCCTCGGAATGGGCGTAGCAGTCATTACGAGCACATCGGGAGCCGTAGCCTTTCGTACAAGGCTCGCTCTCTGAAGCACCCCGAAGCGGTGCTGCTCGTCTATCACCACGAATCCAAGCGCCTTGAAATCCACCGTTTCAGATATAAGCGCGTGTGTTCCCACAACTATATCGGCGCGGCCGGATGCTATATCCTTCTCTATGGCTGCCCTCTCGATCCTTGAGAGCCTGCTTTTAAGAAGCACCGTTTCGACCCCCATTCCCTCTGTCATCCGTTTTATATTTCTTGAATGCTGCTCGGCCAGTATCTCGGTCGGAACCATTATGGCGGCCTGGTAGCCAGAAGAAACGGCCCTGAGCATGGAGACAAGAGCCACCAGGGTTTTGCCGCTTCCCACATCCCCCTGAAGAAGCCTGTTCATCGGACAAGGAGAGACCATGTCGGCTGTAATCTGCGAAACTGCCTTCTCCTGCGCACCGGTAAGAGCGAAAGGAAGCGAATCAAGAAGTTTGCGCCCAAGGGGGCAGTCAGAATCGAAGGATATGCCGTGGCTTTGCGAAACGTTGCGTTTTTTAAGCAGAAGCCCCAGCTGAAGGACGAAAAACTCGAAAAAGATGACAGTCCTGTGGGCAGACGAGCCCGCGACTGACCCCGGATCGTCAAAATCAACGGGCGGAAGATCGCCGGGCGGAAAATGCACCTGCTCAAGCGCTTCGGGAAGTTCCACAAGGTCATATTTCTCGCATATCTCTTGTGGAATCAGTCCCTCGAAACTCCGCGCGTGGCTGTCAAGAGTGTTTCTCACTAGCTCCCTCAGTTTTTTCTGCGTAAGACCTTCTGTAAGCGGGTAGACGGGAACTATTCTTCCGAACTGAAGAGGGTTCCCTATATCCTCTTCGTTCTCTATTACCTCTATATCCTGAGGAAGAGGGTGGATCATCTGGAGAGATCTTTTGCCGGAAGCAGCAGAGACTTTGCCGTGAACTATAAAATGCATTCCTTTGCGGAAAAGCCCCCTGAGGTAGCGTGGATTGTAGTTAAACCACAAAAGTCCGAGCCTCTGCGTTCCGTCGGAGAGCGTGACCTGGAAAAAGCTTCTCTTCCTGTTTCTTATCTCCCCCAGGGAAACAACGCAGCCGCGCACCGTGTATTCCCCTCCGGGAAGCAGTTCGCACATCTCGGCTATGTTTCTTCGGTCATCGTATTTTCTCGGGCAGTAGAAAAGAAGATCGTAGACCGTGCGGACAGATCTTTTCTCAAGCAAGGCGGCGGCCTTGCGCCCGACGCCGGGGATATATGTTATCTCTTGGAGGAAACCTTCGGGCTTTTTTTCAGAACGAGGGCGCGTGGCGCGAGGACGCTCGGGCGCTTCAGATTCCGGCAGCCGGACCGAAGCGCGCCTTATGCCGCGGACAACGCCGAGGGCGAAGGATATTCTTCTGATCTTGTCGCGGCGCGCAAGGTCACCGAAACCGGAAAAAGAGTTCCTAAGAGATGTTATCTCGTTTTTTATCTGTTCCGGGAAATTTTCCGTGAGAAGTTTTGTTGAAATCTTTCTCACGTTCTCCCCGAGTTCCGGCACCTTGTCAAGGTTTGAAAAATTATTCTTAGAGACAAAATCAAGGGGTTTTTCAAGACGAATCAGAAATTTTTCCAGCTCGTCCCGCATGACAGTCAGGCTTTTTCCACCTCGGCGTCTTTCCTCACCACATTCCCGTCCTTATCAAGATTAAGGGTGCTTCTGCATTTCGGATAGCCGCTGCAGCCGAGAAACCGCCCGCGACGGCTGTTGCGAACCACCATGGGCTTGCCGCATTTTACACATTTTATGTCTTCCCGTACCTGCGGGGCCTCTTTTTTCTTTACCACTATCTGGCCCTCTTCCCTGGTGAATTCCTTGGGATTTTTGCAGTCAGGATACCTTGAGCAGGAAAGAAACTGCCCGTAGCGCCCCTCTTTTATTACCATAGGGGCCCCGCACTTATCGCATTCAATATCGGTCGGAGTCTCGGGATCGGCTTTTTTCCCGACTACGATCTCCCCGTTCTCCGCCCTGGTGAAATCCTTCGCGTTCTTGCACTCAGGGTATTCAGAGCAGGAAAGAAACTGCCCGTAGCGCCCTTCCCTTATAACCATCTTGGTTCCGCACTTGTCGCATTCTATATCGGTTGGAATTTCCAACTTGCGCCCCTCGATTTCCTCCTCGGCCCTAGTCACGCTTTTTGAAAACCCATCGTAGAAGCCCCGCAACAGCTCAACCCAGTGAACTTCACCTTCCTCCACCCTGTCAAGATCGTTTTCCATCTGGGCAGTGAACTCCTCGTTCATTATCCCCGGGAACCCTTCCACCAGAAAATCGTTCACGGAAAAACCCAGGGAGGTCGGAACGAACCTGCCTTTTTCACGCTCGGCGTATCCCCTGTCCTGTATCGTCGAGAGTATCGAGGCGTAGGTAGAAGGTCTTCCTATGCCCTTTTCCTCAAGCTCCTTAACAAGGGAGCTCTCCGAATATCTCGGAGGAGGCTGGGTGAAATGCTGCTTAGGATCAAGTTTTAGAAGAGAAAGGAGATCTTTTTCGGAAAGCTGGGGAAGCCGCTTGTCATCGTCTTTTTTCAAATTCTCATTTGATCTGTTGTTTTCTTCTCTTTCCTTGGTTTCCTCGTAAGCTGCGGTAAAACCCGGAAATCTCATCACGTTGCCCGTGGCCCTGAAAACGGCTTCGCCGGCCATGATGTCAACACGAGTCTGATCGTATACGGCGGGGGACATCTGCGAGGCAATGAACCTTCTCCATATAAGGGAATAAAGCCTGTACTGATCGTCGGTTAGGAACCTCTTGAGGTCTTCCGGCCGTTTCGAAGGAAAAGTGGGCCTTATACACTCATGGGCATCCTGTGCGGATTTCTTTACCTTGAAGATATTGGGACGCTTCGGCATGTAACCCACTCCGTAATTCTCGGATATGAATCCCCTTGCTTCAGCTACGGCGTTATCAGAAGCCCTCACCGAATCGGTTCTCATGTAGGTTATAAGTCCTACCGGCCCCTCGCTTCCAAGTTCAACGCCCTCGTAGAGTCCCTGAGCAACCAGCATCGTCTTTTTGACTGAGAAGCGGTTTTTTTTCGAGGAATCCTGCTGAAGGGTGCTGGTTATAAAAGGGGGAAGCGGTTTTCTTCTACGTTCTTTCTTTTCGATCGTTCCTACGACAAAATCCTTCCCGGAAAGCGCAGAAACTATTTCTTCTGACTGCTCTGCATTCTCGATCTTTGCCTTTTTTTCCCGGAAGGTGTGAAGCGAGGAGGTAAAGGCATCCTCATCGGGGTCCTCGGTTCTCCTTACAAGCGCATCGAGTGTCCAGTATTCCCGCGGTTTGAAATTCTGAATCTCCCTCTCTCTGTCAACGACAAATCTGAGAGCAATGCTCTGCACCCTCCCGGCACTCAGTCCCTTTCTAACCTTTTTCCAGAGAACAGGACTCACCTTGTAGCCGACTATCCTGTCAAGAATTCTTCTTGCCTGCTGAGATTCGAAGCGGTCTGTGTTAATCGCAAGCGGTCTGCTCATTGAGTCCCTGATCCCCGCTTCCGTTATTTCATGTATAAGGACCCTGTGAACCTTATCCCAGAGATTAAGGCGGTTAGCTATATGCCACGCGATTGCTTCCCCTTCTCTGTCCGGGTCGGAGGCGAGGTAGACTTTTTCCGCGTCCCGCGAAGCTTTTTTCAGATTCTCAAGATACTTTGTCTTGCCCTTTATGACGGTATATTTGGGCTTGAAATCGTTCTGGATATCCACCCCGAGACTGCTGCTCGGAAGATCCACGAGATGACCCGAAGAAGCTTCCACGCGGAAATCCCGGCCTAGATACTTCTTTATTGTTCTCGCCTTTGAAGGAGATTCGACTATCACAAGGGATTTAGCCATAAGTTGTTATCCTGCTCATAAAATAAGTTTTAATCTTATAAAAAACCTACGGGGTCTGTCAATAGCCATGCAGTCTCCCCAAAGCTCCTAGGGCGCATCAAACTTCTATACTCCGCACGAAAGCCTCGTTGGCATTATACCACCTGAGCGAGTTCTGAATGCCGGTATCGATATCAAAGCAAGGCTCCCAGTCCAGAACTCTTTTCGCCTTGTCTACGCTTGCCAGTGTAGCCCTTATATCGGAGGGATGCGGAGGGTTGGAGATGATTTTAGCTTTTTTGCCAGTCCTGCGCTCTATGAGGTCTATGATTTCGTTGAGCGAGACAGAAGCCGCGCTTCCGAGGTTTATTATCTCAAACCCCAGATTCCTTATCGCCAAGACAGTGCCCGCCGCGATATCGTCAACGTAGGTAAAGTCCCTTTTCTGTTCTCCGTCGCCGAGTATTATTATTTCCTCTCCTTCGTTTATCCATTTTATGAACCGAAAAACGCTCATGTCAGGTCGCCCCGCGGGGCCGTAAACCGTAAAGTAGCGAACCACCGAGATGTCTATTCCGTAAAGAGAGTTGTAAACCGAGCAAAGCCCTTCAGCCGATTTCTTTGAGGATGCGTATTGAGAAAGTTGATAATCGGTCTTCATATCCTCCCTGAAGGGAATTTCGTTTTCCCCGTAAACGCTTGAAGTCGAAGCGAGCACAAACTTGCCTATTCCTTCTTCGCGGCAGAACTCAAGGAGATTCAGAGTCCCCGTCACGTTGGTAGAATAATATATCCATGGGTTCTCGATGCTCTGGCGAACCCCGGCGCGGGCCGCGAGGTTAATAACGCAGTCAATTTTACCGCCCTCGCAAAAACCCCTTATTTCCTCGCATACAGAAAGAAGCCCGGGGTTCTCCGATATATCGCACTTGAAAAAACTGAATCCCTCAAGCTCGCAAAGAGTTTCAAGCCTGTGATGCTTGAGTCTAACGTCGTAAGCATCGGACATGTTATCGAGTCCGAAAACGCAATCCCCCCGCTTAAGGAGAAACTCGCACACTCTGGCCCCTATGAACCCCGCGCAACCCGAAACAATTATGTTCATGACGGTTAAAAGCCCTCCCGCTGCGCTTTCACGATCTCCCGATTCCGAAATACCTGATTCCCATGGCCTCAAGCTTCATGTGATCGTAAATATTTCTTCCGTCAAATATCACCGGAGTTTTCATCAGTTCCTTTATCCTCTCGAAATTCGGCTGTCTGTACTGGCTCCATTCCGTATGAACCACGAGGGCGTCAGCGTCCCTGCAGGCATCGTAGTAGGATTCGAAGTAATCCACACTGTCTTTGAGAACGGCTCTTGCGTTTTCCATTGCTGCTGGGTCATGTACCGCGACCGAGCATCCAGCCTCAAGCAACCTCTCTATCACGTAAAGTGACGGAGCCTCTCTTATGTCATCGGTATTGGGCTTAAACGAGATTCCCCACACCGCTACCCTCTTTGCTTCGAGGCTGCCGAAAAATCCGGCCATCTTGTCAAAAAACCTCTCTCTCTGTGCCACGTTCACGCGGTCAACCGCAGCTACCACCCCGGGTTCGTAGCTGACATCGCGGGCCATCCTCTCAAGGGCTTTCACGTCCTTTGGAAAACACGACCCCCCGTATCCGACTCCCGGGTAGAGATAATACCTGCCTATCCTTGAGTCAGAACCCACTACCGAGCGCACCTCCGAGACGTTGGCTCCCAGCAGTTCGCACAGATTAGCTATATCGTTCATAAACGATATCCTGGTGGCAAGCATCGCGTTTGAGGCATACTTCGACATTTCAGAAGACCGTATGGAAATCACGATCGTCCTGTCGGCTGACCTCATGAAGGGGGAGTAAAGTTCCCTCAGAACCGAACCCACTCTTTCGTCCTCAACTCCTATCACCACCCTGTCGGGCTTGAGAAAATCCTCAATCGCCGCTCCTTCCTTGAGAAACTCGGGATTTGACGCCACGCCGAATTCCTGGTCAGTGAGAGACTTAATTGTGTCGCGAACCTTCTCGGTAGTGCCCACCGGAACCGTACTTTTGGTCACAATTATCTTGTAGCCGTCAAGATTCTCTCCTATTGACCTCGCCACTTCGAGAACGGAGGAGATATCCGCTTCGCCGTCGGGGGCCTGGGGGGTTCCGACCGCGATGAATATCAGGAATGACTCCCTCACCGCCGAAGCTATGTCCGTGGTAAAACAAAGCCTTCCCTCGTCTATGTTTGCGCGCACCATCTTGTCAAGTCCCGGCTCGAAAAACGGAACCTCGGCGCAGCGAAGGCTCTCGATCTTGCTTTCGTCTATATCAACGCACACAACGTTGTTTCCACTTCCGGCAAAACATGTTCCCGTGACAAGACCCACGTAACCCGTTCCTATAACGGCTATTTTCATTTGTTAAATCCCCTGGAAAAACCCGCAAACCAAACTGACGCAGGCATTCTTCATAACTAAAAAGAAAACATAGGGTACAACAAATCCCCGAAAAATAAACAGAACCGAAGAAAACCCGCGACGGACAAAGTATAGTTACAGGAAAAAGAGCAAGGAGGCGGATATTGAAATCTCACACCGAGTATCTGTGGTTTAACACGGACAAAAAAAGGGAATTCATTCATATAACTTCAACGGTAAGACGGATCGTGCAGCAAAGCGGCATAACCGAGGGTTTTGTCCTCGTGTCCGCGATGCACATAACGGCTTCTGTATTCGTAAACGACCTCGAGCAGGGGCTTTTCGAGGACATCTGGGAGTGGCTTGAAGGCCTCTGCCCCTTCAGGGAAGATTACAGGCATCACCGCACCGGGGAAGACAACGGCGACGCCCACCTGAAAAATCTCCTCATGCACCACCAGGTGACGGTTCCCGTGACGGAAGGGGACCTTGACCTCGGCCCCTGGCAGGAAATATTCTACGGCGAATTTGACGGCGGAAGAAGAAAAAGGGTTGTAGTCAAGACCATCGGAATATGAAAAACAGACGAGCGAGCAAGGAACCCAGGATATTCATAGACAGCCGAGGCAGGTGGTTTCACGACGGGATAAGAATAACCCACAGGTGGACATACCTTGAGAACAACAGGAATCTTGACATCGACGCCGACGGAAGGCTCTTCGTCGAGGAAGCTGGAAGAAGGGTTTACGTTGAATGCGAGGACACACCGTTTGTCGTCACGATGGTGCTTAGGACAAAAGACGGTTTTTCGGCAAGGTTAAACGACGAATCCCGGGAAAAGCTTGATTTTACTACTCTCACAGTAACAAGAGGCAACATACCTTATGTAAATGTAAAAAACGGGAAGTTCAGGGCAAGGCTGCTTCGGGCCGCATATTACGAACTGACCAGATACACAGAAGAAGACGAAAAAGGCTTCTACATCGAATCGGAAGGGGAAAGACACTACCTGGAGTGCGACACCTGACATCGCAATAATGCGTGCCTCAGAAATGTTAAAAACTCTCCCAGGTCATTTGACAGAAAAATTCCTGACGTGTTAAGATCTGCTTTGAGGAAGAAGAAAAAGGGGGTCAGGCATTCACTTTCGCTCGGATTCGATGTTCATTTATTTCATATAGTCTGCTATATTTATGGTGTTACTTTCTACAGCGTAGCAGCCTAGGCATTGTTTATCATACTGCAATTTAGGTGTGATAAGATTGCAGTTTAATTTACGTCTTGGTTGAACCGGGTTTATGAGCGACGGTATTAGAACGGGAGGAAAGAGGGAAAATGTTTGATATAGAAATCGCGGGGCAGATATCCGCATGGTTTATAAACAAGCAGAATCAAAGGGGTCAGGAGATGCCTCATCTTAAGTTGATGAAGTTGTTATATCTGGCTGAAAGAACTTCTATTCAAACAAACAGAGAGCTTGTCCTTGGAGATGAGTTAGTATCTATGGACAATGGCCCGATTCTTAGCAGAACTTTGGATTTCATGCAAGGATACAGAAAACCTAATAACGGCTGGGACAAGTGGGTATCTCCAAAGGAAAATCATAGAGTTTCTCTAGCAAGGAATTACGAATTCGAAGACCTTGATTTGCTAAGTGTATCTATAATCGGAATCCTGAAGGATTTATGGAAGAAACACGCTTCAAGGGATGAATGGGATATGGTTGATTATACCCACAGATACTGCAAAGAGTGGGAAGATCCGAGGGGCTCTTCAGAACCAATTTCCTATAGGACCTTGCTCCTTAAAGGCTTTGGATACAGTAAAAAGGAAGCTCAGAAAGGAGCAGATGCTCTGGAGAGCCAGCAAAGGCTGATACGTGTCCTTTACGAAGCTGGGCTTGAATAAACCAGGGGAAAATTGTGTGTAGCCGTGGCAAAACCTTTATCCTCGCGGAGGAAGAGGAACATCTGCACTTTGTTATCACTGATCCTGTGAATGAACGAGTCCTGATCATAGGAATCACTTCTAACTCCGTAGGGGAAAAATTCGTGCTGGATATAGGGGACCACAGCTTTATTACCCGTAAGAGTTATATCTATTACGCCAAAGCAAGGACAATACCAGTTGATTCTATTAGACGACATTTGCAAAAGAAATCTAAAGGAAAAAAGAGATGGATGGCTCAGGAAGATGCCTCATGCGAAACTATGAAAAAAGTTTGCAGAGGAATACTGAATTCGAAATTTACCAGCAAAAGAATTAAAAGATTCTACAGGGATTTCCTGATGAACTCCAATTTGGAAGTGTAACTACCAAGCCTAGAAGTTGACTTAAGATGCACCAATATCCTCACCAGAAAACGTCTTGGTTTTTATGTTCGCTGGAATTTTTCTAAGTCGCCCTTTGAATATTTGGTTTTAGTGGCAACAGTCATCAGATTTTCTTTAGGGAAACAAAACATCTTCCTTACGCAGCAAGCGGATGTGCTGCGGGGGCACCTACCGCCAAACTTCAAAGATATGAGTTTTTTTGAACCATATAAAAGAACTGCAGACAAGACTTGAAGAAGCCTCGGACGAAAAGACAAGGAAGTGGTTTGAGGATTATCTGAAAAACGCCATCTCTTACAGGGGAGTAAAGACTCCCGTGGTAGCGAAGATCGTCAGTAGCTGGAGAGTTGATGAGGGGATTGACAGCCTTGCTCTTAAAGAACAGATGGAGATAGCCTGCACCCTGATCAGAGAGAAGAAGGCGGAAGATGAATTTGCCGGAATCCTCTACATACAGAAATATCTTCTGCGCCCAGTCACGGCCGATTTGCTGCTGAGAAACTTCAATCGACTGTACAAGCAGGGAGCGTTCCACGACTGGTCAACCACCGACTGGTTCTGCATTCGAGTTCTTGATCCCTTTATAATGAGGTCAGAAGATAAAGTCGCGCAAGAAATAGGTTCCTGGTACAAAAGCGACAACCTCTGGCAAAGAAGGTCATCAATAGTTTCCTTCAGGGGTTCGGCCAAAAAAAGCAAGCACCTGGCGATCATAAAAAGAAACATAGCTTCCCTAGTAAAAGAGAATGAAAGATTCATTCAAACGGCTATCGGCTGGCTGATCTCTGAGTTATCCCGCCATTACCCTGACGAAGCAAGTGATATAGTATCAAAACACTTCACAGACCTTTCATACGAAGTCATTACTCGGCATACGAAATATTTACCAGACCATAAAGAACTAAAGAAGAGAAAGTCGTTACGATAGCTGAAAATTCCGTTTGGAACAGAAAAAAGCACCGGATTTAAGAAGGTTCTAACCGGATCTGTTTGAAACCTGTCGGAGCATGGGTTAAATTGCCTTTGTAAAATTTTGTAGTGCGACAATCAAGATGACACTGTTCAGAAGATAAATCTGCAGCACAGCATATAAAACCGTGTGTTGAAATCACAATCGGCTATATCACGATTGGAGAAAAGTGCCACAAGTAATGAGTTTTGGAGGACTGGGTTGAGTTGCTGGGGTTATACAGGAGATAAAGGTCCCGATAACTGGGGCTCGCTCTCGCCGGATTACGCGGCCTGCTCTTTAGGACGCATGCAGTCGCCGATTGACATCACCGGTGCCTTTCCCGTTAAGGGGCCGGCACTGAAGTTTGATTATAAGCCCTGTTCTCTTAAGATTCTGAACACCGGACACACTCTCCAGGTAAATTACGCACCCGGCAGCACACTGACTGCGGCAGGTGAAATTTACGAACTGCTGCAGTTTCACTTTCACGTTCCGAGCGAACACGCCTTTGATGGTTCGCACACGCCGATGGAGGCACATTTCGTACACAAAAACCCGGCAGGCGTACTGGCAGTGGTCGGCGTTATGATTGAAACAGGCACACAGAACCATGCCCTTGCTGCTGTGTTTGACAACGTACCGACCGATGCAGGAACAGAAATTGATGTTGCCGGCACAACAGTGGATGCATCTGCGATACTGCCAACGGCGACCACCGGCTACTTCCACTACAAGGGATCACTCACCACCCCTCCCTGCAGTGAAGGAGTACACTGGTTCATTTTTCCGGACGCAGTTGAGGCGAGCGCAGAACAGGTCGCAAACTTTAAGCGGATGTTCGGACACAATGCACGTCCGTTACAAAAGCGAAACGACCGTCTGCTGATTGTATCTTCGTAGTTCCCTGGAAATTGTTTGGGACTTACCAAAAAAACCTTGAGTCCTCAGGTCGGGGTCTTAAAAGGAAGACAAACAAAATTACATCTCTGTAAAATCAGTGAAAACCCCACACATCTTCGCAATCAACTCATCGGTGAAGACCGTTCCCTTCGCAGTTAGTCTGAGACGGCCGCCGTCGGTGAGAATAAAGCCATCAGATTCAAGGTATTGGAGGCCAGAGGTCTCAAGTTCGCAGCCGAAGCGTTTCTTTACGTCTTCAATTTCTACACCATCTCTCAGCCGAAGACCCATAAGAAGAGTATCTTCAAGGGCCGTTGTCCGCGATATATCGTAGGAAGCAGAGACGGCATTTCCGTCCCCCACAACTCGCTTCATGTAAAGTTCGGGATTCCTTATGTTCGACCACCTTTTTCCCCACCCTCCTCCTCCCTCGGAGCGAATATGCGAATGGGCCCCGGCACCCACGCCCAAGTAATCATGACAGTTCCAGTAAATGAGGTTGTGCCTGCACTCGTAGCCACGCAGGGCAAAATTCGATATTTCGTAATTGCCGTACCCCTCTGCCTCGAGAATCTCCCGTGCCCTCCGCATGAACTCAACCAGAACCGAGTCATCAGGAAGAGAAAGTTGCCCTTTGCGCCAAAGCGTCGCAAATTCGGTGCCGGGTTCAATCGTAAGGCAGTAGGCGGATATATGTGTCGGAGAAAAACTCAAGGCGCTGCGTATATCGTTCTCAAACTCTTCCTGGGTCTCCTTTGAGCTTCCGTATATAAGATCAATGTTAAAGTTGCTAAAACCGGCTTCACGCACATCCCCAAGCGCGCGCACGCAGTCACCAGGGGTCGTGTGCCTGCCGTAGAAATCAAGCTTTCTCTGCGAGAAGGACTGCACCCCGACGCTTATTCTGTTTACGCCCACACGTCTGAAGGAAACAAGTTTCTCCCTGTCGGCTGTTTTTGGATTCATTTCTAGGCTCACTTCGGCCCCGGGCGAAAAAGACGCAACCGAGGCCAGCTTTTCCATTACCGCCGCCACGCTTGAGGCTCTCAGAAGCGACGGGGTTCCTCCGCCGAGAAACACGGTACTTACCTCCCTGCCCCGAATAATGCCCCCGAAGCTTTCAATTTCCCGCTCAAGTGCTCGTATGTAATCGTCTTCGGGAAAGTTGCCATTAGTCCCATAAGAGTTAAAATCACAATAAGGACATTTGGTAAGACAATAGGGGATATGGACATACACGCCGAGAGGCGTTTGGTCTTTAGGGATTTTCTTCTTCATCCTCGCTCAAGCGGCACACGGCGGTTGCCACACAGATGAGTATACCGAAAAAGCTCTTTTTTTTTCTAAGTTCACTGCTTCTGCTCTCCCATACGGCATGGGCGCAGGAAATAATCCCTGTTGAGCGAGCCGTCGAAATAGCGCTTGCCAACAACCCCGAACTTCGGATTTCACGTTCCGAGGTTGATATCTCAAGATCGATCCTGAGGCAGACGAAATCCCCGTTTTATCCTCAGCTCAGCGGAAAGCTCGTGGTGCCGTTTGTCGGCAGGGAATCAGGTTTTTACGTCGACCAGATGATATGGGACTTTGGAAAGACAAAAGCCAGGGTAAAGTCGAGAGAACATTCCCTTGAATCCGCGATGTATTCGCTTGGGGGTTCCGAGACCGCGCTTGTGCGTGATGTTCACATTGCTTACTACAGAGCGCTTTCCGAGAAAAACCGCCTTGCGGAAGCGACCACTAACATTAAACGCAGGGAATGGCTCCTTGAGAAAACAGAAGAGCTTTTCGGGGTCGGGAAGAAATCCACCCAGCAGCTGAGCCAGGCGCAGATCGACCTGCAGCAGGCAAGACTCGAACTTGCGTCAAGGGAAAGTTCCCACGATCTGGCCATGCTCCATCTGAAACACCTGATGAACGATTCCTCACTGGCAAAGTTCGACGTAAGCGAGGATCTTTCCTATGAGAAGGTGAGCGAAACCAGAGAGAACCTTGTGAGCGCCGCCCTTTCCAAAAACCCCGAGATAAAGAGCCTTACGGCTGAGCGGGGCAGCATAAAAGCCTCGATAGCGGAGAACAGGGGGAAGTTTCTCCCGTCAATATTCGGCAGGGCAGCGTACAGGTTTGAAGGAGAAGGGGCAGAAACGCCGGCTTTTATCGCAGGAGTGGGCGTAAAGATTCCCATCTTCGAGGGCTTCTCAAGATTCGCAAGAATGAACCAGTCAAACGCGGAACTCACAAGAAACGAGGCGCAGGCCGAACTTCTCAGAAACCGCATCATTCTTTCTGTGGGAGAGCTCTACATGGAACTTGGACACCTTGAGAAGAAAATAGGGATACTCAGGGATTCAGAATCAATATCGGAGAAGAACCTGAGTCTTGCGGAGGAAAGATACAGGTCGCGAAGCGCTTCAAAAATAGAATTTGCCCGGGCGCAGGCGCTTTACGAAAAAGCAGCAGCAGACTACAAAAACTCCATATATGACTATAAAATAACAAGACTCAGGCTGCTTAGCCTCTGCGGAAAACAGATACCATGAAAAATCTTTCCAACCCGAAAATTCTCTATGCACTCGCCGCCGTGGTGGTCATAGCCGCGTACTTCGTCTTCCTCAGGGAAGAAAAAGGCGAGATAGAGTACGTGACGCAGAAAGTCGAGAGGGGAGACATAACTTCCCTGGTAAGAGCCTCGGGAACCTTAAAACCGACAAAGGAAGCAAGGATATATTCACATATAAATGGAACGATAAAGGAGATCCGCGCCGGGGTTAACGATGAAGTCAGCAAAGGCCAGGTTCTCGCCCTTCTGGAAGAGCCTGAAGGGCTTCAGGGAGATGTCGAATACTTCAAGGAAATTCTTAAAAAAGCTGTAACAGACCTTGAAATCTCAACCAATTCTCATGAGACAAACAAAAGACTCTACGAAAAGGAGCTTATTTCCCGGGAAGAATTCAACAGGTCTCTTTCCGAGCACAGCATGGCGGTCGCGGCCCGGGAAAAGGCCCGAGGCGATCTGGAATCGGCACAGAGAAAACTCGAGGCGACACGCATTACCTCCATGCTTAATGGCGTGGTTCTTGAAAAGAACATCATAATCGGCGAGCAGATACACCCTGACAAACCCGGACCCCTTTATGTGCTCGCGGAGGACCCACGGACTCTTCACCTCGTCTCAAACGTGAGCGAAGCCGACATAGGAAAAATAGAGAAAGGTCAGGATGCCATTTTCAGGGTTGACGCCTTCCCGGAGAAAAATTTCAGCGCTAAGGTGGAGCAGGTGTCAAATTCCCCGAACGTAAAGAACGATGTGGTCACCTATGACGTTACGTGCCTTGTGGAGAACTCCTCACTTGAGCTTAAACCCGGGATGACAGCCGAGGTCAGGATAGTCATATCGACGAAAAAGGACGTACTCAAGATTCCGACGGCTGCGCTGCGCTTCATCCCGCCGAAATCCGCCGCGGCCGCGCCCGAAACCGGAGAGAACGTCTGGATCATCAAGCAGCAAAAGCTCTCTGCCGTAGGAATAGAGACCGGGATAAGCGACGATTTTCACACCGAAATCACGGGAGGTCCGCTCACAGAAGGGGATCCCATAGTGGTTGAGTACACGATTTCCGGCGCGCAGAACAAGGGGCCGGGCTTCGCGCTTCCACAGCCGAAGAGATTCTGATGACACCTCTGGTAATCAAGCTTGAAAACCTCGGCAAAACCTACTCGAACGGGAAAGTCGAGGTGAATGCCCTTTGTTCAGTAAACCTTGAAATCGCACAGGGAGAATTCGTCGCCATCATGGGATCCTCCGGTTCCGGCAAAAGCACCCTTATGAACATACTCGGCTGTCTCGACACTCAAAGCCGGGGAAACTACCTGCTTGACGGTACCGACATAATGGAACTTGAAAGCGATGAAAAAGCGGAGATAAGAAGCACGAAGATCGGCTTTGTCTTCCAGAACTTTAACCTGCTGGCGAGAACAACCGCTCTTGAAAACGTGGAGCTGCCGCTTGTCTACTCCGGCATGGGGGGAGGAAGAAGAAGTAAGCTCGCATCCGACGCTCTTTCTCTCGTGGGACTAGCACAGAGAGAGGATCATCTTCCAAACCAGCTATCCGGGGGACAGCAGCAGCGAGTCGCGATAGCCAGGGCTGTTGTAAATGACCCAAGGATAATACTCGCAGACGAACCTACCGGAAATCTGGATACGGCGACAAGCTATGAAATAATGAAGATATTCAGGGGCCTTAACGAACAGGGAAAAACCATAGTAATGATAACTCACGAAGAAGACATAGCTTCCCACTCAAAAAGAGTCATAACCCTGAAGGATGGAGAAATCACCGAGGACAGAAAGAACAACCCTGTCTGATCCGCGACACAGAATGCGCCTCAGTGAAACCCGCTATCTTCGACTCCCCTAGCCCGCATTTCTCACCAGATAGGATATGGGAGGGTTTTGAGGGTCAACAGCCGTGATTTCACCTGAATTTCCCAGCCTCGAGATTATGAGGCACTCCAGAGTTGTAGCGGCGTCCATTCTGCGACGTAGTTAAAATCACGGTCGGTCGTCAACATAACCAAACGCTATTATACCCTTGACATAAGAAGGAGGCAAATATAGAATGACCATGTGTTTAAATTTCTGGAAGAATTACTCCTTGCAGAAGGAGTCCTCGAAGTGATTAATCAGCTTTTTGGACTTAATATACCTGGCAGTATATTTATCATAGCAATGTTTCTTATTCTTCTTAGAAGAGTGAGAAGTCATGTAGCTGATCATTACCCAAAAGATTCTTTTCTCTATAGACGTGTTGTTGTAAGATTGGTTCCAAATTTAATAGCTATTTTCCTTGGATTCTTTACCAGCTCTCTTTTTCATTACTTTGAAGTTCCTGGCCAAATCCGACTTCTCCTTCCAACAATTATACTACTTGCCCTCTTAATATTCAGAGGTAAAAAAGTATCTGATAGATAAACTGGTTGCTTTTTCCAGCTACACAGTGATATAGTCGAAATGTTGACATTGGTACGAACCCGCTCTGCCGGGTTTCCGTGCAATACAATACCTATCCAGGAAATAAGCGGAACTTCAGAATCGTACTGATGTCAACAGGACCCGGCACCAATTCTGCCGAGGCACCCTGCTGTGCCACTGTAACTCCAAAATTCAAGGAGATCCCCGTGTATAAACTTGCTTTTTTTCTAGTACCATTTCTTATTGCCAGTTGTGGAGGACTGGATGATCTGATTAGTGACCTCGAGGATTATGAGTATGAGGAAGGATACGAGTGTTACCCTGGAGATGCGATGTTGCCCGCAGGATCTCATCCTGAGCACCTAGTAACCCCGGAAGGCTATGTATGGGAGTGTCGTGGTGGTGGTGCAGATAGTATACACTTCAATTTCGATGGTACATTTTCAGCCACTCTAAGTAGAGTAGCTTACTCGGAAGCTCGGGACTACTTTGATGATTGTAGTGGATTTGCAGATCGAGAAGAAACAGGTGAATGGGTTGTATCACGTGGTCTTTTATGTCTTGCGAATGATAATGTTCAACCTGGTCTTTATAACTGCCAGAGATTTACTCATGGATCAGGAACTGTTAGAGGTTCAGGCTGTGTAGACTATTATGAGGATGGAGATTATCTTGGAAATGAGTGTGATGCAGATGGCAAGCTTGGTACTTGCACTCTCGTAGAAGAGTGATATATTTCTCTTCATGACACCAACTATAAAGAAAGAGGCAGAAGCAAAATTTAAGGTCTTTTTCTCCGATGGTACTACAGAGGAAATAATCGCTGACACGCTGGATGAACCTAATAATACAAAAGAAGATAGTCTTCTCTTTGTATTTAAAAGAAACGAGCAAATCATTGCCAAGTTTAAACAAGGATTCATAAAGAGTTGGCGGATCGTCTCATGAGTACAGGAATGGAAAGATTCAATTACCTGGTAGACCTAATGTCTAGAGGTTCGTCATCAGATCAGCAAAGATCAGATAAGGCTCACGACGGCGATTGTAACGATACTCAAACTCCTTCACGTATCTCTCAAGATACTTCCCGGAAACGTGAACGTGAGTCCCGCGTATCGAAAGCTTCAGTCTCGCCCAGAACCCTTCAAGCGTGTTAACATGGCAGTCGCCATCTGAATACTGGCCTATACCATGATTAACTGTTCTGTGTTCAAAGCCTATTCTGTCTAGCCCCTTGTAGGAACGCAGCTCATCGGTATGAACAGTACTGCCTGATCTTACGTTCTCTTCGATAAGAGGCTGAAGAGTTCTCTTCTTCACATTTGGAACGACCTTGGCCATTATGTCTCCCTCACGTTGCGCCATGCCAAAGACTATGGTCTTTCCGTCTGCTCCCCGTCCTCTAGTTCCAGCACGTTTCATAGGTCTCATCGGCTTCTACATCGCCGTCAAGAGGCATTTCCTTGTCCACCTTTGCCATATACTCTCGTATCTTATGACCCATACGCCAGGCACATTTATAGGTAACTCCAAGATGGCGTTCAAGTTCCTTGGCCGAGACTCCCGAACGGGAATTAGCAAAGAGATACATAGCAAAGAACCATTTCTGGAGAGGAGTCCTGGAACCTTCCATAGGAGTTCCGACACAAGGATGGAGGTGATGGCCGCAATGTTCACAGACATAGCCTCGTTCCTTACTCATAAGATAGAACTTTCCATAGATCTTACACTTGGGGCAATCCAGAGAAGTACCACCATAACGAGACATCATAATCTGATTAAGACAAGCAGAATCATCAGGATAAAACTTTTGAAATTGATAAAAACCAATCATAAATACAATAATACCTTGACTGCTATCTTATGTCAAGGGTATAATGGCGTAACCAAATTATGATGAATACAGAGTTGGGCGAGCAGCGCATCAATAGTTCCGACCTGAATGCCATGGCGGCGGCACGTGTTTCGGAGTTCTGCCGCGTCGATATAGTCATCGCGCGCCGGGACAATCAGAGGAAGGGATGTGAAGCGTTCCACAACCTGCGCCTTCACCCTTGGTCCCCGATAGCCCTGCAACAATTCTTGGAGTACGACTCCGGTCGTGTGAACCGCTTCGCCACCACTAAGCGCATCCCGCAGACGCCGCACAGGGGGTCCTTCGGGAGACGAATCTCGTCGCAAGGCCAGCGACCAGACGCTGGTGTCTACAAACAGCATTACCGGCGCGTCCGTTCCCGCTTGTAGTCGTATTCGTCGTCCCAGTCGAGTTTACCGAACAGCTCAAGCAACCGTTTCTGCTCACGCCGTGCAATGAACTCCCGTAAGGCACTGTTGACGGTCGCCTTCTTCGTTTTCTCGCCACCGACTTCGAGCGCCTTGTCAAGCAGTTGTGGGTCTATCGCCAAGTTTGTAGCCATTGTGTAATCCTCCACACATGAAAATACACTCCAGAGAACAACGCTGTCAAATATCGTCACAGGGTAATGTGGAGCTGCGGCTTGTCTACTCCGGCATGGTTCGGAGGGCAGAGAAGAAAGCTCGCATCCGACGCTCTTTCTCTCGTTGGACTCGCCGAGAGAGAGGACCATCTTCCAAACCAGCTATCCGGGGGACAGAAGCAGCGAGTCACAATAGCCAGAGCGTCCCGATTAGGAACGCAACCTGGTTACAACCTGCCTCCGGGCGCCCGCGGTCTGTTCTGGAGATAACGACCTGATCAGTCCTCTTCCGGCATCATCACAAATTCCGGATAGGCTTCAATGCCCAACTCCCACGTCTTGGCCGAGGGCCTCAACATCCTCTGAGACCCGCAACCCCAAGGTCCGGTCGATGACAAACCAAAGCAGCATCGAAGACCCAAACACAAACACGCCGACGGCCAAAATGCCGATAATCTGAGCAAAGAGGCTTCCACCGGCGGCAATGCAGACCGCCAACGTCCCCCAGATGCCAGTGCAGAGATGAACGGGGACAGCCCCCACAACGTCGTCGATCTTTATCATTTCCAAAGACTTCATGGACAACAGGCAAACCATGCCCCCGATCGCTCCGATCACCACCGCCCAGTGGTGCTGGACGATATCCGGCGCCGCTGTGATCGCGACGAGACCGGCCAGAGCGCCATTAAGTCCGGCAAACAGATCTACGCGACCCAGTACGGGACGGGAGAGGCTCAGGGCTGCCAAGACCCCAGCCGCCGCGGCCAGGTTTGTGTTAGAGAAGATATTGCTCACCGCCACGGCATCAAGTGCGCCGCTTAGGGCCAGCTGCGAACCGCCATTGAAGCCGAACCAGCCCAGCCACAGTATAAAGACGCCGAGAGTGACAACCGGAACATTGGATGGAGGGGTCAGCTTGACACTGCCATCAGCCCGGAACTTGCCCGAGCGCGGCCCGACCATTATGGCCCCCGCGAGTGCCGCCCAGCCTCCTGTGCAGTGGACCACGGTCGAACCCGCAAAATCCTTGAACCCCAACTCAGCCAACCAACCCCCGGCCCAGGTCCAAGCGCCAACAACCGGGTAGATAACCGAGGTCAACACCACGATGAAGACGAAGAAAGACCACAGCCTCACACGCTCGGCCAGAGCACCCGAGACAATCGAAGCCGTGGTCGCCACGAACACCATTTGGAAAAACCAGTACGACATCGCAGAGTAACCGCTCTCGACGACAGCCCCGGCGGCTGATTCCTCACCGCCCAGCAGTGCCATTTCATCGGCGGTCGTGCCGTACAGGAATTCGAGCGAACCAAACCAGCCGCCCGGCTCGACGTCGACATACATGATGTTGAAGCCAACCAGATAGTACGCCAGTCCGGCAATGGAGTAGAGACCAATGTTCTTCAAGCAGATGACCGAAGCATTCTTCGTCCGTACCGAACCCGCCTCGAGCATTGTGAAGCCTGCGGCCATCCACATCACGAGTGCTCCCCACACAAGGAACCCAAACGTGTTGAAGACGAACTGTGCCTCGCCCTCGATGGCTGCCCACGCGGACGCGGGCAAGAAAGTACAGACAAGTAGTATCGCAACAATGCCGAATCTAGCCACAACCCGGGGGGCAGCATTTCGAGAGCCCTTAAATAACCGAAAGTCCTGGATGTTCATAGCTGCTTTTTACCTCCTTTGACGATGGGCAGCGGCCACGCAACTAGCGCCAGAACCAAGGCGCGGCCCTAGAGAGCATAGTGCTTTCCAGCGCTTGTATTGAGATTAAGGCCAAAATAATTATAGTTACACCACAATATACGAAATTTCACAGGAAAGTGTGACCATGTCAACAACAAGCAAGCGACTGGAAGTTGTGGAGTGGAAGACAAAAAGACCTGTCTGCAAAAACTCTGATGAGTGTAATTGCAGACTTGTTTTGGAGAGGGGTGTAAACGCAGGCAGTTAATATACTTCATCGAGGCATCTAGATTGCGGGCAAGTCCCTTTGAAAAATGCTTCCAGTTCCGTACAATCAAACCCAAATCAAGGTTTGCGCTTCATAGTTAAGCAGACAATTCAAGAGGAAGTCAGAATGTCAAAGATAAACAAAATAAGAGCAAGAGAAATACTGGATTCAAGGGGAAATCCAACGATAGAGGTGGAGGTGCGCTGCGCTGACGGGGCCATGGGGAGGGCGATGGTTCCATCGGGAGCGTCGACCGGAGAGCACGAAGCGCTTGAACTCCGGGACGGGGAAAAGCGGAGGTACATGGGAAAAGGCGTTCTTGAGGCTGTAAGAAACGTTCACGAAGCGATAGCCCCGCACCTTGAGGGCCTTGACGCCGCCAACCGGGAACTGATCGACCGTACAATGATAGAGCTTGACGGAACGGAAACAAAGTCCCGTCTTGGAGCAAACTCCATTCTGGGAGTGTCACTAGCGGCTGCAAAGGCAGCGGCAAACTCAGAAAGAAAATCTCTTTTCAGCTATCTCGGAGGCAGAGACGCACGCACTCTTCCCGTGCCGCTTATGAACATAATAAACGGCGGCGCCCACGCGGACAACAATCTTGATTTTCAGGAGTTCATGATAGTGCCCCACGGCTTTCCCACTTTCAGGGAAGCACTGCGGGCGGGAGTGGAAACCTTCCACGCACTTAAATCCATACTCGGCACAAGGGGTCTCTCGACAGCGGTCGGAGACGAAGGAGGTTTCGCCCCCTCCCTAGGATCAAACGAAGAAGCGCTCGAATGCATAATAGAGGCCATGTGGAAAGCCGGATACAGCCCTTCTGAACAGATATCAATAGCGCTTGACGTAGCTTCAAGCGAGTTCTTCCGCGAGGGAAGTTATCATGTGGAGCAAAAAACCATACCAGTCGCCGGTTTAATGGAAATATACGAGAAGTGGATAAAAGAATACCCTATCGTTTCAATAGAAGACCCTCTGGATGAAAACGACTGGGAAGGCTGGAAGACGCTTACGAAAAAAATAGGTTCTGATATACAGCTTGTCGGAGACGATCTTTTCGTGACGAACACGAAGAGACTCTCAGACGGAATAGACTCGGGCGCGGCAAACTCCATACTCATCAAGGTAAACCAGATAGGAACGCTTACCGAGACCCTCGAGGCCATTGAGATGGCCAGGGAGGCGGGTTACAGTTATATAATATCCCATCGCTCGGGAGAAACAGAGGACTCGACGATAGCGGATATTGCGGTTGCCACAAACGCCGGTCAGATCAAGACAGGGTCGGCGTCCCGAAGCGACAGAATAGCGAAATACAACCAGCTTCTGCGAATAGAGGAAGAGCTTGGGAGAGATGCACGGTTCGGGAATGAAAAAACAGCAATTTGGAGCAGTTAAAGATGGCAGGAAAAACTCTTTTTGATAAAATCTGGGAATCGCACCTCGTGCACGAAGAAGAGGGAAAACCCTCCCTTCTCTACATAGATCTTCACCTGGTGCACGAAGTCACATCCCCACAGGCATTTGAAGGGCTCAGAATCACGGGGCGCAAGCTAAGAAGGCCCGACCTCACTTTCGCCACGATGGATCATAACGTGCCGACCACAGACCGCAGCGGACCCATTTCGGATCCTGTATCCGCAAAACAGATAGAAGCCCTGCGGCAGAACTGCACAGATTTTGGAGTAACGCTTTTCGGACTAAAAATCAACAACCAATCCCAGGGCATAGTTCACGTTATCGGCCCCGAGCTCGGCCTCACGAAACCCGGGATGACAATAGTGTGCGGAGACAGCCACACTTCCACCCACGGGGCGTTCGGATCACTCGCCTTCGGCATAGGAACAAGCGAAGTTGAGCATGTTCTGGCTACGCAGTGCCTAAGGCAGAACCGCCCGAAGGTATTTGAAATAAAGGTCGAGGGGGAACGTCAGTACGGGGTTACGGCAAAGGACATAATCCTCGGCATAATAGGACATATAGGAACCGCGGGAGCCACAGGAACAGTAGTAGAGTACCGGGGGGAAGCCATAGAGGCGCTTTCCATGGAAGAGAGGATGACCGTTTGCAACATGTCGATAGAGGGAGGAGCAAGAGCCGGAATGATAGCGCCTGACCAAAAGACCTTCGAGTACGTAAAGGACCGGCGTTACGCCCCAAAAGACGGCAATTACGAAAAAGCCCTTGAGCACTGGAGAGATCTTCGCACGGACCCCGACGCTGTTTTTGACAAATCGGTCACCCTTGACGCGCGCAGGATAGCTCCGCAGGTAAGCTGGGGAACCAACCCGGGAATGGTAACGGACGTGACTTCAAAAGTGCCCGACCCGAGGGACTGCGAAGATCAGGGCGAGAGAAAGTCAATGGAGCAGGCACTTGAATACATGGACCTGAGGGCAAACACCCCCATAACGGACATACATGTTGACAGGGTGTTCATAGGTTCCTGCACGAATTCGAGAATTGAGGACCTCCTCGCAGTCGCAAGGCTAGTAAAAGGGAAAAAAGTCGCGGATGGGGTAAACGCCATGGTGGTTCCGGGCTCCCAGATCGTAAAGAAAAAAGCAGAAGAGATGGAGCTTCACAGGATATTTACCGAGGCCGGATTCGATTGGCGCGAATCAGGATGCAGCATGTGCCTTGGAATGAACCCGGACATACTGGCTCCGGGGGAGAGATGCGCAAGCACCTCCAACAGAAACTTCGAGGGTCGCCAGGGAAAAGGCGGGAGAACCCATCTTGTAAGCCCCATAATGGCGGCAGCGGCAGCGCTTACGGGACATTTCGTGGACGTCAGGAACTGGGAAATATAGAAAAGGGAATATAAGACATGGAAAAACTTCGGAAAGTAGCGGGAAAAGTAGCGGCTCTTGACAGGATGAATGTCGATACCGACCAGATAATCCCAAAGCAGTTTTTAAAACGCATTGAGAGAACGGGGTTCGGCAAGTTTCTGTTCTTTGACTGGAAATATAACGATGACGGAAGCCTGAACAAGGACTTTGAACTCAACCAAGCGAGATACGCGGGGGCGTGCGTACTGCTTGCCCGGGACAACTTCGGAAGCGGAAGTTCGAGGGAACACGCGCCCTGGGCTATAAGGGAAGCGGGATTCCGCGTGATTCTTGCCCCTTCGTTCGCGGATATTTTCTACAACAACTGCTTTAAGAACTCGATACTTCCCGTAGTTATCTCCAGAGACGAAACCGACCGGCTTTTCCATCTCGTGCGGGAAAACGAAGGTTACTCCCTTGAAATTGACCTGGTCAAAAAGTCCGTAACGGGGGAAGGAACAAGCTTTTCATTCGAGATAGACGATTTTAAAAGAAAAGTGCTACTAGAAGGTCTTGACGACATATCGCAGACCCTTGACCTAGAGGCAAGCATAGATAAGTATGAAAAACTCTTTATGAACGAAAGGCAGTGGGTTCTTCCCGACGAGCGCAAAAACCCTTGATTTCCGCCTGAGACTCCCCGTTTTCATTTCCTGAGAAAAAGATTTCCCAGAAGCGTAAGCAAAATGCTCAGCACTACGCAGGTCGCGATTGGAAAATAGAAACTGAAGTTCTCCCTTTCGATTTTTATGTCCCCCGGAAGTTTTGCGAAGAAACCGAGTTTTGTTGCGTAGGGAAGCAACACCCCAAGCGCTATGAGTGCCGCGCCAAGGATGATGAGAACTCTCGCTGCTTCCGTAATGTTCATAAAAAAAACGCTAACTGCAAAGAGACAACAAGCAAACCACGGGCATAAATATCCGCGCGGCGCTACGCAAGACCAAGTTTTCTCCGCGCTTCCGGCTTTTTAAGACCGGCAGCTTTTTCAAGTGCCCGGACTGATTTTTTCCTCAGATCAAGTGTGCCCTCTCTGCTTTCCCAAAGCCTTACAGAGCCGACGCTGACTCCCGCAAGCCGTGCGAACTGCGCAGTGTTAAGACCAAGGTGCCCACGAAGTTTAACAACATCCTTACCTGTGAAAACAGAGGATCCGGTTCGGGCAGATTCCGTCGGCTTTCCGCTCTTTTTCTTCCGCGCCGGCCGGGGCGCTCTGTCTGTCGCTTTGGCAATATCCTCTCCCCCGCCGCTTTCAAGATCAACCCCGAACACATCGCCTATATCCTCTTTTATACGCCTGCGTCCGCCCTCGGGTATGGGAATATCCGCGCCTACCATATCCTCGTGGTTTACGCCGCGGAGCCTGAAAAGCAGTTCGGGCTGCCTGTCAAGCGTTGCGCCTACGCCGTAGAGTACCGCAGAGAGGTGTTTGCACAGCACCGACCAGTCAGGACAGTCACAGTCAAGCTCTATTTCCCCAGGGTGCGGAAACAGCCCGGTTTTGGCATGCGTAACAACCTCCATGACGTTATCGGACAGTTTTCCCTGAAGCAGTTCCAGGACGGATCCTATCTGCCCCATGCACCGCTTTTTTATGGAATCCCAGCGCCGGGGCGGAATCGGAGTGATCGACACGGTTACTATGTAGAGGTCCGAACCGCTGACAATGGCTCTTATTTTCCCTTCGCTTATTTCCATATTAAGCACCAGGCCATTACGCAGGTAGCTTTTCCCCCTAGGCAGGCGGTTTGAGTAGTCGCTGAATTTCTCCAGATGCTTGCACCACGCCTGACCCCAGAATGTTCTGGAGATCTTCCTGCCTTCAATTTCAATAGGATGGAGCTCAATGCCCTGCTTTCTAAGCTTCGCCATATCCCTGCGGGCTTTGGCGCGCCGTGCGGAAACAGAAGCCTGAGGTTTCCAAGAACGATAACCCATACCGCGCACTCCTCCTCTAGGTAAGCACCTTGTCAACGTCAAGGCTGACAATGTCTATAAGCTCGTCGTTGCTCATTTCCGTTAAAATCGCCTCGCCGCCTCCCTTCAGTATATCATCGGACAGCGTGCTTTTTTCCGTCATCATCCGGTCTATCTTGTCTTCTATAGTACCTTGGCAGACCATTTTATGCACAAGAACATTGCGCTTCTGGCCTATGCGAAAAGCGCGGTCCGTAGCCTGATTTTCCACCGCCGGGTTCCACCAGCGGTCAAAATGAATCACGTGGGACGCCTGGGTAAGATTGAGTCCGACACCTCCTGCCTTTATGGAAAGCACGAAAAAAGGCGGACCGTCTTCCCGCTGAAACTGCTCGACCCTCTCTCTGCGACGCGCCACCGCGGTGGCGCCGTGGAGAACCAGTCCGGATTGTCCGAAACATCCGGCGAGAAACTCAGAAATAGGCTTTGTCATCTCGCGGAACTGCGTAAATACCAGAACCTTTTCCTGACGGGAGGCGACCTCCTCGCATATCTCGCCGAGGCGGGAGAACTTGCCGCTGTCCCGCGCGGTGTAGCTGCCGTCGCCGAGCCACTGGGAAGGATGGTTACATATCTGCTTGAAGCGCGTTATGTAGGAGAGCACAAGCCCTCTTCTCTTGATCCCTTCTGTCTGCGCTTCAAGGGCGGTCTTGAGCTCGCGCACGGACCTTGCGTAGAGGGCCGCCTGTTTTTTGCTGAGGCCGCAATAGGCATAGACTTCGGTTTTGTCGGGCAGATCGGCAATAATGGTTTTGTCGGTTTTGAGGCGGCGCAGAATATACGGCCTCACAAGATTTCTAAGCGGCGCGTAACGGTCCTTTGTGCTATCTTCAAGCGATTTAACAAATGCGTGGAAGCGTTTTGCCGAGCCCAGCAGACCCGGACAGGTAAAATCAAACAGCGACCACAGATCGGCAAGCCGGTTTTCCACCGGAGTGCCGGTAAGAGCTATTCTGGATTGGGCTTTAATCTTTTTTGCGGACCTGCTCTGCCGGGTGCCGGGATTCTTTATGGCCTGGGCCTCGTCAATAACGGCAAGCTGCCACTGCTCCCCGAGCAACCAGTCGTGACGCGACAGCATTCCGTAGGTGGTAATAACCAGATCCCTGCCGGCAAGGCAGTTGTCTTTTTGCCCCGGCTCCCACCCGCAGTTTGCGGGGGAAAAAGACGGATGAACGAGAAGATAGCTTATTGACGGAGCGAACCTGTCAAGTTCGCTTTTCCAGTTATTAAGCAGGGACGCGGGCAGAACCAGCAGGGATGGTCTGCGGACTCCCTGTTTTTTAAGAGCAAGAAGCAGGGCTATCACCTGAATGGTCTTACCGAGCCCCATGTCGTCAGCAAGACAGGCCCCAAGTTTCAGCTGCGAGAGATACCAGAGCCAGCCAAGCCCTTTTTCCTGATATGGACGAAGGGTCGCGTGAAGAGTGTCGCCCACAAGATCAAGAACCCGGGTATCGGGGTTGCCAAGGTTGTCGAGAATCTTGCGAAGACCCTTGCCCGCCTGCACAGACGACCACTCTTTTTCCGCACCACCACTGTCAATCACAGACAAATCGGCAGGTGAGCCCGCAAGCAGGCGCATACCCTCGATAAACGAAATTCCACCCTCCGCAACGCTGTCTTCAACTTTTTTCCAGTGCTCAAGCGCCTCGTTCAGTTTCTCTCCGTCAACTTCCACCCACTGCCCCTTGAACATGACAAGCCCTTCGCCTGATGCGGCAAGCTCCTCCCATTCCTCCCTGCTTAGGGCAGCGCCGCCGAGAGTCATGGTAATGTCAAAATCAAGCAGGACATCGGCAGTGAATTTTCTTTTCTCCGAGCTGTCTATTTTTACTGTAACCTGAGGACGGCTGCGTTTTTTCCACCAGTCCGGCAACCTGATCGACAGGCCGGCCTTTTCATAAACCGGAAGTTCCCTGATGAACCGACAGGCATCCGAAGGCGTCCAGGCCAGCGGATAGTAAATATCTCCCGACTCAAGCAATTCCCTTACAAGAGAACTGGTTTCCGAAGCGAGATGAACGGGCGAGAGCAGATTGATCAGCTCCTCTTTACGATTGTCCCCTGCGTATTGGCGCAGGGCTTCGCCCAGAGGCTTGTGCCTTACCCCTCCCCGGTCAGAAAGACGCGTGGTGTAGGTTGCCATAAAGGCGAAGGGATAATCTTCATCCCTCTTGTTTTCCGCAAGATGAAAGCAGACACGGCCCACCTGATGCCAGAGAGGGGCTCGTTTGCTGAGAAATTCCCCAAAACCGCCTCCACCTCTGCTGACCGCTTCACAAAGCCAGAGGTCGAGTGTTGCCCACGCATGTTCGAAAACCGCGTGGGAAAGATACTCCGCCCCCTTCATGGGCGGCGCGCTCTGGAGCAACTGGTCAAGCTCTGAAGACCGGGTAAATTCAACGGGCTGCATGGACCGCGCAGAGGATGTGGAAAGATTGCATCGCGCCGTCAGATAAATACACGCGAATTCTCCCCAGAACTGAAACTCAGAAGAAAGCTCGGCTGTGTTCCTGCGGGCAGCAAGGGCAAACAGTCCGTCGCCGACACCTTTATCAAAAGCCTTCCCGATAAAAGAAGGCACCTGCACCTCAGCTGATTTGTCTTCAGGAGGCCTGTAGCAATGCAGACGCCCATGGGGCGTTATACCAAGCTTGATTGTCATCTTGAATTACAGACTGCTATTTTGAGAATCTGCGCGCAGACTCAGAACTCCTTATCTCACCCAAACGCAGAACTTGAAACTCGCAGTGAAATTGCCTAATTGACAAGACTCCGTCCACACCACGCGCGAAATTTGAAAGAACTGCCAGAGAAAACATGTTTGAAAAACTCTGATGCGGAAAACAGAATCATCCGTCGCGGTAGGAATGCGAGTTTCCCCGCACCCCCCGCGCAGTTCCGTACGTGCACGTTAATGCATACGGCTCCTATCTCAGGTGTTTGACGGCAAACCGCTTGTTTGGCCACGGGTGCAGTATCTTTACTGGTTCCCATTTCGCCTTCGTCAGCCTTTCCAGCCTCTCCCATGTAAATCGATCCTTCTGTGACCGTCGGCGTAACACCTTGTGCCACTTCCTTTTAAGCCGTTGTATAAATGCCTTCAGATATTTGTAGCTGGTCGGTACCGCGTAGTACCCAAGCCATCCCCTTACCACACTCCCGAGCCATTGCGCTACTTCTTTTATCTTGCCATTTATCCATCGCCGCAGAATCTCTCCTACCCTCTTCAGTGTCCGTGTCATCCTCTTCGCTACCGGCTTGCGCCCCAGCCCGAACCGCCCTTTCCTTGTCTTCCTGCAATAATGCGTGAACCCAAGGAAGTCAAACGTCTCCGGCTTACCTTCTCCCCGCCTCTTCCTGTCCTCTATGGCACTTCTTCCAAACTCTATGAGTCGTGTCTTCTCCGGATGCAAATTCAACCCGAACTCCGACAGCCTCTCCTTTATATCCTCTAGAAACTGTTCCGCGTCCTCTTTACACTCAAAGCCCACTACGTGTCGAGTCGCCCCGGGGAATCTCACCCCGAGGCGCTCACAGAACCGTACGTGAAAGTCTCCCCTCATACGGCTCCTCCTATCCAGCCTGCCCTTGCAGTGCGCGCCAATGCGCGAACAGGTCGGGTTGGCTCCGCTTAACGCGGTTCAGCCATCCCCCTGCTCTCCGCCTGTGCCTGTGCAGCCGCTTGTATTTCCCAGCCGCCCATCGCTCCAGTTTACGGTCGATATGCCTAAGGGTCGGAAACAGTGCCGATCTGTAATAGGCCCCATAGTAATTAACCCAACCCCGAATCTTCGCATTAAACATCCGCGCCAGATCATCCAGTGCCTTATCACTGCGCCTGGGCAGCTTCCAGCTCCTGACCTCCCGCCGAATGCTCACCGCCGCCTTGTTGCTGATCGCCGGTAGAAAACTCACAAAGTACTTGCCCTGTCGGTTCCTCGCTCTTCGGGGACGAAATGTGTACCCGAGAAAGTCAAAGGACGTACAAGGATATTCGAGCTTCCTGTCACTGTCCCGGCAGTAGACAATCTTTGTCTTCTCCGGGTGCATCGTCAATCCGCACTCTCTAAAACGACGCTCAAGAACATCTTTCAGATGTTCTGCCTGCCGCTCTGTGCGACAATGGCATACAATATCATCGGCATACCGCTCAAACTGAATGCCCGGATACTTCCGGCCCATCCATTGATCAAAGGCATAATGCAGGAACAGATTCGCGAGCAAAGGGCTGATTACTCCTCCTTGCGGCGTGCCCTTGTCCCTCCCTTTTAACTCCCCGTCCGGCATCTCCACCGGGGCTCTCAACCATCGCTCGATGTAAAGCCATACCCATTTTTCCTGGCTATGCCGTCGCACCGCTCTCATCAGAAGTTCATGATCTATCGAATCAAAAAACCCTTTGATGTCCAGATCAACTACCCAGTCATTGCGCCAACACCGCTTCCGCGTCTGACCCAACGCCTGATGTGCCGACTTCCCCGGTCGGTATCCATAGGAGTCAGGGTGAAAGTGTCCCTCTACTTCCGCCTCCAATACCTGCTTGACCACCATCTGGGCTACCCGATCCGAAACGGTGGGTATCCCCAATGGACGCATTCCTCCGTCCGACTTGGGAATCTCCACGCGTCGCACCGGTGCGGGCATGTAACTGCCCGACGCCATGCGATTCCAAAGCTTGTACAGGTTGTTGCCTGTGTTCTCCTCGAAATCCTCAAGCGTCTGTCCGTCCACGCCCGCCCCACCCTGATTGGCTTTTACGCACTTCCAAGCTTCCCATACCTGTCTCTTGGTGATGGGAAACGGTTTTGTCCGGCTCATTGAAGTCCTCCCGTTTCCGGTTGCTCCATTGCTCCGAACCAGATAGGGCAACCCCTTCGCTCCAGACCCATTACAGACCCTTCTTCGCTACTACGGGTTGCTCCGCCCCTGTACCCCGCTTCGGTACTCTCTCACTTGTGGGTCCTCCACTTGCGGTTCTCCCTTCTCATCGGGGTGACAGGTTCCCACGTTCCGCACAAAAGCCTGTACCGTGTTCTCGCCACCTTTATGCCGGACGCCGCTCGGGCAGTAATCAGGTCTCCCCCGAACTTATCCCGGGCCAACGACTCCCTCCCGGTTTTGACGTCTTCCCTACGCTTTCGACACTTCATCAGCGGTTCACTCTCGTTCGACTCCACGATCCTTACCTGACCGGTTCTCGCCCGGCCTTTTCCCAACGCGCTCACCACCGCACCTCTTAAATGCGGCAGCCATGGGTGGTTTGAAGCCTCCGCCTGCACGACGGCTCCGAGGGGCCCTCCCTCATCTTCTGTACAGCATGGCTGCGAGTAAAGTCCTTTTGCAGACTCTCCTCGCGCCTTCGTGGCACACAATCGTCCGCATAGCGGACGATTACCGCTTCTCCTTTCGCCTTCCGCACTCTCCACTTCTTATGGAACCACAGGTCAAGTACGTAATGCAGGTAGATGTTCGCTAAAACGGGCGATGCTACAGCCCCCTGCGGAGTCCCCCGCATGTCGTCCTTCCATTCCCCGTCTTCCATTACCCCAGCGTTTAGCCATTTGGTTATCAGCCTTATTACCCTCCTGTCCCCTATCCGGTGCTCCAGAAACCGTATCATCAAGTCCCTGTCTATCCGGTCAAAGAACTTCTGGATATCAGCGTCCACTATCCAGTTGACCTTACGCTTCTCTATGCAGTAGGCAAGAGCGTCAAGCGCGTCATGCGCCCCACGCCCCGGCCGAAATCCATAGCTGAACCCAAGGAATTCCGGCTCGTATATCGGCTCAAGGATAAGTCCCACCACAGCCTTCTGGACTATTTTGTCCTCTAGCGCGGCTATGCCGAGCGGTCGTGTTCCGCCATCTGGCTTGGGTATTTCTACCCGCCTCGACGGCTTCGCCCGGTACGTTCCCTTATGTACTCGGTCATTCAGGTCAAGCAACCGCTCTTCCAGCCCTTCCTCGTACTCTTCCCATGTAACTCCGTCCACCCCCGCCGCCTTCCCACCCTTTAGCGAGTAGTATGCCCAGCGTAGCGTATCGGGCGTTATATGGTGCAGTAACGCTGTAAGTCTCTCCTTCGGATTCCTCTTCGCAGCCTGCCGTATCCGCTCCACCGCCTGGAACACAGTTCCCCGGCCCTGAGTCCGGCCTGTGCTTTGGTCTTGCGGATTCCCTTTGATTGACGTCCTTCCCTCCAGCAACTCCGCCGGGGCTTCCGCCCCTTTGTTCGCTGCCTTCACAGGTACTATGACGCCATCCGACTGCTTCACTTCGTACATCTTCATTTCAGATTACCTCCTTCCTTCAGCGGCCCCGGTACGACTCCCAGGGCAAAGTGAAGCTCTCCCAAGTCCCGATGTTGGGCTTACGTACGTGCATGAACTCCTCGGACACCGTGGAGCCCTGACGCTCCTTACCATTGCGGCTCGCCAGGTGTTGCCTTCGACCAATTCAAGAGCCTCGGCACTCCAGACTATGTATTTTTCGATGCTCAATCGCCCCGCCCATACGCACCGCTACCGACGCTTCGTCTGCACCCTCACGGGTGCACACGCACGACTCGCGGTGAGGTGTGGTGGTTAGCCTTTTACCTCCGCCGGACTCCCACCGGCTGCCCAGCCATCAGTTAGCTTGGCGCACTGAATTCCCAACTACAAGAGATAATGTGACATTTTGGTGCGATGACTTCAACGGATAAGCATCTTCAAACTACAGGGTAGCACTTTTAACTAGAGATATTAGCAACCATTATCCACTTTGTTATCTATCAATAGCTGCTTCTCATCAGCCTCCCCAACTACTCCGTCGCCGGAGAGAACCCCTTGGGTTCTTGTCATCAGGGAGGAACCTTTGGCTATGTTGTACATACTTGAACTCAAAATTCAAGCCTGCATGCAGACACACTAAGACGAGGTAAGGAAATTATACCGTTGTCTGTGCCAGAACTCCTACTCCACAGGAAAAAGTCTTTCTTTGAGAAAACTGCATTCAGTCTTCTGATACGCTGAAATTTACATCGAAGGAACTTAGAAAATCAATAATTGTTTTTGAGTGCGTCCCGATTCCCACATTAAGAAACTGGTGCTCCTTGTTCCTACCGTCAGGAGTATCCGGTGAAAATCCCAGAGGATAGTGTACCGTTCGCGATTGAATGGCCCATATTCTACCATTTTCATCAAAGGTGGGGCCGCCACTCTGACCACGTAATCCTGGCGAGGATGTTTCAACGAATTCAGCAGAGGACGAATTATCTTGTTGTATGACAGTACGTGTAAAAATTCCTTCTATTGGGAATAGCGGTATTGGTAAAGCCTCTGGCGGCAATTCAAACACATCCCTGCTCTCATCATAGTTCGGTGCAATCTTATGGAATGGGAACCCCAATTTGCAAAGATTTTTTCCTACAGAGAAATTAACCTGAGGATTTTTGAATGTGGGATAATTCGTTACGGATTTTCTGTCAAATTCTTCAATCCGACCGATAGCTAAATCTGCAAGTTCGTTAACTTCAAAAGATTCTATTGTCCACCCGTCTCGTCCCCACCAAGATGAAAAGTTGGTAACCGGATTTTCATGTGGGTTACCGAGTGAGCGTAGTTTTTTTCTTCGCTCGGCCTTATTAAGACCCGTGTCGTTATTTATCTCGGCAATCTTAGCTCTATGAGAGCGATAGGATTTTTGCTCCTCCGCAAAATTTCTAATCAGTTCTATAATATGGTACGCAGTAAGAATCCAGCCTTCATCGTTTATGACAATGAATGTACCAATTATACTCTCATTCAACCCATCTTCACGACGGATGGACACAACTACGGGAAGCGTAAAATTTTGAGCTAATCTTATTGCATCCTGGTACATCTTCTATATACGATTTCTGCTTAAAAGGATTTTGGTTTAAAGCCGGAAGCATTCATTAATAGCCGTTCTGCGTTTGCAATCAAGTGACTGTAAAACACTAGGCACAAAAATTGGATCAGTGGCGATTCTGATCACAAAATTTTATACTCGTGCAACAACTCTTCATACGCTTCTCTAGTAAGCTTGCAATCCACAAGTTGTTTAAATTTTCGATTAGAAATCTTGCACTGGCGAGCCATGGCCGAAATCTCGCCGTCGTATACTTCCTTGCCTGAAGAACCGTGAGAATAGTGCGTAATCACAGACGTCCTAACGCCATCTATCGTGACATATCGAAGAGTTTTGTGATCCTTGTTTTTCTTTTCAAAGCCCTTTCTCAGCAATCCAGATTCAATTTCTTTTGTTTTGAGAGGCATTATTCTTTACTCGACCTTCAAGATCAGCTGCTATTTCTTTAGCTCTTTTAGATAGCTTAGCGCCATCTCCGCTTATGCAGTCCTCCCACAGAATCGGCAAAACTTCCTCTTTAAGAATATCTAAGGCATCACTTAGCCTTTCCCCGTAGACAAAAACATCTTGATAAACACTTCTACCAGTTATTTCAAACAACTCCGTTTCTTCATTCCATCGAGATTTAAACGGAATTGGTGGAGAAGCGGTATATTCCTGGTCTTCAAAAATGAATGATTCGACATGCAATTCGTAGTAAGTTTCAACAGTTTCACCAGTCGGGGATTTCAACTTACGTGTTGCCATGACTTACCTCGTAATCATTTAACAAAGAAAACCAATGGGGTTTTTAATATTACACCCCTAAAACCCCTCCGCTCGTTCATTTTAAACACCTGTAAATGTATAAAACAATCTCAATCGTACAATATACTTATACCGAAAAGCAACAAAATCCTTGGATTTGATGTTAGATTCCAAGGCGCAAATGGAAAGGAGCAATTATAAATTAGACGCTAGGTGGGGCCGTAGCCCCGACGTGCAGGCCGACGCACTCCCAGCGAGGTTATTCTGTCCATCATCGCTAATTTTGTCAAACTGAATCATTCGCGTGTGTTGCATTATGTATCCCTGCGCTAAACTCTCCGGCTACCGGAGAAATTCCTTGAGTTCTGTGGAATAAGGGAGGACTTTACCCTTCCCCCGGGCAGAAGCAAAAAACGTTGATTGTTCACGACTATATCAAGATTCTGTACCCGCGCGGATTGTGACCATCCAATCCATTTGTCCCGAGCCCCCTGATGCCAGCTCGCCCCACAGAACCCTATACCTCCCACGCGACCGTATACAGTGGATGTTATCCAGTAACAGACCCCTCTCCCCGGCACCCTGCTCCAGCCCTGGGGAGAGAATAAGCAAATATATATTTTCTAATACATGAGGATAAACAAATTCAGAACCATGCACGAAAATCATTTGCTGACAGTAGATTACGATACAAAATCGACTTGCTTAAGGTGAAAGTTCAGTTTAGTGAGGACATCCAACGTCTCAACATTTGTCGAATTTAATCGGCGGTCACCGATAAAACATTCGATAAGGCATGAAAAACTATCAGCAATATGAGCCAGTTACAAAGCAATAAATCGGGAAAACAAGAATATTTTTTGTGCGGAAAGCAGGATACAGAAACCGTTTGCTCGAATTTCTTTGACCAGCTCATCTCCGCGCGATATCCGTTCCAAGAAGCGCATTCAGTTTACCTAATACTTTTGCTATAAGATGTGACGGGGTTTTGCACTCGAAGCTGGCTTTTCTCGCCTGCCAGTCCAAGCTTTTGACTTGGTCAACCAATACGACTCCTTTTACCGCAATCGCAGGCGGCAACGCAACCTCGAAGGGATAGTCCTTAATTTTGGAGGTTATGGGGCACAGCAACGCCAGTTTGGTCTTCTCGTTGTATTTTCGAGGACTAAGCACCAAGGCTGGACGTCGTCCCGCCTGCTCATGTCCAGATTGAGGAGTAAAGGTAATCCATACTATATCGTCCACGTCCGGGACATATTTCGGTTTTACCATTGTTCGTTGCCTTGAGGCGATCCGGCATCCTGCTCCACGTGAAGATTGGTTTGTGTTATCTGGGTCAGCAGGTCATCGAGATTGACAATTTCCCGGCGAACAATCATACAGCATCCAAGGTGGCGAAAGCTCTACGGCGGAACCTTCATGAATACTAAGAAGCTTGGGAATGCGGATAGCCAGCCCCTTGCCCAGCCTGGCAACAAGCAACTTAGGAACCATATTTTTTGTCCTCTCCACCATATACATGACCCGTCCTATTCACATAGGGGCAGACAAATCAATTTGATTCCATCAATATTGTAGTGTTATCAGCATCTTAACATCAGAACTCCAGCAAAAAGAGAATCATGTCATTAACAAAGACAATTTACTCCGCCCTAGAGCATTTTTCAACCGGCTCAAACATCGGCAGAAACCACGTGCGAAGCAATGGAGGTTGGCAGTTGTCTCGACAGTTTTTCGGATACATGTTACCAACCACGAGAGAACTCTGGTTGATGTGCTGGACCGACCGGAACTGATCGGAAGCTGGGAAGAAATTCTCACAGCAGCAGAACTCGGCGGATTCAGAAAAAAAATATTTCAGTGTTCCCCGCCGACGGCCCCAAAGCTTTTTGCGGAAATAGTGCGGTTACCGGTTTTCCTGCGGAGGTTGCGTTTCGACTGCTTCTCGGGAATTTTATTAGTGAAAATTGATAATTTTTCAGGCTTTTCAGGAGGAATTCAGATGAAATATGAAAAAGTGCTTTTGGTCCTGGTAATGATAGCCGCAGGACTCTTCACAGTTTCCTGCGGAGATGACGACGATGATGATGCCCTGACCATACTTTTCTGGCAGGCACCTACAATTGCCAACCCTTATCTGGCAAGCGGAACCAAGGATGTTGATATCAGCACTCTGGTTCTGGAGCCTCTGGCGAATTACGATGAGGAAGGGAAGCTTGTGCCTCGCCTGGCCGAGGAAATTCCTACCGTGGAAAACGGCGGCGTATCGGAGGATATGACCACGATAACCTGGAAACTTAAAGAAGGGGTGCTCTGGTCAGACGGCACCCCTCTTACGGTCGAAGACTTTATATTTACCCACAGGTACCTGTGCAGCCTGCCATCGCCTGAAAGTGCGTGCGGTACTGTCCCTGTAGGAAATGTAGACCCCGTTGAGGGTTCCCCTCTCAGCGTCAGAATTACCTTCACCGCACCCGCAATCTATCCATATACCCTATTTGTCGGGGCATCTTCCCCTGTTCTGCAGAAAGCACAGTTTGAAGACTGCGTCGGTGAAAAAGCGCCCCGGGAATGCCGGATGGAGAACCTTTACCCCGTGGGCACGGGACCATACAGAATCACCGACTTTACGGTCAATGAATCAGAAACTGTCTCATCTTCTCTTACCTATGAGAACAACGAGCACTTCCGCGCGGCCGATAAACTCTTCTCCAGGGTGATTGTCAAGGGGGGCGGGGATGCCACCGCTGCGGCGCGCGCCGTTTTGGAGACGGGGGAGGCGGATTACGGCTGGAATATGCAGGTAGACCCCGAGACACTTAAAAGTCTGGAAGAAGGCGGCAAGGGAGTGGTCCGCCCCGCCTTCGCATCTCTTGTTGAGCACCTGGTAATCAACTTCACTGATCCCGATCCGGATCTCGGAGACCAGCGCTCTGAGTGGTCAGACGGCAACAACCCTCATCCCTTCCTTACCGACCCGGCAGTGCGCGAGGCCCTTTCTTTAGCCATTGACCGCCGGGATATCGTCGAGCGGCTCTACGGTGCCGCGGGCAGGGTTGCATGCAATGTCATTCCGGCACCTGCCCGGTACGCTTCCCCGAATAACGAGGACTGCCTTACCCAAAATACAGAGGAAGCGAAAGCCCTGCTTGATGAGGCAGGATGGATACCCGGCGCAGACGGCATTCGGGAAAAAGACGGAGTCCGCCTGAGAATTCTTTATCAGACGTCCACCAACGCGGTTCGCCAAAGCACACAGGAATCTATCCAGAAATGGTGGAAGGATATAGGGGTGGAGACCGAACTTAAGAACATTGACGCGAGCACCTTCTTCACAAGCGGTCCGGACAATCCCGACAATGTATGGAGATTTTATGCCGATATTCAGATGTATGCCGGCAGCGGAGATCCCGGGGATCCGCAGGAATATCTTTCAAGCTGGCAGACCAAAAAAATTCCAAGCTCCGAAAACGGCTGGGAGGGCGATAACGTACCCCGCTGGCACAACCAGCAGTACGATGATCTCTATCAAAAGCTAACGAGTACCCCTCTCGGCCCGGACCGTGAAAACCTGGTCATTCAGATGAATGACATGCTGATTCAGAACCATGTAGTAATCCCTCTGGTTGACCGTGCCTCCGTCTCGGCTTTCAGCAACAGCCTGAAGGGGGTACGGGCAAACGGCTGGGACTCCGAGCTTTGGAATATACACGAGTGGCACCGTGAGTAATACGGCCCGGCATGCCACGGGATTCTGAATTAAAAACGGCTGAACATTTCTCCGCCGCCGGTTTTCTCACGTCCCTTGACAAGGGCCGCCCCTTGCACCACGGATTCCTGAATTAAATACTGGATCAAATGGTGTGTTATAATTCAGACGTGAGGGTCTTTCGGATTCAGGACGAAAAAAGGAGAAAAATAATCTGATGGGCGGATTCGGTCTTTCACAGACCCCTAATGCAGCACAGAAGCAGAAGCTCATACTCACCCAGCATCTCAGGCTTTTTCTAAGCCTGGTACAAATGAACACGGTTGAGCTCAGGGAATACCTTGAGGAACAACTCATAGAAAACCCCGCTCTGGAAGAAGATCCCGACTCATCTTCTGAAACGGAGAAAGAAGATCCGGGAGAATCCCTTCTAAACGAGCTCGGCCCGACGGAAACCGACTATCCGGCACCCGAGGAGTTCTCAGCGGAAACAAGCGAGGAAACCAACTGGGAGAACCAGATACCCAGTCAGGATTCCCTGTTTGAGCACCTTAACTGGCAGCTGTCAATGACCGATTTCAGCGAACGGCAAAAGCAGATAGCTTCGCTTATCATCGGAAACATAAACGAGGACGGATACCTTGAGGCAGAACTTGAGGAAATAGCAAGACTGCTTGACGCAGGAGACTCGTCTGAGGCGGAAGGTGACAGTATGGAGGAGATAACAGGGGTAGCCGAGAAGATACGCACCACGTTTGATCCCGTCGGAATCGGTTCCCGTTTCCTCTCCGAGTGTCTTGCCGCACAAGCTCTGGATCTCGGTTACAAGAGGGAAAGCTCCCTTGTGAGGGTGGTAGAAAATCATATCGACAATCTCGGCAAAAAAGACTACGACAAGATCTGCACCGAGCTTGACATAAACAGAGAAGAGATACTGGAAATCGAAGCCGTAATAACTTCCCTTGAGCCAAAACCCGGGCGTCCTTATTACACTAAAGACACGACTAAAAACATCGTCCCTGACTTCTACGTGTACAAGGTGGGAGATGACTTGCAGATGCAGTCAAACAGGAACTTTCCGAAACTCAGGATAAGTTCCTACTGCAGAAAGATTCTCGCCGACCGCGCGAACCTGACGGGAGAAACCACGAACTATCTGCGGGAAAAAATCGAGGTGGCCCAGAGAATCGTCCGCTGTATCGAAGAGCGGGAGACTACAATTCGCAAAGTTATGGAGAAAATCGTCGATGCGCAAAGGGAGTTTTTCGATCATGGCAGCGCCTATATAAAACCCCTAAAGCTAAAGGATGTGGCTGATACAGTTGGCATTCATGAATCAACCGTGAGCCGTATAACAAGCAGAAAATACATACAGTGCTCCCAAGGAATCGTAGAACTTAAAAAGCTTTTCTCAAGGGGAGTCTACTCTTCTAACGGACAAAAGGTTTCGCTTGAGCGGATAAAATCAATGATCAGGGAGATAGTTGACGACGAACCGGCACAGTGCGCATTCTCGGACGAAGATATATCCAGGATACTTTCCATGAAAAACATAAAAGTGGCGAGAAGAACGGTTGCAAAATACAGAAAAATACTGGGCATACCCAGCTCATCAAAAAGACTCTCAAAGGAGGTTTGAATCATGAAAATCGATATCATCACCAAGAACATTTCCGACAGAAGAAAGTCGGAGCATCTGAAGCGCTACACTATGAAGAAAATACCGAAAATAAACAGGTACATAGACCCGGACAGAAACCCCTCGGAGGCAAAAATAGTTCTTTCTGCTGAAAAGCTCAGAAACAATGCTGAGATAACAATCAGCTCGGGCCCACTGAAAGCAGCCGCTTCGGTAGAGACGGACGAAATGCACTCAGCCATAGACAAGCTTTTCGACACAATCACAAAACAGCTGCGAAGAAGGACAGACAAGCAGCTGACTCTGAGAAGAAGAAACATCTCGAAGACTCCTTCTGCGGCGCGCGTTCAGAGGTCAGAAACGGAAAACAACCTGAGACTTGATCACCAGCACCTGAGCCCCAAACCCATGAGCGTTGCGGAGGCGTTGCTGCAGCTTGACGCATCTGAAGAAAATTTCGTGGCTTTCAGAAACAGCGAGACGCTTGAGATGAATGTTGTTTACAAAAAAACCGATTCGAAAAAGGTAGGGCTTCTTACACCCTGAGTGGCGGAAAAAGTGAAAATCTCGGAATGCCTTGAAAAAAGCTCCATATTCCCCGAACTTGTATCAACGACAAAGCCGGAGGTGTTACGGGAACTTTCGGAGAAAGTCTCAGAAGTTCTGCCCAGAGTCAACGTACAGAGACTCAGTGAAACCCTGATTGAACGAGAAGGGCTATGCAGCACCGCGATTGATTCCGGGGTGGCGATTCCGCACGTAAACCTCCTCGACATTCCGGATATAACAATGGCCCTTGCCAGAAGCGAAGCGGGAGTTGACTTTGATTCTCTAGACGGCGAAAAAACCCATCTCTTCGCCCTGGTTATAACTCCCGAGAACTGTCCCGCGGAGGCCCGTATAACCCTGCTTGCGCGGATATCCAGGATACTCGGGCAAAATGACGTCAGATCAAAACTTATTGCGTCAAAAGAGGCTTTCGATATTTACAACCTGCTGATTGAAGAAGATGAAAAACTCTGAGAACAGTTATTCCCTCTCGGTCGGGGACTTTTACGGAAAGTTCGGAGAAAAGCTTTGTCTTGAATCTATTTTCGGGGAAAACGGTTTTGAAAGACGCATAATTTCACCGAGCGCCAAGAAACCGGGGTTAAGGATGATAGAAGAGAAAATAGAACTTGAGAGCGGAAACATACAGGTGCTCGGCAGAACGGAAATCTCCTACATAAACGGGTTTTCCGGCAAAACCCAGAAAAAGATAATATCAGATCTTCTTTCAAACGATATTCCCTGCTTCATACTCTCAAAGGGGGCTCGTCCGGGGAAATCCTTTGCCGAGCATTTTGAGGAAAAACGGATACCTCTTTTTACCACGACACTCGGCACGGGGAAATTCATAACCATCCTCAATGAACTGCTCGCCGAGGAATTCGCAACCCGCATAACGGTTCACGGAGTGCTCCTCGATGTGCACCATAAGGGAGTTCTGATTCTCGGGAAAAGCGGAATCGGGAAGAGCGAATGCGCGATTGACCTTATAATACAGGGCTCCAAGCTTATCGCGGACGATGTGGTCGAAATAAGCAAGATAGGCTCCCAGACGCTCCTCGGAGTGGGTCCCGAGAACATAAGGTACCTTGTTGAGGTAAGGGGAATAGGCATAGTGAACATAAAAGACCTTTTCGGAACCACCTGCGTTATGGAAAGAAGAGAAATCGACATGGTTGTGGAGCTTCACCAGTGGAACTCCGAAACGGAATATGATCGCCTGGGCATAGACACAAAAACATACTCAATACTCGACATAGAACTGCCGTACATCATGCTGCCTGTGAGTCCGGGAAGAAATATGGCGTCCGTAATAGACGTGGCGGTGCGAAACCAGATACTTAAGGAGACCGGCAAGAAAATCGAGATTCCGTCCGGCACCCGGGAACAATGGAACGGATAATAATACTGAGCGGGCTCTCCGGTTCGGGAAAAAGCACGGCGGCGAAAGTGCTTGAAGATCTGGGTTTTTTCTGCGTCGACAACCTGCCTCCCGAGCTTCTTTTCTCTTTTATCGATCTTTGCGGGAAATCTCTTACGCAGATAAAAAAAACCGTAGCAGTCATCGATATACGGATACCGGTAAAAGATACGCTTTATGATTTCGAAAAAGTTCTGGAAAAGATAAGGGAATCGGCCGAAGAAGTTGACCTTGTGTTTCTTGAATGCTCAGAAGAGACAATTGTCAAAAGATACAAGGAGACAAGAAGAATTCACCCCCTTGGAAGCAAGAAGACGCTTGCCGAAGGAATATCAGAGGAAAAACGGATCCTCGCAGACATCCAAGAGCTCTCGGATCGGCGCATAGACACAAGTGCCCTCAGCGTTCACGATCTCAAGGCGATCATAGCAAAGATTGCCGGGACAACCGACAGGCAGACCCCTCTTATTACCCTTCTCTCTTTCGGCTACAAGTACGGGGTTCCCGAAGATGCGGATCTGGTTTTCGACGTTCGGTTTCTGAGAAACCCCCATTTCACAGAATCCCTGAGGGATCTTGACGGAACCAGGGGTGAAGTTGTGGATTTCGTCATGTCGGACAAAGCTTCGCAGGAATTTCTTGAGAAGCTTTGCTCTTTTCTGCGCTTTTTAATCCCGAAATATTCCGAGGAAGGAAAATCATATCTTACTCTGGGCATAGGCTGCACCGGAGGGAAGCACCGCTCGGTAGTCGTGGCCGACGCTCTCGGTGAAAACCTTTGCGAATATTCCGCGATTATTAGACACAGGGATATAAATAAGCTATAAAAGTCCTATGTTTTCCATAGTAGTGATCACGCACGGAGAGCTCGCAAAGGAGCTCATATCAGCCGTGAACTTCATCCTGCCCCAAGAACCCAGGGTGAAGATGACCGCGGTCTCAATAGACGCCTCAAAAGACTCCAAGGATTTTGAAAAAAAGGTAAGGGCTTCAGTCGATACCGTTGACGAGGGAGACGGGATACTGCTTGTAACGGACATGTTCGGAGGAACTCCCTCCAACATAAGCCTGATGTTCCTTGAAAGCGGCGAAATGGAGGTGATTTCAGGGGTGAATCTGCCAATGCTCCTAAAACTCGGCACCGTTGAGGAGAAAACCTCTCTAAAAGAAGCAGTGCAGCTCGCGGCCAAGGCAGGAAGAGATAACATAATAGTGGCGAGTGAACTTCTTAGCAAAAACGGTTAGAATACGCTTGAGAGGACGCTTAAATGGACGCATACACACTTGACGCCGTAATCGAGATGTACACAAATCATCTCCTTCAGGGCGAACTTGAGGGGTTTCAGATTGAGATATCCCCCGAGATAAAGGATGAAATCGCAGCAATAGCCCTTTACCTTGATTCAAAGACCGTCAGGGCTTCCGGAGAAATAGAAGAGTTTTACGAAGGGTACAAAAGGGCTGCGTTTGACATGCTTTCCTTCATGGGAGTTGAGTTCTTTGAAGACAGGGAAAACAAGCTGATCAGGATAATGAGATCCAACTACGACTCCGCCCTTCAGGAAGAACTTAAAAAGAATATCTGGGGATAAAACAGCATCCCTCGTGAAATTCCCGGTCCCGGTTATGGATTTTCAAGATTCGTTTGATTGCTTCGTCTTTGATCTAGACGGGGTCATATATTCCGGCGAGAAGGCCTTAGCTGACTCCCCCGGGGTGTTAGAGGCATTAAGAAAGAATAAAAAGGAGATACGCTTCATAACCAATAACCCCTCGCGGTCTCCTTCTGAGTACGCCGAGAAACTCAGAGGACTCGGAATTCACTCGCACGATAGCGAGTTCGTAACCTCTCCCATGGCAACCGCTTCTATGATAAGGGAGAGCCTTTCCTCCAAGAAATGGAAAACGGTCTTCATAGCCGGAAGCGATTACTTAAAGAACGAGGTAAGAAAAACAGGACTGGTTGAGGTTTCAGGGGACGGCGCCTTCGACGCGGACCTTGTCGTGGTGGGAAGTCATCCGGGATTTAATCTTGAGGAAATAAAGACCGCATCTTTGGCTGTAGGAAACGGGGCAGACTTCATCGGCACAAACGCAGACTTGTTCTACCCTTGCGAACACGGCCGGGCCCCCGCGACAGGAGCTCTCCTGGCATCGGTGGAAGCCGCATCGGGAAAAAAGGCGGTCACATCCGGGAAGCCCGAAAAATACATGTTCAATATTCTGGAGAAAAGTGGAGTGGCACCCACGAGAAAAACCCTTCTGGTCGGAGACAGCCTGCGAACCGACATTGCCGGAGGGAAAAAGGCGGGCTACGACACAGCGCTTGTAATGACAGGAATTACGAAGAAAACTGACCTTGAAAACAGTGCGGTAAAACCTGATTTTGTCCTTAAGGACATCTCTTTTCTTCTGCAATCGCAATAAGAAAAACAGGTCAGAATAAAAATTCTGCGCCTTTTAACCAAGCCTTAATCCGGCGCTGTTGACTTTTAATGACCGGGGTGTAGTGTTTGTTTGAAAAAAATTCTCCCTCCGGAGGCGGACATGCTCAGATTTATCAAAAAAGAAGATGAAGAGTCGCATTACCCATTAGATATCCCGGATGTGTTTGACGAGGATGATGAGTTTGAGGATGAATTCGCGGATGAGTTCGACGAACTTTTTGAAGAAGTAAACTACCTTTACTACGATGACGATTCCGAAGAAGTCACGAGGAACGACAACAGGGGAAGAGTGCTTCACTGAGTAACAACCAAGCCTGAGGGGAATCGTCTGCCCACAGAATCAGTCTCCCGAGGTGATATTTGCAGAAGACTGCCCCGCTCTTACATTCAGAATTTCACGGGCCATTTCCAAAACGCTTACAGCTTCTATATCCCGCGAAACCGGATAACGTTCTTCACCCGAGTGAACAATAAAACTTCTGTTCGGCTGAACATCTTCACAGGCATTATGGAATCCTCTCGAAGGAGTTGCCGAGCGACCGCTTTTAATCTCAATCGCCCATATATAACCGCCCGGCAGTTCTAGCACCAGGTCAATTTCAGCTCCGGAGGAAGTACGATAGAAACCGGCAACAGACCGCTGCGGAGAGACAGCTATAAGGTTTTCGATTACAAACCCTTCCCAGCTGCCTCCTGAATTAGGATGACTATAGAGGGCTTCGCGGTCAGCAATTCCCAGCAACGCGTGCATAACTCCGCTGTCTCTCAAATACACCTTCGGAGATTTTACAAGTCTTTTTCTGGTGTTTACATGATAGGGGCGCAGACGGCGGACCAAAAGCAGGTCCACCATCAAATCCAGGTATCTCGAAACGGTTTTGCCGCTAACTGCCAGGCTTCCGGCAATCTCGGCCGCATTAATCACTCCTCCCTGACAATGGGCAAGCATGGTCCAGAACCTGCGAAGCGTTTCCGCCGGAATACGCGGTCCCAGATCAGGTACGTCCCGCTCAAGGTAAGTGCGGATAAAGTCATTGCGCCAGATCATGCTCTGATCGTCGCTTTTCGCAAGAAAACTGTCCGGAAATCCCCCTCTTACCCAGAGCCTGTCAATGTCGCTTTTCTCAATCTCCAAAACGCCAAAGGGCGGAAGCTCCACATGGGCAATACGGCCCGCAAGACTTTCGCCTGACTGTCTCATCAACTCAACAGAAGCCGAGCCAAGAAGGAGAAAGCGGTTGATTCTAAGTCCCTTTCTCCGTCCCCTGTCAATCACCCCGCGCAGGACATGAAACAGATTCGGAACACGGTGCACCTCATCAAGCACCACAAGCTTGTCTTCATGCCGTTCAAAGTAAGATTCGGGATCAGAAAGCTTCTCCCGGTCAGACCATGACTCCAGGTCAAGATAAACACTCGGACACCGGGAAGCGATTTCTTCTGAAAGCGTTGTTTTGCCTACCTGCCTTGGCCCAAGCAGAATCACCGCCGGAAATAACGCAAGCCGTCTGAGGACAGTGTCATATAAGCTTCTCGCTATCATACCTTGCAATTATGGCATTAAATATCATAATTGCAAGGTGATCTTAATTCGAAGCATTTACGCTTATATGGCTTTTGGGGTTACGGTTCAGGATCATGCCCGGGGACGGGTGTCTACTCATTCCCCTCCTCCATACACTCAAGCGCCTCGAGCACGGGCTCCCAGCGCTGCCAGCCGCGGTTGACGTAGCCCTCGGCCTCGGTGGGGGTCATCACCCTTGAATCATTGGCGGTGCCGGAGAAAGTCTCCAGAACCCGAAGTCAGCGCTCCACATGCGCCTGGCCTTGCCAAGTCTCCTCCGAATAGCCCTCAGCATCGGCCAGCAATTCCTCCAAAACGCAGATCCCCAAGTGCCCGTCCAGGTTGTCCCCTGCAAGCAACAACTCAGAGCTGCGGGTGTTCGTCAAACAGCGCGCGCACCTGCTCCGCGCTTAGCGCCACATCGTACAGACGCACATCATCAATCGAACCAGCGTAGTGCTTCGTGCCGCCCACGTTCTGGCCAATCGCAGCAGGGCCGATCCCTGTGTTAAGCCGCTTCGGGGAACCGGCCAAGGTCAAGGCGGATTGCAGCTCGCCGTCAAGGTAGATCAAAACAGCGTCTGATTTGCCTCCAGCGTAGGTCACTGCGACATGATGCCAGCCCTCTTGAAGGTTAAGCCCGGTTACACCCCAGCCATGGCCGCTTACACCGACCAGGGCCTGGGTGCGGTCCGCCGCTATGGAGAAACGCTTCCCGGCCACATTCGGGCCATAGCTGAAGAAAGACTGGCCTTGATTGCCAGTATCAGCCTTGAACCATCCTGTGACGCTTCTGGCCGAATCCCCAAGCGGGAAGTTAGACACGTGCAAGTCCAGATCCACGTGGTCGTTGCTTCCGTCAAGAGACAGCGCGTGGCTGCCGACGCCTTCACTGTCTTCGTTGGCAGCGAAGGCCGCACCCCCGCTCACCGTCCCGTGGCTTGACCCCGCCCCGTCAACCGCGTCGTTGTCAAAGCTCCAGTGGGAGACGGGATCCGGAAGATCCACTGCCCCGTCATCGGCTTCCTCGTCATCAGCTTCGATACTCTGCTCTGAGGGCTCAGGCTCGTCCAGGTTGTCTTCGACAAGCGACGGCGGGGTCTGAGTATGTTCATCAAACAGCGCAAGCACATGCTCTGCGCTTAGAGCCACATCATACAGTCGTACATCGTCAATCAATCCTGTGTAGTGCTTCGTGCCGCCCACGTTACGGCCTATAGCTGCAGGTCCGGTCCCTGTGTCAAGCCGCTTCGGGGAACCAACCAGGGTCGAGGCTGACTGCAGTTCGCCGTCAAGGTAGATCAATATGTCATCCGAGTCACCGCCCGCATAGGTCACTGCGACATGATGCCAGCCCTCTTGAAGCTCAAGCCCGTTTACACCCCAGGCGTGACCGCTCACAGCTACCAGTACCTGTGTGCGGTCTGCTGCTATGGAGAAACGCTTCCCTGCCACATTCGGGCCGTAGGTAAAGAAGGTCTGACGCTGATTGCCAGCATCAGCCTTGAACCATCCTGTAACACTTCTTGTTGAATCACCAAGCGGGAAGTCTGACACGTGCGTAGAGAGGTCTACGTAGTCGTCGCTTCCGTCAAGCGATAGCGCGTGGTCGTCTACTCCCTCGCCCTCTTCGTTTGCCACAAAGGCCACACCACCGCTCTCGGTACCGTGGCTTGATCCCACCCAGTCAACTGCATCGTATTCAAAGCGCCAGTGGGAGACGGGAACCGGGAAATCCACTGCCCCCTCCCCGGAGTCGATCGAGCCTCCGTTGCCGTCATTTGTCCCACCGCCGCTATCGAGCCGCTGGCCCGAGGGCCCTATGGCGAGCGTCGCTTCGCCGGCTAGTGCGTCTAGTTGTTTTGTTACGCCGTTTTTGTCTATATATTCAGGCGTTACTGTGACTGTAAGCGTCATCGGCACAGAGGCGTCGTGCTGGATTGTCGTCGTGGTTCCTGTCACGCCAGGCAAGGCGCCGGCGGAAGCATTCAGCGAATCACTGCTCTCAGCACTCCACGACACGTCGTAGGATGTCGCGTATGCCACTGCGTCCCAGGTTACACTGACGCTTGTAGCGTCAACCTCCGTTACTTGCAGGTTGGAGATTTTCTCAGTCGGCTCGGACGCGGCCTGTGCTGGTGCCGGGGAGTTTTGCGGCAGCGTGTTGCCTGTCAGGTTGCGGCATTGGCTCTCGTAACCCCTTGACCCCCGTCTGTTGCGCCCCGGGTTCCTTACATGGGCGCGGATCGTATCGACCGTCACCTTGCGCACGCCGCCGCCTGTGGCGGTGTGGGTGATGTCGGCACAGGTGTCGTCGATGTTCCGCGAGGCCGGCTTGCGGACCACATAAATCATGCGCCAGCATTCCCAGGGCGTGTCCGCCGTGCCGTCGTAGCTTTCGCTCTTGCCACCGCCCCTCACGTTCTGCTCAATGCCGTTGCTGTCCAGGTACTTGTTCTCTTCCAGGCCGAGCCAGTTGCTGCAGCCCGTGCCTGCGCCGGGACTGCGATCCTTGAACTCCACTGTCACCGTGTTTTCCGGTGCGCCGCCCTCGGTCAGCGACAGGCCGACAAGGTTCGTCTTGTCCGAAGGCACCGTCGCCGTCACCGTCACCGTGCCGCCGGGCTCCGGGCGGTTCGACAGGCGCACGACATAGGGCAACCTGTCGCCGGGCGCCGCGTTCTGCCACGCCTTCAGACCGGGCGTTGAAGTCACCGTATGCGGTCGCTGGATCCGCGCGTTGCCCTTGATGTACCACCATGCCTCGACCTCGGGCGCGTCGTCCACCTCGACCATGACAGTGCCCAGGCTCCAGTTCGTGTAGTTACCGCCGTTGGCCGTGTGGGTCAGCGACAGCGTGCGGTTGAGATGGAGGGACGTCTGGTCCACGCCGGTCACCGTCACCTGCTGGGGTGTCTGGTAGTTCGATGCCGTGAAGGTAAGTGTTGTTGGGCTTGCGGTCGCGGCCCCGGTATAACTGCCCGTCGTGCCGATGGTGACGGTGGTGTCACCGCCCGATGGTGGTCTGGTCAGCCGCACGCAATAGGTCGTTTCGCCGGTCTCGAGGATGCGAAGGCGAAGGCTGGGTTCACTGAAGATGCCGTTCTGGGCAGGGCACGTCGTCGCCGGCGGCACGGCCTCGTCGTCCTCCAGCGTCAGGGTCGCCGCGTTGTCTGACGAATGCGCCGCCACGCCGCTTACCGTCGTGTCCACCAGGCCGAGCGAGCTCAGCGTCGCGGTGATCTCCTCGTCAACCGCGTCATCGTCGTCGCGGTTTGCCACCGGGGTGAGCGTCACCGTCGCCGTCTGCACCGTGTTCGTGTCGTGGCCGGTGAAGACCACCCGCGGGTTGGCCGTCAATGCGTTCGCCAGCGACACCCCGCTGTGCATGCTCGCCGCCGCGGCCGCGACCGTGAAGTCGTGATTGGCGGTGCCGCTGTCCGTGCTCCCCGGCAGCCGCGCCCCGGTGGTCGTCGCCAGCGCGATCGGCACGCCGATGGTCTCGCCGCCATAGAGCCGGCGATCCAGCGAAACCGTGAGGGTCGCCGTATCCGAGGCGTCGCCCTCGGTCATGGTCATGTCCGTACTGGTGAGCGAGACCGTGGTGTCCTCGTCGTCCTTGATGAGGATCGTATCAAAGGGGTCGTCAGCAGATGCCGCGTAGCTGTCGAGGGTCGCCGTGCAGCCCAGCGTGTTCGGCGGCACTACCCGGACGATGACGGTGCTGTCCGGGTCGTCAGCGGCCGTGTCGGTCCAGTTGACCGTGTAGGTGCCTGATCCGTTGCTGGTTCCGCTGGCCAGCAGGGTCGCGGTCTGGATGCCCTTATTGCCCGAAGCCACCCGGTCGCCGCCGGTCTCGCTCACCCGCACGCACACCGTCAGATCGTTCGCCAGCGGCTCGTCGGCGCTCAGGTCGAACGCAACGCTGCCCACACTCTCCTCATGGGGCTGCTTGCCGTCGACGCGGGATACGCCCTCTTGGTCGACCAGCGACACCCCGATCCTCACCGGTGGATCGTTGATCGTCATCGTGAAGGAAGCGGTATTCGGCGGCGTTGACGAGTCCGTCAGCGTCACCGTGAAGGTCTCGCCCGAATCCGAATGAGTATCGATGCTCGCCCTAAGTGCGAGAGTGTAGAAGTTCGAGCCCGAGTTGTAGCCTGTGCCTTCATCGTCGCATACGTCGTAGGTGTCTAACGAGGTATTGAAGGTGTCTGCATCGCGGCAAACTTGTGAGGCGATCGTCGCGTGACCGGTGCCAGTGCCGGTGGTCGTCAGCGAGTGCGTAACGGGAGCAACCCAACTCGACGGGATATTGCTGATAGTCACACTGATCCCGAGACGACCGCTGGTTCCCTCCTCGATCAGCGTCGATGGGGATATTGTCGGTGTCGTCTGCGCGGCGGCCGGGGCGGCAAGGCCGAACAGCAGCGGCAGGCAGAGCAACGCCGGCAGCAGACCGCGCCACAGATTGCGGGCGGGAGATATATTAGAACTGCATGGGGAAGAATGCCTACGGGTTTTGTGTCCGGAGACAAAGGAAGATACTAATCTTAAAGCTGAAGACGGCGATGCGTCTTGAATGCGCTCAATTTTGAGGGGGGGGGGTCTTACTGGCAAAAATGCAGCGAGTCATCACCGCCTGGAACGGGTGTGTACCCGGCTCGGCTGATACTATCATCATGTTGGCTTATTTTCATTGTCAATCCCTCCTCTATCGGGTTCCTTGCTCCTGTTTTTGACCGTCCTCTATTTCTGCATCAGAAATTCTGCCCCCTTACAACATTTGAGTATAACAGAATTTCAGGCAACTTTGTAAAGAGAAATTTCTGGCCTTCGGGAGAATCTGCTCGTTTTCAGGGGTTTTTATGGAAATCCTGGGGGGTCTTTACCCCTTCTCAAACCCCCTCCCCCGTATGGCTACACTTTACTACGCAATGCCCCAACTGTTAATCAGAAATGCATGCGCGTCACAATACCAAAAGTACGAGGATCCCCAACCCTGTAGGCAAGACGCGCCCTTCCTCCCCTCTCGCGGTCAAACGAAAGCCTTACGTTCTCATCCGTAATATTCTTTACGTAAGCCGCAAATTCGAGATTGCCATATACAAGACCCGCCGAGAGGTTAAACAGATGGTATGAATCAAGCAGGAGGTCAACTTCCGTCGTATGGTCGGCAGCCAGGCCGGCGTATGGGAGACCGTGGGGGAATACTCCCTTGCCTGACACCTGATCTCCAGACTGGGTATAGCTGTCGCCTACAAACTGCCAGGAAGTCGAGAGATAGCTTTCCTCCGCGCTCAGAATGCCCGGCAACGTGTAGGTGGCACTACCCGAGAGCTGCCATTCGGGAACGGAAGGTATTCTGTTGCCCTTCTCTATTCCTTCCACCACACTTCCGTCAGAAGCGCTTATAGTTGAATCAAACTCCGCTTCTATGTAACTTCCCGCGAAGGCAAGCAACAGGGATCTTGTAGGCTGAAAAGACAGTTCAAGCTCCGCTCCCACCGTATGGGATTCAGGCACGCTGATCGTGACTCGGGAAGAGCATGGTCCAGCGTCAACGTTCACACCCAAATTCTCAATGTCCGTATAAAAAACCGAACCGTTGAACGTAACATTCTCAAAGGAGGATTTAAATCCAACCTCATAGTTCCATAGAGTCTCATCCTCAAACTCCTGATACCCCCGGAAAGTGTTATAGGCATCTCCGCAAAGCAGCTGGTTAAGCGGGTCATTGACTCCGCCGAGACGAAAGCCCCGGGAAATCTGAGCATTCACAGTAACGTTATCTTTAGCATCGTAGCTCACCATAAACCGAGGTGTAAATCCGTCGGAGGAAACCGTGACGTCCTGTTTCTGGGCGTCGGAATTTGAAAAACCTCCCCCGGACCTGAAAGTCTTGTCCTCTTCCCAGTCATACCAGCGAAGCCCCGCCGTCAAATCCAGACGCTCAAGCAAGGTGTAGGTCGCTTCACCAAAAAGCGCAATCTGCCTTAGGTCATAAGTTAGATCGGAACTGTATGGCGAGTCCTCCGCGTCGGGAAAATGTGTATCAGCAGAAGGTATAAAGAGAGCATCATACCCCGGCGTCGGCAGACGCTGGGAGTAGTCACGTTCCACGTTTGAATAAAAAACACCTGCAAGCCAGTGGAAATCACGGTCATCGTTTGAACTCAGACGAAGTTCATGGGTCATCTGGTCAAGGTCCGTGGTATCGCGCAGATTGGAAGGATTTGCAATATCATCCTGCATAAATTCAAGATCAATGCTCACGCTCCCGGTAAGGGCGCTTGCGTCGCGACTTACAAGAAGATCGCGGTTTATGTAGGCCGCAGAGTAATTAACGTCAAAAAAGCCTTCTATCTCCCAGTTAACCACCGTGTCAAGAATCAGAGTCTCGTCCTCAAAGGCTTCGTCAAGCAGCAGCACCTGCTCCCTGTCTTCAAGAGTGATATTGCTATCGGGGTTCGCGAAAATGTTGAATACCTCCTCACGGTTAAAGCCTCCAAGATCAATGTTCTGGTATACAACCCGAGGAGTAATGGAGAGGTTCTCGGTCGGCTTCCAAAGAAGAGAGAGTCGTCCTCCGTGGCGGTTGCCGTCATTTACGTCCTCGTCAACCGCACCGCTCTCATTGTGCTTGTGCGCGTCGATGAAACCGCCGTATTTTGTTCCGTAAGCGACCAGGCGAACAGCCGCGTCATCGCCCAGAGGAGCATTAAGCGCGGTCTTCAGATGACCTCCCGCGGAACCTTCATCAAGGTAGTTTCCATCAACCTCGACTTTAATCTCGTTTACGCCGAGCTGGGGCTGGTTGGTTATATAGCGAACGGTGCCGCCTATGGAACCCGACCCGAACAGCGTGCCCTGCGGACCTCTGAGGGTCTCCACCCGGTTAAGATCGAAAAGATCGATGTCGGGAGTGAAAAGCGAGAGCGATATGGGGGTTTCGTCAAGATAGACCCCTACCTGCTCCTTTACGCCGGGCTGATCCCGCACCACCTGTCCCGAGGAAATGCCGCGGATCGTGACTACGCTCTGGCCCGGTCCGAGATTCTGTATGGAAAGTCCGGCCACATTGCGCGAAAGGTCCTCAAGGTCTGTTGTGTTAAGACGCTCGATATCCTCTTCTGACTGAACATTCAGGGAAAAAGGAACATCCTGGGCAAGCTGAATACGCTTGGTGGCGGTCACTAGCATTTTGCGAAGTGTGTAGCTACCCTCTTCTAACGCACTGAGATTTTCCTTGTTTTTGGATTCGGAATCCTGCCCTTCCTGTGCAACTGCATTCAGGGGAAAAGCCAGTGCAAACGAGAAAATAAATGCAAAAACAACTGCACTAAACTGAGTTCTAAAATTCATCTCAAAAACCTCCTTGAAATCAGCCGTTTGCCGCAACTAATACTACTCATTATATAACATATTGTTTCGGAATTTGTTAGAAAAAATGCCCAGGGCCGGACTCGAACCGGCACGGGAGAAACTCCCGAGGGATTTTAAGTCCCTTGCGTCTACCAATTCCGCCACCCGGGCATTACGCTGAACGGAGTTCAGAACTGGAGGCGGCGCCCGGAATCGAACCGGGGTGTGACGGTTTTGCAGACCGTTGCCTTACCTCTTGGCTACGCCGCCCCTGTAACGTGGGATTTTAAATTTTACCGAAAAAAAAAGTTTTGTGAACTCTTAAAGTGGCGCGAATTACCCAGAGATGCCCAACAGAACACCGCCAAAGCTGAATTGCAGGAACCGACGCGCACAAGGAAAAGGATTGTTGCAGTACCAATGACTGGATATGCAATACATCCAGACTCGGTTTTTCTCAATTCATTCGCTGCGCGAAAAAAGAACCACGGATTGCTGGCGGGATTTCATATCGAAGCCATTCTTGCCGTGCTCGCAATAAACAGCACCCCTGCCCCCTCATATCAAACTGCGTGGAATCTACAGGAAAAACTTCCCGTAAGACGGGAAAAACATACTTCAAAAAAAACCGGTTTACAAAATGCCGCAGGCAAAACTCACAACAATGGTGCACCCATCCCTGAAATAACCATGTACTGATTCTCTCTCATGACACAGGATCAATCTCAAAGCTCCCTGAAACAACCGCCTCTCCCGACAAAAGGACTCTCCTGTCAAGAAGTCTTGTATGAACAAGGCCGCCCCTTTGCGACGCCTGGTAGCCCGCAAGGGCTTTTTTCCCGAGTCTGCGGCTCCAGAAAGGACAGAGGCAACAGTGAGCGGATCCCGTAACCGGGTCCTCATCTATTCCCACGTTGGGAGCGAAAAAACGCGATACGAAATCATAGCGCCCGGAGTCTGAGACACTCGTTATTATGAGCCCTCTTGAGGAAAGCGCCCTTACGTGGTTCATTTCCGCGACAGCGCTTCTCACCGTCTCCTCGCTCTGGTAAAGAGCGATGTAATCAAAGCGGTTTCTTCCCACGTAAAGAGGAGGAGAGGAAATCGCCAGGAGCAGCTCCCCGGGCGCATCCACCTCCCATGGCTCCTCCGAGGGAAAATCCATCTCTACAAGATCGCCTTTTTTTCTCGCGGAAAGAATCCCGCTTTTCGTTAAGAACACAGCGTCTCGGGTTTCGGAAATAATGCCGAGTGTATAAAGAACGTGGGCGCCCGCAAGGGTGGCGTGTCCGCAAAGATCGACCTCCACCTCCGGGGTAAACCACCTGAGTTCAAAAACATCTTCTTTTCTGAGCAGAAAAGCGGTTTCGGAAAAACTGAGCGCGGCGGCCACTTTCTGCTTAGCCTGATCCGGGATTTCCTCCTCGAGAATGCACACGGCGGCCGGATTTCCGGAATTCGGCCCGTCGGTAAAAGCATCAACGACATATACCCTCATCACGCCGGGAGTCTCGACGCACCGTGGTGGCCGGGGCGCCGCTTGAGAGCAGCAATCGCGTCCTTTATGCCCGAGAGCGTCAGGGAAAACATGTTGCCTTCATAGAAATCGTTGAGCATCCCTATGCTTTCAGTCCACTTCCATTCATCTGGCGGCACGGGATTAAGCCACACTGTAAAAGGATATTTCGCCTTTATCCTGTTAAGCCACATAAGGCCCGGCTCATCGTTATTGTGTTCAACGCTTCCGTTGGGATAGACAAGCTCCCAGGGGGACATGGACGCGTCGCCGACTATAATGCACCTGTAATCGCCGTTGTACTTGTTAAGCAGCGAGAATGTGGGGATACGCTCGCTGAAGCGTCTCGCGTTGTCTTTCCACACGGCTTCGTATATGCAGTTGTGAAAGTAGTAGAATTCAAGGTGCTTGAACTCATGGCGGGCTGCGGAAAAAAGCCTTGAGCAAAGCTCGACATGATCCTCCATCGACCCGCCCACGTCAAAGAACATGAGGACCTTGACATTGTTTTTCCGCGAGGGAACAAATTCAAGGTCAAGCAGGCCCGCGTTTTTGGAAGTCCTGTCAATCGTCCCCTCAAGGTCAAGTTCTTCCCCCACCCCCTCTCTCGTAAGAACCCTGAGTTTGCGCAGGGCCATTTTCATATTCCTCACGTTGAGTTCCACCGAGTCGTCAAGATCGCGAAACTCCCTTTTGTCCCAGACCTTAACGGCACGGCGCTGCCTGCCTCCGTCCTGCCCTATGCGCACCCCGGCGGGATTGTAGCCGTACGCTCCGTAGGGTGAAGTTCCCCCGGTGCCTATCCACCTGCTTCCGCCCTGGTGGCGTTTTTTCTGCTTCTCGAATATTTCCCTGAGCTTCTCCATCAGTTCCGAAAGGCCACCCATGGAACGGATGAATTTCCTGTCCTCTTCTGAAAGCGCGCTCTCAAAGTTTTTTCTCAGCCACTCAAGGGGAATCTGCATCACCTGCTCGGTGTCGGCAAGCTGGGCGCCTTGGAAATAGGCGGCAAAAAGCCTGTCAAACCTGTCGAGGTGCCGTTCGTCCTTTACCATCACGCAACGGGCAAGATAGTAAAAATCGGTCGTGTCGTAACCGATCACGTCGCGGTCAAGGGCCTCTAGGAAAGTAAGATATTCCTTAAGTGTGACGGGGAATCCGTCGTTTTTAAGCAGCAGGAAAAAATCAAGAAACATGAATCTCTCCCCCGGCCGTCACCTTCTGAACCTTCGCTTCATCATCTCGAGCATCTCGTAGTCCGCCTCGTTCTTGATAAGCGCGCCCGAGTAAGGCGGAAGGTCCTCTTCAATGTCCACTCCCGCAAGCTCTCCTGCGGCCGCGCGGTCGGCCGCAAGCAGTTTTATCCAGTCTATAAGTTCGCTTGTTGAGGGTTTTTTCTTAAGACCGTCGATTTCCCTCACGGAATAAAAAAGCGTAAGCGCGTTGTCCATGAGCTTTCGCCCAAGATCGGGGTAATGCACCTTGACTATTTTCTCAAGAGTCTGGCGGTCGGGAAAAGTTATATAGTGAAAAAAGCATCTTCTCAAAAACGCGTCGGGCAATTCCTTTTCATTATTCGAGGTGATTATCACTATGACCCTTTTAAGCGCCTTTACGGTTTTTTTAAGCTCGTAGCAGTAAAACTCCATCCTGTCGAGTTCAAGCAGAAGGTCGTTTGGAAACTCTATGTCCGCCTTGTCTATCTCGTCAATTAGTAGCACGGCCTGCTCCGGACTCTCGAAGGCTTCCCAGAGCTTGCCCTTCTTTATGTAGTTTGAGATATCGTTCACCCTCTCGTCTCCGAGCTGCGAGTCACGAAGCCTCGCGACCGCGTCGTATTCGTAAAGACCCTGCTGCGCGGTGGTTGTGGACTTTATGTGCCAGGTCATAAGCTGCTTTCCAAGCGCCTTTGCGACCTCAAACGCGAGCATAGTCTTCCCCGTACCAGGCTCTCCCTTCACAAGAAGCGGACGCTCAAGGGTAATTGCCGCGTTCACCGCTACTGACAGATCCTTTGTGGCTATGTAGTCGCTTGTGCCTTTGAAATCCATTTTTCACCTGCCCTCGAGGGCTGCGCAGACCCCTCGCCTATTTATTGAATACGATTGTCCTGCTTTTGTAAATCAGAATCTCCCGGTTTATATGGGACCAGATCGCGTTTGAAAGAACCAGTTTCTCAAGATCCTGCCCTTTTCTTATGAGGTCTTCTATCGAATCGTCATAATTAACCTTTATGACATCCTGCTCTATTATGGGTCCCGAATCGAGTTCCTCGGTTACGTAATGACAGGTTGCTCCGACCACCTTAACCCCTCTCTCGTAAGCCGAGTGATAGGGGCGCGCCCCTGGGAAAGCCGGGAGGAAGGAGTGGTGAATATTGATTATTCTGTTTTTGTAATGCGATACAAAATTTCCGGTGAGAATCTGCATGTACCTGGCAAGCACTATGAAATCCACATTGTAGCGGCGAAGAAGCTCAAGCTGGCGGGCCTCGGCTTCCTCCTTGTTCTCCCCCACGTTTTCAAACACGTAGAAATCCGCTCCGAGAAGATCCGCCATGTCCTTGAGGTCAGGATGATTGCTTATGACAAGAGGCATCTCCACGTTCCATTCCCTGGCGCGCAGCCTGTAAATTATGTCCGAGAGGCAGTGGGGAAGCCTTGATACAAAAACCGCCATGCGCGGTATGTCTGCGGTAAAGAAGACCTCGAATTTCATATCGAATTTCTCCGCCACTTTCTCACGAAAAACCCGCTCCGTAGCCTCACGGGACAAGGTAAAACCGTCCATCCCCCACTTGGCACGTATGAAGGTCACCATGTCGGCAGAGTCGACGCAGTGCTGCAGGGCGTGGATGTTCCCGCCGTAGTTGAATATGAAATCGGTGACCGCGCGGACCAGACCGGGACGGTCGGGGGAGTGCACGAGCAGAATCGCTTCTTCCTGTTTTTCCGGCATTGTTATCTTGGGACCGCTCCCCGGCCTTCGTAAGCGCCTTCGGTGCGGCTACGACCAGGGCTCCTTGTAGTAGTAGGTAAAGTTAGCGACTTTCGGGCGCTCCGTCCAACCTTTTTTCCTGTAAAAACCCCGCAGGTACGATGGCTTGTCCTTGCCGTTGGTCACCATCAGGCGGTAGACGTCCCTTTTTCTGCCTTCTTCCATGACAGCCTCGATAAGACGGCTTCCCGCCCCCATGCCGCTTGCCGAGGGACTGACAAACAGGTCCGAAACATAACCCTCATAGCTTCCGAGCATCACAAACGGCACCCAGTGAACAGTGGTGAACCCCTGAACCCTGCCCCCGGAATCGCAGGCCACGTACATTGTATGTCCCTCGGGGTTCCCGTCGGCACGAACTATGAGATCCCGGATTGGAGACGACACCTGCTCAAGTGTGAGATCATTTCTTCTCTCAGACCAGCCGATTTCCCTCAGTATCAGAGCCATAGCCTCGGCGTCCCCACAGACAGCCTTTCTAACTGTGATCTTTCTCATTGGAATTATATACCTGACCGCTCAGTTTCCCACTCGTAGCGCACTTTCGTGCTACTTCCTCTCGATGTCTTGCCTCAAGCACCCCCCAGAACCTCGCACTGTCCCCCTTCAAGGCATGCGGACGACCAACAGAAATTTCTCCGAGTTTAGCAGCAATTTGCAGAATTCTTAGTCGAGTTTTTAATTTTTTGGCCGGCTCGCTCCCGAGTTTTCTGCTTGCGTACTTTACGTCTTCGCATAGTCGCTTCAGGTCCGAGTTCGGGCACCATTGCAACAAGCCTCTTCATTTCTTTTTACCCAGTGTCTCGACAAGAACACCAAGGCTCTCCAGCACGCCCCGGCTGCAAAGAACCGCCGGAAGTTCCCGGTCAATCTCGGCGCAGACCCCTTCCATGTTCGCCACTACCTCGCCGCGGAGGGCCTTCTTGGAAAAAGCGTAGCCGGGAATAAGCGACGGGCCGTATTGTCCCGCGAAATCAACGCAGTGAGAGAGAAGCTTGTCCGCTTCCCGGCTTTCATTGAAAAAACCGAGCCTCACGGCGTCGTGGGGCTCATAGAGAAGGCCGGTAGCCATGACCCGCTGGGCTGTCGCCGTACCAAGTGCGTAAAGCACGATCTGCGCCACTGCGGAAGGAATGGGAAAACCTATGGTGATCTCGTTAAGACCGAACCTCCCCCTAGAGTCGACGCACACCCCGTAATCGCAGCAGAGCGCCAGTATCAGTCCGCCCGCAATCGCGTGGCCGTTCACAGCAGCCACAACCGGTCTTTCATATTTAAAGACCCGAAGCAGCGCGCCGCAGAAGCGCCCGTACCACGCTCTGATTTCCTCTTCGTTTCCGGAGGCAAAAAGCGAAAGATGGTACTTGAGGTCAAGACCCGCCGAGAAGGCTCTCTGCGATGAGGTGAGCACCACCGGGCTTTCCGGGTAATCACTCTCAAGCGTCGCGAAGGCCCGGTCAAGATCACTGAAGAAACCCTCGTTCATGATGTTCATCGGGTTTGAGTTCATACACACGACGGCGACGCCGCCTGTTTTTTCAATTTCCCAGCTCATAGTGCTCCTTTTTCCGCGTGGAAATTCAGTTCAGGACTCCTTGGAGCGACGGCCCCAGGAATCCCTGAGGGAAACCGTTCTGTTAAAAACAGGCGCCCCTGGCGCTGAATCCGCGGAATCAAGTATAAAATACCCTTTTCTTTCAAACTGGTAATTAGTCTCCCCTGAGCAGTTCCCAAGAGCCGGTTCGACCGCGCAGTCGCGGACTGTCCGGAGGGAATCCGGATTCAGAAATTCGGTAAATTCCCTTTGCTTGTCAGCCATCGGGTTCGGGACGGTAAAGAGCCTGTCATAAAGCCTTACGGTTACCCTTGAGGCTCTCTTCGCACAAACCCAGTGTATGGTGCCCCTGACCTTCTTTCCTTCGGGGGCGTTCCCACCCCTCGTTTCAGGATCATATTCACAGTGAACCTCGGTTACCTCTCCCGTGGCCGGATCACGCTCAAAGCCCACGCATCTCACTATGTAGGCGTAGCGAAGGCGCACCAGGGAACCCGGGGAGAGCCTGTAGAACTTTTTTGGAGGATTTTCCATGAAATCATCCTTTTCAATAAAAAGTTCTTTTGAAAACGGCACTTTCCTTTTTCCCATGGAAGGATCTTCAGGGTTGTTTACCGCGTCAAGCTCCTCCCCCTCGCCTTCAGGATAGTTAACTATCACAACTTTAAGCGGGTCAAGGACCGCCATAACCCTCTGCGCCCTTTTGTTAAGATCTTCCCTTACGCTGTGCTCAAGAAGTTCCATGTCTATCACGCTGTCCTGTTTCGTTACGCCTATTTTCCGGCAAAAGTCCCTTATCGACTCAGGCGTGTACCCTCTTCTTCGCAGCCCCGAAATTGTGGGCATTCTGGGGTCGTCCCATCCACTTACAAGCCCCTCGGAGACAAGCTTCATGAGGTTTCTTTTGCTGAGAACCGTGTAGCTTAGGTTAAGCCTCGCAAACTCGATCTGGCGGGAGTGATATATGCCGAGCTGGGCGATAAACCAGTCGTAAAGAGGCCGGTGGTCTTCAAACTCAAGGGTGCAGAGCGAATGGGTAACACCCTCAATTGAATCGCTCTGTCCGTGCGCCCAGTCATACATAGGATAAATGGACCAGGAATCCCCGGTGCGGGGGTGAGATTTCTTCATTATCCGGTACATGACCGGGTCGCGCATGTTGATGTTCCCAGAAGCCATGTCTATTTTCGCCCGAAGCACGTACTGCCCCTCATCGAAATCCCCGTTTCTCATCGCCCGGAAAAGCCTGAGGTTGTCCTCAACCGGTCTCTGCCTTGAAGGACTCTCCCTGCCCGGATCTGAAAGCGTTCCCCTGTATTCCCTTATCTCCTCGGCGCTGAGGTCGTCCACGTAGGCTTTCCCCTTGCTTATCAGCCCGAGGGCATATTCATAGAGCTGCTCGAAATAATCAGAGGCGTAATAGACCCTGTCTTCCCAGTCAAACCCGAGCCACCTGACGTCTTCCTTGATGGCCTCTTCATATCTTACGTCTTCCTTTGAGGGGTTGGTGTCGTCAAAGCGCAGGTTGCATGTTCCGCCGAATTCCTCGGCTACGCCGAAGTTAAGACATATGGATTTAGCGTGACCTATATGGAGATAGCCGTTGGGCTCGGGCGGAAAACGGGTAAGGGGCTTTTCTCCCCCGGAGCTAAGATTGCTCCTTATCCTCGCCCTTATGAAATCCTCCGACTCCGGGGGACCCTCGCTCTGCGTCTTCGGTTTCATGACTGTGCGTGACTATATCCGCGGGGTGAGAAGACAAAATTCCGGCTGCCCCGCCCACAGCAGGGAAAACCGCACTACTTCCATTTTATGTTGCACCCGATGCTTGGAATCTGGTCCCATTCAATTGCCCGGCCCGCTATAATGGAGTCAAGCGCCTTTCGCATGTCCGCTCCGGTAACCGGTTTTCCGTTTCCGGGCCTTGAGTCGTCAAACTGCCCCCTGTAAACACATTTCAGGTCCCGGTCATAAACGAAGAAGTCGGGGGTGCAGGCAGCGTCATAGACCCTTGCGACTTCCTGCGTCCCGTCAAAAAGGTAGGGAAACGAGTATCCCTTTTCCTCCGCGACTTCCTTCATTCTCTCCGGAGAGTCATCAGGGTAGTTCTCAACGTCGTTTGAATTTATCGCTATGAAGGAAACCCCTCTGGGAATGTACTCATCGGCAACTTCCACCAGCCCACCCTGCAGATGCTTTACGTAAGGACAGTGATTGCATATGAACATAAGCACAGTGGCCACATCCGACCTGAGATCGCCAAGCGACAGTTCGCTACCGCTTACGACATCAGGCAGCCGGAAATCGGGAGCCTCGCTCCCCAAGGGAATCATCGTCGATAAAGTCTTAACCATCTTTTTATCTTCTCCTGGTTCTTAGGTTATTTGTCAGTGAAACCTGCCTGCTTGTGCGAGCCATCGCAAAACGGCTTGTTCTCAGAAGCCCCGCAACGGCAAAGATAGTAAGGATCATCCCCCGAGAGACCCGAATCATCCAGAACGCAAAGCTCAATATCTCCGCAAACCTCATAGGGACCGTTTTTAAGCGATCTTATAACCGCGTCCCCTTCCTTGGCAGGCACTGAAGATTCGCCAGGCGGAAGACTGCTCTTAAAGCCCGCCCCCTTGTGCGAACCGTCGCAAAACGGCTTGTTCTCAGAAGCCCCGCAACGGCAAAGAGCGATTTTCTTTTTTATCGCAAGTTTCCGCCCTTCCCCGTCTTCAAGCAGCTTTAGGTCACTTACAATCAGGGGACCATCATCCATGATCTCTGTTCTGGTTTTTTCGCTCATATCCGACTATTAGTTAAGGCAACAGGCTCCCTCAGGCAGCCGCCATTACGTCTGATTCTACATTCTTTCAATAATCATTGCTATACCCATGCCGCCCCCCATGCACAGAGACACCATTCCGTATCCGCCGGGGCGGACACCTTCAAATTCATGAAGAAGTTTTACGAGCAGCACCGCCCCCGTGGCCCCAACGGGGTGCCCGAGCGCTATGGCTCCGCCGTTTACGTTCAGTTTCTCCTCCGCAATGGGAAAATCGCTCAGTACTGCGAGTGACTGCGCCGCGAAGGCTTCGTTCAGTTCAACCAGATCGATATCGTCGATTCCGAGCCCGGCCTTGTCAAGGGCCATGCGCATCGCGGGAACCGGACCGATTCCCATGATCGCGGGGTCAACGCCGCAGACCGCGTAGGATTTAACCGCCGCAAGCGGATTCAGGCCCAGTTTTTCCGCCTTGCTCTCAGACGTTACGATCAAGGCAGCGGCTCCGTCGTTAATGCCCGATGAGTTCGCCGCGGTTACCGTGCCGTCTTTTTTGAAAACCGGTCTTAACTTCGAGATACTCTCAAGCGTAACGTCCGGTCTCGGGTGCTCGTCAGTGTCAAACTGAACGGAACTGCCCCTTCGCCCGGGAACAGAGACCGGGACGATCTGGGAGGTGAATTTCCCGCTTTCAATCGCGGCTCTGGCCTTCATCTGGCTTGAGTAAGCGAAGTTGTCCTGCCGCTCCCTTGATATTTCATATTTCTCCGCAAGGTTCTCCGCGGTAACGCCCATGTGGTAATCGTTAAACGCATCCATTAGCCCGTCACACAGAATTCCATCCACAAGCTCATCGGAAGGCGTTGACATCTTGTATCCCCATCTGGCTTTGCGAAGATAGAAGGGAGCCGTGCTCATGCTTTCCATCCCTCCCGCCACAACGCATTCGCAGTCGCCAGACTTTATGGTCTGGACGGCATTTACGACGGACTGAAGGCCCGAACCACAGACCCTGTTAACGGTAACTGCAGGGGTTTCGGCTTTTAACCCGGAATTTATCGATACCTGCCTCGCCGGATTCTGCCCTTGTCCCGCTCCCAGTATATTGCCCATTATGCAGTCATCAACCTGTTCGGGCGGCAGGGACGCCCTGCTTATAACCTCCCTGACTACCGCCGTTCCAAGATCAACGGCGGAAACATCCTTAAGCGTTCCTCCGAATGTTCCTATCGCGGTTCTAAGGGGCTCTGAAAGCACAACTTTTTCCATTGCTACTCTCCTTTGAACTCAGCCGTCCTCTTCTCAACAAACGCACTCATTCCCTCAACCCTGTCATAGGAATCAAAACACTGAAATCCAGTTTCCATCTCGTACGCAAGTCCTTCGGAAAGTCCCGTCTCGGATCCCTGATTTATCGCTTTTTTGGCGTAACTGACGGCAAGCGGGCTGTTGCGCGCGATCTGCCGGGCTATTTCCATGACCTCATCCATAAGTTCCCCCCTCTCTACCACCTTATCCACAAGCCCGAGGGCAAGCGCTTCAGCAGCGGTAACCATCTCCCCGGTAAAAATCAGTTTCTTGGTCTTTCCGGGCCCTATAAGCTTGGTTGATCTCTGGGTTCCTCCCCAGCAGGGAAAAAGGCCGAGCTTGGTTTCGGGAAAACCCACGCGCGCATTTTCGGAGGCGACTCTTATATCGCATGCAAGCGCAAATTCAAGCCCTCCCCCCAGGGCATATCCGTTTATCGCCGCTATAACCGGAAAAGACGCCTGCTCCAGATAGTCAAAAGCTCCTCTGCCCAGAGCACAGTAATCCTTGAAGTCATCCGTTGTCATTTGACTCATCTGCCCTACGTCGGCCCCTGCGACAAAAGCCTTCCCCCCGGCTCCGGTCACAACCAGCACCTTAAGATTCTCAGCGGGCAGCTTTTCGGTCACAAAGTCTTTTAGCTGTCGTATGGTTTCGCTGTTGAGGACATTCATAGACCTCTCTTTGTTAATCGTCAACACTCCCACACCGTCATCGGTGCTTTCAAACAGAAGATCCTTGTACATTTATACCTCCCTTACTTTCTGCCATATTCAAAAAAGCCTTTTCCCGTTTTTCTGCCCAGATGGCCGGCCCTCACCATTTCCTTAAGCAGCGGAGCGGGTCTGAACTTCGGGTCTCCATATTCTGTGTAGAGAACGTCAAGTACGCTCAGGGTAACATCGAGTCCTATAAGGTCCGCAAGCGCAAGCGGCCCTATGGGATGATTCGCTCCCAGTTTCATGGCGTTATCGATCTCCGCCGCCTCGGCGACGCCTTCGTCAAGCATGAAAATTGCCTCGTTTATCATCGGCAGCAGAATCCTGTTTACAACGAATCCAGATCTGTCTTTCGCCATGATCGGATATTTATCAAGACTCCGCGCGAATTCCATCGTCTGCTCAAGGGTCTCAGGTGATGTCTTGGCAGTATTGATCACTTCGACCAGCTTCATTATCGGCGCGGGATTAAAAAAGTGCATTCCAACAACTTTTTCGGGCTTGGATGTGTTCATGGCAAGCTCCGTAACCGAGAGGGTCGATGTATTAGTGGCAATAATAGTGTCCTCTCCGCTGCTCTCCTCGATCTTTGCAAAAACCGCCTTTTTAAGGTCCATATCCTCGCTTGCGGCTTCAATCACGATATCCGCACCGCGAAAATCACCGTAGTCTTCGGTCGGGTGAATACTTGAGACGATCAGGGCGACCTGCTCATCGTCGATTTTGCCTCTTCGCGCCAGCCTGCCGAGGTTCTTCTTTATCCTGGCGACCGCACCCTCCGCAATATTTTTTTCAATATCCAGAAGAACGACGTCTTTGCGCGCTGAGGCTACAAGCTCGGCTATGCCTGAACCCATAGTGCCAGCCCCAACGATACCTACAGTATTTATGTTTGACTCGGACATGCTTTTCCCCCGGCTCATGACTGATTGCTCCCTGAATTATAACACCTCAGAGCAACTCGGAAAGAACTTCCCTGGCGATAACGATCCTCTGTATCTCAGAGGTTCCTTCATATATCTCCGTTATTTTGGCGTCGCGGAAATGCCGTTCCACCGGATAATCGGTCGTATATCCGTTTCCTCCGTGCACCTGAATGCCCTTGGTCGCCACCCACATCGCGGTCTCAGAAGCGTGGAGCTTGGCCATGGAGGAGTGCTTGGCGTATTTTTCTCCACGATCCTTCATCAAGGCCGCCTTGTGGGTAAGCAGCCTTGAGGCCTCAATCCTGGTCGCCATGTCGGCAAGCATGAACTGTATCCCCTGAAAATCCGAGATCTTCCTGCCGAAAGCCTCCCTCTGCTGAGAATACCGCGTCGAGGAGTCAAGGACCGCCTGGGCTATCCCCACGGCCTGGGCCGCGACTCCTATTCTTCCCGCATCAAGCGTTTTCATTGCTATCTTGAAACCCTCTCCCTCTTTGCCGAGGACCCGGTTAGCCGCCACCTCGCAGTTCTCAAGCAATATCTGCGAGGTGCTCGTCCCCTTTATTCCGAGCTTACTTTCCGATTTTCCAAGTGAGATTCCAGAGGCCCCAAGATCAACGATAAATGCCGTGACCCCTCCGCTTCGTTTCGTTTTATCGGTTTTTGCGAAAACCACGGCGACCTCGGCCTCGCGACCGCTTGTAACCCAGCTTTTCGTTCCGTTAAGGACGTAGCCCCCGCCTTCTTTCACGGCGCTTGTCTTTATGCCTGCCGCATCCGAACCCGACTCGGGTTCGCTGAGAGCGAAGCACCCTATGGCGCCCCGGCACATCCTTGAGAGGTATTCTTCTTTCTGCTCCCCGGTGCCGAAATCAATAATCGGAGCGCACGCAAGGGAATTATGGGCCATGACTATCGTTCCGGTTGAAGCGCAGGCCCGTGATATCTCCTCAATGGCTATCACGTATGAGAGGCAATCGAGGCCGCTTCCACCATAGCGCTCCTCAATGAAATGACCCATGAAGCCAAGGTCAAACAGCTTTTCCACGATTTCCGAGGGAAAAGCGCTGGTTCTGTCAATTTCAGAGGCAAACGGTTTGATCTCTTTTTCGGCAAACTCCGAAACGAGACTCTTGATTAGACGCTGCTCTTGCGTAAGAGAAGAAGCGAGCATGATATGCAATTCCCTCTTTAGGGTCCGGGTATCCAGAAATTTTAATTCACCACTCTCTAAAAGGCAAAAACTATATTTTCAAAGCGGGATGATTTTCGGCTTGCGTTCCTTTACTTTATTGCATCTATTGCTTCAGAACGAGATTCGAACACGTCAATGACCTTGTCAAAAGCCGATATTTTAAAGATTCCTTTTACGGACCCCGACAGGCTGCATATAGCGAACCTTGCTCTTTCGTCCCGCAGCTTCTTTGCGACAATCAGTATTGAGCGCAAGCCTGCGCTATTTATGTAGGAGAGTTTCTCAAGGTCGAGAAGCACTTTTTTGCCACAACCGGCAACCGCATCCAGCAGTTTGTCATGGAATTCCTGTACATCCAGACCGTGAACCCCGCCGGATACGCTTATCACAAGGATTCCCTCGGCCTGCTCGGTTTGGATCTCAATTTTCGAGTCGCTCATGATTATCTCTTAAACCTGTATAAAAGGGCCGTGGCCGTGGAACATTGCCGTCGGGCAAAAACCCTTGTTAGTATACCAACACACTTAATCAAACTCTATCCCCGACAGACGGCAAACTGGACGGAGCAGTCCAGAAATTCTCTCTACCGTATCCGCTTCAGCGCTGTCCGGGTAAAGTCCTTGGTGTCCAAGTCGGTCCCGAACTTGTAGTCTGACCATAGCAGCACGGTGCTCTTGCCCGTCAGCAGGTTTGTCATCGTTATCGTGCTACTCCGCCAAAATCGATCAAGGTATTTTGCATAACCCTCCACGACCATCGTCTTTAGGTGTTCATTCCTGCGGTCGAAGTAGTGGACCTTAACTGTTCGAAGCTCCTCACGGTCGAGCCAAACCACTTGGCGGGAGTACCCGGAATCCTGACTTTTCGGAACACGCTCGAGAACCAGACACTTGAAATCACCGCAGGGCTCTTCGCGAAGGAACCGGTGAGTGAATTTCTGGACTTCAACCGCTCCCATGTCCTCGTAGGAGAATTCGCTACCCATAAAAGAGCCGGATTGTTTCGAGGCACTGATACCTTTCACCCGCTTGAGCGCGGGAAGATAGAGCCACTGTTGATCTGGCCCGTCCTTGTGGGCATGGACAAGAAAAGCGGTTCCTTTGACATCCTGCGGGTGGTCAAAGACAAACAGGGTTCGATCGCCATCCTCCTGGACTTCGATGACTTTGAGGCGGAGTGAGCGCCGGGTTTCTTTGCCCTGTTTGTTGCGTAGCGTCATGGTCAGGTTTGCGGTAAAATTGCCGAAACCCTTCTGGCGCTCACGAGCTTCGGTTGCAACCTTGAGACCCGCTTCCTCAGCGGTACCGCTGAGGAGATCGGAATACGACTCAGCCGGCCAGAAACAAATTGCAAGAAAGCTCCCGAAGACCGCAAGGATTATGCGTGGGATTGAAAACCGAATCATTAGTTCCTCCTGCTTAATGGATATAAACAAAATCGGAGATATAGTCAAACCTTATGTATGGGCACATGGTCAGGCGGCTTGATTCCCTGACTTCACCTCGGTTCTATTTCTGAATCTCGCTGCGGTTATTACCTAATCAGATTCGCTTGGTTTTCTCCAGCTCAAACATCATGTGCAGCATGCCCTGAGAACTCAGGCGCTTTTTGCTTTTCCAGGTGCTGAGCTTCGTCGTCCCGAAGAAAGACTCAATCGGATTCGTTGTCCCTGCGCCTCTCTAAACCCTCATGGCCGGAAAGTCGCAGAATGCCATCGCTTCATTTCTGTCTTTCTCAACACAGCGTGCCGCTTTCGGGCTCCGGTCCGATTCAGAAACTGTACGCCAGATTGACCTTTATGAAGCTGTCGCGCCGCACGTAGTATATGAAGTCGTCCTCGTCGATATCCAGAAAAGCTGAGGTCTCAATATGCAGAAACCAGTTGTCCGACGAAAGGCGGCGCTTGAACTCGCCTGCGAGGACTCTACTGCTGCTGTCTAGGGAACCCAAGACGCTGACGATAAATTCGGTGCTCTGCGGATCGTTTAATCCCAGGCGGGCGGCAAGGAACAGGTCGTTCTCAAACGCATTGGTTGCCCAGCGGCCACGTCCGTCATAAGCCCATTCGGCAAACAGGACAAGATCAGAGTTCGAACCCAATATGGAATAGAGCGTGTACTCGCTACCCAGTATAAAAGCTATGTAGTCCTCTTCCTCTAAAGTATTGAGGTGCTGAATGAATCTGCTGTTCTTTGCGCCTGTGCGGTAGATGGCTTCCAGCTTGAGCAACAGGGAACCTTTTGCAAGCTGGGCATCCACGCCGGATTGGCGAATCTTCTCGTAATGTGGAGCCAGAATCAATCCGGAGTCAAGAAATCTCGGCAAGAGGGTGGGTTCCCGGTTCGTACCGTTAAACAGGCTGAGACCAATTTCAAGCGGTCCGAATAAGCCACTGTACCGGCTGGCAAGATCAATATGCCATTTTTTCGCGCCGGATTCGTATGAAATCATATTCTGATCCACAATGAACTCATACCGCTGGCGACCATGGCGGCCCGGATAGGTGCGCGCACGGTGCCATGTCGTCGCGAACAATTCAAGCGCCCCCCAGTCACCCGACCAGGTGAAATGGGCCATTGGCTGACCCATCTTTGTCTTTTCATTCGGGTGTTCAATGACATCGGTCTGATTGATGATATCCACCAGGGAACGCAATTCCGTAACCCCCCAGAAGACCCTGTCTATGCCGAGGCGCAATTCCCATTCCCCGTCGCCCGCGTCACCGTATATCAGCAGATAGGCCTCTTGGAGGTCAGCATATGTGCGGTCCGGATCCCCGGCATCGTACCGCAAAAAGGGTGTTACCGTTATGCTTGTGCCTTCCTCGCTCTCAACATAGAAGGTTGTCTCAAGCGCGAGCCCGCCAGCATATGAACGCTGGTCGGGATACGCAGCGCTTTGGGGATAGAGCCAGGTCTCAGTCGAGAGACGCCCGGAGATATCAATCCCGTCGGCAAACCCGGCCGGGTACGCTGCGGTCGGGAGCACAGAAACAAGCGCCCCCAGTACCAGCGCGAAAATCGCCGACAGGAGGGAAACCGGAACATTCCCGCTATCCTCACCGGGTACGCTGAACGGATTTTTGATAATCCGGCACTGGGTCTTTTCAAACAACATGATGCTGGCAGCCTTTTACTCAGGAATATAGTAACCTGAATTTCCGCGCTGCGGGTCCTGAACCGAAATCATATTCAAATCCGATTTTACTGAGATTCTGAAAAAAAAGCGGGTCTGGTGATCCAGTTTTGACTCACTGGGGGAGATTGGATAAGATCGTTTGCTGAAATTCAGAAGAAAAATTAAAAGGTGACAGGGAATCTTTCATATAAAGGATTCTACACAGGAGAACACGAATGGCAGCTGAGTCCAACAACCCAATTTCGAAAACGGTCCGGCATGAGAGCGTGGAGGATACGCTGTCTAAGTACCGCGGAAGCCAGGGGATGAGCAAGGAAGAGTATCTCCGTACGGTAACGGCTTTTTACAACCTCATTACCGACTTCTGCGAGCGTGGATGGGGGAAATCGATTCACTTCGCACCAGGGAAGGTGACGGAATCTTTCGAGGAATCCATTGCCAACCATGAATATTTTCTGGGCGAAGCCATTGGGTTGAAGCCGGGCATGAAGGTGCTGGATGTCGGGTGCGGCGTGGGCGGTCCCCAGCGCGCCATTGCAAAAAAGTACGGCGCTTCGATCGTGGGTCTCAACATCAACGAATATCAGCTCGGGAAGTGCTCCGCGTATAACAGCGAGGCCGGGCTGGACAGTCTCTGCAGCCTCCTGCACGGCGACTTCCTGAATATACCGGCGGAAGACGGGAGCTTTGATGCGGCTTACCATATCGAGGCCATACCCCATGCTCCGGACAAAGTCGCCGCCTTTGCCGAGGTATTCCGCGTATTGCGCCCCGGCGCAATATTCGTCGGCTATGACTGCTGCATGACCCCGCTTTACGACGATACGGATCCCGAGCAGCGGGAACTTAAGGAAAAAATTGAATCCATCAATGCTCTTCCTAAAATCGCTTCATTCTCGGATGTAACCGACGGCCTGAGGGCAGTCGGTTTCGAAGTCATCGAAGCGCGTGACCGCGCTCTTGACGCTGACCCGCAGACGCCGTGGTATCAACCGCTGGAAGGCCGCAACCTGAGTCTGAAGAGTTTTCCGAGAACGGCTCTTGGCCGCAAGATCTTTGAGGCAATCCTGCGCGTTCTGGAAAGCGTACGCGCCGTACCCAGAGGGTCATCCGAAGTGCAAAGAATTCTCAATATCACGGCCGACTACTTCGTTGCCTCAGGGCGTCTTGGGATTTTTACGCCCATGTACTACCACAAGGCGCGCAAACCGGGTTGATCCCTACAGTCGGCAACCAGATTAAATGCAAGCACTATGCGGTCAGGCGACAACCGCAATCACCCTGAATGAACTCCGCAGGGAGTTCTCAATAAATGCCGGGAAAAATCCGGTATTTCACCCGTGCCTGATACTCCGCCCACTTCTCGGCACCATATTTCTCGGCACAGTACGCATCGTCAAAACGTTGACGAAAGGTAAAGAACGTTACGACGAAGACAAAGTAGACCCATGCCCAGGGATTGGCAAAGTAGCCGAATGAAAGGGCAATCGAAATACCAAGGAAGCCTTCGCCCAGATAATTAAAGTGGCGAGCGACGCCCCATAGGCCACTGCACAGGATCTTGCGGTCGCCGGCTTCGATGTACTCAGGCTCGATGAGCCCGAGAAACTTGCGGTCGGGCCATCGCTTGAATGAGTATTTCTGCAAGTTGGCACCGCGCGAGATGCCCCACCCGAACAGAAACAGCACAGATGCTCCGATGAGCCAGACATATGTCCACGCCGATGAGAATCCGGGAGAGGGATAAGCGGCCATGCCCCACAACGGGAGGACGAACAGCCACCCGTAGACCACGAGTCCTCCCCAGAACATTTTGAAGCCGAGGCGCTCATGGATCAGGTCGTAGGTATACAGCTGGACGCGCTCGAAAATCATGTAGTCCAGTATGTAGAATGTGAAGAACGCCGCATACAGGAAAACGCCCGGATTGTAGTTCTCGCCAAAAAGTTCGTAGTTGTACGCAGCCCCGGACAAGGCATTGAGCGCCAGCATCGTCCCGCCTACGACATAGAAATACATCTTTATATCGAAGCGGTCGCCGAAAAACGACATCTCCTGCGCCCGCCCGTCCCACAGCGCCAGAAGCGGGTTCTTTATGCTGCCTTGGGGTTGACTGAAAACCGCTATAATTGCGAAGATTGTGGTGAAGACCGTTCCGCCGACCACCGCATAGACCGAGGACCGATAGAACCAGTCACGCGGCATCCCGGTGAGCTCAAAGGCCCACACAATCAGCGCGACTGCAAACACCACAATACCGTTTAGCCGATAATTACGGGGTTCACCGGTCTTCGGATTAATTACATAACCAGGAACCCGCTTCCCGGGCAGTACAAGCTGCGCCAGGAGAAACACGGCGAAAACCACCAGCGGGGTGAAAAAACCCGCAATCGCTTCCGTCCGGGAAAGCTCGAAAAGGTGTCCAATACCAAGCCATTCAATCATAACCGAATCCTCCTTCTTTGAACCAATGGTTGATTATGTATCCGGGCATAGAGAAGATCAGCAACACACGGCACCGGAATTTAAGCAATGCTGGTAATATCACGCCAGTCATACAGCGTTCGGATTTTCTGAAAATCCAAGTTTCCTGTATTTCAGCCTCGCCAGATTTGACTATACCCCGTCTAGAATATAGGATTGCTTTATTATAAATTGTGGTTTTGTACCTTGCAATTTCCTGTGCTCATTGCCGTGCCATTTAGATTGAGGGAAACGACGGTTGATAAATGATTCTATCAACAACCAGCAACTGAGTTTGCTCGACGAGTTCATACTGATGCTCCTTGATGAGGAGAGTGGCTACTTTTACCAAATAGCCGCCCACAAAATGAACTGCGCTATTATCGGCGCGGCACTTGCGGAACTCTCTCTGCTTTCGCGTATCGACACAGACGTGGAGTCTCTTCTCCTTCTGGATTCAACAGAAACAGGCAACCCCGGCCTGGACCTGATTCTTAAGGAAATCGTCAATGAGCCAGCTCAGCACAACGCCCAATACTGGATTGAAAAGCTCATCCACCATGCGGAAACAATCACTGATTTGACATTAGAGAATCTGGTTGATCTGGGAATTCTGGAACATCACCAGGGTGATTTCTGGACAGTGGCACCTGGAAAACTATACGCAGATGCAAACGGCGATGATAAAGATGCAAGTTTAGGTCAGTTCATCAGAACCAGAATCGGCAAAGACATCTTTTCAGACGACATTCCATATCCGCGAGATATTATCATCATTTGCCTGATCAAGACATGCGATATCTTTCCCCTCATGTTTAAGCTCGACAAAAAGGCGGAAGAGCGGATCGAGCTTATCTGCAAGATGGACCTGATCGGCCGTTCAATGGCGGACGCGGTCGAACAGAACATCAATAATCCGCTGCTCGCAAGCTCTCATACCGGCAAAAAAATCCCGCGCGTTTCGCTTCATCGGCTACTGCTTAATCCACATACTCGTAGTGGGAACCTTCCAGCTCTTTTTGCAGATTTGACAAAGGAGTACGGCCCAGTTTTTGAGATCGCTCCTCCTTTCTCAAAACCGAATATTTTTCTTTCCGGACCAGAAATAAACCGCTGGATACGTCGACACGGACGGAAGTACCTGACATCCAAGAACCTCTTTGGCGATTTTGAGAAAGTGTATGGGGCGGTAGGCATATTACCTGCCCTGGATGGCGCAGACCATTTCCGGTATCGAAAAACCATGACTCCAGCCTACTCCCGTGGGAGACTGGAAGGACAGCTGGATGTGGTCTACAGTAAGGCTCGCGAATACATGGCAAATTGGAAAGTGGGCGAAACCTATCCTGCAAGGGACCTGTGCCGAAAAATGATTAACGCTCAGATGTCCCCTTTATCCCTTAATATTGAAACGCAGGATATCATGGATGATATAATTGCCTACAAGGAGCGGGCGCTCACCACCCATCTCTTAAACATCCTGCCAAAATTCATGCTGGAAACACCGGGAATGAAACGCAGGGCCAAGGCAATAGGCACGTTGATAGAGCGGGTACAAAGTGTCCATACAGCAGCCCAACGGGCCGGTTGTCCGCGAAACTTTGCGGATGATCTGCTAAGCCTCAATGCGAACTACCCGCTATTGATGCCCGAGTCGAATCTGAGTTTCGCTCTATCGGCAGTGGTGCTTGCCAGCATGTACTTGGGTGACGGCTTTAACTTCGCCCTTTATGCCATGGCGTCACAACCTGAGCTTTACGACAAAATTCGAAGTGAAGCCGACGCACTGTTTTCAAATGGTGATCCAACCGGCAAAGACTTCACTCCTGCCAATATAGAAATCACCGATCGCTTCATCAATGAATGCCTTCGGGTGTACCCGGTTGTTCCAATGTCTATGCGTGGCGTCGTGAATACGTTCACGGTCGAGGGCTACGAAATACCCCGGGGGACCAGAGTAAACATTGCACAAACCGCCCCGCACTATATGGAAGATTCTTTCCCGGATCCTTTTTCGTTTGATATCGACCGCTATCTGCCGCCTCGCAATGAGCATAGAAACCCCGGATACGCCCCATACGGACTGGGCCCGCACACGTGCCTTGGCGCCCGATGGATGACCCTGCATATGGCTGTTAACCTGTTGATCATAGCGCATTACTTTACTCTTCGCGTATACCCCGAAGACTATAAACTTGGGATCAACTCGTTTCCATCAATGAAGCCGAACAAGAAGCTTAAATTTCATATAGCCGAGCAGAAACGCGAACTGCCCATCTGACGTGCCATGATCCCTGAACACGTTGACGCGGTGGGGGTCGAATTTTAGCTTTCTAGGGCTTCCTCCTAATGTCTGTTCGCCCCTGTTTTACACTCGGTTGACCGGGTGCTATAATGGGCAAGCACATTAAGAGGCCATGGTACCGACTATGAATGAAACGGAGGACACTGGGAAAATGAGAAAGGTTGCCATTATCGGTGGTGGAGTATCCGGGTTGGGAGTGGCTTGGGCTCTGGACCGACACCATGATCTGTTTGAGTTTCGAATTTTTGAAGCCCAGCCTCAGCTTGGCGGCAACGCCGTAACAGCCGACATGCCTCAAGAAGATGGAACCTCGATCCCGTTCGATATTTCCGTTACCGCATGCATTCCATCGGCATACCACCATATGGTGCTGTTCATGCAACAACACGGTATCGATCTGTTAGACACCAAGTTCAACTACAGCGTAAAGTACCGTGGCGAAATCTATGCACACGATTTCGACTCAGACATCAGGGGTCAGCTGCAAACGGAAATTGCCAAATTCCAGAAACTCCTGAAGCGTCTCAAATGGTTCGGCCGACTCAACCACTCCAGGTCCCGATTGCTCAATGCTCTCAATCCATTTAATTACATCAGCATGGGCGCGGTTCTTAACTGGGGCAGGTTCTCTGGAGACTTCAGGTACAAGGTACTGAAGCCGATGTTTGTCAATTTCCTGATGGCAACAAACGTGTTCGACATGCCCGCGTCCCTGTTTGCCCGGTATCTTGAGTTCTTTGATATAGAAACCGCGACACCAATGCAAACATGGGAAATGGGTACGCGGCGTATATACGAGGAAATGTCAGCCGGATTTCGAGACAGGATATACCTTGGCAGGCCCGTGAGGAAAGTGTATCGGCGTACATCCGGCGTGGTCATTGAAGATGAGAACGGAATCACGGAGACATTTGACGACGTGGTTTTTGCGTGCAACGCGAACCAGACATTGATGATTCTCGACAATCCGACCCTGCTTGAGAGCTTTCTTCTTTCCTCGGTTCGCTACGAGAGCGAATTGCACAACCATACGATTGTCCATTCGGATGCCTCGGTTCTCCCGGACAACGCTGTTAAGCCTCTCGAGACCCGGAGCAACCACATTGAACAGTACGGTGCGAGACCCGACAACTATGAAATCACCTACATCATGCACAACCAGCAACCCTGGGCAAAGAAATCGGACAAGCCATGCCTGGTAACCTACAACCCGATCAGTCGTATCAATGAAGAAAAGATCGTAAAAAAATGGTGGTTTCAGCATATCGTACACGACGTGTTTCACATAGCTTTTCTGGTTAATCTGTTCGGTTTCGTTCAGGGGAGGAAAAGAACCTGGCACTGTGGCGCCCACACCCTTATCAACAGTCAAGAGACATGTTTTGTTTCCGGCCTCGTTACGGCGAGACAACTTGGAGCGGACTATCCGTTTCAGGATTCAGAATCAAGGAAGTGGTTTAACTTTTACGGACGCATGATGTACGGCTGGCGCTTCAAAAAGGCGTAGGACAGCCCCTGTATCCCGGTTCCGGGAGGTGCGACAAGCCGTCAGTAGTCGTCATCGTCGTCATCGTAGTATTCATCGAGGCTTTTTAGGGTCTCGACGGCTTCTGCGTGCAGTATACGTTCATAAGCGTCCTTCGCCGGCAACCCGATGGAACGCTTCAGCAGGCCCTGCACCTTGTCCCGGTACCGGAAATCATCGAGCGCCAGCAAGCCGAGCGCGTACTGCAGGGGCACATCTTTGGCATTTGGAGACAGGGCAACAGCCCTTTCAAAAGAGGCAATGGCATCCTTTTTCCGCGCACCGTAAACGCTGCGGGCCAGCAACGAACCCATTGCGCCAACCAATTCCGAATGCCATCTCCCCAGGCTCAGATGCGCCGCTGTCAATTTGGGGTTAATTCGAAGGGCGTTTTCCGTTGATTCGCGTATTTTTTCCGCCTCGCCCGCTGCTTCGAATACCCCGACAGTCTCCGCGCGCCGTCCGATAGCACGCGCCAGCTGCAGATGGGCATCCGCATTGCCGGGGTCGGAGAGAACCGCCTTTTTCGCAAGCTCCACGGCGCGCTCAAGCAACTCTTTTTTCTTGCCTTTTCTGGCGATGTAATGGGCATGAACCGAAAGCGACTTGGCGGAAAACGCGAACCCCTGCGAAGTCCCGAGACTTTCACTGATCCGGGCCGCCTCGGCGAATCGCCCCTGCGCATAGGCCGCCTTTGCCTCATCAATGGTCTTTGCGTGGGCAACACCGACCTGCAGGAGAAAGTACGCGAAAACAAGACAAAAGGAAAAAAGCAGGCAGGCCGCATTAACCCGATAGTGTTTCTCTGTACTGTTCATTTAACGGTTCCTGAAAATTGATGTCTTGCAGAGAACCGAACGTCTGCACACCAGTCCGGACACGCTGTGTAGCGTACCAACCACAAGAGCTATATTCAAATCCTGCATACGCAAGTTCCGAAAAAAAGCGGCAGGTGCTGCTGATCCGGCTTCACCAGGCAAAATACGGTATACGGGCGGAGAACATAAAGATTCTGAACCGGAACAGTTCGATGATGAAATGGCTTTGGCGGAAGTTTCTGCCCGATGCGTTTGCCGCAAAACAACTGTTTTTCCGCGGATTTGTCAGTGTCGGAGACAGGTATTCTGCCTAGTCAAGCGTATGACTCCCTCTACATAACTTCGTGTAATCGGGTATATAATTACCAATTCAGCAATTAATAGGCACTCAATCGCAAGGTAGATTCTAAATGGACGACGGCAGAATCCGAATTTTGGTTGTCGATGATGAGATAGATTTAGAACAGCTAATGCTGCAGAGAATGCGGCGTGAAATTCGTCGCGGTCGCTACGAATTCGAATTTGCGCACAACGGTGCGGAAGCTCTCGAACTTCTACGCAAAGACAACGGGTTTGACATTGTACTGTCCGATATCAACATGCCCGTTATGGACGGATTGACGTTGTTGTCGCAGATACCGGATGTAGACCCCGATATTCGTGCCGTAATGGTCTCCGCATACGGCGACATGGAGAACATACGGACTGCTATGAACCATGGGGCATTCGACTTCGTTACCAAGCCGATAGACTTCACCGACCTTAAGACTACAATCGAACGTACGATTGAAAACCTTACTCTCTGGCGCAACGCGCTGAGTGCGCGTGACAAACTTGTAGCTCTCCAAAACGAACTTGATGTGGCGCGGAAGATGCAGCAGGACATTCTTCCAAAATCATTTCCGGCTTCTGCGGCATTCGATCTTTATGCAAGCATGGTTCCGGCTCTCTCCGTGGGCGGCGACTTTTTCGATGTTTATGAATTTAACGATGGCCGGGTTGGCATTGCGATAGCTGACGTGTCGGGCAAAGGAGTGCCCGCGGCAATGTTCATGATGGCCAGTCGGACGCTGCTTAAGGCTTGCGCCGCAATTTCCGATTCTCCGGCCGCCGTGGTGGAACAGGTAAATACGATGCTGTCGGATGAAAACGATGCCATGACATTTGTAACACTGTTATATGGCATTTACGACTCTGGAACGAAAGAATTCGTGTACGCAAACGGCGGACATAATCCGCCAGTCATTGTCAAACCGAATCTGACAACTGAACTGCTAGAGTCAACGGGCGGAGTCGCTCTGGGTGTGATGCAGGATTTTGAATATCGGGAAAATACAGTCACCCTTGAGCCGGGTTCCATGATCGTGTTTTACACTGACGGAGTAGTGGAAGCTGAAAAGGAAAACAAGGAATTATTCGAAATGGACAGGTTTTGCCAGATTCTCCAAGGCGGCACTTTCAAAGATGCCGAGGAAGTTACGAATGAGGTGTTCGGCAAGGTCAAGGAATTCGCTGGTGAAAATCCGCAATCTGACGATATAACCTGTCTTGTTCTGCGAACCAAGTAATGGGCAAAGAAAGTTAGGATGCGAGTTTCACGTACGTTGATCGTTCCCAATCGGATGGAAGAAATCCCGACAATCGCAGCAGCGCTGGAGGAATTTTGTGAACAGCAGGATTTCCCCCCTGAAGCATTGTTTCACACGCAGCTCTCCTTGGAGGAGATTTTCACTAACGTGGTTAGCTACGCGCACGATGACGATCAGGAGCATGAAGTGGAAATTATATTTTCGAGAGAAGGTAAAACCATAACTGTCGAGATACTGGATGATGGACATCCCTTTAATCCGCTGGAAGACGCGCCGGAGCTTGATATTGAAAGTTCTCTTGAAGACCGCGGTATCGGCGGAGCGGGAATAAGGCTCGCAAAGCAGATGATGACGGAGCTGCGATATCAACGCAACAGCGCTCGCAATCATCTGACTATGATCAAGAAAATTTAGCAAAATGCGGATATTAAGCAGATTATCCCTCAAAAAAGTGATTGCCGCTTCAATAGTTGCAATACTGGCAGGCGTAGCGTCAGGCGAAGCCCAGGAACAGACACGCGCTGTGCCGGGCGTATACAGCGATCGTATTGTATTCGGGCAGTCCGCTGCCTTCAGCGGCCCGGCTGGCGAGCTTGGCAAAGGCATGCAAGACGGCATTCTTTCCGCCTTTAAGGAGGTTAACGACCGGGGTGGCATCAACGGACGTCGCCTGGAACTGCGATCAATGGATGACGCATACGAGCCGGAAGCGGCAATTGTAAATACGCAGCGGCTGATTGGCGAGGGCATTTTCGCGCTCATCGGCGCAGTTGGTACTCCTACCTCCAAAGCGGCGGTGCCCGTAGCCGAGGAACACGACGTGCCTTACATAGCGCCTATGACCGGTGCGGAATTCCTGCGTGGCACTGCGCGCCGGACAGTGATCAATCTGCGGGCTTCGTATTATCAGGAAACCGAGGAAATGGTAGAACGACTGACGGCTGATCTCGGAATTAACCGCGTCGCCATTCTACATCAGGATGATTCGTTCGGTCGTGCCGGTCTGCAAGGGGTCCTCCTTGCTCTTGAGCGTCGCGAACTCTCTGTTGTCGGAACAGGGATATTTCCTCGCAATACTGTCGCGATAAAGACGGCGCTTCTTGATCTGCGCACCGCCGGACCGGAAGCCGTGATCATTATCGGTCCCTACAAACCAACCGCGACATTTATTAAGTGGGCACGCCTCATCGGCATGAATCCCGTTTTTATGACGCTTTCCTTCGTAGGAAGCAATGCCCTGGCAAGCGAACTGGGCGATCAGGGGACCGGAGTTCTGGTTACGCAGGTGGTTCCTTTTCCAACCGGCGACACGATACCCGCTTCCGCTTCCTATCGTGCCGCACTGAAGGCGTACGACCCGGCGGCGAAACCCGGATTCATATCGTATGAAGGATACTTAGCAGGGCGTCTGGCTATTTATGTCGTAGATAATTGCGGCAAGCAGGTTGACCGCAGTTGCATTGATGCAGCGCTGCGGACTGGCAACGACATTAATTTGGATGGCTTTGCCTTGCGATACAGCAAGAATGACAATCAAGGTTCAGACAGTGTGTTTTTGACGATCATTGGTCCTGATGGCCGGTATATGCCACTTAAGTCTCTAACCTCGACGACGATACTTACTGACATTTTGCATATGCAGAAGACATTGAATTGAGATAAGCGGAATGCTTTCAAAACTCTGGAACAGAATTTCTACGCAGATTTCTACGCAACTCTATATAAGTTTCGGAGGTGCCGTAGTACTCATCATTTTCATCAGTCTGATTGCCCTTTTCTTCCTCAGCCACATCGGCAGAGTTCAGCAAGATGTTAACGAAAAGAACATACCCGCGATGACATCGGCGTTTGCAATTGCCCAGCAGACAACCACACTCGTCGCCGCCGCCCCCCGACTCACTTCAAGTACGCCTGAGCAGTTCAGAACCGTAGCCGGAACGATCGACCTGCAGGCCGATGCATTCAAGACACAACTCTCGGCAATGATGGAGAATCAGGGGGAAAGCGAACAGGCACAGCAGATTCAATCTGACGGGACCGCCGTAATCAAAAACATTGAGCGGATCAAATCGCTTGTCATGGAACGTTTTGACCTTCGCGAGAGCAGTTTCGATCTCAGGGACGAACTTCGGGGCATCCAGAGTGAAATAACACCGATTATGATTAATGAAATTGACGATCAGATGTTCTATCTGATGACCGGACATCGGTTTCTTGATGGGGTGCAATCACCTGGCTCGGTTCATTTTTCCGAATCGGAATTCCAGATCTATCGTCGCTTGTTTGAACTCCGCGAGGCGGCCGCAGTCGCCGCGCAGCTGCTTGCAACTGCATTTATAGTGACCGATGCAGCCATGCTCCAACCACTTCGAGAACGGTTTGAAGCCACAGCCGGCAGTATCAACCGATCGCTTGATGCGCTTGAGAAACACGAACAGGACGGAGACCACCCTCACAATAGAACGGATAGCCGATCGCCTGATACCCCTAAGAACCGTCCCCTTCACGATCGACTGTCCGGGGTTTTCGAAGACCTAGTCTCATTCGGCAGAAGAAAAAACAACGGGTTTGACCTGCGCGGCCGGGAACTTGCAGTTGATAATGAATTGTCCGCACTGCTTCTTGAGAATCGGACTTTAGGAATTGACATCGTAGCGCGAGTGGAAAGTGTTGTAAATGATTCAAGCCTGGCTGCGGGGGAGATGACGAGCAAAGCGGCCGCCGTAACCGCTACCAGCACAAAGCTGCTGCTGGCTTTCAATGTTGTTGGTATAAGTGGTGCAGTCTTGCTTGGATGGCTGCTTGTACAACGTCGTCTGATCCGGCGTCTGGAGCGGATATCGAGTCAAATGCAGGAAATGGCTGATGGCAACCTGGAGATAGCCATCGACACAAGAGGCAATGACGAAATCGCGCAACTGGCCAAGGCACTTGAGGTGTTCCGAAATAACGCCCTGGAAGTACAGCGCCTCAACCTTGTAGAAACGCTTGCCGACCAACTGCAGGAGAAAAATGAAGAACTGGCACATACTAATGAAGAATTGAAACGGGCACAGGATCAGATCGTGATGCAAGAGAAGCTTGCTGCGCTTGGCGAATTGACAGCAGGGGTCGCGCACGAAATCAAAAATCCGATGAACTTTATCATGAACTTCTCGGAAGTTTCACAAGAGCTGCTCGAAGAACTGATTGAGGAGGTAGCCAAAATTGAGACCAGAGGAGAAACAGAAGAGAAATACGATCCGGAGTTAGTCGAGGAAGTAGCGGAAGATCTGACAGGAAACTTGAAGCGCATCCACGAGCACGGAACTCGCGCGAACCGGATTATAACAGACATGCTCAAGATGGGTCGTGGTGGCGGGGAGTGGCAACCAACTGACCTCAACGTACTGCTCAGCGAGAATACGTTGCTTGCGTTCCACAGTGCCCGCGCCAACGACAATGAATTCCAGCTGGAAATTCAGGAAGACTATGAGCAAGATATAGGCAAGATCACGGTACAACCGCAGGACCTTGGCCGGGTTTTCCTTAACCTTGTAACTAACGCCTGCTACGCGACGAACGAAAAACGAAAAACGCTGGCAGATGCCGCGGCCGACGATGCCTTGAAGAACGATTATCAACCAACGCTCAAGTTGAGTACACGGCTGGTTGATGACCACATTGAGGTACATGTTCGCGACAATGGAACCGGCATTCCCGAATCTTCATTGGAGCGTATTTTCAATCCATTCTATACAACGAAGCCCACGGATCGGGGAACAGGTCTGGGACTATCGCTGTCAAATGACATCATACGACAGCACGGCGGTGAGTTTCGCGTAGACACGAAGGAAGGGGAATATACGGATATGATAGTTGTCCTGCCGCTTGACCCCGCAGCTCATCAAGTAATTGATACTCCGGAAGAAGCGACAGAAGGCGAGGATTCGGCAACTGCCTCTTCGTAAAGCGTTTTAACCAGTTATTGCAGCCATAGCATCAGAACGAGATTCGAGCACGTTAATGATTTTGTCAAAACCCGCGATCTCGAAGATTTCTTTTATGGGACCGGGCAAGGAACACAGTATGAATTTCGTTTTTCTACCTTGAAGCGTTTTTGCAATAAGCAGAATTGAACGCAATCCCGCACTGCTGATGTAGGACAGGTTTCCAAGATCAAGAACTACGGGATTTTCAGAAACGCCGATTTCCTTGTCCAGATTCTTGTGGAACTCCTGCGCGTTCATACCATCAATTCGGCCAGTTACGCTTATTATCAGAACCCCTTCGGTCTGGTCGGTCTGCAACTCAAGTTGGTTGTTTTGAATGCTCATTCTCCACCAGTAGAAATCTATCTACCTACAGCGCGACAATCAAGACATGACCTTCATGTCGTTACCGGGAGAGATAATACCGGGATATTTCAGGGGATGCAACCGTGGGAATCCGGGGGTACTGGGAGAATTATTCAAATCCTCCGTACACCAAATCTGAACAACTCCCAATCTTTGAGAACTTCGCCAACTCCAAAAGATATATCAGGTATAATAGGCCGTTATATCTGCAATCATGCATTTAAGCAGACGGATCAGAGTCTGACTACAACAAACCGGGTGCAGCACAGTAATGGTAAGAGCTTATAAATGTCGTGCCAGAAATTCCGGATCAGGTCACAGAAGTTGTTTCGACAGCGGGCGGGGCGGCAGCCTGCATGGACAGAGGGATGAGAAAGAAACGGGAGACTTCTCCCGTTCGGCTGGGAGCAGTGAATAAACAAAGAACTCTGAGATTTGGAATGTGGATTATCGCAATATCGTTTTTTTTAGCTGTTATGCTTACTCTCATAAATAGTACGGTGGTCTTTGATCTTATCCCAAATTTGATTCCGGAATATGCTTATTATACAAAAATGCTCTACGGAGGATTGTCTACTTTGGGGGTTACAATAGCGCTGTTTTTTACTATTGAAAGTATTTTCTACAGGTAAACAGGGCGATAACACAAGTGCTGTGTTTATTGTTCAGTAAATACCGCGCTGTCAGGTGTGAACAGGGCCGGACGTGGCAGAATGAAGAGGAAATGCCAGGTTTGAGGTCTGTGTGTATTGCATAGTTTGGCATGATCCTATGAATCTGGAATCCTTCATTGCGATGATCGTCACCCGCCGCTGGCTGACGATTTTGCTCGCTCTGCTTGTTATGCTGGCGCTTGCCGCCGGAGCCACACGTTTGACCGTGGTGGATGTAGACTTCCGCAATCACTTTGGTGAATCCGACCCACACCTCGTTGCACTCGAACAGCTTGAAGAGACATATGCGCTCTCCGATGTTGTATTGGTTGCCGTGGCGCCGCATAACGGCACCATTTTCACACAGAAAACGCTTGTTGCCATTGAAGAGTTGACTGAGCAGCTTTGGCGCACCCCGTACGCCACCCGCGTCGACTCTATTTCGAACTATACGCATAGTGAGGGATTCGAAGATGAGCTGGTTGTTGAGCAACTTATCGACGAAGCCAGTTCCCTTGGCGATACCGATATACAGCGAATCATGGATATCGCGCTTGATGCCGATGAAATCGCCGGACGATTCGTCTCCCGTGACGGACGAGTTGCAGGTCTGGTAGTCAGCATTACTCTTCCTGACGAAAATCGGGAATCGGCTAAGCGAGAGGTTACCAACTATCTGTATGAAACTGTTGCCGACGCCGGGGAAGAATACACATCCATTGACTACCACCTTTTAGGCGGACTTATTCTCAACCGTGTCATAGGTGACGCGCTTGACGATGAAACGGCCATCCTTGGGCCTATTGCTCTTGGAACCATGCTGCTTGTCGCCCTGATTCTGATACGTTCTATATGGGGAACACTTGCCATTGTGCTGATGATTGCAGCCGTCATCCCGTCTGCGCTGGGCTTTGCCGGGTGGACAGGCTTAAAGCTGTTTGGTGAAAGCGGCGCCGCGATGTTCGTACTGATGGCTGTGACCGTTGCTCATTCCGTGCACATTATTGAGGGAATGGCCGGGGGCCTGCGCCAGGGCATGGCTAAAACAGAGGCGGCAATCCATGCCGTGCGAGTGAACGTTTGGCCTGTTTTCCTTACATCGTTCACAACCGCAATCGGATTTCTGAGCCTGAATTTCGTAGATATGCCGCCGTTTCGGGTCATGGGCAACATCGTGGCGTTCGGCTCCATGTGCGCTTTTGGCTTTTCGGTGACTCTGCTGCCCGCATTCCTGTCGATATTACCTTTTCATGCTAGGAAGACGCACGAGAATAAACAGGATTTTTTCGATCGTCTCAGCCGTTTTGTCATCTCTCATCGTATGGTCCTTCTCTGCTCCTTTGGCGTTGTAACTTTACTGCTGGTTGCCGGCATCTCCAAGATCGAACTCAGGGAAAACTGGCTTGAAGTTCTTGATGAGAGTTATGAGTTCCGGCGATCCGCGGATTTTTTGAGCGAAAATTTTCCTGGAGTGGAGACCTATGAGTACTCCCTTGACTCCGGACGTGAAGGCGCCATCACGGATATAGAATACCTCAAGCAGGTCGATGCGTTTGCGCAGTGGTACCGGGAGCAGCCGGAATTTGTCCATATCTTCTCAATTGCCGACATCATGAAGCGTCTGAACAAGAATCTGCATGGTGACAACCCGGATTACTACGCGCTTCCCGACGATCCTGAACTCGCTGCACAGTATCTTCTGCTTTACGAATTTTCTCTTCCGGTAGGCCGCGACCTGAACAATCTGATCGACCATGACCGGAGGGCAACACGCGTAACGGTCTCAGTGAAAAGCATGTCCAGTCTGGAGAAAATTAATCTCGACAATCGCGCGCGTGCATGGTTGCAGCAGAATGCCCCCAGCATGGAAACCGGCGCTACAGGAATTTCGATTGTGGGGTCTCATTCGATTCAGAGGAACATTGAAAATATGCTGCAGGGCACTTTTGTGGCGATGGTCATTGTCTCCCTGCTGCTGTTCGCCATATTCAGAAGCATACGCCTGGGACTGGTCAGCCTGATCCCCAATTTTATTCCGGCCGCCATGGCCATGGGACTGTGGGGACATCTGGTGGGAGAGGTCGGAGTTCCAGCGGCGGTCGTAACCGCTATAGCATTCGGCATCATTGTGGACGACACGATCCATTTCATGACAAAATACACAGAAAGCAGAAAAGCAGGGAAACTGCCTTCGGAGTCCGTTCAAATTGCCTTTCGCTCGGTGGGCAGGGCGCTGTTTACAACTACCATAGTGTTCGGACTGGGCTTCATGGTGTTTGGAGCATCCGGGTTAGTAGGAAACCAGGTGCTTGGTCTTCTGGTAGGAATAACGGTGATTATTGCTCTGCTGGCAGATTTTCTCTTCCTCCCACCACTTTTGATGCTGCTTGATGAAACCAAAGAAACCAGCGAGCAGATCAGGAAACGATTGAAAGGCTCAACCGCATAGATTGCGAAGATTCTACTGCATGGTATGCCGAAATCGGCATAAACATCTCTGCATACCTCTACGGATTATAATACTGACCATCCGGATAGAACTGCCTGCAGTAGCGCCGATACTTCCCGATATCGCCATCAGCACTGCAAAGCTTCGGGAGTGACCGATGTTTCAGATTGCTCCAGATGACAACATCCTGCATGACATCATGTTTCTGGGAGGCAATGAGGACCTTGTTCATGAGGCAGGTCCTGAGTCCCAGGGGAAGGAGTCGCAGCCCGTGGCCCAGTCCCTTAAGATTACGAAGCTGCCGCACCTGGCTCACCAGCGTCATTTCAATGAATTTGCCGTCAATCGGTGTTGCAAGCACCCACAGGCGGGTGTCCATGTTGATCGAATGTTCGTGGACCTCGACAACTGAATAGCCAAGCCCGTGTATATTGGCGACCGCAGAAACGTCGTACTCAAAAAGCCTGATGCCAGCAACCGTAAGGCTGCGTTTGAAGTTAAAGGAATTCCTGAGCAAGGTGCCGTCAATTGATACCGAACCGAGAATGTTCACGCTGTCGTAGTGGTGCACATAGTTAAGGTGCGCAACATCCACCGAGTTCTCGGTAGTTTCCTGGGGATGTCCCGGGAAACGGAGGTGGCAGAATTCCATCCCGCTCCAGTCAGTATCCGTCGTGGGAAGTTCGGGCAGGTGCCATTGAGGTTCTCGACCGCCGCTTCCCCACCACGCAAAGATGAGACCCTCAATTTCACGTGTCTCGAACACCTTCAGCTTGGCGGTTTTTGGCGGAGGAGCGAAGGGTGTCGCCACACATTGACCGCTCACATCAAACTCGAAACCGTGAAAAGGGCATACGAGGCAACCGTTGCGTACCCGCCCCCCTGCCTCAGGACCAAGATCGGCTCCAAGATGTGGACAGACCGCCTCGGCAACACAAACGTTCCCTTCCCCGTTGCACCAGACAACAATCTGTTCTCCAAGCCAGGTTCTCTTCAGGAGTCCCCTTTTTTCAATCATCCTGCGGCTGGCGACAAAATACCAGCCTTCGGGAAATGGGTAAAGCAAGTCTTTGTCCTTGCGCATGTTTGGGTTTGGGTTCATTGCTGTTACTCCGCTTATCTAGCTTAAGTATCAGAAATGCATTTACATTGGTTTCGGGGAATTATATATCTAAGTAGAAAAAGTGTAAACACACTGCTCTCTCCCATCGTTTTGCTTGCCTTTTGTTTCCTGGCGCGCAAACCCCTTTAAACCAGAAGAGTCTTCAGTGTACGGAAATCAGGAAAGCAGTTTCTGAATTCTCTTTATCTTCTGTTCTTCCGTTTCCTCTTCTTCCGGGCTCGAAGGAATCCCGTTTCCTTTTATCACGGCGGGCCTTTCGGCAACCGTGGCACGCCACCTGCTAAGATTCGGAAAAGCTTCAAGATCCATTCGGACCCAATCGTAGGCGTTTATCCAGGGCCACGTGGCTATGTCGGCAATTGAATACTCTCCGGCAATATACTCTACCTCAGAGAGTCTTTCGTCGAGTACCGAGTAAAGCCTTTTCGTTTCCTCGGTGTATCTCCTTATAGCGTAAGGGATTTTTTCCGGGGCGTACTTTAAAAAAACGTTCAGCTGTCCCTGCATGGGCCCTACTGCTGACATCTGGAACATGAGCCACTGGATACACGTTGTTCTGCGTCTGTCCCCGACCGGCGGGAGAAAGCTTCCGAACTTGTCGGCAAGATATATGAGTATGGCTCCTGACTCAAAAACCGCCGTGCCGTCATCATTGTCAACTATCGCGGGTATTTTCCCGTTCGGATTTATCTCGAGAAACCACGGCTCTTTGTGTTCAAATCGAGAGAGATCAAGCGCGTGAACCTCGTAAGTGACCCCCAGTTCTTCAAGCATTATTGAAACCTTCCTGCCGTTCGGCGTGGCCGCCGTGTAAAGCTCAATCATTTTTCACCCCCTGAGGAAAATCGGAAACCTCTCAGTAATACACAAGCCTTACCCAATCCCGGCATCACCCGTTTTCTCAAGGCGCTCTGCGTATTCAATGATTTCCGGGAAGAAGCGGTTGAAATGCCCGTTTAATTCGTTGTAGTGTGCGACGAGTTCCCGCTCCGATCCAGAAAGGGGATTTTTTCTCCTGACCCTTCTCGACATCCCCTCGAATACGACGCTTAGCCCCGAGACACTCCGGTACTTCTCTATCCAGCCACCCTCAATAATGGTTATTATCCTGCCCCCCGCGCCCTCGGGGAAGGTATCCGCCGCCCCGAGGATTATACCATACGCCCTGTTAAGAAAGTCCCTGAGGCTCTCATCCGAATACTTCTCCCAATTGACGGCAAGCAGGTGGTCAAAGAAGATGTCAAGAATAACCCTGCTCCAGCGCCTGCGCTCCGGGCTTATAAGCCGGGCGCACTCCCTGGTTATTTCATGAGAATCCGTCCAGGCGTCAATCCTGCGGTGCATCATTATCCCGTGCCTTATCCCGGGAGTGTAGTGCTCCTCAGTCAATCTGCCCTTCACAAAATCGCCGAGAAAATTCCCTATCAGGCATTCCGGATCATCCCCGGCAAGGCGGATATGGGCAAGGTAGTTCATCTGCGAACATCACACGGAACTCAGCCGCTCAAGCAGCCTGTTTATTCTTCCGACCATGCTTCCGGGATTCTCCATGTACCCGGCGGCTAAAAGCGCGTTATCAAAAAGCTGCTCAACTATGATTGCGGCGAATTCCCCGTCTTTCTCCTTCATGGAAGCAAGGTTTTTTATAAGGGCATGGTCGCCGTTTATCTCAAGGCGGACGACGGAACGCATGTCGGCACCCGCGCTTATGTTCCTCATAATCCTCTTCATCCCCTGGGTCATGGCGGAATCCGAGTTAAACGCGGCGGCGGGACTCTCAAAGAGTCTGCGGCTCATACGCACGTCCCCTACCCTCTCGCCAAGCACTTCCTTCATCCAGCCGCAAAGTGATTTTTCCTCTTCAGAAGAACTCTCCGCATCCTTACCCGCAACGCCTATGTCAACACTGTCGGCAGAAACAATCTTCTTTTCCTTATACTCTCCGAGAGTCGACATTACGAATTCGTCAATCGGTTCGTATATGAAAAGAACCTCTACATCCTCTCTCCGGAAAAACTCCATGTGGGGCCCGTTCTCAATCGCTTCTCTTGCTGAACCGCAGAGGTAATAGACCTCCTCCTGTCCTTCGCGCATCCCCGAGAGATAATCCTCAAGGGAAACCAGTTCCCCTTCCCCTTTGCGCGAGGACTCAAAGCGCAGCAGTCCCTGAAGCTGCTCTCTGTGCTCAAAATCCGAGGCCACGCCCTCTTTTATGAAAAACCCGAACTTGCTGTAGAAATCGCCGTAACTCTCCGGATCGTCTGCCGAGCCCTGCTCAAGGAACCTTATGAACCTTTTAGTAATAGCGGAGTTAAGCTTCTTAACAAGGGAGCTATCCTGCATGGTCTCCCTTGAGATGTTAAGAGGAATGTCGGCGCTGTCCACAACGCCCTTGAGAAACCTCGCCCACTCGGGAAGAAGATTCTTCGGGGCGGCGTCAATAAGCACCCTTCTTGAGTAAAGGCTCACTCCAGGGTCCATTCTTCCGAATCCAAGGCGCTCCATGTTGTCCTCCGGTACGAACAGAAGAACGTTCATGTCGATCGGAGCTTCGGAGGAGAAATGAAGCCTGTATCGGGGCTCGTCAAAGGAGTTTGTCTGGAACCTGTAGAAGCCTCCGTACTCCTGATCCGTAACATCGCTTCTGCTGCGAAGCCAGACGGCTTCCGTGGTATTTATCTGCTCGCCGTTTAGCTTGAGCGGAAAGGGAACAAACGCGGAATATTTTTTCAGAACCTCTCTTACAGTGTCAGGATCGGAGAACTCCCTTGCCTCTTCTCTAAGAGACACTACGACCTTCGTGCCACGTCTGTGCCCCTTTCCCTTTGTTATCTCAAATGTTCCGTCGCCGCGGCTTCGCCACACCAGATGCTCCGAATTCTTCCTGTAGCCGCGGGTCGCCACCTCAACCGAGTCGGCGACCATAAAGGAACTGTAAAACCCCACGCCGAACTGCCCGATCAGGTCTCCACCCTCGGTGCCGCTTTTCTCTATGGCCTCAAGGAAGCTCCTTGATCCGGAGCGGGCTATCGTTCCCAGATTCTCCACAAGCTCCTTTCTGCTCATTCCAATTCCGTAATCGGTAAATGTGATGGCATTGTCCTCGCTTGAGGTTGCTATCTCGATTTCAAGCGGGAGAGTGTCGTCGTATATTTCCTTTTCTGTAAGCTGTATGTATCTCAATTTTTCAAGCGCGTCAGAGGCGTTTGAAACCAGTTCCCTGATGAATATCTCCCTATCGGTATAAAGAGAATTGATCACGATATCCATAAGCCTTCGCACTTCGGCCTGAAACTCGTGTTTCTCTGTTTTCTGCTCAGTCATCTGAAACCTCCCTTGTGTAATAAATTGCCGCGTTCACACAGTAAAAATAAGACTGATTGTCCTCTTGACAAGGTCACCTTCTCCATAAATTGCCTCGCGGCATAACAGATGTTTCAATGTGACGGATTCGCCGCAGGAGATCAGGGGCAAAACACTTGGGGTCAGGTCTTGAAATGTAGTCCGTAAAAGAAACAGACAGGCTTCTATTTGCACTTCGTCGCCTCTCCTCATACAAAGGCCGCTACTTTAAAAGCACGGCACACGCAAAACCGTAATTTCCTCGCTGACTGCCGCTTCTTGCCTTTTATTGTTTGCACAGGTTTCATTTTCGTAGCGAATTCCAAGACCACGCATAAAAGAAAAGGAGAACCAGAAGCCTTGAAACAACGAAAAAAGACAAAGACGCCGGAAAAAGACACACCGTCTCTTGATATCTGCGCAAGACCGAGAAGAAACCGCAAATCCCACTCCATAAGAAATCTCGTTCGGGAAACCTGGCTTCTGCCCGGGGATCTCGTGTACCCGCTTTTCATTCACGACAAAGACCACGATGAAGAAATAGAATCCATGCCCGGGTGCAGAAGGTTGAGCATTTCGGGCCTCGTTGAGGAGGTAAGGGAAGCCCATGCTCTGGGCATCGGGGCAGTAATGGTTTTCCCGGCGATCGAAAACGGCCTTAAATCCCCCTTCGCAGAAGAATCCTACAATCCGAGGGGAGTTGTGCCAAGAGCCGTAGCCGCTGTAAAGAAGCAGGTTCCCGAAGTCGCCGTCATAACGGACATCGCTCTTGACCCGTATTCAAGCGACGGGCACGACGGGGTGGTGTCTCCATCCGGGGAAATACTTAACGACATAACCGTCGAGGCTCTCTGCAAGCAGGCTCTCTGCCACGGCGCCGCGGGAGCAGACATAGTCGCCCCGAGCGACATGATGGACGGGCGGGTCGGAGCTATCAGGGAAATTCTTGACGAAGAAGGCTATACGAATGTCTCGATAATGTCTTATACGGCCAAGTACGCTTCCTCTTTTTACGGACCGTTTCGCGGAGCGCTTGACTCAGCGCCGAGAGGCGGGGACAAGATGACCTATCAGATGGACCCCGCGAACTCAACAGAGGCGCTGCGGGAACTCATCATGGACGAGGAGGAGGGAGCGGACATGGTGATGGTGAAACCCGCCGGGTACTACCTGGATCTCGTATCACTGTTCCGGGAAAACACTGATCTTCCGGTGGCGGCCTACCAGGTAAGCGGAGAGTACCTTATGATAAAGGCGGCGTGTGAATCGGGCTGGCTTGAAGAGGAAAAAACAGTTCTTGAAAGTCTCCTGAGTATAAAAAGGGCCGGTGCCGACATCATAATCACCTATTTCGCCAGAAAAGCCGCTGAAATTCTCAGCCGAACCCGGAGGTGAGAAAAACCCTGTCTGTAGCATATTCCGACCACGTATGCGGGAGTACGCGGGACTCCGTTCAAGAAACTTACAGCGCCGTATCACGTAAAAGCCGCAATCATAGAAACCCGGCGACGGTTAACAGGGATCTTACCATCTCACATCAAGCCTTACACCGACTCCATGCTCAGTATCTGTCTGCTCACTCTCCCTTCGGGTTGCGTTTACATCAACTGATATATCACTGCTTATTGTAGATACCCTCCACCCCAAAGCATAGTCCCTACCCTCTTCCCACTGCCCGTAATCCACATACGGCGCCTGCCTCATCCCTTCTCTCATAAATCCATACTCCACTTCCGCACTCAGCCTGCTTCCATTTGATGATACTTCCCCTCCCCTTATAGGCCCGTCATAAAACAATGACTCCATTCCTCCTGATTGAGGTTCTCCCCAATCCTGCCTCAATGCCACTGACGCCCCCCTTCCTTCACTCATGTCCTTCTCCCACTCAAATGACGCTGATATCCCTCTGCTCTCAAACCCTCCGTCCTCATGCGATACAAGCCCTCTTCCCTCTATATCAAAAGTTATTCCAAGCTCCGTGTGTCTTAACTTCACCCCTCCCCCAAGCTCTGCTCCTATACCCCTCTCAGCATCTCCCCCGTCTCTTCTTAGCCCTGCTTCCACCCTCGGCTCAAACAAAGCACTCTCTGAGAGTCTTGCAATCCAGCTTCCTTCAACCCCTGCCCTTATCCTGCTTACTCCCTCTTCAAAGTAATCTTCTGAGTCACTCTTTGCGTAAAGCACGTCTGATACAAACGCTAGCCCCAGCCCTTCTGCTTTTCTTGTTACTATATCTCCCCTTATTCCTCCCGCTGCCATCTTCCACCCTATATCACTACTCCATCTCTCATTACCTTCTTCCACTCTTATCTCTCCCCTTCCCACTCCCACTGTCCCCCACACTGACATATAATCTGTTATCTTCCCCCCTGCATACGGAGCTACTCCCGTTATATGCGCATCTATACTGCTACTTCCGTAATCTCCGCTTCCATCCGCTCTTATTATCATTAACCCTCCAAGCATACTCTCTGTATTCCAGTCTGCTCCTCCCACTCCCATTGTTACATTTCCATCTCCGCTGAAACTTCCGCTTCTTCCTTCAAAACTGCTCCTTGACGCATTTGCCCAGAACACTGCTGAATCCTTTCTCCCTGCTTCAAACGAACTTGCAAGCAGTACTTCCTCCAATGATATACTCTCCTGCTCTTGTTCTCCCCATATACTTTCAGGCCTTTTCTCTACAGGGTGCACTCCCGCTATCTCCACCCTGCTTTCCCTCTCCCCTTCCATCCTTCTGCTCACTGCTTCCACCACTCTCTCTGCAACTGTCCTTCCGAACCTCCCTGTCCATTCCCCCGCTCCTTCTTCTTTCTTCTTATCCTCTACCCTTACTTCCACATTCTCTGTCTTAACACTGCTGTACGTATTGTCTTCTGAGCTTATTCTGTGTCCTATTACCGTACTTCCGGATTCATTCCCCCTTACTGTTACTGTCTGCTCTCTGTCCCAGTTCTCTTTGGTAAACACCAATGCTCCGCTTACCACTGCTACACTACTGTTTTGTGAATACGGCTCTACTCTTACTTCCAATACAGGTTCTGATGTAAGCACTACTGTGTAACTCACTCTTCCTCCTTCCCCTGATACGCTAAGCTTTGCTTCTGATACCTTTATACCCGCATTGTCGTTATCCCTTACCTCAAGAGTTACACTGCTGTTTGTTCCTATGTTATATCCAGTACCGGAGAGTACCGTTACCGTTACTTCTCCGTCTTCTTCGTCTATGCTGTCGTCTGTTGTTGTTACTTCATAAACTGCTTCTTTTTCCCCTTCCTTTATCGTTACCGTACTCTCTGCTGGTTCTGTGTACTCTCCTCTCTGTTCCACTTTTATCTTTACTTCTGTGTCCTGCTCTACGGGTTCTTCGGATATTATCCTGTATAGAAGTACCTCTCCTTCTTCTGCTCCTACTCCTCCGCTTACGCTTATTACTGGTGACGACAGAAGGAGGAACTCCTCCGCCTCCTGTGCCCGTACCTGTGTTTGGTGTGGTAGGTGGCGGAGGTGTTGGTCGTCACCCTGTCATCGTCGTTGATGGTTACTGTCGCACTGGACGGACTACCCTTGCTCACCTCGCCCGGCACCGTGCCAAGAGTAATGGTGAAGGTCTCGTTTGACTCAACCACCTGATCCTCTGTGGTCTGAATTGTGAAGCTTGCCGAACCCTGGCTAGCCGGAATGGTCACACTCACCGGACTCTTGCTGTAGTCGCCATTGCCCGCCGTGCCGTTCCTGTAGGTAATGCCAACTGCCGTGGCAGAATTGCGAGTCGGTCTCATGTTCAGCGTCACACTTACTGCATTACCTTCCGAGACGCTGTAGGACGAGGCACTCAGACTCACTGTCGGTACTGTAGGCGTCGGATCATTGTCGTTGATGGTGAGCGTGTCGCCGAGTCCGTACTGCCTACCGTATAGCCGGTGCCGGTCTTAAGCGTCACCTTCACGCTGCCGTTCGACTCGTCCGTGTTGTCGTTATCCGTAGGGACTCTGTAGGTCGCAGTGCCCGACGTGCCAATGGTCACCATCTTGGTACCCTCATGCATGCTCGCCACAAAGTCAGCGCTATCTTCGACCTCCAGGTTGACGTTCAGGTTCGTCGTCGGCACCGGGCTCGCGGTCAGCGTGAAGCTCGCCGCCGTACCCTCCGTTACCGCATTGCCGCCCGCAATGGTGATGACGGGCGTGCCAGGCTGCGGATCGTCATTGTCCGTGATCGTCAGGGTGTGGACACTCGGGCTGCCCACCGTGTAGCCCGTGCCGCCGGTGAGGGTCAGGATTACCATCTCGGCAGACTCGTCTGTGCTATCGTCATTGATTGCAACCGGGATGTCCGCGGAGGTGGCCCCGGCCGAGACCGACAGAGTGCCCGAGTTCTGGATAGTGAAGTCGTTGCTGCCACCCGCCGTGGCCGTGCCGGAAACGCTGTAGCCAAGCGTAAGACCGCCCGAAGGCGCCGGGGATATGGTGACCGTCACATTACGCGTGCCCGCACTCTCGGCCGCGCTCGATGATGCGGATGCGAAGGACACCGAGGGCTGTGCCGATGTGCTGTCATTGTCCGCGATCGTCAGGGTATGGACGCTCGGGCTGCCCACCGTGTAGCCCGTGCCGCCGGTGAGGGTCAGGATGACCGTCTCGGCATTCTCGGTACTGCTGTCGTCGTTGATTGCAACGGGGATGGTCGCTGTGGCGGCGCCGGCAGCGATGCTCACGGTGCCGGAGTTCTGGATGGTGAAGTCGTTGCTGCTGCCTGCGGTTGCGGTGCCGGAAACGTTGTAGCGGAGCGTGAGGCCTCCCGAAGGTGCTGGGCGAGTGAGATCCACCTGCACAACGTGCGTGCCATCGTCCTCGGCCGCGCTTGAAGACGCCGAGCCGAAGTACGCTGCGGGGATCAGGTCGTCGTTGTCGCGGACCGTGACCGCGGCCCCTTCGCCGGCGCTATAGCCGGTGCCGTCGTTCACGTACACCTGCACGGCACCGTCAACCTCGTCGGTGTTGTCGTTCACAGTGGGCACGGTGAAGGTTGTGGAGGTCGCGCCCGCGTTGAGCGTCACGGTCCTGACACCTTCCTGGTTCGCCGCCACAAAGTCCTGGCCGGGGCGCTCAACAACCTCGACGTTGACCGTGATGCGGGCGGATGGCGCCGGGTCGGCGTTCACCGTGAAACTGGCGGCGGTGCCTTCCGTCACCGCGGCCCCGCCGGTGAGACTGATCCGGGGCAACTGGGGTCCCGTCGTGGTGGTGCTGGTGTCGTCGTCGTCAACGCTGACTGGCCGATCAATGCTAAGCGCGTTGGCGCCGCCGTAGTCCCCGCCCGATGTGGTATAGGTCAGGGTCGCCGTGTCGTCCACAGCGTCATCGTCCTGCGCCGCCGATATCGTCACCATCTGCGCCCTGCTCCAGAGCTTGGTGTTGCCGCTGGGGTTGAAGGTGAGCGAGGTCGGGCTCACCGTCACATCCTGATTGTTGGAGGCGATGTTGACCGTCACCGCGGCTGTCGGCTGCGATGACAGCCTGACCGTAATAGTTTCGCTTGAGCCCTCATCCACGTCCCCCCAGCGCCGATGGAACGTCAGGCCCCGGGTGTCGTCGTCGGCAATCGTGATTGTGGTGGTTTTCTTATCCTTGTTTACAGTGTAGCCGCTGCCTTCTTTCAGGGTGAGGATGATGGTCTCGTCGTTCTCATCGAGGCCATCGTCTTTCACGTTGATGGTGATCTGGACGCTTTGGCGGTTCGCAGGCAGTCTCACGCTGCACGTCGAGGATGTGCAGCCGTCAATGGTGTAGTCCTTGCCCTCACCGCGGGTCACCGTGCCGCCGACCGTGTAATTGATGGTGCGGGCGCTGCCCTTCGGATTGAATCCGTCGCCGATTTCCACCGAGATTCTTACGCGGCCATCGTCATTGCCGAACTCAGCGATGCTCCGCTTTACATCTTTCATCTGGACCACGTCATCCGGTGCTACCGTGAAGACGGGGGACAGGCTGAAGAAGGGTCTCGAGGACCTGATTGCCTGTTACTACTAAGTTGCCGCGTAAAGTTCGTCCGGCAGTGCCAAATCCAAATCTGGGTGTATTAGTTCCAAGAAGTCTTGCGCTTTCCTTGGTCCCATTGTTATTACTGCCCGTCCACACACGATTCGACGGTGCGCCAGATCCATGTTCATTCTTCCTCGCGTAACTGTCCCAGTTCCCATCGTAGAAGTCGGCATAATCGTCGGCGATTTTGGCGCCATTGAGCCAATAGATCGGCACGCCGGTGCCGGTGGTTCCGGTATTGTCCCGGGCACTAATTGCTGAGACCGAAGCGACCGCCTTGAACTTCCCACCATAGGGACGGATCGCCGTATGCCCGGCCTTGGCACGGTCCTGTACGAAGGTGTTGTAATGGGCGATATTGGTCGATCCTGCAAATCGGCCGGTGGAAGTCACGAACATCAGCCGGAACTTGTCGCCCGATTGGAGACCACTGGGCTTGAGTGCCCAGTTCGGTGAAACCTCGTACGAACCGTCCGCGAGGAGTGTCTGTGCGACGGCAGGGGCGGAGAGTCCGAGCAGCAACAGGACTGCCAAAAAACCGGACCTCTGTGAAAGAAGAAAAAGAAATAAATACTGAAAACAGGAAGCAAGACCGCTTAGGTCATGCTGACAAAACTGAAGGGAATAACTACTTCGTTGAGGTGAACACGAACAGTCTCCATGGGAACATACCCCCCCCCCTCAAAATTCCTCACGGATGACCCCTTAACCAACAGAAAACCCCTGGAAATCTCCTCTCTGCTCATGATGTTACACCTCCCAAGTGTACCTACACAGAAAATCTTCTGAAAACTGTAAATTCTCAGATGATTCTATACCATAAAACACCGGTTTGCAAAACACAGACTCTACACACTCTCGCTGGCACGCTTTACAAAGTTTTTATAGTCGTATAGAATTTGCTTTCTCAAAAAAACACTGGACAGAAAAAATGAAAAAAGATATTCACCCAGATTACAACTATGTGGTTTTCAAGGACTCGTTCACCGGGCATATGTTCCTTACGCGTTCGACCAGAACATCTGAGGAAACTACCAAATGGGAAGACGGAAACGAGTACCCGCTTATAAGCGTGGAAATCTCAAGCGACTCTCACCCTTTCTACACAGGAAAAGAGAAACACTATAAAAAGGAAGGCAGGGTCGAGAAATTCCGCCGCAAGTACCAGAAAAAGTCCGCCAAGGAAGAGACCGCGGAAACCGAATCACAGTAAGAAGGTTTCAGAGTTTCTCCCTTTTCGCCGCAACCAAACTGACGCAAAATCATGGATTCGCCTCGCCCTCAGACCAGTGCAATGATGAACAGGCGGTGGAAGGGATACAGCGTACGGTTCCCCGGGCCCTTGGGATAAGCATCCCGAAGCCGCCGTTTGTATACCTCTAAAAACCGGTTCCGCTCAGTATCGGGCAAACCATTTAGAACCGGGCGAATGACCGCTGCCCATAACCCATTCAAAAACAGGATCTTCACCTTCCAGCATATGGAGATACCGCGTTTCCCAGATATCAAGGCGTCGCGTACAGGGAGAAAGGATGTCGTAGTAGAAATCCGCATCCTCAGTCCACTTGTTCGACAAGGCGGAAAGAAGAGTTGCGTTGCCGAAATGCTTCCCGTCGGGGACGCAATTTGCCAACGTATCCCGCATCAGACGGTGAGACGGAAGTTCCCAGCTAAGCGGCATCTGTACCGCAAGGCAACCTCCCGGGTTAAGGTAACTCACCATGCGCGTAAACAGATCGGAGTGGCCACCAATCCAGTGCAGAGTAGCATTGGAATAAATAAGGTCCGGGGTCTCCTCGGGCAGCCAACTGCGGATATCGGCATCCGCCCAGCGAACGGTTGACGGCTCCGCAACCGCCTCGGCCAGCATCTGCGGTGAGTTATCAATACCGTAGACTCTGGATGAAGACCAGCGCTTCGCCAGAAAACGGGTTATGTGGCCCGAACCGCAACCCAGATCATAGATCACATCCGGCGCCTCAAGGGGTATACGATCCAGCAACTCAAGGGCTGGCCGCAGGCGCTGCTCGGAGAATTCAGGTACTGACCAGGTGACCAGCGCGTTCCGGCAAATTCACCCTGATGCACTCTTTGCGACATGCGATTTCCTCGCTCCACCCCTCGGAGATGTCCGCGCGGTTTTTGTGCGGAGTGGTCAGCAACGCCGTCTTTTTAACTTCAAGAACTACGGTCAGTCGCCGCTCAGGTAACTTACCACGTCATCCTGAATGGACTCGTCCACAAGCTCTTTCCACTCCTCATTACCACTCGCTATTGACTCGCGTATCTTGGTAGCCGATATAAACCCTATGTTCTCAGGAGGAAAAAACTCGTTCATCTCGTAACCGACTCCCCTGCCCCAGTTCACCGATTCAATGTCCGGAATCACCATTACCACTACGTCATCACCCTTGCTCTCATGATATTTTCTTATCATTCCAACGGTCTGTTCCGTGGTAAAAGGGTTTTTCGGGTCGGGAGGAATATCCCTTACCATTATCAAACACGGAACTCCATTGTCGAGTTTCTGCCTGACAAGGCTTATGTGTCCGGCGTGGTATGGCTGATACCTGCCGATGAATATTGCTCTTCTGGAAGGAGAAGGCTTTATGTCCGGATGGCCGTGATTTTTACATTCCCAGCTGCTCATGTTCACCTCGTTGTGTGGATTGAAAAACGCACGGATTATACACACGCTTGGGTTTTTTTCAACAGCGATCAAAGAGAAAACCGCTGAACGGGCCACATAACCTGAACTTTTTTGCCTTAAGATGGATGCGGAGAAGAAATCGCTAAAATGCTCTTGACAGCATATGCGGTTTAAAGCATATTCATGTCGTAAAATGGGAAGTCGGTCTTGATCCAGCCTCTGATGCTGAATTCGAAGACCTGTCTGCTACGGTGCAGGACGAGTTGCTCGCGCAGGCCAAACTTCTTGAGGTGTTTGGACCTGAACTAGGACGCCCGCGGGTGGACACCCTTAAGTGGGCTCGTCACGCCAATATGAAGAAACTTCGCTTCGAGGCCGAAAACGGTGTATGGCGGGTTGCTTTTGCCTTTGATCCTAAGCGTAGGGCGATTCTTCTCGTGGCTGGTGATAAATTGGGTGTTGGTGAAAAACGTTTTTATAGACAGCTGATCAAGAAGACAGATAAAAGGTTTGATGCTTATCTTGACCGGCCGAAGCAGTTATAAGGAGGTATATCGTAATGTCGACCCTGGAAGAGAAGATGAAAAGACTCCCCGCAACGCGTCGTAAGAAAGTAGAGGAACGGGCAAAGAAGCTTATTGCCGAAGAGATGTCCCTTCGGGACTTGCGCAAGGCACGCAAATGGACCCAAGTGCGCGTGGCGGAAAAACTCGGAATCAAACAAGAAAACGTATCACGCATAGAGAAGCGGAGCGACCTTCTGATATCCACGCTGAGCGACTATTTAGAGGCAATGGGAGGGAAACTGAACCTAGTGGCCGAGTTCCCCGACCGACCGCCCATAACTCTTACCGGAATTGCTGACTTGGATAATGACGACCTTTCAGGGAAGTCATCCGAGAGAGATTGAATTCCGGTCTGAACACACGGCAACTGCCCCACGTACGTGCCGGAATAACAACGAACCGCAAGCGGCTAAGTTCAGACAGAAGGCATATGCGCTTTTTTTTCTGAGGGGGCACCGAGCAGGTTGATAAAACCGCCGAAAGTGCGTCTGCTCAGATCAGAAAGCGTGTTTATGTATTTAGGCGTCTCGGATCTTATAACGTCGGGACTTATCTTGCCGCCGAGTCCCTCGATTTCCTTTTTGTTAACCGGGGTAACAAGCCAGCGCTCTATCATGGGTGCGTCTACCTCAAGGTGGAACTGGAAACCGTATACCTTGTCCCCGTATCGAAATGCCTGGTTAGCGCACGCAGGAGAGGTTGCCAAATGCATAGCACCCTGCGGAATCTCAAAGGTATCTCCATGCCACTGAAAAACCTTTTCAACCTCACTGAACACACGAAGAAGTGGGTCCCTTTTTCCTTCCTCGGTAGTGGAAACGTCATACCAGCCGATTTCCTTCTCCGGGTTCTTGTTAACCCGGGCCCCGAGGGCCTTGGCAATGAGCTGCGAACCGAGGCATATGCCGAGCACTGGTGCATCCATATCGATAAACTCCCTTATGGCTTCGGTCTCCGGTACGAGGTAAGGATACTCTTCGGTCTCATCCACGTTCATCGGACCTCCGAGAACCACGAGACCGTCGTAGTTGCGGAGTTTCGGGATGCTGTAATTGGAACGGCCGAAGTTCACGTAACGCATTCTGAAACCGGCGTTTCTGAGCATCGGATGAAGCGTTCCCAGTATCTCGTGAGGAACATGCTGGAAGACAAGCAGTTTCGGCATGGAGCAGGATTTTAACCACTTTTCCGGCCTCTGTCATTTCGCCGGGCAGGGACAGCTCAGATCTCCCATTTGCCGCGCAGGGTCTCTTTCCCAAGAGAAGATTCAAGCGCGGACAGAAACTCCTTTCTGCTGATTTCTCTTCCTCCGAGAGTCCTCATATGATCCGTCGGAACCTGGGAATCTATGAAATCAAAACCGGATTGCCAGCATTTCTTCGCCAGATGGAAAAGGGCCACCTTGGAAGCGTCGGTTTCTGTGTGAAACATCGATTCTCCAAAAAACGCGCCGCCGAGAGACACTCCGTAAAGACCGCCGACAAGCTTTCCCTCCCGGTAGGTCTCAAAAGAATGAGCGTAACCCAGAGAATGCAGCTTCCCATAAGCCGCCTTCATCTCCTCGGTTATCCACGTACCGCTCTGCCCTTTTCTCCGGACCTGCGCACAGTTCTCAACAACCGCGGCGAAATCCGTATCGGCCCTAACCGAGAACTTTCCAGAAGACACAGTTTTTAAAAGGGTTTTTGAAAATTTGAAGTCCCCCGGGAAAAAGACCATTCTCGGGTCGGAGGAAAACCACAAAATGGGGTCTTCCTCGGAATACCAGGGGAAAATGCCGTTTTCGTAAGCCAAAAGAAGTCTCTCAGGAGAGAGATCCCCACCAACCGCCAGAAGCCCGCCCGGCTCCGCTTCGGTGGGATCAGGAAATCTTATTCGGGAGTCAAGAAAGTAAACGGTCATCGGTTCCGAATAAAACCTTTTTTGTCGCGACGGCCATTTGGGCCGGTAAAGCCCCCGGAAATCCTACTTTCCCCAAGTTCTTTCGATGAAGCCCGCCCTTCCCGAACCTATTTTGTAATTGCCGTAGTGAATCGGGTTTTTCTCGTAGTAATTCTGGTGGTATTCCTCCGCTCTGTAGAAAGAAACGAACTTCTCTACCGAGGTTACTATCGGTTTTTTGAATTTGCCCGACTCCTCGAGTTTCTTTTTCGAGAGAAGGGCCTTTTCCTTCTGCGAATCGTCGTGGTAGAAGATGGCGGTTCTGTAATGCCTTCCCCTGTCGGCAAACTGCCCGTCCTCCTGGGTCGGATCAATATTTATCCAGAAAGTCTCAAGAAGGGTTTCGTAGTCTATCTTTGTGGGATCGTAAACGACCCTTATCGCTTCTGCGTGGCCCGTTCTACCCTGCCAGACCTGCTCGTAGGTAGGGTTTTTCTCCTTTCCGCCCGAGTAACCCACTACCGTTTCAATAACCCCGCCGAGACTGTCAAAAGGAGGCTCCATGCACCAGAAGCATCCCCCGGCGAAAGTCGCCTCCATGTACCCGCTGTTTTTTCCGCTTTCCATGTCTTTAACCTCCCCTACACTTTCGTTGTACACGGGAAAAGCCGCGCCCGCAAGCACAACAAGCACCGAGACAAAAACTCTGGACCAGAAATCACGTCTCATTTTTCTTCACACCGGGTAAAAACTAGGAAATTTCCGACTCCGCAAACCCGCAAAGCCATTCTCGGACGGAAATCAGTTGTAAACCCTTATTTCGTTATAGAGCGCGTCCCTCTCAACGGGAACATATCCCGAATCCCGGATCATCTTTATCATGAAATCCCTGCTGTGACCCACTTCAGAAGGGGCGCCCGCGTCGTGGATGATCTTCTCCCTCATTATCGTTCCGTCCGCGTCGCTCGCACCGTAATGCAGGGCCACCTGGGCCGCTTTTTCCCCGAGGGTGATCCAGTAGGACTTTATGTGGGGGAAGTTGTCAAGATAGAGCCTCGCAAGCGCGTGAACCTTCATGTCGTATGAGGCTGGAAAAGGTTTTACGTTCTTAAGGCCCGTGTTCTCAGGCTGGAAAAGAACCGGGATGAAGGCGAAAAAACCCGGGGATTCGTCCTCTATTGTTCTCAGCCTCTCCATGTGGTCAACCACGTGGAAGGGCTTTTCAAGATGACCGTAGAGTATGGTGGCGTTTGTCGGGATGCCGAGCGTGTGGGCCAGACGGTGGATTTCCTCCCACCTTGTCGCGACTGTTTTCGGAGCGCAGATCTTCTTTCTCACCTCTTCGTGCAGTATCTCCGCTCCCCCTCCCGTAAGGGCGTCAACACCCGCGTCCTGAAGCGTAAGGAGCACGTCTTTTAGGGAAAGGCCGCTTATCTCCGAGAACCAGTCGATCTCAACCGCAGTGAAGGCCTTTACGTGAATACTCGGGAAGTGGTGCTTTATCATCTTCACTATGTCCAGGTAATGATCGAACTCCCAGTCGGGGTGAAGTCCGCCGACTATGTGAACCTCCCTCATCTCCTCGCTCAGCATGGAAAGCATCTGTTCGTCTGAGAGCTCATAGGCGTTGGGGGATTTCTTCGTGGTTCCGAAAGCGCAGAACCGGCACGATATGGCGCAAATGTTTGAAGGATTTATGTGGCGGTTAACGACGAAATAAACCTTTTCCCCCGATTTCTTTCTCTTGACGTAATCCGCCATCATGCCGACAGTGTTAAGATCGGGAGAGCCAAGTATCGAAAGTCCGTCTTCAAAGGAAAGCCTGCGGCCCTCGGCGACCTTCTCCATTACCGGAAGAAGGTTCGGGTCCGTGCAGAAGTTCTCCGTCAGTTCCAGTACTCGCTCCATCTCGCCTCCACCTTATCCTTTATATCCTCTGACATCTCTATTACCGGGGGATACCACTGCTTTACGGTAGCGTCAATTCCCATCCTGCCGTCATAAACAACCGCTGAGCCCCGAAGTTCCGTATGTTCAAACAGAACATCCAGGTAAGGATCGAATCTAGTAAAGATACCCCAGATAAGCTCCGTGTCATCAGTTAAATCTATATCCGGGCTCACAAGGGCGACTATGCGCACCCCCTCAAGCCCAGGAGTCTCAAAAAGTCTGCGTATCATCCCCTTGGGGTCGGTCCGGGATTCATCTATTCGGACGACGCAGAAACCTCCCGCAAGAAGCCTGAATCCCGTTATCTCCGGGTGTTTTTCCCTGGGATCGGGAACATCCCTGGCGTAAGTCTTCCTCTCGGGGGAGTTTTTCCTTACGGCGTTTATTCCCATCTTGCTGCCCACGTTGAACTTGTTGCTCGTGAAATCGAGGGTGTCGAGGGGGGCCCACTGTATCATGAGGAAATCCTCCCTGGGGTCGAAATTCTCCCCGATCTCGTGGAGCACCGCGGAGAAATCCCTCGGGTCAACCTCGCTTGAAACGCATATCATGCACTTTGTGAGAAGAAGCTGTCCCGTCCCCCAGAGAGCCAGCATTGCCTTTATGCCGCCCTTGGGATAGCGCTCGTCAACGGAAACCGCAAGCAGATTGTGAAAACCCGCCTCGGGATAGGCCCACATGTCCTTTACCTCGGGCTGTATTATTTTTATGAGAGGAGAGAACATCTCGCCGGCGGCGATCCCAAGGTAGACATCCTCCTTCGGGGGTTTTCCAACCACAATAGCCGGATAGATAGGGTTTGTTCTGTGGGTTATCTCCCTCAGGTTAAAAACGGGGAAATCGGCCTCCATCGAGTAGTGACCGAAATGGTCCCCGAATGGGCCTTCCTGTCTCAGCACGTCCCTTGGAACGGAACCTTCCAGTATGAATTCCGCGTCTGCCGGAACGTGAAGCGAAATGTTTTTTCCCTTTACCATCGGCATGGGATTTCCCCTGAGGTAGCCCGCGAACGCAAGCTCATCCATGCCGTCTGGAAGCGGGGCGACGGCGCAGAAAATCATTCTCGGGTCTCCTCCGAGGACTACCGCGGCTTCAAGGTCCCTTCCCAGCTTTTTCGCCTCGTGGTAGTGCGCGGCTCCTCCCTTGTGGGCGTGCCAGTGCATCCCGGTGGTGCTCCGGTCAAACACCTGCATCCTGTAGATTCCCAGGTTTCTTGAACCCGTGGCAGGATCTCTCGTGAGCACAAGACCGAACGTTATGAACTTCCCCCCGTCGCGGGGCCAGCATTTTATTGCGGGAAGCCTTGAGAGGTCAGGTTCGGTTTCAACCTGCTGAACGCTGCCGCGCCTCACCGTCCTGGTTCTCATGGAAAGCACGTCGCGGGCCTTTGGAAGCACGGAAAAAATGCCTCCTATCGTAGGGGGATTCACCTTGCGGAATATCTCTACCAGCTCTTCGCCTACCTCCGCGGGCTTTCTGCCGAGAGCAAGCTCGACCCTTCGCTCCGTGCCGAAGAGGTTTATCACCAGGGGAAATCAGACCCCTCGACGTTTTCAAACAGAAGCGCGGGACCGCCTTCTCTTATGATCCGCGAGGCTATCTCCGTTATCTCAAGCTCGGGGGAGACTTCGGCCTTTATTCTCCTGAGATCGCCTTCGCGCTCAAGGTGGTTTATAAAGCTCTGCAGATCGGAAAAACCTTTTCGGGACATGGGAAAAAGCTACTCCAGTTCGTCCCTTTTCCATCCCCTGCCGGCATCGACGCCTACAAGGCCCAGAAGCTTGTCCACGTAACCGCTCACCACGTCGGATACCGATTCGGAGCCCATGTAGTCAGTGGGAGAAATCGGCGCGATCACCACTCCCTCGCGGGAGAGTTTGAGAGCGTTTTCAAGAGCGATTGTCCCAAGAGGGGTCTCGCGCAGGGCAATTATGAGCCTTCTTTTCTCCTTGAGGGCAACGGCTGCTATTCTCGTTATCAGGGTATCCGCTATGCCGTTTGCGATTTTCGCCAGAGTGGAGACCGAACACGGCACTATGACCATGGAATCAAAGTGATTGCTTCCCGAGGAAAACGGGGACGCGAGGTCTGAATCGCTGTAGATATCGGTTACCCAGGGACGCATTTCCTCAACCTTGAGGCCGAGTTCCTCGTGGAGAACCCTCTTTCCCCACTTGCTTGCCACAAGGTATTTCTCATCAGGGCATCTCCTTAGAAAATCAACCCCGTAAGCTACTCCGGAAGCACCCGTAATTCCAACTACTGTTCTCATGGTCAGGGTAAGTATATACCCGCGAGGGTGAAAAACAAAACAGCGAAGCCTATCAGGATGTTGGTTCTGAAAAAAGCGGAATCAACCCGCCCGAAGCTTCTGTGTTCAAGGTAAAGCAGGTAGCCGCAGAGTGCTAGCGGCAAAAGCGCGAACAGGGTCCGGAACGAAAGAATATAGAGAAACACCAGGCAGCCAAACGAAAGCAGGTGAGAAATCCTCGAAACAAGAAGCGCCCTCCGCCTTCCGAAACGGGCGACAAGTGAGTAAATTCCGCGACGGCGGTCAAACTCCTCATCAGCCGTGGCGTATATTATGTCAAAGCCCGAAATCCAGAGGAAAGTAAAAACCGAGAGCACTACCGCGGGGGCCATCTGCTCAAAAGAGCACCTAACGGCAAGCCATCCTCCGAGGGGACCGAGCGCGAGGGAGATGCCCACGCCGAAATGGCAGAGGCTCGTGAACCTCTTCATAAGCGGATAGACGGTAAAAGCCACAAGCGGAAGCGGGGAGAGGATGAATACAAGCGGACATATAAGATAGGCGGAGACAAAGTAAAGCAGTGCCCCGCCCGCGGCAACCGCAACCGCTTCGCTCATGCTCATTTTGCCCGAGGGGAGCTCTCTTTCGGAGGTTCTCGGGTTCTCCCTGTCTATTTTCCGGTCAAAAATCCTGTTAAGCGCAAGCGCGACTGTCCTCGCTCCCGTGCCCGCAAGGACAATCAGCACGAAAATCCGGGCGCTGAAAATTCCCCCGGCGGCAAGAAAAGCTCCAGCGAAAATCACCGGAAGGGAGAAAAAGGTATGCTCTATCCTGAGGAATCCCGAGAGGTTCTTTAAAAATGCCATCTTTTTTTCGGATTCAGCCGCCGCCCGCACTCCCGATTCAATTTTTTCCACCGCGAATGACCGACCTTATCGATGAAAACGCCCTCCGCCGTGATCATACGGATTTCTTATGTCTGCGCAAGCAAAAGGTACTGGCAATCGCAGACCGGGTAACCGAGGACGCATGCCATTTCAAAAGCCGTCTCATTTAATCGCGCCTCAGCAGGGATATTTTCCTCGAAAAACCAATTGCACGCCACACTTGCGTCAACAACCAGACTCATCGGCTGTCCCGACCCTCTCGCAGAATCGACACACTATCTTCAAGAGGACCGGTGGTCATGGCCCGGATGCGATCGGCTTCGGCAATTAATTCCCCTCGCCGCGGATGTGCGGTGCGCGTAAGAATATTCCCCAGTTCCCGTTGCAGAGAATGACCCCTGCGTTTCGCCATGCGCATTACCAACGCAGCTATCTCTCTTAGAAACTCATTATCTGACATATCAGGTATCAAAACTCCAGTATTTATGGATTTAGAATACCTAAATTGTCAGCAACTCTCAGCAGAAAAACAAAGGGAAAAACAACTGTAGCGTTCATGCAGCAAGTAGCGCCGACCTCGAAAATCGGCAATACTTCCCGCAGAACCGGCTAATATGCATGCAATCAGAAATAAGAGCAGGAAGTGGACACTTAAACACCCTGCAGTGTATTATTCTGAGAAGTTAAAACAATGTCGAAACTGGAGCAAAGAGTAGAACACATCGAGAAGGACGTTGGCGAGATCAAGAATACGGTAAAACATCTCTCTGCAGCTATCGAAAAGCTTTCCGTGACCGTTGAGAGAATAGAAACAAAATTTGATGAAAGGGAGAAAGTCTCGAAAACCAGATTTCAGGATCACGAAAAGAGAATAGACAGGCTGGGCATCAGATTCTGGGCATTTATCATTGTAATAATCGGTGGACTGTTTTCACTCTTATATAAAGCTTTTCTCCAGAAGCACTCCATTTTACCGAGCACATTTTATCTCTCCGGTCCAAATGTATCAGTTGGGGAGAATTTCAAGAGACTGCCAACTTAAGCGGTCTTAGGTTTATGAGACAGCTAGAATCATCGGATTGTTGTTTATATCCACCCATGGCATAAACAATGCAGAGGATTGAAGCTCTCGTACTCAGGAAATCAAGTTACGGGGAAGCCGACCTCCTTGTAACGCTTTTCTCAAGAGAACTCGGAAAATTGAGGGCCCTTGCGAAAAACGCGAAAAAAAGCCAGAAGCGCTTCGGGGGACGCCTTGATTTCTTTAACCGCATCTCAGTCGACATAACCCTGAACAAAAGAAGATTCAACCTGATCGGGGACGTTACCCTCGAGGAAAGCTACAGGGAAATAACGGAATCCGTGGACTCTTTTGTCGCAGGGACCCGCGTTCTTGAATTTCTCGATTTTCTTACCCCGGAGCACGAACCCGCGGACAAGCTGTTTGACTTGGGCAAAGACACACTGGGGCACCTCTCGGAAAAACAGGAACCGTATTCCGTTTTTCTGGTTTTTCTGCTCCGGGCGCTTACTCTCTGCGGCTACAGGCCTGATCTGCGTTTTGACAGGGAAAAAGATATTGCGGGTTTTGACGTAGAAGGCGGGAGAGTCCGTGATTTCGAGAAAACCCGGGGGAAAAGAAACGTCTATCCTTTCCACATGGACATAATGAGACATCCGGACATCATGGACACAAACCCGGAGAAAGTAAAAAACAACATACGGGTTCTTACAAGGTACTCGGAATACCGGATCGGAAGACGTCTTGAGAAAACCGGGTTCGCGGACGATGCCTCAACATAACAACAGATGTACTTGGGTCAGATTCCGTAATCATAGTTGATCGAGAAATACTTGTGACTCAGATCGCTTGTCAGAACTGAATAATCCGCCTTGCCCTCCCCCAGACTGAGCGTCACTGTGAATGAAGTACGGTTTAAACAGCGTTACTCCGCGCAATACATAATTCTCCCCGTCAGGGAATATCCCGCAAAAGTCGTTTAGCGGCAACTGCGTGAACCTGTTTGTCAAGCGCAAAGCTCTCCGTGCCCGCGTGTATAATGTCTATCCTGGTCAGCCCCAGGTCACGCAGTGCCGACCGCATCGAGCGGGTGACGGCGGGAGCTGTAGTGCGTTTTATCTCGAAACCGCGAAGACTGCCGCCTTGGTGCACAACAAGATCGATTTCCGGTCCCGAATGAGTTGCCCAGAAATAGCATTGCCTGTCTTCGACTCCTAGCGCCCGAATCAGAGTTTCGACGATGAACCCCTCCCAGGACGCGCCTATCTTGGGATGCCGCTCAAGCTCGGCGTGAGTAGCTACATTGAGGAGATTGTGAAGTATCCCTGAATCACGTATGTAAATCTTCGGCGATTTCACCTGGCGCTTGCCTATGTTGGCGCTCCAGGGCTTAAGGGTTCGTACCATAAACGTCGCCTCAAGCACGTCAAGATAGCGGCGCACGGCATGGTGGGAAACACCGAACGCGCGTGCGAGTTCCGAACCGTTCCAGATTTGCGCGTGATAGTGGGCGAGCATCGACCAGAAGCGGTCAAGAGTCGCGCTCGGCATCCTGATTCCAAGCTGGGGAATGTCCCGTTCAAGAAAATCCCGGATAAAAAACCGTCGCCACTCGTAGCTTTGCCTGTGGCTTCGCGCAGTGAACGAACGGGGGAACCCGCCTCGAAGCCAGAGAAGATCAGTTTTGCTCTCGCCGACCTCGGATAGAGAAAATCCCGGAAGCTCGTAATAAGCAATCCGCCCAGCTAGGGTTTCCGAGCTTTGGCGCAGCAGTTCTGGAGACGCGCTGCCTAAAACGAGGAAGCGGGCGGGTCTTCGGGGACGGTCCGACAGCACGCGCAAGGCGGGGAAAAGGTTGGGCCGCCGCTGGATTTCATCAAGTACCACGAGTCCACGCAGGGAGGAGAGCGCAAGTAGGGGGTCGGCAAGACGCGAGATGTCGGCAGCGGATTCAAGATCAAAGAAATGAGTCGGACCTTTTCGGAGCCGGGCAAGCTCACGGGCCAAGGTTGTTTTACCCACTTGCCGGGCTCCCAGCAGAGCAACGACCGGATTATGGGAAAGAAGCCGGTTCAGTTCTTTTAAATGTTGGGAACGTTTGATCATCATGCGGGATTATAACATGAAAATTGGAAGTCTGCCATCCAGTTTTCATGGTTATTGAAAAGTCGCAGAAGAAAAAAGACCACTCTTCGCGCTAAAATCATTTCATGTCAATACTTCTCTCCACACTTGATTGTTTTTTCCTTGACAGGGCCTGTCAACCGAGACTGTGAAGGTATTATATTTGGAGGTTGTCCGGCGGAACCCTCAGGCTTGAGAGACAAAATCAGAGAAGCCGTGATCCCAATATTCACGTAGGGAACAATGCGGGATAATGAGACATCCAGAAACCATGGACACAAACCCGGAGAAAGTAAAAAACAACGTACGGGTTCTTACAAAATACTCGGAATACCGGATCGGAAGGTATCTTGAGAAAACCGGGTTCGCAGACGATGCCTCAACATAAAACAGAGGTGCCCGGGTCAGGTTCTGTAATCAGAGTTGATCGAGACATATTTGTGACTCAGATCGCTTGTCAGAACTGAATAATCCGCCTTGCCCTCCCCCAGGCTGAGCGTCACCGTGAAGGACGGTTTTTTGAATACGGAAGCAAACCTTGATTCCGGTTTAGACCTCACCCCTTTTGAAAACACCTCTGTTCCGCCAAAATAAAGTTTTATTTTCTCCGGATCGAACTTAACGCCGGCTCTCCCGGCGGCCGCCACTATCCTTCCCCAGTTGGCATCCTCCCCGTAAAACGCGGTCTTAACAAGCTGGGAAGTTGCTATGGTCCTCGCAACCTTCTCGGCGTCTCCTTTGGTCCTTGCTTCTGTAACATTGATCCTGACGACCTTCGTAGCCCCTTCGCCGTCTCTTACTATCATTTCGGCGATTTCTCCGCACAGAGACGAAAGTGCCTCCACGAACTTGCCGTAATCCCGGCTTTTCTCCGTAATTTCTCTGTTTCCCAGAGCCCCGTTTGCGAGGATAAAAACGGAGTCGTTCGGGGAAGTGTCCCCATCAACCGTAATAGCGTTAAAAGAACCGTCTGCCGCTTCTGCAAGAGCTTTTGAGAGAGCTTTGCGCCTGATATTAAGGTCGGTCATTATAAAACAGAGCATGGTCGCCATGTTGGGACATATCATTCCAGCCCCCTTTCCGATAGCCGAGACGGTGGCGGTCTTTTCTCCCGCGGCAAACTGCCTTGATGCGTACTTGGGAAAGGAGTCGGTCGTCATGATTGCTTCTGCGGCCTCGCGCACATTGTCTTCCCCGAGACCTTTTACGAGCATGGGAATAGACTTTTTGATTTTCCCGATGCGAAGCCGCTCTCCCGTAACTCCGGTTGACGAGGGAATCACGAGCGATTCATCTATTCCGAGCCGCGCTGAGAGAGCGTTTGCTACCGAAAGCGCATCTTCATAGCCTCTTTGGCCCGTAAAAGCGTTAGCATTCACGCTGTTTATTATCAGCGCCTGACAAAATCCGCCGCCTAGCCTCTCCTGCGCAACAAGCAGCGGGGCGCCTTTTATTAAGTTTTTCGTGAATATGGCAGCTGTGCGGGCGGGAGCAGTTGAGAATATAAGCGCCAGATCCTTTTTCCCGTTTTTCTTAAGCCCGGCAGATACGCCGCTTAGCAGAAATCCCGGTACGTTTTTCATTTCGCAAGTGCACATAAAACTAAGATTTCCCCAAACAGATTTCAGTCTTGGCATTCAGTATATCTAATATAGTACGCATGTTGTTTGCAGAATAAAATCAAGAAAGCTTCTAGGAGGGTACCGAAAGCTTCTAGGAGGGTACCGGTACTGAATTACATTTAATTGCTGATAAAGTGGACTTAGCCTGCAACAAACAGTTCCCTTGAGAGGCCTGAGCGACTTATAATGGCATGGAGCGTACCAACTGGAATATCTTTGTTGCCATGACGAGGAACAACTACAATCTTTCCAGTCCGTTTGTTTTCGTACTTGAAATGACTGCCTTTCGAACTCTTGAGCACAAATCCCGAGTTCAATAAGACTTCTCTTACTTTGTTGAAAGGCAGGGGGACAAGGCGGCTCAAAATTCTACCTTGCTAAAGAAATTTGCACTGAACTGATATTCATAGGAGACATAAAGACAGTTATTTCCTGAATCTCCTCTTCTGACATATCTTCAAGAAACAACTCCATTGCTTCTTTGTGGTGCTCAATGGCTTCCTCTTCCGTATCTCCATAACTCGAAACCAGAGTTACTGGACAAAGGGACACATAAATATTACCTTCTTTTCTTATTAACACCGTGAAGTCTTTCATGCTGGAATTATAACACAACGCAATTTCTACCACAATCGGAAGCTTATTGTTTGAAATTCTTGCGTTTTATCGACTTTCCAGATTTCTCTGCAATCCACTTTTCAACATACATGTATTTTATTGATACAGGCTCCGAAGCATCATTTCTTCGCGCGTTTGCTCGGTTCATCCATGATCAGAACCTGTTATCTCGCTTAGCCTGCTGATTCTGTTTTCATCCATAAACTCGACAAGCCCCCTGTTTATGGAATTTGCAACAGAAAGCCCCTCGCCGCGAAGACCCGTAACTACCTGGAGGGCCTTTGGCGCCTGCACGCAGTCTTCGCCTCAAGAGCTGAAGAAGTATCGTATACCCCTCCGCATCCGATTATATCCACCTCTCCACCCGTAGAACGGTAGATATGAGAAACAATCGATGTGGAAAGCGATCTGTACTCAAAGTCATTTCCGCTTACTCCACCAGGAACATCTTTCCACTTCGCGCCGTACTTTGCCTTAACAGTGACGCTGGCAGTAGTGTTGGTGGCTATCACTCCTGAAATTCCGGAATCCGTCACAACCCTCAGTACATCGTCTACGGCTCCCGGAGCAAGATCGGGAGAGATCTTGACAAACAGGGAGTACCCGTCCGCCGAGAAACCGCCAAGGCTCTCCCCTACCGCCTGTACTATGGCCTTGAGATAATTTCTTCCCTGAAGCCTTCTTAACCCCGGAGTGTTAGGAGAACTTACGTTAAGCGTAAAGTAGGAAGCGTTATCGCAAAACTTCCGCGCGACGGCCGCGTAGGCCTGCGGTGCGTCTGCGTGGCTAATGTCCGAGTTCACTCCCAGGTTTATCCCGACTGGAATGTCAAGTCGGCCGTATCGCGAAATATTCCGGAAAACCTCATCCATCCCGGGGCTGTTAAGTCCAAGAGAATTGATACAGACCTCGGGAGTTATCATGAACTGCCTGGGTTTCGGATTGCCCTTCTGGGGCCTCTCCACCACGGAACCCACTTCAACCCCTGCAAAACCTATCGCGTGGAGAGCCCGCACCGCTCTGCCCGTCTTGTCCCATCCCGCGCCCACTACAAGCGGATTTTCAAAGTACACTCCCCCGGCTGTAACACCAAGGCGCTCATCAGACACCCTGGTTCCTCCGCTAGAGACAAACTCAAGGAGCCTTAACGTGTGGACCGACACCTCGCACAAGCGCATAATCTCCTTTGTGCGGATGTGCCACGTCTCAGAATCAAGCCGGTCAAGAAGCGGCCTTATAAAAGTCTTATAGCTCATCGATTCATATTTCCAGCTGCTTTGAGTTCTGCTTTAACCATTGTCTGCACTCTTTGAAGTCGGGAATAACCCTCTCCACATGACGCCAGTAATCTGGCGAGTGATTGTGTTCCAGAATGTGACAAAGCTCATGCACTACCATGTAGTCAACAATGCGATGGGGCGCTATCACTATTCTCCAGTTGTAGGAAATATCCCCTTTGGTCGAGCACGAACCCCACCTGGACTTATAGTCCTTTACTGATACGGAACGGGGTTTTACCTGCAGGATTTTTGCGTATCTGCGGGTTTTTTCTTGAAGTCTCTCCCGTGCGTGTTTTTGATACCACTTAACAAGAAGAAACCTTATCTGTTCTTCCTTTGTTCCTAGGGAACCTGAGACGATTGCCTCAAGGTATCCTCCTCTTAGCTTCACGGATGAAGTATCGCCGTCGAGAACTTTTAACCTGTAGTTTTTGCCAAGATAGGAAAAAGTCTCTCCGCTCACAAATTCTCTGGGCCTCGGTGGCACGGCAAGCTCCGCTTCCCTCAGCTTCCGCTTTATCCAGGGAGATTTCCTTGTTATAAGGTCGCGCACGTAACTGTCAGAGATGCTCTCGGGAACCCTTACCTTTACGCCTTCTCCATCAAGATAAATGGATGCAGACCTCCTGCGGCTCGTTCTTATCACTTCAACTGGAAACTCAAATCCATCCGTCACTTGAATTTTACCTCCGCAAGCTCCATGAACCGGTCAGTAACAGGTTTCACCAAGGATTCGTCAAAATTCTCAATCACGACTCTTCTTATCTCCAGTCTGACCCTTTTCTGTTCATCCCATTTATCGAAGAAATCAACTATCTGTGTTGCCTCATCCAGCATCCCTACAAGAAACCGGGTGACCTCTTTAACTTTCTCCTGGATCTCTGTGTCCATGTCCATCTCCTTACCGCTACCCGTCAACTCAGCCATGAGGATGTTATAGAAAGGCTGCTCGGTGGTTGTGAGGCCATGTTCTTCTGCCTGCTTTTCACGACCGGTTTCTATGTTCTCCCTGAAATCAAGAAGAAACTGAACAAGATCATCCCACTTTTCTTCATATCTTCTGATTATGTCCTCAAGCCTTTCAGAGAGTTTCCTGTAGTACTCAGGATCATCTTCAAGGCTTATCTTGATGTGATGCCTGATCGCGTGTTCTATTTCAGAAGCTTTTGAACGGGAGGATTTATGGTGACCCAGCTTCTCCCTGTAATCCGCCGCGAGAAGATCAACGGGAGGAATCTTGGGGTCAACCCCCGTTGAATAGACATGTTCTTCAATCAATTTGCGTACTTTTTCACCCGCACCCAATATATTAAGCTGCTCGTCCCTGTAGAGGTTTCTCGCCCCCACTGAAATCTTGCCCAGCAGTTTAAGGTCATTAAGAAACGGTGCTGCCGCCGAATCCGGGAGAATAATATCCATCTGCTTTGAGAATGTATGGAAGTCTGCCTGGAAACTCTGCCGCCTTGTTTCATTCTCAAGTGATATGACGCATGCTTCAATATCTTTTGGATCAAGACCGTCAAAATGTTTCATGACCCGTGTATGGGCGTTTTTAAGCCTCGGTATCTCTTCTTTAAGTTCAATTAGCGCCCCCGACACGTCTTCAGTCGAAAACATATCAAGGGCTTCGGTCAGATAGTCAGAAAGACCGTAATAGTCGACTATGTAGCCCCGGAACTTGTTTTTGCCAGTTCTGTTTACCCGAGCGATTGCCTGCAGCAGATTGTGCTCTACAAGCCTAGTGTCAAGATACATCACCTGCGCTATGGGAGCGTCAAACCCGGTTAGCAGCATATCTTTCACTATGAGAATGGAGAGGTCGGATTCTCCTTCGCCGTACCCAAGCGGTTTCTTGAAGTCTTCAATCTGTTTTTTATGTTTCCTCGTTTCAGTGTATTCCCAGAATCGTCTCTCATCATTGTGATCTGCCGAGATTATGACCGCGGAGCGAGGTGCCTCCAGTTCGTCAAGCTGTTCCTTATAGGTGATAGCGGCGTTTCGAGATGGTGTGACTATCATAGCCTTAAAACCGTTTGGCTGTATGTGCTCTTTGTAGTGCCTTACTATGTCCATGCATACCCTTCTGATACGCATGGGCGCTTCCAGCACTGCCCTTGTCGTTCCAAACTTTTTCTTTATCGCTTCTCTTTCTTCAACGCTTCGATCTTTGAAATACTCATCAAAAAGACTGTCAAGGGAGTCCCCTGTTACTTTTACCGCGGGCTCACGACCCTCATAGAGAATCTGTACGGTCGCTCCGTCCTTGACCGCTTCTTCAATAGTGTAGGTATCTATGTAGGAGCCGAATGTTTCGACGGTTTTCTGAGACTTTATGAGAGGAGTTCCGGTAAACCCAATGCGGGGAGCGTTGGGAAGCCCTGTGCTGATAGCCACGCCCAGTGAGCCGTAATGGGTACGGTGTGCTTCATCCGCGAGAACTATGATTTTTTCTGATTCATTTAAAACCGGAAGCTCGTCCATGTCTTCGTCAAACTTCTGGACCGTTGCCGTAATGATGTCTGAAGAGTCTCTTGACAGAAGTTTCTTAAGGTCATTTATTGAGTCTGCCTGATAAACAGTCTCGTTCTGGGAGTTTCGGAATATGGAAGTCAACTGGTTGTCAAGCTGGATTCTGTCGGTAAGGAAAACAAGCTTGTAGTCCCGAAGCTCGGGATCTCTTCGTATCTTGAGAGTAAGGAACACCATTGTAAGGGATTTGCCCGACCCCTGAGTGTGCCAGATGACTCCGCCTTTTTCCTCGGGATTTCCTCCCCTCTTTATACGTTCGATGGTTCTATGTACGGCTCGGAACTGCTGATACCGGGCAATTTTTTTCAGGATACGGCCACCTGCGGGTTCAAACACGATGAAGTTCTGCAGGATGTCGAGGAAGTTCTCTCTGCTGAACAGTCCCGCTATCAGTATCTCTTGGGAGGTTGGTTCAGATCCGACCTGCTCTTTTGTTAGAGGATAAGGGTCTTTCCACTCAAGGAAATGTTCCGCATGGGAAGTTATCGTGCCCACCCGTGCTTTGTCCCTATGGGTGGAGACCATCATCAGGTTATAGTGAAAAAGTATCTCCGCACCTTCGTCGTCTTGTGGATTTCTTCTGTTTGCGTATCTAAGCAACTGGTCAATCCCTTCTTCCATGGGATCGGTTATATAGGGCGATTTGCACTCAATCACCGCAAGCGGGAGACCGTTTACGAACAGAACGATGTCGGGGATGATGGTCTGATTAACCCCTTTAACCTTGAACTGATTTGTGCAGAGAAACTCGTTATTTTCTATGTTGTCAAAGTCAATTATGTGAACAGTCTGGCCTTTGTTGCCCTTGCCAAGGTCCTGCATTACCGACACGCATTGATTTATTGAGTTCCAGATAGACTGGTTTGCTTCAATGAGGTTCGTGTAGGTAGTTTTTGTAAGGTCGCGGACTACTTTGCGAAGGTTTTCTTCGCTTATCCAGGGGTTTATTCTGCTGATACTGTCCGTAAGGCGCTTTTCAAGAACCACATCCTTTAAAGATGAGCGTTCGTCGGATTCTTCAGGTGAGAGAGTCGCTCCCTCGACATAGGACCATCCAAGGGACTTGAGCTGTTTCAGCGCTGGGAGTTCCACTTTGTCGAATTCGTCGGATGCCATCAGTTTACCTTTACTCTTACTTCGCCTGTCAGCAAATCCTGCATGAGGGCTTTTTTGAGAGACTCTGTTTTACGGAGTTTGCGTTGTTTTTCTTCGATATTTTTATCCATGGAGGTGAGGATGGATGTAATCTTCTTTTGCTCGAGGAGAGGGGGAACTGGGATGAGCAGATTTCTCATATATCCTAAACTGACAAAATTTTGTGTGCTTCCCGTCTGGTTGTTCTTTATTCGTTGTCCTAATAGCTCGCTACTAAGATAGAAAAATGACCAACGAGATTTGTCGACATCTCCACCAAACTTGATAAGAGCTACATTTTTAATTGCAAAGGGTAGATCGTAACTGCCAACGACAACTGGATTTCCAACTGTCCCAATCATTCCAAAGAGGATATCATTGACCTCTACTTTGCTTCTTTTTTCAATTTCTCTGTAATCGTCTGTTGAAATGGTATATGTGTCAGTTAAGTCCAAACGGCCGTTTTTAAGATTCTTTGAGGTAACCAACCTATAGCCCTCGCAGGTTCGTTTTGGCGAGTCGTGCGTTCCATCGGCAACTCGCACACAAAAGCCATTTAATTTTACAACCTCCCACCCCTTCGGAATTCTCCCCAGTTCACTGTCTTTAAACTCCGTGTGACCTATACCCCTGGTCAACAACTCGTTCATTATCGCTTTTTTCAGATTCCGGAGCTTTTCTATCTGCTTCTGTGTGTTTTCTATTACTTCGTCTACTGAAGTCAGGATGGAAGCGATTTTCCTCTGCTCCGGGAGAGGGGGAAGTGTTAAAAGAAGATTGGAAATTTCTTCTGTGTTTAACATTTTAACGGTCGTTCCTCGACCGTATGATTGCATTTTTACACGGTTTTTATCTAAACAAAGAAGGTAGAACAAAAATAACTTGTCGACATCTTCTGATAGACTCAAAGCGGTTACATGGTGGGAAAACAGAACATCATTTTCTATTTTTTCTTCTGGCAGATAAACAGGTGCACCTAAGATGTCACAAGATGCGGTTACATCTGTATTTGCTATGAGAAGGTCGTTTGTCATAACCAGTTGGGTTTTAGTATAAGGCGAAGAATAAAACTTATCACCATTAAAGCTGTATCCACCCCCCTACTCTGAAAGATTTCATATTTATATAGAGTGGGTATAAGGAACTGTTTTCTGAAAGTTCAGATTTATTATAAGTAGTCCCCCTTCTCCCCTTTGTGAAGTCTTTAAGCCGAACGGATTTCCACCCCGGCGGAATTCTTTCACTCATAACCCAATTCCTTCAAATAACCCCACATTACTTCTTCTGACTGTCTTACTTGTGCATCAATTTCGTGCAGGGAAACCCAGTATTTGTCCCACCAGTGTTCAAACTGATTGATGATGGCTTGGTCGATATCACCCAAGCAGTCTCGTATTTGTTCTTTGGTTTCTACTTCAGGTTTGAAGTCGTAATAATCACTATCTCGTTTTACAAAAACAGAAGAAACATCCATTCCTTGAAGAGTCTCCTGAATATATTCATCCTCAACTTCAGATACGGGAACCCCGCCATGCAAAATTGCCTGCACATCAAACGGTTCAGGCGGCGGTGAGGTATCAGCGTATCTGCGGATATTCAGGTTGTAATCGTTTTCACGGATTTCGTTCATATCCACGACTCTTGAATATCTTTTCTCGTCAACAAAGGAGTCATATACGTTTAGAATGTGCGAGATGTCCTGCTCCCGCAGCTTGTTTTGATTCTTTCCCTCCTGATATTCAAGTTCCCCATTTATGAAAAGAACTTTGCCCTTACGCTCAGAAGGCTTGTTTTTGTTTATAATCAGAAGAGCCGCGGGAATTCCGGTGCCGTAAAACAGTGCTGCTGGAAGGCCAATTACCGCTTCAAGCAAATCATCTTCCAGAATGCCCTTACGGATATTTCTCTCGCTGGAACCCCTGAACAGCACTCCATGGGGAACCACTACTCCCATTTTTCCATCGGCGTTAAGAGACGCGATCATATGCTGAATGAACGCAAAGTCTCCCGCGTTTTTCGGTGGCGTGCCGTAAGGGTAACGACCATAGGGGTCATTGTCGGCAATATCTTTCCCCCATTTCTTAAGAGAAAACGGAGGATTTGCAATCACTCTGTCAAAAGTCCTCAATTCGCAACCATTGGTGTGTTGCGGGTCTCTCAACGTATCGCCCTTACGGATATCTGCATTGAACACACCATGGAGAAACATATTCATCTTGCAGATGGCCCACGTGTTAAGATTCATCTCCTGGCCGAAGAGAGACAGATTCTTGGGGTTTTCGCCATGCTCAGCAAGATAGTTGCGCGTCTGTATCAGCATTCCGCCGGAACCGGCTGTGGGATCGTAAATCTTCAAGCCTGCTGTGGGTTTTAGAAGAGAAACAAGAAGCCAGACCACTTCGCTTGGGGTATAGAACTCTCCTCCCTTTTTTCCCGCAGAGTCAGCAAACTGCTTGATCAGGTACTCGTACGCACTGCCCAACAGATCTGGGCTTTCAAAATCCTCATTGCGGAGCCGATACTCTGAAAAGTGGGAGAGAATATCTTGAAGATTTTTGTCTGAAAGCTTGTTCTTAATGTTGAAGTCGATGGAGACCAGAACTCCTTCCAGTGATGAGTTGTATTCTTCTATCGATTCGGTTGCCTTGTTAAGTTCAGACCCTATATCATGCTTGAGATCTTTGAGTTTAGACCATCTGGCACGTTCAGGAACGAAAAAAATCTGGTATTCACCCTCATCCTGTGCCAGGCGTTCCGCTTCCTCCCGGGATTTACCAATAGACAGATAATGTTCAACAACCTGTTCCTGTTCCGCTTCAAATACGTCTGAAAGACGCTTCAGGAAGAGCATACCAAAGATGTAATCCTTAAATTCGGAGGCATCCATATTCCCCCTCAGGATGTCAGCAGTCTCCCAGAGGAAGGATTCAAGCTGCCTAAGACTGAGTTTATCGGCCATGGATTGAGTGTTCCGCTAGAAGCTTGGTTTCTAGAATATCAAACATAATCTTTCATCCCACACCTACGCACACATCCGTTTAAAACTCTTTTTCTGAATACACCGTGTTAAACTGCTCTTCCGTAATCAGTGCGGGCAAGGAAATTTTAGTTTCCGCAAGCAAAAATTGCCATCTATACTCAATGGTGCACAGTATAATTTACCTTAACTGCCAACATAAATCTCAGAAGCGCATCTCTGCAACTTAAAGAGGGTTTAGAACACTCTGATTCTGGAACAAGGATTCAACATGTCAAAAAAACATTTGCTTGAAATCATCTCAAACGGCGAGAGTTCCGGCGTTGAGTTCAAAAGCGATAATATCAGACCCGAACAACTGGCAACTGAAGTCGTGGCAATGGTCAACCTGAGAGGCGGCATGGTTCTGCTGGGAGTTGAAGATGACGGTTCAATAAGTGGAGTCAGGCGAAAGAACCTTAAACAATGGGTAATGAACATCTTTTATCAGAAAATTCATCCGATGATACTGCCTTTTCACGAAGAAGTGTTACTCGAGGGCAGGCGCGTCGCGGTCATATCGTTTGCCGAAGGAACAAGCAAGCCGTACGTGGTGAGAAACAAGGATCGGGAGGACATGTATATCCGGATCGGGTCAACTTCGCGGCTGGCGACGCGGGAACAGCAGGCATGGATACGTGAGAGCAGGGAAATGCTCCACGTTGAAACTTCCGGAGTTTCAGGATCCTCCCTGAATTCACTGAGCATTGAGAGGCTGAAGGACTATTTCGGGCGGGTGCTCAACGATCCAGACCTTCCGGAGAACTCCGAAGCCTGGGAAAAATTTCTCTGTGGACTGAATTACCTGACGCGGGAAGTTAATGGGCACACGGTCTGCTCCATGGCGGGATTGCTGCTTTTCGGTATATCCCCGCGACGATTTCTGCGTCAGTCTGGTATACGTCTTATGGTTTTTGACGGGCCGGACAAGAAGTACAGGGCCCTGGTTGACGACGTGATTGACTGTCCTCTGGTAGCGCTCTGGAGAATGGGACGTCTCGAGGTGCCGACATTGGCCGAATCCGATTTCGGACTTGTTGAACGGTTCGCCGAGAGACTGCTTCCTTTCGTCACCGAAGAACCGGACGGGATTGACGAGGGCTTCAGACGAGAAAGAAAATGGCACTATCCGCGAGAGGCAATCAGGGAAGCTGTGATAAACGCACTGGTTCACCGGGACTGGACAAGGGCAGTTGATATCGAAGTGGCTGTTTACTCAGACCGTCTTGAGATTATAAGTCCGGGGGCATTGCCGAACTCCATGACCATTGAGAAAATGCTTGCCGGGCAGAGGTCCCCGAGAAACCCGCTGCTTGTGGATGTCATGAAGGACTACGGTTACATCGATGCCCGGGGGATGGGCGTCAGAACGAAAATCGTTCCTCTGATGAAGGCCCACACGGGCAGAGAACCTGTATTTGAGTCTACAGACGACTATCTGAAAATAGTGCTGTTCAGATAATCACACGTTGAACCTGAAAAACATCACGTCCCCGTCGCAGACCTCATAATCCTTCCCCTCAAGCCTCATCTTGCCGGCCTCCCTTACCATCTGCTCGGAACCTTCCCTTACGTAATCCTCGTAGGATATGGTCTCGGCCCTTATGAACCCCCTTTCAAAATCGGTGTGGATGATCCCGGCCGCCTGAGGCGCCCTTGTGCCCCGCCTTACTGTCCAGGCCCTTACCTCTTTCGGCCCCGCAGTGAAGTAGGTAAGAAGCCCGAGATTCGAGTACGCGCAGTTAACAAGCCTGTCAAGACCGGAATCGCTAAGCCCGAGCTCCTCGAGAAAGGCAGTCTTCTCCTCGCCCTCAAGCTCGGCTATCTCAGCCTCTATTCTGGCCGAGACAACGATGACATCATCTCCCGAACGGGCCGCGTGCTCCATTACCTTTCTGACCTCGGCATTTCCCCCCGCTTCTGAAACCTCGTCCTCAGAAACATTGCAGACATAGATGACGGGCTTTTCGCTCAGGAGAAAAAGCTCCCTCAAGGCATCCTCGTTTCCTTCCGGTCGCGGAAAATCCCTCGCGCGCCGTCCGGTCTCGACAAACTCCCGAAGAGATCTCACCGTCTCAAAATCCCTGACTGTGTCCTTATCCCTGCTTTTGGCCTGGTTTGCGAGCTTCTCCTCACGTTTCTCAACCGTCTCAAGATCCTTGAGAACAAGCTCGTCCTCGATGGTACGTATATCGCGGATAGCATCAACACCATCCTCAACGTGGATCACGTTTTCATCCTCAAAACACCTTACGACATGCAGTATCAGGTCCACTTCCCTTATATGGGACAAAAAGGCGTTTCCCCTGCCCTTTCCCTCAGAAGCCCCCTTAACAAGCCCCGCGATGTCAACTATCTCAAGGCTCGTGGGGGTGGTTTTCTCGGGTTTCACGATACCAGAGAGGACGCTTAGCCTGGGATCAGGAACGCCTACCACCCCTATATTGGGATCTATGGTACAGAAAGGGAAATTGGAGGCCGCCGCGCCCGCGTTTGTAAGCGCGTTAAAAAGTGTGGACTTCCCGACGTTGGGAAGCCCTACTATTCCGCATTGAAGTCCCATATGGTGCGTTAAGAAATGGGGTGGATGACCGGATTTGAACCGGCGACCTCTTGGGCCACAACCAAGTGCTCTAACCTGACTGAGCTACATCCACCATAAAAATCTTTAGTATTACGTGCTAAAAAAGCGGGTAGTGTACCGGTTAGCTTGCGAATAGACAAATTGCTCGCTTGTGTCGACAGGGCAAAGAGAAAGTGTCGGGGCCTGCCTTCAAATATTGACAGCAGATATTGACAGCAGTATAATTTCATATCTGAAATTGCCGCGAGAATACCGTAATGAGTTCTGTCATAACAGTTCGTAATATCGACCCAGGTGACAAATCCTGGCTTAAGCGCGAGGCACGCCATCAGGGCGTTTCAATGGAAGAACTGGTACGTCGTATGATCCGTGAACGGCGCGCAAAATCGGAGGCACATGTCAAACCGTCTGAAGCGTTCAGGAATTACTTCGGACCGGATCACGGAGTTGAACTGCCGCTGTTTGTACGTTACGGGTACATGTCTGTGTTGTTCCCCGATGAGAACCAGCCATGACAGCATCTGTGCGTTGGCTTCTGGATACGAATGTTGTCTCGGAGATGATGCGTCCGCAACCAGAATCGTGCGTCGCTGAATTTCTTGACACGATCTCGACTGAGGGAATTGGCCTTTCCTCAGTCACGGTATGGGAAATCCTAAACGGCATCGGTCGACTCGACCAGGGAAAACGCCGGGAGGATATTGCCAGGCAGTTCCAGTACCTGCTGGACGATGTTTTTGAGGAACGAATTTTTGAATGGACCGAGGCCGATGCCCATATCTGCGCCCATATTATGGAAACAAAGCGCCGCAGAGGTGAACCCCTTGACAACCATTTGCCAGACGCAATGATTGCCGGCACCGCTGTTCTCCACGGACTCACTATTGTCACTCGCAACGAGCGCGAGTTCCGAAATACCGGCGCCGATGCGGTAAACCCGTGGATGAAATTGTCACGCTGAAAAGGTCATACCCTCCCACCTCTTCGGCCATTGGGAAAAAGCACCTCAGCACAGACCTTTTTTCAGGTCTTCTGCAAATTTCAAATCACTGACCACCCACGCAATGGTAAGCCTTTGGTGCACTTGTCGCTCTATGGAAAAATTTGACCGCGCTTAGTATATTATCGACATGGCTACCGATGATTCCGCATTGCGATCAGGCGTTCGCTACGAACCCAGCGACAACCCGCCAAAGCTGCTGGTAGCCGGACTAGGATTACAACTTGCCATTCTCACAATATCGGGAATCGTCCTCACACCGGTCATCGTGATCAAGGCGGCCGGCGGATCTGAGACTTACATGCTGTGGGCGGTATTCGCATCAGTCGTGATTAGCGGGGTCAGCACTATATTGCAGGCCGTCAGAGTTGGTCGAATCGGCGCCGGATATGTCCTCCTGATGGGCACCTCCGGCGCATTCATCGCAATCTGCATTACTGCGATCGCGCAAGGCGGACCCGCTATGTTGGCGACGCTCGTCATTATATCGTCTCTGTTCCAATTTGCCCTGGCGAAACGTCTTTCTCTGTTTCGCCGGATACTCACCCCCACAGTCGCAGGCACGGTAATCATGCTGATTTCCGTCACCGTGATGCCAATAATTTTCGACCTTCTGGACAACGTTCAGGACGTCGCACATCCCCATGCCGCCCCCCTGAGCGCGCTTGTGACCGTACTTGTCATCACCGCCATCGCGATCAAGGGCACCGGTGTATTTCGACTCTGGGGCCCCGTAGCAGGCATCATCGCAGGGTGCATTGTTGGCGGCTTTTTCGGAATATACGACACGGCGCGCATTTCCGAATCCGCCTGGATCGGGTTTCCGCAAGGAGGCTGGCCCGGCTTCGATCTGAGTTTTGGACCGACGTTCTGGGTGCTTCTGCCCGGGTTCATCTTTGTCACCCTGATCGGCGCAATCGAGACAATTGGCGACTCCGTAGCGATTCAGCATATTTCGTGGCGACGGCCACGAGCTGTAGACTTTCGCTCTGTTCAGGGAGCTGTGGCCGCCGATGGGGTGGGCAACCTGCTATCGGGATGCGCCGGAACGGTTCCAAACACGACCTACTCATCGAGCGTATCCGTAACGGAACTTACCGGAGTGGGAGCCCGGACAGTCGGAATTGCTGCGGGCATCCTCTTTATCATCCTGGCGTGCCTCCCCAAGGCGCTCGCCGTAATTCTTGCAATTCCGAACCCGGTTGCCGGCGGGTATTTAGCCATCTTGGTGGCCATGTTGTTTGTGCTTGGAATGAAGATTGTCGTCCAGGACGGAATTGACTACCGAAAAGGCATGATTGCGGGAGTTTCATTCTGGGTAGGTGTCGGTTTCCAAAACGGCGTTATCTTCCCCGAGTATTTCGCGGGATTTGCCGGCGGCTTGCTGCAAAACGGCATGACGGCAGGCGGTCTCACCGCTTTGCTCCTGACGCTTTTTGTCGAAATCACTGAACCCAGGCGCAGACGCATAGAGCTTCCGTTTCACGTTACGGCATTGCCGAAAATCCGGGAATTTCTGCGATCGTTTGCTTCCCACAGCGGTTGGGGAGAGGCGATGGCTGACCGCCTTGACATTGCCAGCGAAGAAACCCTGCTCACACTTCTTGAGCGGAAGACGGCATCAGGCGAGAATGAACCTTTGCGGCGACTGCACATTATTGCACACAAGGAAGGCGGCGAAGCTGTGCTTGAATTTGTTGCATCAGCCACCGAAGAAAATCTCCAGGACCAGATCGCGCTGCTGGGCGAGCGAGCGACGGAAACCCGGATTGAGCAAGAGATGTCTCTGCGGCTGTTGCAACACATCGCCTCGTCTGTACAGCACCAGCAGTATCACGACACGGATATCCTCACGGTCCGCGTGAAAGCACCTTCGGATTGATTGTCAGCCTCGTTCGCACGCCACTCATAATTGTCTTGGCAACTGTGGCGAAATATTCCCCGAAAGAACGCACATACCGCCAGCTTAAAGGTTCCGTCTCGTGAGCCTGTGTAATTTCGCGCAAAGCTGAAAACTGCCGTTTTCCCCGCCGCCTGGCGGGTCTTGTCACGGATATTTGATTTAATCGAGAACTTGTTTATACTAGCCTGCTTTCATTCAACCATAAAAGGCATCCGAGGAGCAATAACCAATGGGCACCACACTGCACATAAGAGATAACATTGAGCAGTCCTACGGGGACGTCTACACGCCGGAGGCACTAGAGGCTCTTGAATTCATGGCCCGCTTCAACAGCGATCAGAAGTCCCTCATGGAAAAAAGGACTCAGAGAAGAAAAAAACGCTACGAATCCAAGGAAAGAATAACTTTTCTTGATCCCGATTCTCTTATCCCCCGCACCAGCATCAGGGTTCAGGACGCAAGGGACGGAAAATTCGAGGGACCTGAGATTCCCCACGACCTCAGAAAACAGTGGATACAGGGAACCGGACCCGCGGCAAAACCGAACTCCCCCGTTGAGAACAGCATAAGAAATGTCGCCTACGCGCTTCTCTCAGGAGCCGACGGCTGGATGTTTGACGGAGAGGATGCCCTCGGGCAGATCTCGACCATGTCCCTTGACAACCAGCGAAACCTGAAGCTCGCAATCGCCAGAGACAAAGTTTTCATGAAAACTGCGGAGGTAGTTGCGGGGCAGATGAACAGATGGGGACAGGAGTTTTTCGGGCACGATATAATCAACGACTGGGAAAAGCAGCTTGACTTCACCACCGTTATTTTCAGGGCGAGGGGACTTCACCTAGACGACCGGCACATACGCGATGCTGACGGCGTGGCGCTTTCTGCTTCCGTGGTCGACATGACGCTTTTTGTCGTTAACAACTACAGGGAGCTTGCGAAAAGAAACTCATCCATAGTGCTTTACCTTCCCAAGATACAGACGGCAGAGGAAGCTGCGCTCTGGAACGAGATGCTAACCGCGCTTGAGGGCCACATCGGACTTGCCGAAGGAACCATAAAAGTATACGTGCTTATAGAGCAGCTTGAGGAAACATTCCAGCTGATGGAGATAAGGGCAGCTCTGGGGAAACACTTCGCCGGGTTTAACACCGGCAGATGGGATTACATAAACAGCGTCTCAGACGCCATGGCGTGGGACGGGGATTTCATTAACCCGAACATAGAATCGATCACCATGACGTACGGATACATGAGAAACTACGAGGACCGTGTGAGAAGAGCGGTGAACACGCCGGATATAAACGGCAACTTCGCGCTCTGGCAGGGAGGCATGGAACCGAACATACCGGTGGGGTCGAAGGAAGGGGTAGAGAGCAGCATGGAGAAGGCCTACGCAGGTGCCGTAAGGGAGCAGCAGGAAGGGGCAAGCGGCAAGTGGGTCGCCCACTGGAAGATGGTACATATAATAAGGCCCGTCTGGGAAAAGGCCGGCGAGGAAAACCAGCTCGGAAGAGAGTTCCCTCCCCTTACCTACACTCAGCAAGACGCAGACGGCCTCATACTTCTTGAGCCCGCCCCGAGAACCATAAGGGGAGCTCGCAACCTGCTCAGCGTCGGTCTTCAGTACGGAAACGCGTTCGGGCAGGGATTCCAGGCCGCGGCGCTTAAACCCGCCGATTTCTTCGGAAACGACGACATCCTCTACCTGATGGAGGACGCGGCGACCGGGGAGATAAGGCTCAGCATACTCTGGGAGTGGGTACACAAGGGAGCGAAGCTCACCGAGGATGATCCCGAAACCGGGCTTAAGGCCGGGGACACATTCACGGCCGAGGTCTTCGAGAGACTTCTTGAGGAAGAGTACTCAAAGCTCCAGGGGGCAAGCGACAAGGACGTCCACGACATCTCGAAACCCACCACCCTTCCAATAGCGAAGCAGATAGTGAGGGCCTATGTTCTTGACGACGTAAAGGTGCCGTGGTACATAGACCTGCTCAACATAAATCTGAATAACCACGACCACGACTTAGCCTCGCAGAGAATCGAACTCTACATGGCAGAGTTTGCGGACAATGACAGGAGAATCACCGAGAACCTCGATTTTGTAGTCTAGGTTCTGCAAAAAACAACCTTTTTTATTTTCAGGAGAACATATCCATGAGCCAGTTAGAAGCTGAGATAAGAAAGACGAAAAGGTATTTCTCAAGCGCACGCTTTCGGGAAATAACCCGTCTTTACTCACCCCGCCAGGTGGTGGAGCAGAGAGGAACCATAAGAAGGGATTATTCAATCGCGAAAAACGCGGCGGCGGCGTTCTACAAGAGACTCCGCGAGCTTTTCGCCGAGCGAAAACAGATAACCTCCTTCGGCCCCTATTCGCCAGGGCAGGCGGTCATGATGAAAAGAAAGGGGATAGAGGGCATATATCTCGGCGGATGGGCCACGTCGGCAAAGGGATCGATCGGCGAGGACCAGGGAGCGGATCTCGCGAGCTATCCGCTTAGCCAGGTGCCGGACGAGGCGGCCCCCATAGTGAGGGCGCTTCTCGCCGCGGACAAGAACCAGAGATACAACCGCGCAAGGATGACCGAGAAGGAAAGGCAGCAGACGCCCGAGATTGACTACAGCCCATTCATAATCGCCGACGCGGACACCGGGCACGGCGGGGACGCCCACGTGAGAAACCTTATCAGAAGGTTCGTCGAGGCGGGAGTTACCGGCTATCACATAGAAGACCAGAAGCCCGGAACCAAAAAATGCGGTCACCAGGGCGGAAAGGTTCTCGTGCCTTCTGACGAGCAGATAAAGAGGCTTAACGCCGCCCGGTTCCAGCTGGATATAATGGAAGTGCCGGGGATAATAGTTTCAAGGACCGACGCCGAAGCCGCCACCCTTCTTGACGGAAACGGGGACGAGCGGGACCAGCCGTTTCTCCTGGGAGCAACCAAGCTCAACATCCCCAGTTACAAAAACGCCTACCTCACAATTCTAAAAAGGATCCACGAAAAAGGCGTAAAGGAGATAAACGGACACAAGCTCTACAAGATAAGCAAAGAGACCTACGCGGAAACGGACAAGTGGCTTGAGGAAACCGGCATAGCGTCGGTTATCGACGAAAACATAGAGAAGATGAAAGGGGACACCCAGGAGCTTGAGACCGCTCTTGATTCCGTGGTCACCAAGTTCGTCGAGATATGGGAAGAGGAATCCGGCTTGACCACCTTCGGCGAAACAATAGAGACGCTCATGCAGTTTAACATCGAACAGGGCATTGAGTTCGACATGACCATCGAGGAGTGGAGGAAGTTTGCCAGGACCGCTTCAACGAAAGACGCAATGGCAAAAGCCGATTCCTTGGGAATCGACTACATATGGGACCCAGAGATTTCAAGAACGCCCGAGGGGTACTCCCAGGTAAAAGGCGGGATTGAATACGCAATCGCCAAGTCCCTCGCCGTGGCGCCCTTTGCCGACCTGCTCTGGATGGAAACCAAGACGGCGGACATTGAGGACGCAAGGCAGTTCGCAGATGCCATTCACGAGGTCTTTCCGAACAAGATGCTTGCCTACAACCTGTCTCCTTCCTTTAACTGGGACACGACGGGAATGACCGATGAGGAAATGAAAAAATTCCCAGAAGAGATAGGGAAGCTCGGCTTCGTGTTCGATTTCATAACCTACGGAGGCCACCAGATCGACGGCATGGCCGCCGAAGAGTTCGCAACGGCACTTATGGAAGACGGCATGCTCGCCCTGGCCCGCGTGCAGAGAAGACTGAGGCTCATAGATTCGCCTTACAAGACTCCGCAGTCCCATGTCGGAGGACCCCGCATGGACGGAGCGCTTGTGGCAAGTTCCGGAAGAACCGCGACCACCAAGGCCATGGGCAAGGGTTCGACGCAGTTCCAGCACCTGGTCCAGACGGAGGTTTCCATCAAGCTGCTCGAAGAGTGGCTCGAGGCCTGGACAAAACACTACAAGATCAAAGACAGCTTCACCGCCGAACTTAAGCCCCACACTGTGGGAACTTTCGTGCTTGAACTTAACATCCTAAACGGCAACGGCGATAAGGTAGGGGATGTCATATTCGAGATACTGCAGGACAGAAAGGGAGAGAAAATACTGACTGTAAGGGACGAGAACAATTTTGATCCCTCGCTTCGCCAGAAACGCCTCGCGACCCTGCTTCACCTGTTTCTGATTCACCGCTACAAAACGGATTTCGTGCACTACGTAAGTCCCACGGAAGATAACCTCATGCAGACCAAGGGGATGATGAGACTCGGGATTTACGAATCGGTTAACACCGAAGTCGGTCATATAATAGTGACCAAGGTAAACGTCGATTACGTAAAAGAGCTGCTGAGCCCCGACCGCAGGGAGTTGAAAAGGCTTATCGCGAAAAAAACCGGCAGACGTAAAAAGAAGTAACGAAGTGCCGGATTGAAAAGATCCTGTTTTTTGGCGCAACCAGGGCGGGGGAAGTGTCGCTTTTCGCCTTGGGCACGGTTTTTTGTCTGCTTCTTCTGCGAGATATCGCTTGCTGATCAAGTTTCACTTCCCGATGACTGCTCTCCCATAGGAGTTATGGCAACCATACCCACAAAGCGGGCTAATGGATGGCTTCCTCCCGCTACGGCTTTATGAGAATGGAAGAACATCGACGGCCCATAGATTAAAAGCGATTACATGGCTTCACAACCGGCTGACAGCGTTCAATTTAATCAGTTTTGTCCATACGAATTTGAACCACGCGTGGCAAAAGTTATAATTGCTTTTGTTAACTGAAGTTCCATCCGTCTTATGCGGAGCGCTTCATGACTGCGAGCGAGAATCAAAGAGCATTTTCGCTCACGTTAAAGGGCGTAATCAGATTATAGAGACAAAACGCAAAGTCAGTATACTTTGGCAAACAGAAAATGATCAGAGCAACGGAAATAGAACCGCGAGATGGCTACCGTATATGGCTTTCTTACTCGGACGGCACGGCTGGGGAAATCAATCTATCTCACTTGGCAGGGCACGGCGTGTTCAAAGCTTGGAATGATCGTAAATGTTTCGAGATGGTGCGTATAACCCCATACGGAGCAATAGCTTGGGGAGATGATATTGAGCTCTGTCCAGACGCCCTCTACATGCGACTGACCGGAAAATCAATTGCGGAGATGGCGAACACGGACGCTTCTTTTGCAAATGCCTGAACTCTGCCGTTTTTACGGAATCATCATACGCATGTATTTTGATGACCACGCACCTCCTCATTTCCACGCGTTTTACGGAGAATATCAAGCACTGATGAATATTGAAACCTTGGCAGTATTGCGCGGACACCTTCCTCCGCGCGCTCATGGGCTAGTTGTTGAATGGGCATCTCTCCAGCAAGAGGAACTGCGGAAAGCTTGGAACAAAGTAAAGCGGATGGAAACACCTGATAAAATCGCTTCTTTAGAATAACCGCGTAAAGCGGGACATCGCTAAAACAGTAGCTCCGCAAACATTTGTTTCGCTACGGAAAGCTGGAAAACAAACTGCTGACTCTATTCCGAGTCCAGAAAAGCCGCAGAAATAAAAAACCGCAGAACATATTTTTTATAGTAATCGATACCGAAAACTGTATTCTAATCTGTTCAGAAAAGGGGCAATGTCTCAACACGCCTCCTGAAGAAATACGAAACCGAGAGTAATGCGATGCCGGTTAACGTCAAAAAAACGGTAAGGAAAATAGACAGGGCCGTTAAGAAGGGAAACTGGGATGCCGTTAGAAGCATAACCCAGTCCATGCACCCCTCCGAGATAGCATCCCTTATACAAGCTTTCCCACAGGAAGAAAAGCATCTCATCCTTGAGGCTCTCGACGCGGAAGTAGCCTCCGAGGTCTATTTCCAGCTTAACCCCGAGGAACGCGTAAGCATATTGAAGCTCATGAGGGAGGCCTCCCTCACCGCGATGGCCGACGAAATGGAATCGGACGACGCCGCCGACTTCCTGGGAGAGCTGCCGGAAGATGTGGCGAAGAAGGTTCTCGAAACCATGGATCCGGAAGAACGCGAGGAGGTAACGCCGCTTCTTGAGTATCCGCAAGATTCCGCGGGCGGAATCATGCAGACCGAAGTTCTTAAAAGTTCGCACGACACCACCTCGAGGGAAACCGTTGAACTCATAAGACAGATTGAGGAAGAAGACCAAGACGATGTAGAGGACCTGCACATGGTCTACGTGGTTAACGAAACGGGGAGGCTCGTCGGAAGGGTGTTCCCGCTTAAGCTTTCAACAGCGGCGCCTGATTCTCCCCTCTGGACCATAATGGACCCGGTCGAGATCACGGTCACTCCAGACATGGATCAGGAGGAAGTGGCCAAGATCTTCAGAAAATACGATGAAGTGTCGCTTCCGGTGGTAGACGATTCGGGAGTGCTGCTCGGCAGGATAACAGCCGACGACATACTCGACGTCATATCCGAAGAGGCGGGAGAAGACATATACAAACTAGGCGGAATAAGCGGCGAGGCACTGCACCCGATACACACTTCCATATACGACAACTTGAGGCTGAGGACCCCCTGGATAATGCTCGCCCTCGCAGGCGAACTTCTGGTGGCGTTTATAATAATGCAGAAGTTTCAGACCACGCTTGAGAATTTCATCATACTCGCCGCGCTGCTTCCCCTAGTCATGGCCACGGGAGGAAACGTCGGAGTTCAGACAAACACCATCACCGTCAGGGTTCTGGCCACCGGTGATTTCGTAAAAGACCAGATAAAAGACCTCTTTCTGGCGGAACTTAAGGTGGGACTGGCACTTGGGATTATAAGCGGCCTTCTGGGCGCCCTGATCGGACTTCTGCTGAATACCGCGGACACCGATTTCCTAAGGCTGTTCCTCGTAATATTCGCGGGGATTGTCGGAGCCACGCTTACAACTTCGTTTCTCGGCGTCGCGGGCCCTCTGGTTCTAAACAGGCTGAAAATGGACCCGGCGGTATCATCGGGACCGTTTCTTGTTACGTTCAACGATATATTCGGTACCGCCTTCTACCTTTTTCTGGGAGCGGCACTGTTATGAGGATCTGAAACCGATACGCAAGACATAAGCTTTTACGTGTTCATCCTGTGGTCGGTTTTGCCAAGCTAACTAAACTTCCAATCAGCCCCACTAAACTTCCAATCAGCCCCATTCTAAACTTCCAATCAGCCCCACTTGAAATTTCAGTTCTTTTTATTGTTTTACCCTCCAATCCCAGATAAAAATCTAAATTATAATTATAAAAACTTCCAATTAGCACCACCTTAAACTTCCAGTTCATGCCATTCTGAACTTGCAATAAGCCCCGGAAGAACTTATAATGGATTTATGCCCGATATTGGTCTTTATCCACGCTATATAGAGCAACGTCTCACAGACGCGCTGGAGGATTCACCGGTCGTTCTTATTCACGGTCCTCGCCAGTGCGGCAAGACCACTCTGGCACAAACTGTATGCGCGCCCGGAAATCTTTCATGGAATAACGACTCGACAAAACGCAAATACGGGACAACTCGCCCGGCTGATGATAAATCCGGCGAGTACGCATATATAAGCTTTGACAACAAAGGACCACGCGAATTCGCAAAAAGCGATCCCGTGGGTTTTGCCTCTACTCTTCCGCAACGCGTTATTCTGGATGAAGTCCAGAAAGTGCCAGAGTTGTTCGAGGCTCTTAAAATAGAAGTGGACCGCAACCGCGTGCCGGGACGCTTTCTTCTTACCGGTTCAGCTAACGTGCTGCAGGTTCCAGGACTCTCAGATTCTCTTGCGGGCCGTATGCTGATGATCCGCCTGCATCCTCTGGCACAGTGCGAACTGGAAAACCAGCCGCCACCCGGTTTTCTCGACACTCTGTTTGAAAACGGATTCAAGGTTTGTCAGACCAGACGACTGGGCAGGGAACTCTGCGAACGGATATCGGCGGGAGGATACCCTGCCGCGCTCGTGCTGCCTCCTGGTCAACGCCGCTTCAGTTGGTATGACAGCTACATAATGACTCAATTGCTAAAAGACGTAAGCGGCTTTGCAAGGATCAGTACGCTTGAAACCTTACCGCGACTGCTTGCCATCGCCGCAACGCGGACCGCAGGCCTGTTCAACGTATCCGATATAACCTCATCTTTTGAGCTAAGCAGACATACTGTGAAAAACTACTTAAAACTGCTTGAAATGGCTTTCATGGTTGAACGAACACCTCCATGGTACAGCAATCTCAACCGCCGCCTCGTCAAAACCCCGAAACTTCATATGTGCGACACGGGACTCGCGTGCGCCCTGCTGGGAGTAGATGCCGATGGACTGATGCAGAACCGACCCCTGCTTGGTCAGCTTCTGGAAACATTCGTCCTGCAGGAGATGCGTCGCCAGGCAAGCTGGCATGACGTCCATTTGTCATTCTATCACTATCGTGACAGGAAAGGCGCTGAGGTGGACATCGTTATTGAGCGCGGAGCTTTAGCGGTAGCAGGCATAGAGGTCAAGGCGTCAGGTACCGTGACAAAGGCGGATTTCCGCAGCCTTCATAGGCTTGAAGAAACTGTGGGCAGCCGTTTTGTTTGCGGGGCGGTGCTTTACGACGGTGATACCTGTCTTAGGTATGGCGACAGAATGTGGGCCATCCCTCTTCGCATGCTGTGGGAAAAACCTCAGGCATAGACCGGATTTTTCACAGAAGGCGGACTGCAAACGGGCGCTAAACAAACACATCCGCATAGAAATTTCCCTCTGTCATAAGTCAGTATCGTCAGGGATACGAAAATCCCGCCCATGGACCCCTTCCCGGATAGTTTCTGTTGTTTTCGGGAAGAAGAAAACGAGAGGTTTAATCGTCCGAATTCGTTCGGAATCACTGTCCGAATTCAGTCGTAATATGCATACAAAAAAGTTTATTGCTGAAATTCAGAGGCCTGCAACCATGGGAGATACCTTAAAGTTCTAAATGGTTTCCAGCTAAGTTTAACCGAAATGCGCGCCCGAGAGGATTCGAACCTCTGACCTACGGATTAGAAGTCCGTTGCTCTATCCTGGCTGAGCTACGGGCGCGGAAAAACCCAAACATGCGTCGAATCACAAAAAAATGGTCGGGGTGAGAGGGCTCGAACCTCCGACCTCAGCATCCCAAATGCTGCGCGCTCCCAACTGCGCCACACCCCGATTCAAAAACGAGTAATTATAACAACAGGATTTGAAGAAAACAAAACCATCGTTTCGACGAAAAGACTCAGGAATCAGAAAGCATGTATTTTCTCCAGTACCTTATCAGACCACCGGCGTTCATATGGTAGGGAGCCATGAGATTGTACTTGCTGTAAACATCCTCGCTTGTACACTCACGCTCGAATACCTCCTTGAAGTAGGCACCGAACTCCTCGGTTATCTCCTCATCGCTCTTTGCGGCTGAGACTCTCTTGCCGATCCACTCAGACCACTCTGCGAGTTTCTCGGCGGCAGAGTCAAGCATGGGACCCACATCCGTGTATCCGCCAAAATGGGTGAGATAAATAATGTCCGGGGATATCTCCCTCATTTTCTCAATAGAAGCGTTCCACTTCTCAAGGTGTATCTCGGGAGGAGGAGTCGCGGGAACCATGGGACCGCCTGCCATCATGCATCCCGCCGTATCACCTGCAAAAAGGGCATTCTCAATCAGATAGCAGTGATGATGTCCGGCGTGTCCGGCTGTCTCGACAACCCTTACTTCAATGCCTCCTATGTTGATGACCTGACCGTCTTCGATGGCAACCACGCTGCTTTGATCCATCCCCCTTACCTCGCCCCAGAGCTCATCCATCTTGTCCCCGTATATCCTTGCGGCGGACTTCATGAGTTTCTCGGGGTCAACAATGTGCGGAGCTCCCACCGGATGGACGTATATTGTGGATCCCGCCTCGGCGAAATGCCAGGCGGCACCCGAGTGGTCAAGATGAATGTGGGTCACGAACACGTGTTTTACGTCAGAGGGCGCGTAGCCAAGGTCCGAAAGACCTCTTTTAAGATTCTCAAACGACGTGTCGGGACCGGTCTCTATCAGCATTGGTCCTTCGCCGGTCTCGATAAGGTAAGACGCTATCGTCTCTGTCATAAAGAAATTAACGTCAATGATCTTCAAGTCCATTTAGTTATGTCCTCCTGGGTTTGTTCCATTTTCAGAATCCGAAACTTAAACCTGCGTGAAAAGTAGTATTGTTGATTGACAATGAATCTATTATGTCACTGCTTCTGGCAACCCCAAGCTTCAGCCTCGCGCTCTTGCCCAGATCAACAAAACCCGCCATGGCAAGCGCGGTGTTACCGACACAGGAATCTCCACCTTTTACAGCATAAGACTTACCGTTTGTATAGTGACTGACACCCATGCCCAGTTTTACTCCCGACACCTTGAAGCCCGCTCCCCCCGTAAACACGCTGATGTTGTCAATCTCAGAGTACTTCTCATCAAGCGGTGTATGCGATGCCGTTACGTCAAACGTAACTTTCTGATGAACGAGTTCCGGTACTGCGTGAATCGCTATATTGTTGTTCTCAACTGTGCTGCAGTCGCCAGCAACCGCTAGCGTCGGCATAGCAATTATCAGGCACGCTATCAAAATCAGGTTGATTCTATACATTAATTGCCTCCTTTCAAAAAACCTACAGAAGCGTACATTTTTTTGGCAATCAGGTAAAAATGACCTGCACGACCATTTCTCACGCACCGGCTTTCACTCCGCCTGAATCAACAAGAAACGAGTGGAGCTCCCCCTGGTAAGGTATCTCGTTCTTATCGGTCGATGTAACGAACACCTGCCCCGTAAATTCAGAAATCGTCCTGAAAAGAAAGCTTCTGCGTTTTATGTCGAGCTCGCTCGTTATGTCATCGAGAAGAAGTATGGGGTTAGTCCCCGTGTGTTCCTTAAAAAGCCTTATCTCGGAAGCCTTAAGCGCCAGAACCAGGTTTTTTGACTGTCCCTGCGAGGCAAAGCGCGAAGCGTCCTGCCCGTTAAGCAGAAAACCGACCCGATCCCTGTGGGGACCGACGGTCGTGTGACCTCTTTTTCTGTCAGAAGGAAAGTTCTTGGAAAGCGCCTCCCTTATCGCCTCTGCGATATCCTCCCTGCGTTCAAAAGAAAACCCGTAGCTCACAAGTGCCGACATGTCCGATTCCCCGTGCTCTCCGTAAACCTCGGCTAGCTTGCGGTTAAAGCTTTTTATCATCTCAACGCGCCTGCCCACGATTTCGGCTCCGATTCTGGCTATCTGCTCGTCCCAGGGCTCCACTGAAGGCAAAGACACTTTCTCCTTTAATCCGAGCATGTGATTTCTCTGGCTTACGGCCCTCTGGTAGTCGCGAAGCTGCTTTATGTGGGCCGGGTGGATGGCGCTTACGACGGAATCAAGATAATTTCTTCTTGCCTGAAGCCCGCCCTTCACTATCTCTATGTCCGAGGGAAGGAACAAAACGACCTTGAAGCGACCGAAATGCTGGCTTATGCTCCGCACGGTCTTTGAGTTAAGCCGCGTGTGGCGACCCTCTTTTTTCACGGTTATGTGCACTTCGTTAAGACCGTTTCCGGAAAGAATCTCCCCCTTGACAAGAGAGGCTTCGCAGCCGAAGCGCACTAGCTCTGAGTTTTTCGCTCTTGAAAAAGGCCGCATCCCGCAGACAAGATAGATGGCCTCGAGAAGGTTGGTCTTCCCCTGGGCGTTTCGTCCGTGGATGACGTTCAGTCCCGTATAGAACGGAAGGGAGAGGTTTTCGTAATTCCTGTAGTTCCTGAGGCTCAGATGTTTAAGCTGCACTTGACTTGCCAACCGTTTTCCTCCGGAAAAAACCGTTTCCCCCTTTCCCGCAGGCGTTTTCTTGACCATAAAATTTTAAGCGTTAATATCTTTTTTGAAAGGTACTGACTTATGATATCGCTTAAAATATCGGAAATCCACTCCAGGGACTCAGGCAAGGGTTACGCCAGGATAAGCCCCATGGACATGCAGGAGCTGGGTCTTACGTCCTGGGACCTGGTACAGATAGACGGAAGGAGGAAAACCGTCGCAAGGGCCCTGCCGCTTGACACCGAAGAACTGGAAACGGAGTCCGTAATAGAAATAGACACTGTAACCAGAGAGAATGCGGGAGTTGAGCTTGATGACATAGTGATAGTGACAAAAGCCGACCTTGAGAAGGCAAGCAGGATAACCCTGTGCCCGAGAAACAAGGCGTTTCTCTACGACCCGGGCAAAAGCAAGCATCTCTGCAACAGACTCGAAGGACTCGCCGTAACAGTCGGAGACAAGGTGTCTGTGAGAGTGTCTGCCGCCAAGACCGAAGATTTCGACGTGCTTACCACTATGCCCGAGCACTCGGTTGTCATAAGCCAGAAGACCCGCATGGACGTGATACACCGGCCGAAAACCAAGGTGGACGCAGAAAAGGTTTCGTATACCGATATAGGGGGACTTTCAAGCCAGATAAAAAGGATAAAAGAGATTCTCGAACTTCCAATACGCTTCCCCTCGCTTTTTGAAAAGCTCGGGGTCAAGCCGCCTAGGGGAATCCTTCTCACAGGCCCACCGGGAAGCGGAAAAACCCTGCTTGCAAAAGCCATAGCGTTTGAAACGGATTCAAATTTCCAGGTAATAAACGGCCCCGAGGTAATTCACAGGTTCTACGGAGAGAGTGAAGCCAAGCTGCGCCAGATATTTGAGAATGCGACCAAGAACCAGCCATCCATAATATTTCTGGATGAACTGGACGCAATAGCTCCACGCCGAGACAAAGTTACGGGGGACGTTGAAAAAAGAGTGGTGGCCCAGCTTCTATCCCTAATGGACGGTCTCACGCACAGGGGGAACGTTACCGTTATCGGAGCGACCAATCTTCCGGAGATGATCGACCCCGCGCTTCGACGCCCGGGCAGGTTCGACAGGGAAATCCAACTTCCGGTTCCCGATACCAAGGCCCGCCTGGAGATATTCCAGGTCCACTCAACAAGCATGCCGCTTTCAAACGACGTGGACCTTCAGAGACTCTCCGAACTCTCAAGCGGCTACGTGGGAGCCGACATAGAGAATCTCTGCAGGGAGGCGGCCATAAATTCTCTTACAAACATTCTCCCGGACATTGAGCAGGACTTCGTTTCCGACGCCGCGGGAAGCTTTCTTGTCGAAGTCACCATGGAAGACTTCCTTGAGGCGCTTCGAAATATCCATCCCTCCGCAATAAGGGAGATAGTGGCTGAGATTCCGAAAACCTCCTGGGATGACGTCGGAGGTCTTCGGAACGTAAAAGACGACCTTATTGAATCCGTCATATGGCCCATGAAGCACAGGAACTTCTACGAGGCTTTGGACGTAAAGTCACCCAAGGGAATGCTGCTTCACGGCCCTCCGGGAACGGGGAAGACCCTTCTCGCAAAAGCTCTTGCCAACAGAACGGAAGTTAACTTTATTTCCATAAAGGGGGCGGAGCTTCTCTCCAAGTATGTCGGCGAATCGGAGCGCGCCGTAAGAGAAGTTTTCAAAAAGGCAAAGCAGGTCTCTCCCTGCATAGTGTTTTTCGATGAACTTGACGCTCTTTGCCCCAGACGCTCCGAATCCAACTCGACCCGAGTGAGCGAAAGGGTGGTAAGCCAGCTGCTTGCCGAAATTGACGGGGTTGAGGAACTTCCGGATGTTCTGGTGCTTGCCGCGACAAACAGGATTGACATGATAGAACCGGCGCTTCTGAGACCAGGAAGATTCGATCTGATAGTCGAGATTCCGACTCCGTCAAAACAGGAAATTCTCGAAATCCTGAAAATCCACACCCGGAAAAAACCTCTCGGAACGGACGTAAGACTCACCGCGCTTGCGGAAAAACTTGAGGGCAAAAACGGAGCGGACGTAAAGCTCGTATGCAACAGGGCCTCTCTTCACGCGATAAAAGAACACCTGGGGAAAAACAGAAAATTCATCAAACTCTGCAGAAGACATTTTGACCTGGCGCTTTCGGAGCTGCAGAAAAGAAACGCTTAAGGAAAGCCTCAACTGGGACAGGAGTCACCTTGGAAAGTTCTTCTTTCTTTTTTTACAGCATCATTCCCGAAATATGGTTTTTCGCCCTGGGAGCAGCACTTGGAAGCTTCGCAAACGTTTGCATAAGGAGAATTCCAGCCGGCGTCTCCATAATCTCTCCCAGTTCCCGCTGCACAAGCTGCGAAACCCCCATCAATGCCCATCACAACATTCCGCTTCTGAGCTGGCTGCTCCTCGGGGGCAGGTGCGCCCACTGCAAAGAGCGGATATCGGCTGAGTATCCGCTTGTGGAACTTCTATGCGCAGCGCTGGCGGTCTTTCTCTACAGGGATTTCGGAATTTCACTTGAACTGCTTTTCTATCTGGCACTCTGCATCGGGCTTGTGGCCATAACCCTGATAGACATAAGACACCTCATTATTCCCGACATGATAACGCTTCCCGGAATAGCTGCCGGGGTTGCGCTAAACGCGATCAGGACCGACTGGGGAGTCGCGGCTGAGGCGGTTTTTTTCTCCGGCCTTGCGGACTTTCTGCCCGCGACAGCGAATATCGCCATATTTAATTCAATAGGGGGAGCGCTGCTCGGAGGAGGGGCCTTTTTATTAATTGCGACTGTATACAGGAATTTGAGGAAAAAAGAAGGAATGGGAATGGGCGACGTAAAGCTTGTCGCGATGCTGGGAGCTTTTTTCGGAATGTGGGGGGTGCTGGTCGTAATATTCCTGAGTTCCATCCTCGGAACCCTGATCGGACTCTCGGTTATAATACTGCGCAGGAAGGATCCGGGACACGCCATAGCCTACGGCCCCTTTCTTTCCCTCTCGGCCGTGCTTTACCTGCTCGGGGACGATCTTTTTCTCCTTGCCGGAATAAATCTCGGGCCGCCGGGGTAGAACTATGAAAAGGATAATCAAAAATCTCTTTCTTCTGGTCGTCATAATTATCGCGGCCAAGTTTCTGCTCACGGTCTTCGGAAAGGACATCTCGATCGCACACTCAGAAAGGGTGATTCTCGGGGACTGGACACAGCAGGAAATAGAAACCCTCATGGAACGGGCCGCCTTAAAAGACGGTTCCGCCGCCAGAATAGAATTTCTCTCGGAGAAGTTTCTCGGAACTCCATACGCCGGAAATACCCTTGGGGGAGCAAGCGGCGAGGCGGAGCAGCTCACAGTGGATTTCTCGGGGGTTGACTGCTTTACCTATATCGACTACGTAGAATCGCTCAGGCTTTCGGGAAATTTCGGGGAGTTTAAGGAAAAGCTTGCGGAAACAAGATACAAAGACGGCGCGGTGCGGTGGGAGAACAGGAGACATTTTTTCTCCGACTGGGTGAGCGGAGACGGTAAAAACGCCCATGATGTAACCCGGGAAATCGGGGGCGACGTAACGGCAACCGTGACCAAGGAACTGAACAGAAAAACAGACGGTTCCTTCTGGCTTCCGGGACTAGCGACAGCAAAAAGGAACGTAAGCTACGTTCCCTCTGAGAAATTAAGCCCGCTGGTTCTCCAGAAGATAAAAACGGGAGACTACCTGGGGATCTACTCCGATAAAGACGGTCTTGACGTCTCTCACACGGGAATAGCAGTTAGAAAAGACGGCGTGGTTTACCTGCGTCACGCTTCCACGGTACACGGAGAAGTGCTTGACGAGGAGCTTGCCTCCTACATGAAAAACAAGCCCGGACTCCTTGTATACAGGGTAAAATAATCAATTATGTGTTAGAATCAGAATTGTCCCCGGACGGGGCATGATCGCAACCAAAGGAGGCGGGTTAATGTCTTTAAATTTAAATGTAAAGGAACTCACGGGATGTATTAAGGAAGTGAAAAAGGCTCAGGACTCCCTTGATAATATTCTTGACTTCGTAGACCTCATGAAAAACGTAAAGGAATCTTTTCCGGGAGATGTCGCAACCCCGGCTGAGAAAATCAAGGAGATTTCAAGTGCCGCGGCGCCCTATATAAAGGAGATAAAGGCCATATTTGACGGGGAACTCAACAAGCTTCCGATAAACGACGAAGAGGTTGCCAGCGCCGCGAAGAAACTGGTGCTCTACCACGGAGACCACATGCAGGTTCTCATCTGGGCCGAGCAGCAGAAGACAAACCACGAACCGGATTCCTACTGGTGGAGGTACTGGGAAGGTATAACGGGAAACGTAAAAAAGGACATAGAGGAGCATCAAAAACAGCTCTAGGGCTTCACCCCGGAGGGGATCGTCCGAAAAACCCCAGACCATCCGCAAGACCGAAGCCCCGGCGAGATGATTCTCACCCGCCCAAACCAAAATGCAGTTTATAGACGAGGCGAAAATAACCGTTATATCAGGTAACGGTGGCGACGGATGCGTCAGCTTCAGAAGAGAGAAATTCGTCCCCAAGGGAGGCCCAAACGGCGGCGACGGCGGCAAGGGGGGAGATGTCGTGGTAGTCGCGGACGCAAACATGTCCTCCCTTCTTGACTACAGGTACAAAAAAGAATATAGAGCCCGGAACGGGCAGCCCGGAAGGGGCAAGGACCAGCATGGAAAATCGGGTTCCGACCTCATTATTCCCGTTCCAGCGGGAACCGTGATAACTTCCTTTGAAGATGGAGAGACGCTTGCTGACCTGACCGAGGACGGCGAGAGCTTTACCGTAGCCAGGGGAGGAGGCGGAGGCAGGGGAAACTCAAGGTTCGTATCGCCGAGGAACCGGGCGCCACGACAAGTGGAGAGCGGGTGGCCGGGCATGCGCAGGGAAATAAAGCTCGAGCTCAAGGTGCTTGCCGACGTTGGCATCCTCGGGTTTCCAAACGCGGGGAAATCAACCCTGATATCAAAAATCTCGGCTGCAAGACCCAAAATCTCAGGCTATCCTTTCACCACTCTCGTTCCCAACCTCGGGGTAGTAGGCTATGGAGACCACCAGTCTTTCGTAATCGCGGATATTCCCGGGATCATCGAGGGAGCTCACAAGGGACTCGGGCTGGGCATTCAGTTTCTAAAACACGTGGAGAGAACCCGTCTCCTGGTTCACATGCTTGATCTTGACCCGATCTCGGGGAGGGATCCCGTAGAAGATTTTGACAAGATCAACTCGGAACTAAGGGAGTACTCAACGAAGCTTGCTGAAAAGCCCCAGCTGGTCGTTCTCAATAAAATCGACATCGCCGAAGCCAGAGACAGAGGCGAAGAGACAGCAAGACGACTTAAGCAAAGGGATGTCGAGACTTTCAGCATATCTGCGGTTACGGGAGAAGGTTCCCAGCATCTGGTCTACTTAATCGGGGAAAGACTCAGACTCCTTACTGAAGATTCTCGTAATCAATCTCCTTGCGAGGAATAGGCATCAGGGAAGCGTGGTGAAGCGCCATTTTCCACTCTCCATCGGCAAGCTCGAATATGTTGGTCGCCTGGGCCAGTACCACAACCCTGCGATCGTCTATTGAGTAAGTCGCCCTCTCGACGCAGTTAAGCCAAGCCGAATTTTCCTTCACATCAACAAAGAAATTTGAAATATCAACGCGATCAAATCCACCCGTCTCGAAAATGGTCTTCCAGCTCTCCCTTATCGCTTCCCACCCGAGAATTATCGGCCAGCCGGCGTGAACGCATTTGGCCCTGCCATCGGTAAACCAGACCTGCTCTATGAGTTCAACGTCGTAGCGATTACGAGCGTCGTAGAATTTCCTGTTTGCTTTTATTATCCCGTCTTTTTCATTACTCATGAGAAATAAACCTCAGTTTCGCGGGGAACCAACAGCATGGTGAATTTCTTCAAGCACTTCCCCGTCAGCTTCGGTCTCAAGCAGCCTTTCAAGCTCACCCCGGCAATCCTCTCCCCCCAGCCTCCAGAGCGCCCAGACCGCGTGAGCTCTTACAATCGGCTCATCATCTCCGAGGAGGTTCCTTGCGTATTTTATATACTCCTTATTTCCCGAATTTCCAACAGCCACGAGCACATTTCTCATGAAACCCCTGCGTTTGGCCCTCTTGACCGGACTCTTTCTGAAAACATCCCGGAAACCGTCCCCGTCAAGCTCGAGAAGCCATTTGAAATCGGGACTGAGCAGTTTTTCGCGCGGCCTGAAGCTTTCCTTGAGAGTAAAAAGGGCATTGCGGTTCCACGGACATACGTCCTGACACACATCGCATCCAAAAACATTGTTCTCCACCCCTTCCCTCAGTTCAAGGGGCATTTTCCCTTTAAGTTCTATCGTGAGGTAGGAGATGCATTTCCTTGCGTCAAGCACGTAAGGCTCCACTATGGCGTCGGTGGGGCAGGCGTCTATGCACCTGGTGCAGGTGCCGCAGCGGTCCTCAACCGCCGAATCGTAGTCAAGCTCAACATCGGTTATCACCTCTCCAAGAAAAAGCCAGGAACCGACCCTCTGGTTTATAAGACAGGTGTTTTTACCCACCCACCCTACTCCCGAACGGCTCGCATGTACTTTCTCAAGAACCGGCCCAGTATCCACGTAAGCCCTGACGCCAGTTTCTTCGGGAAAAAGACCCGTTATGTAGTCGGCCATCTTGCCGAGCATTTCTCCCATTACGTCGTGGTAGTCATCCCCCCAGGCGTACCTCGATATCCAGCCGCCGCCCGAAGCTTCTGTTGAGCGTGGATTCTCCGTATTGTAGTTAACGGCGCAGGAAACGACCGATCGGGCGCCGGGCAAAACCCTTTCCACTTCCTTTCTCTTAAGAAGCCCCCGCTCAAGATAGTTCATCTCTCCCGCGTAACCTCGATCGAGCCACCGCTCAAACAGATCCGCTTCTCCGTAATGACTCTCAGCCGGGCTTATTCCCACAAGATCAAAGCCCAGGGCAAGCGCATGATTCTTTATAAGCATTGAGAGTCGCGTAGCTTCTTTCATAAAAACTTATTCCCAGTCTTCACTTTTTGAGTTAACGATCAGGTTTCCAAGTTCTGTGAAAACCGCTTCTCCATCGAAGTTCGATACGTAGTCAGAAACCGTCTTTAGGTCAAGCGGAGCGGAGGCGGGCGCTACGGAAAAAACCCCGGAGAGAAAAAAATCAATGTCAGAGAGCTCGGAACCCAGAAGTACGCAGTCCTTTTCCCCCACCCTCTCAAGAACATAAGCGCGATCGGCGGTTATGCGGTGGCCGCTCTCTTCGATCAGATTCCCGAACCCGCTTGTCGAGGCGAAGTCTACGCCCCCGGAACCGTAAAAGACGATCCTGGCTCCAAGAGAACCAAGCTCTTGGAGAAGTTCGGGCGAAGACAAGTTCTCAGGAATCCCGAGGTCGCCGCTTGACACAGAATCAAACACACCGACGTTTACCAGAAGGCAAGTGGCCTCCCGGAACCTCTTTTCCATGTCCGTCCTTACCCTTGTCAGAACATCCGTGCGGCGTTTTCGCAATTTACCCTAACTCCCAGAACTGCCTTAAGTATAATTGTCACGATAATGATACCGATTAGAAGCACAATAAAAACCGAAATCATCCCCTATGTGAATTACGCTCTTCTCGCCGTAAACGTGCTGGTGTTCGCATACACCCTTTTTCTTACGGGGGAGGCGCTTGAGATGTTCTACCAGACGCACGGAATAGTGCCCAGCAAAATAACCGCGCTTGAGGCCTACGGATTCCTTGACAGAACGGCAAAATACTTCAGTTCGATGTTCATCCACGAAAACTGGCTTCACCTGGCCGGGAACCTGATCTTTCTCTACATATTCGGAAACGCAATCGAAAACCTGCTGGGCCACACGAGATACCTGCTTTTCTATTTCGTGTGCGGACTGCTGGCCGTATTCATCCAGGTGGCTTTAAACTCCCACTCCGCAGTTCCGGCAATAGGAGCAAGCGGGGCGGTTTCCGGAGTCCTGGGCGCGTACATGCTCTTTTTCCCAAGATCAAGAATCCTTACGCTTTTCATAGTTCTGGTGTTTTTCTACTTCATGCGCATAAGGGCTTATATTTTTATAATTTTCTGGTTTGCCGTTCAGTTTCTTACAGGAATCGGCTATATTGGTGACGCGGGAACCGAGGGCCTGTGGGCGCACATGTCAGGATTTGTCTGCGGAGCCATAGCCGCAGGGGGTTTTCTTTACACGCAGGAATACCGAAGTAAAAAATACAAGGCCGACTACGGAACGGGGTGGTACGGAGAAAATGACTAGAAAAACAATGGATAATCTGGGAATAATCGCGGCCGGAGGACCCGCCCCGGGGATAAACGGCGTGATAAGTTCTGCCACTATCGAGGCAAGAAACAGAGGGAAAAAAGTAATCGGAATTCTCGACGGGTTCAAGTGGATCTCCAGGGGAGATACCTCAAAAGTCCTGAATCTTGATATCCAGAACACTTCGAGGATTCATACAACCGGCGGTTCGATTATCGGAATATCAAGACATAGCCCCCTTGCTACTGAGCAGACCTTTAAAAACACGGTTTCCTCAATTGAAAAACTGGGCATAGGCAACCTGATAACCATAGGCGGCGACGGAACAATGTTTCTCGCGAAAACGCTTTACGAGCACTTCGGGGGAAGACTGAAAATAGCGCACCTGCCCAAGACCATAGATAACAATATCCCGCTACCCGACTATATATCCACCTTCGGATTCGAGACCGCAAGGGATGTCGGGGCGAAAATAATGAACTACATAATGGAAGAGGCAAGAACTACGTGCAGGTGGTTTCTGGTTATAACCATGGGCAGGAGGACAGGTAATCTGGCCCTTGGAATCGGGCAGTCCGCGGGGGCTACGATAACAATAATCCCCGAGGATTTTAAAGAGGAAAAAGTGCCGCTTGAGCAAGTTATAGCCATTCTTGAGGGCTCCATAATAAAAAGAATGAGTATGGGGAGAGAATACGGAGTGGCCATACTAGCAGAAGGGATGCTTGACAAGATAGACCCTGTTGATCTGGGACTTATGGACAAAGACGGCATGGGAAGAATAAGATACGTTGACGTTAACTTCGGTCAGCTTCTGAAAAACACTCTTGCCGAAAAACTCTCTGAAAAAGGAGTCGAAGTGGAACTGGTGCACAAGAGGCTTGGCTATGAATTGCGCTCGGCCAATCCGATTCCCTTTGACGTCGATTACACGCGGAAGCTAGGGTACTGCGCCGTCAAATACCTGCTGGATGGAAAGGGAGACGGGGCTCTTGTATACGTAAGAACGGGAAAGATGCAGGCGATGCCGTTTCAGGAACTCATAAATGAAGAAACAAACGAGATCAGAGTAAGATATGTTGACAAGAACACAGAAGCCTACGAGGTTTCGCAGAAATACATGATCAAGTTAAGACGCGAGGACATCGAAACTCCCGCGACTCTTAAAAAGCTCTCAGAACATACCAGCCTTAGCGGCGGCGAATTCAGGGAATACTTCTCAAAAATCTTCCCCTGATGTCACACTCTGCGTTCGTTTCCAGCCCAAGCAGTTTCTCCGCGAAACTGGCAGGACGCAAGTCGGAAGAAAAACCAAGCAGTATCAGTCCTTTATGTGATGTTTTTCGTTGACCGGTTTTATCAGGAGATTGCTTATCAAAGCGATTACTAATAACGCCGCCATCACATACATCGTCGAGTTGTACAGGGAGGCCGTCGGGTCTACTGTCCCCTCAGGCACGATATCCATGAGTTTCGCAAGCGTTACGGTTTTATTCTGCACCAGTATCTCGAGGTCGTTAATTCCGGCTCCGAAAGTCCTGGCGAATTCTTGTGGGGATACCATTTCGGCAAGGCGATTGATTTCGGCCATAAGCGAGCGGTCTCTAAGCGAGGTGACCGCCAGGGGACCGAGCACCCCAGCGACGCTCCAGGCGGTCAGCAAACGTCCATATATGCCGCCGACGTAACGAGTACCAAACAGGTCTGCAAGATATGCCGGAACGGTAGCGAAAACACCCCCGTAGAAAGTAAAGATTATCATCGTCGCCGCGTAAAACATTAACAGCCAGAAAATCGAAGGATTAAGATTCACCTGATGGGCGGTGGCAGGAATGGACAAATACAACAAAAGGCCGACCGCACAAAATATTGAACACGTATTGCGTCGCCCCAGCTTATCGGAGGCACTTGCCCACATGATGCGCCCCAGCATGTTGAACATGCCGATCATCAAGACGTAAGTGGCGGCAAAGGTGACGTCAACAATATCCGGAAGCGTGTTACTGAATATCTCGGTCATCATTGTCTTGGCGACAGAGATAATCCCGATGCCGGCTGTAACGTTAAGGCACAGCACAGCCCAGACCTGGTAGAACTGAGGTGTTTTTAACGCCTGATCGATATGCACATCTTTCTGACTGATCATTCGCTTGCCAGAATCCTTGCCGGCCGGCGGCTCCCATCCTCGCGGTTTATACCCCGCAACCGGAACACGATATAAAAACGCCGAGACCATTATCACAAGAAAATAAACCACTCCGAAGAAAAAGAAGGTCTGGGCGACTCCAGCGGAACCGGTGCCAACCACATACACCCCGGCCGCTTCGGTTCCGGGTACAAGCACGTGTGCCGCCTCGGCAACCCCCGCGACGACAACCTCTTTTAGCTGACCGCCGACTTCAACAAAGCGCCGGCCGGAATGAGTGATCATATCGACAGCGTCGACCGTCCCCAGGTACTGAGGTGCCTTGTAGAAGTACTTGAGGAAAAATTCCTTAAGCGGCACCGCGATCATCGCCCCGCCACCGAAGCCCATGATCGCCATTCCGGCAGCCAGGCCGCGTCGGTCCGGAAACCAGCGAATTAAATTGCTGACCGGAGAAACATAACCAAAACCAAGACCGATACCGCCTATTACACCGTAACCCAGATAAATCAGCCACAGTTGATGCAAAGTGACACCGAGACTGCTGATCATGTAGCCGCCACCCCAAAAACACGCGGCCATTACACAGACCATGCGCGGTCCTACCTTCTCAACCCATTTGCCGGCAAACGCCGCCGTAAGCCCGGTGAACGCGATCGCGACGCTGAATATCCACACCACCTGACGCAGAGTCCAGTCATCCGCCGCACTGGTGGCAACACCAAGCACTTCAATTAACGCGGGATTATATATGCTCCAGGCGTAAACGGAACCAATGCACAGGTGAACCGCAATAGACGGAGGCACAACCAGCCAGCGGTTGAATTCCGGACCTCTAACGATACGTTCCTTTGATAAGAGACTCGCCATTGGCTTGTATAACGCAGTTAGTCGCCGGGGTGGAACTGAAGCTACATACAGCCGACGAGGGGATTCGAACCCCTGACCTGCTCATTACGAATGAGCTGCTCTACCACTGAGCTACATCGGCAGTAATAAGCTTTTAATTTTGCCACAGTAAAAGTCTTTGTAAATATGAAGAAGGGAAATCTTGGGGACCAGATATCCGCTGGAGCAAGACAAGCAAGCTCGCCGATCTTTGCTGTATATCGCTTTGCAGGGATTCTTGGCAAGATTTTTACAGCCCAGTGAACCAAAACAAGGAAGAAGTGGACAGGTTTCTTGTCAGCGAACATGCAGGAGAGGTCTGCTAAGGATTTTATGGACAGGACAGGAGAAGAATTCCGGTGCAGATGTTCTGAGTGTCCTGAGAAATGATCTGCTCTCAGATAATGCAATATGATTTACAACAGGGCAGTTGACAACAATTCTGTTGTATGATATTTTTTGTATACAACAAGGCAGTTGACGACGGTTTTGTTGTATGAATTATTTGCCAAAACAGAGACTGGAGACCATGACATGAGATTATCTACAGGAAGGTGGGTAAGCGGCGGCGATTTCTTCAATCGTAAGAGCGAGTTGAATATTCTGGAAAGACATGTCCGGGACCACAACCATATATTGCTCACCGGACAGCGGCGCATGGGGAAAACAAGCATCGTTCGCGAACTCGGACGTCGACTTGAAATTGAGGATTGGGTCTTTCTATTTGCGGATGTAGAAGCGGCAAATTGCGCGGAGGATGCAATTGCCGACATCGCCAAAGCTGCGTATCCGATTCGCTCGATCACATCGCGTCTTGCCGCTGGAATGAAACGACTCCTGAAAGAGAACATTGAAGAGGTCGGTGCAGATGAATTTCGCGTGAAGATCCGTGCCGGACTTGATCCCGGAAGCTGGCGACGCCATGGAAAAGAGTTGCTCCGCAATTGTGCCGAGCATGACAAGCCGGTTCTCCTCGCTGTTGACGAACTTCCTATCTTCCTAAAACGGATGCTCAGACATGATAACGGTGAACAACGGGTTGACGAGTTTTTGAGCTGGTTGCGTGGATCACTTCAAGATTTGGGGAATGATTCTCCTGTTCTAATAGTATCCGGCAGTATTGGATTGGATCACTTGGTAAGACAACTCGGCATTCCTGACCGTATCAATCATCTCTATCCTTTTCGTCTGGGTCCATGGAGTCGAGACACCAGCGTTGCGTGCTTCACCCGCCTCGCTGAAAATTACGAATTGTCCGTAGAAAACGGCGTCGCAAACGCGGTTTACGAAAAGCTGGGCAGCGGAATTCCTCACCATGTTCAGTCCTTCTTTGCGCGCATTCGGGATTTTGCCACTATGCAAGGGAAAAACCACGTAACTGTGGATGATGTAAACGAAGTCTATCAGAGCAGGCTCCTGGGAGCCTGGGGACAAAGCGATCTTGTGTATTACGAGACACGCCTCAAAGAAGGTCTTGGAGGAGATGATAATTACTATTCAATAGCAATGGAGATTCTCGCAGAGGCGGCCATACAAGAGGTATTCACACCAAGTGCGAGACATTGCCTTGAAGAGATGTATTCCTCTCTGGTTGAAGATATGCCCGCATGCATTGCAGATGTGCTTGAGATTCTGGAGCATGACGGCTATCTGGAGACTAGCGAGGCTGGCTACCGCTTCTCGTCAAATTTGCTGAGGGACTGGTGGTCCGTTCGTTTCCGCCATCACATCGCTATTGAAAAACGCCGCTCGGTTGATAAATCACAGGAGCAGATATAATGAGCATAACAAACATAGAGAACACGGAAAATAAATTGATCAGCCGCCCACAAGTCCGCAAGTTCAGTCCAGGGATGTATCAGTCCGACAAAGAGATCATCTCGCAATTCGTCGTCCGAAACCACGAGTTAAAAATAGTCCTTGAAGTCTTACACGGAAATATAAAATCATCTTCGTGCCAGCATCTTCTGGTCGTCGCCCCCCGCGGTCGCGGAAAAACCATGCTTCTTTCGCGAGTTGCCGCCGAACTGCGGGTCAACAATGAATTCTCCGAAAGCCTGTTGCCAGTACAGTTCATGGAAGAAAGTCAGGAAATCTTCACCCTGACCGACTTCTGGCTTGAAACGCTTTTTCACCTTGCAAGGGAGACCGTAACAGATAATCCAGAACTTGCACAGGAACTACAAAAAACACACACTGCTCTGGCTGGCCGCTGGCAGGAGCGGGAAACCGGAGACCTTGCGCGGGCTGCAGTTCTAATGGCAACGGATCGACTGTGCAAAAAACTCGTCCTGATAGTTGAAAATCTTCAAGCACTATGCGAGAGCGTAAACGGAGATTTTGGCTGGAGGCTTCGCGAAGTGCTTCAGTCCGAACCCCAGATCATCCTGCTTGCCTCCGCTACAAGCCGGTTTGAGAGTCTGGACGATGTAGAGCAACCGTTCTTTGAATTGTTTCGAATCATCAACCTTGAACGACTAACCATAGAAGACTGCCGCCGTCTGTGGGAGGCTGTCAGTGGCAAGGAAGCAAATGCACGTGAGATCAGACCGCTTGAAATTCTCACAGGAGGAAGTCCCCGGCTTTTGGTCATCATCGCCGGGTTCGCGCAGCACGGATCCATGCTCCAGTTAATGGAAGAACTGGTGAAACTGATTGACGAACACACCGAATATTTCCGCAGTCACCTAGAGAGATTGCCAAATATGGAACGACGTGTTTATCTCGCAGTGATTGATCTCTGGCAACCGTCGAAACCAAATGAAATCGCGGCCCGCGCACGCATGGATATCCGGAAAGTATCAACCATGCTTGGACGATTGGTAAATCGGGGTGCTGTAATACCGGAAGGCAGTGCAAATAAACGTTTATATGTAGCGGCAGAAGGTCTCTACAGTATTTATTACAAGCTGCGACGTGAACGCGACGAGGCAGCCGTGGTAAAAAATCTGATTTATTTTATGGCTGTTTTCTACAATGAGTCCGAATTAAGCAAGATGTCCTGCAACCTGGTTGCGGAGGCGGTTCAATCAAAAACCATCCGCGAAGGAATCAAGCGTGCAATCATCGAGCGGTTACACGCTGAGGATGAGTCCTCCAGCACAAAGTGGCAAACCATTCGTCAAATATTCAACCAAGCTTTAGAAAACAAGCTTATGAACAAGCAACTTATTGAAGAAGAAATCAATATTGCCTTTAGAGAAGAAGATTCCAAAAAAGTCATTAAGATAGTAGACCAAACTCTTAACTCCCAAGATTCCAGACTATTTCCAATGTCGGAATCAGATATTGCCTTTCTATTGAACAAAAAGATCCTTGCGTATGGATATACAGATGACTTTGAGGCCATGATCACGACCTGTAACGAAGTCATTAAAAGCTTTGGCAACAATGATGCTTCATATCTACAGTGGCAGGTCGCCTCTGCTATGATCCGCAAAGCAAACGCTCTAGAAAAACTCAATGAGTTTCAAGCAGCAATCACAACCTATAATGAAATGATAGAACGATTTGCCGATGCCACAGACATGCAGCAACAGGTTGCCTGGGCAATGCTTTTCAAAGGATATACGCTAGAAGAACTCAACGATTCTGAAGGGGCAATCACAACCTATGATGAGATAATCGAACGATTTGCAGGTGCTCTGGACCTTCAATGGCAGGTGGCCTCAGCAATGGTAGGCAAAGGTAGCATATTGGAAAAACTCAATGAGTTTCAAGCGGCAATCACAACCTATGATGAAATAATCGAACGATTTGCTGATGCGCCGGATATACGGCGACAACTAGCCTCTGCGATGGCTGGCAAAGGAAAAGCATTAGAAAAACTTAATGACTTCCAAGCGGCAATCACAACCTATGACGGAATAATCGGACGATTTGCTGATGCGCCAGATATACGGCGACAACTAGCCTCTGCGATGGCTGGCAAAGGAAAAGCATTAGAAAAACTTAATGACTTCCAAGCGGCAATCACAACCTATGACGGAATAATCGGACGATTTGCTGATGCGCCAGATATGCAGCAACTGATCGCATGGACAATGGTTGACAAAGCAAACGCTCTAGAAAAACTCGACGATTTTCAAACGGCAGTTGCAACCTACGACAAAATGATCAAACACTTCGCTGATACCCCGAAGATGCAGGGACCGGTCGCCTGGGCAATGCTTTTCAAAGGATATACGCTAGAAGAACTCAACGATTCTGAAACGTCAATCACAACCTATGATGAAATAATCGAACGATTTGCCGATGCGCCGGATATGCAATGGCAGGTCGCATCTGCAACGATCAATAAAGCCAAATTGCAAATGAAGACCCACCGCTTAGAAGACGCACTGCACACATGTGAAGACTTCCAGCGAAAAACCAGTGTCTTAGGTAGCGACGAAAATGCCGAGTTTGCATGGCAGGAGATGTGTGTGCGGACTCTGGTCTTGACGGCTCAGAAAAAGCATTCTGACGCCATGAATGTGTTCGGAATTGTATATGACAAGTTCATGCCCAATAACGAAATGATGGTACGTAAGATGCTAAATTTTGTGCAGGACATGATTGTAATCGGCTTCCCGGTACAGAAGCTTGTTGATATTTTATCAAGTAATGAGAAGAAGTCCGCCGCATTGGAACCTCTAATCGTAGCGCTGCGCCAGCATGGCGGCGAACCAGTTCGCGCTCCTCTGGAAATACTTGAGGTGGCCGCGGACATCAGAAAGCAAATCAAAGAAAAGATGTCTGAATATCTTGCTGATTACAGTCAACCAGGCCTGGAATCCGGCGTGACCACAGAGCAAAACATGTTCAAAATTAATTCCTTTACTGGGTGGTTTTAAATCAACGAACCATATCCACGTGAATTTTTCTGGCCGCAAACTCCGCTGAACGCACACAGTCGGGAATGCCAACGCCGAAATAGACCGCTCCGCAAAGCGCAAGCCCCGAGTGACGCGAAAGTCGGTGCACCACTCCCGAGATATCCTCTTTGTGTCCTAGTGCAAAGCGCGGCATGGACATCTTATATCTCCTGATATAAATCTCCGCCGGATGGTTATCGAATCCGAAAACTCTTGCAAGTTCTTCGCTTAAGACAGATTTTATTTTTTCCTCATCCCAAAGCACCGCATCAGGATTAAGCTCTCCTCCAAAAAAACACCTTATCACCACTTTTCCGCTCCCGGATTTTCCGGGAAACTTGCTGCTGTAAAGCGAACACGCCACGAGATTCATTCCCTCCTTGGAAGGAATTATGACCCCCAAACCGTCTGGAAGACCGCGAAAATTCTTCTCATCGAAAACAAGAGTCGCAACGATGGAAGAAACATAGCGCACGCCCGAGAGTGTGGCTCCAAGCTGCGGATCGATATCAGAAAGCAGTCGGCCGGCCGTACCTGCCCCGACAGACAGGATGACAGCGTCAAATTCCTCTTCTCCACACTCAGAACCGACAAGCCATCCTTTTTCCGATTTTTCAAGGGAAAGAACCGGGGTCTTGTATTCCTGCCTTGCAAATTCGGCACTTTCGCAAAGTCTTTTGACTATAACGGACATGCCCTCCGCCGGAGTGAGAAAAAGGCCGTATCTGGCTCCGCTTTCCCCACGGGACGTCGGAGGATTGCGGAGAAGGTCCCGAAGAACGCTCCCGCTTCGCTTCTCCATCTCTAGGAACTGGGGCATTGTGGCCGAAAGACTCAGTTTCCCAGGATCGGCCATGTAAATTCCGCCCAGAAGAGGCTGCGCGGCCTTCTCGAAGATTTCCCTTCCAAACCTCCTCTCCACAAAAGAACGGACGCTTTCGTCCCCTCCCCCGCCTCGGGGAACCAGAGGCTCAAAAAGCACCCTGAGCTTGGCCCCGGCGCTGAACAGTCCGCTTCGAAGAAACGGGAGAAGCTTTGAGGGGGCCATCAGGAAAAAACCTTCAGGAAGCGCCCAAAGCTTTCCCGCCTGATAAACGAAAGTGTTTTTCCCCTTGCCGTATCCCACTCCAAGGAGCGAATCCTCGAGTCCAAGTTCTTTTGCGAGGTCAAGCGCCCAGGGCTTTGAAGTTATAAAGGAGTCGGGTCCCAGTTCAAGAACCATGTCCCCCGTTTTTACGGTATCAATAACCCCGCCCGGATGTGCGGAGGACTCGAAAAGCACAAGTTCAAGGGGAATATTATCATTCCGACAAAGCTTTCTCAGGTAGTGGGCTGAGGAAAGACCCGAGACCCCCGCACCGACAATTGCGACTTTCATAATGAATTATTCTACTTATTGCCGGGAATTTTCTGAATCGATGAGCCTAAGCACCCCGTCGCCCAGAGCCATTATGTAGCGGTCATCATCGTTCACGGTCTCGGCCCTGTAGAGGTTAACCCCGCACTCGCGCGCGGCCTCGGCTGCCTCAACCCCTATATCGAAAAGCACCTCGATATGATCGCAGACAAACCCTATGGGCTGAATCACGATGTCCGTAAAGCCACGCAGAGCAAGATTCTCTATGACATCACATATGTCCGGTTCAAGCCATTTCTCGTTCGGAGAGCCGCTTCTGCTCTGGTAGGCAGTCATCCATTTCCTGTGCCCTACTCTGTCCGCCACCAGCATCGACGAAGTCTCAAACTGCAGGACATAGGGAGACGAATCCGACATTTTCTGGGGGATGCTGTGAGCAGTAAAGACCAACATGGTGGTATCGAGTCTGCTCTCGGGAATTTCTCGCATTCGTTCAGTTACCTTGGCCGCCGAGCCCTCTATGAAAAGGGGATGATTAAAAAGCGGCGGAACATATTCCACGTGAAGCTGCATCTTTAGATCTTCACAGGCCTCGCTTACATCCCTCATGTACCTCTCCCAGCTCGCATCGGAGCGGTAAACGGCCATTATGAGGCCCACCAGGTTCTTCACACCATTTTCCCGCATCTGCTCAAGGGAATCCCTGATGAACGGATGCCAGTTCCTCATCCCGACGTAAACCGGAAGATCGTACCCCCACCCGGAAAGAAGCTTCTCAAGTTTCTGGGCCTGTTTGTAAGTGAATTCGTTGAGCGGAGACTTCCCGTCAAAGATTTCGTAGTGATGGGCAACTTCCCGCAGCCTGTCCTCGGGTATCGGTCTTCCGCCAGCCACGTTCCTCAGAAAGGGCATTATGTCCTCTTTTTTCTCGGGAGCCCCGTATCCGATCATCATTACGGCATCAAAATTACTTTGCATGGAACTTCTCCTTAGACCTACCTTCGCGCGGAATACTCGTGAACCTCATCAATCAGTCTCAGAACATTATCAACCGGTGTCTGCGGAAGTACTCCGTGACCCAGATTGAATATGTGCCCGGGCCTTCCTCCGACTCTGTCAAGTATCTTCCTCGCCTCCTCCACGACGTGGGACGGGGTTGAGAGCATTGAAACCGGATCAAGATTCCCCTGAACCGCAAGAGAACTTCCCACCCTCTGCCAGCCGTCAAGAATATCGACCCTCCAGTCAAGACCGATAACCCCAGCCCCGGTCTCTCCCATGAGTTCAAGCAAAGAGCCTGTTGCGGTTCCGAACAATATTACCGGAACCCCCGGCGGAAGCGCCGAGATGAGTTTCTTCATGTGCGGAAAAACGAATCTTTCGTAATCAGCAGGGGAAAGACAACCAACCCAGCTGTCGAAAATCTGCACCGCATCGGCCCCGGCATCCACCTGGGCGCAGAGATAATCCGAAATGCTTGCGGTCAGAATCTCCATCAGCCTCTCCCAAAGGGAAGGGTCCCCGTACATGAGCTTTTTCGTGTTTACGTAGTTTTTCGAGCCGCTTCCCTCAACCGCATAGGAAGCCACGGTAAAGGGAGCGCCGCTAAAACCAATAAGCGAAACTTCGGGGGCAAGCGCCCCTCTCGTGGTACGCAGAGCCTCATAGACAAAATCCATGCTTTCGGGATCAAAGTCCCTCAGGGCCTCTATGCGCCTTCGGGTCCTAAGAGGCCTGGCTATCACGGGGCCGTCGACGCTTGAATACTCAAGTGAAAGCCCCAGGGGTTCCAGAATAAGCAGTATGTCTGAGAAAATGATTGCCGCGTCCACACCGAAGCGGTCAACCACCATAAGCGTAATTTCAGAAGCTATATCAGGGGTCTTGCAAAGCTCCTTGAATGAGACTCGGGAGCGAACCTCTCTGTATTCCCGAAGAAACCTGCCGGCCTGGCGCATAAGCCAGATTGGAGTATGATCGGCTTTCTCGAGCCGACACGCCTTCATGAATGCTCCTTCAGACGTGATTTCTCTTCTCCGGGCCTGCGTGCTGTCCCCAGACCAGACCATCTGCGTGCGGTTCCAGTTACGGGTATCGACTCCGTTTTGAAAAGCGGTTCTCTTCTTTGCCAGAAGCGAGGCGGATCTTCTTGCAACCTCTCTCACCAGGTTTCCCATTTTCGGGCTGTCGGGCTCATAATCAACAGATATTCCGCGCTCCCTGAGCGTCTCAGTGGTGGTCGGCCCGATCGAACATACAAGCGCTTTTTTCATTCCCTCGATGAAGTCGGCGGCACACTTTTCTCCGCCCGCTACCTCAAAAAGGTTGGATACCTGCCGGGAGCTTGTGAACAGCAGGCAATCCTCCGTTCCCTCTGATACGGACCTTACGGCATCACGCAGGGGGCTAAGGTCCTCAGGCAGCGCCCACCTGTATATGGGAACTCTTCTTACGCAAGCCCCTCTTTTTTCAAGAGAAGCCAGGAAGTCCTCGTTGGAAACCCCGTATTCCTGAACGTACACGACCAGATCTTCAAGCGACATATCTCTCTGATCAAGGGTGGAGATGATATCTCTCCATGTGTTCGGTTCTGAAACGGTGATATCCGGTTTTATCCCGAATTTGCGAAGGGCCGCGACGGGTTTCGGACCTCTGGCAAGAATCGTCGTAGTGCGCAGGGCGTCAACATATTCTTTTTTCCCCGACTCGGCAATTACGATGTCAGAGAGAATCCGCGTGCCTACCCCCGTCATGAGAACAAGAAGGTCAATGTTGCCCGAGAACAGATCATCGGCAAACCCGGCAACGTAAGGACTTTTAAGATCGGGAACTTCCCTCATCGAGGGCGCGACCCTGGGCACACCGCCGTGATAGGAGATGAGTTTTTTCATCTCCTCGCAACGGCGACTTTCAAAAGACGTCACCTTGAGTCCGTTAAAACCCTGTTTCATGACTTAACTACCAAGCGCCGTTTCGATACTAGAGAAATTCCGCGATGCTCTCTGGCCTCAGAAGATCCTCAAGAGTTTCCCTGGCCCTTATCTCGCAGTACCTCTCACCGCTTACAAGAACCTCGGCAGCCCGGGGCCTTGTGTTGTAATTAGACGACATCACGAAACCGTAAGCCCCCGCGCTGAAAACCGCGAGCAGTTCGCCCGCTGAAACTTCAGGAAAACTCCTGTCTCTGGCCAGAAAATCCCCCGATTCGCATATGGGGCCGACTATGTCCACCACCTCGCGGGATCCGGAGCCTCCCACGCGCACCGGCTCTATTCGGTGGAATGAATCGTAAAACGCGGGTCTTACAAGATCATTCATCGCGGCGTCGACTATTACGAATTTCTTTGAGCTTCCTTCCTTAACATAAAGCACCCTGGTGGACATTATTCCCGCGTTGCCCACAATCGATCTCCCGGGTTCAAGGACCAGCCCGTAACTGGTATCGCTTAGCTGCTCTTCAAAAACTTGTGCGTACTCGGATTTCGCCGGAGGCTTCTCCCCGCCCTCGTAGCTTATCGCGAGACCCCCTCCTATATCTATGTAGGAAATTTCAATCCCGTCGCTCCCGAGCCTGTCGGCCAGATAGACGAGCTTCGATATGGATTCGGAAAAAGAGGAAAGATCAAATATCTGGGAACCTATATGAGCGTCAATTCCCCTTATCTCGATTCCCCCCATCAGCGAAGCGTTTTTGTAAACATCCACCGCTTTTTCGATTCCGATTCCGAACTTGCTTTTCTCAAAACCCGTCGATATGTACGGATGGGTATCGGGGTTAATATCAGGATTAACCCTTATCGCGACCGGGGCCCTCTCTCCAAGCGAGACGGCCACATCGTTTATCTTCTGAAGCTCAGCTTCGGATTCCACGTTGAAAAATAGTATCCGGGAGCGAATTGCGGCCTCTATCTCCTCTTCGGTCTTTCCGACTCCCGAGAACACCACTTTCGAGGTGTCTCCCCCAGCGGCAACAACCCTCCGCAGCTCCCCTGATGAAACTATATCGAAACCGGAATCCATGGAGGCGAAAACCCTGAGCACGGATATGTTAGAGTTCGCCTTTACGGAATAGCAGATCAGGGGATCGATTTCAGAAAACGCGTCTTTGTATTCAAGAAAGCTTGAGCGGATGGAGTTGTGGCTGTAGATATAGACAGGAGTTCCAAAGTCCTCGCATATTTTCCTCACGGGAACTTTCTCTACGTAAAGCTCACCGTCAGTATATTGAAAATCGGAAATCATCATGTAAGTCTCCGCGGGTTTGAGATCAGAAAATCTACCCGAAAAAAACGTCGGAAAACAATCTGCAGAATCTGAAACCAAACAAAACTCATCAAGCCCGCGGCACGGGCTATGAGCAAGCGAATAAACTGATTCCCCGGATTCTGCGCAGACTTACCAATAGAAAGTGACCCATAAAATTGGTGTTGCAACACTTTTTGTCTGACTGGGAATCCAGAAGACTGTACAGAATGCTAAGCGGTATTATGTTCAGCTTCCTTCAAACAGCCCCCTCGCAGTGCAGTTACGTCGAAACACAGTTAACGGCGGTTCGGGGTCAGGCTCGGGGATGTGTTACTCCATACACTCAAGCGCCTCGAGCACGGCTCCCAGCGCTGCCAGCCGCGGTTGACGTAGCCCTCGGCCTCGGTGGGGGTCATCACCCTTGAATCATTGGCAGTGCCGGAGAAAGTCTCCAAAACCCGAAGCCAGCGCTCCACATGGGCCTGGCCCTGCCAGGTCTCCTTCGAATAACCTTCCACATCGGCCGCCAATTCATCAGAAACGCAGGCATCCTAGTTGTCCTCGACAAGCACGGCCTGCGGATGTTCCTCAAACAGCGTAAGCACCTGCTCTGCGCTTAGCGCTACATCGTACAGGCGTACATCGTCAATCAATCCTGTGTAGTGCTTCGTGCCGCCCACGTTACGGCCTATCGCTGCCGGTCCGGTCCGCGTATCCAGACGCTGCGGGGAACCAACCACGGTCGAGACGGGCTGCAGCACGCCGTCGAGATAGATCGAGATGTTGTCCGAGCTGCTGCCGGCGTAGGTGACCGCAACATGATGCCAGCCCTCCGAGAGGTGAAGTCCATTTACACCCCAGGCGTGGCCGCTTACCGCGACCAGTACCTGTGTGCGGTCTGCTGCTATGGAGAAACGCTTCCCTGCCACATTCGGGCCGTAGGCAAAGAAGGTCTGACCCTGACTGCCGGTATCAGCCTTGAACCATCCTGTGACACTTCTTGTTGAATCACCAAGCGGGAAGTCTGACACGTGTGAAGCGAGGTCTACGTAGTCGTCGGTTCCGTCGAGGGAAAGCGCGTAGCTCTCAACGCCCTCACCCTCTTGGTTTGCTGCGAAGGACACACCGCCGCTCTCGGTCCCATCGCTTTCCCCCACCCAGTCAAGCGCGTTGTCTTCAAAGCGCCAGTGGGCAACCGGAACCGGGAAGTCGGCTGTGTCCTCGCCAGCGCGAATCGAGTCTCCATTGCCGCCGCCGTTTGTTCCGCCACCGTTGAGCGGCTGCGGTCCCACGTCGAGTGTCGCTGTACCGGCCAGTGCGCCGAGCTGCTGCTTGTCACCGTTTTCGTCGACGTATTCCGGCGTCACCGTGACCGTAAGCGTCATTGGCAAAGAGGCGTCATGCTCGATGGTGGCAGAGGTTCCCGTCACGCTCTCGGAGCCAGCGGAAGCGTTAAGCGAGTCGCTGCTCTCGGCACTCCATGACACGTCGTAGGATGTTGCATGTTCCACTGCGTCCCAAGTGACGCTGGCGCTGGTGTCATCCACCGCCGTCATCTGAAGGTTGGCCACCGTCTCGGTCGGCACGGGCGCGGCCTGTGCTGGCGAGCCCGCATCCTTGATCCTCACCCTTGCGGTCTGGGAGGACGAGTGAAGCTGCGTGCCGTCGGTCAGGTTATCAGTCACGGTTCCGATGCCCAGCGTCAGGGTCTCAGAGCCTTCGTTGGCCGAGTCCGAGACGCCGCTCACGTTAAGCAAGGCGAACCGCACCATGTCTGTGGCATGGCCCGTGAACACCACCGCCGGCCGGGCCGCGCTGTACGGGTTCGAAGTGTTGAGCGCCACGCCGGTGTTGATGCCGGTGCCGGTGCGCAGCGCGATCGTGTAGTCCCCATTGGCGACGCCCGAGGCGGTAAGCGGCACCGTCACCGTCTCGCCCGCCCCCAGCTTCTTCGACAGCCCCACCGTGATCTCCCCGGCGGCGCCGCCCTCCGTGACCGTGATCTCGTCGCGGCCGTGGCGCTCCTGCACGTACCCGGCGCTGGCGTTGTAACCGCAGATGGCGGCCACCGAGGCCCTCGCCGCGTTGATGTTGTCCTGCGAGACCTGCACGCGTGATATTGCCCCCGGCTTTGCCCAGGCCGGCGTCCAGGCGGCTTCGCATTGCTTTCTTTCCGGAGAATTGTTGTCGCTCTCGCAGACCGAGGCAGGCACCCCGCTGCCGTTCAGTTCGCAGACATCGACCGTCACCGAGCCTCGGATCCACACGGTGGTGGGTTTCGGTGTCTCTACCGTGAAGATGGGGGACAGGGCGTAGAAGGATCTGAGCTGAGTATTAACATAAGTCCAACCAGAACCGATAGGATTTTGACCGGATTGCAGATGGCCGGTGTCAACGTTGCTAGCGCCCAAGGCTCTACTACTATTACCCGGAGAGAAGGCTTCTGTGCCGTCCTGACCACTGCCCGTCCAAACGAAACTGTTGCCCCCGAAGTCTGTTCCTGCCCCAGTCTTCCCCGCATAGCTGTCCCAGCTTCCGTCGTAGAAAGCGGCATAGTTGTCGGCGACCTTCGCGCCATTCAGCCAGTAGATCGCCTGGCCCGCGCCGGTCGTCGAGGTATTGTCCCGGGCATCAACCGCACTGGTCGAGCCAAGAACCTTGAACTGGTTGCCGCAACTATCGCTGATCGCGCTGTGACCCGCCTTGGCGCGGTCCTGCACGAACGTGTTGTAGGTGGCGATATCGGTCGCACTCGCATTGCGCGCCGTCGAGGTGACGAACAGCAGACGGAAACTGTCGCCGACGGAAAGACTGGAGGGTTTCAGGTCCCAATTGCTAGAAACATAGTGGGGGCCATCACCGGTGCACGTAACCTGGGCCTGTGCCCCGGTCGCAAGCATTGTCAGCAGCGGCAGCAACAGCAACACTGCAAGCAGACCGCGCCACAGATTACGGGCGGGAGACGTATCAGGACTACGCGGGGAATAAGGCTTACGGGTTTTTGGTCCCGGGCCAGAGAAAGATGTTAATCTGGAAGCTGATCGAGGCCATGCGTCTTGAATGCGCTCAAGTGAGTGGGGGGGGGGGTGATTTTACTTACGCGGCAAAAATCCAGCGAGTCCGCACCGCCTGGAACGGGTGCGTACCCGGCTCGGCTGATACTATTGTCGTGTTGGCTCATTTTCATTTTCAATCCCTCCAGTGGTTCTCTAGAGCTTCTTATGCCTGTTTTTGACCGTCCCCTACTTCTCCATGAGAAATTCTGCCCCTCTGCGATATACAATAATACGAAAATTTCAGGCAACTTTCAAATAGAGGCTTGCGCCAAGTGCTCTTGAAGAATTGAAGACACTGAATCCGAGACTGCCACAAGGCAACCGAAGGCACAAGCACCATCAATGGTTTACAAGTGAATTTGGACATCCAAAACTCAAAGAACATCTATCGGGAGTCATGGCGTTAATGCGTGTCGCAACCAGTTGGAAAGATTTCTTAAGGAAAATGGATATCGCTTTCCCAAAATACGGACATACGACAACCATACGCTTTGATGACGAATCCGATTAGCTCGCTTGTCGAATGTCTCAACTGGTTCCTTCCGGTACCAGAGCCCTCCATTCGGATTGCGTCTACAATGCTTCCACACACTCAAGGGTGTCCACGACATTCTTGAAGAACGTTTCGTTCACGCCACCCATATTGTTCCGGTAGTACACTTCCGCTTCCCCCGAAGTCAACGGCTCAGGAGTCGCCCTTTCATACAATGCGCTCAGGATGCGATTGAACCTGTCGTCCGCAGGATTGCGAGTTTTGGCTCTGTGCTCCACTTCCGACCATATTGCTCCGTTGGTGTAGATGCAGTCTTTTATTGGATCGGAAATCGTCAGTCTGTCGGGTTCAGGAAGCTGCTCTCTTGACTGCTGTCCTAGATCTCTAACCAGTAGAGTTGCTCCTGAAGGACAAGTGCCGGGTTGCCCATTCCAATTGGCCGGAGGCTGGGCCTTGGCCTGACTTTCCACAGTGAACCCTCTATCAGGTTCAATGAGGTAGGCGCAGAAGTAAGTGTCTTCGGGCACATAGCCCACGAAGTGAATGGTTGGCGTGTCAAACACGCCATAGTAGCGGGATGAGAAGGTCAGAGACTTTCCGTCTTTGGAGACCGCTTTGCCGGAAACAAACAATGGATCATTCGGGTCAATGCCCCTATCTGCCCTAATGGTAAATGGGATGGCGGAATCACCTTCATCCACCGTGGTGTTGCCAGAGTCCAATGTGACCACCGGGATTTCGTAGTTGTGAATAGTAAGATAACACAGGTCACTGCTGTCCTTTTCCAAGTCATCAGGAAAGTCAAAGTCATGAATGTCTAATCTGGCTGTTTCCGTAGCCGCTTCACCATCATTGCGATCAGTGTTGTCCCTTGTTGTTGGGACAAATATGGATGCTTCCTTTTGCCCTGCCTCAAACTCTGCCTCGAAAGTTTGCCCGGTATAATCCACTCCATTTCCGGTTGCGGTCAGCGGAGTGGCAGACACTCTCACTGTCAGGTCAGTCTCCCTTTCGTGGGCAAGAAGCAGTTTAACTTCCGCGTCATCCCCTTCTGCCACATTCACTTGCTGCTTTTCAAATCCAACCGAGTTCTTTTTGATTGGGCCTATGACATTTGACACAATGGTATCGATGATATTGTTGTCACTGGTGTAGGTGACTGTCAGCCGTATCTCCTTATCCAGATCGGTGAGTGTGGGCTTGTAACAAATATCTCTTCTCGATTTTACGGTACAGAACCTGGCACTGGAAATTTCCTCCCAGGAGTCGCTGCTCCCGTAATTTCTACTCTGCCATGAGAAGTGATCCACACTGTAAACCTCACCACGCCTTTCCACCATCAGTTCGGGATAAATGGCGTGGCCTATAACGCCAGTGTCCCTTGCGGACAATACATATCTCGCCGTCGTTTCGGCTTCTTCACTTATAAGCACCTGCTTATGCCGGGAAAGTGAGTCCACTGTGTATCCCGTTCCCGGGGATAAGATAAAGAATACCTTTTCCGGGGGTTCCTTTATTTGGTGGAAAATGGTTCGTATCTTAAGTTTGTCAAATACGGTTTTGCTTCCGTCCCCGGTAAGCGTGACTGATCCACTGCCGGACACAGACGCATTACTAGCACCGGAAAGAGAGGCGGTGCCCATGATCTGAAAATCATAATTGTACGCCGCAGGGCTGATCTCGGAGGAGAACCAATAGAAGCTCACTGTGATGGACTCTCGGCTGTTCAACGCAGCACTCGTCTTAATGTTTAAGGCTCAGTCCTGCCGGTCTGCCTCCAGTATGCCGTAAGGGGATTTGGGTCCCATGTGACTTTTGGGCTGGCTGCGGCCATCCCCGGCAATAGCAGTCATCTCATGAGCCCGGAGATTGCACGAGCACACTGATCCCGCCGAGATTGAAAACCCGTGCCAGTGCATGGCGCTAATGCATAAGCAGGGCGCGGTGGCACGCCCCCAAAGAACTTATGTGTGTGTACTGGAGGGGGGGGGGGGTGATTTTACTTACGCGGCAAAAATGCAGCGAGTCATCCGTCCCGCTTGGAACGGGTTCGTACCCGGCTCGGCTAATCCTATGGTCGTGTTGGCTCATTTTCATTGTCAATCCCTCACAGTTTCTATAGAGCTTCTTTTTTGCCTGTTTTTGACCGTCCCCTACTTCTCCATGAGAAATTCTGCCCCTGTATTGTGTATAATCATACAAAGGTTTGAGGCGACTTTCAAATACCTATTCACATCAAACTTTGTAATTGGATAAAGTCTGGACTTGTTGTATAATTGCCTTTTCATATGGAAAACCCAAGCTTGAGAGTGAAAACCTCTCTAATTCAAGGATGAACCCCAATGGACGCAATTATTGATCTTTTTACCAAGGGCGGAATATATATCTTCCCCCTGATTTTATGTTCCATATTCGGACTTGCGATTTTTCTTCAGAAGCTTCATATACTTCAGAGGAAAAAGCTTCTCCCCGAAGAATTTCTTTCAAGCCTGTACGAGACTGTCAAGACAAAGGGGCTTGAAGAAGCAAAATCCCTTTCCGCATCGAGCGATTCCGCGGTAGCCAAAATGGCTCTCGCGGCCGCGCAGAACTCAGGCAAATCGAAGGAAGAGATGCATGAAGCCATTGAAACGGTCGGAAAGGCCGAGGCACAGGGCCTTGAAAAATATATCGAGACCTTGCTCACCATAAGCAGCATAAGCACCCTTATCGGACTTCTCGGAACGATATCGGGAATGATAAAAGTGTTCGCCGTAATATCGGAGAAGGATATAGTGGACCCGCCTTCCCTCGCGGGAGGCATCTCGGAAGCCCTTTACACTACGGCCCTGGGACTCACGATAGCGATCCCGGCACTCATAGCCTACAAGTACACAGATGGGAAATTCAAGGAGATAATCTCCGAACTCGAAGATGAAGGCAAAAAAATACTGGAGACTTTTTCCGCAAAGGCATCTCTATGAAATTCTTGCAAAGAAAATCAGGTAGCAGGTCCGGCATAGACATGGCTCCCATCGTGGACGTGATTTTCAACCTCCTTATTTTCTTTGCCCTTACGCTCAATTTCGCCATATCAAGTGGCATAAAAGTCAACCTCCCGAAAGCGACCGGCGAAATCGTTGAGATAAAAGACGTGAACATACACATCGCCAAAGACGGAAAGGTTTACTTCAACGACATGCTTATGCGCTCCGAAAGTTCCCTGAAGCGGGAGTTTGAGAGAATACCCAACAAAGACACCCTGGTAATAATAAGGGCGGATTCCGAGGCCATGCACGGCCCGGTGGTAAGCACCATGGATCTTGCGAAAACCCAAGGGTTCTCGAAAATAGCAATCGGAGTTGAGCCAAAGCGATAAAACTCCCCTGCAATCGCTTCCCCGGCAGCCCTGACGGTAACAGATAAAATTGAATTCAACGAAAAGCGCTCTAACTTCGCTGGCAGACTTTATAACAAAGTTCTTCATCCTCTGGATAATTCTGTTCTCAGCCGTAGCGTACTTTTTTCCCTCCGTTTTTCGGGATCTGGGATTCCTCATAGTGCCAATGCTCGCGGTGATAATGTTCGCCATGGGAATAACGCTAAGAACTGATGACTTCAGGAGAGTCCTCTCAAGACCGCTTGAAATCCTGGCGGGCGTTTTCGCCCAATACGCCGTGATGCCCCTTCTGGGCTTCCTGCTTGTCTCCGCCTTCGGCACACCTCCCCTGATCGCCGCGGGGGTCGTTCTCGTGGGTTCATGCCCCGGAGGAACGGCGTCAAATGTGATCACCTATCTGGCAAGGGGCGATCTCGCGCTTTCGGTAACGCTGACTTCGGTTTCAACGATCCTTTGCCCGTTTCTCCTGCCCGCGCTCATGTACGTTTACGCGGGAAGGTGGATAGATGTTCCGGTCGCCGACCTTTTTATCTCCGCGCTCCAGATAGTACTGCTGCCGGTGCTTCTCGGAGTAATCTTGAGGAAGCTGTTCGGGAGGAGATCAGAGGCCGTCCTGCCCTTTCTACCCTCAGTATCTGCTCTTGTTATAGCTTTTGTGGTGGGAGTGATAGTGGCTTTGAACGCGGAATCCATAAAAACCATCGGCGCGGTGGTTCTCCTCATAGTAATAATCCACAACGCTCTTGGTCTCACATGCGGTTATCTTATAGCGAAGGCAATGGGTTTCGGGGAAAGCAGCGCCAGGGCAATATCCGTTGAGGTGGGAATGCAGAACTCGGGGCTCGCGGCGGCTCTCTCCCAGATGCACTTCGGCTATCTCTCCGCCCTTCCCGCCGCGCTTTTCAGCATCTGGCACAACATCTCGGGCGCGGCTATAGCCTGGTTGTGGAGAAACAGAAAAATCAATGAACACCGATAAAAAAGAGAAACTTCCAATAAAGGGCTACCTTTTTCTGATAGCCACCGCTTTTTTTACGGCGCTTTCCTACGCAATAGGAAAGGCGCTTGAGCGAAGCGACCTCCACCCCGAGACCACCACTTTTTTCTGGTTCTTCGGAGCTTTTTTGGTCGCCTTGATCTTGTTCCCCTTTCTTCGCTCGCAGAGAAAGGAACTCAGAAGGATCCGAGAGTACCGCGCCATTTTCATCTGGAGTTCCGTTATAACCTCGGCAGGGGCCGCCTTGTGGATGGTTGCGCTCTGGACGATCGGGCCTGCCCTTACGTCGTTCCTGATGAAGGCCCAGACGCTTTTCGCTCTTCTGCTCGGCATAATCTTTCTTGGAGAAAGGCTCAACAAGGGGGAGAGCATAGGAATAGCCATGACGGTGGCCGGCGGAGTGGTGGTCGCCTACCAGAGAGAAGATTATCTTATTTTCGGAACCGCTATGGCCATCGGAGCTGCGTTTTTATATTCCTTTCTCTCTTTCATGGTAAAGAAGATAGCGCAGGACCTGAACATGCTTACAGTCGCGACGCTTAGAACCCTGGGAGTCTCCATAGTCCTTTTCATATACCTCATACTCACCGGGACATTTGAGCCTCCAAACCTAAAACAGGCGCTTGTGATGGCGTGCGGAGGCGCGTGCGGAGCGTATATAGCAAAAGGAAGCCAGTTCCACGCCATAAAGCTTCTTGATATCTCACGAACAACCGCCGTCATGCCGATGGAGTCGATCTTCGTGCTGATCTTCGCGCATGTCTTCTTCGATGATCTGCCGTCGGTCACGAAGCTTCTCGGCGGAGCCTCAATAATCGCCGGGGTCGTCTTCCTCGTGCTTTTCCGGGGACAGAAAAACGACATTCTCGGCAAGTGAATTTAGCGGGAACCGGAAAAATCCGTTCTGAGTTCCCCTCTCATTCTATGCCTCTGCTCGGCAAACTCAACAAGCATCTCGAGCATCTCCCCGACGCAAAGCCCGCTTGCTTCCCACAGTTTCGGGTACATGCTTATGGGAGTAAATCCGGGGATTGTGTTTATCTCGCTTACAAAAACCTGATCCGTATCGGCGTCAACCAGAAAATCCACCCTCGCCATACCAGTGCAGCAAAGGGCGGCATAGGAGGCAAGAGCGAGGGCTCTCACCCTCTGCTGAGTCTCGCGGGCAAGGTCGCATGGAATCCGCAATTCCGTTGACTTATCATGATACTTCTTTTCGTAATCATAAAAGCCTCCTTGCACAACCAGTTCCCCGGGAACCGACGCCCGCGGGTCCTCGTTCCCCATTACGCTTACCTCCACTTCTCTCAGATTCATTACGGCTCTTTCAACGATCACCCTTTCAGAAAAATCAAAAGAAGCATTAACAGCTTCTGTGACTGCATCCGTTGAGTTCACCCTGAAAACCCCTACGCTTGAGCCCAGGTTTGAGGATTTCACAAAGCACGGAAACCCTATTTCCTCTTGTGCCCGACGGAGGATTTTCTCTTTGCCGTTTATCCATTCGGTTTTTGAAAAACCGAAGAAGGGAACAACAGGAATACCATTGTCCCTGAGGATGATTTTTGAAACTATCTTGTCAATACACAGCGATGACCCGAGCAGATCCGCTCCGATGCAGGGAACTCCCATAAGATCTATAAGACCCTGTACCGCCCCGTCCTCTCCGAAAGTTCCGTGAAGAACAGGGAAAACCGCATCCACGGAGAATATCTCCCCTATCTCCCCGGCGACCACTTCAGCGAAACGGCCTGGGGAAGAGCCCTGCAGCATGGGGACAATCTCAGAATCGGGAACCAGAGCTGGAGGTTCTCCGTCCTTCCAGTTCTCAACAACGGCCCTACTCCAGATTCCTTGTTTGGAAATGAAGATCGGAAGCAATTCGAACTTCGAGAGATTGAGGCTTGAAATGATAAACTTTGATGAAACAAGCGATATCTCGTGCTCAACCGAAACGCCGCCGAAAAGAACCGCAATTGTTTTTCTGCTCAACTTGTGACTCCCAAAAAATGGTCCGGTCGGGAAAAAAGCTTGAGAAGGACCTGGGAAAATGGTAGCTTATAAAGCCTGTTATTACAAAGTTCCTGACAACATGCTTTGACTATTCAGACTATGTGGCTAGGATTACTGTACAAACAGTTGCAAGAAGAATGAACCGGGAGACTTTTTTGGAACATCACCGTTCCGCATCTGATTAGGAACTCAGATAATTGCGCGGGCCAGAATGGATGAGTTTCGCGCAGAAAAAATTAATATGAACTTAGTAATTAGAATTTCCGTGCTTCTGGCCTTTTTTATTCCATGGGCATCCGCCGCAAGCCAGGATTCTGTTCACCCTTTCCTTTTCCCGTCTGAATATGCCGTGGCGGAGCACCAGCCGGAACAGGCGCCTGTGATTGACACTGAGAATGACCTGTTTAACTACATAGAGGAAGCTGATGAGAAAACTGCTGGCGAAGACATTATCGATGCGCAAACCAAAAAAACTCCAGGAACAGATGCCGATACCGCATTAGTAGGTCCGCCGCCTCTTGAGGCTTCAGGGCAGGAACCTCAACCTGGAACCGAAAAAGTTCCGGCCGCAGAGAATACAGAAATCTCTTTGGAAACTGAACCTGAAGACATAAAGTTCCCGATAAAGAGAAACTCAAGGGTTCAACACTACATACGGCGGTTTTCTGGAAAAGGGAAAAGGGATTTCGCCAAATTTCTCCATCGCTCCGAGAAATTCCTGCCGGAGATAGAGCAGACGCTTCGCGCCGAGGGGGTTCCCACGGACATTGCGTATCTGCCACTTATAGAAAGCGGTTTCAATCCCAGAGCCGTTTCAAGAAAAAATGCCGTCGGGCTCTGGCAGTTTATAAGACCGACCGGAAAAAGATACGGACTGAGAGTAAACTCCTGGGTAGACGAGAGAATGCACGTCGAGAAGTCAACCTTGGCGGCTGCCAGGTATCTGAGGGAACTGTATGATGAATTCGGTTCATGGGAACTTGCCCTTGCCGCGTATAACTGTGGGGAGAACAGGGTATCCAGGGTCATCAGAAAAACAGGCTCAAAGGATTTCTGGAAGATATCGAGAAAGCTGCCCAGAGAGACAAGAAACTACGTGCCGAAATTCAACGCCGCACTGATAATAGCCAAAAACCCGGAGAAATATGGTTTCAGGGTTGCCGGGGCGCGGAAAGATTACGAAATTGTCAGCGTTCCGCCAAGAAAAAGTCTTGCAGAAATCGCGAATCTCCTTAATATGGGCTACAAGGAGATTTCCAGATACAACCCCTCGCTTATCGGACTTTCCACTCCTCCCGGAAAAAATTATCAGCTTAAGGTTCCAAAAGGATATGGAGAAAAACTCCTTTCAGTCAAAAGCGAGATAGAGACCCTGAAAAATGTCAGAAATCCTTTCAGGACAAGAACCATAAGGTACACGGTGAGACGTGACGACAGCCTCTGGAAAATAGCAAGGAAGTTCGGAACATCTGTTGAGAGACTCAAGCACGCAAATCGCCTATCAGGCTCTATCATACGTCCCGGACAAAGACTCAAAATACCCACAAGAACAAGTGTCGTATACGTAAAGCACAAGATTCGGCCCGGGGAGAATATTTACGTTCTGGCAAAAAAATACGGAACTTCAATCGATGCAATAAAAAGGGCCAACGATCTGAAGGGGTCCCTCATAATAGCAGGGAAAACCCTCTCCATTCCACAGAAGCTCTCCTACAGCTCCGCGCAGCGGCATGTTCCGAGAAAGATGAACCACAAGATAATACCCGGCGACACGCTGAGCGAACTGGCGCTTCGCTACAGGGTCTCAGTCTCCCAGATCAAGAGGTGGAATAACATGTCTTCAACCACGCTGATCGCCGGAAGAAACCTCGTCATCTACAAATAACCCCAGATGTTGACAGCAAGGTCAATAAGGAAGGACCTTCCGCGCAAGGCCCCCGAGATAAGAAGAAGACTCGGGGAGTTTGAGCGTATTATCAAAAGCGCTTCGGAGGAGGAAATCTTCGAAGAACTTGTTTTCTGTATATTTACGGCCGGAACAAGTGCGAAAATGGGACTGAGAGCGCTGAGTGCCGTAAGAACCATACTTCCCGGGGCAAGCGAGGACGAACTCAGGTCAAAGCTGCGGGGAGTATACAGGTTTCCAAACGTACGCTCAAAGCACGTGGTTCACACGAGAGACTACTTGACCAGATGTTACGGACTCAAGCTAAGACCTCTTCTTCTCTCTTTTGAAAACCCGGCAGAGCGAAGAGACTTTTTCGCACTCAACAAGGATATAAAAGGGCTCGGCTTCAAGGAAGCAAGTCATTTTTTAAGAAACGTAGGTTTCCGAGGCTACGCGATACTTGACAAGCACATACTTCAGTGCCTCTTCGAACTCGGTGTAACGCAGTCCGCCCGGGCACCGCATTCAAGATCAAAATACATCGAGATTGAAAACAGGTTCAAGAGATTCACGGAGAAAAACGGGTTCGATTTTGATGAAATGGACCTGTTTCTTTGGAGCGAAAAAACAGGCGAAATACTGAAATGATTTGCCAAAAAACAAGGTCTTTCGTATGACGGAAAAAGAAAAACGAGGACTTCTGGAACTCTACGGAATTAAAAAAGAAAAAATACAAAACCGGCTTCTGGAATTCAGGGAAGCTTTTCAGAAATTCGATGACCGCCGGATATTCCGTGAACTTTCATTCTGCATACTGAGTTCCGGGGTCGGCCCTAAAATAGCCGATCAGTGTATAAACGCCATAGGAGAGAAACTCGTTGACGGAGAAGAAGACGAACTGCTGGGATGCATCGGAGCAACTCATAAATATGCCGAGAACGCATCCCGCTATATCGTTTTTACCAGAGAGTATCTTAAGGAAGAACACGGATTTCTTCTGAAATCACTTGTCAGTTCCTTTGAAGGCAGAATGGAAAGAAGAGAGTTTTTTGCAAAGAACCCCGGAATAAAAGGACTCGGATACATGCAGGCAAGCCATTTTCTGAGGAATCTGGGATTCTCCGGATATGCGATTCTTGACCGAAACAACCTGGCATCCCTTTTCGAACTGGGGGTCATAGGCAAAATGAAATATCCACTGACGAGGAAAACATATCTTGAAACCGAAAGCCTTATGATGGAAGCCGCTCGTGAGCTGGGAATCGGTCTTGATGAATTTGACCTGCTTCTTTGGTCAAGGAAAAGAAAATTCGTTCCGAGATAAGATCACCCGGAATCATGCTTTATGAAAACCTCGGCCCAAAGCGGCGCGAACCCGTCCGCAGTGTCGTGAAAAACCCCCCTGTACCTGTTAAGGCCCATTATTCCGTCTGTGTAATCCTTGTAGGCCGTCTGGCTTCTGTGGGCCTCAATCGCCCGGCGCTTGTGGTCGGCAAAAGACGTTATATCCTCGATACGGTCGTATGAGGCAAAAGGCGTCCATACCTCATAAAACCAGCATTCGCACTCAAAAGGATTTTCCTCAGCTGCCGCTTTAAGGCAATCAAGCGTCAGGCGGGAAACTGTCCTGTGGGTTCTGTGCTTGTCGATTTCGGGATGCGGAAGGTATATCTCATTTGGGCAGAGATTTGTTATTATTTCTCCTATCTTGGAACTGAATTCACGCTTGTTCGAATCGGATTCCATGTCGGAGAACCCCAGAAGAGAAATCTCCACTCCAAGTATCTCCGAGGATGCACTGACTTCCCGTTCTCTTGTCCGCACAAGTTCTTCCTGTGAGATACCAAGGGGATTAGCACTTCTCCTTCCATCCGTAACGACAACGGAAACCACATCAATTCCTTTTTCCAGGAGCAGGCAGGCAGTACCTCCCATGCCTATTTCAAGATCGTCGGGGTGGGGGGAAACTATAAGGGCTTTTGTGGGACTTATATACTTAGCTACCATGTGGCAACCTCGCATCAATTTCACGGTTCATCGGGACTGTGCTAATACCAGTGCCCTCCCCGTGCAGTTGCGCCATTCCCAGACGCCTTATGTTTATCGCGGCGTTCGTATCCGCATTGGATACAAACCCGCAACTCACACATTGGAACCGTGCTTGGGTTTTACGGTTCTCTTTTTCTGTATGCCCGCACACGGAGCATCTCTGACTCGTGTATGCGGGATTTACTTCCACAAGCCTCCCGCACTTGTACTCAAGATTCCTTCTTACTTCCCCGAAGGCTGTATCAAGTATTGCTCTGTTAAGTCCCGCCTTCTGCTTTACGTTCTTTCCCGGATTCTCTACAGTACCCTTTGCAGAAGCGGTCATGTTCTTAACCTTGAGGTCCTCAACGATTGCCGTTCCGCATTTCCCGGAAATTTCTTTTGTGGTTTGATGAACCCAGTTCTTGCGGATGTTGGCTATCTTTCTGCTTACTCCCCTAAGTTTCTTCTTCGTGTCCTTCCGCCTGTTTGACCCCTTTACCTGCCTTGCCATCTTTCTCTGATACCACTTCCTTCGTTTCTCTTTTTTCTCAAGATCGGGCAGATGATAGAAATCTCCATCCGAGGTGGCAATCTGGCGTGCGTTCATGTCAACGCCTAGAACCTCGCCGCTGTCCTTTTTTTCTTCCGCTTCAATCTCGTAAGAGACAAAAGCTCTCCACCTGTGCCCGTCATGGCGAAGCACCACCTGTTTCGGGTCTCCAGCCTCATGGAGATTGCCACCCTTGCGGGTAAGCGTTACCCACCCGACCAGGGGTATAAGAAGTGAAGAATACTTTTCGTTGACCTTTCGTATTCTTACCCCGGCGGAACTTGGTATGGTGAAACTTGGTGCGGTTTTCTTTCTGCTCTTAGGCTTCGGAAACCCCTTCTTGCCAGCCATTACCTCTCTTAGTGCATCTGCAAAATACTTAAGGGTATGCTTGATTGGATTGGCTGGAAGTTCCTGCATCCAGTCTGTCTCGCGCCTCAGCTTGGTGAACTCCACGCCAAAAGAGAAATAACTGGTCTGCGGTCGCTCCGCCTTGCCATTTCTGAATGCCTGATAGTCGGCAAGGTTCTTCTCCCGAAAATGATTCCAGACGTACCGGCAGGCCCCCGCTATCTGGAACATCTTTCCTGCCTTTGCCTTAGAGGCAGGCAGAACGACAAACTCTACGGTGCGCATTTCTTTAATCATTACACTATATTATGCTTGATTATGGTGGTTATGTGTATAATTCCCGCTTTTGTCTCTTGCATATCGGTCCTTCTCAGTAAAAAGAGTACCGGAATCTACATTACACCGTGAACCTAAGCTAGAAAAATGCCAATGAGAACCTGTTACGCGCTTTATCGAAAAAGGGCATTTGTCAGCAGTATGTGCTGCTTTTTGTGCTTATCAGGGTTTGTGTCTCGTAGTTTCTTCAGATTCTGTAGCTTCCACTGAACTGCGGGAAATTGCTCAAAGGCGTAGAGACTCCAATCAGGTTCAGCATTGTCAGCACGCAGAAGAAAATTCTTGTCTTCGTCAGTAAGAAACGTATTGATCATATTAATTAGTTTATTTCTAGCTTCTTCGTATTCTTCATAGGAAAGTTCACGCGACATACCTTCAAATTGATTTTCAAATATATCTCTCCGGTCTCGTAACTGCGGGGCAAGTAATTCATATATCAGCCTGTCGCTACAAAGCAAGCTGTACAAAAAACCAGGTTTTATATCGATGAAAAAACCCTCTTTATCCATAAACGGGTTTAAGTCAAAAAAATCTCTTGGGTGCTGTCGATCTAGTGCCGCGCAGATCTTACCACCGTAGAGTTGGCTTATCGGTACTAAGCGCATCGCACAAAACACATCAAATTCTGACTGCGCCCTTTGGCAAAGCTCTAATTGCTCAGGAGGCGCAATAACACCCCGCTTTACCATGTTAACCTCGATTTTTATTTGCACACCTGCGCGAGAAATAAAAAGCTTACAAACATCTTGTTGATGAACAATCCGCATATCCCCCTTTTTTGATTCAATACCGTTTTTTATTCCCGCTAGAGCTTGATTGATGTTATTCAAGGAGGCGTTTCTGCCTTCAAGTAGCGTATAAGTTAAATCGATATCAACCGATAGACGCGGCATATTTCGCACGAAAAAATTAATTGCCGTACCACCATGGAGCGCAAAGCAGGACAGCTTTGCAACCTCGGGCAAAATTTCAAGCAAAAGTTCCGCCTGTTTTCTATAGTCTTGTCTCATTACTGCTTGCTTCTAATTCCTTAGGAACAGTGATTTGATATTTCGGCACGTAAGTACCATTATTCAGAAGACTTCGCTTGCCTTTGCCCAAATCGATCTTTTCTAAATTCAGAAAATCAAACCAGTTATGTGCAGCTTTTTCACCCAGATACAAAAAAAGGCGCTTCACTTTCACCGAGTTGCACTGCTCAAGCAATGTTTGGACTTGGTCAGGTCTTAAATTGTTAAGTCCTTCCATCAACTCAAACACCTCCAGCAAAGACTGTTTCCTTGGCGCAAGGTAGAGGCATTCCATTAGTGCTCGTGCCGCGCCGGACACATTGACAGAAAAAGTCTTCTGTTCAACGCTGGTCAGTCCCAGACGTGGGGGAAGAAAAGAAGATGCGCAGTAATAAACTTCCAAGCCCCAGTCATACTTTTTAAACCAAAGAGGGAGCTTCTCTCCAGCATCACCAAATAGTATTGCCCGCTTGGGGGACATCTCAAGATAATGGGATTTGCCAAGCAATGACAAAGCAGTTCTACCACCAAGGTGAACGCTTAAACCTTGCTGCTTTTGTAGGGCATAGAGTGCTCCCAAATAATCAACCTTGGCCCCAGCACGAACCATAGCCCCCCTACCTATTGACTCAAACCAATGACTGCGTCTATAGCGTTTTTGAAGATCTCTGCTGTATCCTTGCTCTGACAGCCATGACGATAGCAGCACAACTTCTCTAGGTACAGTCTTTAAAAGTTGGTTTATTTTGGAGTTATTTTTAGTATTCATAGTACCAATATATATATTTTTTTAAACTAAGTCAAGAGCGTGGTTTATTAAATAATCGCTAAGAGTACTAAAAGTTCCCTTAAACATTATTTAACAAACTAACGATTTGCTACACGCAATGTTCCCAAGATAGTTTGTTCTGGCATTCATGTTCAAAACACAGAGAGAATACCAGCCCCAAGGTTGCCTGCTGGCCAAGCACATATATAATCTCGCTCGGTTACTTTATCAAATTTTCCCTGAAGGAGCGATAAACGGAATACGAAGCGGTAATCGGTCTTGAAGTGCACGCGTAGCTTGCCACTGAATCAGAGATGTTTTCCTCTTCCTAAACCACGCCAAGTTCAATATCGTCAAAATGTAAAAGAAGGGAATTCAAAGATGGAATCGAGCAGACAATGGACAAAACAACAGAGGTAAAAACAGACTATCAGATCGCTGCCTGATTATGCTCCCATACACCAGATTTGACTATACCTCTAAATGCATCCCTAGAAATAGGTCTGAACCTGCGCTCTTACCACCGACTCATCAAACTCTGCGCCAGCGAGATCCTCTTCCCTCTGGAACGTGTAGTCAAGCTGTATCTTCCACTTGTGATTGCCGCTGAGATAGTAACTAAGCCCCTGCGTGAATGTCCATACGTTGTCAAGGTTGTTTCCTCCGAGAACGTCGGTGTCATCGTCAAACATTACCATCGCGTACCTGGAGGCAATCTCAACCTTTCTCGGAAGGATGAAGAAACCGCCCTGAACCCTGAAACCGGAGTCGTAGGCAGTGCCTACGCCGGCTGCGTCGGGATTGGCCCACCTTCCGACATACTCGCCGGTAAGGTTGAACATCGGGTCCCTGTAGTTTATATCCGCCGTAAAGGAAGTGACTGTACCGCTTTCAAGCGCTCTCTCTCCAGATGGAATTCCTATATTGCCATCACTGCCATCCTCAACATCTATACCCGCAACAGCGGCTCCAACCATGAGCGTTGGCCTCTTGGCGAAATTCTCTTTTACACTCTTGGCTTTCCCGCCGATAATGGCCGCCTGAACCCTTCCTGCCCAGAGCATACCAGTATCACCCTTGTCGTTTTTCTGGTTCGCACCTTCGCCTTGGAAAACACCCGCATCATAACGTATCATCCCGTCGCCGAGAAAACCGTAAACACCACCACCGATATCCCTGCCATACCGAAAGTAATCGTCTATGATCGAGGCTCCCACAAGCTGCAGGGCGGTAATTGAGGTAAGAAACTCTCTGCTAAACGGAACCTTGTACTGGCCTAAAGTGGGGATAAAAGCCTTGTTCTTGGCAAACGAAAGCCTCATATCCTTTAGCGCTCCATCCCCTGAGAGATCATACTGAACCGTGTATTTCATCCAGGGAGCGAAAGCATTGCCGTCCCAGATTACCCAGAGGTTTCTTACGTTGAAACCAAGACCCTCTTTGTCAGCGTCAGGATCTGTGTAGTTGGCCAGAAACTGACCAAAAAAGCGCATCCTGAGCTTGTAGTTGCTGTCTGTGGTCTGGAAAGTAAGACCCGTGCCTTTTTTAGTCTTGACCTCTATCTTGTTGTGCCAGGCCTTGGAATCCGCCGCAGTGGCCTCATACTCCTTCATGTTCATCTGCTGCTCAAGCTTTTGTATCTGCTCCTTAAGTTCATCTATCTGCTCCTGTATACTCTGGTCGCCGCCGGCTTGGGCGGGAAGTGACATAAGGGCAAGCAGAGTGAAAAAAGAAAAAGCTAAAACTGCCAAAATTCTCATCTTACATCCTCCTCTGAGTTATGTTCAAATTTGGTGTACGGAAGGTTTGAAAAAAAGCGGCGTATCCGGTTGGTTTGAATTATTCAAAACTGATCAACAGGAAGATACACCTCCATGAACAGAAAGGATAAAGTTTTTGAGACGGAAGGTCAAAAAGAAATGATGGATCTTCGAAGAGAGCCTTCCGCTAGATCCATTCCCCCTATCTTGGACAGAAATACGCAGACCAGAGGTTGCCTGCTGGCCAAGTGCATATATAATTTTCGCTCAACTGCTTTATCAAATTTCTCCCGAAGGAACGATCAATGCAATACGAAGCGGTAATCGGTCTTGAAGTACACGCACAGCTCGCCACTGAATCCAAGATATTTTCTTCTTCCTCAACGAAATTCGGAAATCCCCCCAACTCTCAGGTGAATCCGGTCTGTCTAGGCATGCCGGGGGTGTTGCCGGTCTTTAACGAAAAGGTCCTTGAGTACGCCATAAAATCCGGACTGGCGACCAACTGCGAAATCGCCCGGAAATCCAGATTCGCAAGGAAGAACTACTTCTATCCGGACCTTCCGAAAGGCTATCAGATTTCGCAGTACGACGAACCGCTTTGCCTCAGGGGACATCTCGAGATAGATTCGCGCGACGGCAGAAAAAAGATCAGGATAACCCGAATACACCTGGAAGAAGACGCCGGCAAACTCGTGCACGAATACTCCGACTTTGAAAGCCATGTGGATCTCAACAGGGCAGGAGTGCCACTTGTGGAGATAGTCAGCGAACCCGACATCTCAACTGCCGAAGAAGCGGTTGAATACGTAAAGAAACTTAGGACAATCCTCAGATATATCGAGGTCTGCGACGGGAACATGGAGGAAGGGAGCCTGCGCTGCGACGCGAACGTCTCCATGCGGCCGGCAGGGCAGAGCGAACTCGGAACTAAAACCGAGATCAAGAACCTTAATTCCTTCCGCTTCATACAAAGGGCCATAGAATACGAAATAAAGAGGCAGGAGACGGTTCTGCGAAGTGGAGAGAAAGTGGTTCAGGAAACAAGGCTTTTCGACGCCCAAAGAGGCGTCACGTTTGCGATGAGATCAAAAGAAGAAGCTCACGACTACAGGTACTTCCCGGACCCGGACCTTCTGTCGGTTGTGGTGGAGGAAGATTATCTGGAGAAAATCCGCCTGTCCCTCCCGGAACTTCCTGAAGAAAAGCTCAGCAGGTTCGTGGATGAATTCAATATACCGAGAAACGATGCCGAGACGCTTTCATCCTCAAGACCGCTTGCCGAATACTTTGAAGAGTGCGCAAAACACGCAAAAGACAAAAAAGCGGCGAGCAACTGGATCTTAAACGAGATGCTGAGAGAAATTGAGAACGAATACAGCATAGCCGAATTTCCGGTTCCCCCCGAGGGCCTCGCTGAACTGCTGAATCTTATCGGGGAAGGGAAAATAAACCGCAAAACCGCCAGGGGAATATTCTCTGAAATGATAAGCGGGGGGAAGCGCGCCGAAGAGATAGTGGCAGAGAAAGGACTTACCCAGATCACGGATGAAGGCGAGATCTCTTCGATTATAGAGAAGATAATTGAAGAAAACCAGAAAGAAGTTGAAAGATACAGAAACGGGGATATGAAACTTCTCGGCTTTTTTGTCGGTCAGGTAATGAAGACGACAAGGGGAAAAGCCGACCCTGCGATCGTAAACCAGATGCTAAAGAAATCCCTTGAGGAGTAATCTGAAAAGTGGTTTCGCCAAACAGGGTAATACGCCCAGTGGTGAAACCCTGGAGAAGGCGCTTGCATGAAGAATTCCAGAAAGGTGCTGATCATTGCTGGACCTAACGGAGCAGGAAAAACCACTTTTGCCACGGAATTCCTTCCGAACGAGGCGCATTGTCCGATTTTCATAAACGCAGACCTGATAGCAGCCGAGATGAACCCGTCTCGACCCGATCTGGTTGCCGTTCAGGCAGGCAGACTGATGCTGAAAATGATCTATGACTGCGCGGAGAAAAAGGAGGACTTCGCCTTTGAAACCACACTGAGCGGGCGCGGCTTCGCCCGAATGATTCCTCTCTGGCAAAAAGAGGGCTACCTTGTAAAGCTGTTCTTTTTGAGATTGCCAACACCGGAAATTGCTATAGCACGCGTCAGGCAGAGAGTTCTGCTGGGAGGACACGATGTGCCGGAAAAAACAATTCGTCGACGGTTTTATTCCGGCTGGCGCAATTTTCAGTTAATCTATCGTGACATGGTAGATGATTGGGTTGTATATGATAGTTCAGGTGGAAAACCCGTACTCATAGAACAAAAAGATCAACTATGACCACGCAGAAACAACAAGATTTAAACCTAGATAAAAAATTGCAGGATCAGGATTTGAATGGCATAGAAGCAGCCATGCTAAGAGCTGCTAAACTTGCGTGTCGCCAAGCTATAGAGACCATGGGCTCGGTAGTTATTTTCAGAGATGGCGAGATAGTCCGGGAAAAGGATATAAAAAAAATCTTTCCGGAGAATAACGAAGGCAGCTGACTCTGACGTAAGAATTCTAGCTGTTGAAGAGTTAAGACCGTAGAGCGCGCCGAGGTTGAAGGTGCACAAAATTCCCCTCTTGACCCTAAGGTCACCCTCTTTTTATATGCTCCTCGAACTCGTCCCTGAATTTTCTCACTATTGATTCGACGGGCATGGCACAGCCGTCAGCAATACTGAAAAACTTTTCCGGCAGCGTGAAGCCTGGACTTTATTCTCGGTTGATATCAGGAACTGCAACGCCTGTTATTCCCCTGATACCAGCACCACATGATCTCTTTCTATCTCCCTGTGGAAATTCTCAGGCAGGTATGCCCAGTCTCGCGCTTCCACCAAAAAAGGGATATTTGATTCCCGAAACGCATCTGAGAGTGCTCTCATCCGGTCATTGTCGATACGTTGGAGACCTGGCGCACGCAGCACAAGATCAAGATCACTTCCGTCATGGCTTCGACCGTGGATACGGCTTCCGTAAGCCCAGATCTCGACTCCGGGAACATGCAGCCGCAGCAATGCTTCAATCATCTCTCGATGCCTGGATGACAAGTGCAGTCTTTCAGACATCTTTTGTTCCCTCTATTGCATCTGCTAATGCTCTTGTGTCGGTGATAAAGTCCGGCAGAAGCCTGATAGTGCTTTCGGCAAAGTCATATTCCCAGCCGTGCGCCGTCTCATTGCGGCTGTCACGGTACAGAAGCCAGCGCTCGCAGGCTTCAGAATCAATCAGACGGTGCTTGGCGGCGTAGCGGAACACATCCTTGAAGACAAGGCTGTCCGCCTGACGATTGTCCGCAAAATAGCCGCTCAGTACTTTTCTCAGCAATTTGCCGCTTTGTTCCAGAATGATTTCGAACTCTTTTACGCAGGCCGCGCGGTAGGCGTCATAAGTGACTTCATCCGGGTCGCTTTTCTCAAGCTCCCCCAAGCAGTGCTCCAGAGTGCCAAGGCAACGCCTTAGAAACTCCGTATCAATTCTCATCGAAAGTTAATTATATATGCCAATACCACCGAGAAAAAAGCCAATGAACTGCTCTAAACCCTAAGACTGTCCCTTTTTTATATGCTCTTCAAACTCGTCTCTGAATTTTCTTGCTATCGATTCAATAGGCATGGCGCAGCCATCCGCAAGGGCGCATATGGTTGTTCCCCTCATCTGCGAGCACGCGTCAAGTATTATGTCGATATACTCAATCGATCCTTTACCTTCGTCAATCTCTCTCAGTATCTTCTCAAGCCACCATGTCCCTTCCCTGCACTGAACGCACTGTCCGCATGACTCATCCCTGTAGAAATGGGCAAGGTTCTGGGCCACCTTGATCATGCTGACCGTCTCATCCATTACCGTTACTCCCGCCGTTCCAAGCATGGAACCCGCGGCCGCCACGGTATCGAAATCCATCGCAATATCCAGTTCTTCCGCCGAAAAAACCGCAGAAGAAGATCCGCCGGGAGAAACCGCCTTTACCTTCCTTCCACCGGGGACTCCGCCGCCGTACTCTTCAATCAGCTCAAGAAGATTTATTCCGAGGGGAAGTTCATAAAGCCCGGGTTTGTTAACGTGCCCGCTCAGCCCGAAAATCTTGGTTCCGGTGTTTCTGGGAGTCCCTATCGAGGCAAACCAGTCCGCCCCGTTGTTTATTATATGGGGAACGCATGCGAGCGTCTCCACGTTATTGACTATGGTGGGACAGCCGAAAAGGCCCACCTGAGCCGGGAAAGGAGGCTTGGGTCTCGGCTCTCCCTTTTTTCCCTCTATTGACTCAAGAAGACCGGTTTCCTCTCCGCATATATAGGCGCCGGCGCCTATATACAGTTTCATGTCGAGATCAAAACCGCTTAGGAGTATATTCTCTCCGAGATAGCCGCGCTCGTAAGCTTCCTCTATGGCCTGCTGTATCCTTCTGGCTCCGTACGGCATCTCCCCCCTTATGTATATGTAGGCTTTGTGAGAGCGGATAGCGTAGCAGGCGATTATTATGCCCTCTATCATCTGATGGGGATCTTTCTCCAGAATCTCCCTGTCCTTGAAGCTTCCGGGTTCGCTTTCGTCTGCATTACAGCAGAGATAGACCGGTTTCTTGGAATCGGGCGGGATGAAATTCCACTTTATTCCCGCCGGAAAACCAGCCCCTCCCCTTCCCCGCAGACCCGATTTCTTGACCGCGTCGGTTACCTCTCCAGGGGCCATACCAAGCGCCTTTCTCAGCGCCGAGTATCCACCCGAGGACAAATACGACCCGATGGTGTAGGAGTCAGGCCTGTCGACGTAATTTCTTATGACTTTCTGCTCGGGCATTTTCAAGTCCGGTTAAAGCAACTTCTTAACGGAAAAAAGGATAAGTACGGATAAATATTAAATGCGATTGCCGGAATTTTTCAAGAAAAAACGGAAAAAATAAGACCGGGCGTAAAAAATCCCCGCGTTCACTGCGCTCGAGGAACTTCTTCCTCAAGCAGAATGTCCGCCACATACTTGGCAAACGACATAGAGGAGGTGAAAGCAGGCGATATGGCGTTTAGAACGTGAAGAGTGTCTCCTTCTTCGCAGACGACATAATCCATAACGAGTTTCTTCTCCTTCCAATCCACAAGCTGCGAGCGGATTCCGGTTTTCGCGGAAGAGACTAGATGACGGGGTAGCAGGCTGGGAATCAGTTTTCTGGCTTCTGAGTAGAAATGGCGCCCCAGATGTTTTTTTACCTCGGAGAGTGCGTTTGCCCTGAAGCCGCTGTCACTTACGAACATCGACGCGTTTCTGTAAAGAAACCGGAACGACTCAAGTCCCAGGTCCTCAAGGAATCCGTAGCTCTCCCTTCCCAGGACCGGCACAGCGGTGGGACCGATAAAGACACGCCCCGAAGTGCTCCTCGTAAAGTGCACCCCCAGAAAAGGCACCCTCGGGTCGGGAACCGGATAGACATTGCCGCGGACCAGGTAAGCGCTTTTCTTTGTAAGCTCGCTGTAGGAACCCATAAATGGGATGGCTCTGTACCTAAGACCCACTTCGAATTGGCGTGCTATGACATCCGCATGGAGCCCGGCAGCGTTTATGAGTTTTCCGTAACCTATCTCTCCTGCGGTTGTAAGAGCGACGCTCCCCTTTTTTCTGCTGATAAAAGCCGTGTCAAAAAGCAGGCTGGCCTTTCCAGTTCCCCTGACCCTTGAGCAAAAGGCTTCAAGAACCCCCAGGGGGTCAAACACCGATGTCGCGGGAGAATATATGGCTTTCTCAAACGTAGCGGCATGCGGTTCTATCTCCGCAAGCTCTTTTTCATCGATAAGATATGACTCCACTCCGTTTCTCTGTGCCCTATGCTGAAGCGCCTGAAGTCCTTCGAGCTTATCCTCGGAGTCCGCCACGATAACCTTGCCGCATTCGGATATAGCGACTCCGTTTTCGCGGCAGAAATCCCTCATCAGTCGGTTTCCCTCAATGCAGTACCTCGCCCTCAGAGAATCGGGCGTGTAATAGATTCCGGCGTGGAGAACTCCGCTATTCCGTCCGCTTGAGTGTGCCCCCAGTTTTTTTTCCTTTTCCAGGATGATAATGTTCCCGCAACCTCGCAAGATAAGCTCATTTGCAATCGCAAGACCCACAATTCCTCCCCCAACAACAAGAAAATCGCAACTTTTATCCATTACTCCGACCCTTCTCGTCCGTTTTCTGGCAAACCAGGTATAAATCAGGTAAAATGAATTCTTTATATAACATTAATAAAATGGGCAGAAAATTTAAAGCAGGACAAAACGCCGTGTATCCGGTGCACGGTGTGGTTGAGGTTCGAGGGGTTGAGGAAAAGGAAATACTGGGTTCGAGAAAATCCTTTTACATACTCAACGTTCTTGAAAACAACGTGAAACTTATGGTCCCCACGGACAACATAGAATCCGTGGGCTTAAGGCCCGTGGTACCCAAGAAGGAAGTAAAGAATATCCTTGACATACTGAAGGAAGAAAACGGCGAAATACCCAAACTGGGAGTTCAGAGCTGGAATAAAAGGTACAAGGAATACGCCGACAAGGTTAAAAGCGGCGATATATACGAAATAGCCAGGGTACTAAGGGACATACACCACCTGAAAAAGGTAAAAAACCTCTCTTTCGGCGAGAAAAGAATAATGGAGAACGCTCTTTCTCACATAGTAAAGGAACTTTCCATAGCGCTTCGGAAAAAAGAGGGGGAAGTCAGCGACCAGATAGAGGAAATCTTCTCCTAAAGCCGCTCACTCAAGGATATCCACTCCGTCAACACCCCGTGGAACTTCAAGTCCGAGATAACGGACGATACTCGAGAAGATATCCGCGGTTCGTACGCAGTTGTATCGAGCCGGACGGCTTACAAGAATGGGAACCACCATGTGGTCTTTATGCAGGGAGCCGTGGGAGCCGTGATGTTCAGGGTTCTCGTGGGTGGCCCGAAGGTCATAGCCCGGTTTTGAACTCACTACCACGTCGCCGGTTCGGGGCGATTCGAAAAGCTGGAGGATCTGGAGAGGAGCGTCCGGATAGTCAGAATCGATTGTAAACTGAAACGACTCTGAAGGATTCATCTTCTTTGAGGAAAAACCGTAGCCAAGAGGATCGCCCGAAACATTGCGGTAGCAGATCAGACCTTCTTCATCCACGCTCACAAGAGCCTCTCCCCTAGGGTTGGTTATTTTTACCTCCCCTCCCGCCCCGCCGGTTCGGGCGCAGACAATGTCCACTTCCGGACGGTTTGAGAGCTCGTCCACTATATCCGCTATTTCTTCGCAGCAGGTGTGTCTTTTCCATCCGTCAGAATTTTTGAAATAGTAATGCGCCATGGAGTTTCCGGAAACCATGACGGATGAATCAGCGTCAAGGTAATGTCTCAGCACGTTGGTGTAGTAAAGCGGCTTGAGTCCCCGCCTGCGAAGAAAACCCAGGGAATCGAAATGGGAATGCGTGGACGTAAGGCCGTGATCGCTTCCAACAACAAAAAGCGTATCGTCAAGTTCCCCGCGCCGCGTGAGTCTCTCCGCCACCATGCCCACATAGCGGTCAAGCCTTCTGTAGGATTCCAGAACCTTGCGGTGAAACGGATGGTAGCGGTGGGAGTAGGCGTCTATCCCGGGAAAAACGCAGAAAACAAAACGCGGAGACTCCTTAAGAGATTCAACGAGAATTCTTCCCGCGGCCTCTTCAACGCTGTCGCTTCTATCGGTGAAGTGGCTTTTCACGACCAGATAGTACTTAAGATACTTGGTCCTGTTTTTCCCAGCGGGGCTTATACCCTTGGTTATCTCGTTTAGGATGCTGACACTTCCCGGAACCAGGCCGAAAAGCGTTGGGGAGTCACTCTCTATATCACGATTAATAAGAAAAGACTGGGGAGCGGCATAACTTCTGAATCTTCGCAGAGAAAGCGGGGTCCCGTCGTAATGCCGTCTGTCAAACCATCTTATGCCGGGGAGGTTGCACCTGCCTGGAAACTTACCGAGAAGATAAGGGGTATAAGCCGGACCCGTTGTAGATGGAAAAACCGTAATTCCCTTAAGGAACTCCCCGGGCTCAACGACATATTTCTGTATATTCTCAAGGTCACCTCTTTTTAGAAGTTCAGCAAAGACATCGAGTCTCGCGCCGTCAGCAAGAAAAAAAACGCATTTTCTCCCATTCATCAAGTGCTTTCCATAAAATACCTGTTATAGATTTCCCTGATATCCCCAGTCACCCGCGCGTATTCAGACATGAGAAAACCTCCCTCTCCGCCGGAACCACCGAACTCAGGCGCCATTCGGTCAAAATCGCCCCGCGTGACTTCGTTTTTGCTCCTCTCGTTGAAAAGACTCAGCAGGTTTCCCATTTTTCTTAAAAACAGATAGCCTTCGCTAAGCGTCAGGGCCTCGTCGACTTTAATCAGCCCGGCCCCGTAAAGCGCCCCGACAGCCTCCATGGTGTTTGCCGTTCTTAGCTCGGGGTTTGCGGGACCATGGGCAAGCTGAAGCATCTGGATGAGAAATTCAATGTCGACCAATCCCCCCCTTCCCATCTTCAGGTTAAACCTGGATTCCGTCTCGTTGGCGAGTTCTTTTTCGACCCTCCCGCGCAGCCTGTGGATTTCCTTGGGAAAATCCGGAGCGAGTTCTTTTGCATAAACGAAATTCTCTATGACTTTCATTACCTTCTCACCGAGCGCGGGGTTTCCCGCAACAGCGCGGGCTTTCACGAGAGCCTGCCTCTCCCAGATATGAGCACTTGAATTATGATATTCTTCAAAGGCCTCAAGCGAGGCAACCAGAGTGCCCGAATTTCCCGACGGGCGCAGCTCCACATCCACCTTGTAACAAAAGCTCTCGGAAGTGTAAACCGAAAGATTGGATATGAATCTCTGGCCGTACTTGGAGAAAAGCTCGTGGTCATCTCCTTCATAAATGAAGATTATGTCCAGGTCTGAAGCGTAGCTCATTTCCCCTCCTCCAAGCTTGCCAAGTCCCAGGACGACCATGTTGTCAAGAAGTTTCCTCTTTCCCGGAGAACACTTAAGGGAATCCTTGGCAAGTTCCAGGCTTGAGTCCATTACAACGTCCGCAACCATCGACAGATATTTTCCCACGTAGATCGGCTCCAGGTCCTCGGAAAGTTCCTTGAAGCAGAGTTTAAGGGACTCAATGTGCTTGAAGCTTCGAAGAGCGTTTAGTTTGTCCTCAAAGAACTCCTCTTCCGAGACGGCTTCACCGAGAGCCTGTGCCATTGCATCTTTCGAATCGTAGAACTGCGTCACGTCCTTCAGTATGATGGAGTCAAGATACTCGGGGTGTCTGATAAGAAAATTAGACAGCATACCGCCTCTTGAAAAAAGCCTGGAGAGCATGGGAATGATTTTGGGGTTTTCAGTCAGAAGGAAGTAGACCGACATCCTGGAACCCAGACCGGAGATAAATCTTTCAAGATTTAAAAGCGCGGAGTCCTGGTCGCTGAGATTGATTATGTTTGAGAGGAAAGCCGGTATCACTTTTCTCGAAAGCATCCTTCCCCTTTCCGTAAGTCCTGCCCTTTGGGGATTCATGAGGCTTGATATTATTTCGATCGCGTCGTCCGGCGCCGAGAACCCGAGATTTCCGAGCGTCGAAATCGCTTCCTCGCGATTTACATTTCCCTCGGCCATAAAATCCGCCACCTCCCAGAATTCCCTGCCTTTTTCCTCAAGCTCCACTCCGGGATCAAAGAACAGGTTCCCGCAGTTCTTCACGACAAGCGAGGTTATCTCTTCGTAAGCAGCCCTGAACTCCTCCGTCCCCTCAAAACCCATCCTCCTTGAGAGTCTGGCGAGCGAATTCTCCTCAGTGGGAATGCTGTGCGTCTGAAATTCATCCCAGAGCTGAATCGAATGCTCCACCTTTCTCAGGAAAAGATAGCAATGCTCCATCTCTTCCTTTACCTGTTTTGTTATGAAACCCGTCGTCGCCATGGCGGAGAGGCCGTCAAGAGTGTTCATGAGTCCCCTGAGCTTCTTCACCGCCCCGCCGCTCATAAGCTGGGTCGCCTGCACGAAAAACTCGATATCCCTTATTCCTCCCCTGCCGAGCTTCACGTCGTTTTCCTTCCGGATGCCCTCGAGACGAACCTTCATGTCCTTGAGATCCTCTATGGACTCGTAATCAAGCAGCTTGCGGTATATCACCGGTTCAAGGTCCCCGAGGAATTCGCGACCAAGCTCAATATCCCCGGCAACAGGGGTCGCCTTGAGCAAAACCGCTCTCTCCCAAGTCTCGGCCCAGTGGTAATAATGTTCAAGGGCCGCGTCAATCGACACCGCGACCGGACTCCTGCTGCCCCCAGGACGCAGACCCAGGTCGACTCTGTAGAGAAAACCGCCGGGGGTGACGGAGCTTATCGTTCTGGTAACTGAAGAGGAAAGCGTGAATATCTGCTCTGCGTACTCCTCACTTCTGTAGAGATAAACGATATCTATATCAGAGCTGAGGTTAAGGAGCCTTCCGCCGAGCTTCCCCATGCCAAGCACCACAAACTCAAACTGGTCTCCGCCCTCAATTCGGGACCTGTAAAAATCAAGCACCGCCCTGACCACGGAACCGGCAAGGTCGGAAATCTCCTCCATGGTCTGACGAAACGTGCAGAGACCCAGAATTTCTCTGTAGATTATTCTCGATAGTTCCGTGTACTTGTACTCCTTGAGCCTTTCGGCGAGCCGCTCTGAATCCTTTGAATTCCTCACAATCGAGGCAAGCGGAGCCCGGTGGGAAGAAAGCGTTTTTTTTCTCCCGAGAGATTTTTCATTAGTAAGTACGTTTAGCGCACGTGGATTTCTTATGATTGAATTGCCGAGGAATCTGCTGTGCGAGGAGATAGTGCGGAGAGTTCTTTCCTTTTCCGCGGAGAGTCTGCCGTTCATCTCCCGGAATCTCTCAACGGTTAAGCGCGCGTTTTCCTCGTCGGGAAGAAGGATTTTCTTTTTGGGGGTTTTCCGCATAAGAAGACAATCATTTTTACCGCTTTAATTATTCTTAAACACTTGTTCAAGCTTCCGCGTAGTTTCTCTACGTTTCTCTCTGTCCATTACATCCAAGTTGACCTGCTTCCAGCGAACCGCGGGCAGATTTCTTGCATTGGGAAAAGAGAGCAGGTTCCAGTCCGGCTCTCCTTCGTTAAAACCTATAAGGAAAGTCCTGTGACGTTCCGTCAGAGCGTTTAAAATCTTCCCCGGAAGCGAAACCTGCATCTCATACAAGCGCTCTATACTTACCTCCGTTCTCGGCATTCCCGCGAAATGATCATAATAAGTTCTCTTCATGTCTTTAATTCTGGGATTCAAGATTTCATGAATCGGTTTACGGTCGCCGATCAAATAAACCACAAAAACGTCAACGGTCCGTTCAGTTAATCCATCACCCTGCTCGAAAAACAACAGGGTATCAAAAATGTCTCGCGGATGCTGTCTTTGCAGTGTCGCGCAGAATTTGCCCGCATACAACTCTTCCTTAGCAACGCAGTTTACCCTCATTGCTCGGCCGAATTCTTCTTTCATTGAGGGGCATAATTGCATTTCGACCGGAGGCAGCAAGGCCCCCCGCATTACATGATTAATTTCGATCTTAACCGAGATATCTCCGCTCCGTACCCAAATTCTACCGGTTCCTTCATGAATGCTTGCTTCTGTTCCACGCAATCTTCTCTCAATCTCCCACTTGACGGTTTCCATGTTCTTGCGAATATCCCGTAGTGCCTCTTCACGTTCATTTAACGGCAAGTAATGAAGGTCAATATCAACGGAGACTCTGGGATAATCAAGAAAGAAGAAATTAATAGCCGTGCCACCCTTCAAAGCAAACACTTCCACTGTGGAGACAATGCGCAACACATCCAACAACAGACCGACTTGCGCCTGATATCTTCTGTTCATAGATCCATCCAGATTTCAGGAATCGTTATCTTAAATTGAGAATTCCACAGCCCATCTTCGGCAAAATGGCGGTTTCCTTCTCCAAGTTCAACGGATTCCAAATCCAACTCGCTGTACCACTGGTGACCGACGATGTTGGCCAGCGCAAGAAACGACCTTTTGGCTTTTACTGATATGCAGGATCCCAGGACGCTTTGCACGAACTCGGGACGCAGTGTCGACAGACCTTCCATAAGTCGTCCGGCTTCCTCAAAATCCGCGCGATTCGGCAACAAATAGCAGTATTCGAGCATGGCGCGTTCAGGCGAACTGATTTTTAACGAGAACCCGTCTGCGCGCCAGTCGATGAGGCATACTGATGCCGGAGAGAACAGTGCACTGCTGTTAAATGTTCTGAGGTTTTCCGCAAACCGCTGGCGTGTAAACCAGAGGGGGAGCTTTTTGTTTGATTCGACTCCTAGCTGCAGAACGGGATTAGTGCCGAGAGGGAGATAATGTAAGCGTCCCTGAAAACCCAAGGCTGTTCGTGCAGCAGGGTAAACGCTTGCCGACCAGTGTCGTTGCAACGCATAGATGGACCCCGCCAAAGTAGGTTCCGAACCTGCCCGTATCCATGCTCCTCTGCCCAAGGGTTTCAGCCAGCCACTGTTTTTATAGCTTTGCAGCAACTGGGGAGAAACTTGCTGCGAGGCCAACCAGTCGCTGGTCATCGGCACACCTGGGGGAGTCTGGGCAAGTATACGGTTGATTTTGGTCGCCCGCACCTCAATATCGCGTGTTTGAGTGAAGTTCATTTCGCCGTTCTTAGTTTACATATACCTGATCATTTTACAATTTACAATATAAATAAATAAAAAGTTTATTCCCAAACCATTGCAGACACAATGCTCTAAGAATATTTCCTTTTTTTGTTTCTAGATAAAGATATAATTTATTATAAAGCTTCAAGCAAAAACAGTTCCGTTTCTTCAGTATCGCCTTTCGCCACATATTCTGTTCCCGCAGGCCGCAATCAGATGACAGGCAAGAGACTGAGCGGATGCATCGAAACAGGACAGTGGAAAATGCTGAGCGGACAACCGAAACCGAGAAACCCTTTATCCGCAACAACACCGGGTCACATGAAATCATAGGGATCAATATCAACTACAAGCTTAATTCCCGAGGCGTGCTTTTTCAACGAATCGTGAAGTGCCGAGGCATAGTTTCTGAGCAGACCCAGATTTTTCGACACGAGAATCATCTGCCACCTGAATCTGTTTCTGAGCTTGTATATGGGGGCCTCGGATGGGCCGAGAACCCTGAGTGACCCGGGCGGGAGCTTTAAGAGGAATCTGCTGGCTGTGCGTTCCATTCTTCTGGCGAAATCTCTCGTTTTTTTCTCATTGAGTCCGTTTGCCCTGAAGGATATGAACCTTGAGAAAGGAGGCTGGTCAAGTGATTTTCTAAGTTCAAGTTCTTCTTCCAGAAACCCCGAACTGTTATGGGTAATGGCGAATCTTACCGAAGGATGTTCAGGGTTGTATGTCTGAAAAACGGCCGTCCCGGGCGATTTCCCCCTGCCTGTTCTTCCTGCCACCTGCGTGAGCACCTGGAAAGTTCTCTCTCCCGAGCGGAAATCAGGGATCCCGAGCATATGATCTGCGGAGAGGACGCCAACAAGCGTAACCCCCGGCAGATCATGTCCCTTGGCCACCATCTGGGTTCCGATGAGAACGTCCACCTCCCCGGATTCAAGCTTTCGGTAAAGATCAAGAAGTCTGGTTTTTCCGCTGGTGTAATCCCTGTCCATAACGAAAACCCTGGCATCGGGAAGCATGCTCTTTACCTCCTGCTCCACCTTCTGGGTCCCAAGCCCCTTGCCCATGTATCTTGCCCCGCAGTGTGAGCAGCTGTTCTCGAATTCCTGCGTGATTCCGCAGTAATGGCACTTGATCGAATTATCTTTTTTATGAAAGGTAAGGGTTATGGAACAGTTGGGACACCTGAAGAGTTCACCGCAGTCACCGCAGACCATAAAGCTTGAAAAACCTCTCCTGTTAATAAAAAGAATCGACTGTTCCCCGCGACTGAAATTTTCCACCAGAGCATCCCTAAGACTCGGAGAGAAAACAGTCTCGTTCAAGTTCTTCATATCCACAAGCTCAACATCGGGAAGCCTGCTCGCTCCCACCCTTGCAGGGAGGGAAAGATATTCGTATTTGCTCCTGACCGCGTTTGCGTAGGATTCAAGGGAAGGAGTCGCGGACCCAAGGAGCACCGGACAGCCGTATATGCTTGCGAGCATGACCGCGGCGTCGCGGGCGTTGTAACACGGCGCCTCGTTCTGCTTGTAGGAGGATTCGTGCTCCTCGTCAACCACCACGAGGCCCAGATTCCCAAGCGGAGCGAAAACCGCGGAGCGGGCTCCTATCACCACGCTCAGATCCCCGCTACGGGCCCTTCTCCAAGCGTCAAATCTCTCGGCGTCGCTAAGAGCGCTGTGAATAACCGCCACGGAGTCAGCGAAACGCGAACGGAACCTTTTCACCAGAAGCGGTGTGAGAGCTATCTCGGGAACGAGAACAATCGCCTGTCTGCCCAAGGCTATTACCTTGCTTACGGCTCTCAGATAGACCTCGGTTTTCCCGCTTCCCGTAATGCCGTGAAGAAGAAAGCAGCGATATTCCCCCCTCTTGACGTAAGGCAGGATTTTCTCCATAGCCATGCTCTGGTCCCCGGTAAGTTTCTTTGGCGGATCTTCCCCGGCGTCAAAAACACCGTAGGGATCCCTTCCGATCTCCCTTTGCTCAACGGAGACCAGGGTGTTGTCCACAAGCCACTTTACGTGAGCCGTGAAATTGCCGAATATCTCTTTCAGTTCCGAGTGAGAAGCGGAGTCCTGGAGGTTTATGAATTCGAGGATGGCACCCTTGGCAGGTTTTTTCCGCTTAATCTCTGAAACCGTATCCAGCTCGCAGGAAGCACTGTATATCTTCTCGTACTTGACCTTCTCGTCGCTTATCACCCTGTAGTCAAATTCTATATGCCCCTTTCTCTTAAGAGAGTTAAGGTTCTCAAGCGACGCTCCGTCGCTTAGATCTATAAGCTTCTCAGAGGCTATCTCTCCTTCAAGCATAAGTGCCTGAAGGATTTTCTTCTCAAGACCGTCAAGGCCCGTATCCTCAAGGCGGCTTTTCCCCTTCTCCATGATACGCACGGTCTTCCCGACGCTTTTGCCGAGCCCCAGAGGATGAGCGAACTTAAGCACAACCCCCAGAGGCGCCATGTAGTATTCGGAGATCCAGCGGAAAAATTCCAGGCGCTTTTCGTCAAAAAGCGGGGACTCGTCAAGAATGTCGATTATATCCTTCAGCTTGAAATCGACTTTCTGATTTCCCCCTCGCCCCACCACATACCCTATGGCCTTTCGGTTTCCGAGGGGAACGAAAACCCTTTTTCCCGTGGCAATCCCCTCCCGAAAACGTTTCGGAACCGAATAGAGAAAAAGCTGTTCGGAACGAATGGGCAAAGCTACCTGAACAATTTTTTCTGAAGCCATAACTATAGTCTAAGGGACTTGAAGATTATCGGGAAGAGTATACGGTATCCGCCGGAAAACTCCCTTGATTTTGGGAATATATACTCAACGGCACTACTGTCCTTAATCCTCAACAAGGGTTCCCAGGAAAAATCCGGCCAGGCGCAGCCGCATCAGAAGTTCCCGCTTGCCCGCGGGGTTCATCTCTCGACGTTCCCGATACCCGGGTCCGATACCACGGCCCGGCCCTTATCCGTCAGCCTGTATTTCTGGAAACGGCTTTGAGGCTTGTCGGGAAGAGTGTACTCGATGTTCCGCTCACCCATAAGCAGTCGGATAGTCTTGTTGAGCTGTCCTGAGATTTTCTTCTGCCCCAGTTTTTTTGACAGTTCAGACTTTGACATCGGCCGGTCGGCGGCCAGCAGACTGAGCACTTTTGCCTCAAGTGACTTCGGTGGCGACTCTTGCTGCGACTCTTGCTGTGACTTCTGGAGTCCCGCAGTCCGTCCAGGAAGCGCACCGCGCCGTATCGTCGCGACGAATCCGTCGGCAACGGCAAATTCCGGTTCCGGCAGACCCGCGTCAGCGCATCATCGAATCATGTCCAGCGTCCCTGTCCCCATCCGTTCAATATATTCGGCCAGATAAAGAGACTCGGCCAGCAGCGGGTTTGCGGGCACCAAACTGTGTGCGACCCGCAGCTTCTCAAGTGTAAGGGGCGGCGGGAGGCGGCCGGGATTCCGGATCTCCAGGCGATCGGCAACCCGGCACAACTCACAACTCAACAGAAACGGGGAAAACTAACTGTTACCAAGAAACAAGGAATCAGGCAAGATCCGTGGGAAGCATTATCATTTCATCCATATTGCCTCCTGGAGCTATCATCGGATAAACCATCTCCGTACAGTCGACTTCTATCTCCATTAGAACAACCCCGGGAGCATTAAGACCTTCCCTGAGAGTAGACTCAAGCTCCTCCGGCTTCGTCGCCCGAAGACCTCTGGCGCCGAATGCCTCCGCGAGTCTCACAAAATCCGGCAGCACTTCAAACTGGGATGCCGAATAGTTGCTCTCGAAGAACATCGTCTGCCACTGCCTTACCATTCCGTGGTGACCGTTATTGAAAACGATAATCTTAAGATCCATTTTGTTCTCAACCGCAGTCGCAAGTTCCTGAAAATTCATCTGGAAGCTTCCGTCGCCGGCAACGCATATGACCTGCTCATCCGGTCTTGCGTACTTAGCTCCCATAGCCGCCGGAAAACTGAATCCCATGGTTCCCAGACCACCCGAGGTAAGATGGGTTCTCGGTCTTTCGAACTTGTAGAACTGGGCTACCCACATCTGATGCTGACCCACGTCTGAAACGATTATAGCTTCACCTTTCGTAATCTTGTAAAGCATATCTATGGCATAGGTAGTGAGTATCTTTTCGCTTCCCTGACAGTAGGTAAGCGGGTGTTTCTCGTTCCAGTCCCGTATCCGCCTGAGCCAGGATTCCCTGCCCTCAAGATCAATTTTTCCCGGCAGAGCGTCGAGTATCTGTCGCAGCACGGTCTTGGCGTCCCCGACTATAGGACACTGAACCGTTATGTTCTTGTCTATCGAGGATGGATCTATGTCTATATGGATAATTTCTGCGCCGGGGGCGAACTCTTCAAAGTTTCCGCCCGTAGCCCTGTCGTCAAACCGCCCTCCGACCGATATAACTAGGTCTGACTCGGTAACGGTCATATTGGCCGCATAGGATCCATGCATCCCGAGCATGCTTATGAAAAGCGGATCGCTTGCAGGATAACCTCCGAGTCCCATCAGAGTTGAAGCCACGGGTATCTGAAGCCGGTGGCAGAACTCAAGCAGTTCATCGGTAGCCCCGGACCAGATAACTCCTCCACCGGAATAAACAACCGGACGTTTTGAGGCAACCAGCATCTCCACAGCCCTTTTTATCTGGGAGGGATTTCCCTTCGTAGTGGGCTTATAACCTTTGATGTCTATCTCATGATCCTCAGGGATCACAAGCTCGTCTTCTCCTATGAGAACATCCTTGGGCATATCAACAAGAACCGGGCTGGGTCTTCCGGTGCCGGCTATGTGGAAAGCCTCTTTCATCGCTCTTGGAAGATCCCTGGCCTCCCGCACAAGGTAGTTATGCTTGGTGCAGGGTCTAGTTATTCCGATATGATCGGCTTCCTGAAACGCGTCGCTTCCCAGGTACTGGGTGGGGACCTGTCCCGTGAAAACAACTATGGGAGACGAGTCCATCTGCGCCGTCGCGATGCCTGTAACAGTGTTGGTAGCTGCGGGGCCGGAGGTACAGAGCACCACTCCCGGCTTTCCCGAGGCTCTCGCGTATCCGTCGGCCATGTGCGCGGCTCCCTGCTCATGCCTCACAAGCACATGCTTTATCCTGTCGTTGTAATCGGTCATCACGTCATAGACCTTGAGAACATATCCTCCCGGCAGTCCGAAGACCACGTCAATACCCTGGTGAAGAAGCGTCTCAAAGAACATCTGTGCGCCGATCATCTTGGCCATTTTACTCTATCTCCCTGAATTATTTTATAAAATGTGGAGCACCTAAAATCCCACCCGCTTACTCTATCACTGTGCACAGATAACTTCAAGGACTGACAGGGAAAAAGATTCCCTTTGCAATTCCAGCGATGCCGTTTATCGCTCCGCCGCGGAGCGGCGAAGATAAAAAGGGGTTAAAGTGAAGGGATCGTCCTTTTGTCCGGAGAGAATCTTTTTTCTTCCCAGAAGCGCGCAGCCGGATGCTCTCGGGGTATTCAGATTCGCGGGCAGAAACACGGCCCTCTCTCCCAAGGCATCCCGTATAAGATTTTCGTGGAGCAGGGCCCCGCTGCCCACAAAAACAGTCTTTTTCTTGCCACTGGCGCACACAGACTCAGGCGTGGCAATTTCCGCGGGGGTCATCTCTGCGCTTTTCGGATCATGAAACGAAAGGAAAACCTCTCCTCTGCCAGCGTCGGTTATGGCGCACACGCTGTTTCCACACCAAAGCGCGTTCGAGGCAAGAATCTCAAGCGATGGAACTCCCACTAAGTCCGCTCCCAGAGAATAGCAAAGGGCCTTCGCGGTGGATACTCCTATGCGAAGAGAGGTAAAGGAACCCGGACCTACAGAAACGCATACTGTGTCCAGATCATTTTTTCCGAGCCCGCAATCCGAGAGAAGCCGCTCGATCGTGGGGATAAGCACCTCGTTATGCCTTGGACCGGTATTGAAAACATATTCGCAGAGAATAGCGTCTTCATCGCATACTGACACGCTTCCCGAGAAAGTAGACGTTTCGATTCCCAGAATTTTCATATCTATATTCTTGGCTAAAAACGAGGCATTAAGACGTGACGTTTATGCGCTCGGATTGAGTAAATTCAGCACACCGGAGACTATTCCGCTCGAGGTTTGCGGTTACTCCGCTTCCTCAGAAGAACCCATCCTCGAGGCTTTTATGATCTCGTCTCGTATTTTTTCGCGAATTTCCGGGTTTTCGTGCAGAAACTTCTTGGAGTTCTCCCTGCCCTGCCCCATCCTCTCCCCGTCATAGGAATACCAGGTCCCGCTTTTCTTTACCACGTTGAATTTAGTTCCAAGATCCACAAGCTCCCCAAGCTTCGATATTCCCCTCCCGAAAACCACTTCGAATTCCGCTTCCCGAAAAGGCGGAGCAACCTTGTTTTTGACAAGCTTCGCCCTGACCCTGTTGCCAATTATACGGTCGCCATCCTTAAGGGACCCTATACGCCTTATGTCAATTCTCACCGATGAGTAGAACCGGAGCGCATTGCCCCCGGTTGTGGTCTCGGGGTTCATGTACGCCGGAACCCCGATCTTCATGCGAAGCTGGTTAACGAAAATCACTATGGTCTTGGAGCGGCTCACATTGGCCGTTATCTTGCGAAGCGCCTGCGACATCAGTCTCGCCTGAAGACCCACATGCGTGTCTCCCATCTCTCCTTCAATTTCAGCCCGGGGGGTAAGGGCCGCAACCGAATCAAGCACTATGAGATCAACAGCGTTGCTTCTTATGAGAGTATCTATGATTTCAAGCGCCTGTTCTCCGAAATCAGGCTGCGAAATAAGAAGATCCTCAACCTTGATCCCAAGTGCCGCAGCGTAGCTTGTGGAAAGAGCGTGTTCGGCATCGACAAACGCGGTTATTCCTCCCGCCTTCTGCGCCTCGGCAATGGCGTGGAGCGCTATGGTGGTCTTACCCGAGGCCTCGGGGCCATAAACCTCGACAATCCTGCCCCTGGGAAAACCCCCGACCCCAAGGGCTATGTCAAGTCCAAGGGAACCCGAGGTGATAACAGGAATGTCCGCGAGGGAAGCATCCTCCCCCAGTCTCATTATGGAACCCTTTCCAAACTGCTTCTCTATGGTGCTGATGGCTACGTCTATGTTCTTGTTCTTCTGGTCAGTATCGCTCATTCCGTCTTAATCTCCGTTTCGGTTTTCAGGATTCTGAAAGTGCTATTCTACATAATCCAGACAGAACTTCCTAACCATATCGATGGCGGTGGAAGCGGCAAAGCTTTTTATCTCATCTCTCGTCCCGGCAAAATTCCGCTTCTCGCAGAAAGTCCCCGAGGAAACATGGCTGAATCCGAACCACACCGTACCAACGGGCTTCTCCGGGGTTCCTCCCCCCGGACCTGCGATTCCGGATATGGAAACTCCTATATCGCTTCTGAAAAGCTCCCTAGCTCCTCGGGCCATCTCTGAAACCACCTGCTCGCTCACCGCTCCGAAGCGCTCGAGAGTCTCGGGACTTACTCCCAGAATACTCTCCTTGGAGCGGTTGCTGTAAACCACTGCTCCGCCCAGAAAATAAGCGGAACTTCCGGGAATGTCCGTAAACAGGCTCGAGCAAAGCCCTCCCGTGCAGGACTCCGCAACAGACAGGGTCAGGTCTTTTTCAAACAACAAAGATGCCGTCACCTCTTCAAGGGATTCGTCCTCCTGGGAAAAAAGAAAGTCTCCAAGTCTTTCTTTTGCCTGCGCACAGGCATCGCGCAGCAGCGAATCAAGCACCTCGCCGTCATCACCCGAGGCCACAAGCCGGACATGGACCTCGGGCAGACGTATCCTGTACCCGACATCCACCCCTTCGGGGGAGAAGTCTCCCAGTTTCTCCGCCACCTCGGATTCGCCAAGTCCGAAGGTCCTTAGCACTCTTGTGCGCAGGATGGTTCCTTTTTCCGCACCGCCGATTATATCCGGGAGAACATGTTCTCTGAACATATGCCTGAATTCTCTTGGCACACCAGGGAGGAAGTAGAATTTCGAGTTGGCGGAGAGAAAACTGAAGCCCGCGGCCGTGCCTACGGAATTTTCAATGACCCTAGCTTTCTCAGGCAACATGGCCTGTTTTTCATGGTGAACATTGGGCTCTCTACCCCTTTCCCTGAGTTTCAGGGCGATGTCCTGATAGACCGCCGTATTGAAAACAAGGGTAGTTCCAAGAAACTTCGAGGCAGCAAGCGCGCTCAGATCATCCTCTGTGGGACCCAGACCTCCTGTGACTATTACAAATCTGGCTCTCTTTGAAGCCGTGGTAAAAGAAGCGATAAGATCTTCAAGATCATCGGCAACTGCGCAGTGATATTTAACTTCAATACCGGATGAGGAAAACTCCGCGGCTACCCAGCTGAAATTGGTATCCCGGGTAAGGCCGCTCATTATCTCATTTCCGGTTGTGATTACTTCAACGCACATTGTCGGGTAATTTTAACTGGAAAGAAAACTCCGCGGGAAGACAAGTTCCCTGAAACCCTCAAGGACATATACCGATTCCTCTAAGAAGCTTAATCAATTGCAACTGTCCACAGAGGTCGTGATAAGCAGCAGGAGTTAGATTTTCACCTGGCAAGCAATTGAGATGGCAAGCACTATGAGTTTAACTCAGTCATCACATTCGACATCCTTCAGGATGGCGTCAACCTCGCGTTTGAGGACTGGGAGATCGGTCTTAATCACATCCCACACCAAACGGTTATCTACATCGGCGTATCCGTGAATCAGGACATTGCGGAAGGCGATAATGCGCCGATAGTGGCTGATTCTGTCAACTGTCGGTTCGTCGATTCTTGCAAGACTGGTCATCGCCTCGCCAATGATCTCGAACTGGCGCTCCACGGCCGACCGCAACATGGAGTCACCTTCATAGTTCACAAACGTCTTGCCGCTTGCGAACTCTCTCAAGAGATCGGTAGCGCGCTGAATGTCATACAGGTACTTTAGAGTCTCAAGCTTCATAGACAGGAATCCTCGTCTGCTCCACCGATTGCAGGAAGTAAGGGTTCTTGATGGCCGACCCCACTATCAGGTCGACGGGCCGCCCAAAAAGTTGCCCGAGAGCCTCAAGCAAGCCGAAGTAGGCATCCGCATAAGCGTCGAAGGCCGATGGCTGAAATTCGACCAGAAAGTCCAGGTCGCTCTTTTTCAGGTCATACCGCCCGGTTGCGGCCGAACCGAACAGGTCAAGCCGCCGAACCCCGTAATGAAGGCAAAGACGTTTCAGCTCCTCGGCCCGCTCCTCTATGATGGGAATCATCTCGCCTCCTCTCGGTTCTCACAAAACTCCAGCCGAACCAGGTGTCCTCTATGGCACACCAACTTGCGTTCCTCCTGAAACAGTAAACCTCTTCTTCTCTTTCTCCTTCACGCACCTGAAAAAAGGCCGAGACGCCTTGTCCACGCAAGCGGGTACGCCACGGAACACCCGATCTCGCTCGGGGTCGAGGGTGCGGATTTCGGTCAAGGCTAAGCATTGGTCGTATCAAGCGCCTTATGCCCCGTCTCGAACACTTCCGTCCGGTATTTCCAAGTCCCTATTATCATTGTATGTTACCCGATTCCGCACTATGGGTGCAAAGTTTGGTTAGATTCCGGTTTTTCTTTGCCGGGATTGGAGTATGGGAAGTGATTCAGCCGGGCAGGAAGGTCCGGGATATTGAAGATTTTTCTCATGTTTTCGGGATACTTCCGCACAGCTTTCTTCACGTCTTTTACTCCTTTCCTGATAACCTTCCCTCAAATTGGCAAAACACTGCGCCAGGGTTTCTTCTCCTTTGAGAATAATCTGAAAGTCCGAATTCCCAAGATTCCTGCTCAACGGCACATCTTTCATGGTGGTCAATGTACGCTCCAATGAACAGTTGCCTCCCTTCCTGCGCTCATCGCGTTTCATACCCCGAAAGAATTGCTCCATCAGGTTGTTGGTACGTTGCGGTTGAATCTCGATTGTGCCTCTGGCACAGATCACAATCAGAGGTTCTGTAAAAAGCTTGCCCCAGTATTTGTCAATCTGCTTAATCATCTTTGCGTAATCCTTCTCCTCAGCCCCAAGACGCTCAATCTGTTCATCATTACGAAACGCAGTTACTCGTTCCCTTATGGTTCGTATATCTGTTTCACCCGTATCGTTAAGACCACTATTGCTGTCCGGCAAAGCGATTCGCATCGCATCCCGGAGCCGGTCAAACACCTCCATTTTTCCTTGTATGGAAGAAACCCTGTTCAAAACACCGAATCATTAAGCGCGTCGTACAGGGGCAACAGAATTATCTTCATTGAGAGAGGAGAAGACATCTGTGTCTTGAGTTTTTTCACAGGATAAGCCTGTGCCAGCCGCTGGTAAATGTCTAAATGAGGTCGGTCAAACGGAAAACCCAGGCCGTCTGACTGACTTGTGGCCTCCACAATCCATGCAACGAGCAGATAGGCCTCCAGAATTGCTGACAAGTTCATCTCTTCACGCTGCGCCTCATTCGCCCTCAGATAAGAGTTGAGACTGTCCATCCATACAGGATTGTCCTCAATCTCCGCTTTTAATTCTCTTATCATCTTACGCAGCGTCCCACGCACATTGTGCTTGCGCATCCGCCGCCGTATCGTATCGTACTCACCGCTCATCAAATCCTTCCCTATGTCTCTTAAAAAATGGAAGTGGCATGGTATCGGGCACATCGGAAACCTCTTCCGCCGATAATAGCGGCGCCCATATCTGTCCCCGAAGCGCTGCGGATTCTGAAGAAAGGGAATGATTCCCGCTGAATTCTCCAGGGGATTTTGATGTAAACAAGACCCGAATCTGCGGGCTCGGTGCCGCTTCATTTGGCATTCAACAGTGATTCGCTGTTACAAGGTATACGATACCGCCGGAACTTCTATCTCGCGTAACGAGATATCTACGTGGAGCGTCTTCAACTCACACTGAATAGCATGCTGACTTTGAGAACGTTCAAAACGCGCCCGCCCAATATATTCGATCACGTCAAACCCGAACTTGCAATGCGGGGCAACAAGACGATCAAGCTCCTCGGGTCTTAACACATTCCCGCACCACGAGCAGTACCGGTACCTCAAAACGGCATGGAACTTGCCGATGTGAAGAGTGACCACGGTGCGTCTTTGGGTCTTGTACGCAGCATCAGGTTGAAATTTAAACTCAGGGGCAACTGGAAACTGCTCAACCCCAGTGCGCGCGTACGACGCAATTGTGCCAATCAGGTATTGCGCCGTAAACACAGAAAGAATCTGCTATGGGAGTCCCCTGTCCCCAAGCGACCTGACGATCCGGGCTCAAGCTTGTAATCACGTATAGCTGTGGTCAATACATCAATAACCAGCCACCCCGGACTGTTCGCCACCGGGGACGCGAAACTGATGCCGCGCCGCCTTCTGTTCTTCACATCGATCCCTCTTGACACTGAGATACAAATAGACGCCCCCACCTCCCGCGTAATCTTCTTCTGATACCCACCTTTAAGTGTATATCCCCGGACGCAGAGAAAAAGCCGAACTCGGACACCGAAACGCGTAGCTGCAAGAGCATCAAATCTGTGACTGAGGCAATAAGGTTCCCCGACGGTTTTTTTTAAAGTAGGCTCGTAGGGCTTTCGCTGAGTCTGTGATTGAGAGCATATAGACCTCCTTCCCGATGCTATAATATGCTAAGGCCGAAAAACCATAGGATTCAGTGTGTTTTGATCGAAAACAGGGTTTTTATAAGGAAACTGGAGGGAATACTGCGTCTGACGTGCTTGACTGAAACGAATCAAATAGATTCTAAGTTAGGTCAACCTGAGTTTTGCGCTCATAGGAGAATAACCACCCAAGCTTTTTGCAAATCAGGGAACTCAATGTATTTTCCGTCACACTCGGGTGAACGGATTCGCCAAATGGGCTGATCGCCTCTGACCAGAATTCCATTTCTCTTTCATGAACTTGACAACATACGCGTACGAAATGACTAAGAATCCGGGGCGGCCTGCAGATGAAATCTATTTCGGAAATCCGCGAAAAACTGTGAATCTCAAAATCCAGTTTTGTAAACAAGCGAATCTGGCTGGTGCCGCTTCTTGGCATTAATACGACTACGGGAATACTTAACACCATTGACAAAGAAATTTTCTTTGATAAAGTAAGGATATGGCTAAAGTAAGCAGTAAACTGCATAACGGTGCCAAAAGCAATTGCCGAGCGTTATGGGATCCGGCCAGGAGATGATATACGTTTTGAGGAAGCCGGAGAAACCATCCGCGTGATACCCCCTAGTGCCCGGACGCAGAAAAAGGAACTCGACACCGAAACGCGTCTGCGCATATTTGATGAGGCAATGGCCCGACAACGAGCCCGCGAAGCGGCAAGGCCGCGGGCCAGAGCAACTGAGCGAGGCTGGACCCGGGAGGAACTCTACACTCGGGGCAGCCCAAATGCTGATTGACACCAACATACTGATCTATTGTTACGACGACCGATTCCCGGACAAGCAACGGATCGCTGAGAGTGTTCTTCGCGGCGCCATAACTGGCAAACGTCCTTTCATCACACACCAGTCAATCATTGAGTTCGTCGCGGCAACAACCCGAGGAAAACCAGAAAACCGTATACTTGATCTTCCTGAAGCAATACGCGAAGCAGAAGAACTGATGGCTCTGTTCCAGATTATTTATCCTGATGAATCTGTGCTGAGAGTGGCTCTGCATGGGGCGGCGGCATACGGACTGTCATGGTTTGATGCTCACATATGGGCCTACGCGGAGGTTAACGGCATAAGGGTACTGTTCTCAGAAGATTTCCAGCACGGCCGCACGTACAGCACGGTAACTGTGCAGAATCCGTTTCTGCTTTACGCGTGAAACCCTATTCCATGAAAAACACGGCGGGCATCATCAATAGAGCCGGACAAGTACCTGAAGGCAGAGATTGGCGTACACCCCGGCCAGAACATCATCCATAACGATACCGTACCCACCCGGGAGCCTCTCGACCTTTCTTATCAGAAACGGCTTTGCTATATCGAAAAATCTGAAAAGGAAAAAGCCGATTGCAAGGTTAAGCGGATCCGGCGTTATGAAAAGCATGCACACTAGGAATCCGCATACCTCATCAATCACCACTTCGGGCGGATCTTCCCTTTTAAAAATCGACACGCAGCGGCCAGCGGCTATAAAAGAGACAAGGATCAGTCCAAGCGTGAATGCCGAATAAAAAACTGTGCCACCCGCGAGGCAGAGCAGGTACACGACTCCCACCGCTGCGAGAGTTCCCGCGGTTCCGGGGGCTCCGGGCACGTATCCCACCCCGAAAAAAGTGGAAAAAACAACACATATCCTGTTTATCAAGGCTAACTCCCCGGAAACCCCGCCGGCAGGGGCGGATATTCAACAACTTATTTGACTGATACCATCCGCAAGTTTATCATTTTTTTATAACCAAATGTCAAAAGTAATATGCGTAGTAAATCAGAAAGGGGGAGTCGGTAAAACCACGACCGCGGTCAACCTTTCAGCCTCTCTGGCGGTGGCAAACCGCCGAACGCTTCTAATAGATCTTGACTCGCAGGGAAATGCGACCGGTGGACTCGGCATTGACAAGGAATCGGTTAATTCGAAAAACATCTGCAGCGTCATACTTGGAGAAGCGAGGCTCACAGACACCGTAATTGATGTCTACCCGGAGCTTCTGAACAGCTATCTGCACCTGTGTCCGGCGAACCACGAACTCACGGGGGCCGAGATTCACCTTATAGAGACGGATGGCAGGGAATACCGCCTCAAAAGGGTTATTGATGAGATAAGTGCCGAATATGATTACATCTTCATAGACGCCCCGCCGTCTCTAAGTCTGCTTACCATAAACGCGCTCGCCGCAGCCGACCGGGTGCTAATACCCGTTCAGTGCGAATACTACGCGCTTGAAGGAATAGGCCAACTGCAGACGACCATATCGCTCGCAAAACAAAGACTCAATCCTTCACTCGAGGTTGAAGGCTATCTTTTGACGATGTTCGATTCCCGTAATAACATATGTCACTCAGTGGCCGAGGACGTAAGGAGCCACTTCAGCGAAAAGACCTTTGACACCGTAATAAGCAGGAACGTGAGACTCGCCGAAGCGCCGAGCCACGGAAAACCTCTTCTGCTTTACGAAATCAAGTCGAGCGGAGCGCAGAATTACATGAAACTGGCAAATGAGATAATAAGCAGGGAGGAGGTTAACTGACGTGAAAAAACGAAGCCTGGGCAGAGGACTTGACTCCCTTATTCCAAAGAATCTGGAAACAGAATCAACCGGGTACCGGATGGTGAATACGGATCTGCTTAAGCCTAATCCCTCGCAGCCGAGAAAGCAGTTTGAACAGGACGCTCTTGGGGAACTCGCGGAGTCCATAAAGGAAAACGGAATTATACAGCCGCTTATAGTCCGCAAGGAAAACGGCGGCTTTGAAATAGTGGCCGGGGAACGCAGGTGGAGAGCGGCAAAGATGGCCGGACTCGACAAGCTGCCCGTCGTGATAAGAACCGCCACCGATCAGGACGTTGCGGAACTGACTCTCATAGAGAACATACAGAGAGAGGACTTAAATCCCATCGAAGAAGCTGAGGCTTATGAGAAGCTCGCGCAGCGCTTCGGTCTTACCCATGACGAAATAGCCAGGAAAACGGGGAAAAACCGCTCGGTCATCACGAACCAGCTGAGGCTTCTTAAGCTCTCAGGGAAAGCAAAAGAAGCGCTTGTTTCAGGCACAATAACGGCGGGACACGCAAGAGCGCTTCTTGGCGCTTCTTCTTTTGAGGAAATGGATTCCCTTCTTGGCGAAGTGCTGAAAAAAAGTCTTACAGTAAGGGAAACCGAAGCGCTTGTAAAAAAAAGAAGCGGAGATGCCGTACCGCCCGCTGAGCCAGTCCCGGGGGAACCGGAAGAAGATATCTTCACCAGGGAACTTACAGAAGAGCTTGCCGGGAAATTCTCAACCAAGGTAAGAATAAGCCATAACAAAAAAAGAGGAAAAATAGAAATAGAGTACTATTCTCCCGAGGAGCTTGAGAGAATTGTTGGCATGCTGCTTGAGCGCGGGTAATATCCCGCGGAATTCACACCGGAGGAAGGAAACAGGAGATGAAGCAGTTTTCTGTAAAAATAGAGGTTAAGCTGAAGCCCGTGGTGCTCGATCCCCAGGGCAAGGCGGTGCTTAACGCTCTTTCGGATCTCGGATTCAACGGGGTCTCGGACGCAAGGGTGGGCAAAGTCGTCGAACTCACAATGGAGGGTGAATCCGCCGAAGATGTAAGCCGCAAAGCGGATGAGATGTGCCGGAAACTCCTTTCCAACCCTGTAATCGAAGATTCTTCAGTGGATGTAGTGGAGAAATAAGATGCCAAGTTTCGGAGTTCTCTTCTTTCCGGGTTCTAACTGCGAGGGCGACTGCTATCACGCTGTAAAAGAAATTCTGGGGCAGCCCTGCGAACTTATATGGCACGAGGAGACTTCCCTTGAGGGAATCGACTGCGTCGTAGTGCCGGGCGGGTTTTCCTACGGGGACTACCTGCGGGCGGGGGCCATAGCCCGTTTCTCTCCTGTCATGGATCCGCTGGCGCGGCTCGCCGCCGAGGGAGTTCCCATAATAGGGATATGCAACGGATTTCAGATTCTTGTTGAATCGGGACTTCTTCCCGGAGCATTCATACACAACTCCTCACTGAAATTCGTCTGCAGATGGACAAACGTGAAGGTCGAAGATACCGATACGCCCTTTACATGTCTTCTCAGCGAGGGAGAAGTGCTGAAACTGCCGGTCGCGAACGCGCAGGGAAACTTCGTGCCGGAAGCGGGGGTGGCTCCGAGGACTGTTCTTCGCTACTGCGGTCCGGATGGAGAGTACGACGACGCGGCAAACCCGAGCGGGGCCCGGGACGCAATAGCAGGCGTGGCAAATGCCCAGGGCAACGTGCTTGGGATGATGCCCCACCCCGAGCGCTCCGCTGAAAGTGTGTTTGGCTCCGAGGACGGCAGGAAAATGTTCGAGAGCGTCGTGTTCTGGATAAAGTCACGTAAAAGCAGGGAGAGTTCTCTACGGCTTGCCGAGCTTAAAGGCAGCGATCCTGACCTTCGTCCTGTCCCCCGGCGACATCCTGATTACGATCTTGATTGACTCTTTGACGTGAATTGAGTGCTTGCAGTGCAGAAGTTCCGAATAAAGACCGGAACCTCTTATGAAAAAATCGGGTCTCGCGTTCGCCAACACCCTCTACACTCTGAAATTTAGGTATAATCTTCTTAAAAGTGATAACTGGAAAAGTGGTTTTTTAATCGGAGCCAAACTCTGTCCTGCATATCCGCAGTGGAAAATACATGCTTATTGAAAAACTAAAAATCTCAGGCTTTTTGTCATTTGGTCCCGATGGTGTTGATCTGCCCATGGAACCACTGAATGTGCTTATAGGCCCAAACGGGTCGGGGAAATCAAATTTTCTTGAGGCAGTAGCTTTGCTACGCGAGACGCCAAGAGGTATTTCAGAACCAATATCCCGCATGGGCGGTACCGGGGAATGGATATGGAAAGGCCCCAAAGCACCTGATTCTTTCTCTATAGAAGCCTGGGTTGATTATCCGCCAGGCGGCACGCTACGACATAAGCTAACAATGGCGCAGAGAAATGGTCAACCAAAAGTAATCAATGAGCAAGTTGAACCTTGCCAGACCCACAGCAGCGAACGTGAGGCACTCTCCTACTATCGTCCTCCCAGAGATGAGCAGATATCTCTCGAAATTTCAAGAGCCAATGCGGAAGCTGAGCAGGGGGATTCAGGGAAGAAAAATGGTGAATGGTCAACTCCTAAGCTGTTTGCCGTTTGCCGCGACGGTGCAGTGAACTTCGCAGAAGAACTTCATCCGGAACAGTCTTTGCTGTCTTATATTGCCACCCCCGATTATCCGGGACTCTGGCATCTGAAAGAACAGTACAGTAAAATCCGTCTTTACAGAAACTGGTCGTTTGGACCTTCGTCTGAGTTGCGAAGAAATCAGAGCACACATGACCGCGCCGACTTTCTTAATGATGGAGGTGCTAACCTGCCTCTTATCCTCTCGAATTTTCACGGAGAGACAAAGAGAGAGCTGGTGGCAGAGTTGTGCAAGCTTTTTGATGGCATTATCGGCATTGAATGCTCCGTTGCCGGGGGATCAATGACACTTCACCTGGAAGAAAATGACAACCGCTTGATTCCTATCACGCGTTTGTCGGATGGAACATTACGCTACCTGTGTCTCCTGAGCATCCTGTTGCACCCGGACCCACCGCCTCTTGTGGTGATTGAGGAGCCTGAGCTCGGCATTCACCCTGACTTGCTGCCAACGTTAAGCGATCTGCTGGTAAAAGCTTCAGACCGTACCCAGTTGATCGTAACGACCCACTCCGACGTATTAGTTGACGCCCTCAATGACAATCCGCAGAGCATAGTAATCTGCGAAAAGAATAACGGACAAACAGAGATGCGACGTCTTGACGGAGAAGAGACTGCAAAATGGCTTGAAGAGTATCGCCTCGGGCACCTGTGGACTTCAGGAGAATTAGGCGGTAACAGGTGGTAGAGGCTAAACTTTATATTGAGGGAGGGGGAAGCAAGTCCAAAGCTCTTGGAATATCTTTTCGCCAAGGCTGGCGAAGATTCTTTGAAGCGGCCGAAGTCCACAATATTAAAATTGTGCATGGAGGAGGCCGCGAACAGACTTTCCGGAAATTCAAAAGAGCAACTGAAGAACTCTCCTATGGAATTGTCCCCATGCTCCTGGTCGATAGCGAGTCTGCGGTTGACGAGGGAACCTCAGCTTGGGAGCACCTTAAAAAAAATGACAACTGGCATTGTCCCGAACACGCGCAGAGTGATCAGGCATTCCTTATGGTTCAATGCATGGAAACCTGGTTTCTCGCCGACCAGGACACATTGAAGTCTTTTTTCGGCACACAATTTGACAGAAATGCTGTCAGGCAATGGCCACATTTAGAACAGGTACCAAAAGAAACTGTCTATGGAACACTTAAAAAAGCCACCTCGAAATGCAGAAAACCCTACTCCAAGGGCAAAATCTCTTTTGAATTGCTCGCAAAGACAAATCCATTGCTTGTGAAGGCCGCATGCCCGCATGCCGCGGCACTGCTTCGGCGATTACAAGACTTGTAGCTATCCTCCCGAAGTTTCCGCGCGTACATGTTGAGTAAACGACAGACTGTGTTAGTCTTAACGGGAAATCACGCACGAGGTTTTCAGAATGGACAGTACGCAGAGCAAGGAAAGAATAGACATAACCGACTACATCTGTCCGATGACGTTTGTCAAAACCAAGCTCAAGCTTGAGCAGATGAAGCAGGGGGAAGTCCTTGAAGTAAGGCTCTGCGAAGGAGAACCTCTCTCCAATCTCCCGAGAAGCGTCCAGCAGGAAGGTCACAAGGTTCTCTCCATAGAAAAAGAAGAAGGCCGCTATCACAAGGTAATCATCGAGCGCTGCTAATATGTATAGATCCGAAGCCGGAACCTCCACCGCCGGAGGTTCAAGAGTCGAATCGGTGGTTGACCTTATAGGCAACACCCCTCTTCTGGAACTTTCCGAGACAGCAAAAGAGTGCTCTTCTGGAGTCAGCATTTACGCAAAGGCCGAGTGGTTTAACCCGGGAGGCTCAATAAAAGACCGCGCCGCCCGCAGAATGATCCTCGAAGCCATCCGCTCAGGCGAACTCACAAAAGACAAGGTCATTATGGACTCCTCTTCCGGAAACACAGCGATCGCGTACGCGATGCTCGGCGCCTCACTCGGGTACGAGGTTGAGATCGTGACGCCTGAGAACGTAAATACCGAGAGAAAAAAAGCGATCGAAGCCTACGGGGCGAAAATAACCTTCTCAAGCCCTCTTGAAGGTTCCGACGGAGCGATAAGGATGGCTCACGCACTAAAAGCGGATAATCCCGATAAATATTTCATGCCGGATCAGTACAACAACATCAACAACCTCCTGGCTCACTACGAGACGACCGCGCCCGAGATATGGGAGCAGACAGATGGCGCCGTGACCCATTTTCTCGCAGGACTCGGCACATCGGGAACCTTCATGGGAACCGGAAAAAGGCTTAAAGAATACAATCCCGATATAAAGACAATCGCGATTCAGCCTGAAGAGAGCCTTCACGGACTTGAGGGCATGAAACATATGCCCACTTCAATAGTTCCCGGCATATACAACGAGGAAGCAGCCGATGAAGTTGTCTTCATTTCGACTGAGAAAGCGTATGAAATGATGGAGCGGCTGATGGATAACGAGGGGATATTCGTGGGTCACTCGGGGGGAGCCGCGGTCTGCGTAACACTTGAGTACGCGAAAAAACTGAAAGAAGGAGTGCTCGTAACTATTCTCCCCGACTCGGGCAGAAGATACCTGAGCGAAAGACTCTGGTGGTAAGAATATACAGATCGGCCTATCTGGGCATGACACGGGACGCGGAATCCGGCTATCCTTACGAAGTATGCGGAGTGATGATCGGGAAAGAAGATACCGTCACTCACTTTAGCAAATGCGCCAATCTGGTCTCTGACGACGAATCCGAAACGGCATTTAAGGAAACAGCAAACATTGACAGCAAGCGTCTGAGGGACCGTTACGAACTTGATCCGCGTTCCTACATAGAGGCAGATTCGTGGGCGAGGAAAAACGGTCTTGAGATTCTCGGCATATACCACTCGCATCCGGACCACCCTTCGGCGCCTTCGGAGACTGACAGGCAGGTGGCATCACCCGGATGGGCGTATATAATCTTCTCGGTAAACCGCGGGAAGTTCGCCGACGCGAGAATATGGTACATTGACGAACAGAGCTTCCAGTTTGAAGAAAGGAAGTTCGAAGTGGTTAAAGACCCCGACTGATATAATGAAGAAAACAACCGGGACCCGGAAGGGACCTCACATACCGGGAGAAACGCAACTATGAACATTCAGGTTCTGTTTGAAAGTACGCTGGCTATCCTTCCCGAGTGCGTACTCATACTCGCCGGCCTGCTCATACTCATCTGCGCCCCGATTCTGAAAAAAAGATGGAAGGGTTCGCTTTTTCTCCTGGCAATCTCAGGAACCGTACTCTCCCTCGTCCTTAACTTCTCCAGGTTCTCCGGCGAAAGTTCCGCGTTTTCCGGTGCGCTGGTAATCGATTCCTTCTCAGCCTATTTTAACTCCCTTTTCCTCCTGGCGGCGCTTGCGACTATCCTTTTTTCAAAAGACCACCTCGAGGGACGCACGCAATGGCTTCCTGAGTTCTACGCGCTTGTGCTTTTCTGCACGAGCGGGATGATGATTCTCGCTTCCTCGGTCGAACTCATGACGCTTTTTGTGGGATTCGAAATCATGTCAATCGCCGTCTACATACTCTCGGGGTTCAGAAGCAGGTCCCTCGACTCGACGGAATCAGGCGTAAAATACCTCGTTCTGGGCGGATTCTCTTCTGCGGTGCTGCTTTTCGGAATCGCCCTTCTCTACGGGGCTACCGGTTCCACTTTTCTTGAGGAAATTGCAAGAAATCCAGGGAATCTCCCGATGTATGTCTGCGGAGCAGCCTTTGTGGCAGTGGGAGTCATTTTCAAGATAGGAGCTGTGCCGCTTCACCAGTGGGTACCCGATATCTACGACGGAGCTCCTCTCACCGTTACGGGATACATGTCCGTTGCGGTAAAGGCGGCGGCTTTCGTGCTGCTGCTGAGAATATTTCTCGGCTCCGCTGCGGAGTTTGAAAATCACATGATGGCCGCGGTGCAGATCGCTGCGGTGCTGACCATGGTAGTGGGAAACATAGCCGCCATATATCAAAAAAGCGTAAAGAGGATGCTTGCCTACTCAAGCGTTGCGCACGCGGGATACGCCCTCGTCGGGGTGGCGGCGGTTCTCTCGGATACTTCGGTCGGAAGCGGAAGCGTCCTTTACTATCTGTTTGCCTATACTTTTATGAACCTCGGGGCTTTCGGAATCCTCGCCTACGCAAGCAGGGAGGGAAGCGACTGCGACACTTTCGAGAGAATATCGGGACTCTGGAGCAGAAAACCGGCGGCATCGCTCGCACTTGGAGTATTTATGTTCTCACTTGCGGGAATCCCGCCGACTATAGGATTTTTCGGAAAATACAGGGTATTTTTAGCCGCGGTTGACGCCAATCTGACGCCGCTTGCAGTAATAGGAATAATAGCAAGCGTAATCTCCGCGTATTACTACCTCAAGGTGCTCGTCTACGCGTTTATGAAGGAAGACAGCTACGGGGCAAGTGCAAGCAAACCGCTTTCGGGAGCTACAATTGCCGTGCTTACCGCAGTCACGGTTTTTTTCGGTATATTTCCTTTCATGTCGTGGGATCTGGCGGCGCAGGCCTCAAACACTCTCCTCACCGCAATCGCCTTTTAGGCAGCAAGGGTTTTTTCTTTCGCCCGGGTGCGGAGGGTTTTTATTTCAGAATAGGAAATGGAGAAAGGCAAAGACACTAAAGGCGTATTTGCAGACGTGATGGCGGTTTTTTTCTTCGCCCTCGGCGTATTCGTCTTCGTAAGCCTCCTGGTGTTCAGCAACCTGCTTGAAATTGACACGAAAAACGCCATGGGAAATGCGGGACTTTACGCGGCTCGTTCGCTTGGAACCTCTTTCGGCGTTCTCTCCTTCGTGTTTCCCGTACTGATGTTTTATTCATCATACGCCATTCTGAAAAAACAGTCAGCCAGCAGAATATACTGGAAGCTTGGCTCCACCGTTATTTTTCTTCTCTCCTCAACAACGCTGCTCGGGCTTATCTACGCAGAGAACTCCCTTCTGGGCTACTCGCCGGCGGGCGGATGGATAGGTTTTGGGATTTCACGGGAATTCGCGCAGAACATCTCAGGCACCCTGGGAACATACTTCATCTCGATAATCATCACACTTCTCTCCGCACTGATAATAACGGAAATCAAGCTTGCCCGCGCAGTGCAGACCGTTCACCTTCTGCGCGTTGCGGTGAAAAAACTTCTTTCGGCCTTAAGTGCGCTGATACGCACGGCCACGGCAAATACCCGCCGAGTCATGAAGAAACGGCAAAGCCGCAGGATGTCCGCGCAGACAGGCAGAGCGCCCGCAGCAAAGAAAAAACAGCGAAGCCGGGCGGAAACCGACACGGAACCGCAGATAGTCTTCACTCCTCCCTCTCCCGAAAAACAAACCGAACCGCCACCTGCCGCACCCGAGAGCAGATGGCTTGACTACTCCCTCCCCGCAATTGATCTGCTTGACCCGAAAATCGACACGTCGGTAGAGATAGACAAGGAATCCATGTACCAGAAGGCCACCTTGATCGAGGAAAAGCTCGCGGACTTCGGAGTAACCGGAAAGGTCATGGAAATACGTCCCGGCCCGGTTATCACGATGTTTGAGTACAAGCCGGCCCCGGGAATAAAAATAAACAGGATATCGTCCCTTGAAGGCGACCTGGCAATGGGCCTAAAGGCGCTCAGCATAAGAATCATAGCCCCCATACCGGGAAAAGACGTGGTCGGAATAGAGGTGCCGAACGACAGCAGGGAGACGGTGGTGCTGCGGGAACTTTTCGAGAGCGGCCTGTTTACGGAGAATAAATCGATGCTCACCGTCGCCCTCGGAAAAGACATATCCGGAAAACCGCGCTACATGGATCTTAAGACCGCCCCACATCTCATGATCGCCGGAACTACCGGCTCGGGCAAAAGCGTGCTCCTAAACGCCGCGCTCACAAGCCTGCTATACAGGGCAACCCCCTATGAACTCAAGATGATAATGATAGACCCGAAGATGCTTGAGCTCTCAATATACGAAGACATTCCCCATCTGCTCCACCCCGTGGTAACCGAATCGAAAAAAGCCGTGGCCGCCCTTAAGTGGCTGGTCGGGGAAATGGATTCAAGATACAGGATGCTCTCCGAGGAAGGGGTGAGGGACATAGACAGCTACAACAGGAATCTTGAGGCGCTTGAAATAGAGGAAAAACAGCTCAGGTGGCTTCCCTACATAGTCGTCATCATAGACGAGCTTGCCGACCTGATGATGGTTTCCCCAAGCGACGTCAAGGATTCGATAATAAGGCTCGCGCAGAAAGCCAGGGCGGCGGGAATACATATAATAGTCTCCACCCAGCGCCCCTCGGCGGACGTGGTGGCGGGACTCATAAAGGCTAACTTCCCGGCGCGTATATCCTTTCTAGTATCTTCAAAAGTGGATTCAAGAATCATTCTTGACACCGGGGGAGCGGAGACCCTGCTCGGAAAGGGAGACATGCTCTTTCTCCCCTCCGGTGGGAGCAATCTGTTAAGACTGCAGGGAGCGCTTATATCCGACGATGAAAGAAAACGGGTAACGGATTTTCTGAGGTCCCAGGCAAACCCGGTCTACCTGGAAGAAATAACCAAAGACGACTCAGACAATGAGAACGCGGGAGTGAGCGAAGACGAAAAAGACGAGCTTTACGAAACCGCGCTCGGGATAATAGCCGAAACCGAACAGGCATCCATCTCCATGATACAGAGAAGGCTCAAGATAGGATATAACCGCGCGGCCAGAATAATCGAGGTAATGGAAAAAGAAGGTCTCATAGGACCTCAGGGCGCGGCGGGGAAACCAAGGGAAGTCCATGCGGAGATGATAAGAACATACAGGGGGGAGGGAAATTGAGGAAAATCGCACTGACCGCAGCACTTCTCTGCATGCTCCTTCCGCTTGCCACCCAAGCCGCGGGAACCCGGGACGCGTCCGCCGTTTCGGGAGCCATTCAGAAAAAATACGCATCCATAAAAGACCTCAGCTTCCCGTTTACCCAGGAGACTCTGATAAAGGAGCTCAAGGAAAAAACCGTCTACACCGGCAGAGCGTGGTTCAAGAAGCCCGCGATGATGAAGTGGCAGTACGAGCAGCCCTGGAAAGACACCATTGTTTCCGACGGAAAAAAGCTTCGGTACTTTGACAGCAGGGAGAATCAGGTTACCGAAGTGGATATCGGAAGCGTCTGGGGGAACTCCTTCGGCTCATATACCGTTATTTCAATACTGGAGGATGTTGAGCGTCTTTTCAGTGTCCGCCAGGGCGCGGGAAGCACGGATGAACAGGGAAATATTCTCCTTGACTCAAAGCAGAGCGCGCAGGAAAACTCAAAGCAGGTTACTATAGCGGTTGATTCGGAGACCTACATGCTGAAAAAGATCATAACTGCTGACGTGTTTGGAAACACCACGGTGATAGATCTCGGCATCCCGGAAATCAACACAAACATTTCCGACTCGTTTTTTACTTTCAGAAACCCCGAAGGAGCGAGCACGGCTACTTTTCCCTGAAAGCAATCTTCTGTCACCACATGAATAATTTATCTTGGTTCATCTGAATCAACTTGACCCCCCCCCCCAAGAATATTGTAGTCTTTTTATCCATACCTTACAAAAAATGTTAGTAGAGGAGCCTGAACAGAAATGTCTCAACAGGGGAATTTTCGCTATGTACCATTCTTTGTACCAGAACTTAATCCGGTTAGAGACAGGGAGGAACTTGATCCACCTGAATGGAAGGATTTTGACAGACGTGGAAAAGAAAAAGAAAGAGAGATTAGAAAGCAAGCAGTAGAAGATGCAGACTTTGGCATTCCCTCCGGCGAAAACTGGTCAGATACAGAGAACGAAATTCTGGCTGACGCAAACGAATATCAGCACAAACTGGCTGATATCGGTTCTAAATACTTTACACAACTTGAGAATAGAATTAATTCCTACAGTGATTTTCTGAGTCTTCAGAATTTCAAAACATTCTATAATCATCTGACCACTAATGTGCAAGATTGCATTGACAAGGCAAAACTAGAATTGTCCCAATTGCAAAAAGTACATGATAGAAACATCAAAAATCATGAATGGTTTAAGAAGGTGAATCGATTAAAAAGAATGCCATACCCTGTCTCTACACAGAAATTTCTTATCCAGTTCGGTCTTGTTATCGTTCTGTTTGCCATTGAAATTGCAATAAACAACTTTCTCGTTGCTGATTACCTAGAGGGCGGTGGATTCGAGGCAATGGCCCTCACTGCTGGAGTAGCAGCTATAAATGTTTTTGTTTCATTCGCAATAGGTTATTACCTTCTGAAATATATAACGCATATAAATATACTCGCCAGAATAGCTGCAGCATCGGTTCTAGCTCTACACGTAATTGTATTCTTCTACCTCAACTGGATGTACGGTGCATTTAGGCATCAGAAGGTCGAGGAACTTGGGCAAGAAACCAATGTAATTGGAAATATATTGATGCCGTGGACAGTAAACATAGAATTCGCAAGTCTAATTTTGTTAATAATAGGTTTTGCCTTTGCCATTTTTTCCTTGCTGGATGGTTATTTTCTCGATGACCCTTACCCAAGTTATGGAAGAAATGCCCGCACATTTAATAAATCCAGAAAAAACATAGAAGTAAGACTTGACAATATGGTTTCCACAATCCAAGAGATTTTCAGTGCCACACGGAAAGAAAGTGAAGAATTAAGGACAACCCTCATGCTCACTGTGAGGGCTTGGAGTGAAGAAACAAATTCATTACAGAACGGTTTTGATTCGTACGAAAAGAAAATTCTAGTTGCTGAGAAAGATATAGGCCATATGCTTGCAGAATATATGATCGCAAACAAGGAAAGAAGAGAGGATAAGTATCCACATCCTGAGAGATTTAAGAAAACCAGTCCATTTTCGTATACGGATGATCAGAAGAATCCACACAAAGTTTTCAATACATCTAAAGATGTTTACATGGAGGATGAAGAAAGAAGGCAAAAAAGTAGAGGTTTTCAACAGAAGATAGAAGAAGATTTTGATATGTTCTCAGAGCAAGTTGAGGAGTTTAGAGAAACTGTGCTGACTACTACAAAGGAGATTCAGAAAGAATATGAACCTACTTAAAATCTCCTTATTGATTATTGCCGCTAGCACAATCTTGTCATGTACCACGAAGGGAGAAGCTGACTCATGCTCTGAGTTTCCAATAATCAAAGAACTTGACAAAAAGTTCTGCCCAAAAGACGGGGAACAGCATGGGCACACTCTTGTAATACTGGACTTAACATCTAAACTCGAACAGGCGCAGATTGAGAGTATCAAGCAGAAAGTGTTTTCCGATGATTTTTATAAAGAATATGAACCTTTCACCAAATTTTCTTATGTGTTGATAAGTAAGGAAAGTCCTGAATCCCAACCCCTTCTTTTTGCTAAGTGCAGACCTAAAGTGGGTAAGAAAACCAAACATTACTGCGATTACAATATTAATCGGTGGAAAGAGTCGAAACTTCGTGTCAACAAGAAATGGAAGGAATTTTTTAATGAGGCACATCAGTTTTCTGAATCGATTTTTAAGAAACCTACAGAATCTGGTAACAGCTTAATATACGAGACAATAATGAATATCTTTGAACTCAAGAAATTTGACTTTGGAAGTAGTTATAAAGAGAGAAATCTAATTGTCGTCTCGGATATGATGCAACATTCCGACAGGCTATCTTTTTATAATTCCTGCAAAAGTTGGAATTCATGGAAACCAGATAAGTGCCCCAGTCTTGATAAAGTGTTAACCCCTTCAACCAGAAAATATATTGAGGGAACTTCTGAAGAACTGAGAACTCTTATTGACGGTGTCACGATAAAGGTGATTTTGCTGAATAACAACTACGAAACCAGTGCAAATCTCACTCCTAGTATAAAAAGTTTATGGAAGGAGTTTTTCAAGAAATTTTTTGGGAAAGAAGATGTCATATTTGATCTTCCATTAGACTCAAACTAAGTCAGAAGACCACAACTTCTAATAACGGAAAAGAAAATCTTATGAGAGAATATTCGTTTTGTTTCTAGTGCTTTTTTGCGGTTGTTGGCAAGGAGTGGTCCCCAAAATTTAGACAGCGTCTTAAGTGTATTTCTTTGTCCGAATTAGACTGAACTTCAAGTAGCAGAGGAAAAGGAGATGAAAACAAACACAAATGATTATAGGAGTAAAACTGTAGCCGGATTGCTAGCCTTATTTCTTGGAGGTATTGGAATACATAAATTTTATCTAGGCAGAATTGGTTGGGGAATTGCTTACATCTTATTTTGCTGGACATTTATTCCTGCCTTAGTTGGTTTGATAGAGGGTTTGATTTATTTTTCCATGGATGGTAAGGATTTTGACTTTAAGTATAACGGAATTGGACAAGTATCCGCTCCTAAAAATCAAGAAACACCTAATAAGCCTTATACGGGCCTGTAGATCAACGGGAGAGCGACCCTTCTACAATTTCTTTATTACAGAAGAAAGTTGCTGTTTGATGATGTCGGGACAAAACTCTGCATATCTTGCAAAAAAATCGATTTTTTCAGTCGCATTTTTCGGTAATCAATCGTTCGAATGCAGAGGATTCTTCAGATAATAATGCCAAATTGTAACGTCTTATAACACGGGAAAACCGCAAGAGATATTCACAGGCAAAATCTTCTGATTCGGGAAGCCATTCAAGAGGCCCAGATGCACCTTTTGATCGATTGGCAGATTTAGCAACAGCCAAAAGATTTGCAAAATCATTTGCGAATCTTCTTTGTGTTGCTGCGTCCCATAGATGCGCTCCACGTTGCCAAGCATAAAATAGCGGAACCACATGGTCGATTTCCATATCGCTGGCAGCGGTATACGTGTTCCCTGTATACAGATCTTTCCAATGTCCACTGACCACAGAACAGCTGTCTTCAGAAAGTTCTACAGGGTTAATGGATTGCGAAATTAAACGTTCATGGCGTGTATTTTGACAGTCCTTATCGTCGTCCTCCCAAACTCCGAATACGCTCCGGTCATACTTTCCAGGCTTTGGCAGAGACATTACAGATTTACCATGAGGTGCAGTTGGGCAAACCCCTTGACCTCTTTTCGGTTCCCGCCCGCCACTTGCTAAACAAGCTTCAAGGGTATCAAATGCCGTGAAGTTTGATGTCCGATCATAAAACTGACCCTCTGGACAGTGGCAGATACCCGATCCAGATTTCTTGACTATCTGCTGAACAGTATTGTCGGTGTTGTCTTGCCTGGTCTCTGTAGAACTTGATCCAGACACCGTAGAACAATCACCCTGACCTCTTTTCGGCTCCCGCCCGCCACTTGCTAAACAGGCCTCAAGAGTATCAAATGCCGTGAAGTTTGATGTCCGATCATAAAACTGGCTTCCTGGACAGTGGCAGATGCCAGATCCAGACTTCTTGACCTCTTGTGCAGTCGCATCGCTCGAAATAAGAACCGAAAAGGCCATTAAAACAACTAACAAAATTAAAGTTGATATTAACCTACTGATATAGCACATTTTTTCCTCGGAAATCTGTTATTTTTCCACGCTACCATCCTTACTTGTCAGGTCAAATATTTGTCCTCCGTTTCCGTTTACTCTACTACTTTGGAGTTCAGAAAGACCCAGTGGTAAGCGAAGCGGAAACTTCTGCCTGCGAAGAAAAAAACTTAAGCACCACTCCTTTCTAAAATGAGTTCTCTATCAATTGAGCGATACCCACCCCTCCGCTTCTTTAGTCATTATAGCACGGCATTTTGATAAATCACTCAATTTACCGTGTTTTATAACCTCTCCTTATTAGCGTTCTTTTATTTCCCCCGTTATACTCCTAATTATTAATCGAAGGAGCCCCTCCTATGTCGGGCCTTCATGGAATACAGCACCCGTCCTAGGGAAATAAGCGGCATGCTTAAATCCTTTGATTAGTGCCAAGACCTGACCCTGTATGTCGAGTCGAGGAGGCTGCTATGAAAAGGATTGTTTTTGTTTTGCTGGTTTTTGTATTTGTTCCTCTACCCTCTAATTCTCAACAAATACCGCCAATAGAACCGCTTGCAGATATAGATGACTTTGAGGAGAAAGAGGGGATTATAGGGGATATGGTCAGGATAGTTCGTTCAAATGGCTGGAGTTGTGACAGCATAACTGCTGCGAAGAGAAAGCCCGTTTTTTTAGATCCAAGTAAATTCGGATTCATATTAGTCTGTAACAACTATAGGTACCTATACGAAATCAGAAACAGAGGGGGAATATGGGTGGGCTGTATGGACAAATGTGACTTTTAAGGGGGCAGTTATGCTTAAAATTCTATCTATTCTTGTGATAACTGTGTTTTGTTCGGTCTATCCAGCTACCGCTAGTGAAAAATACAGGAAGGAAATCATGCAGTACGTAATTGATCCCTGCTACACAGAACTTCTTAGTCGTCAAAAAGAGTTGACTGAATACATGACCCTGAAGGAAGCAGTGGAGATGACAAAAGTATTTGCAAAAGACGCAATAGAGACTGCCATGAGGGAAACAATACCAGTAGTATCCAGATTGAACTTTAAAGAACGGAGGCAGGTATATTCCTACTCCCTTCAACTTTGCATAGAATCCGGCGGCTAGTTTGTTCACCTTCTTCCATTATGTAGTGATAATCTTATGAGAATATTTTTGATTTTGTTTGCTGTAATAGTTCTTGGCATCTTTGGTTTTGGAAGTACGAGTAATGCGTGTGAACAGCTTAGGAAACTTCCGGAACTTTATGAGATGTTTATAAATAAGAATGCCGAGGGAATGAAAGAACTCGGAAAGCTTAAAATTATAGCAGTTACCCCAGTAGGTGATCCAAGAGGAAACACTTATCTTTTTGTAAAATCCAGAGTAGAGGGAGAAATTGATCTTTATCTGCTTCAGGAAACGGATAAAAATTGTGAAGTCACCGATCAGGAACCTTTCATTGATTATAGTAAAGTGAAGAAAATAATAAAACAAAAGGGAATGAAAGAGTTATGAAAACGATAATCTGGGGGGGGGGGTTGAACAAAGATATTACGGATTCATTGAGACATCAGTATTTCCAAAAGAGCTGCATTGATACATCTTCTTTTATCCTCTTCAGAATTTGGAAAAAAAGTTCTACAAGCCTCCTCAATATCTTTTAGTTCTAGCGGAGAAACAGAGGAGGCTTTTGGCGTAGGAGAGGCTTTTCGCACAGGTGAAAAACATCCCGCACTCGCCACAGGCAAGATCAACAAAAGGCAAATCAGTAAGGCTTTCATTCAGGCGGATTAGTGTAACTGATTAGACCGAACTACACAGGCAAAACGGTGGACCTCTTTTTTCTCTTCTCTCAGAACAGACTTTTTACCCGTCTTCTGAGCTACAAATAAAGTTCCTTGATACGATCTTTATCCTCCAGCTCTTTGTTGCTTTTATAGTAGATTTCTATGAGCTCAATCTTGTTCTCATCTTCAAAATAAGCATAAACAACCCTGATTCCTGATTGAACTCCCCTTCCTTTTAAAGATTTAGACGCGAACTTTCTGACCTTATATATCTTAGGTTCCGCAATCCCTAAATTGCTAATCTGCTTTATACCCCGATTGTTCTGATCCAGAAGATGAAATGGCTTTAACTGGTACTTAATGAAGGTTTCCAAGTCTTCCCCGAGTGTTCTGAATTTTCTTAGCAGCTTTTTAAAGTCCTTTTCAAAGCACGGCAGTCGTTCAATACTGATCTTCTTCAATATACTGTCTCACTGAATAGGGAGGCGTCCGGTAAAAAACAGCTTCATAATTGATTTTTTCTTCATCGTTTGTAGCAAGCCAGGGTATGTCGTTATGCGAATACTCCGTGATTTGTCTTGCATTCATATCGGATAATTTTTCAAGGACTTTATTAATCGTGCTAAGTTCATTTGCGTTCAGACTCAAAAGGTCTGCTTTTCGTAAAGGCAGGTACTTGGTCCGCTCATGATAATATCTGGACTTAACTTTGTCTAAATCTTCATTATCAATCATTTCGTCGATAACTTTTATAAACTCAACTGGTGTCGGGCCGTATTTGTTTTTTATATAAGTTGCCCCGATTAGCTGCTCTTCGTGTTCTTCATAGTAATCAAAGTCAATGAAATAGAGCATTTTCTGCAGAACGGACTCATCTATGTTCGGTTTTGCCCCCACTTTATTCAGAATGTATAAGAGCACTTCTTTGAATTTACTTAAATTCTCTTGAGGTACGTTTATCCTCAAAGTTTCTTTTTTCGGCTTGGCTTTCCTGCTTTTTTCAATAATGATTTCCACATTTTCCCCGTCGCTTACAAGGTCATCAATGGAGCAGTGAAAAAAATCAGCCACCTTGCTTATTTCACCTAATTTCGGCATTCTCACTCCGGTTTCGATATTTGATACAATTTCCCTGCTTGTGCCAATAACTTTTGCCAATTCCGCCTGAGGAAGCTTCCTGTCTTCTCTTAACCGCCTTATCTTTCTTCCCAGTTCTTCAGATCTGATCATTATGATATTACTATAATGTTGTAATATTTTATTGCAAGGCTTGTAATATTTTATTGCGTAAGGTGTTTTCATAAAAATGGCAATTTTATCTTTGATGTATCCTGGAGGCTTGCAGTGCGGTGACTATCGCGACGATTATCAGCGCCGAGAATACGAACCAGGTCAGGTATGCTTCGTCCTGGCCGGTCGCCAGAACATTGATAACCACTATCGAAACCGCAAGCGGCAGCACGAGCACGATGCCCTGTATGCCGACGACGAAGGACGAGAGCGGCGTGCACTTCTCATCCGGCTCGTAGCGGATGTGTGTAGGGGTTGAGGCCAAGTTGAACCTCCCAATCAGGTTTCATCGCTGGCGTAAAAAGTAGCCGGTGGTCCGAGATTGCGTCAAATGAGCACGCGGCCAACGGAGAGAGACGTGAACAACCCAAAGGTTGCGGCAGTTTTTCCTAATTTTCGACTTCCCCGAGCACTATGTCGATGCCGCCGCCGACCCGCTTACCTCGATATCAGCTCAGCGTGTCAACCAGTTCAGCTTCGACGATTCTGTGGTCCTGAGTCAGAAGCGTCGCGCCGAGCACACGGGCGGTTGCCACGAGAATGCGGTCTGCCGGATCGCGATGAAAGGAATCCGGCAACGACACTAACTCGGCCGCTACCGCCGGAGAGATGCCATGTCGCCGCACCAGCGGGGGTGCAACCACCTTCTCCAACCACTCCCGGAGAGGAATCTTCAGGCGAATACGACCCAGACTGTGCAGCATCGCCACTTCCCAAAGCGAAATATCGGATACAAGCAATGGCGAGTCGGCATCGGCGGACGCAATAACGTCCTGCTGATCCCGAGAAAGCCGACGGCGGTCCCCATGCCACCACAGCAGGATATGCGTGTCGAGCAACACGTTTTTCACTTCAGGCTGTCCCACTGCTCCTCTGGAAACACCGGTTCCACAACATCGCCAGCTATGATGACCGTCCCCTCCAGTTCGCTCTGGGGATACCGGTTTCCCTCGCTGACCACACGCGACAGCTCTGCAACCGGCTTACCGCGCTTCAGGATAACCACCCGTTCGCCGGTCTCATGAACGCGGTCGAGGATGGCCAGGCATCGCGCCTTGAAATCGGATGCATTAATCGTCGTCACATGACCAGTATTCATGACCGGTCATATTGTGTCAAGGCACTTCGGAAGAATGTAAGAAAACGGAAGAAGCAGGTCTTTTCTCCTCACTCCTACCTGTCGACTTCCCCGAGCACGATGTCGATGCTGCCTATCGCAGCAACGACATCGGAGACGAATCCCCCCTTTACCATATCCGGAAGGGCCTGCAGGTTCACAAACGACGGCCCGCGAACCCGCATCCTGTAGGGTTTTCCCGTACCGTCGCTCACTATGTAGTAACCAAGCTCTCCCTTGGGATTCTCCACGGCGTGGTATATCTCTCCCGGAGGAGTCTCAAAACCGTTGTAGACAAGCACGAAATGCCTGATCAGGGATTCCATTTTGGTGTAGACAAGCTCTTTTTCGGGCAGGACGATATCGGGAAGGTCGGCTATGTAGGGACCGTCGGGAAGGTTCCTAAGAGCCTGCTCGATTATGCGAAGGCTCTGCCTCATCTCCTCCATCCTGCAGAGGTACCTGGCGTACGCGTCTCCTTCATTGGCAACCGGTATGTCGAACTCGTAGTTTTCGTAATCAAGGTAGGGAACGGCCTTTCTCAGATCGTAGGGAACGCCGCTTCCTCTGAGTATGGGACCGGTAATCCCGAGATCAACAGCCTGTTCCCTGCTTATGACGGCCACTCCCTTAGTGCGGTCAATCCATATCTTGTTTCTCGTAAGAAGCCTGTCTATCTCGCTTAAGGTCTTGGGAAATATCTTAAGGAAATTCCTTATCGTGTCCGGGAAATCTTCAGGAAGATCCATGGGAAGGCCCCCCACCCTGGGGTATGAAGTCGTGAGTCTCGCTCCGCATACCATCTCGAGAATCTCGTAGATTCTCTCCCTCTCCTTGAAGCAGAAAAGAAAAGCAGTCATTGCGCCAAGATCCATGGCGTTTGCTCCTATGCCTATCAGGTGAGACTCGATTCTGCCGAGCTCAAACATTATCACCTCGGCCACTTTTGCCCTCTCGGGAATCTCATCCTCAATCCCAAGGAGCTTCTCAACCGCCAGTATGAAGCCTATGTTGTTACATATGGAGGCCAGGTAATCCATCCTGTCGGTGTATGGAAGACATTTCTGATAGGTGATATCTTCACAGAGTTTCTCTATTCCCCTGTGCAGGTAGCCGATGTGCGGAACAGCCTCCTTGACTCTCTCTCCGTCAAGGTAAAGAACCACCCGCAGAACCCCGTGGGTTGACGGATGCTGCGGCCCCATGTTAAGCATCATGGTATGCTTTCTCGTACCGTCGGCGTCGGTGCCAAGCTCTTCTGTAACAATCTCGACTCTTTCCATCACTCAAGCCCTTCATCAAGAGCCCGCTCGAAACATCTCTTGGAAGATTCCCTGTCTCTCACGTCGAAATCCTTCCTGAGCGGAAACTGGTCGTAATCCTCGGGCATCAGTATTCTTCTCGGGTCGGGATGTCCCCTGAAAGTTATCCCGAACATATCATAGGCCTCTCTTTCAAGCCAGTTCGCCCCGGACCACACCGGCGTTACGGAATCAATTGCTAGGCTGTCCTGCTCAATAGCGGCCTTCAGTCTTATTCTCAGGTTCTCTTCATGGTTCTCGCCGAAGCGGTGAAGCAGGTAGACAACTTCGTACCTTGGGAATTTAACGGTCAGGTAGTCGACAACCGTAACGTCCACAAGGTAAGTAAAACCGAGCGTGTTTTTCAGAAGCGAACAGCACTTGACTATGGATTCCGCCTTTACGGTAAAGGTGGTCTCTTCGCGGAACGTACTCTCAGAAAGGATGTACCCGCTCATTTTCTCCCTTATCTGATCAAAGGGGTCAGGATGAGATGTCATACTATGGGAGGTCCTTCGTTATCTATTTTTTTCTGAATTTTCATGACGGCGTCAATAAGGGCTTCGGGCCTCGGTGGACAGCCGCCAACGTAAACATCCACCGGGAGAAATTCGTCAATGCCCTGAACAACGGCGTAGCTGTCAAAAGGTCCGCCGCCGCAGGTGCATGACCCCATGGCTATTACCCACTTGGGCTCGGGCATCTGCTCGTAGATTCTTCTGCAGACCGATGCCATTTTGTAGGTTATGGTTCCCGAGACTATCATCAAATCCGCCTGTCTGGGAGAGAACCTCACGGCTTCAGCACCGAATCTCGCGATATCGAACCTCGAGGAGAAAGTTCCCATCATCTCAATCGCGCAGCAGGCGGTTCCGAAAGCCATTGGCCAGAGGCTGTTCTTTCTTCCCCAGTTGGCAACCGCAGAAATCTTGGTCGTGAGAAAACCGTCTCCGCCGAGAAGTGGTCCGCTGCTTACTCCCATTCCAAAGCTCCTTTCTTGAGAACGTAAAAGTACCCGCCGATTACAACAACAAGAAACGCCAGCACCTCAATAAGCGCCACCATTCCAAGTTCCCTGAACACAACTGCCCAGGCCACAAGGAACACGATTTCTATGTCAAACAGTATAAAAAGAGCTCCTATGAGGTAATACTTGAGTGAAACCTTCTCCCTCGCGTCCCCCTTGGGAATCATTCCCGATTCATACGGAATCAGCTTGCGCCAGCTTCCGTATCTTTTCGGACCGAACAGATAGGAAACGGACAAAAGTGCCGCGGCCAGAACGATCGCTATGACTATTATCAGGAGGACGGGAATATACTGCTCTAACACAACACAGACAAGGTTAGTATCAGGGGATGAATTGTCAAGAGAATCTCCCGTTCCCACAACAATGTTTTTACGAGGCATTTGCGCAGTGGAGTATAGCTGTACGGGCATGGGGTTTGAGAAGTGGCAAAGAATTTTTTACCCAGGGATTCCCATAAAAACCCCTGAAAACCAGCTGATTTCTCCGAAGACCAGAAATTTTTCTTTAAAAGTTGCCTGAAATTCTGTTATACTCACATGTTGTAAGGGGGCAGAATTTCTGATGCAGAAATAGGGGACAGTCAAAAACAGGAGCAAGGAACTATAGAGAACTGAGGAGGGTTTAACAATGAAAATAAGCCAACACGACAATAGTATCAGCCGAGCCGAGTACGCACCAGTTCCAAGCGGGATGGATAACTCGCTGCATTTTTGCCGCATCAGTAAGACCCCCCCCCCTCAAAATTGAGCGCAATCAAGACGCATCGCCGTCTTCAGCTTCAAGATTAGCATTTTCCTCTGTCTCCGGACACAAAACCGGTAAGCCTTATTCCTCACGCAGTTCTAATAGATTTCCCGCCCGCAATCTGTGGTGCAGCCTGCTGCTGGTGTTGCTCTGCCTGCCGCTGCTTTTGGGTTTCGCCGCCGTCGAGGCGCAGGCGCAAACGGCCACCCTGTCCATCAGCCCCCCCGCGGACGCGAACGAGGGCAGTTCGGGCACGCGCGACCTCTTCGTCACGGTGACCCTGTCCGCCGGGGTGTCCCAAACGACAGGTTATCAAGTCTGTTTCACCGGCACGGCGAGCATCGATACGACCCAGGCCGGCACCATTCCTGACGCCGCCGACTACCAGCCTATCGCCACCATCGGCGGGACCACTACGCCATGGGCCGGTAACTGCATCACTACTGGCTTCATAGCTTCGAACCAGACCAACGCTAGTTTTCCCATCGGCATCCGTGTGAAGGGCGACACCGACGCCGAGTCCGACGAAACGGTGATCGCGACGCTGTCCTTCGTCGGCTCCGCGCCCAGTGGCGTCACCCTGGGCACGTCCACGGCGACCTACACGATTCTGGATGACGACACCCCGGCCCCGGAGATTTCGGTGGAGCTTCCCATCAGCGAGAGCGAGAGCCGCACGGATGCGGGCGAGAAGAAGGTCTCGGAGAGCGAGGGCGGGGTCGGCATCGGGTTCCCCCTGAGCGCCAACCAGCCGCTGCCGAGTGCGCTCACGGTATGCGTGCGGGTGACCGAGAGCGGCGGCGACCGGGTGGCCTCGGGCAACGAGGGCATCCAAACGGTGAGCATGCCGAGCAGCGGCCTGACCAACGGGTCGGGCACCCACACGCTCACCTGGACCAACACTGCCGCCGACGACCGCGACAGCAGTGTGACCGTCGAAGTGGTGGCGCCGAACACGGCGAGCTGCTCTGCGGACAACGACAGCTACACGGTCTCGTCCAGCGATGCTTCGGACAAGCTGCTGATCCAGGACGACGAGTCAACCACGGTCTCGCTCACGAGCACGGACATGACCATGACCGAGGGCGACGCCTCAGACACGGCGACGCTGACGGTTTCGCTGTCCCGCAGGCTGTATGCTGGCGAGGTCATCGTTGTGCCATTGACTCTGGCGTCGAGCACCGGGGCACGGCTGCCGGGGAGCACGAACAGCGGCACTGCCAACCACGACTTCACGGTCGCTGCCAGCGGCACGGATGTCACGCTGGCGAACGCATTGACGGCTACGCCGAGCCTGACATTCACCGGCCACGGGATCAACACGGTGCAGACGGCAACGGTGACATTGACCCCGGTTGCGAACCGCGACGACGGGAACATGGCCCACGAGACAATCACCGCGACACTGGCGACAAACAGCGTGCTCGGTGCGACTGGCACGGGTACGACGGTGAGCGGCGGTGTGTCTCGGCATGCGTCAAACTACATGGCGACCCTGATGTTGGAGGACGACGAGGCTGTCCCGGCCGGCACGCCGGGCATCACCCTGTCGACGCCCGGCCCGCTGCGCCTGCTGGAGACCGGCACCGCGACCTACACGGTGGCGCTGAACGCGGCGCCGACGGCGGATGTGGAGGTGAGCTTCTCCAGGATAGGGCAGCGGACAAGCGACCGAGATGCCGACATTGGAGCGGTGAATCCCAACATCCCTTCCCTCACCTTCACGACCATGAACTGGAGCGAGCCGCAGATGGTGACGGTGACGGGGGTGGACGAGTCAGGCACGCACCGGAACCGCACGCTGCTTCTCGTCCATTCATTGCTCTCGACCGACCTTCGCTACAACAGCCTTTCCGTCCCCAACCTGCGGGTCAACGTGGACGACGCGCCCGAGGTCGAGGCGTGGTGGGACTTCAAGGGGCGCCTCGGACCACACCCGTCGACCTTGAATCTCGCGGGCGAGGGCAATCCGGAGGCGAACCAGAACGCGGCTCCCTTCACCAGAATGTCCTACGCCGTGCGCCTGTCGAACCGCCCGAAGCCGGGCGGCACGGTGACGGTGACGGCGACGGTGCCTGCGGACAAGCGGCACCTCATCAGCCTGTCGCTGAACGGGTCCTGGCCCTGGCGAAGCTCGGTGGATGTGGAGTTCAAGGACCGCGACCCCGGTGCGGGGACGGGATGCAGCAACTGGCACGGTCTGCGAAAAAACGAGTACTTCGACAGTAGCGGCAACAAGCAGACAGTGACGGGTGGCAGCAACAGCGAGACCTGGGACAACTCGCCGGACACGCCATGGAAGTGCTGGCGCAGGATCTATGTGCTCCGCTCGGGCTCGCGTAACGTCGCCAACACCTGCGTCGACATCACCCACACCGCCACAGGCGGCGGCGTGCGCCGGGTCGCGATCGACACGGTCCGCGCCCATATCATCAACAGCGGCTCCGGCAGGAAGTGCGAGTGGCTGACCGGCAACACACTGCCGCAAAACTCCCCAGCACAGGCCGCATCGGCACCCACCGAGGCGGTTTCCAACCTGCAGGTAACAGCGGTTGACGCTACAAGCGCCAGCGTTACCTGGGACGCAGTGGCAAATGCAACATCCTACGACGTATCGTGGTCGGCCGAGAGCAGTGATTCGCAGAACGCTTCCGCCGGCGCCTTGCCTGGCGTGACAGGAACCTCAGCCACCATCGAGCATGATGCCTCTGTGCCGATGACGCTTACAGTCACAGTAACGCCTGAATATATAGATGAAAACGGCGTGACGCAGCAACTCAACGCACTAGCCGGCACGGCGACGCTCGCCATAGGGCCCTCGGGCCAGCGGCTCGATAGCGGAGGTGGGACAAATGGCGGCAACGGAGGCTCGATCGATGCCGGTTACGGGGCAGTGGATCTCCCGGTTCCCGTCTCCCACTGGCGCTTTGAATACGATGCAGTTGACTGGGTAGGATCAAGCCACGGTACCGAGAGCGGCGGTGTGGCCTTTGAGGCTAACGAAGAGGGTGAGGGCGTAGAGGACCACGCGCTATCGCTTGACGGAAGCGATGACTACGTGGACCTCTCTACGCACGTGTCAGACTTCCCGCTTGGTGATTCAACAAGAAGTGTCACAGGATGGTTCAAGGCTGATGCTGGCAATCAAGGCCAGACCTTCTTTGCCTACGGCCCGAATGTAGCCGGGAAGCGTTTCTCCATAGCGGCAGACCGCACCCAGGTACTGGTTGCGGTAAGCGGCCACGCCTGGGGTGTAAACGGGCTTGAGCTTCAAGAGGGCTGGCATCATGTCGCAGTGACCTATGCGGGCGGTGACTCAGACGACATATTGATCTACCTTGACGGCGAACTGCAATCCGCCTCTACCCTTGTTGGTTCCCCGAAGCGGCTTAACACAGGGACCGGACCGGCAGCTATAGGTCGAAGCGTAAACGGCAAGAATCACTACGCAGGATTGATCGACGATGTGCGCCTGTATGATGTGGCGCTAAGCGCAGAGCAGGTGCTTGCGCTGTTTGAGGAACATTCTCAGACCCCGCTTGCCGAAGACAACCAGGATGAGCCTGAGCCCTCAGAGCAGAGTATCGAAGCCGATGATGAAGAAGCCGATGACGGGGCAGTGGATCTTCCGGATCCCGTCTCCCACTGGAGCTTTGACAACAATGTGGTTGACGGGGCTGGGTCAAGCCACGGGACGGTGAGCGGAGGTGTGGCCTTCGCTGCCAACGAAGACGGTGAAGGTGTCGGCAGCCACGCGCTGTCTCTTGACGGAAGCAACGACCACGTGGATCTGGACTTGCACGTGTCTAACTTCCCGCTTGGGGATTCGACAAGAAGCGTCACAGGATGGTTCAAGGCTGATACTGGCAATCAGGGTCAGACTTTCCTCAGCTACGGCCCGAATGTGGCCGGGAAGCGTTTCTCCATAGCAGCAGACCGCACCCAGGTCCTGGTCGGGGTAAGCGGCCATGCCTGGGGTGTAAACGGGCTTAACCTCACAGATGGCTGGCATCATGTCGCAGTGACCTACGCTGGAGGTAAATCAGACGCTGTTTTGATTTACCTTGACGGCGAGCTGCAATCCGCCTTGACCTTGGTTGGTTCCCCGAAACGGCTTAACACAGGGACCGGCCCTGCCGCAATTGGCCAGAACGTGGGCGGCACGAAGCACTACGCTGGTTCGATTGATGATGTGCGTCTTTACGATGTGGCGCTAAGCGCAGAGCAGGTGCGCGCGCTGTTTGACGAACATCCGCAGCTCTAAAGTCGTTGCGGCTGCGCGCGAAGCTTGCACTTTGCAAATGCGTGCCTTCACCCACTTGCTGTGCCCAGAATGACGTTGGTGGATGGGTGTTGCAGATTTTTGAGGGTTCAGCGCTGAGTTCTATCCGAATCGAGTGATTCCGGTTTGCAGAATGCCAGATTGACGGAGAAGGCCTTGTCAGTTGGGCTCGCGCTTGGAAACCTCAACACAAAAAATCATATAAGTGCAAATTCCTCTTTACGGTGAGTGATGGGAAAAAACCGTAAAACGGTTAACATACTTCGGGTTGCCCGAACATGGAAAATGGAATCGCAAAAGCGTACGAACTTGTAAGCAGCTCCAACGAAATCGTCGTTCTTACAGGGGCGGGAATCTCGGCTGAAAGCGGCATTCCTACATACAGGGGACAAGAAGGGCTCTGGAGGAATTACGACCCTCAAGAGCTTGCAACACCCGAGGCCTTTTCTAAAAATCCCAAGCTGGTGTGGGAGTGGTATGACTCAAGAAGGGCCATAATGAAAAACGCCAAGCCCAATCCGGGCCACTTCGCCATAACCGCCCTTGAGAAAGAAAAAAATGACTTCACTCTCATAACGCAAAACGTAGACGGGCTTCATTCTGCTGCGGGGACCCGAAACATAATAGAACTCCACGGAAGCCTCTGGGAAATCAAGTGCACGGAATGCGAGAAAGTAGAAAAAAACTACCAAGTACCTATTCCAGAGATACCTCCCAAGTGCGACGCCTGCGGTGCAGTAATGAGGCCGAACACCGTGTGGTTCGGAGAAATTATCCCGATGGAGAGAATAGACAGGTGCCTGTTTGCCATAGAGCAATGTGACCTTCTGCTGATAGTGGGGACCTCAGGCGTGGTTGAACCGGCAGCCTCAATGGGACTTATAGCGAAAAAAAGCGAAAAACCCGTAGTGGAAATCAACATTGAGATAACCCCAGGCACAGGCCTTTATGACGCAAGTGTAACCGGAAAGTCGGGAGAAATACTTCCCCTGCTCGTGGAATCTGAAACTTCCCGAAACCGCATGTAATGAAACAGGCCAAATCCGAGAAGCTACTACGAAAAGTTCCCAAGAAGGATCGTCATCGATCCTGTTCCCTCACCATACTCCAGTCTTCCCGGGCTGATTCTCAATCGGCAAGTTTTTTAACAAACCTGGCTTTATGCTTTTTCCGTGCTGAAGCTTGCGATACTGACCAGTATTTCTCTAAAGCCACATACATAACTTGATAAGTTCAGACCTTTTGGCGATAATCCAATTCCACCTGATCACTAATAATCACAAGGAAACTATAATGCGCAAAAGAAAAAACTTTCTTTCCCCATACAGGTCCACCTCGAAACACCTGCTCGCAATATGCCTAGCGCTGCTCGGAGTATCGGTTTTTCTCGGTTGCGGCGACACTTATGAAACAGTCCAAGCAGAAGAACCGGTGTTTCTTCCCAGTAATATCTTCGTAGATACCTGCGCCGACATCAGCAAAGCTTACTATAAAAGCATCTCTTCTCCCGGCATTTACGCAGATGAAAACAACTGGCTTCGGTCCTGGAGTCACGAAACCTATCTCTGGTACGATGAGATCAAAGATCAGGATCCTGCCTGCTGCAGCACTCCCGTCTATTTTGACTTGATGAAGACCTTTGAAACTAATGCTTCCGGAACTCCCAAGGATAAATTCCATTTCACTGTTTCTACCGTGGAATACCTAGCAAACAGACAAAGCATTGCTATAGGATACGGCGCCGAGTTCGTGCTTCTGCGAGCTTCCCCGCCGCGAGATGTAAGGATCGCCTACACAGAACCTGATTCTCCAGCTGCCGCTCCCAACGTGAATCTTTTGCGCGGCGCGCAGATTCTCGAGATTGACGGTGAAAGGGTATTAGATTCGGATAACATAGACGTATTAAACAACGGCCTGTTTCCACGCACAGTAGGCGAAAAACACACTTTTACCGTCTTGGATCTCGGGTCGCAAACTCCCCGCACGGTAACCATGACTTCCATGGCAATAACCTCTCATCCGGTTCAGAACGTGAAGATTCTTCCCACTCCCAGTGGAAACCGCGTAGGTTACATGCTGTTTAACACTCACAACGCACCTGCTGCGACGGCCATCATAGAAGCAGGCAAGTATCTGAAAAACGCAGGCATTGACGACCTGATCGTTGATCTTCGCTATAACCCTGGGGGAATCCTCTATGTAGCGCAGATATTCTCGTCAATGGTTGTCGGAAGTGAAAAAGAGGGACTTGTTTTCGAAGAGCTTGAGACAAACGGTAAGATCCCGTCGGAAAGCTGGGAATTCGCTCTTGAATATGCAGCCAGTGATATAATTGATGAGGTAGATTTGACGGTTCCCAGCCTCAGTTTGCCTCGCCTGTTCGTTCTTACAGGCCCTCAAACTTGCTCTGCGAGCGAATCAATCATAAACAGCCTGCGGGGGGTCGATATCGACGTAATAGTGGTCGGATCACCTACCTGCGGCAAACCCTATGGTTTCCGTCCCGCGGAGAACTGCGGCACTGTTTACCATTCGATTAACTTCAGGGGGGTAAATGCCAAGGGCGAGGCAGATTTTGAAAATGGTTTTACTCCACACTGCCCGGCTGCAGAAGACTTTAATCATCAGCTTGGCGACCCAGATGAAATCCTCCTCAGAACGGCTCTTGCATATCGAGCCAGCGGCACTTGTCCTCCTGCCGAGGAAGAAGGCAGTAGAGCCAGAGTTTCATTGGTGGAACCATCATCCGGTGAAGCTCTTTCCAGACCTTCCGGATTGCCGGGCAAAATAGTCGAATCCGGGATGCTGCCATCGAACTGACCTCTGACAACAACATAGCAGAGATCTATATTTTTCTGTCCTGTGCTGTTTATTAATGCGACCGCTGATGTACTTTCCTACTTCACGTCACATATCTCCATGGCTACTTTTATCGCCTGAATCATGCTCTCGGGGCGCGCCGCGCCCTTCCACGCTATGTCAAAAGCGGTTCCGTGGTCAGGAGAAGTCCGCAGTATGGGCAGCCCCAGAGTTACGTTAACCCCGGTATCGAAAGAAAGCATCTTGAAGGGTACGAAGCCTTGGTCGTGGTACATGGCGACCACAAGGTCCCACTTGCCGCGAAGAGCATCATAGAAAAGAGTGTCCGCGGGCAGTGGCCCCTCGACAGATATTCCTTGGGCTCTCGCTCTCTCAAGAGCCGGAATTATATGCTCCTGCTCTTCATTTCCGAAGGATCCCGACTCTCCGGCGTGCGGGTTTAGCCCGCAGACAACTATCTTGGGATCTTCGACGCCAAATCTTTTTTTGAGTTCCCGGGCGGATATGGAGACGGTCACATAAACGCTTTCTTCCGTAATCATGTCCGGAACTTCGCGAAGGGGAACATGTATCGTCACGGGCGCGACGCGGAATCTCGTTCCTTCAAAAAGCATAACCACGTTTTCAGAATCCGTAAGATCCATAAGCATCTCCGTGTGTCCAGGGTAAGGAGAACCGGCCATGTGTATGGATTTTTTGCTTATGGGAGCTGTAACTACAGCGTCAACTTCTCCCGCAAGGGCCATGGTCACGGCCTTCTCTATGCAGGCAACAGATGCCCTCCCCGCTTTTTCAGACTTCACACCTGCTTCAATATCTCCCAAGGAAAAGTCCGTGGGGTCTATAATCGACAGGGGACCGCCTTTTCCGAACTCGCCGTTAGCCCTCTGGATCACCGGTTCGCTTCCGACAAACACGATATCGTATATGTCCTCGAAAAAACCGTCGTAAAAAGCCCTTATGCAGACCTCCGGGCCTATCCCGTTCGGGTCCCCCATCGTTACAGCTATTTTTGATTTTCCACTCACGAAAACACCTCTTGATTTCTCTCCAACTAGATAAGACCGTCTTTGTCCTTCGATACTTTTGGGAAAAGTTCCGTCACGTTCTCAAAAACAATTTGAGTAAATTCCTCAAGAGACAGTCCCCGGAGCTTCGAAATAAGCCTGGCCACGTAAACTACATTGCACGGTTCGTTCGGCTGTCCCCTCAGGGGCACCGGCGCCAGATAAGGAGAGTCCGTCTCGTAAAGAAGTCTTTCAATAGGGATTCTGGCCGCCGCGTCCCTTACCTCCTCGGCCCTCTTGAAAGTCACTATGCCCGAGAAGGAGATGAAAAAACCGAGATCAAGATACTTCTTCGCCGTTTCGTAATCCCCTGAAAAACAGTGAATAACTCCGGGCCTCGGACCGAGGTCGGTCTCCCGGAGCATCGAAAGCAGTTCCTCCTCCGCGTCCCTTACGTGAACCACGAAAGGAAGTTCGTGTCTCCTCGCAAGCTCCATATGCGCTTCAAACGACCTTATCTGATCTTCCCTTGGAGAATTCATGTAGTGATAGTCAAGCCCGGTCTCTCCAATCGCCACTACCTTAGGATCTTCGGCCATTCTCTCAAACTCCCCCATCACCTCTTCATTGAAACCGGAAGCGGAGTGCGGGTGGATTCCGACCGACACGTAAACCCCCCTGTACCTGCCCGCAAACTCCAGAGTTGCAATAGAGGACTCAACCCCCGTGCCGATGGATATGATTTTCCCGATTCCCTCTTCCGCGGCCCTTGATACCGAGCCTGCGGGATCCTCGAGACTTAGCAGGTGGGCGTGGGAATCAACCAGCATGCGATCTATTTCTTCTCCTTAAGTAGGCCCGTTACCTCGTTTAGAAACTCGTTTACGTCCTTAAACGACCTGTAGACCGAAGCGAACCTCACGTATGCGACCTGATCGATATCATAAAGCTTGTCTATCAGCTTCTCCCCTATTTCTTCGCTCGATATCTCCCGCTCTCCCCTCTCGAGGATCTCTTTTTCAAGAGCTGAAACGAAGCCTTCTATAACCTCTGTGCTTACCGGCCTTTTCTCGCATGCCTTGCGCATTCCCATTATTATCTTGTTGCGGTCAAATTCCTCCCTGCGGCCGTCCTTTTTTACCACCATTATTTCGGCGTGGTGAACTCTCTCGTAGGTGGTGAATCTCTCCTGGCAGTCATTGCACTCCCTGCGTCTTCTGACGGAAAAACCGTCTTTTCCTTCTCTTGAATCAACTACTCTGGTATCATCAGATTTGCAGAAAGGACACTTCATTTCTCATCCGCCGAGTCTGTGACCGTAAACCGGAAAACGCAGGCACAGTTCCTTTACGTCTTCCTTTATTCTACCGAGAACTTTTTCGTTCTCATGATTGTTAAAAGCTTCAATTATGAACCCCGATATTGCGTCGATTTCCGGTTCCTTCATCCCTCTTGTGGTAATCGCGGGGGTTCCGATCCTCACACCGCTTGTGACCATGGGAGGACGAGGATCAAAGGGAATAGTGTTTTTATTGACCGTTATGCCCGCCTTCTCAAGGGTCTGCTCAACGATCTGCCCGGTAAACTCCGTCTCCGTGAGATCAACCAGAATCAGGTGGTTGTCGGTTCCTCCCGAGACAAGTTTAATACCCGCGTTTACGAGATTTTCCCCGAGACGTTGTGCATTTTTCACCGTCTGGCGCTGGTACTCTAAGAACTCGGGGGCGAGGGCCTCCTTGAACGCAACGGCCTTGGCCGCTATGACGTGCATAAGCGGACCGCCCTGGGTTCCGGGAAAAACCCTGCTGTTTACGGTTTTCGCATGCCGCTCCTTCATCATTACCATACCGCCTCGCGGTCCCCGAAGGGTCTTATGGGTGGTAGTAGTCACGAAATCGCAGTGGGGCACGGGATCCGAGTGAAGTCCGGCAACAACAAGTCCCGCCGGATGCGCTATGTCCGCCAGCAAAAGCGCCCCGCACTCATCCGCTATGCTTCTGAATTTCGCGTAGTCCACATCCCTCGGGTAAGCGCTCCAGCCGGCGATTATGAGTCCAGGGGAGTGTTCCAGGGCAAGCTCCCTCACCTCATCGTAATCAATTGTCCCCGTTTCCCTAGAAACTCCGTAGGCAACGACATTGTAGAGCCGTCCCGAAAAATTAACGGGGTGTCCGTGGGTAAGATGTCCTCCGTGGTCAAGCCTCATGCCAAGAACTGTCATTCCGGGTTCAAGCGCGGCGAAAAACACAGCCATGTTCGCCTGGGCTCCCGAGTGTGGCTGCACGTTAACGGCATCCGCCCCGAAGAGCTCAAGGGCCCTCTCTCTGGCCAGATCCTCGGCCACGTCGACGAATTCACATCCCCCGTAATAACGCCTTCCTGGGAGACCTTCGGCATACTTGTTAGTAAGCACAGACCCCATGGCTTCCATGACGGCGTCACTCACGTAGTTCTCAGACGCTATCATCTCGAGCTTCCATTCCTGACGCTGTGTTTCCATGCGGATAACTTCCGCTATCTGTTCATCAACCGTCCTTAGACGAATCATCTGCTCACCTCGAAACGAAAAAGTATTGTGAAAACGGCCCTGCAGCGCCAAGCGCTGTTCTGGGCAACGGCCCGGCAATAGTGCCGCATTCTGGAAAAAAACTGCACGATAATTGTGTAAAGTTAAAGTGAGAAACCACGGGATATTTCATCTTTCCCGAGGAAAAGAATACCGAATGCCCCGGCAAACCTCAATTTCGTTATAAATGCCACTCGGGGAAACAGAAAACCCCTTGGGAACGGATAAGCCGGGGCGGGAAAATTGATGGCGAAGACCGCTAAACGAAACGGATACATAGAGATAAAAGGCGCCAGGGAAAATAACCTGAAGAACATAGACGTCCTGATCCCCAAAAACAGGTTCACGGTGGTTACGGGTCTCAGCGGTTCGGGCAAGTCATCCCTGGTGCTTGACACCGTTTACAAAGAAGGTCTCAGAAGGTACATCGACTGCCTTTCAACCTACGCGAGGCAGTTCATAGAAAAAGTCGAACGCCCCGCTATGGACGACATAGAAGGTCTTCTGACCCCGATAGCTATCGAAAGCCGAAACAGCGTCATAAATTCCCGTTCCACAGTAGGCACCACAACTGAAATATATGACTACATGAGACTTCTGTTCGCGAAGGTCGGAAAAACCCGATGCCCCGGATGCGAAGAGGAAGTAAGGGAGCACTCTCCTCAGTCCCTCACGCGGCTGTTGCTCGAAAATTTCCCGGGAAAAAGAGCTGTCATCTGCTTTGAGACCGAAGAGGGCGCAGATCTTTCGCAGTACATGAAAAAAGGCTACTCCCGCACCTACCGGGACGGAAAAACCCGGGACATAGAAGAAAGTATCGAGGAGGAGCTTGACGCAAAGACTCAGATAGTCACCGCGAGAACGGTTATCGGCAAACGGTCGAAGTCGAGGATCACAGAGGCGCTCGAGGCCGCTTTTTCCGAGAGCAGCCGTGCGCTCGTACACATCATCTCAGGGCAGAGCCTGCGTTTCTCAAGAGAACTTCGCTGCGACCCTTGCGACATTGCGTTTGAAAAACCCACCCCGAACACGTTTTCCTTTAACAGTCCCTACGGGGCTTGCGAGCGATGCAGCGGATTCGGAAGAAACCTCGAAATCGACCCCGAACTCCTCGTTCCGGACCCCGGTCTCAGCCTCGCCGAAGGGGCGATAGAGCCCTTCACAAAAACTTCCTACAGAAAACAGATGAGAAAGCTGCTTGCCTTCGCCGAGGATGCGGGAATAGATACCGAGGGGCCCTTCTCGGAACTTTCGGGAAGGGAGAAAGACCTCATCTTAAACGGAAACGAGCACTACTACGGCGTGAAGGGATACTTCAAAAGGCTTGAGCGGAAAAATTACAAAACCCACATAAGGGTTTTTCTCTCGAGATACCGCTCCGCCTTTACCTGCGAGGACTGCGGGGGGAGCAGGCTCAAGCAAAAGGCCTTTAACGTGCGGGTAGAAGGGAAAAGCATATTCCATCTGTCCCAGATGTCCGTAAAGGATCTGAAATCCTGGTCTGACCGCCTGGCCCTGTCCGCTCATGACCTTGAGATCGCCTCCGACATAATGAAGGAAATAAACTCACGGCTGGATTTTCTTATCCACGTGGGGCTTGACTACCTGACCCTCTCAAGGCTCACCCGCACCCTCTCGGGCGGAGAGGCGCAGAGGATAAACCTTGCATGCCAGATGAGTTCGCGGCTCACAGAGACCCTGTACATTCTGGACGAGCCCTCGATCGGTCTGCACGCGAGGGATATGAGCCGGCTCAATTCGCTGATAAGAGAACTCCGGGAAAGAAACAACACCATCATACTCATAGAGCATGATCTTGACACAGTAAAGTCCGCAGACTACATAGTGGAGCTCGGCCCCCGGGCTGGAGACGGCGGGGGAGAGGTCGTGTATCAGGGGACGCTCAAGAGTTTTCTGCGTTCGGCGAAAAACTCGACCACGAAAAAATACCTCGCAAACGAAAGGAAAATAGAAGTTCCCAGTTCCCGCAGAAAGACCACAGGCAATTCAATAAACGTAATCGGCGCGAGCGAAAACAACCTTAAGAACATAGACATCCGTTTTCCACTTGGAACTCTCACTTGCGTAACCGGGGTATCGGGTTCGGGGAAAAGCTCGCTTGTAAACGACATCCTGTATAGCGCCCTTCTAAGAAAACTCAGAAGGAAAGCTGAAAGGGCCGGAAAACACGAACGTATAGAAGGCACAGAACATATAGACGACGTGATAATTCTTGATCAGGCAAGCATAGGAAGAAACTCGAGATCAAATCCAGTCACATACATAAAGGTTTACGACGACATACGCAAAATTCTCGCCGGACACTATCAGGCGAAGCTGCGCAAGCTTACCCCGTCGCATTTTTCCTTCAACGTAAGGGGAGGCCGCTGCGAGAAATGCGCGGGAGAGGGGAGCCACAGGGTCGAGATGCACTTCCTCGCCGACGTCATGGTAACATGCGAGGAATGCGGGGGCAGAAGATTCGGAGAAGAGGTTCTGGCTTACAGGTACAAGGGGAAAAACATAGACGACATACTTAACCTCACTGTCGATCAGGCCATGGATTTCTTCTCGGGAAGCCTGCCCGTTACCAGAAAACTCAAGGTTCTAAAGGACGTCGGTTGCGGCTACCTGAGACTAGGACAGCCCGCAACGACGCTGTCTGGAGGAGAGGCGCAGAGGATAAAGATAGCCAGAGAACTCTCAAGAAAAGAAAAGAACAGAATCCTCTACATCCTTGACGAACCCTCAGTCGGACTCCACATCGACGACATAGCAAAACTCCTCAGTGTCCTCAACAGGCTTGTCGACGCCGGAAACAGCGTGATAGTGATAGAACACAACCTTGAGATGATAAAATGCGCGGACCACGTAATCGATCTCGGACCCGAAGGTGGAGACAAAGGAGGACGGATAGTGGCCGCGGGCACTCCGGAGCAGGTTGCTTCTGTAAAAAACTCCTACACGGGAGAGCACCTGAGGCCACTTCTCGGTTAGCCGGGTTATGTATTTTTTCGACATGGGGTAGAATAAAACCTTAAAAATAATTTTTCGGAGAGAAAAAATGCTTGCAGACAGAAAAATACCTTTCAGCGAATCCAAAGAAGAAGAGTGGGAAATTCTTAAACAGAAAACCGAGGGCGGCATAGAACTTATGCTCGAAGACTCCCAGCGATGGTTCCTGGCCACCACGGAAGGCGAGGGAATCAGGATAACTTCAGCCGAGAAAAACGTGCGGCCGCTTGCAGTCCGCGAACCGCCGCTTATCGAATTTGATGAGTTCAAAAGAGTGGCGGGAGTCTATAACGAAGCCTTTTTCGGCGGAATCGGTGATCTTTCGGGAAGACTCGAGGCCCACAACTCAAGCCCGAACATGCGCTACCTCTTCATGTTGATTTACTATCTGATCTAAAAACTCAGGAAACAGAATTTCAGGCTATTTCAAACTGTCTTTTTGAAATAGCCTGATTTGTGGGTTAGGCTTGCAACTATTATGATCAATCGCAACCTGGCTCCAAAACTTGTTGAAGCGGCACAGAAGTTTCCCTGCATTACGCTTACAGGACCCCGGCAAAGCGGCAAAACTACCCTGTGCAGAACCCTGTTTGAGCATCATCCGTACGCAAGTCTTGAGGCTCCGGACACAAGGGCTTTCGCAATGGAAGACCCTCGGGGTTTCCTGGCTCAATTTCCACAAGGCTGCATTATCGACGAGGTGCAGCGCGCGCCCGATCTTCTCTCCTACCTGCAGTGCATGATTGACGAGAACCCAGTGGCGGGACGCTGGATCCTGACAGGTTCACAGAATTTCTCTTTGCTAAAGTCCGTCGGCCAATCCCTAGCAGGAAGGACGGCCGTGTATAACCTGTTCCCCTTGGTGCATGATGAAATCACGCGATTCGACAAGCATCCCGGGAGTCTTGAAGAAACCCTTTTTGCCGGTGGATACCCGCGCATATTCGACCTTGATCTCAATCCGTCCGAGTGGTTCCGCTCGTATGTTGCCACTTACGTTGAACGTGACGTGCGCACGGTGAGCAACGTGGCCGACATAGCAACATTCCAGCGGTTCATACAGCTATGCGCAGGCCGTACGGCACAGCTGCTCAACTACTCCTCACTGGCTGATGACTGCGGGATATCACAGCCAAGCGCGAAGGCATGGATCAATATACTTGAGACAAGCTTTATCGTTTTCCGCCTCCCGACTTTTCACCCGAACCTGCGCAAAAGACTCGTAAAGACACCGAAACTGCATTTTTACGACACGGGGCTTGTCTGCTGGCTGCTGGGAATCCGAACGCCGGAGCAGCTGCGCTCGCATCCGCTGCGGGGTCCGATTTTTGAGACCTGGACAGCTTCGGAAGTAGCAAAACACCTAAGCAACAGGGGAGAGACAGGAAATCTTTCGTTTTACCGCGACCGCAATGGAGCCGAGGCCGATCTTGTCATTGAGCGCCCGTCGGGCATTGCACTTGTCGAGGCGAAGTCCTCGGCAACTGCGTCATCAAGCCTGTTCAACGGGATACGGCGCGTCCGCAGACATCTGGGCGAACTGTCCCGTCCAGTCGATATCACGATAGTCTACGGCGGAGATAACTTCCAGCGACGCGCGGAAGGAAATATCGTTCCCTGGCGCAGATTGCATGAAGCGGATTGCCATCAATAAAAGTTGGCTCCGGCGGCAGGACTCGAACCTGCGACCCGATGATTAACAGTCATCTGCTCTGCCAACTGAGCTACACCGGAACTGTAGAAATAGAAAAAACCTGAAGAGTAGTTAATTTTATATAGATAAGAAAAACAGTCAATAACTCTAATGCCGAGTAAAAATGGCCAAAAAAAAAGAAAAAGAAAAGAAACGCGAGAAGATGAGTTCATCTCTTCCCATACCTTCAAATTCTCTGCAAAGCTATCTGGCGCAGATCAGAGATTACCCTGTTTTGAGCAGGGAAGAAGAGTATGAACTTGCGATGAGGCACAGGGAAACGGGAGATCTTGAGGCCGCCAGAAAACTGATCGTATCAAACCTGAAGTTCGTCGTGCGTATCGCGAACGAGTACAAAAACTATAATGTAAACACTCTGGATCTTATTCAGGAAGGCAATGTAGGACTCATGAAGGCTGTAAAAGGCTTCGATCCTACCAAGGGATACAGGCTCATCTCGTACGCGGTCTGGTGGATAAGGGCATACATACAAAACCATATAATGAAAAGCTGGAGCCTGGTAAAAGTCGGAACTAACCAGTCGCAGAGAAAGCTCTTCTATAAACTTAGGTCAACGAAAAACAAAATCGAAGCCACAGGAACCGACATAGAGCAGGATATTTACTCCGAGATAGCCAGGGAACTTGACGTGCCGGACAGCCAGGTAATCGAGATGGACCGGATAATGTCCGGAAAAGACCTGTCTCTTGACGCGAACATAGAAGGCAGCACGGAACGCACCTACGTTGACATGCTGGGGGATACGTTTGATCAGGAACAGTTCCTTGAAGATTCCCAGATCCGCCCGCTTGTGGCCGAGAAGATAAAAGAAGCTCTGGCGAACCTGAAAGACAGGGAAAGATACATTATCGAAAGACGGATTCTCACCGACTCTCCCGAAACTCTTGAGAAGCTTTCCCGCAAATTCGGCATCTCAAGGGAACGCGTAAGACAGATAGAGAAAAACGCCCTTAAGAAAATCCGGCATGAATTCCGGGAAGAGCATTTTCACGTATAGAATTCCTGGGACAAGCATAAGCGCGAGAGAATTCTCACCTATAACTCTCTGAAATTTCTAACTATTTACGAGCCTTTCATTCCTTAATTGCAAATGAAAATTTCGATTGAATTAGTGCCCGAATTATAATATGTTCTATAGTAGGTAGTGTGGTTTTCTATTCCTGATAATAACTCAAAAGGGTGGCATGAAATGAGTAGATTTGTAATCCTTACCTCTTTCTTACTTGTCCTGATACTGATCCCTTTATCATCAAACGCCCAGCAGTTGTATATAAGTACTGAATTGGGACTCGGGGTCGGGAGTTCTTTGGATACCGACATGAGCGATACTGATTTCGGCACGCTGTGCGATCAACACCTAAACAATCCGGCGGATGACAACCATTTTGCATCCGGTGTATGTTCTTCCGAAACATCAGTCTGGAATAACAGCTTTGACGGTTCAACGGGATTAATCGCCGGCGTCGCTTTAGGCGTCAGCACAGATTTTGGCCCGAGAATTGAAGCCGAGTATTTTAACTTCGGCGCGCAATACGATACGACATCCTCGGTTGTTGGAGGAGGCGAAGATATTGCGGATAAAGCAGATCAGGAGCTTGTCCGTTCTGATGAGCGCATAGGAGCCGTAAATATAAACAGTCTGTTTATAAACGTTTACTATGACCTTCCGGTCTCTGGGCAGCTTCGTCCTTATATCGGAGGTGGCGTGGGTTTCGGAATGGCCGAAGTGGAATTTGACGCTGTCTGGGCCCGCAATATAAACCCGGATGTAATTACTACCGCGGATGATGCAGAATATCTGGGTTCCGGCAACGAAGAAGAGGATCGCCAAGCTCTGCATCAAAGAATCGCCGGCGTCACGACCACGGCAAGCCATACTCTTGAAGATACGGTGTTCGGTTACCAAGCGGTGGTCGGAGTGGATTATATGCTGACTGATAATGCTTCGATCGGAGTCAAGGGACGCTGGGTCAATTACGCCAAGTTCAGCGGCGGAGATGTATGGGACCAGTTGCGCGGTCACGAACCAAACAACGGCCCGGGAATGGATACAGTTGAGTATACAGTTGAAACTGACGACTTAAGCGCATTCGGAGTCAGTCTGGTAATGAAATATGGGTTCTGATTCCCTTTTTTCTCCAGGTGAAGCGGAAAGAGACTTAGCGGATCGAGGTTCCTTATGGTTTGTGGGTACATGGCGGTGGCTTCATGTAAAAGTGAAGACATAGGGCCGGTCACCGTGAATCCATAGGGGATCCTCGACTCCGCTTCAGCAAAAAATCTGAGTCTTACTTTTACAATCACCTTTTCCAGAGCTCCCAAATGCCCCATGTTCCATAAATTTTCTGAGCAGGAATGAAACTTCTTCGCCCAGACAGTCTGAACATTGCAAAGAGCAACTCTTCAAAGGTTACTTTAGATTCGCAAGCCAGCCTGATGAATTTCTAACTCAGAATCTGCGAATTATTGCCAGTCGGGCGGTGGAAAGTCTGTTTTTAACTTCGTAGGATACCGCTTTTCTGGGAGTCTCAGGTCCGCAGCAGCGGTTATCCGCAGAGCGATTAACAAGATGGGTGCTCTCACCAAAATCCATGTATAGGCCCTCTAACCGCAGTACCCAGAGAGCGGACAGTGAAGTTTCCAAGCCAGTTCCGATCACCCAGCCCACCTCCGTTGAATCCTTGCTGAAAGAATCGTCGGGATCCACCATGGAACCTGAATCACTGTAATCGATATCGGTCACCGAGTTGCTGATGCCGGCAAAAGCCAGTCCGGTGGTAACAAAGACTGTTACGGGACCAACCGCTTGCTGAACTCCCCCGCGCGCGGAAACGATCCACGAAAACTCCGATTCGGCAGTTTCGTCCAGACCTTCAGGGTCAAGTTTGTCGGTTGATGCCGACACGTTAGTCAACGCCCCGTCAAGCTCCACTCTCAGGGTCAAACCACCAGCATCGAATTTTCTCCCCGCAAGAACGCCGCCGACAAAACCCGTATCGTCATATCTGGAAACCGAACCGGGATTGCCCCAGTCGGCAAAGCCATCAACATCTACTACCCGGTTCCTCATAAAACCAGGACCGATAAAGACCCCGGTGTATTTGTCAAAACGTACAGGACCTGTTTCATTCTGCGCAGGATTATCCATTTCGCTCTGCGCGGGGCTATCGGGCACACCACCCGCGAAACCGACATTCGGCATGATCAAAGAAGCCAGCAGAAAAATCGCTACACTGACAGCTAAAAGTTTTGCTCTACAGGTTTTCATTAGAACAGCAAGTTAGTTATACACTTTATATGAGATTTCCCGAGTGGCCAAGCATTTTCGGTATGTTGCCAGGCTTATCTCCGCCAGCCTGCGCCATCTCTGCACCCCCGCCCCCTTTTCCGCCTACAATTCCGGCAAGATCCTTTACGATTTTTCCAGCGTGATACCTGCCAACAAGATCCTTGGTAATACCCACAAGAATAAAAACCCGTCCTCCGCTCTCCGCAACGAGCACAGCAACCCCGTTATCCATTCTCCCTTTCAGATAATCCCAGAGAGAACGCAGTTCCGCCGCTTTCGAAACAGAAACCTTGACCCGAAGCAGATTAACTCCTCCTATATCCTCGACTTTATCGATCAGCCCAGCGGCCGTTTCCACAAGGGTTCTCGCCCTGAAAGATTCGATTTCCGCCTGAAGCCGGGCATTTTCATCAATCACTCCAACAAACCTGGAAAGAAGTTCGGAGCGGGGAGCGTTAAGAGTGGTGGAGAATTCGTTCAGAATATTTTCCTGCCCTTTCATATAATTCCATGCCGCCTGACCACTTACGGCCTCAATCCTCCTCACTCCCGCAGAAGACGCGCTCTCGGATACTATCTTCACCATTCCTATCTCACCCGAGGCCCTGACATGGATACCGCCGCAAAGCTCCTTGCTGTAGTCCCCTATCATTACCACCCTAACCCTGTCGCCGTATTTCTCTTCAAATATAGCGGTGGCCCCGTCCTTTATCGCCTCGTCGTACGAAACATTTTCTCTTGTCACGACCTCGTCGTCACACCTTATTCTCTCGTTAATGATCTGTTCTATGGAATCAAGCTGCTGTTTTTCGATCGAGGAATAGTGACTGAAATCAAACCTCAGTCTGTCGGGCCCGACGAACGATCCTGCCTGATTGACGTGAGTACCGAGGACTTCCTTTAAAACGGCGTGAAGCACATGTGTTGAGGTATGGTGAGCCATAACCCCCTGCCTGAACACGGGGTCAACCTCCATGTGTACCTGGTCGCCTACCTGTGCATTTCCCTTCTCGATAACGACATTGTGAATGAAAAACGTGGGGGTGAGCTTTTGCGTATCAAGGACTTTCGCCTGAAATCCCGGCCCGGCAATTTCACCTCTGTCCCCAATCTGTCCGCCCGACTCCCCGTAAAAAGGGGTGATGTCTGTAATTATCCGGGCTTCCTGGCCTTCCCAGGCGGTGTCGGAAATCTCTTCTTGGCTTATTATTCCCGTAACCACGCCTTCGGAAGAGAGGGTCTTGTAGCCAATAAATTCTGTTGTCATCTCTCCGGAGAGCTCAAGCAAAACAGACGCAAGACCGTTTTCTCCGCCGCCACGGGCTTTTCTTGACTTGGTTCTCTGTCTCTCCATTTCTTTCTCAAAGCCCTGGAGATCAATATCAATACCCTCGTTTTTAGTTATGTCTTCTGTCAGGTCGACCGGAAACCCGTATGTATCGTAGAGATTGAAAACCACCTTGCCTGGGAGCTTCTTCTTTTTCCCGAGCTTTGCGATTTCCTGGTTAAGAAGTTCAAGTCCCCTGTCCACCGTCTCAAGAAATCTCTCCTCCTCGCTTTTTACAACCTGGGATACAAAATCCCCTTTTTCCCTGATTTCAGGATACGCATCCGCCATGATCCCCTGAACCGCGGGGAGGACTCTGTAGATAAAGGGTTCGTCTATTCCCAGAAACTTGGAGTGGCGGACGGCTCTTCTGAGTATTCTCCTAAGAACGTATCCCCTGCCTTCGTTTGACGGGAATACTCCGTCCGAGATAAGAAAGGAAAGCGCTCTTGAGTGATCCGCCATAACCCTCATCGCAACCTCGGTCGAGCGGTCGGCGGAATAATCTCTTCCGGAAAGCTCCTCTATCTTGCTTATTATCCCTCTTAAAAGGTCGGTCTCATAGTTGCTCCGCACTCCCTGAAGAACCGCCGCAAGTCTTTCAAGTCCAAGCCCCGTGTCGATGCTGGGACGAGGAAGGGGCGTCATCTCTCCCCTCTCGTTTCTCTCAAACTGCATGAACACGAGATTCCAGAGCTCTAGGTAACGATCGCACTCGCATCCGACGGCGCATCCCGCTTTTCCACAACCAAGCGATTCTCCCTGATCTATCAGTATCTCGGAACATGGACCGCACGGACCTGTATCCCCCATTGACCAGAAATTGTCTTTCTCCCCCATCCTCACGATCCTTTTTTTGGCAACACCGACATCTTTGTTCCAGATCTCAAAAGCCTCGTCATCGTCTTTATAAACGGTGACCCAGAGTTTCTCCTTGGGAAGCCCGTAAACGTTGGTAATAAGGTCCCATCCATAACTGATAGCCCCTTCCTTGAAGTAATCGCCAAAGGAAAAATTCCCGAGCATTTCAAAAAAAGTGTGGTGTCTCGCCGTATACCCGACGTTATCAAGATCGTTGTGCTTTCCCCCGGCCCTGAGACATTTCTGGGAAGAAACCGCTCTTTTAAAATCCCTAGTCTCATTCCCAGTGAAAACATTTTTGAACTGGACCATCCCGGCGTTGGTAAAAAGAAGGGTCGGATCATTCTCCGGTATAAGAGTGGAGCTGCGCACCGGTTCATGTCCCCTCTCGGAGAAATACTCGATAAATTCTCTTCTAACCTCGTATCCTTTCATCTAACAAAAACCTTAGCACACAGCAGGTAAACCGCTGCTGGCTGAGAATCCGGTTTTCAGCCCGGATGAAAAAATATAACAGGAATGGTAGAAAACTGAATTGTAAGGAGCGGAGCGAAGCAAGGAAAGAGCGCTATCTTCCGGTCCGCTGCAACGCTTCTTCCTCAACCCCGGTAACGGCGTAACAGAGATTCCCATCGACCTTTTCACGTCTTACTTCGAGATAATCGCTCGCGCCCTCGCGGAAACCGGTCGTAACAAATATACTCCAATCCTTCGCTCCATTGCAAAGAACCTTGGCCTCGTCCACAAAGGGTTTTGCAAGCGCGAAAACGTCCGATTCATCTGACACCGACAAGTCAGACGAGGAAATGCCCATCTTAAGCTTTATATCCGACCGGGAAGAGACTTTCTGACCATCAACCACCCCAGCGAAAAGCTGCATCATCTCAACCGCGCAGCATACGCAATTTAGTTTTGCAGCGGGTCCGGGACCGGAGTTAGTGAAAAAAGCCACGACCTCTTCCCGAAGTATGGTCTCTACGTTTCCTCCGAAAGAGGCTATAGTGGTCGAAACGGATTTTCTGTAATCAGCCGTAAAAGAGTTAATACTGGATGGCGAGATATCTTCAGTCAGGTTTTCAAAATCTGCGATCTTTATGACGAGTATGCTTATATCTATCTTGTTTCCGTCGGAATCCGCAATTTCGGTAACAGCAGGGGGAATCTCTTCTTCAGGTTCGGCGTACTCCTCATCAGAAACATGCACGATTTCCACCAGACCCTCATCAAACGAATCTTCGGAAACCTGGAATGGAGAAGCCTCAGAAGATTGCTCTTGGCTTAAGACTATCTTCGGGCGGAAATCCGTCGGCATTTCAGCGAAACGGTCAAAGTCCGCATCCCTAGAATCCTCCGTGTCTTCCCGGTTGGGCGACCCGCTTTCAAGCGAAGAGGCCATTTGGTTGAATTCACGACAGAGCCACTGAACCCCTGCCCCGGCAACAAGCGAAGAGCGTCCATCCAGACGAACCGAATAATCTCCGCTGGCAACAGAACCTACAGCTTCGGAGAGTTCCCCGAGGAACCGGAATGCCCGATCACTTATAAAATGTATCAGGGAAGTAAAAACAACGGCCATCAGAGAAGCGAAAACGAGGCTCCAGAGCAAAGCGTCAAGGTAGAACCCCTCGCCGACAGAACTTCTCAGACCCAAAAGGACAGTCTTTCCCTCAGGTCCCTTGAGAGTGAGCTTCTGAAAACCCTTGTCATCCCGAAAACCGAAACCCTTCTCAAGCACCCCGTTATGATCAAGAAGTCTTACGTACCCTACATCGTTTCTCGTATCAAGAACGCTTCTTGCGCGGTCGGCGAAAAACTCCTCTTCGCCGAACACTTCTTCCATCTCCGCGACCCTGAGGTCGGCGTACCTCTCCGGGAAATAAAAATACTGGAACGCAAAGATCGCCAGAAATGAAATCAGAAGACAGGAAATAAATACGGGAAAGAATGGAATTAGATTGAAAGATTTTTTCCGGTTTTTCAAAGGACTCAAGGTAAATTTCTGCCTAACTTATCAAGAGGGACAAGATGCCGGTAAAGGTACTCAGTAATTATAATAGGAGAAAAGCAAAAAACTAGTTCTAGGGGAAACCTCTCAGGCCGGAATCACGGAAACCTTTGTTCTGCCCTTTCCGGATTTCTGAAATTTCACAACCCCGTCAGACATTGCGAATATCGTGTAATCCTTCCCAAGCCCAACGTTCAGCCCAGGCTTAATGCTGGTACCACGCTGTCTTACTATTATGTTCCCCTTGACAACCGGCTGGCCTCCGAACTTCTTTACGCCAAGCCTTCTGCCTATTGAGTCCCTTCCGTTTTTGGAACTTCCGCCGCCTTTTTTGGTTGACATGCTTACTCGCCTCCGCGAATCAGGCGCTTATGCCCGTAATCTCGACGCTGGTCAGGTTCTGGCGATGGCCCGCCTTCTTCCTGTACCCTTTCCTTCTTTTGAACTTGAAGACTATTATCTTCTCGCCCTTTTTCTGCCTTACTATTTTACCCTCAACCCTGGCACTTTCAACAACAGGGCTGCCCACCTTAACATCCTCTCCGTCAGCGGACACAAGCAGAACTTCCTCAAAATTCACCTCTTCGCCCGGTTCGCCGGAGATTTTTTCTATATCAATAACATCACCCGGCTTCACTATATACTGCTTTCCACCGGTTTTTATAACAGCGTGCATAACATCCTCCGCACTTTATTGAAGCACTATTTTGCCTGTTAAAAAATTCTTTTGTCAAATGCCGCCCTGAAGATTCCACGTCCTGAGGCTGGTATGCCGGGATCCCCGGGGTCCAAGCTCACTTTGAACAATACCGATTCTTGTAATGGAGAACTCCGTTTCGTCCGGTCGAGGAATTTTCCTGATTCCCTCGAAATCCCCTCTGATCCTACCCAGAGTCACGTGCGGGATGAAATTCCTTTTTTCCATCTCAAACCCGCTCTGCAGGACCGCACTCTGCACTTTGTCAAAGAGAGACTGGAACTGCTCGTTTTTCGAAAGACCCAAGGCCAGCACTCTGGGATTTCTCGAGCTCGGAAACAGGCAAAAATCGTCAAATCCAGACTCAACACTCCCCGAACCCCGAACCGCGGAACCTACATCGGCTAATATGTCCTCAAGGCACGATTCATCAACATCCCCAAGAAACCTGAGCGTGACGTGGAGTTTCTCCCTCGGCTCCCACCTTACGCCTTGAAGAAAGCTCCTAAGCGACTGGACGTAGAGAGAAAGCACATCTTTTGTTTCCTCAGGAAGAAAGGCCGCGATAAAGAGTCTCAAGAGCAAAGCCTCCCTGTCCCCTACTTCACGCACCAAGTGGAAAACGAATCATTTTTGCCCCGGGAAAGCGGAATCTTATTCTCACCGTTTAAGTACATGATATATATCTGCCTTTTCCCCGCCCTCTTTGAAGAGAAAGTGATGTAGTGACCATCGGGAGACCACGAGGGATGCTCGTTTCTCCCTGAAGAGGTAAGCCTCTGCTGACCCCGGCCGTCAGGTCCTACGGAGTAGATGTCAGCCTCGGATTTTTTTACTTTCACAAACACTATACGGTTAACCGAAGGGTTAGGAGACCAGACCGGGTCGGTATTGTAACCCTCCGAGGTAATTCTTACCGCTCGACCCCCTTCGGAACTTATCACGTATATGTTCGGCGCTCCTGCCCGATCTGACACAAAGGCAATCTTTGTGCTGTCGGGAGACCAGGTGGGGGAGAGATCTATTGATGGGGACTTGGTAAGTCGCTTGAGTATTTCCCCCGAGGACGAAGCTATGTATATGTCCCCGTTACGGCTAAACGCCACACGCCTGCCATCTGGGGACCAGCTCGGAGAGTTATCGAGGTGAATGCCCCGGGTTATCCTCTCGCCCTCGGCAGGAAGTCGGGTGGCCTTGAAATTCAGCAGGTAGACATCATGGTCCCAGCTTCTGTCGGAAGCGAAAACCACTTGGCTTCCGTCAGGCGAACAGCCAGGAGAGAGAATCGAAGATCCGTGATTGGTAAGCCTTTTTACGTTGTGCCCGTCGTAATCCATGATAAAAAGATCACTTCCATGACCGTCCCTCCTGACAAACACTATCTCGGAGTCAAAAAACCCGTCGAGGCCGGCAAGCTCCCTCATAAGCTCGCCCGCAAACTTATGCACCACGTTCCTTATGTGACGCGGAGACGTTACGTATCTCCTTCTCATGCGCTCCTGCCTGCCGGGCACATCATAAACTATGAGATCGTAAGAGACCTCCCGAGGCGAGACATCGAAATTTCCGCCCACCAGATATCTGGTTTTCTGAGCATCTAAATATTCGAAATCTATATCTTCAAAGGAGGATGAAAACAGGATGTTCGCTTGGCGGACATCGAAAAGGGCCGCGTTGGTAAGATCGTTCTTCAGGACATCTGTGAAATTCTTCCCGTATACGCTCAAATCCCCCTTGGCCTTAAGCACCGCGACGGCGATCGGTATTTTTTTTATCGGAGAAGCAGCCGGGGGAAGCTGTATCTGCGCGGCCGCCAGGCAGGGAATAAACAAGAGCGTAAAGAAAATCGCAAGAGCTGATCTCATCTTTTTTCTTTCCGGGCCCCAAGGCCGCGAACGGATAATGATCTCGCGGCAAAGGCATATCTGAGACAAATCTTCAGTCAATCAGTTCAACATTCCAGTAAGACATATCGACAAAGTTAAGAAAAGGCTCCCACTCCTCATATCTCACGGTTCTGAAATAGAGGTTGGAAAAAACACTGGCAGCGGGCTTCGCAGGCTTGGCGAGCAGTTTCATGTTCGCCTGCTCGGGAGTCTTTCCTCCCTTTTTCCTGTTGCACCTAACGCAACAGCACACTATGTTGTCCCAGGTACTTCTCCCGCCCATTGACCGTGGAATCACATGGTCGAGGGTAAGATCTCTTTTCGGAAAAGCTTTCGTGCAGTACTGGCATGTATCCGCATCCCTTCTGAAAATATTTATCCTGTTGAACTTAGGCTGCTTTCTGTGATAGCCCTCATACCTAACGAGAATTATCACCCGGGGAGCTTTTATAACGCTTGTAACGGTCCTCACGCAGTCTTCGGCGTCGACCGAACGGATATCCTTCCACGAATCGAAGTCAAACGTCTCATACTCCCTGTTCACGGCCTTCGCGGCCCCTCCGTAAAGAAGGATAAAGGCCCTTTTCAGGCTCGTTACCGAGACAGGGATGAAAAACCTGTTCAAAACCAGTACCGGTGAGTGAAGCATGTCAGCCGACTAATGTACCGGCTTGCAGGTCTTATTCAAGCACGCAACAGCACTTTTATTTTGCTTAACTGTTCGTTAGAATTGTCACGCCGAGAGGGATTCTCCGAAATGGAAACCAGTTTGCTGATACAGATAGTTCTTTGCGCAGTGCTTTTTCTGTCCATATTCCTTCTCTCAAGATCGAACTCCGAAGCGGAAAAAAAACTGAAATCCGGAGAAAACAAAAATATAGATGTTTCCTGAACTTCTAAGAATAGGCGACTTTCATATTACATCATTCGGCGCAATGGTCGCCGTCTCTTTTCTTGTGGCCTTCTGGATATCCGGAATGGAGTTTGAGAGGAAAGGAATATCAAAGAAGGTTCATGAACACGTTTTTCTCGCCAGCCTGGTGGGAGGCATTCTGGGCGCCAAGCTTCTTTTTCTGATCGAGAACATCCCCGTAAGCGACCTTCTATCATCCCCGGCGCATTACCTGCTTCTAAGAGGGGGCCTTACTTTTTACGGAGGTTTCTTTATTGCTCTCTTCGCATTTTTCGTGGTGATAAAAAAACACGGACAAGGATTCTGGAAAGTTCTTGACGCAACAGCCCCTGCCCTCGCAATAGCCTACGCGACGGGTAGGGTCGGCTGCTTCCTGGTGGGAGACGATTACGGAATTGCCTCCACGCTTCCATGGGCAATGGCGTTTCCCAAAGGTTCCCCGCCGACGCTTGAGACGGTTCATCCTACTCAGCTTTACGAAACAATAATAATGTCGCTTGTGTTCATAGCACTATGGAAGATGAGAAAGAAGAACAGGCCTGCCGGATGGCTCGCCAGCATATATCTTGTGCTGGCAGGTCTTGAGAGGTTCTCAGTAGAGTTCATAAGAACTACTACTGAAAGTCCGATATCAGGACTTTCAGTGGCACAGGTAATGGCGGTTGCACTGATTTTCATCGGAGCGCTTAAATACATGTCTTTGCGCAGAAGCAACCAAGTGTCTTGAACACCTATTTTTACCCCCACGCATGAGAATGATCCGGACAACCAGACCGACCGGAAATGAAATTCTGGCCGCAGGGTCCGGGGTACTGTTCTCACTTTCCCTTTTTTCGGGCACTCTCGGCATACTGGGCTGGGTATGCTTTGCCCCCCTTCTTGCGGCCCTTCGGGGAAAAAGTGCTTCGCAGTCACTCAGGCTTGGCATGATATCCGGGACATCCATGAATCTCGTCTCGCTTTACTGGCTCGTCGGAACCCTGAACAGATTCGGAGAAATACCCCTTGCCGCAAGCATGGTGGCCGTATTCGTATTCTGCGTGTACTCATCGCTTCAGTTCGGAATTTTCACCTGGTATATATCGAGATTTGGACTTTGTCGGGGGAAAAGTGTCGCAACCGCGCTCATGATTTCTTCTGCCTGGGCGGTCACGGAATTCTTCTTTCCCGTTCTCTTCCCCTACGGAATAGGAGTCTCCCAGGCTTACTACCCGAAGGTAATACAGGTGGTCGACACACTCGGGATGAGCTTCCTAGGGTTCCTTATGTTTTTTGTAAACGTATCGGTTTTCTACCTCATCGACGACTTGCGGCAAAAAAGAAAACCTGCGCTAGCCACATCGGCAATCTCGATTGCCGCAATCGCGTTAGTGCTCGGCTACGGCTCCTTCAGGATAAACGAAGTAGAGGAATTTCTTGAGACGCAACCCCGGGTGAAAATCGCGATGGTACAGGCGAATTTCGATTACGCGGAAAAAAACCTCGATAACGAACCGGTCATAACAGAAAAACACAGGCAGATGTCCCGGGAACTCAAGGGGGCAGATCTTGTGATCTGGCCTGAGACTTCGGTTCAGTACTGGTTCCCCAAAGAAAACTCGACGTACAGAATCGAAGATCATACAGATGTGGTGCCAACGGGACACACGGCGCACTTTCTAATCGGGGGACTCTCCTTTACCCAGGATCCCGCCCTGCTTGAAGACGGATGGGATGAAGAAGACCATAGAAAATACAATACGGCTTTTCTGGCAGACCCCCAAAGCAATATCCTCGGCCACTACAGCAAGACCCGGCTTTTCCTGCTGGGAGAATATTTTCCATGGATAAACGAGGAACTCCGGTTCCTCAAAAGGATTTTCCCCATGATTGGAGATCTCACCCCAGGAGAAGGACCCGAAGTGCTCGAGGTACCGGAAAAAAACATAAGGATAGGACCCCTCATATGCTATGAGGACATAATGGCCGGAATCTCGGGTGAATACGTGAAAATGGGGGCCAACCTGCTGGTCAACCTCACCAATGACGCGTGGTTCGGAAAGAGCCTGGCTCCCTATCAGCATCTGCTCCTTTCAATTCCAAGAGCGGTCGAAACACGCCGCTACCTTGTAAGGTCAACAAACAGCGGGGTAAGCGCAATAGTATCTCCTGCAGGAAAAATCGAGGCCCGAACGGGCATATTCACTACAGAGAACCTGAAAGGAGAGGTAGTTCTGGTGGATTCGCTTGAAACTCTTTACTCAAGGGTAGGAGACATATTCGCGTGGCTGGCCCTTGCGGCCACAATTCTTTTCGTAGTGAAAAGCTACCTGGGAAGAAAATATGCCGATTAGCAATCGAAAATCCTGTCGCTACATCAATGATCTCACGCCTGCTAATCATGCCATCCTCCAGTTGTACAGTTCGGGGGAACCCGAAGACGCCATTTTGAGATCAGGCGAGGACATTTCGATACGGGGTCAAGTTTGGCATTCCCTTTTGTCATATGTTTCAGACAGGCTTCGGTCAAAACCTCGGTATTGGGATATTTTTCAGCTAAGAAACCCAGCCGTTTGAAAACCGCACCATTGGCAAGTTCTTTTGCGTAGTCTATCAGTATTTCATCATTTCGATCAGGGCGCTTCAGATAAACAGCCAGACAATCAGCCACGTGCTGAATTCCTCCGCCGATGGATGGTTCATCAAGCATATCAATAATTGTGCGGTGAACATCAGAAACCAGAATTTTAGACCGTCCGCGCCAGACCGGTTTAGTACCAAAGAATTTTCGTTCCTGCATATGGCGCACCATGAATTGTGCCCCATCATGCATCTCGCGCTTTTTACGGACTATTTTCGTAGTCACGACAACAATTTGGCGGAACAGTTGTTCGGTGAGGTCCCAGTGCTCGGCAGCAGTCCAACCACCAATATACCCAGGTGCATAAAGAGCCGGAACCAGTATCCAGGGATCATCCAGAATACGTTCGCTTTCAAGCGAATCAAGCTGGACAGCGACATAGGTTCCTGACCCGACGCGCCTTAGCCAGCCTTGCCTAACCCAGCGCGAAAGCAGTTTGGCAGCATCCGATCGCCCTACTTGAAGTGCAGAAACGACACCGTCAATTCGAATGACATCATCAGCCGCCCTGATTACAGTTGCCAGTTTGCGCCTGCCTCGCGGGATTGATTTTCGTGGTATAATATTATTATCCATAAATCACTAAAAATGTGAATTATTGATATCTTATTATGCATTGCTGAAGAACAATATTCAACCTGAATTCTGTCCGAATGGGGTGATTCCGACTTGCGGAATGCCAGATTGACGGGGAATACCTTGTCAGTTGGGCTTGCGTTCGGAAACCTCAACACCAATTTAATGGCAAGTGCTCTATGGTTGAGACCAACCCTGACCGACCAGAAGCTTCCGACTTTTTTAAAATGAAGTGAGGGATGGCGGTGATTACATTGAGAATTACATAGTAAAGTTGACAGAGCTAAATTTGAGTAGTCAATAGAGCAATCAGGTACAATACATAGTCATGATAAGGACTTACAAGTGCCTTTCTATATGGGGAACATAGCTTTTTTTGAAAATCACAGTAGGCCTCATCAATAACAACCGCACCCCCGCTTGCCTCAAGTATCTCAAGCACCTTTCCTTCCGAAAAAGAGTTCCCCGTGGGGTTGTTCGGAGTCGCGATGAAACCCCAGACTTTTTCTATTTGAATTTCCACTCGGAAGATTGAATATATGAGGAGACCTTAAGAGGTTTTCATCAAGAGAAACGGCTTAAGAAGAAAAGATGCTGACCAGCGCCTCGGTGAGCCGGTCGTTTTCATCCCTGGTTCCAACCGTGATTCTGAGGCAGTCGACAAGACGCCTATCTCCGCTGAAGCGGCGGACAAGAATATCGTTTCTGACCAGCTCTTCGAAAAGAAAATCCGCGTCCGGAACCCGTACCAGAAAAAAGTTCGCATCTGTCGGATACACGTGAATGTCTTCAATCTTCTCAAGCGCCGCGCGTAGCCTTTCTCTCTCGCTCATTATAAGGTCTATCTTCCGCTCAACAATCTCGGGATTATCAAGAGCAAAGGACATTATATGCTGGCTGAAGGAATTTATGTTGTATGGAAGGCGAGACTTGTTCACTTCACTCGCGACCTGCGGTCGCGCGAAGAGCATCCCGAGTCTTGCCCCCGCAAACCCTATCTTGGACATTGTTCTCAGCACCAGCAGGTTTTCATATTTCTCTATATGGGGAACATAGCTTTTTTTCGAAAAATCACAGTAGGCCTCATCAATAACAACCGCGCCCCCGCTTGCCTCAAGTATCTCAAGCACCTTTTCTTCTGAAAAAGAGTTCCCCGTGGGGTTATTCGGAGTCGCGAGAAAAACGATGTCAGGATCCTCCGCGCGGATTATCTCCAGGGTCGGTTCGAGGTCTATGTCAAAGTTCTCATCAAGCTCAATCTCCGTCACCTGTCTTCCAAGCATAAGCGACGTGATTCCGTACATTGAAAAGGTCGGGGACGGCACAAGCACCCGGCCGCTTTTCCCCCCGAACACCTCGACAACCATCTGTATGATCTCGTCTGAGCCGTTGCCGAGCAGTATGCCTTCCCGGGAAAAACCCTCCGCGCGGGAAAGGGATGTTCTTACGTCGAGGGCATCGGGGTCCGGATAGCGGTTTACAGGGAGCTCCGCAAGACGCCTGAACAGCGAAAGCTTGTCTTCGCTCTCAAGATCGTAAGGGCTCTCATTCCCGTCGAGCCTGATTGAGCAGTCTATCCTCGGCACAGAGTAAGGAGATATTGACCTTACGTTCCCGGAAATCCTGCTTTTAATCGAACTTGCATCAGACACTGGCGTCTCCCGCTCTAAACAGTAACGTGAACATTACTCAGGAATCCTCAATTCGTCTTTTCACTGAAAACGCATGGCCCGAAAGCCCCTCGGCGTGAGCAAGATTCATAACGGTCGCGCCGAGAGATGAAAAGCCTTTTTTCGACATCGATATGGTGCTCGGCATCCGGAGAAAATCATAAACGCTGAGGGGGGAGGAAAATCTCGCCGCCCCTCCCGTCGGAAGCACATGACTCGGACCCGAGACGTAATCGCCGAAAGGCTCGGTCGAAAGAGACCCCAAAAACACCGCTCCCGCGTGCTTTATGCCTTTTAGAAGAGATTTGGGGGCGCGCACGCAGAGTTCTAGGTGCTCGGGAGCGACTGCGTTTGAAAGCGCCACGGCCTGCTCCATGTTCTCGGTAACATAGATTCTTCCGTTATTTGAAACAGCGGCTCCCGCGATTTCTTTCCTGTCAAGCTCCCTTAGCTGCGAGAGCACTTCCTTTCTTACCTCTTTTGCGTAATCATGGCTTGTGGTCACAAGAACCGGAATCGACATTTCATCATGCTCGGCCTGGGCAAGCAGGTCCGCAGCTACCCACCCCGGCGGACACGAACCGTCTGCAATAATCAGAACCTCCGTCGGCCCTGCCAGCATGTCAATGTCGCAGAAACCGTAAACCAGTTTCTTGGCTATCGTAACGTAGATGTTCCCCGGGCCCACTATCTTGTCCACTTTCGGTACGCTCCTGGTACCAAAGGCCATGGCCGCTATGGCATGGGCCCCGCCTATCTTGTAGACATTGCTCACCCCGGCAATCTCGCAGGCCACAAGAACCTCGGGGCGCACCCGTTGCCCGGAACACGGGGTGACGACGCTTATCTCGCTTGCTCCCGCCACCCGCGCGGGTACGGCGGTCATGAGCACGGTCGAAGGATAGGAAGCCTTGCCCCCCGGAACATACACTCCCACTTTCTCAACAGGTCTTATCAGCCAGCCAAGCTCGTTTCCAAGAGCATCCCTGTAGGTTCCGGCCTTGGGAAGCTTCTTTTTCTGGTAAGAGCGAATCCGTGAAGCGGCCTTCTTAAGATCCCTCGCAATGCCAGGCGCAACGGCCGCTTTCGCCTCTTTGAACTCTCGGTCGGTGACCTTTACGTTTTTCGCGTTTACACCCGGTCCGTCAAACTTCTTCGCGTAGCGGAAAAGCGCCGAGTCTCCCTGCTTCCTGACGTCCTCTACAATCCTCTCCGTCTGCGAAACAAGCTCCGGGTCGAAATGTGAGGCCGATTTCTCTATTTCTCTTGACCTTCTTTCCAGATTTTTCGAATTGATCCTTATAATCTTCATGGTCCCAACAAGGCTTTTCCCTTAAAAACGCAAGTCCAGTTTATCCCGTTTGCAGAATGTCCCGAGCTCAGTTCTCCGGATCGATTCCCTCTCCGAAGCCGCTTTCAATCAGACGGGCAACTTCCTCCATGGCAGGCTCCGAGTCTTCTCCCTCTATCGTAACGGCTACTTCCGTGCCACAAATAGCCGCGAGGGACAAAACGCCCAGTATGCTTTTTCCGTCTATCTCGAAGCTGTCTTTCCTTATCATTATACTGGAACTGAATCTGCTGGTCAGGGCGACCAGAACCGCGGCCGCTCTGGCGTGAAGACCCAGACTGTTTCTTATTACGAAGTTTCTTACTAGCGGTTTTTGCGACAACTCACCGTTCCTCCGAGGAGCGAAAAGAAGAAATATCCGCCTTTGAGTTTACCCGTAAATTCTCGTCATAATTCACGCTGAGACTGTAATCGGAGGTCTCAAACAGCAGCTTCCTTGGGAAATAGGTATCCGGGGCAACCCGTTTCAGCAGCGAGAACTCAATTTCAGCCTTCTCTCCGTCAGAAAGCAGGCCCTCCACCCTGGTTATGAAGTTTCTCCGGGAATCGACCGTGACCCGCAGTGGAGTGCTTCCCGAAAACACGAAGACTACCTCCCCTTCTGACTCCCCAGCCCGCACAGAGTAATCTCCTTGGGGGATGGAGAACGGAGACCCTCCCAGCAGAAAATTTACTATGTCTTCAACCCCGAGCTGGGGCGGAAGTCCCGGATAAAGGTAGGAAAGTCTGAAATCCTCCGGGTTCTCAAAGATCAGCTCTTCCCAGTTGGTCTTCATGCTCACGCTTTTCCCATCGGAGACCACCCTTGCGAGCATCTCGCCAAAAGGAGCGAAAACCGAAACTCTCAGAAGATTAGGACGGACAGCGGTGGCTACCTGATCGAAAACAATCCTTCCCTGCGGGGATTTTATCGAAACCCTGGCCCTGGCTTTTATCGAAGTAAAGCCCATCTGAGCACCTTTTGCCTTTGCCAGTATGGCGGAGGGATCAGGGCGTTCGGACGCAGTGGGCGGAAGTTTGCCGGCGCAGGAAAAAAGGAAAAGAAGAAGCGGAATAAAAACCCAGCTATGCCTCATCGCGTTTGAATTCCTTTAGCTTTTCTTGGACTCTAGCGCGGATATTCCTGTCTTCAATCGTAATCAGTTTCTTTGAATCCAGAAGCTCAAGGGCCTTTGCGTAGTTCTCCACCGCGAGTTCTCTTTTGCCGAGTTTTTCGTACACATCACCCACATGCTCTAAAATGGTTGCATCGGGAGGGGGTATCTCCGAAGCGCGAAGCAGATACTCGAGAGCTCTTGTGAAATCGCCCTTCTGGTAGTAAACCCACCCCAGACTGTCGATTATATAACCTCGCCCTGGAGCAAGCTCAAGAGCTTTGCTGATGAGTTCCTCGGCGTAATCAAGTCTTTCTCCCCGCTCGGCGTATGTGTACCCGATGAAATTCATCGCATCGAAATTCTGCGGATTCCTGCTGATTATATCCTCCATTACCGATAGCGCTTCCGGTATGCGGTCGCTGTAGTAGTAGGAAACGGCAAGCGAATACAAAACGGATTCGTCCTCCGAGTGTTTTTCAAGATACCTGCCGTACAAAGAGATCGAATCCTCCTGTCTCCCCTGCCTCACATAGATTTCACCCAGAGAATTCACGGCCTTGGGGTTGTACGGGTTCTCCTCGTAAAGCGCGCTCAGTATCTTGATCGCCTCCTGCACAGAACCCTCAAGTTCATGTATGTATGCCCCGTGAATGACCGCGCCTATGTGGAAATCAGAGCTTTGGGGTATGGAATCGAGAAGCATCCTTGACTGGGAATACCGTCCCAGCTTGGTGTGGGCGATTGCGGAGTAGTATTTTGCCTCAGAATGCGCAGGCAGACGCTCGAGAACCTGTTTCAGTTCTCCGATAGCTTCCTCGTAACTGCCGCTTTCAAGATAAAGAAGGCCTATTCTGAACCTGATCTCGGGATTCTCCGGATCCGCAGTCTCCGCGTTTCGGTACTGCTTTATGGCCTCTTCGAACCTGCGCTGGCGGTAAAGCATGTTCCCGTAGGAAATAAAGACATCGCGGTAAGGAGCAAATTTCCTGATCGCCGAGTCGTACTGCTCTATCGCCTCCTCGATTCTTTTCGCTTTCTCAAGGGTTTCAACAAGTCCGAGGAAAGCGGGGTAGTATGTCCGCTGAATTTCAAGGGCCCTTTTGTAGTGCTTTACCGCGGCGTCAGAATCATCCCTCCTTGAGGCGATGCTTCCAAGGTAGAAGTGACCCGTGACATCCGCAGAACTTATCGAAAGGCTTTTTTCGGCGTAATGCTCCGCCTTTTCAAGATTGCCGGAATATAATTCAGTCGCGCAGAGAAGCAGATAGGTTTCCTTGTCCCCAGGGTCGATCTCGACTGCCTTGAGCAGAAATTTCTTGCCCCTTTCCTTCATGGTTTCGTCAGGGGATGCGAGATAGATTCGGGCAAGGTCCCTGTATGCCGGAGAATTTGACGGATCAAGAACGATGGACTGGGTGAACTTGGCAACGGCCTTCTCGCGCATATTAAGAACCATGTAAACCAGAGCGAGACGGTATTTTATTTCAGAAGACTTGGGGTCAATCTGTTCTGCCTCTTCAAGGCTCTCAAGAGCACGCGGAAGATCTCCCTGTTCCAGATAAAGGGCTGAAAGCGCAAAATGATAATATGCATCTTCTCTGTCTACGCTCTCAAGACCCCCATCGGGGTCAACAGAGAGTCCCACGCCACTGCAGGAAAGACAAAGAAACAGAAAAAATAGAAGAAAAAGCTTTTTTTTAGGAAATTTCCTCAAGCCACGCACCTAGAGCAAACATCAATTTTCGGTTCCGAAACCCAGATGCGTACCAGCCACGGAAGGAAAAACCGACAAGACGCTACTGGGCAGAGCCTTCTCAAACAGAATAACAAAAATGGATAAAAATACACAGCAAAGGCAAACAACACCGACTGCCTCTGCGCAGCAAGTTAGTCGGCCAAAGCTATTGTCTTTCGGGCCGCTGCCTCCATCTGCGCTCCGCAAGGATCTTGGCAAATCCTCGATCTCCGCTGCGTGCTTCGGATCAATCCGTTCAACTTCATCTTCGTGTTCGACAAAGAAACGGAGCTCTGAAAAAATAGAGCCAGCAGGACAATCGCCCCATGCCCTGCGAAACACCGCGTACCATTTCCCCCCTGACCACAGCACTTCAATATCCGAACCATCTCCCAACACGAGGCTAGGCTCGGCGTAAATGACTCCTTCTATTTTCTCATATGATGCGCCCGTGGAGTATACGTGCTCGCGCGGGTCAAACCTGATCACGATGACCCACATATATTCAAAGGGAGGAATTTCCTCGCCTCGCCAGCCCGTAAGTGCCGACACTAAGCATCTAAAAAACTATACGCTTTTTCTTAACTGCAGGAAATTTTTCGTTCGCACTCGTTTCGAAGGCAGCTTCAGAAACACTGCTTGCGGAATTGACTTTGCCCCCACTATTAGCTTTATTAGTTTTCTCATGAGTTCGCTTGAAAATATCTACGCAAAGGTTTTTGAAGGTAAGCGGATATCGACCGACGAAGCCGCCCTGCTTCTCGGAGAGGCTGACCTGCTGCAGCTAGGTTCTCTGGCTGATATCGTAAGGAAAAGACTTAATCCGGAAAACATAGTTACCTTCGTCGCAGACACAAACCCCAACTATACGAACGTCTGCGACACGGAGTGCCTTTTCTGCGCCTTCTGGAGACCGCCGGGCGCCTACGACGCCTACACCCTGAGCGTCGACAAAGTGATTGAAATAATGCGCACCTCGTACCACAACGGCGCCACTACCGTACTCCTGCAAGGGGGTCACAACCCGGAACTTAAGCTTGACTACTATATTGAAATCGTAAAAAGAGCCACGAAGGAGATACCGGATCTTCATCTCCACGCATTCTCCGCCCCGGAGATAGCCGCCATCGCCAAGTATGAAAATCTCGACACAAAACATGTGCTGCAAAGCCTCTGGGACGCGGGACTTAGAACAATACCGGGAGGCGGAGCCGAGGTGCTGACGAACAGGGCGAGAAGAGCGATAAGCCCTCTTAAGATAGATGCCGATACCTGGATGAGAATCACCAAGGAAGCTCATCTTACGGGCTTTAAGACAACCGCGACCATGATGTTCGGCCACCTTGAGCGGGACGAGGATATAATCGAGCACCTCTTCAGGGTAAGAGAGCTTCAGGATGAAACGGAGAATTTCCTGGCGTTTATCCCCTGGACGTTCAAGCCCAAAAACACCTTGCTTGAAAAAAGAATAAAGGACGAGGTCGGCGGGGAAAGATACCTTCGGGTTCTCTCGGTATGCAGAATATTCCTTGATAACTTCAAGCACGTACAGGGCTCTTGGTTTACCCAGGGAAAGAAGATGGGTTCAATGTCTCTGCACTACGGCGCGAGCGACCTCGGCGGGACTCTTTACGACGAAAACGTCCTGGGGTGCGCTGAGAACAAGATCCGCTCGACTGTGGATGAACTGGTGCACATGATAAAAAGCGCCGGGTTTAACCCCGCGCAGAGAAACACCTATTACGAAATTCTGGAACGATTCTAGAGGCTGTCATCCAACTCTGTCCGGGGTGACCCGAGTCTCCCCTTTTCTGTCCATTCCCGAAGTGAACGGCTTGCTCATTGATTGCCCCGGCCCGTGGGACCATTCAGCACGCCTCCCCAATAACATGTCCGTACGTGCCCTTTTCCGATACAGTTCTCACCCGTACCGAAATTATAGTAATATCCCGTCCGGCTATCGTAACTCCAGGGATTGTAACTGCTATCGTAGCCCCTCATGTTCCCATCTGGTTCGATAGTCGCATTCCAGTACGCCCCTGTTTTCCTGTCAAAGCCATGAACGGTTGTCTTGCCCTGAGAATCCGTATTCCAATAGTAGCTCTTTTCCGAATACCAATCGTGGCCCGTCCCGCTTTGGGCATAAGCAGGCAACGAAAACACGGTCATCAATATCAGTAGTAACGGAAAAATTCTCATTTTGCTAAAAAAGCGGTCAATTTAATTTGCTACCTACATGCTTTTTACGTAAGGTTAACATTGTAATCATGATATATTAGATTTAACTTGGATATAAAGATAAGGACAGTTAACATGGGAAAAATTCTCGTCGCTGATGAGGTATGGATAGCAACAGCGCTGCTTCATCTAAGAAACCCCGATCAGGGAGACTTTGCTGTCGGGGAAATAGTTCGTCAAGCGGAGGTAGAGAAGGTGGCCGGGCCAGGACCACTTAGACCGGGAGTGCAAATTCATGCTTATCTTCACTGTGTAGCCAACAAACCTCCCAACCCGGGAAGATACCGGATGCTGACCGAAACCTCGAAAGGGCGCCGTCGTCTGTTCAGGCCAGGAGACCCGTGCCACCATCTTCGTACAGGGAAAAATGCCCCGAGCAAAAAAGACATTCCAAAGAAGTACCGAGAGCTGCTCAATTGGTATCATCTTGATTATACAGGAGGCGAGAACACTGAAGAGACTGACCCGATACTTTCGCTACGTGGCATGGGCAAAGAGATATGGGACCAAGAAGATGCAGACTCCTACGTCAGTCAACTTCGTGCTGGATGGCAATGAGCAGAATTTTCTGGGATACGAATCTCTTTATATACCTCTTTGAAGACAAAGGAGGGCAGAGCGAGCAAGTCGCGGCATTGCGCCAACGGATGATTGAACGCGAAGATGAATTGCTCACCTCGGCACTCACGCTCGGTGAGATCCTCGTCAGACCCAAGGAAATGGACAATGATAAACTTGCACAGTTTTATGAACTCGCGATTTCCGCAGCTGCGACAGTACTGCCGTTTGATTCCCCCGCCGCCCTCAAGTTTGCTGAAATCCGCCAAGACCGGTCAATTAAGGCTCCAGACGCCATACAGCTTGCATGTGCGTCTGTTGCACAAGCAGATCTGTTCATTACGAACGACAACCGCCTGAGCAGAAAAAACATCCGCGGGATTCAGTTCATCCAGTCCCTTGAAAAAGCGCTTCTTTGAACTGCGTGGCAATTATCTGCACCGAGTTAAAATCTGGCCGTGCCCTGTTGTCATGTGCTCTCCGAAAAACATAGCCATAAGGATTTTCAACAGAAGCGGCCAAGGACTATAACCCAGCTGTTTCCCAAAAAGTCCACACTGCAGTCAATCTCGGGTGTTTGAGAAAAAACATAGTCGAAAAATTCAACCGCGCTGCTAGTAAACACAGGCGCTCCGCAATACTCCTCCAGATTTTCAGCGGAAACCCCCGAGCACTCAAAGGCGCAAAGCTCGAAGTCAGTCGCAGCCTTCGGGTCAACCGTAAAATCGCCGCGCGAAAAAGAAGCGCTTACAAGCGAGGTCAGCGAAGCGATCTCCATCCGCACGCGGAAACTGCCGCCGAAAAGAAAAAATATCTCGGCAAACACCTCGTCCGTTGAATCAAGATAAAACTCCCTCGAAACAGGCTTCCTATCCATCTTCTACGCACAGAAGCGGGAGAACTCCTCCGCTCTCCGCCTTATTGATTCATAGTCGTCTCCGCCGCCCAGAAGCGCGGTAGACACTCCGGCAAGCGCCGCCCCAACCGAGAAATAATCCGCGATATTATCCGCCGTTATTCCTCCCGTAACCATGATGTCCATGAATCCTAGGGGCTCCTTTATCGCCTTCACGTAACCCGGACCGAAGCTTGAAGCGGGGAATATCTTTACGAAGTCCGCCCCCATGCCGCGGGCGTTAACCATTTCAGAGGATGTAAAGGCTCCTGAGATCACCGTGATGCCTTTTTCCCTGCAGTACTCGATTATTCCGGGATCGGTGTGCGGAGAAACTATGAAACGGGCACCGCACTCACACATCCGCTCTGCGCAAACGCGGTCAAGAACCGTGCCCGCCCCGACGCATATTCCGTCTTCGGAGGCAAGTTCCCGGAGAAGTCTTTGCGAACCCGCGGAGATCGATATGATCTCTATGATCCTTATCCCGCCGTCGACGCATCCCCTTGCGAATTCAAGGGATTTTTCGTAACTGGCGGACCTTATAACGGCCACAACCCTGTTTTTCTTCATGAACTCAATCGCAGTCTCTGCCATGGCGCACGGTTTTGAGAATCAGGCAATTTAAAGGTATACTGGAACTGGTCTGTTTTAAGCCCATCTCGGGGACAGATTATGAAAAACCCGGAACTCAGAACCGAAAGCAAGATATCTCAATTCATACAAAGAAGCAAAGAACTGGGGCTCAAGGTGACCCCCCAGAGAATAGCGATATACAGGGAGCTTGCGGGAAACACGCAGCACCCGAGCACCGAGATGATCTACAAGAAGATAAAGGACTACTACCCGAACATATCTCTTACCACCGTCTACAGAACCCTTGAGACATTCGAGAAAATGGGGCTCATATCCGTGGTCAACACCCTCTATCACGCCGCAAGGTACGACGCCAACATGGAACCTCATCATCATGTCGTATGCGTGAAGTGCAAAAAGATAGAGGATCTCTACGATGACTCCATAGCGTACTCGGAACTCGACCCGCAAATAGACAACTACAAAGTTCTAGGATATTCGGTGCTTTTCAGCGGAATCTGCGAGGAATGCGGAACACTCAGCAACTGAGCGCAAGCGTGCCATTTCCCGAAAAAGTGCCCGGGGGAGCGGAAAGATGAAAATTCCAGAAGGCTTTGACCGGGCCATAAATTTCAGTCTGCTTGACTCCATATTCTCAAGAAGGTCACGCCGTTTCGGCCTCGGGATGGAGATTCCCGAAGGAAACCTGGCTTACAGCTCCCCTCACGACCCCGTGGCCCTCTCAGAACTTGAAGAGGCCTTTTTGATCTGGGCGGGCACCGGAACCACAGGTCTTTCTCTGGGAGACCTTCCGAGAACCGGCATATCATGGCTTTTTCAGTGGACGGGCAGAAGCTGGCCGTGCTCCTGCAACTCCCATTCAACCGAACTTTTCTACACAAACGACGAAGGCGTCTACATGGTGCGGCTTTTTGATCTCGTGCCCCAGGACACATCCATCTTCATGTCGCTTGACAGGGAAAAGCAGCTTGAAAAGATAGTCGAGCTTTTCAGGGCAAGCAGAATCACCCTTGAAAAGCAAAGGGCAGACCTTCCCAAGGGAGAGCCCGGCCTTTTTGACTTTAACGCCTGGAACACCAACAAGCCGGGAACGACTTTCTTTATCCCCGTAACCAACACCACAGTTGAGTACATGGTGCTTCTGTTCATATACTTCGGGGCCAAATACGGGTTCAACATCATTGACGAGCTAAACGGAGGAAGATCATGCGGCCTTGATAAGTGGATAGAGAAAGGCTACATAAGAAACGACGTCAGGCTCTCTCTGTTCGATCTGGAGCTAAGGGTGCTGACCACCCTTAACGTTGAGCAGGCCTTTATAAGCCAGAACATGAACCTCGCCCTGCAGGCCCTTGGGCTTGGAGGCTGGACCTTCACCGGGCTGCTTCCCCATTACGCGCTCGGGGTCGACCCTGCCCACAGGGGGCTTGGATTCCGATTCGTCCAGCCGGAAAAAAGCGTGAGAAGCACAAACCCGCCGTATCCCGTCGGAAGGGACGGAGTTTTTGAAGCCCTCTGCCCTCCCTACGTGGCGGACATGGGCGAAGCCGTCGACAGATTTCTCGAGGTAAGGGGACAATTCTGGAAGGAGGATAATCCGTTTCCCTACAGGGACCCAGCGGCGGTACTGCGCGACGAATACCATCCTTCAGAGGTCAGAATACAGATAGTAAAGGATTTCTGCACCTACGTGCATGAAAACTACGGCAGATTCCCGGCGTTTCTTGACCCGATGTTCGTCCGGCTGGTATTCCAGGCCCACCATCTCGATCTTGAGTTCTACGACAAGTATTTCGAGAAGGACTCATACCACGAACTGCACAGGGAGCACTTCAGGCTCTGGCATCCGGAAATTGAAGACCCTTTCGGAAAATAGGCTCGGTTGACAACAAGTAGTCTTTGCTCAGGATTTCGCCCTCTCAAGGTAGTTCCCGTTTCTGGTATCAACCTTTATCATATCCCCGACATTGATAAAAAGAGGGACGGCCACCACCGCTCCGGTCTCTATGGTCGCCGGTTTCGTGGTGCTTGAAACCGTATCTCCCTTAACCCCGGGTTCGGTGTGCGTGACCTCGAAGACGACTGCGGTGGGAAGTTCCACTCCTATGAGTTCTCCTTCGTGTATCTGCACCGTGACTTCCTGCTGTTCCTTGAGGAACTTCGCCGTATCCCCTATTGCATCCGCCCTGAAGGGAAACTGATCGAAAGTTTCGGAGTCCATGAAGTAGAACATATCATCGTCCCTGTAGAGATACTGCATGGTTCTTTTCTGGATATCGGGAACGTTAAACGTGTCTCCCGCGCGGAACTTCATTTCCCGCACGGCCCCCGTGGCGATATTCTTAAGCCTCGCCGTAACTATCGGGCTTCTCTGCGCCATCTTAGAATGCTTGTACTCGACTATCTCCCAGATCGCCCCTTCGGTCTCGATCTTCATGCCCTTGTGAAAACCACTTGTCTCAACAACAGCCATTTCGGATTCAATCCTCCTTTATAAGTTTGCAAAAAGTAATTCTCCCCGGAAATCTTGGCTTATCGCCACACCAACCTTCAGAGTCAGGTCCTTTTAAACATCTTCTCAAGCATATTGTACGAAATACGGGTCGCGACCGGCCGGCCGTGAGGACAGGCGTGCGGATTTCGAGAAGCGTCCATATCCGCAAAAAGAGTCCGCGCTTCGGGCTCCGAGAGCGTTCGGTTCGCTGTTATCGAACTGTGACACGCCATAGTCGCGCAAACGCCATCAAGATGCTTCTCCAGGCTCTTGGAGTCGCCCAGGCCGTCAAGCTCATCAAGCAGGTCGGCAAAAACCCGGGCGCACTCAGAGTCCCTTAAAAAACCCGGAACGGATTTCACCCTGACCGCGTTTTCCCCGAAAACTTCAAAATCAAAGCCGAGGCGCTCCATCTCGCCTGCAAATTGCCGCGCCGTATTGATTTCCCGAACCGTAAGTTCAACGACTTCGGGGATGAGAAGTTTCTGGGAACAGGAAAAAGCTTCTTCGAGATAGGATTTTTTTATTCTCTCGAAGTTAACCCGCTCATGGGCCGCGTGCTGGTCAACAAGAATGATGCCGTCTGGGTTCTCACATACAAGGTAAAGCTTTCCGACCTGCCCGAGGAACTTGAGGCTTGAATAAAAGCCATCGGAGAACATGTCCTCTCCTGCTGCCCCCGGAGATTTCTCAGATATAGAGGAATCACCCTTGTGGGGACGCGGAGACCCTGCCCCAGGGGTGTGAATGGCTTGGGTGGAAGCCGCTTTTGCCGAAGGCGCCGCGGCGGAGTAATCCCTGTTTTCGGAAAATCCGGGATCTTTCTGCCTCTCGTAGAAATCTTCAAGGGCCTTCTGGGTTCTTTCCCTGTAGCCTTTCATCCAGGGAGCATCTGCAAGCATGTCGCCTATCGCGCGGCGAATGCTCTGGCCGACTTCATACTGGCTCTCAAACATTACTTCGCTTTTGGTCGGATGTACGTTCACGTCCACGAAAGTCGGGTCCCTTTCAATAAAGATCACCCCTTGGGGATACCTTCCCTTCTCAATCATCCTTCCGTAGCACTCCATTATGATCCTGTTTATAAAACGGTCTCTTACGGGTCTTGCGTTTACGTAGGTAAAGAACCTGCGCATCGAGGAGCGCGGATCCAAGGGACTTCCCAGAAGAGCGCGCAGCCCAAGGGTCTCATCTTCAAAGTCCACAGGGTAAAGCGACGTGCCGGGAATTATCTGCGCTACGCGCTGCGAAAGCGACTCGCTTGCGCCGTAGCGATGGATGGTTCTGCCTTCTGAGGAAACTTCAAAAGACACTCCGGGTCGTGAGAGAGCCTCGCGCTCTATAACCTCAAGAGCCCTGCCAAGCTCGGTCTCCGGTCTTTTAAGAAATTTAAGCCGCGGCGGGGTGTTGAAAAACAGGTTCTTAACCTCAACTGACGAGCCCACGGGAGAGGCCGTCTCCTTTATCTTTCTTACTACTCCACCTTCAATGTAGATTTCGGTGCCGGATTTTGAACCCTCGGCAGCGGTTATCATTCTGAACCTTGAAACGCTGGCTATGCTCGGAAGCGCCTCGCCGCGAAAACCGAGAGTCCCTATTGAGAAAAGATCGTCAATATCCCTTATCTTGCTAGTGGCATGACGTTCAATGCTCATGAGAGCGTCGTCTCGGGACATCCCGTGGCCGTTATCAACCACCCTTATAAGCCGTTTGCCTCCGGCTTCAAGATGTATGGATATCCTAGTTGCCCCGGCGTCAATCGAGTTCTCAACAAGCTCTTTTACTACGGAAGCCGGTCTCTCGACTATTTCTCCGGCGGCTATCTTAGAGACAAGTACATCCGGAAGTGTTCTGATTTTTGACATTAATACTTTAGAAAAACTTAAACAGAATGAACAGGATGAGTATGAGCAGGGGTAAAATGACCGCAGCGACCGAGAAAAAGGAAAAAGCCGAGAGGGTTTTTTTCGGGTGAGTTCCGAAAACGTCCTGCGACTGTTCTTCCACTACGCCGAAATATTTTTTAAACATCCTGGTCTTCCCCGGATGACGTTGGAGACACCTTCTCCGCTCTCGTCCTGTTAAGTGATTCAACCAAGGACTCGACCGAAACCGCCGGAAGGGTTATCAGTTCGACCGTCCCCCTTGAGCAGAGATCCACCGAGACCTTTCCTATAGTCTCGTTATCGGGCGCCTCCACTATGTTCACAAAATCATATCTGCCCAGAGTCGCATACTGCTCAATAACTCTGACGCCTATATCCTCAAGCTCTTCGTCAACTTCCTTTATTCTCCCGGGTCGTTCCTTTACGGTCTTTCTGCCCTCGGGAGTAAGCCTGCTGAGTAATATGTAAATTGCCATTGAAAAAACCTTCAGTTGCCGGCTGGCTACTCTAAACTTATAACTTTTTTGAAAGATATCTCAAGAAAAAAGCCCTCCTCAGCAACTTCCATAACAAAAACTCTCCGGTATAGTAGTTATAAATATCCTCATAAGACTTGATGAAAAGTACGGGTATTATTACAATACTACACAAAACCAAGTATAATACAGTCATGATAAGGACTTACAAATGCAGAGTGAACCTGTCAAAGTCGGGACATGAAAAACTCTCCCGTGTATTCCAGATGTGCGCAGATATTTACAACGCCTGTCTTCAGGAACGTATTGACTGCTACAAAAAGACAGGTAAATCCCGTACATATTACGACCAGTGCAAGGCACTGACCGAAGTGAGGGCCGATGACCCTGAGTACGCAGATATCAGCGTTCAGGTCTTTCGCGGGGCAGTCGGCAGGATAGACAAGGCATTCAAGTCGTTTTTCCGCAGGGTTGAGAAGAAGGAAAAACCGGGGTTTCCCCGGTTCAAAAAGGGTAGACGGTGGCGCACTATAGAGATAAACGATCAGTGCTGGAAAATGCTAAAGCAAGAGGGAAACAAGCTTGTTCTCAAGATAAAGGGACTTCCCCGCATTGAAGTCATATCGTCCCGGGAAGTTCCCCCGAACGCAACGCTCAAAGCGATACGCATAACCCGCAAAGCGCTTCGTACGGAAGTGGGACTTTCCTATGAACTGCCTGAACCGAAGAGGACAGGAGAAATGAAGAATCCAGTGGGTATAGACATGGGAGTATCGAAGCGTCTTACCACAAGTAATGGGGAAACGGTTGAGAAGCGGGAGATAGACCGTCGCAGGATCATCAGGCTTCAGCGTTCTGTATCGCGCAAAGTGAAGGGAAGCAATAACTGGAGAAAGGCTGTAAGTAGCCTTGCTAAGGAGTGGCAGAGGTTAACTGAGGAAGAAAGGAACTATCTTCACCGTCTGACCGCAGAACTGGTGAAGATGTACGACTTTATAGTAGTTGAGAGACTAAAGACAAAGAACATGCTTCGCAACAGGAAACTTGCTAGGAGCATATCTGAGCAGAATTGGGGTAAATGCATTACGCTGCTTGACGAGAAGGCTGAGAGTGCCGGCGGCGATGTGGTGTATGTAGATCCCAGGGGGACTTCTCAGGAGTGCTCAGGTTGTGGAGCGGTGGTGAAGAAGTCCTTGTCCGTGCGAGTCCACAAGTGTGAATGTGGGGTAGAGATGGACAGGGACGTAAACGCAGCGATTAATATCCTTCACCGGGGTTTGTCCCCGGTCGCGGGTGGGAGACTCAAGCAGTCCCGCGTGGTCGGAAGGATGAGAGTGAAGCGGGCTGAAGTAGGGTCCGTTCGGCCAAGAACAGTATATGTGTAGTTATGTATATAATGCCCAAAAGCCTAATTCGCGCCACGACAATCACATTTGCCCTTTTGCTTTTTCTGCTTCTTTTCTCTCCGCAAGCGGAGGTCGCTTATGCGCAGTCAAATCCGCGCGAAGATCTCACCGTAACTGACTACTCCTGGAAATCCTACGGAGTGGGACGCATTGCAACGCTTGGAGAGATAACTGTCGCAAACTCCGCCAAAACAAGCTACAAGAACATCAAAATCAGGGTTGATCTGTTTACGAGAACCGGCAAGTTCCTGGGTTCGCTTCACGGAAATATCCCCGAGGAACTGCCCGCAGGAAGCCAAAAAACCTTCTCCAACCTGAATCTGGGGCTAATGAACTCCGACCTTGAGAACTCCGAGGCGATGGTAACTGGTGCCGAGGTGTCGGGAAGTTCCTTGTCCGCAGGTGCCGAGAACGTAATTTTCATAAAGAACTGGGAGTTTGAAGGCGCAAGTTTCGGAACGGAGGGTTTCATAACGGAAATCACGCTTGAGAACACAGGAAAAACCCACTTTAAGAACATGAGACTGCTTTTAACGGAAAAAGACGGCGGTGGCGGACCGGGCAGCACTCACCTGTCCTCGGTGACGATACACAATGTACTTCCCGCCGGGGAGGAAAGAACTTTTACGGGCATAAACGTCGGTTTCTCGAGTCCGAACGCTGTTGAAAGATCTATTGCTGTCTCCGGAGCCGAGGTGATAACAACAAAGGAGCTCAATTACATCCTCTCCGGCGGGGGAAGCCTGGGGGAGAGGATAAAGAAAAAAATCAGCTCCGTCAGCATACTCAGGAAAAAAGACGAGGAGAAAAAAACCGAACCGCCAAAAGAAACGTCATCTTCGGATGAATCTGAAAGCACTTACGGCAGCGGAACCGAAAGCGTCGCGCCCCCGGCCACTCCGGCCGACTCTGCCAGTTCGGCTGCGGACAAGGACACGGAAGCATCCCAATCCAGGGAAGCTTTCCCTAAACACGATATAGTCATAAGGGAGTTTGAATGGGGAAGCGGGGTTCCCGGGGCGACCGCAACGCTCAGCAAGCTCGTAATCGAGAACATAAGCGATATCACTTACGAGAAAATAGAGCTTGAAATAGAGTTTTTCAACTCCTCAAATGCCCCTTTCGGATCAAACCGCTTCAAGATAAAAGAAGCTCTGAATCCGAAACAGGTAATGTGGCTCAGGAATGTTCAGGTCGGATTTATAAGCAAGCTTCCCGACCCGAATCTTATAAAACTCAGAGTGGTAAAGGCAAAAGCGATAATGTAGGGAGCTTGTGCCGGGATGGGGAGGGATTGAAATTCCTTAAAACTTCTCTAGCCTTCTACCAGTTCAAGTGATTCTTTTATCGTTTCGACGAGCTTGTCTCTGAACTGCTCTATTCCTTCAAAGGGAACAACTATGCTTGAGCGGCCGCCGCTTAGTTCAGTAATCCTAAGGTACTGACCCTTGTGGTTTTCCTTTACGTCAAAGAAAAATCTTTTGGATTCGATATCAACGTGGTTACTTACATGCTCCTTTTCTGTCCTTTCTTCCATCTGATTCTGCCTCCTAGAAAAATTTGTTGGAACAATTATTGAGGCATGACTATAACCCCTGAAAAGCAAAAAGCAAACAATTCTTTTATAGCCCCCAAAATACAGATATATTCAGAGAGAAACCCTGCGAAAATGGCAAGAATAAAAATAGATCTCCCGAGCGGATTCGTCTTTTCAACGCAAATCCCGATAAGAATAGACGACATAAACTACGGCTCTCATCTAGGACACGACTCGGTGCTCACACTCGCGCACGAGGCCCGCGTAAGATTTCTCGCAACGCACGGCTACACAGAAGGCGACATCGAGGGAGTGGGAATCATAATGGGAGATGTCGGAATCACCTACAGTTCGGAAGCCTTTTACGGAGACGTAATGGAAATAAGCATCGGCATTGGCGAGTGCGGCAACCACTTTCTCGAACTTGTCTACCTGCTGGCAAACGAAAAAAGCGGAAAGGAGGTCGCCAGGGTCAAGACTTCGCTTGTGTTTTTTGACTACGAAAAGAGAAAAACCGTGCGAATGCCGGAGAAATTCCGAAGGAAAATCATCCCCGAAGAGTAATCCCCGTGGGGACTCGCTACTGTTTCTTTTTGGGAGCGTAGCCGATGTAGATCGTGTTTTTGCGTTTCTTCACCAGAAAAAGATACTGCTTTCCGGGCTTCAGACCGCTTACGACCCTGTTGTAGTCTCCAAGGCTTGCCACTGGGTTCTTGTTAACCTCGAGTATAACGTCCCCGGGGCGAAATCCCGCTTCCCAGGCCGAACTGCCACGGCTTACGTTCGTAACCAGAACCCCGGCTTTATCCTCAACGCCGAACTGCGCGGCAATATCCGGGGTAATGTCGCTTAATTCAACATCTTCTTCTCGTTGGGACTGGGCAGGAGCTTCCTCATCCGGCATCTTGCCGAGAACAACGGAAATTTCCTTATGCTTCCCGTTACGGAGAACCGTGATTTCAGAAGAAGTACCCGGAGCTTTCATTCCCACAAGTTTGGATAAAGACGTAAACTCCTTTATAGGTTCTCCATCAAATTTCACTACCACGTCTCCCCTCTGCAGCCCCGCTTTCTCCGCAGGACTTCCCGGGCTTATATCGGATATAAGGGCCCCGTCGGTGCTCTCATGCCCCATGCTCTCGGCTATCTCCTGCGTTATAGGCTGAATAATGACTCCCAGCCATCCCCTGACCACCTTGCCTTTTTCCATGAGTTGCGATATGACCCCCCTGGCCATGGCGGTGGGGATAGAAAAACCTATTCCCTGGCCTCTGGCCGCTATCGCGGTGTTAACACCAACCACATCCCCTCCAAGGTTAAAAAGCGGGCCTCCGCTGTTCCCAGGGTTAAGGGACGCGTCGGTCTGAATGAAATCATCGTAGGCTCCAAGACCCAGAGACCTTCCCTTCGCGCTCACTATTCCGACAGTCACGGTATAGCCGAGTCCGAACGGATTTCCGATCGCCATGACCCAGTCGCCGATTCTGAGATTGTCCGAATCTCCGAAAACAACGGGCTTCAGCTTTTTCTCAGGCTTTATCTTAAGGACCGCAAGGTCCGTTTTCGCGTCCTGCCCCACAATCTCGGCCGTATACCTCGACCCGTCGTAGAGAACGACCTGTATGTCCTCCGCCCTGCTGATCACATGGTTGTTGGTAACTATGTAGCCGTCTTTGCTGACTATGAACCCAGAGCCCAGGCCCTTTTTTCTGAACTCCCGCTCCCGGTCGTTTGGAAAAAACCTCTTGAAAAACTCCTCGAAAGGATCTCCTTCGCCAAAATCAGGCAATGTCTTTCCCCGCTTTACGACACTTGTGGTGCTTATGTTCACGACAGAATGCTTCTGTTTTTCGACAAGACCCGCGAGGGAGGGAAATTTTTCAGTAGAACCGGAAGAAGAGAGAAGTTCCGGTACGTTTTCGCCCGACACAGATCCAGGGCTTTCTTCATCTTCCTCTACTTTAGCGCACGAGAGGGAACCCAAAAGCAAAAGACAAACAGCAAAAAACAGGAAAACGGTTTTTTTCATAATAAAAGCCTCCAACTTCATTCGAGCATCCCGATTATTTTATCAACAACTTCGAAAATGCTAATATCATCCGTAAAAACAACATGCGGCGAGAGCTCGTAAACATCCTTTCTTTTCATGAAAAGCTCACGGAACTCGGCGCGAGGGTCCCTAACGTCAAGAAGGGGCCTTCCCCTCTCGCTCCTCACCCTGTTCCAAAGGGTATCTATATCCGCCCGCAGATAGAAAACCTCGCCCGAGGCGGCCATTATTTCGCGATTCTGCTGTCGCAGAACCGCACCTCCCCCAGTTGAAATCACGGCCGGGGATGTTTTCCGCGAAACAGCGGCGAGCATCTCTGTTTCCTTCTGCCTGAAGCTCTCCTCTCCCTCCGCTTCAAAGATCTCGGTTACAGAAAAACCTTCGGCCCGTTCCACTTCGCTGTCAAGATCATAGAAATCCATTCGCAGCTTCCGGGAAAGCTCCCTGCCGACACTTGTTTTACCCGCTCCCATAAACCCCGTAAGAAAAATATGTCGTTTATCGCTCAAATCAACCTATAAATTTTTTCCGACGGGAGAACCCCCGGCGGGGATGTTTGCGCCGGAGAGCATTTTCTCGACGTACTTCCCTATTATGTCGCATTCTATGTTAACTTCCCTGCCCGGGTGAAATTCGGAAAAAGTGGTCTCCCGAAGCGTATAGGGAATTATGTTCACAGAAAACTCAGTGTCCTTCACCGAATTTACGGTGAGACTTACGCCGTCAACGGCAACCGATCCTTTTTCGACCACATATTTCGCAAGCGATGCGGGAATCGAAAAAGAAAAAACCCTGGATTCTCCCACAGGAGTAATGGACTGAACTAAACCGACTCCGTCCACATGGCCCGTGACGATATGTCCGCCCATCCTGTCTCCGACGCGAAGAGACCTCTCGAGATTCACTCCGCTCCCCGTCCGGAGAGCGGAGAGGTTTGTCCTGGAAAGCGTTTCGTGGGACGCGTCAACGGAGAAACTCCCGTCTCCCGCAGAAACCACCGTAAGACATACGCCGTTTACGGCCACGCTCTCTCCCAGATCCAGTTCCCCGGCATCGATCTTCCGAACCCCGATTCTTAAAAGAACGCCCTTGTCCTTTTTCTCAAGAGCCCGCACGGCTCCAATGTCTTCAATTATACCGCTGAACATTCAACTCTCCTTGTCCCGCAACAGAACTCCGGAAATCAGGATTGAAATCGCCCCGACCGTGATCGCAGAGTCAGCCACGTTAAAAGGAGGCCAGAGCATATCCGGGTTCCCCGGCCAGTAGACTGCAATAAAGTCGGTCACGTATCCGTAGGCGAACCTGTCTATTGAGTTTCCAATCGCTCCCCCCAGCACCAAAGCAAGCGCATATCGAAAAACCCTCTGCTTCTCGTCAAGTCTGCGAAGAAACAAAGAAATCACGACCAGCATCAAAACGAAAACAACTATATAGAAGTAGAGTCTTATATCCTCTGGCATGTTCCTTAACATGCCAAACGCGATTCCCGGATTTCGCAGATGTGTTATGTCGAACCATGAAAACACGTTTATCCTAGAAAAAAGCGGCACGTGTGCCTTAACAAGCCACTTAGTGAGCTGGTCAAGCGATACCACCAGAAAACATATAACGATTACGTTCAAATAGTTTTTCATGAAAAAAACAAGAAGTCCCGCAAACTCCCGGCAGATGACTAAGCCTCACTCCAGCCGAAACTCTATCGGAACCTTGACCCAGCTTGAAACCGTCTTGAAACCTCTTTGCGCCGGGACGAATTTCCACCTTCTTACAGCCTTCAAAGCGGCGTTATCAAGAATTTTGTGACCGGAAGACTTGGAGATGGTTACTTCCTCGGGCTCCCCGTTCGGAAGCACGTGAACGTTTAGCAGTACGCTTCCCTCATAACCGCGCATTATGGCGCGCGTGGGGTAACTGGGTCTGGGAGTATGACCGTAAGAGGGCCTCGCAGTGGCATAACTCTCTTCGGGTTGCTCCTCCGGTGCGGATTTTGCTTCCTTTTTAAGCGCCAAGGAGTCATCCCGCTTCTTTATTTCCTTTACGGCTTTTTCTTTTTTCTTCTTAACAACCTTCTTTTTCTTTACGACTTTTTTCGCAGGTGTGGGTTTTTTGAATTCAAAATGCCTGAGGGAAACCTCTATGTGATCGCCGTATACAGGAACGCTCTTCTGCACGACAATCTTCCCCCAAGCAATAGATATAAGAACATGGAAGACAATTGAAAACAGGATAAACTTCTTGAGATTGTCAACCGGCCTGCCCATACTAAAGGATTACTCGATATTAATAACCAGAAATTCCTTAATCCCCCCGGGAGCCCTGACCTGTATCTCGTCATCGACTCTCTTTCCAATAAGCGCACTTCCGACCGGAGAGGTAACCGATATAAAGCCATTTTCGGGCTCGGATTCATCCTCTCCCACAAGCTTGTACTTTTTTATGTCACCGGAATCAACATCCTCCACCGTAACCGTAAGACCGAAAACAACCCTATCCCGCGCAGTGATTTTCTCGGGGTCAATCACTTCCGCGCGCCCAAGGCGGTCTTCTACTTCCTGTATCCTTCCCTCTATGAACGACTGTTTCTGCTTGGCAGTCTCGTACTCTGCGTTTTCGGAAAGATCCCCCAGGGATCTCGCATATTCTATAAGTCTGATTACTTCCTGTCTTTCAACAGTTTTTAACCTGTGCAGTTCTTCCCGAAGCTTTTTCCAGCCATCGGGAGTAATTAGAACTCTTCGGACACTCATTAAGATCTCCTCCTCGCCTCAACCATACCCCAGCCGTTTTAATAATAGCTTTGCAAAGCCTTCACGTCGAGACCGATTCTCACCAGGGCCTCAATAGCGCCGACTCCCGCGATCGCACCGGCAAGAGTGGTGAAATAAGGAACGTTGTTTACAAGCGCGGTCCTTCTTATCGAATATGACTGCGCGATCTCCTTTTTCCCGAAAGTGGTATTTATAACCAATTGCACTTCACCGTTTTTAAGGTGATCGACTATGTGGGGGCGGCCCTGTTTAACCTTGTTCACCCTTCGGGAAAATATACCATTTTTATTGAGAAATTCAGATGTGCCCCCGGTAGCCATTATATCAAAACCGGTATCGCTGAGCCTCCGGGCTATATCAAGCATCTTGTCCGTCTTGTCCTCGTCTTTTATGCTTATGAAGGCCACTCCGCCGGAGGGAAGGCTGTTGCCGGCTGCGATCTGGGATTTGGCAAACGCCTGGTCAAGATCGGGAGCGATCCCCATGACCTCGCCGGTGGATTTCATTTCGGGGCCAAGAATCGTGTCAACTTCCGGGAACTTGACGAAGGGAAAGACCGATTCCTTCACGCAGTAGTGCTCCGGAACGATTTCCTGCGTGTAGCCGAGTTCCTCTAGAGATTTCCCTGTCATCACCTTAGTCCCTATCTTGGCCAGCTGAACCCCTATTGCCTTGCTCACGAAAGGAACGGTGCGGCTAGCTCTCGGGTTTACCTCGATTATGTAAACCTCTCCGTCCTTCACAGCAAACTGGATGTTGACAAGCCCTCTCACATCTAAAGCGAGCGCAAGTTTTTTCGTCTGGGATTTTATTTCCTCGAGAATTTCAGGTTCTATCGAGAACGGGGGCAGAATCGCCGCACTGTCTCCCGAATGAACGCCCGCTTCTTCGATGTGCTCAAGAACTCCTCCCACAACAACGGTTTTCCCGTCGCAAACCGCGTCCACGTCGACTTCCTTTGCGTCCTTTAGAAACTTGTCTATCAGTATCGGGTGGTTCGGCGAAACGCTTGCGGCTTCCCGTATGTAGGTCCGAAGAGACTCCTCGTCGTAAACTACTTCCATCGCGCGACCGCCAAGAACGTAGGACGGGCGGACCATGACCGGATATCCTATTTCGCGGGCTATGCCAATAGCTTCCCCCTCGCTTCTAGCGGTATCGCTTTGGGGCTGGAGCAGTCCCAGATCCGAAACGAGCTTTCTGAACCTGTCGCGGTCCTCGGCAAGGTCTATGCTCTCGGGGGAAGTTCCTATTATCTTCACTCCTTCTTCCTCAAGCGCGAGCGCCAGGCGAAGCGGGGTCTGACCTCCAAGGTGAACTATAACTCCCCATGGGTCTTCTCTTCTTATAAGAGCCAAGGTGTCTTCAAGCGTAAGCGGTTCAAAATAAAGCCTGTCCGAGGTGTCGTAATCCGTACTCACGGTCTCGGGATTGCAGTTAACCATAACGGCCTCGTATCCCTCTTCCCGGAGCGCAAAAGACGCGTGCACGCAGCAATAGTCAAACTCTATGCCCTGGCCTATGCGATTCGGCCCGCCGCCGAGTATCACGACTTTTTTTCTGTCCGTGGGAAATGCTTCGCTTTCGCTCTCGAAAGTAGAGTAGAGATAAGGGGTGTAGGCCTCGAATTCCGCGGCGCAGGTATCAACCATCTTAAAAGCAGGCTCAATTCCCTCGCGCAGCCGGAAATTCCTCACTTCCCCTTCTTCGACGGAAAGAATCCTCGCAATCTCAATATCGGAAAAACCGTGGCGCTTGGCCCGAAGCATGGTCTCGCGGCTGAGCCCGTCCTTCGCAATATCCGATTCGAAATCGACAATCTGCTTTATATTCTGAAGAAACCACGGGTCTACGTGAGAGATCGAATAAATTTCCTCAAGCTCCATGCCCAGACGAAACGCGTCGGCTATGTACCAGAGCCGCCGAGGAGAGGGAACTCTGAGTTCTTCCCTTACCTCTTCGGGGTCATCAGATGCCTTCTCGAAACCGTAGGAATCTATCTCAAGGGATCTCATCGCCTTCTGCAGGGATTCCTTGAAAGTTCTCGCTATGGACATGGCTTCCCCCACGGATTTCATCTGCGTGGTGAGGGTCGGGCTTGTCTGCGGGAATTTCTCAAACGCGAATCTCGGTATTTTCACCACAACGTAATCTATCGTCGGTTCGAAAGACGCGGGAGTGTACTTCGTTATATCGTTTGAGATCTCATCGAGCGAATAGCCGACCGCAAGCTTTGCGGCTATCTTGGCGATCGGAAACCCGGTGGCTTTTGAAGCAAGCGCGGAGCTTCGCGAAACCCTCGGATTCATCTCTATTACCATCATACGCCCGTCTCTGGGGTTGACGGCAAACTGAATGTTGGAACCTCCGGTCTCGACGCCGATTTCCCTTATTATAGCTATGGAAGCGTCGCGCATATGCTGGTATTCCTTGTCGGTAAGGGTCTGGGCGGGAGCCACCGTTATGCTGTCCCCCGTGTGAACTCCCATGGCGTCGAAATTCTCTATGGAACAGATTATAACAACATTATCCATGTGGTCCCGCATTACCTCGTACTCAAATTCCTTCCACCCCACTATGGATTCCTCTATGAGCACCTCGCTTGACGGGGAGCTTTCGATGCCCGCCTTTGCGAACTCCTGGAATTCCTCCTTGTTGTAGGCAACGCTTCCGCCGGTTCCGCCAAGGGTAAAAGAAGGCCGTATGATTACCGGAAACCCTATCTCATCCACAACGTCCCAGGCCTCTTCCATGTTATGCGCAATGCCACTTTTCGGCACCTCAAGACCTATATCCGCTATGGCTTTTTTGAAAAGCTCCCTGTTTTCCGCCTTCTGTATCGCCGGTATTTTCGCGCCTATGAGTTCCACGCCGTGGCGCTTGAGCACGCCGGATTCGGCAAGCGAAACGGCAAGGTTAAGGGCCGTCTGTCCACCTATCGTGGGCAGAAGGGCGTCGGGTTTTTCTTTTTCTATTATTTTTTCCAGTATTTCAGGAACGAGCGGCTCTATGTAAGTCTTGTCGGCAAAGTCCGGGTCGGTCATTATGGTGGCCGGGTTGCTGTTTACCAGAACCACCCTGTAGCCTTCTTCCTTAAGCACCTTGCACGCCTGGGTGCCTGAATAGTCAAACTCGCAGGCCTGTCCTATAACTATCGGACCGGAGCCGATGATCATTATGGTTTTTATGTCAGTTCGCTTGGGCATGGAACGGAAGAGCTTCTAACAGGTTGCAAATATATACTTAATAACACGCCGACAGGCAATATGGAGAGGCTACGGCTTCCCGTATAGAATTTTGCGTTGTCGCTTTAATAAGTAATGCCAATTCTTTACAGTTGGCCGATCTAATTTTTTAACTCGTTCAATTTCTCAATAAGGGGAGGAAGATCGTTTGTTATCGTGTCCCACAGTATATCTATGTCGGTAACGTCGTAACCATGGATTAGCCGGTTACGCATTCCGATAATCTTGTGCCAAGGGATCTCTGGATGGCGGCCCTGAGCCGTTTTAGAAACGCGGTTTGCAGCTTCTCCTACTATCTCGATCAGTCGCGTTAACGCTAACTGTAGCGTCCTGTCGTCTTCCAGTTGTTCACGATTTGTCTTCCCCAATAAATCCACGGCTTCTCTCGCATGGCTGAGCATATCCCCGATGCCCGTATGATCATCACGCCTGCTCATACTGTACCTCTGCTAACCGCAATACTTCATCTCGAAAGCTAGGATGAAGTCCTTTCACGGTGTGCAGTTCCGCATTGCGACCTAGAATTTCGGTTAGCTCAATCTCCAATCCCGCAAGCGTAATAAAACCGATTCGGGCGTCCCGCTCGAATTCCACCAGTACATCTATATCGCTGTCGGGACCGAAATCATCTCTGATCGCTGAACCGAAGAGCGACAGTCGCATTATGCGGTTACGGCGACAAAACTCCGCAACCATCTTTTTGGGTATATCTATTTGCACACTCATTTGTTCATGGCGTCACGGCTCAGAGGGACTTTACACATAGCAACTGAGTCAATTCCGCATAACTCAACCCTCTTCCCCGCTACCCGTAATAAATTATACGGAAGATTACGGCAAAAATACACCGAGAGGAAAGACTCCTTCCAGTCAGCAAAGCACCAAGAATGCTTAGGAAAAATCCGGGCAAGTTTTACATGTCAGGCAGCATGGAGAACTTCCTGCTTCCCTAGTGGAAATTCTTGTTATCGTCCTGACAAACGCACCGTCAAGGACATGAGTACCGTGTTTTTCAGATACGACTTCACAATGTATGCTGTATTCATGAAGGACGGCCTGTCACAGCAAGAAATCAAACTACTGAAAGGCAATGAGCCTTTTCGCGGCCAAGGGGTCAGGAAGTCCCTGCAGCTACTTGATTATTGGAGATGGTCAGGTTCTGAGCTTTTAGGCAATACCACCCGTGGAATTTTGGCGGAGTTCCTCGTCGCTTCGGCGCTCGGCCTCCACAAAAGACCTAGAGCAGAGTGGGGAGGATATGATCTACGTATGGAGTCAGGCACGACAATTGAAGTCAAAAGTTCTGCTTATGTGCAGTCGTGGAAGCAGAAAAAATATTTCCCTATCAATTTCACCATCGCTCCTCGCTTTTGGAGCTGGGACCCTGAAACCGGAGAGAGTATTGGAGGAGACGTTAAGCAGCGTTGGGCAGATATATATGTATTCTGCGTCTTTACGAAGAAAGAACCCCCTTTTAACCCGCTTGACACCGCTGCCTGGGATTTTTATGTCTTATCTACAAAAGTGCTTGATCAGGAACTTTCCGAGCAAAAAACCATTCGCCTGAGTTCTCTCGAAAAGCTCTCGCCGCGCAAGTGTTCCTATGCGGACCTGAAGGGAGCTATTTCAGACTTGGAGTGTGAGATTAAGCAAGGATCTTGATATCCTCTCTCATCTGCCTAGACTGATTTAACTTTAGAAATGCCTTTTCTGGCAATCGTGCTTTCAAGTTTGAAACGCAACTTTTGATGTATTTTTCTCTTGCAGTTTTCAAAACACGTTATATACCAGCTTGGTTTCTTGGGGTTTTTATAGTTTCAGCATTTTTGTTTATAATTTATGTAAGGAAGGATAAATGGAATTCACAAGAAAAAAGTCATTGTACTACCGCCACAAGATTCTCTTAGCCCTACTTGAGATATTCGGCGGACGGTTAAAAAAGACCGATTTGCAGAAATACCTCTTTCTGTTTACGCAAGAATATCAAAAAGATAAAAGCTATGAATTTATCCCCTATAAATACGGTTGTTTCTCTTTTCAATCTGTCGCCGACAAGAGAAAACTAACAAATATTGGAGTTATAAAAGATGTAGAATATTGGGAAATTGCTGAAAAAAACAACTATCTAGAAAAGATTACAACTGAAGACCGCGAAAACCTTATCCTGCTTAGAAATAAATATAAAAACATTGGGAATTATAAACCTTACTTGACAAACTAACCTTCCTGTTGTATTTTGTTAGCGTGAATACCAACTGGGCCAACAAAACTATATGGACTGGGGATTGCCTTAACATCATGCGGGGTATGAATTCCGAGTCCATAGATTTAATCTACCTAGACCCTCCTTTTAACTCAAAAAAGAACTATGCCGCACCCATAGGAAGCAAGGCGGCAGGGGCCGCTTTTAAGGATACTTGGACACTTAGTGATATTGATTTGAGTGGTTAAACCTTATAGAGCAAAAACACCCTGTTTTGTACAGAGTATTGTTAGCCGCAATGACTAACAGTGATAAGTCTTACCTTGTTTATATGGCGGTTAGGTTGCTTGAAATGAGGCGGATTCTGAAGCCTACGGGTTCAATTTACCTTCATTGCGACCCAACTATGAGCCACTACCTTAAACTGATAATGGATGCCGTTTTCGGCAGGAAGAATTTTGAAATGAGGTTGTGTGGCATTATAGGCGATGGACTGGGAAAGCAAAAAGATTTCAACGACTTCATGACATACTCTTATTTTACAAGAGGGGGGGGGGCAAGTGAAGAAGAACATACTTTCAACATTCTATATACTGATTACACGGAAGGGTCCAAGGATCGCAAAAAACAAGGAGTATTACATCGATTCAAACGGGGGTATGACCCTGTTTTGGTAAGCACCGGAACCGTAGACAAAAAAGGGGTTGCGGAAAATGATGTTTGGTTAATTCCGTTGCCCCATCCGCAAAAGAACGGGTCGGGTATCCGACTCAAAAGCCACTTGCTTTACTTGAACGGGTAGTTTTAGCCTCTTCAAATAAAGGCGATGTAATTCTAGACCCGTTCTGTGGCTGTGCCACCGCTTGTGTTGCTGCCGAAAACCTCGGTAGGCAATGGGTAGGCATAGATATATCGGAGAAAGCCGCTGAGCTTGTACGTCAGCGTATTGACGATTTACTTAGGCGTATTGTCCACCGTACCGATATTCCGAAAAGAACAGATATGGGCGAATCGTTCACACGCAAAGGCTTTGTATGGTGAGCAGAGTGGAAACTGTAACGGTTGCGGAACCCACTTTGAAGCCCGCAACTTGGAGTGGATCACATTATCTCCCGAAGTAACGGGGGGACGGATCATATTGAGAACTTGCAGTTACTTTGTGCAAACTGCAACAGGATCAAAGGGGATAGAGGAATGGAATACTTGAAAACTAAATTGCAACTGTAAGGAGAATGGAATGGCAGAAGGAGGGATAATGTCTAAAATAACAATGGATTCAATGCGTAGTTTTGTTAGAATTGGTGTAACATACGTAGCGCCGCGTTTGCTTTTGGTGGTGGAGGGTATTTGATTTACTGGATTTTAACTACGGAAGAATTTGACGAGACGAGATTTAATCAAAGGATTTATTCATGTTAATTCTGCGGTTGCGACCGGTATAATTACTTATTGGTTCGCCAGTCGGGGTAAGAAAAACGATGCCTCACCCACCGAAACGGGAAAGCACAATGACGCTTCCAACAAATAATAGCGTTATGATTATAAGAGGTGCCATTCCAAGTAATACATTCATCTTGTGTATAATAGTATCATGAGCAATGATAGATAAAGATCGGGATTTAAAAGGAGCCACGCCAGAAACACTGGCAAAAGCCTTGTTGCTATCTAGCAAGGGAAGAAAGCCCGTTGTCAGCGACAAGGTCTCTGTAAAGCAGGTTACGGCCAACAAGACCGGCAACAGTGGAACGCATCTGAAGAAAGGTTCCTGAATCACGCATATTGTGTTTTCCCGCAAATTCCTGAATGTGCGGTCAAGATGTTTGGGACTGATTTTATGGAAAGTGCCTTTATGTGCCCTTTTTAGCATATCCTGCAGAAACTCTCTAAGTGTGTGCTTGCTCCCTTACAAATTCACCCACACTATGATTTACTGATTCATGGTTTGGAAGCCCTTTATAGCTTTTGTGGTCGTCAGTGTAGACTTTGGTTTCTAGGGAAATTAAAACCGTGAATGGTTTGCTTGTCTCTGTTAGATACACGCTTTGCAACCACTTTGTTTGAGCTTCTATCCTTCATTCCCATTACAACGGTTTTGCCTGAAGGCCCTTGTACGTGGTTTCTCTTGTGATTGTGCTTGTTCCTGTCTTTGCCGCCCATGAAAGTTTCGTCCACTTCAACAGGGCCGGTAAAGTTATTGTTTCCTTCGTATTTCCAAGCCTCGCGTATCCGGTGAAGCATAAACCAAGCGGTAGGCTGGGACACCCCTATATCCCTATGTAGTTTCATACTAGAGACGCTTTTAAGGCTGGTAAGGCACAGATAGATAGCAAACGCCCATTTTTGAAGGGGTACATTAGAACGGGCAATAGCCGTTCCTGTACGGACACTGAAATACTTGCGGCAACCAGTAAGGCATGGGTTTTGAGTTAGGGACTTCGCTTGTTTCTGTACTGCCGCAATGCGGGATGCCGGTCGCCGTTCCATACTATACTTTCAAACCAGTTAGTAGCTGCTTCCTCATTAGGAAACATCCCATTAGAGTAGGATTCCTTCTCTGTGGGATTTTCCAAATTCTCCTTAAATCTTACTAAGATTATACAACAGGAAGGTTAGTTTGTCAAGTAAGGTTTATAATTCCCAAAACATTGCAACAATCTTATTCGTAATATATATTGCAAATACCCTTATTATGCAATCAAGAGTGAAATATCCGAACAAGTAATGGATAAGAAAGAAATGAAAAACCTAGAGCAGGAAAAACCATCCCAGATGAACTACGCATTTTTTACCATTGGTTACGAAGGAGAATCTTTTGAAAACTATCTGAACAGACTCATAAAGAACAATGTTAATCTTCTCTGCGACGTTCGGAAAAATGCATTTAGTCGCAAATATGGTTTTTCCAAAAAAATTCTGTCAAAAACACTTGATGAAATTGGCATTTGCTATATACACATGCCTGAATTGGGAATAGTTTCTGAAAAACGCCAGACACTGAATTCGCAAGCGGATTATGATCTCATCTTCCATGATTATGAAGTTTACACACTCAAAGAAAATAGGATTGCTCTAGAGAAATTGTACAAGCTCTTCAGAAAATATAGACGTATTGCGATTACGTGTTTTGAAGCAGACCCAAACATGTGCCACAGAAACCTCGTTGCCAAAGCCATAAGCCAGCGTCCCGGTTGGAAACACGAAATTTCTCATATTTAGCTGGAGTGCAACCATGTCAAGAGAGCGTATTTTAATTACTGTCAAGGCTTATCCAACTCTATCAAAAACATATGCCGAACTGGTCTGCACTGCCGGATTTAGAGAAAACGGATCATGGGTAAGGATTTATCCAGTACCTTTCCGTTCTCTAAGAGATACCAAAAGATTCAAAAAATATCAGTGGATAGAAATTGATCTGGAGAAAAATCCAAAGGACCCAAGACCGGAAAGTTACCGTCCTAGAGGCATAGAGGATATTGAACCTCTTCAAACTGTTGATACTAAGAACGCGTGGGAGAAAAGACGCAAGCTTATACTTGAAAAAAACACCGTCCACACAAATCTGAACCAGATTATTCAAGCTGCCAAAAACAATGAGTATTCATTAGCCATCTTCAAACCTAAAGAAATTGTAGATTTTATTGCTGAACGAACAGACTCTGAGTGGGAACTCAGCAAAGAAGAAGCTGTGAAAGCCGCCATAAGACAAGGGTCTTTATTTAACGAGCTCGAGCTTTATCCTAGTGACTTCAAGCTAATGCCCAAGTTGCCTTGGAAATTTAAATACAAATTCTTGGATGATGCGGGGAAACCCAGGATGATTGACTGGGAAATCGGGCAACTCTAAGTTGCCTGAGAAACGGTAACGAGAAAGACGCAGTTAGAAAGGTGCGTGAGAAATATCTTGATGATTTCGCACACACTAAAGACCTGATATGATTTGACCTGTCAATATTGCATTCACCGTCTGCTCAGCAGCTACCCTTATTCAATGGCGTTGAGACGAGGAGCAACAAGATTCCTACGGCTGACTTTCTGATATTCGTGGATCGTCTGCCACTAATCTTCATTGCGTCTCCCATCTCTTCGTCTGTCGGGCTGGCATTGCGCGAAGGAAACGCTCTTTGCGAGATTATCCCTTCCGTAGCCCCGAAGATCTCTCCATAAAAACCCGCCACACCTCGGATCAACGCGATTGTTTTATACCAATCCTTCATTTATCTTTATCCCCATACTCAGTGAAATCGCGTTGAGACGAGGTGGAATCAGTCAGATTGCGACTGTGACATAAGTCTGTCAGACTGATATACGTGGATTGGTTACCACCTGAGTTCACTTGAGTCGCGGAGCTGGCCTTTGACTTCTAAAGCAGGGATCACCGATAGAACATGGTGCCTCTATGGTCTTTACAAGGATTCTCCGAGCTGGACTGATCAGTCCTCGTCTTAACGCTATTTCTTTGCTCTAAGCCGCCTCCTTGCTCACTGCTCCCATCTCGCTACGCACTATGTCCCAGATAAACCCCGAAAGCTCTCTGGCGATGGCTACAATTACCACCTTTTGGTCCTTGCCATCTCTGATCATCTTCGCGTAACGCCCGCATAGACGTTTCTGAGCTTTCCAGGAGATTTCCTGCGCCCACTCGGGAGCATCCTTGGATTTGAGCCTCATGTGCTTGGTCTTACGTGCGGGGTAACGGTAGCTCCAGGCGCATTCTATAAGCATACTGCGAGCACTCTTGTTCCCGCTGCGCGTAATACCGCCCTGACGTCTCTTATCTCCGCTGCTGTGTTCCGATGAAACCAGCCCCAGATAAGAGAACAGCTGCGACGCTTTATCAAAACGGCTTATATCTCCAAGCTCGGCCATGAGCACCGTAGCAGAGAGCTTGTCTACTCCCCGAAGGGCCACAAGCGCATTGACCACACCACCCAGAGACCATTGCTCACGAGCAAGCTCAATATGCTTGGATACCTCGCCTATCCTCCTGCAAGCTTCCTTGACTGCATCTATGTACTCTCCGAGCACCACGTAATCAAGACTGCAGGGAAACTTAAGCCCCTCAAGCCAGTTGAAGTGAGCTTGAGTCCAGCGACTCTTCTTCTTAGGCCAACTATGACCGTGGCGAAGAACAAAAGCGTTTAACTGCTGACGAGCAACCTGAAGCTGACGCTTCATGTCATCACGCAAGCGCACAAGATCCCTCATCGCCTCCTGATGCTCATCTGGAACCCATACAGGGGTGAGAAGTCTTGAGCGAAGAGCAGAAGCAAGCTTCTTTGAATCTCTTCTGTCAGTCTTTACCCTCTCTCCGGGTTTCCTTGGAATAAGCGAAGGAGCGACAACTACGCAATCGTGGCCCAAGTCGATCAGCCTGCGGTAAATAACGTATCCGCAAGGCCCTGCCTCGTAGCAGAACAAAAACTTGCCCGAGAACATGCGCTCAAGGCGATCTACGAGTAAACCAACACCTTTTGGTGTGTTGGGAATTTCTCCCAGATACCGGGGTTCCTCATAAATCAACACCCCGTCGGCAACCGACACGGCGATTGTGTCTTTGTGCACGTCAAGCCCTATATAGGCATTGTGACGTGGCGGAGTCCATGCTTGCGCATCCTCCTGGTTGTGAGCCTCATTATCGACGGGCTCCGTCGTGTTCGTGTTCTTCATCACGATCTGCCTCCTTAAAACAAAATGTCCAACACTTCAGCTTAACTGAGCGTTTGAACACTCGAAGGTCAAATCATGATGACTTCATCTATTCCTAGGAACAACTCTTAGATGGCATTCGGTAGCTCCAAATCCTTACGTTATTGTTGGCACTTTTCATCCACCCTTTATGAAACAGCCAAGTCTGTTTTAGAATGCCGAGCATCACAGAGCAAACATTAAGACACCAAAACACGTTAGATTTGTGTTAGGGATCCAAGTTGTCAGAATATTCTGCAACGTATATCTCTTTTCCCTTCTCCTCGAACTCCTTCGCCTTGGAATCAAGCCCCTTCTGAACGGCGTCCATTTCTGAAAGACCCTGCTCCCTCGCGTAATCCCTTATATCCTGCGTGATTTTCATCGAGCAGAACTTGGGACCGCACATGGAGCAGAAATGCGCAACCTTGGCCCCTTCGGCAGGTAGGGTCTCGTCGTGAAACTCACGCGCCGTATCCGGATCAAAAGAGAGATTGAACTGGTCATTCCACCGGAACTCAAACCTGGCCTTGCTGAGCACGTTGTCGCGAAGCTGCGCCGTTGGATGGCCCTTGGCTAGGTCCGCAGCGTGCGCGGCGATCTTGTAGGTTATAACCCCGTCCTTAACGTCCTTTTTGTTGGGAAGACCAAGGTGCTCTTTCGGGGTAACGTAGCAGAGCATCGCGGTTCCGTACCACCCTATCATCGCCGCCCCTATGGCAGAAGTTATATGGTCGTAGCCGGGGGCTATATCTGTAGTCAGGGGCCCAAGAGTGTAGAAAGGAGCCTCTCCGCATATCTCAAGCTGCTTGGTCACGTTCTCCCGTATCATATGCATGGGAATGTGCCCCGGACCTTCTATCATGACCTGAACGTCGTGCTTCCAGGCTATCTGGGTAAGTTCCCCCAGGGTGTCAAGCTCGGCGAACTGCGCGGCGTCGTTCGCGTCGGCTATGGAGCCAGGCCGGAGACCATCGCCCAGAGAAAACGCTATGTCGTAAGCCTTCATTATCTCGCAGATTTCTTCGAAATTGGTGTAGAGAAAACTTTCCCTGTGATGTGAGAGACACCACTTGGCCATTATCGACCCGCCCCTAGAAACTATCCCGGTAACCCTGTCCGCTGTAAGGGGGATGTAGCGAAGGAGCACTCCCGCGTGTATGGTGAAGTAGTCAACTCCCTGTTCTGCCTGCTCTATCAGGGTATCTCGGAAAATCTCCCAGGTAAGTTCCTCCGGCTTTCCGTTAACCTTCTCAAGAGCCTGGTATATGGGAACGGTTCCCACGGGAACCGGAGAATTTCTTATGATCCACTCCCTGGTTTCGTGGATGTTATCCCCGGTTGAGAGATCCATTATGGTGTCGGCTCCCCATCTGCACGCCCACACCGCTTTTTCGACCTCCTCCTCAATGCTTGAGGTGACGGCGGAGTTTCCGATGTTCGCGTTTATTTTCACTAGGAAGTTACGCCCTATTATCATGGGCTCGCTTTCCGGGTGGTTTATGTTGTTCGGAATTATGGCGCGCCCCGCAGCCACTTCTTCCCTCACAAACTCGGGGGTGATGCAGCCGGTCTGAATGCGCGCGTCGAAATCGACTCCCTCGTGGTAAGCTCCGAGCGTCCCGTAGACATCCCTTAACTCATCGATTCTCTGGTTCTCCCTTATGGCTATGTATTCCATCTCGGGCGTTATGATTCCCTTTTTCGCATAGTGCATCTGGGTTACGTTTCGTGAGGAGGCGGCGCAAAGAGGCTTTCTTATATTGCCAAAAGTTATCCCGTTTGCCCTCTCAAGTCTTTTTCTGGCGAATTCCGAGGAGAAATCGGGCAGTTCCTCCACGTCTCCCCTCTGCTTTATCCACTTTTCGCGAAGCGGCGGCAGACCCCTGTGGACGTCAATGTCGACATCGGGATCCGTATAGGGACCGCTTGTGTCGTAAAGGGCTATCCTGAAGCGGTCGGCATCCGAGAGAAGATCGTCGGTTTCAACCTCCCTCATGGCCACATTTATGTCGTGGATATTGCCGTCTACGTATATCTTTTTCGATCTGGGAAAAGGTTCTCTGGTTATCACGGACCCAGCGGGTATTTTCTCTTTCTTGCGAGAAGAACTCATAGGTGAAGGCTCCCTTGGCAAAAACGCTTCGGATACTGATTAGTTTAGGGGATTACAGGTTCCTTTACAAATAATTCGGCAAGAGAATCAGACAATGCCGTCAGCGGGAAATTCTGTAAACGGCTCCCCTGCGGTCATCTGATACCAGCAGCGCTCCGTCGGGGGCAACCAGCACGTCAACGGGCCTTCCCCACGCAGTTCCGTCACTCCCAAGCCAGCCGTGCGCAAACACATCATATGAAGCGGCATTCCCCGATTCGTCGAGGCGCACAGTACTCACCCTGTAACCTGTGGGGACGCTCCTGTTCCATGAGCCGTGCTCCGCGATGAAAATCACGTTCCTCCAGGACGCGGGGAACATGGAACCTGTATAGAACCGCATGCCGAGCGCCGCAACGTGCGCGAGGAGCTCCCACTTGGGAGGAGTAAATTCGTCGCAGCCGCGCTCCGAGCCGAACTGCGGGTCCTGAATATCCGCTCCGTGGCAGTAAGGAAAACCGAAATGAAGTCCGGCTTCCCCGGCACGGTTAAGTTCATCCGGAGGGCTGTTATCGTTAATTTGCTGGTCTCTGCTGATGTTGTCCCTTCCGTTATCTGTAAACCAGAGCACACCAGATTCCGGATGCCAGTCAAAACCCACTGTGTTTCTCACTCCGTGGGCGAAAACCTCGAGTTTCCCCCCGTCAGGATCGACCCTGAGAATCGCGGCGTAGCGCTCATCCTCCCTCTTGCAGACGTTGCACGGCGCTCCGACCGGAACATATAGTTTTCCATCCGGTCCAAAGCGGATGAATTTCCACCCATGATGCGTATCCCTGGGAAGCGTATCAATTACAACTACGGGACCGCTAGGAGATGAGAGACGGCTTTCGATCCCGTCATAGCGGAGAATCCGGTTTATTTCCGCAACGTAAAGGGCCCCGTCCCGAAACGCAACGCCGTTTGGAGTATTAAGGTCGTCCGCAATTACATGGACAGTTTCGGCGTAGTTATCCCCGTCGGTATCGCTAAGGGCATACACAGTTCTTGACCTGGTGCCGACAAACAATGTGCCATCGGTTCCAAGGGCAAGCGAACGCGCACCGGGCACCTGGTTTGAATAAAGGGAAATCGAGAAACCCTCGGGAAGAGATATGCGTGAGAGCATCGGGTCCACAGGAATCTCCAGGGGCGCAGGCTCCCCGGGAGTTTCAGGAGACATCGGCTCTAGGGGAGTTCCCTCGGGTGTTGATTCTGGCGGAGTCTCAACACGCCCGTCCGGGGCGGTTTTTTCCCCGCAGCCGCAGGCAGACAACAGAAAAACAAGAAGACACGGAATCAGCACCCTGAAAATCACAGGCATCACAATCTCCTTAAACATAAAGACACTCACAATCCCCCGAAATGTTAACCGGAACATCTTCGGGTGAAAACGAGGCAGGACCGAATGTAGGACCGAAAACCCTTCCTTTGCGTACCGTTCACTAAATCGAGCACTTGGGTAAAGTAATTATCCAGTTCACTTTAAGAGGTTCGGTTTATGTCTTGTCTCATTCTGGGTATTGAGACGTCATGCGACGAAACATCCGCAGCAGTGGTAAGAGACGGAGAGCAGATGCTCTCAAACGTGATTTCCTCGCAAATCGACGTTCATAACACCTTCGGCGGGGTTGTCCCGGAGATAGCGTCGCGCATGCACACGGAAATAATCCTCCAGGTAATAAATCAGGCCCTCGAGACCGCCGAGACATCGGCGGGGGAAGTCGACGCCATAGCGGTAACCCAGGGGCCCGGGCTCATAGGTTCGCTTATGGTCGGGATTTCAACTGCGAAAGCGCTTGCGTTTTCCCACGGAAAACCTCTTGTGGGAGTAAACCATCTGGAATCACACATAGCGGTGGCGCACCTTGAGAACGAAATCGATTTCCCGTTTGTCGCACTCATAGTTTCCGGAGGGCACACGAACCTCTACATGGTAAGAGGATTTCTTGACTTCGAGCTGCTCGGAAGCACGAGAGACGATGCCGCGGGGGAGGCTTTTGACAAGGGGGCAAAGGCCCTCGGGCTCGGGTATCCCGGAGGAGTTGAAATAGACAGGCTTTCAAAAAACGGCGACCCCGACGCCATCAGTTTCCCAAGACCGTTTAACAATGAATCCCCTGATTTCAGTTTCAGCGGGCTTAAAACCGCTCTTCTTAACCACATAAGGAAAAACCCGGTCAAAAGCGAAGAAAATCTCTTTGACATATGCGCCGGGTATCAGGAAGCCATAGTGGAAACCCTCATTGACAAGACGCTTAACGCCGCGAGGAAAAACAAAGTGGAAAGCGTCGTTTTAGCAGGCGGGGTAGCCTGTAACTCAAGGCTAAGGGAGTTAAGCGAAGAGAGAATAAGGAGCGAAGGAATAAATGTTTTTATCCCCTCGCCCGCTCTTTGCACTGATAACGCGGCCATGATAGCCACACTCGGTTACCACATGTACGCAGATAACAGACTGTCTTCGCTTGCCATATCACCTTATTCGACTGCCAGGCGCAAAGTCTCCTGAGTCTGTTTGGATCTTCCCCATAAAAAACGGTTCAAGGTTCCCACTAAAGGTGTCGTATGTTTTTCAAAAAGAAATCTAAAAGATTCTTTTTCAAGTAAAAACAATTCATTTGTTGCAATTCTTTTTGAAAGAAATTAATATGTTGCCGCAAGTGCCAAGAGAATCTTAATTTGTTTACAGCGCCAGGTTGGAGAAAAAATTCCCATGAGCAAAATACTAGATCAGATCAAAAGCCGCCGAAAAGACCTCGGCCTGAAGCAGAAAGACATGATGCTGCGGGTCGGCATGTCGAGACAGCAGTACCAGCGACTGGAATCCAGGGGAAACCCGCGCCTTGAGACTCTTGAATTGGTTGCCAAGGGCCTCAGGATGGAAGTTCTGCTTATACCACAGGAAAAACTGCGCGCGGTTCGCGACATAATTGAAGGAAGAGCACCTGAGGGCGGCATTGAATTTGATGCCAGCCTTAACGTGGAACCGTCTCATTACGATCCTTGGAAAGGACTACTGCTTGATGAATGACCATGAGCAGCACAGAAGAAGTAAAGATTCTGCAACTCACCCTGCACGGCGTAAAGGTTGGATATCTGACGGGCCACAAAGATGGACGGAGCATTCTTACCTTCGCACCTGAGTTCACGGAAAACAGTTCAAGGCCGACCTTCACTCTAACAACGCACCCGGATTTCCCAAACGTAAAAAACGTGCTCGAAAAACCATGGTCAAGGAGACAGCGCCTGCACCCTGTCCTCTCAAACCTCCTGCCTGAGGGAGCGTTAAGAGAACTGCTGGCGCAATATCTGAAAATCCATACCGACAATGAATTTGGACTGCTAACGCACCTTGGAGAAGATTTGCCCGGAGCCCTCATCGCAACCCCCTCAAAACCTGAAGACATTCCCGGCTACGTATTAGCCCCCGGAGTCACCGCCGTTAAAACCGCTCTGCCGCACGAAACGAAACATTTTTCCCTGGCTGGCGTACAGATGAAATTTTCGATGCGCAAGCAGGATGGACGCTACCGGATTGCCGAATCAGGAGACCTTGGGGAGTGGATCATAAAGACCCCGTCCACAAGGCACAGACTCGTTCCCTTAAATGAGTTCACCGCCATGAGACTCGCGCAGACAGCCGGCATTGAGATACCGGATATCAGGCTGGTTGAAATGGACACTATAGACAAACTTCCCGCCATCAACCTTCCTGACGAAAAATTCGCATTTGCCATACGGCGGTTCGACCGAGCGGGGAAGAAGCGAATTCACACCGAGGATTTCGCTCAGGTTCTGGCGAAGTACCCCCGGCAGAAATACGACAGTTTAAACTATGAGCAGATAGGCAAGATCATTTATCAGTATACCGGCGACGGCCTTAAAAACGCACAGCAATTCGCCCGGCGACTGCTTGTCAACATTCTTCTGGCTAACGGCGACGCTCATTTAAAGAACTGGTCTCTTGTCTACCCCGACACTTTCACGCCGGAACTCTCCCCCTGTTACGATATGGTGATTACCCGTGTTTACATGGGCAATGAAAGGGAATACGCAATGAATTTAGCCAAGAACAAGGACTGGTACAAAGCCACTTTCAGCCACTTTAAAACCTGGGCGGACAAAGCCGACATTCCCTGGAAAGCCATTAAGCCACAGCTTGACGACACGCTCGATAAAGCACGTTCTCTCTGGCCCAAGGCCCTTGAGCACCTGCCCGCGGATAACAATCAGAAAAAAGAGCTCAAAGAACACTGGCGGCGGCTGTCTGCGGATTTCCGGATTGAAGCTGCGGGATGAACCAAAAACGAACTTGTCGGCACAATAATCTGAAACTGAAAATCACGTTTCGTAGTCGACAACAACCGCATCTGTCGTTACCTGCCGGACAAACTGCGCGACCTTCACGTGCTCGGGGTGCTCCCTGTAGATCTCAAGATCTTCCTTCGATTCGAACTCGGAATAAAGAGCAATATCAAACGATGTGGGAAGTTCGTTAGAATTCTTGCCGATCTCCATGGTCTTTATCTGAGGAATGGCATCTTTGAGCCCCTCGAGTTCCCGCTTGATCCTGTCCATGATCTCATCCTTTTCCATCCCTTCGTGCAGGCCCTTGATTTTCCACATCACTATATGCTTTAACACTGGGGTCTCCTTGGAAAAAGTTTCTGTAGCTCTCCTGAACAGTATAAATCATTCTTCATGGAATTGCGAAAAAGCCTCCATGCTATCCAGGCAGTTATACGGCTTTTGAGCATGTTATGCCTATAGAAGCAGACAGTCAGGTATCCCTACATATCCCCTTGTTTAGCACCAAGGCGGAATCAAGCAAATCACGTTTCGTACTCGACAAGAGCCACGTCCGTTCTTATCTGCCGGATGAACTTCCCGACCTTTATGTGCTCGGGATGCTTCAGGTAAACCTCGAAATCTTCCTTCGAGTCGAACTCAAAACAGAGGACTATATCGTACGCAACGGGAAGTTCACTGAAACTCTTGCCAAGCTCCAGAGTCTTTATTTCCGGAATGGCGTCTTTCAGTCCCTCTAATTCCTGTTCGAACCTGGCAATAAGCTCATCCTTGCCCATTCCTTCGTGCGAATCCTTGAGTTTCCACATTACTATACGTTTTATCATCTGAGTCTCCTTGGAAAAAATTTCTGTAGTTTGTTCAAACAGCGTAAATTGTTTTTAGCAAAATTGCGAAAAAGCCCCCGGTCTTATCCGGGCAGTCAGCCGACTTCCGGCGATAGAGTATATTATGCCGACAAAAAGGGTATGATTTCATTTTCATGTGGGATAAAAGCGAGATATTCAGCGAACTTCCGTTCGTTTCGAATTTCGAGAAAGACAAAACCGATTTCCTGCTTAAGATAGGCGAACTGATAGAAGTGCCGGAACGCTACGTTCTCACCAAACAGTTCGAACCGAGTCATTCTTTCTACTTCCTCGTAGAGGGACTGGTGAATTTCTCAATCAGCGTCGAAGACAGAACCAATGAATTCTCGGTGGGCAAGAGCGACGAAAAATTCACTCCCGTAGGCTGGTCGGGCTTCCGCTCTCCCAAACGCTACTACACAACGACCACATGCGAGAGACCCTGCGTCCTGCTGAAGTGGAGTCACCAGAATCTTGAGAAATTTTTTGACCAGGAACCTCTTCTGGGACGCGAATTCCTGCTTTTCGTTCTCGACAAAAGCATAAACCTTCTAAAGCATGTGAGAACCGAACTTGCAGAATACAACAACGTCAATTGGGACATTGAGACGGGAAAAACGGGCGGTTTTTCCCAGGAGGGAAAATACATATCCGTACCTAACCCTCTTCAGCTTCTGAGGCAATCTCCTTTTTTCGAGATTTTCCCCGACAAGACACTGCGCCAGCTGGCAAAAGCGACCCAGAAAAAATACTATCTAAACAATGAACCCATATTCAATCAAGAGGATATCTCCAGGGGGATAGACATACTGGCTTACGGAAAGGCGGCACTGTGCTTCTCACCCGACGGGGCACAGGGGGAAATCGAAGAATCCACCGCGCTTCATCTGATTAGCCTCCCCGGATACCTAGTCGGATGGATGGGTGCCGCCCCTGCCGGATCAAACGACGTTACCGCTGTTGCCAGCAGAAACTCGGTTATCTATCACATAAGCGCCCGCAATCTTCATAAAATCCTGAATAAGGATCCCCACTCTGCTCTGGCTCTGGCCAGAAGACTTTTGTGGCTGATGTCGATTAGGCTTCGAAATGCCCGCGCGGGGCTCATATCGCAAAGATACGAACGAGAGATACTGGCTATAAGCAACCTTATCGAGCAAAACTCTATGCAGTTAAGCGTAAACTCCCCCATTCATAAACTTCCCCACCTGCTAAACAGTCCGCTTACGCTAGATGACGCTTTCCGGCTTCTGTTCAGACTGGAAAAAGAAGGCGAGAGCCTTGAGAGGGAACTGTCCCGTCTCAGCCTTGATATTCTCGGAAAGATCTACAAGGAATACAATTTTTTCGAGGGACTGAAAAACGTCTATCAGTCCGTGACCGCAGCACCCAAGTCACTTTCTCCAAGCGAAATAAGAACCATGGCGGCCAAGCAATTCGCGGGAGTCTTCAAAAGCACTCCCTACGTAATCCAGGGCTGGGAGAATCTGCCCGATGAGCCGGGGCACATCTTCATATACAATCATCTGCTGAACCATCCCTATAACACCCTTCCCAACCATTTTCAGATTACGCTCGATTCTCACTTCATAAGCTCAATGGTTCTTTACGCCAAGTACGGAGAGGCCGGTATCCGCGTCATACGCGTTCCAAGGGCGGAGGAATATGGGCATGAATATTACTACGAAAGACTCGGGCACATAAATGTCTACACCGACGAATCCGATCTCTCCCAAGGAGCGCCCGAGCGGAGAAAAGCCTGGAGGAAAAAATTCTATGAAACGGCCAAAGAGCATCTGAAAAAAGGATTTAACATAGTAATAAGTCCGGAGGGGACCAGCATGACGACGGAGGAATCGCCCGGCCCGTTTAAACTCGGCGCTTTTCTTCTGGCCGCGTCTGTTTCGCCCGAACCACATATCGTTCCCGTGGCCGTGGCGAATTTCGATAAAAGAATAAACCAGAATGTGTTCTCCCTGGTGATAAAAAAGCCCTTCAGGGTGTCCGATTACGTAAAGAACCCGGAGGAGAGCAAAGACAGGCTCTTTGAGTTCGTCAGCGAATACCGAGACGAGTACAGAACATATGTGGAAGAAGCAGCGGGACTCGCAAGGCGGGCGGAATCCACCAAGATAAACTTAAAAACCTTCGAGCAGGTCGAAAAAGACTTCCTCGTAATCGATAAAAACCTGTTCGAACAGGACGTAAGGACACTTGAGAGACGCCATGTCGGGAAAAAGAATGACGCAACGGTATTTTACGGCAGTTCAAGCTTCCGCCTCTGGAGGGGCATGGCAAGGGATTTCCCAGAGTACAACGTCTCGAATCTTGGTTTCGGAGGCGCCAGGATCACCTACTGCCTCCACTATTTCGAGCGGCTTATAAAACCGAGTGACGTTAAATCCCTGGTTTTCTACGCGGGCGATAACGACATCGGAGACGGCTGCATCCCTAAGCAGGTACTGAATTTCTTTGTGGATTTTTACCACCGCTTCAGAGAATCCTACCCTCTCACGAAATTTACCTTCGTTTCCATAAAACCGAGTCCAGTAAGGTTCCATTTTATCGAAAGAATAAAGGCGTCAAACGATCTTATAAGACAGTTTCTGTCAAGAGAGCCCAACACCTTTTACCTAAACGTCCACGACTACATGCTAAATGAGAACGGAGGCATAAGGGAGGAACTGTTCACAGAAGACGGCCTTCACATGAACAGAAAGGGATACGCGCTGTGGAAGAGTCTGTTTCTGGCGAACGAAAAGGAAATTTTTTACGGGTCCGGACCCATGGAATCTGGAAAACGGGTTGAGACAACACACACGGAAACAAAGATCCATACGCAAGCACACTCCGATCTAGCTTGAAAGGGAAGAAGAAATCCAGGCCTTCCGCAAAGCGCCACCGGTCTTACTGCCGTTTTCGCTCTATTTGCCGGCGCACTGCCCGGAATCTTTCTTCTTGTCTTTATATCTCTCTTTCTCGCCGGCCCGGTATTTCTTTACTTCTTCCTTTGTAATACTGCCGTTGCCGTCGGCATCCATCTTGGCGAATTTTTTCTCTACGTGGGACATAAACTCGGCCTTTGAGATAGCTCCGTCAGAGTTTGTGTCTTTTTTCTCGAACATTCTCTCCATTTTAGCGGACTTTCTGGGGCAATCAGCTTTCTTACCACAATCTCCGCAATGGGCCGAGGCAAATGTCGCTCCCCCGAGGAACAGAAACGCCAATACAGAAAACATCAATGCTTTTCTCACTACACACCTCCATGTGGTTTATGAGTTTAGAACAAACAGTTTATACGAATTGGAAAGCAAAAGTAGTCGCGGGGAAAGGAAGTAGTCGCAATTCTTAACGACTCTTTTCTCATTTGAGAAACACTTAAAGAAAGCTATATAAAAAAAGCCATCCTCTCTCCGAGAAAATAGCCCGCTACTGCCGATCCCGACCCCTCCCGGAAGCGGGAATCAGAAGCCACATCTTTCTTTTCGAGTGACGCCCCCAGCTTGGAGAAAGCAAAACGTAGTTGTCCCAAAGAATCGGCGAAGCATCGAGACGAAAAGATAGTCTGGAGGGGCCTTGGTGACTCGAAACGTACCTACCGGAAACGAAGAAATCGGCTTTCGCCGCGGAGGACTGCCCGCAGAGAAAGGGCCAGAGATCATCCTCTTCAAACTCAATTCCGATAGCCTTTTTTCTCTTGTCCATCCACCTGGCGTTTGGAAAAACCCAGTGGCGATAACCGTCTGTGAGCTCCAGGGAAAGAACAAAGCAGGTGGTTTTCGAGACGATCTTCCTAACAGAGTATCTGAGAGTTGAGTTCATAGAGCAGTCTCAGGCCGTGGAGAGCAAGATCCTTGTCAACCCGGTTCGCACAGGCACACTCCTCAGAGATAGCTTCGGCAAAACCCCCGGTCATCACGATTTCGGGAGAGGAACCCATCTCCTCCTTCAGTTTCTCGCAAAGCCCGTCAATCATCGAGGCGTAACCGTAAAACAGCCCCGACTGTATGCACTCGACGGTGTCTTTTCCAATCACCTGCTCGGGCTTTTCTGGATCGACCTTCGGAAGCTTGGACGTTCCGTGGTAAAGCGCTACTGTGGAAAGCTCGATCCCGGGGACTATGGCTCCGCCCAGGTATTCTCCTTTCTCGGAAACGCAGTCAAAAGTGGTCGCCGTACCAAGATCAACCACTATCACGCTTCCACCGAAGCGGTGGTAAGCCGCAACGGCGTTTGCTATCCTGTCAGCCCCGAGTTCTTCGGGACTATAAATGCGAATCGGCATTCCCGTCCTTGTCTCGGAACCCACGATTATGGGCCGGTGGCCGAAATATTTCTCCACCAGTTTCGCCACTCCCTCCTCCATCTCGGCAACCACGCAGGAAAGTATGGAACCGCTGAACGAAGAAGGAGATATGTCTTGCTCGTCCATCTTTCCGAATAAGATAATTCCGTAGTCATCAGGACTTTTGGTTCTGTCAGTATCAATTCTGAAACTGTATACGAGATCCTCTCCGGAAAATATTCCGACCATTGTACTTGTGTTGCCGACGTCAATTGCGAGAAGCATAGCGAATTAAACCTGGTTATTTTGATCCGGCGGAGAAAAACCGGTTTTGAGGGGAGTATAACTTAAAAACCGGACAAATCGAAGTGCAAAGTCTCCACGTGTACCAACACGAGAATAATTCTTCGGACAGGTAAAAAATATGGACTTCTCTACCCGAATTGTGCGATAATCAACGTATCTTGTATTAAAGGGGTTTTTTGATCATGGAGAAATTTTACAATAATACTGGGTGGCGCCGTATCAGAGGGTTGCGCGGCATTGGGATTTTTGCATTATCAATGGCGTTTTGCCTTACAGGATTGCTGGCACTTTCATCCTGTGATGATGACGATGATGAACCGGTGTCGGTAGAGGAGTGGAGAGGGTTTTTTATTAGTATAGATGAAGATAGCACAACTAATTGTCAGAGTGAATATCTTAGGATAACTACTCTGTCAGAAGATGTGGTTGCAAATAAGCCTAACATCGAGGTCGTTAGCAGTACTGGTCCTGATTTCGATGGGGCAACCTTTCCACAAGTAGGAGTAAAAGTTGGTGCAAGTGCTCACCATCAAGAGACTATCGCAACCACTTATGTGAGTGAAACTGACGGTGTTGTTGACAGGCCTGGAGCATATTTTCTTGTCGCAAGAACCGATACTGATATTTCTGCTGATCCGATATATACCGGTTACTGGTCCGGCTATGCTTACCGTCCAAACCCAAAACCCGTGGTGATCTGCCCATATGTGGCTGTGCCTGTAGACACTGATGGTCTTGGAAGGGATGACATAGCAAATGGCGCTTGCGGAGGTAACCCGGTGCACGAATATTTGGCAAAATATCTTGGAGACGGTAACGGCAGCCTGAGGGATTGTCATGATCTTTTGGATGCTGACGGCGTGCTAAATCCTATGGAACGTTAATAATTGAGAATACCACAGAACACCGGAGAATAACTTAGGAACGGGCATCAGGTTAACAAACCCTGCATGCCCGTTTTTCGCCCATCGAGCAATTTAAACAAACTCTAGGCTTCACACCAGACTACTCTTTGACAAAAACCTAGAGGGAAACTATTATTCCACGCTGTCCGCTAAGGAGAAAAAGTGAGAATAATCGTTACAGGCGGGGCGGGTTTCATAGGCTCCTGGGTATGCGAAGCGTACATTTCCGAGGGCCACGAAGTCCTCGTGATCGACAATCTCTCAACGGGGTCTGAAGACAACATTCCACCTGAAGCCGAATTCGTTGAGTGCGACGTAAGGGACCGTCCCGGACTTGAAAAGGCGTTTCGCCAATTCCGCCCAAAAATCGTCAACCACCACGCGGCGCAGATAAACGTAAGAGATTCGGTAGAAGATCCTTCTCTTGACGCCGAAATAAACATAAACGGATCCCTAAACGTCCTCGGACTCTGCGCGGAACACAAAACCGAGAAATTCATTTTTTCATCGACCGGAGGCGCTCTTTACGGAGAACCGGAGAAACTTCCCGCGGACGAATCGACCCCCGCCCTTCCCCTCTCCCCCTACGGCATTTCGAAACTCTCAACGGAAAATTACGTAAGGTACTACTCCAAAAGCCACGGTTTCGGACATGTTATCCTGAGATACGCAAACGTGTACGGAGAAAGACAGAACCCAGGGGGAGAGGCCGGCGTGATAGGAATTTTCTGCGAGAACATAATCAGCGAGAAACCCTGTCTCATATTCGGAGACGGTGAACAGACAAGGGATTACGTGCACGTCTCGGACGTCTCCCGGGCAAACCTGCTCGCCGCAACCCTCAAAAAAGAGGGAACTTTCAACATAGGAACTTCTATCGAGAGTTCGGTAAACACAATAGCGCTTATACTGGGAGAGGTGGCTAAAACCGAATTCACTACAATCCACAAAGAACATCGCCCCGGGGAAGTTAGAAGGATAAGTCTTGACTGCTCCCTGGCGGAAAAGAAGCTCGGATGGAGTGCGCAGGTGGCCCTGCGCGAGGGGCTTTCTATGACATGGAACTGGTTTTTGCGGGAAAGAGTTTAGCATCTGCCTGAAGTCCTTGTTTTGAAAAAATCTCGCTCGTGGTTAGAATTCTTTTTCTTTCGGAGGAGGGATAATGCAGGATAACGAAGAATTCTTTGATGTACGGATTTACAAAAGATATATAAAAGAAGGGCATATCACCCAGAAGGATTACGAAAAACACGTAAAATCCCTGCCCGACGTAACCGACAAGGCAACATTCCTTGTCATTGAAGAAGAGGAAACCGGAGAACAAGAAGAGTAATGGAACGCTGGGAATACAAGGTAGTCTCGACCGATGTGCTCGTTAAAAGACCCCAGGACCACGATATAGCCGTCTACAAAGAAGAGGTTGATTCGAGGAGGGAGAACACAAGGGAAAACCTTGAAGATTCCCTTGTCTCGCTTGGGGAGGACGGCTGGGAACTTGCCACCATTACAGGTGAATTCGCCATATTCAAAAAGAGAGTCAGCTAGAATTCACTGCCACTCTATGGTGCTGGGAGGTTTCGTGGATATATCGTATACGACCCGGTTTATACCCTTTACCTCGTTTATGATCCTCACCGATATTTTCCCGAGCAGATCATAGGATATCTTCGACCAGTCGGCAGTCATTCCGTCCGTACTGCTCACAGCCCTCAAGGCACAGACGTTTTCATAGGTGCGCTCATCACCCATGACCCCCACCGTCTTCACAGGGATAAAGACGCAGAAGGCCTGCCATATTTCATCATAGGCTCCCGATTTTTTAAGTTCGTCTATAAAAATACTGTCGGCATGCCTTAGTATGGATAGCCTCTCGCACGTGACTTCTCCCATTATCCTGATTGCAAGACCCGGACCGGGAAAGGGATGACGGCCTATGAGGGAGGAAGGAAGCCCGAGAGTCTTGCCGACGTTTCTTACCTCGTCTTTGAAAAGTTCCCGAAGAGGTTCTACTATCTCAAGGTTCATTTTTTCCGGAAGCCCTCCGACGTTGTGATGGGACTTTATGACGGCCGAGGGGCCCTTGACACTCACGCTTTCGATAACGTCGGGATATAGCGTTCCCTGGGCGAGAAAACGGACATCGGAGATCTTCTCGGCCTCTTCCTCAAACACCCTCACGAACTGCTCGCCCATAATCTTTCTTTTCGTCTCAGGATCCTCAACGCCCTCAAGATGCGAGAGAAACCTCTCGGAGGCATCCACGTGAATGAAGTTCATCTCAAACTCGGAAAAAGCGCTGCAGACCTCACGGGCCTCATCAAGCCTCATACACCCCGTGTCGACGAAAATACAGTAAAGCCTGCGCCCCACTGCCTCGTTAATGAGAGCCGCCGCGACCGAGGAGTCCACTCCACCCGAGAGCCCGCATATGATCTTGCCGTCCCCGACCCTTTCCCTTATATCGTGTATTGAGTGCTCTATGAATGAGCCAGCCGTCCAGTTCCCGCCAAGCCCCGCCACCTGAAAAAGAAAATTGGAAAGCATCCGGGTTCCAGATTCCGTATGCACGACTTCCGGGTGGAACTGCACCCCGTAGATGTTTCCACCTGCGTTTCTTACCGCCGCGAACTGCGTGTTCTCGGTATCGGCTATCGCAGTAAATTCCCCGGGCACCCTCAAAACCCTGTCGCCGTGAGACATCCAGACTCCCGAGGTTTTCTCCACGCCCGAGAAAAGCGGATCTTCGGTAACCAGTTTCAACACAGCGGGACCGTATTCCCTCTTCCGAGAGCGTTCGACTTCTCCCCCAAGCTGGAAAACCAGCACCTGAAGCCCGTAGCAGATACCCAGAAGCGGAATTCCCAAAGACAGTATTTCCCCGTCCACCCTGGGAGAACCATCCTCCCAGACGCTTGAGGGTCCCCCGGAGAGTATTATCGCCCCTGGAGGGTCTTTTTTTATTTCGTCCGCGGCAGTGTTATAGGGCTTTATCTCGGAATAAACCCCGAGTTCCCTGGTGCGCCTGGCGATAAGCTGCGTATACTGGGAACCGAAATCAAGAACCAGAACCTTTTCCCGCATTCTACGACCGCCTCCCCCGCTGCGGTGAAATCCGAAGAGTTCTTAAGGATAAACCGCCCTTTTTGAAGCTGACTTTACGAGATAATAAAACCGTTATCACCCGATCCTGTAGTTGGGAGATTCCTTGGTAATTACAATGTCGTGAACGTGACTTTCCTGAAGCCCGGCATTTGTAATCTTTACGAACTTCGCGTTTTCCTGAAGCTGCTTTATCGTCGCGGAACCGGTGTAGCCCATTCCCGCACGAAGTCCCCCGACCAGCTGGTAAATTATGGCCCCTATGTTGCCTCTGTAAGGAACCCTTCCCTCTATTCCTTCGGGAACAAGCTTGGCCTCCATCTCGTCATCCTGGGCGTAGCGGTCCCTGCTCCCGGATCTCATCGCTTCAATGGAACCCATGCCGCGGTAAACCTTGTAGGTTCTTCCTTGGTAGAGAACCACTTCCCCGGGAGCTTCGTCCGACCCGGCAAGCAGGTTTCCTATCATTACGGAATCGGCTCCGGCGGCAAGCGCCTTGGTTATATCCCCCGAGTACTTTATTCCCCCGTCGGCTATCACGGGTATGTCGTGCTTTTTCGCCACGGAACAGACTTTCCTTATGGCTGTTATCTGCGGCACTCCTATACCGGCTATCACGCGCGTAGTACATATCGATCCTGGACCAACTCCCACCTTGAGACAATCCGCTCCCACTTTTATAAGGTCTTCGGCCGCTTCGGAAGTTGCTATGTTGCCGGCTACCAGGTCTATATCAGGGTATTTCTTTCTTATGCGGGCCAGGCTGTCCAGAACCCTTTTCGAATGCCCGTGGGCGGTATCCACCACTATTACGTCACAGCCCGCCGCAACAAGCTCATCCACCCTCTCCTGACTGTGCTTGTCAACTCCGACCGCAGCTCCCACAAGAAGCCTTCCCATCGCATCCTTAGACGCCTTGGGAAACTTCTCTATCTTCTCTATGTCCTTCATGGTTATAAGGCCACGGAGCTTGAAGCTTTCGTCAACGACCGGGAGCTTCTCTATCTTGAACTTGTGAAGAAGCTCCTTGGCCTCAAGAAGGGTGGTTCCCTCCTTGACGGTGACAAGTTTCTTTCTGGGAGTCATGACCTTATCGATTTTAAGGTCCATGTTCTTCTCAAATCTTATGTCCCTGTTGGTGATTATTCCGTGAAGGGTGTTGTCGGGCTTTACCACGGGAAGACCCGAGATGTCTTTTTCAACCATTATCTCGAGTGCTTCGCTTACCAGTGTTCCTGGGCGCACGGTCAGGGGGTTAACTATCATCCCGCTTTCGTATTTCTTTACCCTCTCGACCTCGCCTGCCTGTGCCGGGATGGAGAGGTTTCTGTGGATTATTCCTATGCCGCCTTCCTGCGCCATGGCGATTGACGTGCGGAATTCCGTTACGGTGTCCATAGCCGCACTCAGCATGGGGATATTAAGGGTTATACGCCGGGTAAGTCTTACCGAGACATCAACTTCGTTCGGAAGAATTTCGGAGTAGCACGGAGATAGTATTACGTCATCAAAGGTAAGCGCTTCTTCAAAAACAAAATCCTGCATAGCAGCTAGCCGGCCTTCTTCGCGGCGGAAACTTTCTTTGCCCTGGGTTTTCTTGTTTTCGGAGCAGGTTTTGGTTTTTTCTCAGCCCCAGGAGCTTCGCTCCCGCTCATGTTCTGAAACCCCTTGGCGAAAAGACTCAGAATTTTCTTTCTCGCGTCGGAAGCTTCCACCCCGAGTTCAATCTCTATCTCCTGCTCCTTATCAAGGAGATTCAGGAAAACGGACACAATACCCACGTAAGTCGTATCATCCACTTTCTCAAATCCCATGGATTTCAGAAGCTTTCTCGGAATGAGTGGAAACTCGAAATTAACGCTCTCGACGGATTCTTTGGAAAGTGAACCGTCCTGACTTATGCTTACTTTTATTCGTGTAGATTTCATTGATTAACCACCGGATTATTAAAGGGGCTATAGTTTACTAAAAACGGCCTAATAAAGCAATCTGATGACCAGGTCCCTCCACTCCACATCAGAATCGAAACCCTGAAGGCTCCCCCTAGCCCTCGGACATAACTTCGAAATCCGTAATCTCAATTTCGTACTTAAGGCCCAGTATCTTGTTAACGGAGAGGTAGAAGGTATTGAAAACAACAGTGTTGCCGGGCTTTATGTTGAAATTGGCCGAGGCCTCGATCCCGGTAACCGCCGAGAGATCATCCCCGCTTTTTCTGCTCAGTTTCTGAAGAGGATGTTCCGTGTCGGCGTTTCTAAGGTCCCGAATCGAAAGGGTGTTGCCCGAATAAAAGTCCTGAACGTAAACTGTATGCCCCGAGACCTGAAAACTGCTCCTGAGCTTTATGTGACTGACAGGGACATCGCTTTCGTTCATGACCTCCCCGCGAACGAAAAAAAGATATCCTTTCTTGGTGGTTATCCACCGTGACTCTGTGTTCCTAACGATCAGTTTCCGGGAAATATCGTCGCTCTCCCAGAACCACTGTTCCGGGAGAACCCCGAATTTAAAAGCTCCCAGACCGAGTGCAAAAACAACTGCTATAAGGATAAACCCGCGCGGGGACTTTCTCTTTTTTGCTTCATCTATCCCGTAAAATATCTTTTCCGCATCCATAGGTGCCGCTCTTGTAGATAAAGAGTACGCAAAACTGCAGGAAGTCACCTTCGCAGGCAGATTATAACCGTAATATGCGCTTTCCCGCAAAACAGATATCTCCCGGGCAACCGCAGCCCGAAGCGTGTTCTGACCGCTTCATTTTACAACGCGAATTCTTAAGGCTAAATTTAAGTATCAGGGGAATGAATCCATCAGGTTTCACCCTGCATTCAGCCTCAGAACCAATAATTTATTCGGGAGGAAAAATTATGAACATACTTAAGAATCAGAAGACTGCTTTGTGGATTTTCACAGTTGCGGTGGGAGCCGCCCTCGGTATCTCAGCCAGCGCGGCCGCCCAAAGCGGAAGCTTTTACGTCGGCGTCTCGGGCGGAGTCGAATACACAGATATGGAGCACGCTAAAACCGTTGACAACACCGACGCTCCCGAAGATTTTCTGCAGAGGGGACATATTCACAGCACCAGTGATTCGGCAAGCAAGACAGGTTTTGGCGGCGGGGTTCTTGTCGGTTATCGACTTAATCTCGACCCAAGCGGCACCGTCTACCTGGGCGTTGAGGTCGACGGGCAGGTCCACGACGGCACGGTGAGCGGAACACTTCCCGGAGATGGGGAATCCTCGGGCCGGAACCAGCGCGGGGAAGCCTGGCCTGATGAGTGGAGCGTTGAGAGGAAAAACAGTTACGGCGCGACGCTTTTGCTCGGAGCAAGCCCCCAGTCTCTGGTTTCACTTCTGGGTGCGGGCAGCGGCATTTACGTTCTCGGCGGGGTGCGCCGCGTGAACTCAGAACTTAAGATTGACTACTACGGCTGCCTTATCGGCGAGAGGCTTTGCGGTCCCGACGAGTTTGAGGGAGGCACAGATTCCCGCGACGAGACTTTCAACGCGTTTGTATTCGGGGGAGGAGTTGAAAAGATTGTCGGGAACAACATAGGAATCCGAGGCGAAATACGTCACACCCTGTACAGGAAAGAAGACCGGGAGACTTTCCCTGATGAGAGCAACATCAAGGTTCCCGTATCGCTTGACGGAAGCGAAACCGGTTTTTCGATAAAAGCGGTTGTGTACTTCTGAACTGTTTCTCGCCTTACCAGACTTGCTCACACTGCCGAAACAGATTGAAAAAAATATCCCTTTATGTAATAATAACGCTCATTGCCTTTTTCAGGAGTGGATGAATGAACCCCGCTAACCCCTTTGCGTCCCTTCGGGAAGAAATGGATAAGCATGTCGTCGGACACGACGAGGTAAAGACTGCTCTTCTTCTCGGAATAATTTCAAGAGAACACATCTATATTGAAGGCCCTCCGGGCACGGCCAAAACCATGCTTTCGGAGATCGTTTCCAAGGCGGCCCAGCTCAATTTCTTTTTCTACCAGCTTCACAGAGACACCAGACTCTCGGAACTTGTCGGAGACCTGACCATAGTGAAGGAGGAAACCGAACTCGGAGAGAGGATAAAACAGGATATAGTAAAAGGTGGCATACTGACATCCGAGATATGTCTTCTGGACGACATATCCCGCGCGCCCGGTGAATCGCTCAACATACTTCTTCGAATACTCAACGAGAGAAAGTTCTTCAACGAACCCATTCCCCTTCTGACCGCCATAGCGACAAGCAACCCCACTGCGGACGAGTACTACAACGAACCCCTTGATCCGGCCAACCTCGACCGGTTCATTCTCCAGGTAAAAGCCCTTGGAATTTCCTACGGAAGAAAATGGGACGAGGCCAAAAAGGTTATTGAGCTTTACGCAGAAAAGCCGTTTGAAGAAAAGATACCGAAACGGGTAAGCAAAAAACTTTTCGACAAAAGCTACAAAACACTTGAAAGAATTCCGATTCCACCCGAGGTGCAGGAAGGTCTTGCGAATTTCGCGACCATAATGATCGAGGACTTCGGGCTCAACGAAAATAACTCTCTTATTTCCGACAGAACGTTTTTCGTAAAAGCACTCAAGCTTATACGCTCCCACGCGCTTCTAAACGAAAGGGATGTATGCTCAAGGGAAGACCTTGAAGTCCTAAAGTACATGACCGCCTTCCGGGTTCCCCCCGACGTCTACGAACAGATGGACAATATTCTTCGGAATATCGTTCAGGACAAAAAAAAAAGCCAGATGACAAGCTGACCCCGGATCCGGATCAGATGCCTGATTCGGAATTCGATCAGGATTTCTCTCAGGAACCCAAGGGAGAAATTCCCGACGAAGAAGCGGACAAGGAGACTGAGAATCCGCTCGCCGAGGCACAGAAAACCTTTTTTGACGCGCTAAAGGACCTTAAGCAGAACCTCGACAACAACCAGAACGAAATGGCTCCTCCAGAAGGCCAGGACGTGCCGAGCGACCCCACCGGAAATCCACAGGACAGCGGAAATACGGAGAGAGAAGACAAATCCGCGCGCGCATACATGAGCAGCAAGTCTTCCAAGGCCGGAGAAGATGACGAAACCGTAATCCCTGGAAGGGGAAATACGGAAACCGCCGAGAATATAAAACGCATCATGAGAGTGCTTGAGGGCAATTTCCAGAAAAGCATGGCCAAAAAAACCTCCCACCCGGGAGGGTCCCCCAGGAAATGGAAGCGCATGTCCTCTTTTGACGAGATCGAGGACATAGATCCCGTCGAGGCGTTCATATGGTCCGAGCACACTTCCCCCAAGCTGCCCAGAGTTCACCTTCGCGAAAAAGAAACGCTTGGAGGGGAAATAGCAATTCTAAGAGATATAAGCACTTCAATGATGGGGATGTACAGCGAGTGGTCCTCCTCCGTCGTCAAGGGAGTAATAGAGCTTGCGAGAAAAAAGAGAATGAGAATCGGTTATCTTGAATTTAACCACAACTCAAGAAAACACACGAAAAACTCCCGCTTTTTCACCAGGGACTACAGGTGGATGGAAAGGCTGGCGGAGAGCACTGACTGCTCCGGCAATACAAACTACGAAAAAGCACTGGGAGAGGCGCTCAAGGAATTCCGAGGAAGGGGGCTTAGAAACAAGCACATACTTTTTATAACCGACGGGATTCCAACTTCCGGCGATCCCAATGTCGAAGCCCAGAGAGAACGCGCAAAGAGCATAGGCGTCTGCATACACTCCATATTCATCGGATCGAAGAACTACCCCGCAATACTTGAAATAATTTCAAAGGAAACGGTCGGCACACAGTTCATGGCATCCAAGGGCCGGGACGACATAATACGTATAGAGAGAAAGGACCGGGCCTACGAGCAGGCTGAACAGGAAAAGATCGCCAGATCGCAGCTTGACGGCTTCGCAAGGGCGTTCAGAGGAGAATTCTAGCGCACCCGGTCAAAGGCACTCCGGATTGCAGAGTCACTGTTTTTCCTTCTCCAAAAGCCTCTTCACGGCACTTAGATGATCCCCGTATGTGCTTGAGAAAACATGGACTCCGTCTCCGTTTGAAACGAAGTAAAGATAGTCCACATCCGCCGGCTCGAGTGCCGCGCGGATCGAATCAAGGCCGGGAGCGGCTATCGGTCCCGGGGGCAGGCCCGAAACCACATACGTATTATAGGGTGAAGAGAAACTCAGGTCCTCTTTTTTGATATCGCCGTCAAATTTATTGCCGAGGGCGTAAATCACCGTCGGATCGAATTCAAGCTTCATATCTTTTTCCAACCGGTTACGTATTACGGCCGAGACAAGGGGCTTCTCCGGAGAAAAGGCAGTTTCTTTTTCTATTAAAGAAGCAGCCGTAACGATCTCCCTGATTCCGGGCTCCGCCCTGGCAATACCAAGCGTCGCGCAGGCTTCCCAGAACCTCTCAAGCATCACCTCAATAACTTTTTCTGCCGGGTAGTTCAGGGTGAAGAAATAGGTGTCCGGAAAAAGGAATCCTTCAAGGCTAGGGACATCCACGCCAAGCTTTTCCGTTGAATATTCGCTGTCCCCGGCAAGAGCCAGAAACTCTTCCCGGGAGACTACCTGGGAAAACTCAAGAATCTCGGCCATCCGGGCCAGAGTGACTCCCTCCGGAAAAGTTGTTTTCCTCAAATACACTTCGCCGTCACGGATCTTTGCATGGACGGAATGAACGGACTCTCCGGCCGGGAACATATACTCGCCGTACTTAAGTGTCTCACGGGTTCCGCCGAGCAAGACGGGCAGGACAAAAATCCACGCTTTTCTTATAACCCCTTCTTCTTCAAGCTTCTTTGATATTGAGAGCAGGCCCGTGCCCCGCTGTATTTCGACAATTTTCGTTTCCTGGGAGAAACCTTCAATAAAGTAAAACCAGGCACACAGTGCCGGCAACACCAGAGTCAAGATCAGAAATGCCGTCACAACGAATCTGAATCCGCGGTTTCTGTTCATCCCTGGAGTATTACCATCTCATTTCGGTGGATTATTTCGTCGCTGTAACGGTACCCGAGCACATCCTCTATCTCCGATGATTTCTTTCCGAGAATCTTTCTTACCTCTGAAGAACCATAGGAACAAAGACCCCTTGATATCTCAACCGCGGAGGAGTTAAAGCAGCTTACAAGCTCTCCTATTTCAAATTCTCCTTCAACTTCCCTGATCCCCGAAGGAAGAAGGCTTCTGCCTTTTTCGGTAATCGCCTGGGCCGCGCCGTCATCCAGTATAAGTTTCCCCTGAGGCTTAAGGGTATAGGCAATCCAGTGCTTTCTGCCTTTAAGCCTTTCCTTTACCGGAAGTATCACGGTTCCGTAATCCATGCCATTAAAGATATTCAGCAGAGAGTTTTCTCTCTTTCCGTTTGCGATTATGGTCGGCACACCAAAGGCGGCGGCGGATTTTGCGGCCTGAATCTTCGTTCTCATCCCCCCGGAAGTAGTCCTGCCGAGAGTGTCGCCCGCAAAGGACTCTATTCTCGAATCTATCTCGGCAATTGTGGAAAGCAGCTCCGCGTTTTCATCTTTTGCCGGGTCCTTGTCGAAAAAACCCTCAACATTGCTTAGAAGGACGAGAATATCCGCTTCCGTAAGAGAAATTACCAGCGCCGCAAGGTTGTCGTTATCGCCGAACATTATCTCCTCGAAGGCGACGGTATCGTTTTCGTTTATGACGGGAATTATATCCATCTCAAGCAGCCGTCTTATTGTCTTTCTCGAGTTAAGAAACCGTTTCCTGTCGGAAAAGCCGTCACGGGTAAGCAGAATCTGCGCGACGTTAAGCCCGAATTCAGAAAAGGCCTCCTCGTATCTTTTGATAAGTTCGGTCTGACCGCATGCCGATATCGCCTGTTTCAAGTCAATCTCCTTGGGTCTGCTCAAAAGACCGAGCTTCTTCATGCCCGACGCTATAGCTCCCGAAGAGACTATGACCGTCCTTACTCCCCTTTGCTTAAGCTCAAAGACCTGCGCCGCTATTCCCATGAAAACAGATTCGTTAAGGAATCCGTCCTCATGGGTAAGTACGCTGCTTCCTATCTTGACGACGGCGGTTTTTACCTTTCCGATTAGATTTTTTCTTTGCTGCTCGCTCATAACGATGTCTATTCTACCCAAGCACGAAAATCCTTCCTATTTGACAATAAAAGAGGCTCTTGATATCTTTTCAGTTCGCTTTTGCTGCGGGAATAGCTCAGTTGGCTAGAGCGTCTCCTTGCCAAGGAGAAGGTCGCGGGTTCGAATCCCGTTTCCCGCTCCACTTCCCCGCGTCATTCCGTTAATATTCCTGTTTCCTGGAAAAACTCGCCGATTCTCCGGCGTATGACCATATCAGCTTCATCATCAAAAGTAGTCTCCATAAGATTTATGATCACAAGCGCCGACCCTTTGGAAAGAGCCAGACGGGGAAGTCCGCTTGCAGGAGCAACCAGGAGGGAAGAACCCATAACGATGAGCACCTCTGAGTCCGATACGAGATCAATCGATTTTTCCCATGGCTCTTCGGGAAGTGCCTCTCCGAAAAAAACGGCATCGGGCTTAAGAATCCCCCCGCACTGCGCACAGAGAGGAGGGTTTTCCCCTCCGATGACCCTGCTCATCGTATCGGCCATCGGATAGCACTCCCGGCACTCAAGGCAGACAACGCGCCTTACGGAACCGTGGAGTTCAAGCACATTCTCAGAACCTGCCTTTGTGTGGAGACCATCCACGTTCTGTGTTATAACGCCCCTGAGCCAGCCCCTTTTCTCAAGACGCGCAAGCGCGTAATGGCCAGCGTTGGGTTCGGCTGCCGCTCTTACCGGGTAGGACTCCATGGCATATGAGTAGTAATTCTGGGGATTTCTCAAAAACCCGGAAAGCGAGACCACCGACTGGTCCATTTTCTCCCACATGCCGGTTCCGGGAGAACGGTAATCGGGTATTCCTGATTCCGTGCTTATTCCTGCTCCCGTGAAGGCAACTCCCGTTTGAGTCTTCTCAAGCAGTTCCAGAAAAAGCCTTACTTCTCTTCTCATAAAGTACGCACGGCGCTAACCGGCAAAAGCAATGAAGTTGGAAGTTCCCTCGACGCTTTCGCACCATCTCCTGACTGACGGATACGCTTCAAGATCAAAACCCCCCTCCCCGCAAAGCATCGTGTAGGGATAGCACGCAATGTCGGCTATTGAGTAATCCCCACAGAGAAACTCGGTTCCGCAGAGGTGATCTTCAAGAATCGCAAGCGCGGCGTTTCCCTGCGCGTGAAGTTTCTCCATCGCCCCCGGCGGCACCTGGTCGGGAGGCAGAAATTTCGCGAAATACCTCGCGACCGCAAGGTTCGGATCCACTGTTGTCTTTCCGAAAAAAGTCCACTGCGCGATCATACCGTAGACCTCAGGATCGTCGGACAGGTAGGGGTTCGGAGAAAATTTATTCGCCAGATAGAAAAGTATCGCGTTTGATTCCCACATGACAAAATCTCCGTCCGAGAGAACCGGAATCTTGCAGTTGGGGTTAAGCGCTGAGAATTCCTCTTTTTTGTGCTCTCCTGTGAATATGTCCACCGTTACTCCCTCGTATTCGACCGAAAGCTGATGCAGAAGAAGCTTCGCCTTGTAGGCGTTTCCGGAAAGCGGGTGCTCGTAAAGTCTTACCATTCAGTCCCTCACATACTGCAGAAATTCTTCACTCATGCGTTCAGGCCCCAGTATCTCGCGCAGGGCCGCCTTCCGGGGAAACACGTAGGTAACGGCGGCGCTCGCAAGCTCGGTTCCGTCCTCATCTCTTATTACGGAGTCGACCTCGACCCGCCTCCCCCTGATTTCCCTTATCTTCGCTCTCACGTCAAGCGTTCTGCCGCTTGGAACCTTCTTCATGTAAACCATGTCTATCTTCGCTGTAAGGGCGATCTTGCGGGTTTCATTGAACATGGCCCAGAAAGAAACCTCATCCACAAGGGTGCACTGCACTCCCCCGTGCACTATTCCCGGCCAGCCGCAGAAGTGCTCCTCGGTACAGACAGTAGTGAACACCTCGTCGGTTTCCTGGTCATGAAAGAACTTAAGGCGGAGACCGTGGTCGTTGTGCGGGCCGCATGCAAAGCAGTTATAGCCCGGAAAACCTGAGAGCACGTTTTCGATCTCCTTTATCATCAGTCTCCCTCAGCGACCTTAGCGACGGCGGCTACGAGTTGGTCAGGCTCAAGATTTATTACCTTTACCCCGATAGCAGCCCGGCCGGTGTTGCGTATCTCTGAAACGTTCGTTCTTATAATCTTGCCGCCCTGATTGCTTATAAGCATTATTTCCGTGTCGTCATCCACCTGAAACGCCCCGACCACCCTTCCGTTCTTCTCGGTTATATTGACGGTCTTCACCCCTAGCCCTCCCCTTTTCGTAAGCCTGTACTCGGAAATGCCGGTGCGCTTGCCGTAGCCCATCTCGGTTATGGTAAGTATCTGTGCGTTCTGGTTCCTTATGACCTCAAGGCTCACTACCTCGTCGCCTCTCCTCAGGTTTATCCCCCTGACTCCGATCGACGCCCTGCCAACATTTCTTACGTCAGTGCCCTTGAACCTGATCGCCTGGCCGCCCCTTGAAGTAAGGAGCACTTCGTCGTCCTCAGACGCAAGCTCCGCTCCCACGAGTTCATCTCCATCACGTATGTTAAGGGCAATTATTCCCCCCACGCGGGGATGTGAATAGGCCTTGAGCTTGGTTTTCTTGACAATCCCGTTTCGTGTCGCCATGACTATGGAGAGATCCTCTGAGAAGTCCTTTACGGGCAGCACGGCCGCCACGGTTTCCCCCTTGTCAAGGTTAAGCAGATTCACCATGGCTCTTCCACGCGCCGCGGGAGAGGCCTCGGGAATCTCGTAGACCTTAAGCCAGTAGCATCTTCCGAGGCTTGAGAAAAACAGGATGCTGGTGTGTCGCGACGCAGTGAACAGGTCATTAACGAAATCAGTGTCCCTGGTGCTCATTCCCGTTCTTCCCCGCCCGCCTCTTTTCTGGTTCCGGTAAACGCTTAGCGGTATGCTTTTTATGTAACCCCCGTAGGTTGTGGTAACCACCATCTCCTCATCGGTTATAAGATCCTCGATGGATAGCTCCCCCACATCCTCAACAATCTCGGTTCTCCTCGCGTCCCCGAACTTCTGCCTGAGTTCTGTGAGTTCCTCAACCGCAAGATCAAGTATAAGCTTCTCGCTCCCCAGTATCTCCCGCAGCTTCGCCACGGTTGCTACAAGCTCGCGCCTTTCCTCAAGTATCTTGTCCCTCTCAAGGGCCGTCAGCCTCTGAAGTCGCATTTCCAGAATGGCCTGGGCCTGGCGCTCAGAAAGCACAAAAGTGCTCATGAGACCGGCTCTTGCGGCCGCGGGGCTCTCCGAGCCTTTTATGAGCTCCACAATCTCATCAAGGTTATCAAGAGCGATCTTGAATCCTTCTAGAACGTGAAGGCGCTCCTCGGCCTTTCTGAGCTCGTACTGGGTTCTTCGGGTAATTACTTCCTTTCTGTGCTCTATGAAGTGGGCCAGCAGTTCCTTCAGGGTAAGAACCATGGGCTGGTTTCTAACAAGTGCAAGCATTATGATGCCGAAAGACGTGTACATCTGCGTATGCTTGTAGAGCTGGTTTAATACCACCTGGGCGTGCTCTCCGCTTTTGACGTCGATAACGAGCCTTATTCCTTCCCTGTCCGACTCGTCCCTTATGTCGGAGATGCCCTTTATCTTTTCTTCCCTCACAAGTTCGGCAATCTTCTGCGCAAGGCGCGCCTTGTTAACCTGATAGGGAAGCTCGGTGACGATTATCACTTCCCTGTTTCCTTTTTTCTGCTTCTCTATGACTACCCTGGCCTTCATTCTGACTATTCCGCGGCCTGTGGCGTAGGCAGTGCGGATATCTTCGCGGCCGCTTACGAAACCCCCGGTGGGGAAATCCGGCCCGGGCATGATCCGAAGCAGCTCGTCAACGGTGATGCCGGGGTCGCGCACCTGGGCCACAACGGCGTCAAGAAGCTCCCCTAGGTTATGGGGAGGAATATTGGTCGACATGCCCACCGCGATTCCGGAGGAACCGTTTAGAAGAAGGTTGGGCACCTTGGTCGGCAGGACGCTCGGTTCAAGCTCTCCCCCGTCGTAGTTCGGATAGAATTCGACTGTTTCCTTGTCAAGATCCTCAAGAATCTCCGAGGAGATCCTTGAAAGCCGGACTTCCGTGTAACGCATGGCCGCCGGGCTGTCCCCGTCAATGGAGCCGAAATTACCCTGCCCGTCGACAAGCGGAATTCTCATGGAGAAATCCTGCGCCATTCTCACAAGAGAATCGTAGATAGCCGAGTCTCCGTGAGGGTGGTATTTACCCATCACGTCTCCCACCACCCTGGCGGATTTCTTGTAGGGGCGGTTCCAGACGTTTCCGACCTCGTTCATTCCGTAGAGAATTCTCCTGTGAACGGGCTTGAGTCCGTCGCGGACGTCGGGAAGAGCCCTTCCGACTATCACGCTCATTGAATAGCTGAGATAGGACTCCTTCATCTCATCTTCAATGTTTACAGTCTGCACTCTGGATGAAGTATCCATTCTTGAAAAAACCCTCCGGAGGAAAGAAAAACAATGCTTGTGGAATAAACCGGTTAGACGAATATTCTACATGAATAAATCCATGGATTCCAGAGCCGGATGCAGACTTTGTCAGCAGGTCATTCAGGCTTTAAGCATGCTGCGGAAAACCAACAGCCCGCAAACTTCAAATGATGGAATTCGTGCTATAATTTGCGGTAATCAAGAATGCGCAGATACTGCAAACTGATTGCGGATGCGTGAGCAAATCCGGCTTAACCGGCATAATCAATATGCGAGTACTTACAGGACAATCCAAGGGCAGGAAACTTAAGGTCCCGAGGGGGAAATCACTCAGACCCACCACCGCCAGAATAAAAAAGTCCATGTTCGACATACTGGGTTCCGAAGTACAGCAAACAAGAGTGCTTGATCTCTTCTCGGGCTCGGGAAATCTGGGAATCGAGGCTTTAAGCCTGGGAGCCGAGTCATGCGTGTTTGTTGAGAAAAATCCCGCCACGGCAGAGATAATCGCACAAAACCTGCGTTCCTGCGGGTACACTGAACAATCGAGGATACTCAATTTTGATTTCAGAAAAGCATTGAGTATGTTAAGTGCGGAAAATTATGGGTTTGATCTTGTTTTCGTCGATCCCCCGTATGAGTTCTACGAAAGAACCGGGCCGCTTGCGCTTGCCCGCGATATACGAACCGTTGTTGAGGAAAAAGGAATGATGGTCATTGAACATCCATCGGGAAACGTTGTTGATTCTGAAGAATTTCATGTGAGAACCAGAAAATACGGAGGTACTTCCGTAAGTTTTCTAAGGAGGCTAGGTTGAGCGGTAAAACTGTAATCTATCCGGGTTCCTTTGACCCTTTTACAAACGGGCACCTTAACATAATCACCCGGGCGGCGGGAATATTCGAGAGGATAATAATCTCGGTCGGACACAATACTTCAAAGAAAACGACGCTCTCAACTGAACAGAGGGTGTCGCTGATCGCCGAGGTAACAAGGGATTTCCCCAACGTCGAGGTCGAAAGCTTCGAGGGACTGCTTGCCGACTACATAAAAGAAAAAGAGACAAACACCATATTGCGCGGAATGAGATGCCATTCTGACTTTGAATACGAACTTCAGATGGCCACCGCGAACAAGCTTATGAACGAGGAAGTGGAGACGCTGTTTATGGTTACCGAAAGCGAATTCTCCCACATAAGCTCCTCCCTCATAAAGGAAATCATTTCCCTGGGAGGTTCCGCGAAGGATTTTGTGCCGGCTGTGGTTGAGGAAAAACTGATCGAAAAACTTCGCCCGGCCGAAAAACGGAGGAAATCATAAAGTGAGACTTTCTGAAAGGGTGAGCAACCTGAAACCTTCTGCGACTCTGACCATAACGGCAAAAGCCAAGTCGCTTCGCGCTCAGGGAGTCGACATAATAGGCTTCGGAGCGGGGGAACCCGACTTTGACACCCCGGAGAACGTTAAAAAGGAAGGCTTGGCCGCAATCAAAAGCGGTTTTACCAAGTACACCGCCGTGGGAGGTATAGACGAGCTAAAAGACGCGATAGCGGCGTCTTTGAAAAAGGATCACGGCCTTGAGTACTCAAGGGATGAAATACTGGTTTCCTGCGGGGCGAAACACTCGATATACAATATCACCCAAGCACTTTTCGAGCCCGGAGACGAAGTCATAATTCCGGCCCCCTACTGGGTTTCCTACCCCGACCAGGTGGCGCTGACGGGCGCAACTCCGGTAATCATAGATACAGACCAGCGCGGGCTTTTCAAAATCACCCCGGAGCAACTTCAGGCAGAGATAAACGAAAGGACGAGAGCCCTTATTCTTAACTATCCTTCAAACCCCACGGGGACCACTTACCCGCGCGGGGAACTTGAGGAAATCGTGAAAGTCGCCCTGGACTCAGACCTGATCATAATCTCAGATGAAATATATGAAAAAATAGTCTACGCAGATACCGAGCACGTATCCGTCTGCTCTCTTGGCGACAAGGCCAAGGAATCCACCATACTCGTAAACGGGGTATCCAAATCCTATTCGATGACCGGATGGCGTATAGGATACGCCGCGGGGGACAAAAGAGTAATAAGCGCGATGGCGAAGCTCCAGGGTCAGTCGACCTCAAACCCCTCTTCAATCTCACAGATGGCCGCCCTTGAGGCGCTTAGAGGACCGCAGGAACTGCTCGGCAAAAGGGCAAGGGAATTTGAGAGAAGGAAGAACTTCATAGTAAAGAGGCTTAACGAAATCCCGGGATTTACCTGCTTTGATCCCATGGGAGCGTTCTACGTGTTCCCGAGCATAAGCGGTTTCGTGGGAAAAACATATGGAGACAAGAAAATCGACGGATCCATTTCGTTTACCGAATTCCTGCTCGAAGAAGCGAAAGTGGCAGTAGTGCCTGGCATAGCCTTCGGAAAAGAAAACCACCTAAGGATATCCTACGCGACATCCATGGAGAACATAGAAGAGGGTCTGGACAGAATCGAAAAGGCGGTAGGCACCCTGCTCTGATCCAAAGTTTTTCCCGCTCCTCATGCATAAACAGGAAGCATCTCCCAGCCAGACGGCCCGTGAAATCAATCTGTAATTGAGGAAAACATATAGAGTGCTGCAGTCCGCATTTGCAGGTCAAATGGAATTTTGCCGGAATTCATGTTTTCCGACATCTGCAATATAAAGGGTTATAGTGTCTTAAACATTTTTTGGGGAACTGCGTGTTTAACGGGCATCCATTTAAAATCGGCCTTCCCGCAACGCTCTCAGGACGCCACGCCGTCCAGGGCAGGGAAAGCCTCCGGGGAATAAAGCTTTTTGCTGACCACCTACGCGACCGGGGCGGAATAGAGACGCAGGGTGGAAAATCCCTGGTTCCGGAACTCATATTCTACGACGATGAGAGCATCCCCGATAGAACAAAGGAGAATACCCTCCGCCTTATAGAAAAAGACAGAGTAGACATACTGCTTGGACCGTATTCAAGCAGCCTCACGCTTGCATGCGTTGAGACCGCAGAGAAAGCCAAAAGAGTAGTATGGAATTACGGCGGGTCGCTTGACGACATTCCTTATCGCGCCTGGGGCAAAACGGTAAGCGCAATAACCGGGGCATCCGCTTACTTCCAGGCGGTTGTGGACATGATCCGTGACTGCTGTGGCGAAGCTGTGGAAATCTCCGTTTTGCGTCTTGCGGGAAGCCGCTTTTCCCAGACCGTGTGCGAAGGGGCGCTGCTTCGCGCGGAGAAACTAGGTATTTCAGCAGCTGTTTACGATTTTCCCTCCGGCACAGAAGACTTCTCCACCATACTCTCCCGCCCAAAAAGCCGAGGGACTTCCTGCGTGCTCTGCTGCGGAGGGATGGAAGACGACATAAACCTCGCCAAGTGGGTACGGAGGAACTCAGACTTTGACTTCGGGGTAGTGGCAACGCTTGCGGCGGCGGTAAACGAGTTTAAAAACCGTCTCGGGCGGGATGCAGACGGTTTTGTCTCTACAAGCCAGTGGGAACCGACGCTTTCTTTGTCCCCGGATTTCGGCCCGAGTCCCAAGGAGTTTTCAGACAGGTTCGAGCGCGCCTACGGATACACGCCCGACTATACCGCCGCGCAGTCCTACAACATGGGACTTATAGTCGAAAACCTTATCAAGAGGACGGGTGGGACGGACGAACAGGCGCTCCTGCGCGAATCCCTGCGCTCTGGATTCACGACTTTTTACGGAGATTTCCGCATCGACCCCGAGACCCTGCGACAGACGGGACACCGGATGCTTGTAACCCAGTGGCAGGGCGGGGAGAAAAAAATAGTTTTTCCGAAGGAATATTCGAATTCCCGGCTTTTAGTCTGATGGGGTGGTGGAGCCGATGGGATTCGAACCCACGACCTCATGAATGCCATTCATGCGCTCTCCCAACTGAGCTACGGCCCCGTAGAAAAACAGGAATATAAATCTAGTTTCAAGGTAAAGAGATGTCAAACCCCGAAAAAGTGGTGGAGCCGATGGGATTTGAACCCACGACCTCATGAGTGCGATTCATGCGCTCTCCCAGGCTGAGCTACGGCCCCACGAAAAACAGGAGTAAGTAGTTTATTTCAGTAAACATGACTGTCAAACCCTCCGCCCCAAGAACCAATCCCTCTGTATTGTAGATCGAATTATGTATAATTTTCTACGCATTAAAAAAAGGAGAGTGCCACATGCATTCCGTTGACGTAGGTCTTATAGGCGCCGGAACCATAGGTTGCGGAGTTTATAAAACAATAAGCGATAATAAGGACATAATAGAAAAAAGAACCGGGATAAGGCTCAGAATCAAGAAAGTAGCCGATATCGACATAAAGAGAAAACGCCCGGTAAGAATCCCGAAAAAACTTTTCACTACAGATGCGAACGAACTCATAGACGATGAGAGCATCTCGATAATAATCGAGCTTATCGGCGGAACCACCGCGGCCCGCGAACTGGTATTGGCCGCGATACGGAGCGGAAAAAATGTCGTAACCGCAAACAAGGCCCTTCTGGCCCTCCACGGCGGCGAGATTTTCAGAGAGGCAGCCGCAAACGGAGTCCACGTGGCGTTTGAAGCAAGCGTCGGAGGAGGAATACCAATAATCAAGGCGACGCATGAGAGCTACGTGGCAAACAACATTCTCTCCATACACGGAATAATGAACGGGACATGCAACTACATACTCCATAACATGTCAGAGCAGAAAAAAGGGTTTGACGAAATGCTGCAGCGCGCCCAGAAAGAAGGGTACGCGGAAGCCGACCCCTCGTTTGACATAGACGGAGTCGACGCCGCCCACAAGCTTTCGATCCTGATAATGCTTTCCTACGGATTCTTTCCGAAATTCGACGATATATACGTTGAGGGAATAAGAAACATCTCCTCAACCGATATAAGCTTCACCGAACAGCTAGGCTACAAGATCAAGCTGCTTGCCATCGCCAAGTTAACCGACGCGGGCATACAGGCTGGGGTTTACCCGGCCCTCATAAGGAAAAACACCCAGCTTGCTGACGTAAAGGACGCGTTTAACGCAATCCACATAGTGGGGGACAAGGTAGGTCCGACAATGCTGTATGGAATGGGAGCCGGAATGCTCCCGACGGCAAGCGCCGTCGTGGGCGACCTGGTTTCAATCGCGAAAACCGCCCAGAACGGCTCGCAGCCCGCCCCACCCATGCTTTACGCGGAAAACACAGGACACAGGTCTCTTGTCGATACCGACACCCTTACGGGCCGCTACTACCTCAGATTCCAGGTTGAGGACAAGCCCGGCACGCTTGGGAAAATAACCACGATCCTCGGGAAGCGCGGAATAAGCATAGAGTCCATAATTCAGCAGACAAGGGAAACAAACGGCGGGGAGGTCCCCATCATAATAATGACCCATGAGTCGAGCGAGAAAAGCCTCAGAAAAGCGCTTGAAGGGATAAGGAAATCCATGACATCCGTAGCCGACGCGATTTTCATAAGGATTGAAGAAATATGAGAGAGCCGGCCGTGGCGAGAGAAATCCTTACAGATACAGAACCTCTGGAGCACCCGACGTTTTACAAGGATCTTCTGGATTCACTCCCCGAGGGAGTGATAGTAGCTGACAGGGATCTCAATATAATTTCCGTTAACGAGCCGTCTGAGACCATACTCAATATCTCAAGGCGAAAGACCATCGGAAAGCCTATATCAAGGTTTCTGCCGGAAGAAATAACCAATCTCTGCTCAAGGGCCGTGGAAGAAGAGAGAGTCGTGCAGGAAAACGACCTGCTTTTCCGCATATCCCCTCACTCTTCTATTAACGTGGAATGCACAGTATCTCCGATACACGGAAGCAACGGCAGGATGAACGGACTCGTAATCCAGATAAGAAACACGGAAAAAATGAACATGATGTCCATCATCAGCAGGAACTGCAGTCTTGAGGAAAATTACGAAACCCTGGTAAGGGGGCTCGCGCACGAAATAAGAAATCCTTTGAGCGGCATAAAGGGGGCCGCGCAACTTCTAAACAGCACTTTGTCGAAAACAGAGAAAAGCCGTTGTTCGAAGATAATAATAAAGGAAGTGGAGAGACTAAAAGATCTGGTTGACAGACTCGTGAAACCATCATCGGTATCAACCCAGCATCTGATGTCGGTGGATATAAATGAAATTCTGATTGATATAATATTTCTCGAGTCGAATCTTCATAAAAACATAGAGTTCAAGCACAAGCTCGACATTACCATCCCTCCCATACCGGGGGACTACAACTCCCTCAAGCAGGTGTTCATAAATCTTATCCAAAACTCCGTGAGCTCGATAAAGAACAAAGGGCAGATAACGGTCAGCACCAAGTGGGTAACGGATTACAAGATACGCAACAAACACACGGTCCTTATATCAGTAAAAGACAACGGAACCGGCATACAGAAAAAAGACCTTAAAAAAATATTCACCCCGTTTTTTTCGAGCAAAAAGAAAGGAACAGGACTTGGTCTTTTCATATCGAGCCAGGTAATAGCCAAATACGGAGGAATAATTACCGCAGAGAGCGCAGAAGGGATGGGTTCTGAATTCAAGATACAGCTTCCGGCAAGTTAGGGAATTATAAATCCCTGGGAGCAGGTAACGCAGTCACGACATGGCGCCTTGAGAAAACAGATCATGAAAAACCGTATTCTAATAGCCGACGACGAAGAAGACATCAGGTGGATACTCGAGACATCCCTTAAAAAATCGGGCTTTGAGGTCGAGTGCGCCGAGAACGGAGAAGATACGGTCCGAAAGGCATGCGAGCAAGCGTACTCGCTTATTCTTCTTGACATAAACATGCCGGATATGAACGGGTTTGATGTTCTCACCCAGCTTAGAAACAGAGAAATCGACTCGCCCATAATATTCATTACCGCGCAGAACACAGTCAGCAACGCCATAGACTCAATGCAGCTCGGCGCCTATGATTACCTGACCAAGCCGTTTGACCTCGAAGAGGTAAAACTCTTTGCCGAGCGGGCCATAAAAAACTACGAGGCCAGAAGAGAGATAAGGCTCTCTCAGGATTCCGAGGACAATATTTCGTTTGAAGAAATAGTCGGCAGTTCCCCCGACATGCTGAACGTATACAAGCTTATCGGCCGCACCGCCTCCAAAAACATCACCGTGCTGATAACTGGAGAGAGCGGTACCGGAAAAGAACTTATCACAAGAGCGATCCATTATAACAGTCCGAGAAGAAAGAAAAGGCTCGTATCCGTAAACATATCCGCGATTCCAAAGGAACTTATCGAAAGCGAACTTTTCGGGTACGAAAAAGGAGCGTTCACTGGCGCCACCGCCTTAAAGAGGGGAAGATTCGAAGAAGCTGACGGCGGAACCCTCCACATAGACGAAATAGGGGAACTTTCAATCGACCTGCAGTCAAAACTTCTAAGGGCCATCGAGGAAAAGCAGATCTACAGGCTTGGCAGTGAAAAACCGGTCTCCGTTGACCCAAGAATAATCGCGAGCACGAACAAAAACCTGAGAGAGGCCGTCAGCCAAGACTCTTTCAGAGAAGACCTGTTTTACAGACTGAATGTCATAAGCATAAACCTGCCCCCTCTCAGAGAGAGAAAAGAGGATATAAGCGAACTGGTAAAACATTTTCTGAAGAAATACTCAGAGGAATTCTCCACCGAGAAAAAAGTTCTATCCCGCGAAGCGCAGCAACTGCTGATCAACCACAGCTGGCCAGGGAACGTAAGGGAACTTGAAAACACCATAAAACGTCTTCTGGTTCTAAGTCCCGACAGCATAATAAGCGCTGAGGAGACAAAAGAAGCCTTCGACTCACAAACCGGCTATGGGGAAACGGAAAAAACGGAGAGGAGAACCGAAGAGCTTGTTCGCATGATGGTAGAGAATTCGGACTTCTCCCTGCAAAACATCTATGAGCAGGTAATCGGGAAAATTGAAAAACAGTTAATCGAAACCATTCTCGAAAAAACTGACGGAAACATGAAACAGGCGGCAGCGATACTGGGAATAAACAGAAACACTCTGTCAAAAAAGATAAACGATCTTGGAGTGAAAAAGGGTTAAGACCTAATAACCCAGTTTCCCAAGTATGTCGCGGGCCGCGGACTGCTCTGACTGCCTCTTGCTCCTGCCCCTGCCGGCACCCACAAGATCGGAAGAAGCGATCCTGACCTCAGAGGTGAAAATTCTTTCATGCTGAGGGCCCTCTTCGCTGAGAACCCTGTACTCGGGCGTCTCTCCAAAGATATTCTGGGAAATTTCCTGAAGCTCCGTTTTGCTGTCGCGGGGGAAATCGCTTTGCTCAATAGCATCTCGGAACAGTCCGGACACTATTTCGAAAGTCCTCTCATAGCCAGCGTCAAGATACAGAGCGCCTATAACCGCCTCAAATGCGTTTGCGTTGTTTGACTCTCTTTCCCTACCCCCGGTACTCTCCTCGCCCTTTCCGAGTCTTATCCGCTCTCCCAAGCCAAGCGCCGCGGCGTATTTGGCGAAATTCGCGCCGCTTACCACACGACTTCTGATCTTTGAGAGATCACCCTCGGTGTATGAAGGATATTTTTCGTAAAGCAGCACGCTCACCACGCATCCAAGCAACGCGTCTCCGAGAAACTCAAGTCTCTCGTTGCTAGGGCATGAAAACTCGTTTGCATATGAACTGTGGGTAAGTGCCGTTTCAAGAAGAGACAGATCTTTGAACTCATAGCCAAGCTTCTGATCGATCATTCGGGAAAAATATCATCAACAACATTCAAAATCAATTATTACTTAGGGAATTATGTATTTGAGTTGACACTTCTCCTTAGAACCTCGTTACTATCACAGGGGAAATGTTCAAATTTTAAGATTCTATGCACAATAAACGTGCACCTCCGGAAAAACATGAAACATCGCTTCAGGGAAAAAGAGATTTTTTTACGCAGAAAAATATAAATTGGGTCAGCTCCAGGTTCCGAGAATATTTAATTATAGGAGTTAGTTATAAAACAAAAAACTTCCCATTCGCAGAAGAAACAGTTATTTTATACCCCGATTTGAACAACCAGTTCACTTCGAAATAAAAGAAGTGGTATATTTCTTGATAGTTTAGTAGTAGTTGAATAACACGCGTAGGAGGATTTTACCACCATGAAGAAGATAGAGGCCATTATCAAACCGTTCAAACTGGAGGATGTTAAAGAAGCCCTCAGGGAGATAGGAATTCAGGGTCTGACAGTCGTTGAGGTAAAGGGATTCGGCCGTCAGAAAGGACATACGGAACTTTACAGGGGTGCAGAATACGTCATCGACTTTCTCCCCAAAATAAAGCTGGAAATAGTGGTTTCCGACGATATGGTCTCCAAGGTAATTGAGACCATAAGGGAAAGTGCGAAAACCGGCAAGATAGGAGACGGAAAGATATTCCTCTTCCCGGCCGAAGACGTAATAAGAATCAGAACTGGAGAAAGGGGCGAGGATGCTATATAATTAGCGCTCGCACCAAAAAACTTTTCTCTAGAAAGAATCGCATTAAGGAGGATTATTAATCATGGCTACTAAGTCGGGCCAGCCCGCTTTTCCGAAAAAGCCGGCTGAAGTAATAAAGTTCATAAAAGATTACGAGATCGAGTTTGTTGATCTCAGATTTCTTGATTTTATAGGGATGTGGCAGCACTTCACCGTACCGGCGGAGGAAGTTGACAAGGCGTTTTTTGAAAACGGCCTTGGTTTTGACGGTTCAAGTATCAGGGGCTGGCAGGCGATCAACACAAGCGATATGCTCATTATGCCGGATCCCACCACCTGCAAGGTCGATCCTTTCATGCAGGCCCAGACCCTTGTCATAATATGTAATATTGAAGATCCCATAACAAGGGAGCCCTACACGAGAGATCCGAGGAACATAGCGAGAAAGGCTATTTCCTTCATGCAGGGCACAAAGGTCGCGGACACTGCCTTTTTCGGTCCCGAGCTTGAATTCTTCATTTTTGACGACGTAAGATACGATCAGAGCCCCCGCAGCGGATACTACTCCATAGATTCGGAAGAGGGAATCTGGAACTCCGGGGCTGACGAGCAGCCAAACCTCGGTCACAAGCTCAGGCACAAGGAAGGCTACTTCCCGACGCCACCTTCTGACAGCATGCACGACATACGTTCCGAAATGGTGAGCGTGCTGCTGAGCCTTGGTATCGCCGTTGAAGCCCACCACCATGAAGTCGCCACGGCGGGACAGGCGGAGATTGACATGCGTTTCGCACCGCTTGTGGACATGGGAGACAACATGAAATGGTACAAGTACGTTGTAAAAAACGTTGCCCGCGAACACGGGAAAACAGTCACATTCATGCCAAAGCCCGTTTTTGACGACAATGGTTCCGGGATGCATATTCACCAGTCTTTGTGGAAAAACGGAAAACCTCTTTTCGCAGGAAAAGGATACGCAGGACTCAGCGACCTTGCCATGTACTACGTGGGCGGAATTCTCAAGCACGCAAGAGCCATATGCGCGTTCAGCAACCCGATAACGAATTCCTACAGAAGGCTCGTTCCCGGATTTGAGGCTCCCGTGAATCTCGCTTACTCGGCGAGAAACAGAAGCGCCGCGGTAAGGATCCCGATGTACTCTCCAAGCCCCAAGGCAAAGAGAATAGAGACCCGCTTCCCGGATCCCTCATGCAACGGATACCTCACGTTCTCAGCCATGCTTATGGCCGGACTTGACGGAATCGAGAATAAGATCAAGCCGGGAGACCCGCTTGATAAGGACATTTACGCATTGGGACCAGAGGAGCTAAGCAACATCCCCTCCGTACCAGGTTCGCTTGAAGAGGCCGTCAAGGCACTTGAAGATGACCACGAGTTTCTGCTCAAGGGAGGAGTGTTCACAGAAGACGTAATCGAGACATGGATTGACTATAAGACGGAAAACGAGATCAACCCGATCAGGCTGAGACCCGTACCGTATGAGTTCATGCTTTATTACGACGTATAAGCAAGAAAAAAACTGATTAAAAAAAGGGGTGCCTTTTCGAAGGACACCCCTTTTTTTATGTTCTGCCGAAGGGGGGAGTCGAACCCCCACGGGCGCAATGCCCACAGGATCCTGAATCCTGCGCGTCTACCTATTCCGCCACTTCGGCTCTTATCTTTCTCTCCAAGACGCCACGGTCGGATACGAATTCTTCTTTTTCAGGTCTTTGCGGATAACGGCCTGAATCTGTCTTGTAACGGGAATTTGCTCCCCCACTATACCCGTGGAAACAGCTGTGTAGACATCGCTTTTTCCGCCCTTAAGAACCACTCCCGAAATACCGGAGCTTATCTTCAGACTGGAATCCACTCCCTTTAGAATCTTGTTGGTCTCGCTGGCAGATATGACCCTCTTGGTGCCTCTGCGAATGATTATCTCGTCTGCCATTCTCCCGACTAGGCTGTCTTTTATCTCCCGGGGATCATTCTGCCTCTCGTTGACAGAGACCCCGGCGGCCTTGATGGTAGCCATTATCACTGTTTTTGAAGCGGTGCTGAAATTCACCTTCTTGTCTTTAGGATAGACGGTTAAATAGTCTTTTACCTTGAAAAAGAAATCCTTATCCATCCCCTCAATCATCCTAATTTCCTCAACGCTGTCAAGCGGTCCGTCCTTGATATAATAAGGATTCTCAAGTCCTGTGTAATAGTTCCCACCAGCTCCGTCAGGGGCCTGATCGTTTCCACTGCCCGGCGCTGCTCCGTCAAGCCAGTTCACCAGGCTTGCCACGAAGAGATCGGCCTTCTCCGTCTCTACCCCGAGATCGCGAAAAAGTTCATTTAGCTGCGTTCGCACCTGGAAATCCACCCGGCCCGATCTCTGGTCCACAAGAGCGTTGAGATTGACTTTCGATCTCTCGTCTACAACCTGAAGAGATATGTTTCCTTCTCCGATTGGAAAAGAGGTGATAGAGAGCTTCCAGCCGTCGGGACCGTTTTCCGAACTTATCGCCTGCGCAAGCATTCCCTTCATTACGGGCAGATCCTCAGGCGTTTTCTTTCTCAGAACCCCCCGCACAACTCTCACACCTGATTTCGCAATATGTCTTGCCTGGACATCGCTTGAGCTGTTTGCGGAAATTTCATAACTCACGCGGGTCGAGTATATAAAATCAATAACGATTGTAGAAAGTATAGCAATCGTTATGACAACCATAACAAGCACTATCCCCCTCTGGGTTGTTTTTGGATCTGCTCTGCGCATTCAGTCAGCCACCGGTATAGCAACAATCATGGAATAGGCCTCCTCCTGACCCCCGCTTCCCAGAAGAATTATCTGGACCCGAACTGCTTTGGGAAATCCTCGCATTACTGACGAATTCCACTCCCACACCTCTTCCTCGCTGGCCAGGGCCGGGGATCGTTCGGAAAGGAAATTTACTCTGAAACTCAGCACCCTTTCCGAAATCGGATACGCAGCTCCGGATTCATTGTTTCCGATCCAGTAATTATCTTTCCTCATAAGGGCAAACATATCTTCGCGCTCGCCGCGGAGCGGAACCAGATAGTAAGAAATCTCGCTCTGGCCGGATTGGGTGGAATAATGCGTGGGGTCCTTCGCAAAAGAGGTGAACACTATTCTGCTGTTCTCCCCTTCGAGGCTCCCGGTAAAGTAACTATATGCGGAGGAAGGGGAAACCTCGGAACTGATGTTGCCTCTGGGAAAAGCGTTCACCAGGTCGTGGCGCATCTTGAGCAGGAGGGTGTTGGCTTCCTGGATTAATTCGTTTTCCGTCTCCACCCTGCGTTTGGCTGTTACAAGCTGGGAAAAGGAACTATAGAGCATCGTGAGCACGATGGCCGTTATGGCAACAACTACAAGAACCTCTATAAGGGTGAAGCCGCTTTTATCATCCCGAATCGATAAAGCTGATTTCATAGCTCTCCTCCCCGTCGTTCCAGATTATAAGAACACTGATAATGTTCATTCTCGCTTCGAATTGGGTTAAATTGTATGGGGAAACTGTGACATACCACTCAAAACCGGGATAGTTCTCGAATTCCCCGCTTCTCTCCGAGTCTGACGGGAGTCCTTGAGCGTCGATCCGTGAAGCTATGTCATCGGCCAGACTCGTGGCTATGAGGTAGTTGGTGGACCTTGTGGCAAGATTTATATTGTGATTCACGATGCCGAGGATTGACACCATCGCGAAGGCAAGCAACCCAACGGCAATCATGACTTCAAGCAACGTAAACCCGCAAACGTTGTTTCTCGAGGCCCTCATACAGTCTTCTCCCTACCGTTCCGCCAGATTCTGAAGCCGGCTGTTAAACTCGACGTACTCGTCAAAAACTTTAGTGGCACCGGTGTAGGGATTTGTGGAAAGCGTGAAAAAATCATCCTCGCCAGTTCGCAGGTGAATAACCGCCGAGTCAACAATCCCCGTCGGCAGAAAAAGTATAAACGCGTCTCTTCCTGAAGCGATTTTCCCCTGGGTTCTCTCCGTCTGTATATCACTGAAAAAGACCCCGCTTGGAAGCTTTCTCCCCCCGGCTACGGAATCTTTCTCCAGGCGGAACTGGTTTCCCTCAAGAAATTCTGCCCAGTATTGCCCGGTATCAATATCGAAAGAAAGCTTGTATATCCGTTTTTCAAAAATGGCTTTGCTGTAAATGTGCCTTATCGTAGTTACAAGCCCCCTTGAAGCGCTGCGAAGGTTCATGTCGCTTGTTTTGAGCACTCTGGGCATGGCCACGGAGAAAAAAGCTCCGAGCAAAAAAAACGACCACAATGAGTTCAATTAAGGTAAACCCAGCGGATTTTCTTGTCATCTGTCTCTGCTGGACAGATCGTCGTCTGAATTCCCTATCCCATCCGGACCGTTAGATCTTATATGGTACAATCCGTCCTCGGTCTGGTCGACCCCGAAATACACAAACTCGTTCCCCCAGGGATCAAGCGGCACGCTCGCGGACTCAAGATAACGTTTCCACCTCTTGGCTTCCCTGCCTACCGTTGCCGGTTCGACCAGAACGCGCAGCCCCTGCTGGGTTTCGGGATAAAAACCGTTATCAAACTTAAACAGCTGGAGCGCCTGCTCAAACTGCTTGATCTGAATCATGGCCTGTTTCTCCTTTGCCCTCTCCCCCTGACCTATCACGTTCGTTCCCACTATGTAGGCAAGCCCCGCTATGATAAGCACGACCACCATAATTTCAATAAGAGTAAATCCCGACTGGGATCTCATTTTAAACACCTCCATGTTCAGCTTATTACCGAAGTCAGATTCAGTACCGGTAAAAGTATAGCAAAAACTATAAAACCCATCACAACACCCATAATCAGTATCATTACCGGTTCAAGAAGGGAAGTCAGCGTGGCAAGCATGCCGTCAACCTCGGTATCATACATATCGGCCACCTTCGACAGCATGACTTCCATTTTACCCGCCTCCTCGCCCACAGACACCATTCTCACCATCAGAGGAGGGAAAATCCCGGTCTGCGCAAGACAGCCGCCAAACGCCGCTCCCTCAGCAACCTTGACCCGCACATCCCTTATATTGTCAACATAAAGACTGTTCCCCATAACCGATTCGCTCACCCTTATGGCCTCAAGAAGAGGAATGCCGCTTGAGAGCAGTGTGGAAAGCGTTCTTGTGAAACGGGAAATCATCACTTTTGAAGACATTTTCCCGAACACCGGAACCTTCAGGGAAAACCTGTCGTAGACCTTCTTTCCCGAAGGAGTCCTGACGTACCTGTGTCCAAAAAACAATAGGACGGCCAAAAAAAGCAGCAGCAGAACAAAATTCTCCCTCAGAAAATCGCTTGCACCTATAAGCACTACGGTAACAAAGGGCAAAGCCTTGTTGCTTGCCTCGAATATATTGGCGACCTTGGGAATTACGAAAGTCATCATGAAAACCAGCACCCCGAGCCCGACGACAAACATTATCGCCGGATATACCATGGCACCCCTGATCTTTGAAGTTAGCTCGAGCTGCTTTTCAAGGAAATCCGCGAGACGGTCAAGCACGATATCAAGAGTGCCGCTGGCCTCGCCGGCGCGAACCATGCTCACGTAAAGATCGGAGAAGGCATCTTTGTGCTCTTCAAGCGCGGAATGAAGAGAGCTGCCTTCACTAACCCGGCTTCGCACCTGGGAGAGAATTCCCTTTAGTTTCTGGTCATCGGTCTGTTCGTAGAGAGCCACAAGCGACGTCTCGAGAGGAAGACCTGATGAAATCAGGGTCGAGAACTGTCTTGTCATAACGGCAAGCTCCGAGATGCTTACCCTGTTCCACGGAAGGTTTACGGAGAAGCGTCGCTCCCCTCCGACAGATTCCTTTATTGAAGAAGGGTATATGCCGTCTTTTCTGAGTCTGTCGCTTGCAACCCTTACAGACTCCGCGCTTACGACCCCCTTTACCGCCTCACCCTTGTCGTTAATGGCCTTGTAGTTGTAAACTGGCATTTGAAAAGTAAATACTCACCCCTGTACCTCTTACCACGCCTGACAATAATTCTGGTCTGAAATTCGGCTTTCTGTCAAATTCTCGCCGGGCGTTTTTTATCCATTACCATTGAAAGTCGGAGCAAAAAAGATTTACCCCTTATCTCTGGATTCCTCTCTACGGAAAAATAAGAAATTTTCAAGATTCGCCATCCAGATTATTTAGTTCAGAACAATTCCCTTAGACAAATACCTGAAGTATATGGGTCATCTAACCCCGTTCAGTTCTCCACTCGTAGCGCACTTTCAGCCTGTTCAGATAACTCATAGGCAAATATCCTTCGTACTGCATTCTGCCAACGACAATCCCGGGCGCCACGCCGATTTTCTTCAGCAAATTTTGTTACTGCTGTATTGGTGTGCGCAAGAAAACGAAGGGTATCGGCTTTTTGTTTCGGAATCAGGAAGTTGCTTGCAAACTCATCAGCTTCCCGCTCGCGAATGTTTTCGTCACCTTCAATCTCAAGAAACAACATCTTCTTCCCGTGAATAAGTATGTGCGCAGCCTCATGGAAAAAAGCAAACCACAAGTGATCGTTGGTTTTATGCCGCAGGCTGAGCATTATCAGAGCTTTGTCTGGAGCCAGCCAGCGCGTCGCACCGGTAGCCGGACAGCCAGTGGGTACTGGTTCAAACACAACAGCAACACCGACTTCGGCGCATTCACTGATCAGTTTGGGAACGAATATATCCGGGGCGGTTTCGTTCGTAAGTTTACGGATTCTGAAAAGCTTCTCGATAAAACCTTGCCTGTTGTACTTGCTCAACGAACGTTGTTCAGCCATCCGTTCACCCCTGCGCAGCCAAGCTGCCACGGCACCGTTTTTTCTTTTCTAATCTCTCTGAAGACTTAAAAGCGGCCAGCTCTGACGGTGCAGTATACTTTGATCTCCACACTGACACGGAAGCAACACCGAAGTATTTAAGACACTCTGAGACCTGATCAGTCTTTTGGGCACATCTTTCTATCCAGCCAAATTCGATCATCTGCTTGAGTGGAAGTTCTTTTAACCACCCGATTTGACTCTCCAGTTGCTTAATTTCTTCCGCCCGCGCTGTTTCCTCGCGATGTTTTGCCTCAAGTGCCAGCCAGAACCCCGCACTACCCCCCAGAACCCTTTCCAGTCGAAGCGCAGTATCTTCCGTAATTGATGCTCTTCCCTTTATAAGCTGGGTTACGTGTTTTGCCGTATAGCCCGCCCGGTGAGCAAATTCTGACTGAGTCCAGTTTTTCTCTTCAAGGACATCTAGAATCGTATCCCCGGGCGGCGACGTCCATTTCGGTTCAAATCGATCAAGATTTTCAGTCATGATAGTCTCCAATAAATACAATACATATTGACTCAAGTTCTTTCCATTTCACGCTTCCGTCTACATTTCGCGGCAAAGGATCATCAAACGGTTCAAACACCAAGCGGTGCCCGCCAGCCAGATCCACGGCGAATTGCCCAGCCCTTTTCCCCTTCAAGGGATGTGGGGCGACCAATAGGAATTTCCCCAAGTTTAGACGCAACTTGCAGAATTCTTAATCTAGTTCTTAATTTTTTGGCCGACGCACTCCCGAGTTTCCTGCTTGCATATTTTTCATCTTCGCATAATCGTTTCAGGTTCGAGTTTAGAAAATTTTATATTCATTCATGAGCTTCCAGACCGAAAATCTTAACCAACTCTTGCCGTCATTAAAACATCTATCTTTTGATTTCTTTTTACTAACTAGGTATATAGTACTATAAAACAAGAGAAGAAGCAATTCCTAAAGGAAAAGTGTTTAATGGGTATTTCTGTACTAGAATTTCTAACGTCAATCGCGACTACATTGCTGCCTGTTTCAAGAAAACTGAAAGTGATTATAGTAATTTTATCAACTATGTTCTTTGACTCTAGTGGAGATTCCGAATTGCTAGAAACAATTCCTCCTTCTGACTACATACGTTCGTACGCAGAGATTACTATTCCTCTCAATAATATTTTGCGTGAACATGAGATGTTGCGTTCAACATGAACTTTCGCATAAAGCAGCCACCTTTCCTAAAAGTGTAACTCCATATACTTATAAGCAATAAGAAACTGGGTTGTTACCAACCTGAAACGGCTGGTCTTGTACTTTTCGTAGCTACTCGATTTTACACTGTTTCTTTGATTTTGGACTTATCCAATCTAATCATGCCCTATGTCTCCGCCGACTGCTCCTCAGTGACCCTCAGCACCTCGTCAATTGACGTCACGCCTTTTGCAACCTTTCCCGCACCATCCATCCTCAGGGTGACAAGTCCGTTTTCAAGGGCTCTCTCCTTAAGCGTTGAAGAATCCGGGTGTGTAAGAACAGTGTTTTTAAGCCTGTCGTCGATAAGCAGTATCTCGAAGATAGCGATGCGGCCGGAAAATCCCGTCTCCATGCACTCCGCACAGCCTCCGGCTCTGTATATCATCCCTTCGGGACAGGCGTCACGCGCAAGTCCGATACGCGTAAGCTCTTCGTCAATAGGCACGTACTGCTCCCTGCACCGCGTACATAGAACCCTTACAAGCCTCTGCGCTATGACGGCCGAGAGAGTGGAAGCTATCAGGAACGACTCCACCCCCCATGTCCGCGAGTCTTGTAACAGCGCTTACCGAATCGTTTGTATGGAGCGTTGAGAATACAAGGTGTCCAGTGAGCGATGCGTTCATTGAGATATCAGCGGTCTCCCTGTCCCTTATTTCCCCGACGAGTATAACGTCGGGGTCCTGACGCAGTATTGAACGCAACCCGTTTGCGAAGCTGAGATCGACCTTGGAGTTGACCTGTATCTGGTTAATACCCTTTATCTGGTATTCAACCGGATCCTCTATGGTGATTATCTTCTTGTCGGGAAGATTGATTCTCTGAAGGGCGGCGTAAAGACTGGTCGTCTTACCACTTCCGGTGGGTCCCGTAACCAAGACAATACCGTGGGGACGCCTTATCAGGGACTCGAGGGTTTGAAGCTTTTCTCCCTCAAGACCCAGCTGCTCAAAGCTCATCAGCACCGAAGACCTGTAAAGCATCCTCATTACCACGCTCTCTCCCCATGAAGTGGGAACCGTCGAAACCCTTACGTCGATATCCCTTCCTCCGATCTTAAGCCTTATGCTTCCGTCCTGAGGCTTTCTTCTCTCGGCTATATCAAGTTCAGACATTATTTTCACGCGCGAGATCACCGAAGACTGCACAGTCTTGGGAACTTTCGTCACGTCGTGCAGAATGCCGTCCTTTCTAAATCGTACCAGCACTTCTTTTTCGAAACACTCTATGTGAATATCGCTTGCGTGCTCCCTGACCGCCTGGAAAAGAAGCGTGTTTATGAATTTTATGATCGGGGGCCTCGTCTTCGGCCTCAATAAGGTCCTGGGGTTCGGTAAATTCCATCTCAGAGAGTCCCGAGCCTTCGTTTATATCCTCCGATACGACGTCTTTGCCCTGCTCGTAAATCCTGTTGATGCTGTCGGTAAGCACGCGCTCAAGGGCAATATAAGTTTCAAGCGAACAATTAAAGCGGGAGCGGACCTCGTCAAGGGCGTAGAGTTCCTGAGGCGGGGCAAATATGATTTTAAGCGTTCCGTTGTCCTTGTTTATGGGGAGTATTCTGAATCTTTTCGCAAAGCTGATCGGAAACTGCTTTATCAGCTCATAATCTATATCGTCTTCGGGAATCGATTCGATTTTTTCGACTCCGTAGAATTCGGAAAGAACGTCAAGAGCCGGGGAATCCTTGAGTACGTCAGTTTTGAGCAGTATGTCCTCTGTGTTCCGGCCGTTTTTCCCTCTGAGCTCTTCAATCCTCCCCATAACCTCGGGATAACGCTTGCCTATTATTTCGTCAAGAGCCTTCATTTTCTAAAAACTCCCCTACTCAAGCGTATTAAGATCCCTTCTATGAAGCAAGGTTTTTCTCTTCTGGTGATCCATAAGCAATTGCTTCATATCGCTTTCCGTCTCAACTATCCGCGGAGTAAGGAGTATCATCAGATTAAGCTTCCTGCTCTGGTTGCGCTTGAACCTGAAGAGGTTTCCAATCAGCGGAATATCTCCGAGCAAAGGTGTTTTGTTGTGAAGCACCTCTTCTCTGTCCTGAACCAGCCCGCCTATAACGAGGGTCTGTCCATTTTTGACTATAACCGACGAATCAGCGCTTCTTGTTGTAGTAGCGATGCCGAACTGGGCGGTGTTAAGTCCCGCAGGCGCCTCCCTGGTAGAGGAAACCTCGGTCACTATGTCAAGGTTAAGGTATTCTCCTTCGCTTATCTGAGGAGTGATGCTGAGCCTTATTCCTACCGGCAGCCTCTCGATCGTCTGAACTGTCACGCCGCTTGTTCCCACGGTGCTTCCCATCGGAAACGGTATTATGTCGGCCACGACTATTTCGGCCGGCTCGTTGTCGGTTGTAATAATGCTCGGAGTTGAAAGCACGTTGACTTCGGTTACGGAACTCAGAGCCTGGAACACCGCGGAGAACGAAGGAAGAGCCGGAAGCGGACCCGAACCATCGGGGTCAACTTCCTCTCCCACTACTCCGAGAAAAAGCCCCGAAAGACTGCCTATGGAACTCGTTGCAATTGTGGGATCGGCCGCAACTCCGAGAAGACTCGGGATGCCCGGCAGCTGCTGTCCGACGAAACCGAGGTTGTCGCCCTCAACTGTGACACCAAAACCAAAGTTGGTTCCAAGCGCGTTAAGGTTGTCAAGGCCCACCTCGAGTATCGCAGCCTCCACAAACACCTGCCTTCTCCTTACATCAAGCTTATCCACTATCTGCTTGACCATTTTGTACTGGGTGAGAGAACCGATCACTATAATGGAATTTGTCGCCGGATCCGAAGTTATCTTAAGCCCATCGCCCGAAGACACTATAACGGAACCACCGACCTGCTCGCCCCCTCCCCTCTTGATCTTCCCGCCCTGGGAACCCAGGCCACCTGCATTTCCGCTGCCGCCCAAGTTGCCCTCTCCGAGACGGCTTGAAGCCTGGCCGTTTCTACCGGATTGGCGTCCCTGGTCCCGATAGGAAACTGAAGACACTGTGCCCCCTTTTCCCTCCGTGAACAGATTGCTCAGAACTTCGATTATATGCTCGGCGTCGGCATTCCTGACAGGTATAACGTAGACATCCTGTTCGGCGTGCTCGCTCTCGATGTCCAAAACGGCGATTGTCTCCTTTATCAGGGGAAAATCCCTCGGATCGGCAATCACTATTATTGAATTTGTCCTCTCGTCGTTTATCACTTTAAACCCAAGGAGATCGGAGCTTCCGGTTATCAAACCGTCATCCTTGCCTTTTGACGGCTGGGTCTTGGAGCCTTTAGGATTGAAGATCTCAAGCAGCTTGAAAATAACGTTGGCCGAGGCGGTGTTATGCACTTTGATGAACTCTATTTTCTTCTCGTAATCAAGATTCGCAATCACTTCGGCTATCTTGTTCACGTTCTGCTCGTTATCAACCACCACCAGGGTATTTGACGGTTCGTGAGCCTTCATAAACCCATCCCTGCTGACCAGGGCTCGAAGGACGTTGGAAACTCCTTTGGCTTTTACGCTTTTGAGCTTTATAGAGCTTCATCACGTACTTCTGGGAAGACTCTTGGGGGTCAAAATCCCGCCGCAACGGTATGCTCTCTGACTTTATCCCCTTTTTGGGGACGACCTTGTTGACTCCCTCCGCGCTTATGACCGAATAGCCGTTCATATCAAGCAGTATTTCAAAAATTCTAAACGCATTTTCTTTCTCGAAACCACCCTCGGGAGTTATGATCGTCACGTTCTTGTCCCTGATCTTGTCACTCAGGAGATAGACCTCGGAGGTGATCTCGCTTATGGTCTTCACCATCTCATTAAGTGTCATGTTAGAGCGAAGGTTGACCATTCCCTCGCCCTCGGGAATCTGCTCACCCCTCCCCGTCGAGAATCTCATCGCCTGAGACCGCAACCGTACCTTCACCTGAATCCTCTTCGGCCGCAGATGGCATTTCCTCGGGCTCAGGGGCTTTCTCAGCTTCGGCTGCAACTTCTTGCTCCGCTAAATCAAGCGGCAGGCCAGGATCTTCGACCGAACCTTCAAGTCTTTCATTGCCAGAAACTTTCACCGCATCTTTCCCCACAGACTTTAAGCCTTTTTTGCCGGGATCTTTTGCGGCATCCTCTGCCAGCAGCTCCGCGGCAATATCAGCAGGTCTCGCAGGCGAATCCTCACTTGATTCATCCTCCCCGCTTGTTTTTTTCAATTTCGCACCCGGGGCGACGACAACCCTGGCCCTCGTTAGATCCGGAAGCGGCTCGGACTTCTGCGCAGAAGCCAACTGAGGACAGAGAACATAGACGGAAAAAACGAGAGCCGCTGACAGAACTGGGAAAAGACTTTTATTCAGAAAATATCTCATAACCTGTTTTAACCCTAAAAACTGAATTTTGCGTATCGGGCCTAGTAAATCGTGTACCGGTTGCTCTTTCTTTTACCTTCTCTCGTGAAATCAACGGTAAACTCACTCTGGCCCTTTAAGTCGGTAAAAAGCGAAAGAGCGCCCTGCATGTCGTTTAAAGCAACTTCATTTATCTGATGAACTATATCCCCGTTTCTAAGACCCATTTTATAAAACACGCTCCGGCTTTTCACTCCGAAGATCTTGATACCATCATCGCGCGGCACAATCTTAGCCTCGGTTATTAAACTGCTGGGTTCAGCAAGCAGCTCGTCAAACATCATTCTCTCTATCTGGTATACGCCCTCGCTTACTTTGCTGACCCCCGAAGCTGACGACTTCTTTGACTTAACAGACGGTTTACTCCCTGCTGAAGAACTCGAGGGGCTTTTTGCAAAGACGGATTCAAGCTCGTTTCCGCAGGTAATCAGTTCAGGACCTCCAGCTCTTCGTATGGTTACTTCGCAGTCGTCTATTCTCACTACCTCCACTTTTTCAGACGCTACAAGATCAACCAACTGCCCCTTCAGAATAACCCTTTATTCTGCTATTTTCCATATTCTTTATTACGGCGACGCTCTTTTTGGCTGCGGAATCAGCGCGGCTTTTGCGTATGAAAGTTCCAAGGAGTTCGAGGTTGAGGGAAGTTTTCGGAGTGATTTCCCCCTCGAGGACTTCCGAGAAATCACCCGGCTCTATCTCTCCAGCATATCCGCCCGTTCCAAACAGGTTCGTTCTCAGTATAGAGTCGTAATACTCTCTTGAACGATAGGGAATCTTAACCCGTCCGTACTTCTCCTTGTAGAGGTGCTCACCCGCCATGCCTCCCTTATCAGACTCTATCTTGTCGCGCAGGCCGTTGTTGATCGTGGCTGAAACCGAGTACGCGATGGCGACTATCAGCAATATGTTTACGACCCAGACATACTTTCTTAAAACAAACAAAAGCATAGTAAATTCCTAAATTAATTTTACGTAATTTAATAGAATACCTTATTTTTTTGGCAATATCCCAATTACAGCAAAACCGAAACTCTCTCGAAACTCAGAATTCTCAAGCAATATAGCGCAGAGGTTTTTCAAATGCCCTTTCACCCGCTCCGATTCATCCGCCCCGCCGCGGATAAAGCGGGGGAGTTCTCAAGCACGGAACGAAAATACCGCTTCTCAAGACCATATATATCAAAAGCAAGTTCCGATGCCCGCTCGAACCCCTCTCCGCACGAATCGCTCTCGCTTATCTCCCTAAAAAGCATTCCCATGTCGTACCACTTCTGACCGATACTGTCCATCTCGTCTGCAAGGCCCGCCCCGTAAAGAGGGGAGAGCACCGGGGAGACCTCTTCCAGAAAATCCCTGTAAAACCACCTGAAAGCGGCGCCGCAGACCCCTCTTCTGCATATGACCTGGTAAGTAAACCTCGAGGTCCACTTCCAGTCGGCAAGGTCCCTCCAGCCGGGAAGATCTTCTGCCCATTTCCTTATAGTCTCAACACTTGAAGTTCCTCTCAGGGTGGTTCTGCCTTCAAGCATCATTTCGGCGTTTTTCCTGACGGCACCGAGAATCATCTCCTCAAGATCGGTGCCACCTTCCATTGACTCCACTTCAACCCTGTTGTTTGAAAGGGGATACGGCCTGGCTTTTGAGCTTCTGGCTTTTGTCATGTTCTCAAAAGAGACGGTCTTAATATCTTCAAATGAGTTGTCCGCCACGTAAAAGACGGATTCTGAATCGTTGTATCCGCATACCGCGATTACGTGTCCGGGGAAATGGGTCCTGGAGTTAAAATACTCAAGGTAGCGTATATCGGCCTGTATCAGTACCGGAATGTCTCTGTCAATAAATTCCTTGAGTTCAGCAGATGCCCGTTCGTTGTCATCCTCACACTTCCAGTCGGCTGCGTCAAGGCCGAAGTTCCTGAGGAAATTAATCTCCATAAGAGGACCGCGAGGCTGTATGATCCTGCTTGGGTTCATCCCATCTGCACAAGAGTAATAAAAACCGAGCCCTGCTCCGAGTCCAAAACACATCTGCTCGGAGAAATCCTGTCCGTAGTAGATACAGATATCCCTTAGTGCCGCGGAACCGCAGTGCACGCCCTTTAAGTGTTTCCAGCCCTCTATTGTCTTCCTCATGAAATCGTAAGCGCAGAAAGTCTTATGCTTCTTTTTCCCAGCTACAGATTGTCTCTCGGTAGCAGATCAATGTGCCGACGGATATCGGCAATGCTTACAATTTTAGCTGTTTCCGCCCCTTAACTGAAATTTTAATGTTCCTTAAATGAAGTTATGGAACGAAGTAAAGGAAAGTTCTTCTGATACATATGAGGTTTTTGAAAATTAGGAGTTAATTGAATTAAAAGAGGGGCGGTTTGCTTCCAGATGTTTCCATTGGAATAAAGCTTGAAATCTTCGAGCAGATTTCCGCATCCCTCTTTAATTCATTAATGAGATTAGCGTAAAAGTGTTTTTAAGAGTTCAAAAGGAAATTTATTTAAGGAGGATTTACACATGAGATTACGTAATCTGTTTTTACTCTTGCTGTTGTGCATGACAGTAGGAATGTTTTTAGTGTTGCTTGCACCGGTGATGATGGTGCACAAGGACCTCCGGGACCACAAGGGGAACAAGGGCCTCCGGGTGAAGATGGTGATGATGGTGATGGGGGAGATTCCACTAGAACTTATGATTTTCTTAAGACTTGGGGAAGTGAAACAGGGACAATAGCTTGCAGTGATTCATTATTGCAGGACACGGCTGGTTTTCCCGGACCTTCCGAATTGGAACCTATAACCGCTGGTACTCCACCTATGCCCGCACCGGTTAGTCTGGAAGTTACTTGTAACGATAACGTTTTTGATTCTACGACTCTTGGGCCTGCTGCGGCTGCAAGTGTAACAGATGTTGTTGCAGATATAACAGATGTTGTTGCGGGAAGTCTTGTTTTTGTTAAAGCAGGAACCGCTACGGTCAGCAATGCTAGCGACCCTGAGGTAGTCCCTTCTACTGAGGTCAGTGCCGCTAGAACAGTTGTAACCACCAAGATGTTTTCCGGTGGACCGTTTTTCGCAAAGATGGATACAAGCGGCGGAAACAATGAAGCTTTTGACAGGAGACTGCTCCATTCTGATTGTGGCATAGGAGAACGTCCTCCGGCTATCAAAGGCGAATGGCGGGGCGTGGAGATAGAGGATGTTTCTACGGGGATTGACCCGAGAACAAAAACCCCCTTCGTAGATACAAACGATGATCCTTCAGACGTAATGACAACCAAAACCACAAAGGTCTGTGTCAGGTTGGATTCAGTACCCGGTACTGTTAAATGCTTTATCAAGGTTGACGGACCCGCCGCAAATGATGTAACACAGCAAATAGCTACTTATGATGGTACACAGCCAGAGGGTATGAGAATCTCGACGGTAGTGGCGGGTATGGGAGCTGCGGGTGCAGATAAGTTGCTTGCCTCACAGGCGTCACCGGCCCCTATTGAACAAAATTTTGTTGGAGCCGGCAATCTCTTGAGCCAAGAAGTAGGGAGTCTATGCAACCTCTTTGAAGGTGGGGTTACTCCACAATAATGATAAAAACCCGGCAAAAATGAAAAGCCTCTAGTGGATTGTTTCCATAGAAACATCATCCATCATCGAACTAGTTGCTTCCAAATATTCGGGTTCCCCTCGGCAAGTTCTTTTGTTACGTAACTTCAGACTTGCCGGGGGATTTTTTTATTTACAAACCTTTCCATAATCCCCTCCCATTTCTCTTCCGGCAACTCTGCAATCTGTTCATATTCCACATGGTACAGAATGCAGACATAAACCGTGCAGAAGGCTAACACCAGTGATATATTTCGATCATTTTAGTTCTAAAAAACTGAGTGGCAACAAAGAGGATTGGGACTATCGTCAAAGGGGGAAATGAAGCACCAGAAACCAAAAGAGCAACCAAAGCGAAGCAGGTTTAATGTTCCATAAATTCATTTATAGAACATTAAATACTATCATGCTGACACGTTTAAAAATACCACAAAAAACTTCTACATGTCAAGGACTTTAAAAACTCCTGGAAGCGTTGTATAAACATCTCACTCCCATTGCTATTGTAATCCAACTTGCAGAGAAAGCAAGTTGATTGTGAGAAAAAATAAGGGAGCCGGAATGATTGCAAGATAGACAAAGTGGTTTTATGCTAGAGGCAGATTCTGGTAACCTTTCTCAAGCACTATAATTACTTCCTACGCAAGGACGCTGGTCGCATGGATCAGAAGATCATTATGATTGAGGAAATCCTCAAAAATTCGAAAAAGGCCATTTTGCTCGGAATAGGAGGAGGAGGCGATATAGTCGGAACCCTTCCGACAGCAAACCTGCTCGAGATAAACGGAATACAATGCGTTCTGGGGGGACTCAGCTGGGAGCGTTTCACAATAGACCCCGATCCGGGGCCCAGAAAACTTGAAGAATCCCACAATGTCCGTGAGATAAACGACGTGGTCTGGAGATGCAATAAAGATTCCACCACCCGAGGCGGAGCGAGATTCGCCGAAGCAGGCATGGCCGAAGTTCTGGGAGAGGAGACTCTTCTTGTCGATATCAGTTACGGTCCGGAGAAGGTTTTTGAGGGTATAACGGACGCCGCCGAAAAACTCGGCGCAGACCTGGTGGTGGGAATAGACGTCGGGGGAGACGTGCTTGGGTTCGGAGATGAAAAGGGGCTCATGAGTCCGCTTGCAGACGCAATAATGACCGCGGCACTTTACAGACAGAGTTTCCGGATGCCTACCGTAATGGGAGTATTCGGCTTTGGAAGCGACGGAGAGCTCTCCAAAGAGGAACTTGAAAGATCGTTCGGAATCATAGCACGGAACAATGGGATGCTCGGGAGCTGGGGGATATCTGCAACCACACTTGAATTAATGGAAAAAGCGATAAGCGTAATACCCACCGAGGCAAGCAGAGGACCAGTCCAATACGCAAAAGGAGTTTTCAGCACCACTTCAATAAGAAACGGCAGAAGAAAAGTTGAACTCGATATAAGTTCCACAGTGACTTTTTACGTAGATCCCCGGGTGGTTTACGAAAAAGTGTCAAGACCCGCGCAAGCGGTCTACGGATGCAAAACGATAGGGGAAGCAAACGCAAAGCTTAACGAAGCGGGAATCAGAACGGAACTTGATATTGAAATGGAACTTTACGAAAATCTCGGGAAAAACTAACAGCACTTACAGCCAGCAGTTGATCCCCCATCGGCGCTGAACGGCAAAAACAATCCTACCTCTACCCCTCAGGCACATGCATATTACGGCTGAAAGTGAACAGCGAATCCGAGCGAAAGTGAATGCAATACCTATAAAATTTGAATCTGGGCCACCCTTGCCACCCAAGAGGTGCCAGCAGTAATATCCCGGGATCATGTGTGCTTCATTTTCGACGGGCAGACTTTATGATCAGGATCCCACCAGAGCACATAAAGAAGCGCCTCTCTCCGCCAGCCGAATATCCGTTTTCTGCCGCCGATCCGCAATGAGAACAGCTGTTCCAGATCGTCAAGCTTGATTTCCTCCAAGCATTTCTGCGCTTCTCTGCTGCAATTGTCCACATCGACAAAATGGCTTTCTCTTCCCTCAACTTATCCCCAATTCATGGTTTCATATTGCTGCAGCCTGGGAATGATCTCTTTGAACAAGGCTTTTAATTCAACCCTGCCCCATCCGTACTCACAATCGAGATCGACGTCTTCCGTATTCCAGCGGAAATTCTTGCTGTTTACGCTTGCGGGAGTTGATCTGGGGGTTTTGGAAACGGCCGCGGGATTTTGTTTCTGCCTGGGTTTCCGGGATGACTTCTTCTTACTGCTAGGCATTGCTGATTAAGCCGCCGTAGTAATCAACCATGTCGTTATGCTCAATAACAACGCTTCCCCGCTCCCCTGGGCGCAAACCCTCGCGGGCTTCAATCCATGGTCTTTCAAGATGAGTGAGATCGCTTAAGTAGCGCCCGGTTCTTTCCCCGTAGTACTCAAGGACAGCCTCTATCGTTCCCATCTGGCTTGAGGACAGTTTCCCAGAATTTCCATTTATGTCACCGGGGCCGATCCTGAATTTATTCCTGTGTTCCCTGTAGAGGGCAGGACAGACGGGTCCATCGGCCCAAGCCTTTACCTGTTCCGGGAAAAGAGAATCCTCGTCCCAGACCAGTGACCATGCCTGACAATAATAAACGAGTTTCTGAAGCTTCCAGGAAGTAATGCTGTCCTCGTCTCTGGAAGCAAACCACTCAAGAATGTACGCCGCGACATCCCTTACGGTATTTTCATCAGCTGCCAATGTATTCTTTCTCCTCGTAATTGAATTTCGATAATAGCACGATGCCAGTAGAATATCAATTCCAAGAATACCCTAGCGGGCGATCTACGTATGCGAAACAATATGGGAAGCAGACGCAAAGCTTAACGAGGCGGGAATCAGAACGGAACTTGATATTGAAATGGAACTTTACGAAAATCTCGGGGAAAACTAACGGCACTTACAGCCAGCAGTTAAAACCCCCTAAATTCTTAATCCGCTTAAGGCCTTCTCCAAACTACCTCCCCTTAAGCCAGCTAAAATCCCAGATGTCCCCGTTATCGGAAACGCCCATTTCTACCCGGTCAAATTGAAGACGAAGATGTTCGTGGATTTAACCGAACCATATTAAAACAAAGCTCGGCAATAGCTGGACGTTCAGAAAAATTGATTCATTCCCTAATCAACAACAGATAGCCAGCATCATAGGAAGTTGGACTTAATCACAAGGGCAGGTTCTGGATTTCCAAACCACTCTGAGCAATCCTCCTCTCCCGATTAATACCGAGTAGAATCTTCTGTTGAATGACAATTGTCCACCAAGATAATTTCATGGCGAGCCAAGACGCGCCTGCGGAAGATCGTTTCGTGAAAAACACCGACAGCAGGTGCAACAAAGCCGCGGTTAAGGTATATTAACTTCATTGAGCAGATTTCAGATTAATAGCTGCGGAGAAGCCGATGTCCAAGAAAATCCCTGTAGTGGTATCGATCATCAACCTCAAGGGCGGTGTAGGAAAAACAACCGTTGTGGCGCTGCTGGCCAAGCACGCCGCAAAAAAGGGGCTTCATGTTCTGGCGGTGGATATAGACCCGCAGGCTAATCTGAGTCAGGCTCTAATGACTGAAAGTGATTACATGAGGTTCATGGAAAAAAGAGAGCCATCCATTGTGGAACTCCTTAACGGTTATCAGCCGCCATCCGACGAACAGCCGTCTTCCGCTCCATTGGATCCGAACCAAGTGGTGAGACAGGTTGGTCTTGAAAACAATTTTCATCTCATCCCGTCAAGGTTTGATTTCTCGGACAACCTGATTTCGTCCATAAAGCCGGATTCCCGCGCTCTGGCAAGGTTTATTTCCGAAAAAACGAGCGACAAGCAACTTGTTCTGATTGACTGCGCGCCGACTGAATCAATAATCACTAAAACCGCATATCACGCTTCCCGCCATGTTCTCGTTCCCGTTCGCACGGAATTTTTCTCCACCATCGGATTTCCTCTTCTGAAACAATCTCTGGACAAATTCAAATCCGAGAACCCAAGCCACGCCATTGACGTGTGTGGAGTACTGATTAACAACAGCGAATCGACATATTCTCCCCGCGGTCCGCATCATTCGGGCTCACGGAACGATATTCAGGAGCAGGCAGCCAGGTACGAATGGCCCGTAATGGAAAATGAAATGTACCACTCCCGCGGATATCCCAAGCTGATGAAAGAAGCTTACCCCACCCGCACAGGAAACGCTGAACCGGAATTTCGAGCAATTGCTGAAGAATTCATTGAAATGATGGGATTGCAATGAAAAACGAGGATACAGAAATGCGAAAAAACACATTACGAAAAATCCTGTCGGCTCTTGTCGACGGCTTCGGATATGAGGAAGTTCGTAAATCGCTGGACGGTCTCGGTTCGGGGACGACGGGAATGAAGGCGCTGGAAACGCTTCCAGGCAAACGCGGGGAAAAAACCAAGCCCAGAACGAAACCGAACGCGATTACCACCGTGGAATCGTTAAGCGTGTCCGACGAGGAGAAAAAAGACGCTCTCATGGCGCTTGCGAGAAAATTTGAAAAAAAGGCATTCATGCCGAACGTCAACCATGTTCGCGTATTTCTCAGACAGCAGGGAAAAGATGGTTCTCGCGTCAAGTCAAGGCAACAGGCTGTATCAATCGTGTTTAAATGCTTGGCGGACTGGGAAACTCAGAATCTCCGCGAACTGGATGTGCGGGGAATATATGGCGGCCCGAAATCGCTTTCCGCTATCGCAGAATCAATTGAACACGCGGGACAGCGAAATCGTCTTTGATGTTTCTCTCGCAATTGCGCGGCGAAGTTCATATTTCACCCCGAATGGCCAGTGTTTTTACTGAGCCTTGAATCCTTCAAAAAAACAGTCTGGAATTCCTCGCCCGTTGCACATCGGAATTCAAGTGGCGTAATCACCGACAGAGTCCCCGGTCGATAAAAAAAGAAAGGCCATTGAAAAAGGCGTGCAGCTTGCGCTAGCAGATATGCTGCCGCAGGGGGAAAGAAAATACAAAATTCTCCACCACACTTCACGCTCCCACTACGGTCTTCAGATTGCAGATTATTGCTGCTGGGCTGTATATAGAAAATGGGATAGAAACGAGATGAAATACTACGACACTATAAAGGAAGTAATTCACAGTGAGTTTGACATTTTTCGTAGAGGGAACACGCACTACTATTAGTCAAGTGGAAAAATGACCTCCCCAACTACTCCGTCGCCGGAGAGAACCCCTTGGGTTCTTGTCATCAGGGAGGAACCTTTAAGCACATTCTACATATTTGAACTCGGAATTCAAGTTTCCGTAAAACAATGTCTGCTACCGGGGAGAAAGGGGCGTTTCCGCACCCTTTCTCCCACAGGCTCAAGCGTGCGCGTCTAACGCACTCGGTTCCTCACGTGTCAGTTTTGCTCATGTAGCATATATAGACCTCTTGACTCTGGCTTGTGGCAGTGGATTCCTCCTGCATATCTCTTCCATCCTTTCCCAATTCACCCGGCCCTTACTGCTACGCCGCGATAGCCACTTCCTCCATACCCTTGTGACCTGGTATCGAAATTGTTGGGCAAGCCTCTTGCCATTCCCCGTTACCCCATAATAGTTGCAGTCATCATTCTTTTCTATCCTCTGATCATAAAACTATGCAGGTCGTTTCAGTTCGTGTCGCACTTTATGTCATGGTGTTGTTCAAGATAAAACAAAACCTCCCCCTTCAGGTTCTCAGTTCTGATTTCCTTGAACCTACGCTCCTCTGTTATTCGTAGATAGTATTTTGGGTTCGCTCAGTTGGAGCAACACTCACCGGCTTTCCTGATGGGGGCTCTGGAAAGAGAAGCAATCAATTTTTCCGAACGTCCGGCTATTGCAGAGCTTTGTCTGAAAATTTCTCGGTTTATCTTTCTTACAAACGGGTCTCTTACTTCAACACATTTTTCCCGACCACAGGCAAAATACGGAGTTGCAGACACGTCCGAGGCAATCGGAAGCCAGAACTGAACCTCCGGACGAGTAAGCGGATTCCCTCTGTGGAATCTTGCAATCGGACAGCTTCCGATCACAAACTTTCTCTTGGCACGCTTATGACCGCAATGAGTGATAAAAACCGAGAGATGCTCCGAGCCCAAAACACATCTGCTCGGAGAAATCCTGTCCGTAGTAGATACAGATATCCCTTAGTGCCGCGGAACCGCAGTGCACGCTCTTTAAGTGTTTCCAGCCCTCTATTGTCTTCCTCATGAAATCGTAAGCGCAGAAAGTCTTATGCTTCTTTTCCCAGCTACAGATTGTCTCTCGGTAGCAGATCAATGTGCCGACGGATATAGGCAATGCTCACAATTTTAGCTGCTTACGCCCCTTAACTGAAATTTTTATGTTCCTTAAATGAAGTTATGGAACGAAGTAAAGGAAAGTTCTTCTGATACATATGAGGGTTTTGAAAATTAGGAGTTAATCGAATTAAAAGAGGGGCGGTTTGCTTCCAAATGTTTCCATTGGAGTGAAGCTTAGAATCTTCGAGCAGATTTCGCATCCCTCTTTAATTCATTAACGAAATTAGCGTGAAAGTGTTTTTAAGAGTTCAAAAGGAAATTTATTTAAGGAGGATTTACACATGAGATTACGTAATCTTTTTATGATTCTATTGTTATGCATGACAGTAGGAATGTTTGGTGTGTCCTGCACCGGTGATGATGGTGCTCAAGGACCCCCGGGACCAAAGGGTGATACGGGAGAACCGGGTGAGGTATGCGGAAGGTGGAGCGGAAGACACGAATTAGTTATACCCCTTTCCTTGAATCATGGGGAAGTGGAACAGGGGAAGTAACCTGTAATGATGATTATTGACAGGGAATGTTTCCTGGACTGCGACTCTTGACTACCGGATAATAATAATGATGGAATCCGGATTAGAGATATTAGAAGTTCAGTGCGGATAATGTGAATAGTGCGATGAAAACACTTTAGGTGTTGGTGATGATCAAACCTGGTACAACTCCAATTATGAGCGTTACTAGTCCAGTTGGATTTATAGTAGCAGGTGAGTTCTGTTTTTCTAAAATCTGATGAGGGAATAGAAGGTTAGAGCGCACCTGATTGAGTAGCATCTGGACGGAAACTGTAAAAGCTAAATCATTGTTGTAACAACTAAAAAGTTTGCAGGGGGTCGCATTGTTGCTGCAATGGTCTTGATACTACGGGTGGAAATATTGAAGCTATTCAGAGAGCTGATCTTTCTACCAACTGAATTCAAAAGGAACGTGGATCCTCCGAATATTGGCAATGGCGGGCTGTAAGTTCAAAAGGATGAAACATTATGTAGGTGGGTTAAGGATTTTTGCAAACTTGGAGACTACAAGCTCCACCACCGACACAGGTTTGAGACTAGATTCTCTTCATGGTACTGTTAAATGTTTTGTAGCACAGGTAGGAGGTTTCCACCGGATAGAGAGGAACTTGGAGTAGCTACGTTCAGGTATCCTACGGAAACAGCAAATAGCTATTTATGACGGGATGGCGAGGAGGCAGTTGCTCCGCTTGCCATAAAACAACAAAACTTTTGACTGATGTAGACACGGGCGTGATAATGGATGTCTACCCGACTTTTTTGGAAATGCCGATCCTGCGGTTGGAAGCTTTGTAATCTGTTTGAAGAAGGGCTTAATTAAATAAAAACCCAACGAATGAAAAGCCTCTAGTGGATTGTTTCCATAGAAACATCATCCATCATCGAACTAGCAGCTTTAAACATTCGGGTTATCCCTCGGTAAGTTCTTTTGTTACGTAACTTCAGACTTGCCGGGGGATTTTTTTACTGATTCTGGATAAGCTTCCTGCAGCTAATGATCAAAATCAGTGGCTGTTTGATAAAGCGGATACTGATTGTTTTGAAGAGGTAGAGCAGATTTGCACCATAATGAATTAACAAAAAACCCGGCAAAATGAAAAGCCTCTAGTGGATTGTTTCCATAGAGACATCATCCATCATCTAGTAGCTTTAAACATTCGGGTTAGTTTCCTTTTATTTACGTAACTTGCAGAATGCCGGGCGTTTAAGCATATTTTTAAGAATTGAGTCTAGAGCAGGCTGTCCTTTCGGATGTAATCTCTATGTGGTTGAACTGTAAAGCTAGAAATCAAAAAACTAACGAAAGCAAAGCAGGTTTAATGTTCTATAACTTCATTTATAGAACATTAACGGTTGCCCTAGCACGTTCAAAAATACCACAAAAAGCTCCTATATGTCAAGAACTTTAAAAACTCCACTTCTCGCTCTTGGCCTTATTGTAATCCAACCTGCAGAAAAAGCAAGGTTGTGTGAGAAAAAATGGGAGCCGGAATGACTGCAAGACAGATAAAGTGGTTTCATGCTGGAGGCAGATTCTGGTAACCACAGTAACTTTCTACATAGATCCCCGGGTGGTTTACGAAAAAGACCCGCGCAGGCGGTCTACGGATGCGAAACGATAGGGGGAGCAAACGCAAAGAGGTGGGAATCAAAACGGAACTTGATATTGAAATGGAACTTTACGAAAACCTCAGGAAGAACTAACGGCACTTACAGCCAATAGAAAATATGCCACAGACCCGATGGCTGCATTCTCACGGATCATCGGCAAAACCGCTTCCTACCGGTCACTCCAGACCGCCAGTTCATTGCGGTTGGGATCCAGGAAATGAAACCGTCGCCCTCCGGGAAAGGAAAATATCGGCTTGCAGAGTTCGCCCCCGGCTGAAGTGATGCGCCCGAGCGTGGCTTCCAAATCTTCTGCGTAAAGCACTACCAGCGCGGCGCCCTGGCTGCTGTCGGAACGCAACGGGGAGCGATAGAACCCGCCGTCCATGCTGCCGTCACTAAAGGCGCAGTAGCAGTCACCGTAGTCCTCGAAGGTCCAGCCAAACACGTCGCCGTAAAACGCCTTGGCCTTAGTGAAGTCCTCCGCGGGCAGCTCGACATAATTGATCCGGGAATCTTCTTTCATGATCGCGCACCATCAGGCCGCAGATCCCTCCCCTGAGGTGAAGCGGCCGTTTCTGCTGTTAATAGAGTTTTTCGTGAATAAGCTTGAGTATACGCCTTGATTCTTCCTCATCTCCCCAGATGCCAACGCGGATAATCAGATCGGTTATTTCGGGCTTGTCGTACTTGACGGTTATATAGATTATTTTATTCTGGTCGCGAAGCTTGGCTTCGATAAGCGCCTTGCCCGCCTTACTCTCTTTTTTGGTTACCTCAAACTCCTGCTGTTCCACCACCTCCACCACCGCAAACCAGACCTTATCAAACGAGGTAGTCTCCTTGCTCTTTAGAACTCCCCTGAGATAAGCTGCGCCGCTGCCGCCGACCACGCCGCCCATTACGAGTATGCAACCCGAAGAAAAAACAAGCACGAACAACAAAAGAAACAGGGTACAGCATTTTTTTGGCAGAAATTTCATTCTTACTCCCGGCAAGCTTTACAAAAAAAACTAATATGGTTAGTTAACCTATCCTAGGAAGAAAATCAACATCCATGGCATCTTTCATATCAAAAAACAGGCTGGTTCTGGGAATAATCACAGGCGTTTTGCTGGGTGGCGCAGTGGGTTCGTTTTTCCCTGAATTCGGCGCGGGGACCCAAATTATCGGAGAGCTTTTCCTAAACGCTCTCAAGATGGTCGTCCTCCCACTCATAATAGTGTCGGTCACGCTAAGCATAATGAAAGTCGGCAACCTGGGTTCCCTGGGACTAAAAACCATCGCCTACTACGCGGCGACCACGGCGATAGCCGTTTCAATCGGAATAGCGGTGGTCACGATTGTGCAGCCCGGAGACGGTAGCGAGATACTCAAGGGAGCGATGCCGGAGGTAGTAAAAAGCAAGGAGGGCTTGCGGGTAACCGACATTCTGCGACAGATATCAACGCCGAACCTTTTTAAGTCCGCATACGAATTCCAGATCCTTCCAATCATAATCGCGTCTCTTCTCTTCGGGATAGCGTTTGGAAAACTGAACAAAGAAAAGCAGCTGGTACTTGAGCTGTTTGAATCCATGGATAAGGCCATTATGACGGTAGTCCACTGGATAATCGCATTGACTCCGATAGGCATTTTCGGCCTCATAGCCGGAAAAATCGGAGAAGCGGGCGGCGGGGATGAAGTGCTGAGGCTCGCAATGCAACTGGGCAAATACGTGTTCTGCGTTCTTTTGGGACTGCTTATCCACGGGTTCGTTGTTCTCCCGCTTCTGCTGCGGGCATTGTCCGGGAGAAACCCGGTTGCTTATTTCAAAGACCTGAGCGAATCGCTTCTCACGGCTTTTTCAACCGCATCCTCCTCAGCCACCCTGCCCCTTACAATCACCAACGTAACGGAAAACGCCAAGGTCTCGCCGAAAATCTCAAAATTCGTTCTGCCCCTCGGAGCCACGGTCAACATGGACGGAACGGCTCTTTACGAGGCTGTCGCCGTAATATTCATCGCTCAAAGCTACGGAATACACCTCGGGGGAGGTGAATTAGTCGTGGTTTTCCTCACCGCCACTCTGGCGGCCATAGGAGCCGCGGGCATACCGGAAGCCGGACTCGTAACCATGGTGCTTGTGCTGCAGGCCGTCGGGCTCCCCATAGAGGGAGTAGGGCTGATACTCGCGATCGACTGGTTTTTGGACAGGTTCCGCACCACGGTAAACGTATGGGGAGACAGCATAGGAGCGGCAGTAATAGAGAAACTGGAGCCAGATGAGCGCACCGCCTGAAAAACAAGACAGAACTTCGGGAAAGACAATCTCCCTTGACGTAGGAACCAAGACAATAGGGGTTGCCGTAAGCGATGAGCTTGGGATCACGGCAAACGGCGTCTGCACCATAAGTCGCGAGAACGAAAAAAAAGACCTCTCGCAGCTTCGCGATATAATAGAGCGATACTCCCCTTGCGAAATCCTCGTGGGGATACCCTACAACCAGGACGGTTCTCTTGGGGGCAGGGCAAAGAGCATAAAGAGATTCTCCGAGGTCATTCGAGATTCTCTGGGCCTTCCGGTTAAATACTGGGACGAGAGCTTCTCCACCAAGACCGCGGAGCGCACGCTGATAGAAGCCGGAATGGGAAGAAAGAAGCGGAAAACGGTAATAGACAAGATGGCCGCTACAGTAATACTGAAAGAGTATCTTCTGAGCAGATGACCCCGGAGCAGACCTGATATGCCATACGCAAAGACAAACGGAATAGATCTTCACTACAGAGAGTACGGAGAGGGAGAGCCGCTCGTGCTCATCCACGGCCTTGGAAGCAGCCTTGAGAGCTGGGATGTGCAGGTTCCAATCTACTCAGAACATTTCCGCGTGATAGCGCTTGACAACAGGGGCTCGGGCCGCTCCGACAAACCCGATTACCCCTATACGATGGAGCAGATGGCGGATGACGCCGCGGGGCTCCTTGACTCACTCGGGATAGAAAAAGCCCACTTCGTTGGAAAATCAATGGGCGGAATGATATGCCAGTGGCTGGGCATAAAATACCCCGAGAGGGTAAACAGACTCGTTATGGGATGCTCCTCCGCACACAGGGATGAGGTCGGAAACCTGCTTATCAGAACCGCGAGGGACATAGTGGATAAAGCGGGACCCGGGGCGGGATGGGTTTTTGCGCTTTTTCTCGGATACAGAAGGAAATACATCGAAGAGAACTACGACTCCCTAGCAGGCAGACTCAAGGAAGCTCCCGTTGACCCCGATGCGGCCGCCGGATACAGAAACCAAACCTATGCGTGTGAGAACCACGACGTATTAGCCCAACTCGGGAATATCTCCGCGAGGACCCTGGTTATGTACGGAGAGCGGGACATCGTCACGCCTCCTGAGAGATCGAAAAAGCTAGTGGAGCTTATACCGAACGCGGTTGAAAAGGCGTTTGCGGACGTCGGCCACGGATTCTGGAGAGAGTGCCAAGCCGAGGTGGATAAGGCCGTGCTTGATTTTCTCGCAAAAGACTGAATTGCCCGTGCCGGCTCTCCTTTCTGTCCATGTAGGGGCGCGTTGCCGCAAGCTGTTTTTGTTTGGAGAAAATGAAGAGGCAGAAGAACCTTAGAGAAAAAATGGGGGAATACGCCGGCTTCGGGGCCGCGGGGCTGCTGATCGCGGGGCTGCTGGCGCTTTTCCTCTTCTCGGACCAGCAGGTTTCTGAGGATGGCACTGTCTGCACCGACAATCGTGTACTCAGCCTGTCTGGAACCGACACACTGGCCAAACACCTGGGGAATACAAACCTTCTTAACGGTAACGACATCTACGACCGGCTGGATCTTGGGAGCGGCAACAAAGAAACCGGACAGGCCGACGCTTCATCCTCAAGAGGCGCGGGTGGCTTTCTTACGCCCTCTCCGTATGAGCCCCGGTACCGCGAATCCTACTCCAGCATTTCGGAGTTGCGCTATCCCTTGCCCGCGAATGCGAGGAGTTACGAGCTCGACGAGGTCAAGGCATCCTTTCTGTTCTACGGTCAGGAACCAGTTTTGCGGTGGCACTCATCATTAGGCTCAAATACCGAGGTGTGTGCCGTCCAGTTCGTGGACCCAGAACGCGTGGACTACCGCCTGCGCACATTTCCCGACCACAAAAGCGCGCTTACTGAAGGCTATGTCGTCACACACCGCTACCACTGCGGAACATGCTCCTCCCTGCGTGATCTCGCGGTCTACATGGCAAAACCGGATCTGACGAAGCCGGCGAGAACGTGCGCGAGGAAGCTTACGGCAGATGGCATAAAGAAATGTCTCATGGAAAAAATCGGTTTTGCAGAGCCGTGCGCCGAGACTTGGACATACAATGTATTGCACACCAGACGCCAGTGCATGAAGACCTGCATTGATCACTACGGGTTCTGGAACGTGCTGACAAATAACATGAATGACGCGCATGCAGACAAGCGGGGGAACCTGAACCCATGTCTTACCTGTGACGAGCACGCTTCCGGCCCGGGGTTCCAGTACGCAGCGGGACGAACGCGGAGGAGTTCCGGACTGCCCTCCACTATCTGCCGGTCGGCGGGGGAAATCTACCCGGTCGAGCATCGGCTTTACTTTGAATAACAACTGCCGCCGCGGCACCAACATCCGTCAACCCCGCCCGCTCCAAGCCCGTTCGCCGGTCCCGTGAAAATTATGGGGAGCCCGACGGCAATTCCTTCCGCCAAGCTCCCCCGAGAAATTCTGAGAGGAGCCCGTTAACCCGACCGCTGGTGGGCGGGTTAACGATTTTTACCGCAACCGCACCCACTTGGTAAATGTGTCTGCTTTTTTCCCCGTCACCTGTACCGGTAGGTCAACTGCACACCGAATGTCCTGCCCTTGGAAAGCGGCGCGAATGCGCCTCCCAATCCCGGTAAACCTGAGCCTTCAAGCGCGGTATAGCTTCCGTGCCTGACTTCGTTAAGAAGGTTCTTTCCGTAGAATCCGACTGAAAACCTCTCGTTCATCGGGGCGATGTCAACTCCGGCGTCAACAATGTTCTGCTCGGGAGTATATCCTAGGTTGTCATCCGTGAGATACGATTTATCGCGATATGAATAGCTTGCCCTTGAGGTGATCTTCCCCCAGTTCGCAAGTCCGGTGCTATGGGTGGCACCAACGCTCCAGGTCAGTTTCGCTGCCCGGGGAAGCTCAAGAGCCAGGTCTTGTGTGTCAAGAACTCCATCCTGATTAAGGTCATAACTTGTTTTTGTGTATTCGGGATCTACGTATCCGACCGAACCCAGAAGAAAAAAGTTCTCGGTAACGGCTACCAGTCCGTCAAGTTCAAAGCCGAAGGCTTCTACATCCGCAGTGTTGAGAATCACCTGGTGTAGAACAGGCGGCTGAGAGGTAGGAAGAGTTATTATCCGCTGCACATCATCGATCATGTTATAGAAAACCGCGCCGTTTAGGACCGCCCTGTCTGTCGATATCTTGAGCCCTGCCTCAAAGGTATCGATCCTTTCTTCATCGTACGGCCCCGGGATCTCCGCAGGCGGTGGGGTATTGTTTCGCAGATTATAGCCTCCGGAGCGGAATCCTCTGGTCCAGTGTCCGTAAATATTCGCTCCGCCACTTATATGGTAGACAGCGCCTAGCTTGGGCGACCAGTTGTTCCAGGTCTCCTCGTCGGTGAAATCAAACTCGCATTCTGGTCCGACCGCAACGTTGCATGGCGTCGGGGTAGCGGCGACGGTCTCCGCCTCTCTGCTTTCACGGCTGTAACGGGTGCCCGCGATAAGCGTTACCCGGTCCGTAAGATCGTAATCAAGAGAGAGAAACGCTCCCAGGGCATCAACAAAATAATTTCCTCCCAGGTTCTGGGTCAAAGTGGGACCCAATATACGACGGCGGTCATGGTAGTGTATCTCGTTTGTAAAGTAATAAAGACCGGTCGTCGCGTGGAGACTTTCGAAGAATCTGCCCGCGTAGCGCAGTTCGTTGCTCCACTGGCGGTATGGGGTCCATCCGCGTATGTGGAAAATGTCTCCCGGCGAAGAATCGACGTCAATCAAAGCGGTACCTTCTGCATCGTAAAAACCGAATATGTTGGTCACGGTGCCGTCTCCGAAATCCACATCCCAGTCCAGCTGAGCGGAGAAAAAGTGATGTTTATGCCTTCTGAAACCTTCCTCGTCGATGCTGAAATCATGACTGTCCATATCGAAGTCGCCAGGGTTCTGTGACGCGGTGCCATCGTTCCTCGTTTTTTCGTACTGGTAACGCAGAACAAGGCTTACGTCATCCGTCGGGTTCCACATGATCATCGGTCGTACCATCCGTATGTCGCTTTCTCCGAAAGCCTCGCCCGTGTGGAGATTCTTAAACCAGCCGTTATCCTGATTCGTGTACGCGCTTATCTTCACGCTTACCGTCTCGCTGATCGGGCCTCCGATTGTGCCCATGTAATAGCTGTTAAGGCTCTCCCCTCCTCCCTCAAACGAAGTGCGGGCCGACATCTCGAAGACGTCTCCCGGTTTCTTGGTATTAATAAGTACGGCGCCCCCTGTGACATTCCGCCCGAAGAGCGTTCCCTGCGGCCCTCTCAGCACCTCTATGCTTTCAACATCGAAGGTATCAAACAAAACGATGCTTATCTGCCCCATATACACGCCGTCTACAAACACTCCCACGGTCGGATCAACAGAAGCTATGGAGTCGTTTATCCCGACACCGCGGATGGAGAAGTTGGCTATTGACATTCCCGAGATGGCATCGTCAAGCGCCACGTTGGGCATGCGCACCGTGAGACTTTCAAGGTCGTTCACCTTAAGGGCTTCAATCTGTTCCGAACTGAAATGGGTAATCGACAGAGGAACGTCCTGGATCAGTTCTTCTCGTTTTCGGGCGGTGACCGTGATTTTTTTGAGAAATACGCCGCTTACCCCGAACAGATTCTGTGCAACGGCGTCATCGTCCTGCGCAGATGCATCACCCCCGCCGAGCGACGCAAGGAGTACACACGCGAGAAACATGGATAGAAACCCCTTCATTGCGGACTGAAACTTTCTTTTAATCATTTTGATTCCCTCCTTGTCTATCAGGCCATTATAACACGATCCTGCTCAATAAATCCAAGTTTTTATCGTATAACGGGACTTGCAATGCGGCATGAAATGCCGGTTCACAGCGCACGCACGGGCATGCTTTGCCGACAGGCGACAAATCAAGCAACGGAAATGGAGTTTTCAACCAGCAGAACCGGTATATTCTCCCTCACGGGGTAAAGATATTTCCCGCCGCGGCAAACAAGCCCCCCTTCGATTTTCTCGGAAACCCGCTCTCCTGACCTGTCAACAAGAGTTCCGAGCTCAACAAGTTCGTTAAGCCGCGCAACGATCTCCCGACCGGCTTCCTCAAGAGGTTCCCCGGTCTCAGGACACACGAGAATTTCAAGCAGTTCCTTGTCAATCATCAGTTTCGGGATTAACAGTTTTCGAGGGGTCCCATCTGGATGCTGGCGCAGCGAAACTCCCGCCCGCAAGCAATTTTCTAGGTTCCCAGAAGCTTCTCGGCTTCCTCATCCGATTTCTCGAAATAAAACTTGGGGTCGCTTCGCCCGGCTATAACGCTCTCGTCAATGACGCAGCGTGTCACCCCCTCCAGCGAAGGCACTTCATAGAAAACTTCAAGCATGATCGATTCTATGACGGCCCGAAGCCCCCTGGCCCCGGTATTTCTCAAGACGGCTTCCCTAGCAATGGCTACTCTCGCGTCTTCTGTTACCTCCAGCTGCACTTTCTCGATCTCCATCATCTTCTCAAACTGCTTCACGATGGCGTTTTTGGGCTCGGTCAGGATTTCGACCAGCTGCTCTTCGGCAAGTTCGCTAAGACTGGCGATAATCGGGATCCTTCCGACAAATTCGGGAATCAGTCCGAACTGAACAAGATCCTCGGGCTGTACCTTGTTGAGAAGGTTGCTTTCGTCCTCTGCAGTACTGTCCGACAATTTGGCCCCGAAGCCGATTGACTTCTCTCCGATTCTCGCGCGGATAATGTCCTCAAGGCCGCAGAAAGCGCCGCCGCATATGAAAAGGATGTTCGTGGTATCGACCTGGGTGAATTCCTGCTGCGGATGCTTCCTTCCCCCCTTGGGAGGAACGTTCGCCAGAGTCCCTTCCATTATCTTGAGCAACGCCTGCTGCACACCCTCCCCGGAGACATCCCTGGTGATCGAGGGACTGTCGCTTGATTTACGTGTGAGCTTGTCTATTTCGTCTATATAGATAATGCCTCCCTTGGCAGCTTTTTCGACATCGTAATTTGCCGCCTGAAGCAGGCTCACGATCATGTTTTCCACATCCTCGCCCACATAGCCGGCTTCCGTATAGCAGGTGGCGTCAACTATGGTGAAGGGAACGTCGAGAATCTTGGCCAGAGTCTGAGCGAGCAGGGTTTTCCCCGAACCCGTGGGGCCTATGAGAAGTATGTTGCTTTTCTCCACATCCACTTTATCGCTTCTTCTCCTGCCGGATTCGTTAAACTGCATCCGCTTGTAGTGATTGTAGACGGCGACGGAAAGTACCTTCTTGGCGTTTTCCTGACCTATTATGTACCCGTCAAGAAAAGATTTCATCTGCTGGGGAGTCGGAAAGGATTTCTTCGGTTTCGGAAAAGCGCCGTCCTTGGTCTTTTCTTCCGCTATGATTTGGTTGCAGAGATCTATGCACTCATCGCAGATATAGACTCCGTGGCCCGCTATGAGTTTGTTGATCTCTTCCTGATTCTTCCCGCAAAAAGAACAGTAGTGCTTCGCTTCTTCTTTGCTTTTTTTAGGACTCATCCGGTCGCCTCCTCCCTTTCGGTAATTATGGCATCCACTATACCGTAATCAATGGAATCCTGAGCGGTCATGAAAAAGTCTCTGTCCGTATCGCTTACTATTTTCTTAAGAGTCTGCCCGGTGTGCTTCTCAAGTATGTAATTGAGCTGCTTTTTCACCCTGACGATCTCCTTTGCGTGTATCTCTATGTCGCTTGCCTGCCCGGAAACACCCCCGAGCACCTGGTGAATCATCACCCTTGAGTGAGGCAGCGCGTATCTTTTGCCCGCAGCGCCGCTTGCCAGAAGAACCGCTGCCATGCTTACGGCCTGCCCGATGCATATGGTAGAGACTTCGGGCTTGACGTACTGTATGGTGTCGTAAATGGCAAGACCGGCAGTGACGTGCCCTCCGGGGGAATTTATGTAGAGGTAAATGGGCGTATCGGGACTCTCGGATTCGAGGAAAAGAAGCTGGGCGATAACGACGTTGGCTACCGAGTCGTTTATTTCGGAACCTATAAAGACAATCCTGTCCTTAAGGAGCCTTGAGAAAATATCGTAGCCCTGATCGCCCCTGCTGGTACGCTCTATAACGTAGGGTATGAAATCGGTTATCATCAAACCGATTATAACTAAGCGGGTTGTTCCTTGTCAATCTGCGCGGATTCGGGCTCCACTTCCTCAACCTGGGCCCGCTCCAGAAGAAGATCCAGAACCCTGCGGGTTTTGATCTGGGATTCCAGATGCTCCGTAGTCCCCTGCTGTTCGTAAGCCTTGTGTACCTGATCGGGGGGAATGTTGTATGAAGCGGCGAGGCGGTCTATGTGCTCGTTTAACTGCTTGCGGGTGACTCTCACGTCCTCCTTCTGGGCGATGCGGCCGAGAATTATTGATGTCCTGACGCTCTCTGTGGCCTTCTCGGTGAATTTCGGCGCCATGTCCTCCCCGATCTCGGGCTCCGCGACTCCTCCTCTCTGCATGTCGGAGAGAAATCTCGCCTTAAGACTCTCCTCCTCCTTTTCAAGCAGCGACCGAGGAACGTCGAACTGGTTTTTTGAGAGAAGGTCGTCAACTATCTGATCCCTCATGGAGGAGAGCTGCTCGTCTTCGTGAAGACGCTCAAGCTGCTCCTTTATGACCTCTCGCAACTCAGAGATGCCCTCGACTTCGAAATCCTTCGCGAAATCATCGTCCGCCTCGGGCAAAACCCTCTCGTGAATCTCATTTACCTTGACGGTGAAACTGACGGTTTTCCCGGCAGCCTCGGATATCAGGAAATCTTCCGGGTAGGAAACCGAGAATGTAGCCTCTTCGCCCGCCTTTTTGCCAAGCAGGTTCTCTTCGAACTCGGGTGCAAACTGTTCTTCACCCAGCAAGAATCTCACGTTCTGCTTGCTAAGATCGTCTATGGTTTCCCCGTCCTCAAACGTGCCGCTGTAGTCTACAAAGACGTAATCACCTTCCTTGGCAGGACGGTCTTCCTCGACAAGCCTTGACTGCGCGGACCTTTCCCTTAGTTTCTGTACCTCGGCGTCTATGTCCTCCTCGGTCACCTGGCGGACGGTTTTCTTCACGGGGATTGAACTGTAATCGGCCAGTTCGAAATCGGGAATTATCTCGAACTCAACCGAATAGGAGAACTCCTCTCCGGTCTTTAAATCATCCATATCGGTTATATCGGGGCGGTTTATAGGAAGAAGGGAGCGCTCAGCCAGGGCTTCGGGCAATGTATCCGAAACAAGACCGGACGCGGTTTCCTGGTCAACTTCCTTTCCATACATGGACTCCACAACGTGACGTGGAACCTTTCCCTTTCTGAACCCCTTGATACTCACTCCCCCCATAACATCGCGGAACACGGAATTTCTTTTTTCCGCAACCTGCTCTGAAGAAAGGGAAACCCTTATCTTTTTTCTGGTGCTGTCAATATCTTCAATATCTATTTTCATTTAGTTTAAGACCTCTCGGTAAATAATTTCCAGATAAAGCAATCTTCTCTCCGGGATGCTGATATATTCGTTATTTGCTCTTTGCTTTTAGGGGAAACTTTGCAGGATTTTCAATTATTTCTTCCGTAACGTCAACATCAATATCGGGCCAATAGAAATGGCCTGGTGACGATTCTTCAACATTAATGATTGATTTCACAGACTGATCCCTGAACCAAGGAAAATCATCATAAGACATAAATAACTCTTTTCCGTGAGCCAGAAGCCATACTCCATGAGCAGAGATATTTGTCACCTCAACTGCCGAAATGCTGCTTCCATGCTGCGATAAGTTCATCGTAATGAGCCTCCACGAGTAATTCAATCTCCTTGAGTTGATGTATAGAATAACGACAATTTCTTGCTAACTCAATTTTGGGCTCAAGCCAAAACTTCGCCTCACCGTCACCGGATACCACATGGATATGAATTCGTTGTTCTTCCCTTGAGAAAAAGAAGAATCGATACCCTCTTTCTTTGAACACCGTAGGACTCATGATCAGTGCATAGGGAATTATATACTTGCTGAAAGACAGCACCCGCGAGATGCCGCGTTTTGAGTGCCGTCCGCAGCTTTAGGAATGTTTTTCCCGGTAGACGTAATTTCGTGCAAATAGCAAAAAGGCAAGGACAAGCAGAACAGCTTGGGGAATCGCGGTTTCATAAGTGGGATATATCCCGAGAATATCCATGTAAGGGATGAAATCCGCTGAGGTTGAAGAAATTATTCCCGCTTCCTGAAGTTCTACTATTCCCTTGCCAAGCAGTATGAAGCAAAGCAGGTAAAGGAAAACACTTGTGAAGGAAAAAAAGTATTTAAGGGGAATCCTGAGAGTGAACCTGTACATAAGAAAAGCTATTACGAACACAACCGCTACTCCCGCAACAAGCCCGTAGATAACATGGGGAGTGGATGAACCCGTCTGGAAGAAAAGCGCCTGGTAAAAAAGTATTGTCTCAAAGGCTTCCCTGTATACCGCAAGAAACGAGACAAACGCAAGGGTGAATCCACTTCTTCGGGTAAGCGCGCCCCGGGTTTTGGAACGGACGTATTCCTTCCATTTCTTTACGTCTGATTTTGAGACAAGCCAGTAGCTCACGTAAAAAAGAACCACGGCCGCCAGAAGAGAAGTTACGCCCTCAACAATTTCCCTTCTCGCTCCCGATACATCTATCACGGTTCTCGCGGCAGCCCACGTAGCCAGGCCTGCGAAAATGGCAAGCACCCATCCGAAGTGAACGTACCTGATCATCCCGCGGTTACCCGAATGAGCCAAGGCGGCAATAATGGCCGCGATTATAAGGAGGGCCTCAAGCGCTTCCCTAAGTATTATTGCAAAAGAATTAACAAAACTTAGGTGCTTGCCAAGTGATGAATCACTTCTAAGAATACGTTCCGATTCGCGAAGATCCTCCTCTATACTCACTTTGAGGTCGCGCAGCTCCGAGGGATCCCGCTCGGACATTACCCATGACCTGAAAGATCCCATTTTCTTCTCCACTTCAAAAACAAGAGATCTGTTTTTGGATACAAGCGCAGGTTCGATTTTCTGAAAGCCTCCCAAGTATCCGTCGAGAGCCTCCCTAAATGCTTCGTCCTTTCTTCCGGCCTCATAAAGGTCAAGAGCTTTTCCAAGTCCGCTGATAGTGTGTTCTATAGCCCTTGAAACATCCCCTGAAATTCCGTCCCGCAGGTAAGCGGTTCTCAGATGAAAAAGAACATCATTGCCGCCGCCCCCGGCATCCAGCAGAAGCTCGGCATTGGTTGCGAGAGCAAGATTTTCAAGCCCTCCGGTATCATCTGGAATGTCCTGTGGAGAAAACCCCGAACCGCTCCCGCCCGTGGGAATATCCGGATACCCAAGCGACAGAACGTAAAACGCGACGTCCCATTTCTGTTCCTCGCCAAGCGCATCTTCAAACGAGACCATGGCAGTACCCTCGATACCGAAAGTTGCGGTGTTGTAAACCTTAAAGGGGGAAAGACCGAGATTCACATCTGGGTCAGTAAAATCCGTGGCGGGAGGATTAAGGTTCTGAGACAGTGCCCCGTCCCCCCTTCCTGAAACCCCGTGACAGGAGGAGCAGTTCTCCGCGTAAAGCGTCTTTCCGCTTTGGTAATCAGGAACCTTCGCCGGGTAAGGCTTGATGTCATAGGCAGAGATGATCCGCCCCTTGAGTTCCCCCGCAAGGCTTTCCACCTCGGAGACGGGACCCCTGGATACTACAATCGAGTGCAGGCGGGCAAATTTCTCGGAAAAATCCGCGGTCTCTGTCCCCTTCTCGGGGATTTTTTTCCAAAGTTCGGCGGCCGCGGAAGAAAAATCAAGCATCTCCTGATACTCAAATTCGCTTATGATCTCCCCCTCTTCCACAGCGTTTGCGTAATCCCCTCCTATGTAGTCAACAAGAGACAGGATCCTGTCTATCTCTCCGGCGTAGGAGAGCCCGGGAAGAAAAAAGAATATTAGAGCGGACAAATGGAAAAAACTTTTTTTAAGCATGGCTCACAGGTCTTCCCGAATCCGGGGAAGGTACTTTCTACCATTATAGACCTTCATTGTCAATAATTCTTGTCGCCACTACTTTTCGGCTTTACAAATGATTGTGGGAGGAAAAAAGTCGGGCGGCTGATTTCGCTTAAGTTCCAGGGTTGAACCCATCGAGTAAAAGGATCTCTCGTAAAGATTCTCCGTACCGTGGGAGCAGGAATAAGAAAACAGAACTAAAAGCGCAAGAAAGCGTATATCCTGAGAATTGCAAATCTTTTTTCTGCGAGAGGAGGGAGTCGAACCCTCACACCCTAAGGTACTAGATCCTAAATCTAGCGCGTCTGCCTGTTCCGCCACTCTCGCCCTTTACAGTCAAAATCGGCAAGCGCCCGGAATAACGGTTCCGGACAGTGCCGTAAGACGCAAAATGAAGTGGGCTGCGAGGGATTCGAACCCACGACCGACTGATTAAGAGTCAGCTGCTCTACCAGACTGAGCTAGCAGCCCGCAAACAGAATAACAGAAAAGAAAATAAATGAAAATCGAAGGGCCCGTCGACCCAAGGGGCTAAAACTTCCCGACTTTTTGAATTGTCCACAAAGATCGTTTATTTTTGAAGTTGTGGAAAATCTAGTAAATCACTTCAGGGAATACTACAACCCGCAGATAGAAAACCTGCTGCTGTCGATTCTCATATTGGCTGTCCTGCTCCTCCTGAGAAAGATTCTCATCTCTCTCATAACCAAGAACACCAAAGATCCCAAGACAGTCTATTACTCGAAACGCATTATCGGATACGTATATGTTTTTCTCGCCGCAGTGCTGATCGGCAGCGTGTGGGTAAGCGGACTGGGTCAGATAGGAGCCTATCTGGGTATAGCGAGCGCCGGTATAGCCATAGCGCTTCATGAAACCTTAGCCAACATTGCGGGCTGGCTCTTCATACTCTGGAGAAAGCCCTTCGTGATAGGCGACCGCATACAGATAGGAGAAACCAAGGGCGACGTAATAGACATGAGGCTGTTTCAGTTCAGCCTTATAGAGATCGGAAACTGGGTTGAAGCGGAACAGAGTACGGGAAGGATCGTACATGTCCCCAACAGCCACGTGCTAAGGGAGCGAACCGCGAATTATCACGGCGGGTTCAACTATATATGGAACGAGATACAGGTTCTCATAACGTTTGAAAGCAACTGGAGAAAGACCCGCGAGATTCTGGAAAAAATAGTGAAGGAAGAAATCAACTTCTCTCCAGAACGGGTTGAGGAACAACTTCGCGCGGTTGCCAAAAAGTACATGATACATTTACCGAAACTCACCCCTGTTGTTTACGTATCGACAAGGGAAAGTGGAGTGCTTTTCTCAATCAGGTACACAACGAATCCAAGAAAAAGAAGAGACTTGGAGCAGACTATCTGGGAAGCGATACTGACCGAGTTTGAAAAGCACCCCGACATTGATCTCGCTTACCCGACAACACGCTTCTACACCTTTGCGCCCGAAAGCCCTGAAAAAACAACCCCCGCTCCCTGAATCAAGGCAAAACGGGTTTCCTACTGCCCGTTCTCTGAAGGATTTTCCTCGGGTTTAAGAATGGAAACCGCGGCAGCATCGGGATTTATGTACTTCTTGGCCACCCTCGCTACGTCATCAGCCGTAACAGAAAGAATTTTCTCCGGGAACTTCCTGTATTCGTAAGTGCCTATTCCGTAGAGCTCGTCAAACCCGACGGTGGACGCCTGGGCGGAGTTCCTCTGAAGACCTATCTCGAAGCTTCCTACTATATAGTTTTTCGCCCTTTCAAGTTCCTCTTCCCCGACACCCTCCAAGACAAGCTGGAGCTGCTGCTTTATCGCTCCGAGCGCCTCTTTTTCCTTCTGCGGAGCAGTTCCTATATAGACGCCGAAATAGCCGTCTTCCATCCCAGGGACGTAAAACGAGGTGACGGCGTAAGCAAGGCTTTTCTTGTCCCGAAGCTCAATGAAGAGTCTTCCCCCCTGACCTGAGAGGACCGAATTCAGCACCTCAAACGCGTAGCGGTCCCTGCTTTTAAAACCCGGGGCGTGAAAACCCTTGATGATATGCGTCTGGGCTTTGTCCCTTTCAACCTCAACGGTTTCCCTCGCGGCAGAAAGTGCTGATTCGCGGGGCGGCTGCGTCTTTTTGAAACCGCCTTTTTTCATGCCACCGAACAGCTTTTCCAAAACGCCGAGAGTCATCTCCTCATTGATGTCGCCCGCAACGGAGATAACCATGTTCTCAGGTCTTATCACCTTCTTATAGAACCTCCGTACATCGGCCGAGGAGAACCTGTCTACATTCTCCTCCACTCCCAGTACGTTGAACCTGTAGGGGTGCTTGAGGAAAAGGGTGCTGAGAAAATTCCTGACTGCCTTTCCCGTGAGATTGTCCTTCTGCTTTTCCAAGGCGGCCAGGACTTCTCTTCTCTCCCTCTCCATTTCCTCATCGGAAAAAGAAGGGTTAAGCAGCACGTCTGAGAAAATATCCATTGCCCCTTCAAAGTTCTCGCTTAATGCAGAGAGAGTCACCCCAACACTGTTTTTCCCCGAGAAACCGTCAACCGTCCCCCCGAGCCCTTCTATCTGAGTGGCTATATCTTCTGCGGAGCGGCTCGAGGTACCGCGGGTGAACATGCCCGACATGAAGTTTGAAATTCCGTTTGTGTTCTCGTCCTCATACCTCAGGCCGCCCAGAAAAGCCGCCTGAACTGAGAAAAGCGGAACGGCCGGATTGCGCTTCAGAAGAACCTTGATTCCGTTTGAAAGCTCGTGTTTTTGAAATTCAGAGTTCCCGGCATCGGCATTCCCGGCGGAAGATTTTTTCTCCGCTTTTCCCCCCGCCTCCGCCGTAGAGACAAGTGCATTTTCAAGCTCACGTTTCGCCGCGGCGGCTCTGTCTTTTGGAAGCAGTACTCCCGCAGTGAGATTTTTCTCCGTCAGATACTTTCGCGCGACGCGCATTATGTCCTGCGGAGTCACACCCCTCACCCTCTCAAGGTAGAACCGCTCGTAGGCGTAATCTCCCGTTTCAAGCTCGAAGTAACCAAGCTTTCTCGCCTGTCCCTGCATGGTCTCCTTGGTGCGGATGAAGTCCCTTTCTATATTGGTTTTGGCGCGGGCAAGCTCTTCTGCCCCAACGGATTCATTTTTTATAAGCTCTATCTCCGCTATTATCTCGCCCGAGGCCCTCTCCACCTTGTCGGGATCAAGAACTCCGCCAACGATAAAAAGACCGTTTTCCTTGAGACTGTACGCATAGGCGTATATGTCGTTTACAGTGGCGTTCTGCTCCTTTAGCTTCCTGTAGAGCCTTGAGCTCTCCCCGGTGCCCAGTATGCCGCTTATAACGTCAAGGATAGGGGTGTCGGGGTGGCTTGCAGACGGGGTGTGAAAAGCGAAACCGAAGTAGCCCGTGTTTATGTCGCGACCGACAACGAAGGTTCTTGTGCGTTTCTGCTCGGGCTCCGGGGGAAGTTCGCACTCAGGGGTTTTTCTTTTCTTTATTTTTCCGAAAGTCCTCTCCACCTCATCCCTTATCTGCCCCGGGTCAAAATCCCCGACCACGACAAGAATCATGTTGTCCGGGGAATACCACTTTCTGTAGAAATCGAGTATTCCGTCTCTGGTGAAGCTGCCCACGCTCTGCTTGGTTCCTATTATGGGCCTTCCGTAGGAATGGGTGCTGTAGGCAGTGGAGAAAAGTTTCTGACTGAGAACTCTTGAGGGGGAATCCTCTCCCCTTCTTATCTCTTCCTGGACAACTTCAAGCTCCTTCTCAAGCTCCGCGGGGTCAAAAGCCGAGTTCTCCATGACGTCTGAGAGCAGGTCAAGGGCCATGGGCAGAAAGCGCCTCGCGCTCACAATGTAGTAAACCGTCTCGTCAAAGGAGGTAAACGCGTTTATATCTCCGCCCCCCGCCTCGACCATCCCGGCTATCTCGCCGACCTGTCTTCTTTCCGTCCCCTTGAAAAGCATGTGTTCGTGCACGTGCGCGAGTCCATACTCGCCCTCAACCTCGCACGCGCTTCCGGTCTTCACCCACACGTTAACCGCGACAACCGGAGAAGAGTCGTTTCTCTCAAGAAGTACGGTCATGCCGTTAGAAAGACTGTATTTCGTTACTCCACCGACACCCGCCAAGGTCTGCGCATTTAAACTCATAAGACTTGCTCCCGTAATCAGAATGAACAGAAAAATTGATTTGAAAACCCCTTTCATCGACTCAAGCCTCCAGAGGAGAAATCCCTAGGACTCGTCGCCAGCCAGGGCTTCCGGCTCTTTGTCCCGCGACACAGCCTTTGCGGCCAGTTTCCAGGCGCAACGTCCGAGATAAAGAATAAAATAGCAGTAAGTTATAGCGACCGCGACCACTCCGGGATTGGTAATAAGCGCCGTAATTATTATAGAACCCGCGACAAGAGTGCTGAAGGGTCCGAATCTGGCTATTCGCGGGAATTTTCTGTATGGAACCTCGCTAACCATAACAAGTGCCACGAAAGGAACGAAGAAAAGACAGAAAGATTTCATAAGCGGCGTAGCGATAATCTGAAACTCAGAGAGAAGAAGTATCGGAGAGAGGATAAGTCCCGCGGCCATGGGACTCGGAAGCCCCGTGAACATGCGCTTTTCCTTGGTCGTGAACTGCACGTTAAAACGCGCAAGCCTGAGCGCTGTGCAGACCACGTAGAAAAGCATAGCCATCAGTCCCGGGTTTCCGTATTCCGAAAGCCCCCACACATAAAGAAGCACTGCCGGGGCGACCCCGAACGAGACAAGGTCGCAGAGTGAATCATAGGAGGCGCCGAAGCGGCTCTCAGAGTTAAGGGCTCTTGCTATCCTGCCGTCAAGCATGTCGACAAGCACGGCCATGCCGATAAATCCAGATGCCCACCAGAAGCGATTAAAAAGCCATTGCTCAGAGACCGCGGCTGAGGCATGGTCCCCGTGAATGGAAATCGAAGTCACTATGGACGCAAGGCCGAACGCAAGGCCCACAGTGGTGAGCATGCTCGGCAGCAGGGGGATAACTCTCCCTGGGCGGGGAGATCTTCTCCTTCTTTTTTTTCTCAAGTCAGCCACGCTATAACCGTCCTGCCGGCCACGACTTTCTGCCCCACTTCGACACCCACTTTCACATCCTCTGGCAGGTAAACATCCACTCTTGAACCAAACTTTATAATCCCGAATTTTTCCCCGATTTCCAATACGTCGCCGAATTTTGCGCGCGATACGATTCTTCTCGCGAGAAAACCTGCCACCTGAACTATAACCACCCGGACACCGTCTTCGCACTCAATCAGGGTCACGAGGCGCTCGTTGGCCTCGGAGGAATCTCTCTTAAAGGCCATTTTAAATTTCCCGGGGTAATAAGTGGTTCCGACGACCTTGCCGGAAACGGGGAACCTGTTTATATGGCAGTCGAAAATAGAGAGGAAGATGCTTATTCTTCTGGTGTTCCGCTTAAGATAGCCATCTTCAAAGGTCTCCGAGATATCTATTATCTTTCCGTCCGCGGGACAGATCACCGAACCGGGCTCAAGCGGAGGAAGCTCCCTTTGGGGGTCCCTGAAAAAAAAGACGAAAGAAACAGTGAGCAGGAAAAAGACTGAGAATAAAGAGAAAGAACCCAAAAGCGCAAGGAGAATACAAAGCGCGGCTGAAAAGTAGATTATGCTGAGCCCTTCGCTTGCGACCCTCACAAATCGGAAATCCATCAATTCTTGTCTTTATCGACCAGTTTTTTCTGGAAAAGCGAACTCATCATCCCTCTGAGCTCGCCGCCGACTTTTTCGATAGGATGTTCTTCACCCTGCCTGAGAAGCGCGTTATAGGAAGGCCTCCCAGCCTGATTCTCAAGTATCCATTCCGAGGCGAACTGTCCGGACTGAATCTCCCCGATTATCTTTTTCATCTCCTGCTTTACGGAGTCGTTTATGAGCCTCGGGCCTCTGGTTATGTCTCCGAATTTGGCCGTATCGCTCACCGAGTAACGCATGTTGGCTATCCCGCCCTCGTATATGAGGTCAACTATAAGCTTGACTTCGTGGCAGCATTCGAAATATGCCATCTCGGGCGGATAACCTGCCTCAACAAGCGTCTCGTACCCGGCCAGAATAAGGGCCGTGAGCCCTCCGCAGAGAACTGACTGCTCCCCGAAAAGATCGGTTTCCGTCTCGTCCTTAAAAGTCGTCTCTATAACTCCCGCCCTCGAGCATCCGATGGCTCTGGCGTAAGCAAGAGCGAGGTCTTTGGCGTTGCCCGTCGGGTCCTGGTGAACAGCCACGAGTCCCGGCACCCCGGCGCCTCCGACGTACTGGTCCCTTACCGTGTGGCCCGGGGCCTTGGGAGCGACCATGAACACGTCCACGTTCGCAGGCGGTCTGATCTGTCCGTAGTGAATGTTAAAACCATGACTGAACATAAGCGCGTTTCCGGCAACCAGGTTCTTTTCGACATGCTCATGGTATATCGCCGGCTGGTAAGTGTCCGGAGCCAGCATAACCACTATGTCCGCGGATTTGGAAGCGGCGGAAACCGACTTCACGTTAAAACCGGCCTCCTTGGCCTTTTTCCAGTTCGCACTGTCCTTAATGTCCGCGACCGTAACCGAGAGTCCGCTTTCTCTTAGGTTCTGTGCATGGGCGTGACCCTGGCTTCCGTAGCCTATGATCGTAATCTTCTTTTTTTTAAGCTTGGACGAATCGATATCCTCATCGTAGTAAACTTTCACCGGTTATATCCTCCTTTACTTGTTCTTCTTGTTCGCCCGGGACATGGCGACGGTTCCCGTTCTCGCGATTTCCTTTATCCCGAAAGGTCTTTGAAGTTCAAGAAACGCCTGAATCTTCTGTTCATCCCCTGTGACTTCGAATGTGTAGGATCTGGCAGACACGTCGACGACCTTGGCGCGGAATATGTCGGCAATCCGCAGAATTTCCGGCTTGGAATCTGCTTTCGCATCGACTTTGATGAGAATCATCTCTCTTTCCACGCGGTCAAGCTCGGTCATGTCGACAACCTTGATCACGTTGACCATGTTGTTGAACCTTTTGATTATCTGCTGAATTATGGCCTCGTCGCCGGTTGTGACCAGAGTTATTCTGGACGTTCCCGGTTCCTGGGTCTCCGCGACGTTAAGACTCTCAATGTTGAAATCTCTCGCGCTGAAAAGCCCGGCGATTCTTGAGAGTACTCCGGCTTCATTGTCTACCGTTATGGATATTGTGTGTCTCGATTTCATGAAACCTCCAAAGTGGTGAAAAAGTCATCAGGGAAACGCAATTATACCGAATCCCCGGGAAATGTTAATACATGAGTGGGCCTTTTTTTAAACAGCTTTTTTTATTGGAGGGATTTGAAGTGAAAAAGTTGGTGATTCTCAATTTGCTGCCCATGCTACACAGTTATAGTTTTCCGTTTTGGGGCTTGTTATACGGGCGCGGTAATTACAGGATTTAAGTTCAGGTATTTCTTCTTCAATCCGAGAACGAGGCATTTTCTTCAATCCACGAGAGCCATATCCGAGCAATTTCCGGCATGTTGCCATGAATATCCTCGGAAATTGTTGGGCCACTCCCTATTATGGCTTGAAGTGCGGGAAACCAAAAATGAGGATTCTTTTGGTTTTGCTTGAGATCGTCAAAGATAAATGGAACGACATCTTTTCCCATTTTAATTATTTTTTGGTATGACGTATTGTTAATTACAACCGAAGACGATGAAACAACTTGAGTTTCCTTTTTCCATTTTTCAGAATAATAGGCGAAATCCTTACGAAACCTGCTATACATCCTACTTTCCAAAACTAACCTGCCCTTTTAGCGTGAGAGAGTCGTGCTGAAGGGTCAGCGGCCGTTAAAACTTCTCAGCCCTCCGAACCACCCTTAAGGATGTCTCCAAGCTCTCCGTTTGCATGCATCTCGGTACATATATCGCATCCGCCTATAAAACTGCCGTTAACATACAGCTGGGGAAGCGTCGGCCACTGCGAGTAGTCCTTTATCCCCTGGCGAACCTCCGGGTCCGAAAGGACATCGACCGTTTCATAATCCACCTTGTAGTAGTTAAGAATGTTTACCACCTGCGCGGAGAAACCGCACTTGGGCGCGTCCTTTTCCCCTTTCATGTAAAGGATAACGGGGTTCTGCGCTATCTGTCCCTCTATTTTTTTCTGTATATCCGACATTGTACCACTCCTTATTTTTTAAGCTTCTCCCACTGCTCGGCAGTGTAGGTCTTTATCGAGATTGCGTGTATCTCAGATTTCATGGCGTCTCCAAGCGCGGCGTAGACAAGCTTGTGACGCTCGATCGGCGACTTGCCCGCAAACCGCTCGGATACGACGATCGCCTGAAAATGCGTTCCGTCTCCCTCGACCTCGACAAACGAGGTCGGGATGCCCTGCTCTATCATTTCACAAATCCGCTGCGTTTCCATCACAGCGGGGAATTATATACGCATATCAGTACGTTTCCAAGAAAAGGAGCCGGTGCAATCCTCCTTGAAAAAATCCCCGGCTGTCTTATCCTTAATTTGTCTGAAAAAAAGAGGTTCCAATACACAGATGAAAGTAAAGGAAATAATGAGCAGCCCCGCGGTCACCGCCAACGAGAACGACTCGCTTGAGCAGTGCGCGCGCAAGATGCTTGAACTCAGAATTGCCCAGCTTCCGGTGGTTAACGATGACGGAGTGCTCACAGGATTCGTAGCCGCAAGCGACTTTGTCGCCAAAAAAACCACTGTCTCCTTCTCGAGAACAGAAATCCTCGAGCTCTTCGGACAGTGGTTTGACCAGGGAGAGATCGAGAAGGTATACGAAGATGCCGGGCGCATCATGGTGAAGGAAGTAATGAGCAGCCCAGCCATATCCATCGGCCCGGACGCATCTGTAAAAGAGGTGTTTGAAGAATTAGCCGGAACCGGCGTCCACAGCGTTGTAGTGGTCGAGGAGGAAAAACCCGTGGGGCTTGTTTCTGTATCCGATTTTCTGAAACTGATAGTAAGATGATCCGCCTTCGGCCCGCCGTGCCATCATGAAAAGTTTTGGAGTCTCAAAGGAAAAGCAGGCGGCGCTTCTGCGGGAAATGAAGCGTCTTGGAATCAGGGAAGAGGACATCGAGGAAGCTTTTACGAGATCTTCGGGACCTGGCGGACAGAACGTAAACAAGCTGGCCACCTGCGTTCACCTGCGACACCGCCCAAGCGGCATTGCCGTAAAGGTTATGAGGGAGCGCTCCCAGGCGCTTAACAGATTCTTCGCGAGGAGAAGCCTTGCCGAGAAAATCGCGACGCAGATCCACGGAGAAGACTCTGTGGGAGCAAAAAAGGCACAGAAAGCAAGAAAGCAGAAAAAAAGAAGGAAAAGAAAGACGGCGAAAAAGCTTGCCGGGGACGGAGGGAATACCCAGTGACAAGCTCTCGGGTGCGTTAATGAAAAAGGCTTCTCATTCGAAGTGCGGTTGCAGATTGCTCCGTCAATTGCTGTGCTTGACGCTTTTTTTGCTGCTTTTCACGACCTCGGCAGAAGCCGAAACCCTGACAGGCAAGCCTTACGTTACAGACGGCGATACGGTCAAAATTTCGGGGGAACGGATCAGGCTCAAGGGAATTGACGCGCCGGAGTGGAACCAGCGATGCAAAGACGCATCCGGAGGAGGCTATGACTGCGGCATTGTTTCAACCTCGGCTCTTAGGACCAAAATAGGGCGCAATCCCATTACATGCAAGGGAACAAAGCGCGACCGCTACGGACGCTTTCTCGGGACCTGCTACCTAAATGATCTCGACTTAAACGGCTGGATGGTCAGAAACGGTTACGCTCTCGCCTACACACGCTACTCGCGCCGTTATGTTTCCGCCGAACAGGAAGCCCGTGAAAACAGCCGCGGCCTGTGGGCCGGGAAGTTCGTCGCGCCCTGGAGCTGGCGAAAAGGAGAACGGCTCGCGGCCGGTTCCCGACCGCACGGTCAGTAAGCAGACAGCAAAGCATTGAAAAACCGGGAGTTCGTGTCAGTCTTACATTCATGGAAAACGAAACCGCAGATCCTCCCGAGGAAAGTCGCGGACTCTCTGAAGACTGGGTGGTTTTCGGGCCGGCTTTCGTCCTTATAGCCCTTGGACTTGTTTTTCCGCATATCTCTCTTCCCGAGTTCTCGTGGACTCCCGATTCCGTGGGCAAGATCCTGAGCGCAGAAAACATCTTTCTTTCTCTCTCACTCGGGGTGGTCTTTTTGTTTTTCTCAAGCTTCGGCGTCCGTATGATGGGCGGGTCGGTCACCCGCTATGTCGTGGGCTTTCCCGTAGTCTTCGCCCTCGCCTGGGCATCCAATTTCCTGGCCGGAAACGCAATGGCCAAAGAGTGGGGCATAAGCTACGTCATCTTCGCTCTTTTCATCGGAATGCTCGTCGGCAATGTTTTCCCCGACCGCTTCCGGGATGCGGTCCGCACCGAGTACTACATCAAGATCGGGCTTATAATCCTGGGCTCAAGCATTCTGTTTGGCAAGATACTCTCCGCGGGGCTGGCGGGAATTCTCCAGGCCCTGCTCGTTGTCCTCGTCATCTGGTATGCCTGCTACTGGATTTGCAGGAAGTTCGCGGTGGATTCCGAGTTCGCCGCCATGCTCTCAACGGCCGTTTCCATCTGCGGAGTCTCGGCCGCCATTGCGGCCTGCGGAGCCATAGGCGGAGACAGAAAGAAGCTCTCCTACGTAATTTCCCTGGTCCTAATAGTGGCCGTTCCCATGATGCTGATCATGCCTTGGGCAATAGAACACTTCCAGATTCCCGCGGTGATCGGAGGAGCCTGGGTCGGTGGAACAATTGACACGACAGGAGCCGTGGTGGCCGCCGGGGAACTGGTGGGAGAGTCGGCTATGAACGCCGCGGTGGTTGTGAAGTTTTCGCAAAACGCCATGCTGGGTCTGGCGGCGTTTGCTCTTTCTCTCTGGTGGACGTTCCGCCAGGGGGCGGATGAAGGGGTAAAGCCGTCAGTCGGGGTCATCTGGGAGCGCTTTCCAAAGTTCATCCTGGGTTTCATGGCGGCATCGCTTCTTTTTTCCTTCGTCGTGGGAGACAATCTTGTTTTAGAGACCAAGGGGCTTATGAAAGGGCTTCGCGGCTGGTGGTTCGCACTCGCGTTTGTCTGTATAGGTATTGAGACCCGTCTTTCCACGCTGGTAAGCATGGAAGAAGGCCGACCCGCCTACGCGTTTCTAATAGCGCAGGGATTGAACGTCATCTGGACGCTGATAGTAGCCTGGCTTCTTTTCGGTGGCTTTTTATTCACCGCCCCCGTTCTATAAACGCGGTTTGATCGTGTCGCGAGCCCCTAGAAGGTCCGCAACCTGTTAAGTTCTCGGTGCTATCGAAAGCATAGTTCTCGTTATTGCCAAACCCGTAAAGCCAAGTACCTTAATTGCAGCAAATATTCCAAAGGAGTTCGCAAAAATGAAGGCGATTATCTATCACGAATTCGGAGAAACCGATGTTCTTAAGTATGAAGATGTGGACAAGCCGGAACTTGGACCGGGAGAAGTCCTTGTAGAGGTAAAATCCTCCTCCATAAACTTCATCGACCTAAGGCTAAGAAGCGGGAAATCACCCCGTCCGGTACCCCTGCCGCACGTGGGGGGAGTGGACGTGGCGGGAATTGTCTGCGAGAAAAGCGATGACGTATCTCAAGTGGAAACGGGCGATCGGGTCATGATCATGCCGGCTGTGCGCTCGGAGAAGGGCCTCGATGTAGTCGGGGTAAACCTCCACGGAGGATTCGCCGAATACATAAAGATACCTTCATCAAACGTGGTCTCGATTCCCGAAGGACTCTCCTTCGATGACGCGGCAACCCTTCCCACCTGCTACGTTACCGCCTGGTATGCATTCTGCGAAAGAGCAAATATCGCCAGGGGAGAAACGGTTCTTGTACACGCGGCGGGAAGCGGAACGGGAAGCGCGGCGATTCAGGTAGCCAAGCTTTTCGATTCTTTTGTGATAGCTACCGCGGGAAGCGACGAAAAGCTTGAGAAGGCAAAAGAAATCGGGGCCGACCTCACCATAAACTACAACTCCTCTGATCTCGGAGAGGAACTCAAACAGGTCACCAAAACGCATAAGATAAACATGATTTTCGATCCCGTGGGAGCTTCGGTCTGGAAAGAGAACACGCAGTACCTGGCCCCCGGGGGAAGACTTCTGCTGATCGGAGTCGCGGGAGGGGGCGCCACGGAAGCGGCCATAGGCCCGCTTATTATGAAAGATCTCTCCGTACTCGGAGTAACGGTGTTTAACGCCCGGGCAGAGCACTTTGAGAAAGTCGCGCAGCTTGCCGAAGAAGGCGCTCTGAAACCTTCAATACACAGCAGGTTTCACCTGAGCGAAGCGGCGGCGGCGCAGCAAATTCTCGAAGACCGCCAGCAGTTCGGAAAAGTCATCCTGAACCCGTAAGGAAAACCCTGATTCCCAAGGTGAGTATCAAAAATCTGTTCGCGGCACTTCTGCTTGCCCTCATCGCCGCGCCGGTTGCGTGCCTGGCAAAACCACCCTGCCCGAGAGGCATAATATCGCTCACCCTGACCTCAGATGAAATACTGGTCGATATAGTCCATGACAGAAAAAAAATAGCTGGACTAACTTATTTCTCTACCGACCCGCTTATTTCAAACGTGGTTGAAAAAGCAAGGGGAATCCCCCAGGTCCGGGCGAACCTTGAGCAGGTAATCGCAAAATCCCCGGATTTGGTGATAGTCGCGGATTATACCAACCCTAACATACGCACGCATCTTGAGGCAGCGGGAATAAAGGTGCTGGTGCTCCAGGAAATCGTCTCGCTTGAAAGCATAAAAAAGAATATAAAACTGATTGGAGATGCCGTCTGCGAGGAAGCCGCGGCAAAAGGCCTCGTAGAAAAAATGGAAAGAGATATTGCGGAGGCCAGGGCAAAAATTCCGCCTCGCGCGAAAGCCCCGACGGTCCTTTTTTACGGAGCTCCCGGGTTCACAGTCGGCAAGGATTCAACCATAAACGATATAATAGAAAACTCCGGGGGCATTAACATCCCGGCCCGACTCGGGCTTAGAGGACACAGCAACATATCTACCGAGTACGTAATCCAGAACAACCCTGACCTGGTGCTTACAAGTAGTTATAATCCATCTCACCCTGATTTTGTCGGCCAGATGTTCAGAAATTCCACCTTCAGAGACAAAAAAATCATAGTCGTCGCGGGAAAACATCTAGACGCCGCGTCTCATTACGCGGCACAGGCCGTAGTTGATCTGGTAAACCTCATGTTCAGAGCAGATAACGATGCCGACCGGTAAGAAAACCCTTTCCATATACGCAGCACTCGCCTCACTGCTCGTGCTGACCGTTGTTTTGTGCGTATCGCTCGGGGCGGTGAGTATTCCGTTTGACCAGGTAATCCGCATAATAGCCGGCAAGCTGCTCTGGCTTGATGCCGGGGCGGAAATCGGAAAATCGCAGGAACTTATCGTCTGGAACGTTAGGCTCCCCAGAGTTCTGCTCGCCGCCACCATAGGAGGGGGGCTCTCGATTGTGGGGGCCGTGATGCAGGCGATGTTCAGAAATCCCCTGGCCGAACCCGGGATACTGGGCTGGTCAAGCGGAGGAGCCTTTTTCGCCGTTCTGGCGATCTATACCGGCGCTCATCAGAAGTGGTTTCTCCTGCTCCCGCTTGCCGCGTTTGGGGGCACCCTTCTCACAGCATACGCGGTCTACGGGATATCGCGTTACAGGGGCTTTGTCGAGAACACGACGCTTCTTCTCTGCGGGGTGGCCCTCGGAACGCTTTTTGTTTCCCTAACGACTTTCGTGCTTTCGGTATCAAACGCGTGGTCAATGAAGGAAATGCTTTTCTGGATAATGGGCGGGGTCGACTCGCGCACCTGGACGCATTTCGCAATGGCCGCGGTTCCAGTGCTTGCCGCCTCGGTCGCTCTGCTTTTCTACGCGAAGAACCTAAACGCAAGGCTGCTCGGCTACGAGACGGCGAAGACCGTCGGCATTGACATAGAGAAAACGACCAAACATCTAATAATCCTAAGTTCCCTGATAGTCGGAGCAAGCGTGGCTGTAAGCGGCATCGTGGGGTTCGTCGGACTTATAATTCCGCACTCGGTAAGACTGCTGATCGGAGTGGATCATCGCCGGCTTCTGCCCGCGAGTTTTATCGCCGGGGCCATATTTCTGCCCGTAGCGGACCTTATAGCAAGAACCGTAATGAGCCCTCAGGAACTTCGCCTCGGAATAATCACTTCCCTTATCGGAGTTCCTTTCTTCGTGTTTCTGCTGAGGCGGAATTTCAGCGGGAGAGAAATCGGATAGAATGCAGATAGAATCCATAAGAACATCGGAGCTCAGTTACGGCGTAAACGGAAAAACAATAGTCGATGACGTAAGCTTCGAGATCAAAAGAAACGAGTTTCTGGGCATAATCGGCCCAAACGGCGCGGGGAAATCCACTTTACTCCGTCTTCTTGTCCGGATAATCAGTCCCACGGCGGGATGTATTCTGCTTGACGGAGAGGATATCTCCCGATACGAAGCAAGTGAGCTTTACAGAAAAATATCGTTTCTCCCGCAGACCTCGTATTTTGATTTTCCCCTGAGCGCACTCGAAGTGGTGCTTACGGGGAGGTATCCGCATCTTGGAATCCTCGAGAGAGAAAGCAAGGAAGACATAGAGCGCGCGGAGCGCTGTCTTTCGCTTGTGGACATGGAAGGGTTTTCCGATAGAAAAGTGACCACGCTTTCCGGAGGAGAATGCCAGAGAGTGTCGATCGCGAGAGTTCTTGCGCAGGAAACCGGCTTCATCTTCCTTGACGAGCCCTGCTCTCACCTTGACATACACCACAGGTTCGCCCTGATGGAGCTTCTGAGGTCTACCTCGCGTAAGGAAAAGGGGGTTGTCGCGGTTCTCCACGACCTTGATCTCGCGGGCAGGTTCTGCGACAGGATACTTGTACTTGAAAACGGGCGGGTCTTCGCCCACGGAGAGCCACCGCAAGTTCTTTCCGAAAAGCTTCTCTCGTCAGTATTCAAGGTAAGGGGTTCATGGGATCCTGGAAGGGGAAATCTTCTTGTTTCCCGGTGAACTCAGGGAACCTGAAAACCACTTTTTACATTTTGTAACCGATAATTTGACACAATCTTCGCATCGAAATACGACAATGTAATTGTGGACTCCCCTCAAGGACAGTCGGATTTGATCTTGTGAGAGCTTGAAAGGTTTTTTTGTGTTAGAGTTATACTCCAGAAAATCGGGCGCATGGCGAGGACCTATGTTTTTTTGAGCCTAATATAGACCACCACGCCGCCCCGCACAAATAATGAGAAATGGAGGTTGCGGGACTCAAACCCGCAACCCCTTGATGCTTCGTAATTCTTAAATGAATGCTCTGCCTGTTGAGCTGCATCCCCATTTGTTGTTATAATCAAAATGGAACTGGATAGCTTGCTAGGCTTTTACGAACAGAGTACGGGAGGTGCGAGAACTCAAGCACCGACTGTTCAACCAGTTCCTTTATGTTGTAGTTTCATTTACAGACAATTGGCGACGAATTCTATGGTTGCCCTAGCAGGCCCGTTAACTCTCATTAATTCCGCTGTTTTCGCTGGTGCAACAACTTCATTATTATTGTCTAATTCGGCAGCAACAAGGATTACGGAAAGACTTCCAGAACTGACTGATGATATCTGTCCCACATCTGTTCCCTCGACACCAGAAATAGTATCTACGTCGCTATAATCCATAACGCTGTCCCTTGTCGCACTAATTGCGGCCCTCGCATCAGAGATTGCCTTAGCTTTACCCGCATCTGGTGCGTTGGTAATCTTCTCGATGAGAGCAGTAATTTCATCGAGGTCGATTTGGAAACAATCTTCTCCCGCACCGCCCGTAAGCCTGTCCATCCCAGTACCACCAATCAACTTATCATCCCCCGCGCCGCCAACCAGCGTGTCATTACCGGCACCACCTGTAAGAACATTGTTACCTTCGTTACCTGTAAGAACATTGTTTTTCTCGTCGCCTGTAAGATCGATAGCTCCAGAAGCCTTGGCTTTTGCTTTTATATTTTCAATGCTGGTAATTTCAAAGTCGTTGCCTGGTGCGGCTAAACTAAAGGTAGTGGTTACAACAATCGTATCGCTTCCTCCTCCACCGTTCAATGTCTCAGTCCCTTCGTCACCGCTGTCCACACCGCCGCCTTCAATTTCATTAGGGCCATCATCACCTATGATTGTATCGTCTACTGCCTATAACATTTTCAATACCTATAAGCGTATCTTCATCCCCATAAGTATCTGTGGCATGCCTTTCTGCCAAATTAACTACTACAGCGTCACAGACTTTATCTATTCCTTCTTCACAACCAGTATTGGCATCATACTCCTTACTGTAGTCAGCAGTATCCGTTCCGCCTCCACCGTCGAGAGTGTCATTGTCCTGACCTCCACTGAGAGTATCATTGCCTGCTTCACCTTTCAGTACATCTCTATCGTCACCACCGATAAGAGTATCGTTACCTGGACCGCCAAATATAGTGTCATCGCCTTTTCTACCATCAATTACGTCATTTCTCTCATTACCACAGATAATATCGTCCCCCGTAGTTCCCTCAAATCGCTTCCCCTCCTCGTCGGATGTAGCAACCATAACCTGGTTTTTGCAGTCCTGTCTGGTCGGTTCCCCCTTGTTGGTGTCAGTATCCGTATCCGTCTGGCCTCCAGTCGACCCTCCCTGATTTCCCGGTGTGTTGTTGTTACTTGTATCTTCTGGCGGTGGGCACTTTTCGCCTTCCTCAAGTAACTCTCCAGTTGTTGAACATAATATCTTTACCACCTCTGTAGTTTCTTCATCGGTACAGGCACTAACGGCCAAAAAAGCAAGTACAAGCAAAAACCCGCTAAACAACTTCATAATAGCTCCTCCTTCAAATCTTGTATCGTCTATTCTCTCACGGAACCTCAATGGGTGCCGGGCCTTGCTTGTAGTCAAAACGAGTTGGACTTTCCGCTTATTTCCCTGGAACGGGTGTTGTATTAACGGAGACCCGACGGAGCGGGGTCGTTTTAACTACAAGCAATTTCGATTATATACTGAAAGGTGGGAAAAGTAAATAAAAAAATCAGGGGATTATATACTTAGTTGCCCGTTTGGATTAACTCTCGGCAAGCAAGCCCTTTCCCCTACATCCCCTTGAAGATAACGCCCATCTGTTCCATAGCGGCCTGATGTTGCACCTTCCTGCGTACTCGTCAACGTATCTTTGCAGATGCTCTTTGCTCATCTTGTGATAAACACCGCACGTGTCCACGTTTGAGCATAGCCCAAAAAGACTCCACGCCGTTTGTATGCGCTTGTCCCTTGATATATTCTCCCACACCGTGATTTGCCGCCTCGTGGCGATAGTTCTTCTTTACAAGCTCTGGATTCTGGTCTGTATAAACCATAGCCCCTTCTTTGTTTTGCCAACTGAAATTGCTTGATTGACATCAAGACACTAATGAATTGTTCTTGTGTGTTCGCGCAGGATACCGGTATAGTCTTGCATCATATCCAAGATCAGAAAAAATGAGCGAGAAAAGATTCCGCACATGGCACTTTCAGCAGCAGGGAAACCGCCCGCCGCCTTCATGTCAGATACTGTGAACGTTATGAAAGCACTTGCGGATTTCCTTTTAACCCCTACGTGTCCGTCGCGCGCTGCCCCCGGCGGGATCCGAACCGGCAAAGGATACACACACCGCAAGCGGTGGCTGTTCATATTGATAGCCTCTATCGCAGCAACTCTCGCCTCCGCCCCCTGTATCCAAGCGCAGACATGGTGGGAGTACAGATCCATCGAGGAAGCTGTGTGGACCGAAGCTACGGACACCGAAGGCACCCTGTGGGTTGTGAAGGGAATCAATGACATAACCAAAAACACATTAGCGCTCACAAACTGCCAGGACCTCGTGACTCAGATTACGAACAAATGGGTTCTCCGCTCCACAAAAATAGTCTGGGCCAACGAAGCTTACGCTGGGATAAAGCCCTGTGGAGACAAAAACCTGGGATGGGTCGCAGTCGTAGAGTCAGAGTCCTATGTCAAAACCGGGCTAAAGGAGCAGGCCTTCGCTTTTAGTATGGGAGAGAAAGTCTCCTGCAGTCCGGATGACAAAGCTTTACTGTTGTGCGTTCACGTCCACGTGGTTGAAACAACAAACGATCTGCCCAATCCATTGCCACCCTGGACCCCGAAAAGCAGCACCGAATCCGTCAACCTGTCGATAAACAGAAATGGCTCGATTACAGAAGGCGGCACCCCGCTTGTACTCACAGCTACACTTGCCGGCGCCAACACTTCCGGGAGGGCAATACAGATTCCGATCCAGATACGCGCGACCGGGACCACGGCGCAACCCGAGGATTACATCATCGCCTCATCCATTAGCATTGCCGATGGCAGCCGCACCGGCACAACAACATTCACGGTGACAAACGACGGTGAAGATGAGACCGACGAGACCGTTATCATTGAGCTCGGCAGTTCGCTACCAGTTGGAATCAATGCGGGATCTCAAGATCGCGTAACGGTCACAATCCTCGATGATGACGACAGTGCAGACAACACCGATAATGCCGGCACCGGTGGGGGAACATCGGGCTTTCAGGGGGGATTTCCGACGAGCAATGCCGCGGATAACGACTCCGATGAGGAAACAGCAAGCTCCGACAGCGACATTCTTTTGGCAATCTACAGAGCATCGGGAGGCAACGACTGGACCCATAACAACAACTGGAACAGTGAAAAGCCGCTCGGGATGTGGTACGGAGTCACAACGGATTCAGACGCAAGGGTGACGGAGCTTCGACTTGAAGATAACAATCTCCTCGGGACTCTGCATGAAGACATGGGAAAACTTGAAAAACTCAAGATTCTGCGCCTCAACGATAACAAGCTTTCGGGAGCGATTCCCACCGCGGCACTTGAAACTCTCTTAAACCTTGAGGAACTTGCTCTTTGGGGTAACGTCGGGCTTTCGGGAGCGATTTCTGATGAGCTTGGAAAAAGGGTGGATAGGGCCGCTCTCAGAACGGTTAACGAGGTTAACGGCGGTTCTTCGCTTGAGGGCTGGTTCCCTGAAGATGAGACAGACCCGTTTTTATACTCCGTCTGGAACGGAGTGGCGACAAACGGAAACGGAAGAGTAAGCGCACTCGATCTCTCCGAACTTGAGCTCAGCGGGAATATAACCGACGCCATTTTCGCGCTTTTCGCCCTTGAGAGACTTGATCTGTCCGGCAACCCCGACTTGAAAGGGAAACTCCCTCCGGGGCTTGCAGACTTAACGAACCTGAGGGAGCTTGATATAAGCGGAACCGGCATATGCAACCCGGAAAGTAAAGAGTTTGCACAGTGGATCGAAAGTGATCATTTGACCTTCATAGGTAATGACAACTGCGGCGCCGAAATAGAATCGATCAGAGAGACGCAAAACGCAGGTGGATGCGCCGTCGCTTCCGGCGGCGAAGCGGGAGAAAACGCCTCACGGTTCATTCTGGCTGCTCTCGCAATAATTGCCGCTCTGCTCGGCAACCGTCTTCTGACAGAGAGGAGAAAACTCTCAAGTGCCCGGGGTCGAAGATAGCTCTACATGGAGATCCTTCCGGCAATTTGACAAAAGAACTCGATTAACTATATTCTGTTGCCTAGTTTTATTAGGGCCCATAGCTCAGTTGGTTAGAGCAGCGGACTCATAATCCGTCGGTCCCTGGTTCGAGTCCGGGTGGGCCCAGAATTGAGTAAAGAGAGACCATGAAGGTCAATAAAGAGAAAGCCGAAGCAACTCCCTCCGAAAGTCCCAAAATGCTTGTTTCCCCGAAAGGTAAATCGGGGTTGGTTCACCTGAAATAAAGAATCATGGAACAACGTATCGAAAGCCTGCAGAAACTTCAGACGGTTGACCTGATAATAAGAGAGTTAACCGAAGGGCTTAGAAGATACCCAGACGAAATCAACAACCTTAAAAAAGACCTTCTGGAAAAAGAAGAATCGATAAGTCTCAAGGAAACAAATCTCTCAGAACTCAAGACGCAGAGAGACAACCTTGAATCCTCACTTAGCTCAAACCAGGAATCCATAAAAAAATCCGAGGAGCGGCTATTCTCCATAAAGACCCACAGGGAATACGAAGCGCTTCAGAAGGAAATAACCGATACCAGAAAGGAAAACCTCGAAATAGAAGACCGGACGATCTCCGTAATGGCTGAGATCGAAGAAACCGAAACTGCTCTTGGCGAGGAAAAGGAAAACTACGCGACTCTCAAAGAGCAGTACGCGCAGCAAATTGCGGAAAAAGAAAAAAAGATTGAAGAGCTGGAAATCTCCCGCAAACCGGCAGAGAAGGAAAAAAGCGAAATCCTTTCCACTGTAGACCCGAAAATACTTCCGCTTTACGAAAGAATCTTCAAAAAAAACGGCATGGCACTCGCGCTTGCCGAAAACGAGAAATGCACAAGCTGCAACATCAACATCCCGCCTCAGCTCTACAACGAAATACTGAAACAGGCAGAACTGGTCCAGTGCCCGAACTGCAAGAAGATCCTCTACACAAAATCGTAGCCGCTTGAGTGGTTGCCCAAATTAAAAACATGTCTGCTAAGAAAACAACCGAAGTCTATATAGACGGAGCTTCAAGGGGAAACCCGGGAGAGTCCGGCATCGGTATTCTCGTAATTCTCCCCGACTCGACAAGAGAAGAAATAAGGGAGTATATCGGCAGGGGAACGAACAACGAGGCGGAATACAAGGCGCTTATACGAGCCCTGCGTTATCTGGTGGCTGAAGTAAACTCCGAGGTGAAAATCCACAGTGATTCCAAACTCGTCGCAAACCAGATGAACGGCCTCTGGAGAGTAAAGGATCCCAAACTCAGAATCCTGCATTCTGAGGCTAAAAAACTCGCCTCCCGGATTGCGGCCCTGAAAATAGAGTATGTACCGAGGGAGAGAAACACCGAGGCCGACAGACTTGCGAACGAGGCTATTGACAGATACTTTAACGGTTAGCGAGTCGGCTGTGCGGTCGCCCGTGGCTTGTCTGCGGGAGGAAAGTCCGAGCTTCGCAGGGCAGGGCGCTGGTTAACAGCCAGGTGTCGCGAGACAACGGAAAGTGCAGCAGAAAATATACCGCCTGGGCGCCGCAGGCGCTCCGGTAAGGGTGAAAAGGTGGTGTAAGAGACCACCGCTCCGAAAGTGATGGAGGAGGCAAGGCAAACCCCGCCCGAAGAAAGACAAATAGGGAAACACCCGGACCACGGTCCGGTCAGGGCTGCCCGCCCTGGTTTTCGGGTAGTCGCTTAAGGTATTCTGGTAACAGATATCTCAGATGAATGGCCGTGCTTGACAGAACTCGGCTTACAGGCTGACTCGCTTTTTCCTTTGGTAAACCGGATAATTTCCTCGTTGCTCCCCCGCGCCTGTTATTCTTCCCCGTGCGGACAGTACTGGATGCAGACTTCACTTGGGCAGGCACACGGTCGCAGGCAAAAACGCTTCCATAAACAGGGAACTCATGTCCGCGCGCGTCCCGGTATTGGTTTACGGATTTTTCTCGGAGTCAACCAGTTCAGGGAATGCGCGTGAAAGAATGCTTCGCTCTTCGCCTGAGATCTGGTCGATGTCAAACGCCCTCAGTAAATCATCGACCGCTTCCACTTTTCCTCCCACACGCTCTTTTGCAATCGCCCTTAGGGCATAAGCCTGAGGATGTTCGGGGGCAAGCTCAATCGCCTTGTCCAGATCTACTATCGCCTCTTGGTAAAGCTGAAAATGTGTCTTTGCCTCTTCCCCTCCGGAATTGTCCTCGACGACGGCGCGCGCCGCGTCTTCTGAATCCACGGCTTGTTCCTCTTGCGTACGCGCAAGATTAATCTTTGCCAATCCACGGGCCCGATAAGATTCGACGGTCTCAAAACCGAGGTTTATGGCTCTGTCTAAATCAGCCAGGGCTTCCCCGAGGCGGCGGAGAAGCAGATTCGTCACTCCCCGACCGTAGAAGCCTTCTGCGAAATCAGGTTTGATGCGGATTGCTATATCCATATCAATCATCGCACGCTCAGTGTGACCCGACAACAGGAATTCCATCGCACGTTCGTTGTATATTTCGTGAATATCCGGGTTAAGTGTAAGGGCTCTCTCAAAATCTGCCAGGGCTTCCTCGTTGCGGCCAAGATTGTCCTTTGCAAGTCCCCTGCTGTGGTAGGCAAACGGATACTCAGTATCAAGGCGGATGGCCTCGTCATAGTCAGCTATCGCCTCTTCAAAGCGCCCCAGAAGGACCTTCACGTCAGCCCTCTCAATGTAGAATCCAGAATCTTCGGGATCAAGACGTATAATCTCGTCAAAATCCGCCAGGGCTTCCTCATTGCGGCCGAGGCTTATGTTCGTCAGCCCCCGATTGTAGAACTCCTCCGGCCCGGGATCAAGGCGGATGGCCGCGTCATAGTCAGCTATCGCCTCTTCGAAGCGCCCCAGAAGGACTTTCGCCTGCGCCCTCTCAATGTAGAATCCAGAATCTTCGGGATCAAGACGTATGGCCTCGTCATAGTCGGCTATAGCCTCTTCGTGGCGGCCAAGATAACCTTTCGCAACTCCCCTGTTGCAGTAGGCAAGTGGCTCTTCAGGACAAAGACGAATAATCTCGTCATAGTCCTCTATCGATTCCTCAATGCCCCCTAAACGTACTTTCGCCCGCGCCCTTTCAATATAGAACCCTGAATCTTCGGGATCAAGACGTATGGCCTCGTCATAGTCGGCTATAGCCTCTTCAATGCGGCCAAGAGCCATCTTGTTGCTCCCTCGATCGCAGTAGGTCATGGCGTTCCTCGGTCTGAGACGGATAGCCTTGTCATAGGCAGCCACGGCTTCGGCGTGGCGATAGAGTATTGTATAGCAATGTCCAAGATCAACGTGGGCGTCTGTGTTACGGGGATCAAGACTTATGGCTTTTTTGTAGTCGGCTATCGCCTCTTCGATGCGGCCCATATAACCTTTCGCAGTTCCCCTGTCGTAATAGAGGCGTGAATTGCGAGGATCGCGCTTTATCAGACGGTCGAGCTTGGAAATCACCTTACTGCATTCATCTTCAAGGTCCCCTTTGGATTTGTACGGACCTTCTGTTTCTTCATTCGCGCAGAAGCCTCCTGTCAGCGGGTCATAATAACCATCCCCGCTGTTTCTTGTCAGACTCTCAAAGATACTGTCTTCCCCTCCGGGAGCATTTGGGAATTTTCTGTCCATGTTCTGTTTCCTCAGGTTATAGGATCAGGTCTTTTAGTTTGTGCCGCCACAAGAAAAAGACAGGCTGAATTAGTTGATAACGACTTTCAGGAACTCTTTTTTTCCAATCTTAACCTCAAAAGCGGCTTTCTCGGGAAAATCAGAATTCGGATCGGTGTACTTCTCTGCGTCAATGACAAGCCCTCCCTGGGATATGAGCCTTTTAGCCTCCCCCTTAGTGCTGACGGAATCGGACACTCCTACAACAAGATCAACCACCTTGCGGGAGCCGGCAACATATACTTTCTCCTTTGCGTCTTCGGGAAAAGACCTCTTTGAGAACTTGGTTTCAAAATCCCGTTCGGCTTTAACGGCTCCCTCGAAGTCATGCAGCCAGGAGACGATTTCTTTTGCAAGCGCCTTTTTAGCATCCATTGGGTGCCTGGCTTTTAAATTTCGTATCTCTTTTTCACTGTGGGCGCTTAAAAGAAGATAGTATCTCCACATAAGCTTGTCTGAAATCGACATCATTTTTCCGTATATATCCTGCGGAGATTCGTCAAGACCTATGTAGTTCCCAAGAGACTTTGACATCTTCTTAACCCCGTCTGTTCCTTCCAGTATCGGAAGAAAGACTCCCACCTGAGGGGACTGTCCGTAATGTCTCTGGAAATCGCGGCCGAGCAGTATGTTGAAGGTCTGATCGGTGCCGCCGAGTTCAACGTCGCAATGCATCTGCACCGAGTCGTATGCCTGCACCAGGGGATATATAAACTCCCTTAGAGAAATGGACACTCCCTCCCTGTACCTTTTTGAGAAATCGTCCCGGTCCAGTATCCGCGAAACGTTAACAAGAGAGGTAAGCCCGAGGAACTCTTCCGGATCGAGTTTGCTGAGCCAGCGGGAGTTTGAAAGAATCTGGGTCTTTTTTCTGTCAAGAACCTTGAAAACCTGGCGTTCGTAGGTCCTTGAGTTCTTGATTATCTCCTCTTTTGAAATCGAAGGGCGGGTTTCGCTCCTGCCCGAGGGGTCTCCTATATAAGCGGTGAAATCCCCTATCAGGAAAAGGACCTCATGGCCCAGAGTCTGAAAATCGCGGAGTTTCTTGAGAATTATACCGTGGCCCAGGTGCAAGTCGGGAGAGGTGGGGTCGAACCCTGCCTTTACCTTAAGGGGGCGGTCGTTCTCCCTTGAAGCTTCGAGTTTCAAAAGAAGCTCCTCTTCGGGAATTATCGCCTCGGTCCCCCTTCTTATTACCTTTAATTGCTCTTCAGGATCAGCGAAAGCCATCTGGAAATTCCTCCTCGCGGCGGGTTTAGCCTATTATGGAAGATCGGTTGATCCCATAAGATATCTGTCGCACTCTCTCGCGGCCTCTCTTCCCTCGTTTATAGCCCACACCACAAGGCTTTGTCCCCTGCGCGAGTCCCCCGCGGCAAAAACTCCCTCGACGTTCGTTGTGTACTTTCCGTACTCAGCCATGGCGTTTGAGCGCTCATCGGTACGGATATTCATCTGCTGGAGGAGCTCCTGCTCGGGTCCAAGGAACCCAAGGGCCAAAAGCACGAGCCCGCACGGCCATTTCTGCTCGGAACCCTCCACTTCCCGGAAAGTCATCCTTCCGTCATCCCCCATGTACCACTCAATGCGCACGGTCTCAAGTTCCGCCACCCTGCCCTCTGCGTCCCCTGTGAATCTCTTGGTAAGAACCTGGTACCTTCTCGGATCTTCTCCGAAAACAGCCATGGCCTCCTGCTGGCCGTAATCAAGCCTGTACACCCTGGGCCATTGGGGCCACGGGTTATCCACAGCCCTCCCGGTCGGGGGCTTGGAAAGTATTTCGAACTGAAGAAGGCTTCTGCATCCGTGTCTCATGGATGTCGCAACGCAGTCGGTTCCGGTGTCGCCACCCCCGAGAACAATGACGTCCTTATCCGCGGCGCAGATGTAGCGGCCGTCGTCAAGTCCGCTGTCAAGGAGGCTTTTTGTGTTCATCTTAAGGAAATCCATAGCGAAGTGGATTCCCTCAAGGTCCCTTCCCTCAATAGGAAGGTCCCGGGGCTTTGTAGCTCCCGTGCATATAACGACCGCATCAAAGTTCTCCGTGAGCTCGTTTCCGTCGATATCCACTCCCACTTCCGTGCTGGTGACAAACTCAATTCCTTCCTTCGAGAGTATATCGACGCGGCGGTCAACTATTTTCTTGTCGAGATGGGGGTTGGGAATTCCGTACATGAGCAGTCCGCCGATGCGGTCATCCCTCTCAAAGACTGTCACCAGATGCCCAGCCTTGTTAAGCTGCGCGGCGCAGGAAAGTCCCGCTGGCCCGGAGCCTATGACGGCGACTTTCTTCCCGGTTCTTCGCTCCGGGGGCTCGGGGGTTATCCATCCTTCCTCAAAACCCCTGTCGACTATGGCGCACTCTATGCTCTTTATGGTGACCGCGGGCTCGTTAATGCCGAGAACGCATGACCCCTCGCAGGGAGCGGGACATATGCGGCCAGTGAACTCGGGAAAATTGTTCGTTTTGTGAAGCCTCTCCAGTGCCTCTTTCCAGAGTCCCGAGTAAATCAGATCGTTCCACTCGGGTATAAGGTTGTTTATGGGGCACCCGGCGGTCATGCCGCCGATTATCTGGCCCGCCTGGCAGAAGGGGACCCCGCAGTCCATGCACCTTGCGCCCTGAATGGCAAGCTCTTTTTCGGGGAGATGGCCGTGGAACTCATCCCAGTCGGCGACTCTGCGGGCAGGATCCCTGTCAGGCCCGAGCTTCCTTTTGTGATTCATAAAACCTGTGGGATCACCCATTTAAAAACTTCTCCTCCGTAAAAGCTTCCGTGTCAGTTTCCGCTTACGCGCGCGAGATCTCGTTTGTTTTCCTCAAAAGCAGCCATAAGGGCTTCGTCACCCGAAAGACCGCTTTGTTGCGCGCGGTTTATATGCTCAAGCATTCTCTTGTAGTCTTTCGGTATCACCTTAACGAATCTGGGAAGACTCTCTGACCAATTCTCCAATATCCGCCGCGCTACCTCGCTTCCGGTGTACTCAAGATGGTTCCTTATCATCCCAGCAAGTTCCGCTTCATCCTCATCCTCAACGAATTCAAGGAACACGGAGTCGGCATTGCACCTTCCCTTGAAGTCCCCCTCAGGATCGTAAACATACGCTAGGCCGCCCGACATCCCGGCCGCGAAATTCCTCCCGGTCGTACCCAGCACCACGACGCGGCCTCCGGTCATGTATTCGCAGCAGTGATCTCCGACAGATTCCACCACGGCGCGGACCCCGCTGTTTCTTACGCAGAATCTCTCCCCGGCAATGCCCCTCACGTAGGCTTCCCCTCCGGTGGCCCCATAGAACGCGACGTTTCCGATTATTATATTCTCCTCCGCAACAAAGGTGGATTCCTTCGGCGGATAAATGATCATTTTCCCTCCGGAAAGCCCTTTTCCCGTATAGTCGTTCGAGTCACCCTCGAGAATAAGTGTCATGCTTTTTGGAACGAAGGCCCCGAAGCTCTGGCCCGCAGAACCCGAGAAATGAAGCCTTATCGTATCCTCCTCAAGCCCGTCAAGGCCGTATCTTCTCGTAAGCTCGCTCCCGACTATGGTGCCCACGGTCCTGTTAACGTTCTTTATGGGAACATCGGCGCGAACACGCTCCCCTCTCTCAATCGCCGGGCGGCATATATCCATCAGCACGGTTTCATCAAGGGAGTTCTGTATGCCGTGGTCCTGTTCCATCTGGCGGTAGGTTCCCCAGTCCCCGGGAACTTCGGGGCGAAAGAGAATGCTGCTTATATCCATGCCCTTGGCCTTCCAGTGATCAAGCGATTCTCTCATCTCCAGGCGGTCCGTTCTGCCTACCATCTCGTCTACCGTCCGAAAACCCATCTTAGCCATTATCTCGCGGAACTCAGTGGCGACAAAATGCATAAAATCAACCACGTGCGCCGGATCTCCAGTGTATTTCTCTCGAAGCTCGGGGTTCTGCGTGGCGACTCCGACGGGACAGGTGTCAAGGTGACAGACCCTCATCATTATGCATCCGAGCACTATGAGCGGAGCCGTGGAAAAGCCGTACTCCTCGGCGCCGAGGAGGGCAGCGATGGCAACATCTCTCCCGGTTTTCATCTGACCGTCCGTCTCGAGAACCACCCTGCTTCTGAGGTTGTTAAGGAGAAGCGTCTGGTGTGTTTCGGCTATCCCAAGCTCCCAGGGAAGCCCCGCGTGCTGTATGCTGCTTTGCGGAGATGCTCCCGTTCCCCCCGAGGTTCCGCTTATGAGTATCACGTCCGCGTGACCCTTAGCCACGCCGGCTGCTATGGTGCCGACGCCGACCTCGGAAACCAGCTTGACGTTTATCCTCGCGTGCTTGTTCGCGTTTTTAAGATCGTAGATAAGCTGCGCAAGGTCCTCAATTGAGTAGATGTCGTGGTGCGGGGGCGGTGATATGAGCCCCACTCCCGGAGTCGAGAGCCTCACCTTGGCTATCCACGGGTAGACCTTTCTCCCCGGAAGCTGTCCCCCTTCACCCGGCTTTGCACCCTGGGCTATCTTTATCTGTATCTCATCAGAGTTCACAAGGTATTCGCTCGTGACGCCGAAACGGCCGGAAGCGACCTGCTTTATGGAACTTCTTCTGAGATCCCCGTTCGGATCGGCGGTGAACCTGTCGGTATCTTCTCCCCCCTCGCCCGTGTTGCTCTTGGCTCCTATGCGGTTCATAGCGATTGCAAGGCTCTCGTGGGCCTCCTTGCTTATCGCCCCGTAGGACATGGCCCCTGTCTTGAACCTCCTGCATATGCTCTCGACCGACTCCACCTCTTCAAGCGGTACGGGATCATCCGAGTACTTAAGCTCCATCAGGCCGCGGAGCGTAAAATGCTCCTTTTCCTCGTCGTTTGCGAGTTTCGTGTATTCCCTGAATTTCTCATAGCTTCCCGTCTGGCAGGCTTCCTGGAGCTTGTGCACGGTGCGCGGGTGGTACATGTGACGCTCTCCGTCCGGCCTCCACCTGTAAACCCCTCCGGTCTCAAGCGTCGCGGTCTCAACGTCCCTGTCAGCGTAAGCCCTTGAGTGACGTCTTATCGACTCCTCCGCTATAACATCCACTCCCACTCCCTGTATGCGGGAAGCCGTCCAAGTGAAGTACTTATCGATAAATTCGCTGTTTAGCCCGAGGGCCTCGAATATCTGTGCTCCGTGGTAGCTCTGCACCGTGGAAATGCCTATTTTGGACATTATTTTCACTATTCCCTTAACCAGGCTCTTCACGTACCCAGAGACCGCTTCTTCGTAAGATATGCCGACAAGCATGTTCTGGTGGATCATGCCGTTTATGGTCTCATAAGCCATGTAGGGGGCGACGGCGCTTGCGCCGTAGCCTATAAGAAGCGCCATGTGGTGAGTCTCCCTCGGCTCGCCCGACTCTACAACGAGCGCAGCACGCATCCTGTTTCCGTTTCTTATCAGGTGGTGGTGTAGCCCCGAGACCGCAAGCAAAGCGGGAATGGGGGCGTTTCGAGCGTCAAATCCCCTGTCGGAGAGAACCAGGATGTTGGCGCCCTGTTCTATGAGTTCATCGGCGCGGGCGAATATACCCAAGAGCGACTCCTCGAGTCCCTCGGTTCCCTCTTTGGGATCAAAGAGGGTGGGAATCACTTCGCAGCGGAATTTCCCCTCGCGAATTGTCTTAAGCTTCTCCATTTCGGGATTTGTGAGAAACGGGGTTTTGAGCTCTAATTTCTCGCAGCTTTTCGCCTCGGGACGCAGTATGTTGGCCGTCATCCCCAGAGTGACCATGGTCCCGGTTATAAGTTCCTCGCGTATGGCGTCGATAGCGGGGTTTGTGACCTGGGCGAACATCTGCTTGAAATAGTTGTAAAGAAGCTTTGATTCGTCAGAGAGCGCCGCAAGCGGGGTATCGACTCCCATGGCTCCCACGGGCTCGACCGCGTTTTTCGACATCGGACCCAGGAGAATGCGCAGGTCCTCAAACGTGTAACCGAAAACTCTCTGCCTCGTAAGAAGCGTTTCGGGGTCGTAATCGGGCGGAGTCTCCGCCGGCTCTCCTTCCATAATCCCCGAGAAGCTCTCCATGTTCTCACCGAGCCACTTTCCGTAGGGTTTTTCCGTTGAAAGCCTGCGCTTGAGTTCCGCATCGTCGACGATGCGGCCTTCACGCGTGTCTATAAGAAGCATCCTTCCCGGGAGCAGGCGACCCTTGTAGCTTACCCTCTCGGGCGGTATGTCGAGGACTCCCACTTCTGAGCCCAGCACCACGGTGTCATCCTTGGTAACGTAGTATCTCGTGGGGCGAAGCCCGTTTCTGTCAAGTACCGCTCCCACTTTTTCGCCGTCTGTAAAGGCTATGGAAGCGGGACCGTCCCAGGGCTCCATAAGGCAGCTGTGAAACCTGTAGAAATCCTTTTTCTCCTCGGACATGCTCTCGTGCTTTGACCACGGCTCGGGAATCATCATCATCGCGGCGTGCTCTATCGAGTAGCCCGATAGGCACAGAAATTCCATCGCATTATCAAAGGATGAGGAGTCGCTTCCCTCGGGAGCTATCACCGGGAAGATCTTTTCTATGTCGTCGCCGTAGAAGTCCGATTCCAAAACGGCCTGCCTTGAGTGCATCCAGTTTATGTTCCCCCGAAGCGTGTTTATCTCGCCGTTGTGTATCACGTATCTGTAGGGGTGAGCCCTGTCCCAGCTCGGAAACGTGTTCGTGCTGAAACGCGAGTGCACAAGCGCTATAGCGCTTTCCATAAGATCGGACCCAAGGTCCGGGAAGTAGGGCTCAAGCTGCCAGGTGACAAGCATTCCCTTGTAAACTATGGTCCTAGATGAAAAACTCGTCACGTAGAAGTGCTCGTCGCGCCCCGTGGCCTTTATTCCGTTCTCCGCGCGTTTTCTTATTATGTAGAGTCTTCTCTCAAAATCATCCCCGGCGGGAGTGCCGTCTCCCCGGCCGATGAATATCTGCCTTATTCCGGGCTCACACCCAAGAGCGGTCGCTCCGAGAGAGGAGTTGTCGGTCGGAACTACCCTCCATCCCAAAACAGTTTGACCCTCTTGTGTGACTATATCCTCGAGTCTCTTTTTAGTTTTCTCCTCAACGGACGGATCGGGGGAAAGGAACATCATTCCAACTCCGTAATCCTCCTCCGCCGGGAGGGTGATTCCCTCGGTCCCCAAAGCGTCGGCGAAAAACCCGTGGGGTTTCTGAAACAGTATCCCGGCGCCGTCTCCCGTATTCGGCTCGCACCCGCAGGCTCCGCGGTGCTCAAGGTTTTTGAGCACGGTTATGGCCTGGCGTATTATGGCGTTTGACCTTACGCCCTTCACGTTAACGACGAAACCTATTCCGCAGGAATCGTGCTCAAATGCAGGATCATAAAGCCCGCTTTTTTCGGGAAGTTTCTTCAACTTCATATAACTGTCCGCCTGTTGTGTTTTTATGAAAAAACAACGCGAGAACTGATAGGGCGCAAGCAACCTCTTCTGACGCCTTCCTGTAATTATAACATAAATCCGAAACTCCGCACACGCACAGACCGTGGTTATAATAAACAAAAGGAGATGACGGCTAATACCGAAAAAATCAAAGGGGAAAAAGAACCTGAAAGCATAATCCTCTCTTTCCACATGGAGTCAAGTGCAACCTTGTGGAACAGGATATTCGAGGGGTTCTCCTCCGAGATGGTCCTTGTGAGCAGGTTTGAGGGAAAGGATAGAAAAGCCCTTGAGATACTCTACAGATTCGGCTCCATGGTCGCGCAAAGACATGGAAAGTGCACCGTAGAGCCCAAGGTCTACGGAATAGTCATAAAAAAAGACGTAAGCGACGAGAGCGAGAAAACAGTAAACGAGTGGATGGACCTGATGCGCACGCTTCGAAGTGAAATAATCGGGGTTCTCTAAAAAACGGCATCTCCCGTAACCACCCTGCGAAGATCTCCCTTATCCGTTCTCAGATAAAGAAATCCGTTTCCGTCAACACGCTCCACCACTCCGCTTACAACCTCACCCGAGACATCAACCGATATCTCCTTTCCAACAAACCCCCACCTCTTGATCCAAGTATCCACAATCGCCTGTGTACCGCGGCGGCGAAACTCGCCGTAGAACTGATCAAGCGCGTTAATAAGCTCTGCGCAGAACTTCTCCCTGTTTACGTCTTCTCCGAGAAGTATAGAAAGAGAGGTGGTTTTATCTGAAATATCCTCCATCTCGCGACGGATGAATTCCTCGGACAAATTGAGATTGACCCCGATGCCGATCACAAGGTAATCGACAGCACCGTCTGAGGTGCCAAGTTCCGTGAGTACACCCGAGATTTTTTTTCCGTCGACGAGAATATCGTTCGGCCATTTTATCGTGGCCTCGACTCCGTAATCCGAGAAAACCTGGACAAGGGCGCAGGACGCAAGAAAGGTGAAAACAGAAGATTTCTGCGGGGAGATATCCGGGCGAAATAAAGCTGAGAGGTAGAGATTTCTGCCCGAAGGAGAAACCCACTTTCGCCCCAGGCGCCCCCTGCCCGCAGTCTGCGAATCGGAAACCACCACCGCCCCGTCTGTGGCTAGACCATCGCCTATGAGTTCACGGAGAACATCGTTTGTAGAACCCACTTGGTCGTACACGAAAAGCTTCTCTTGAGCTATCTCTGCGCTGAGATGTTTTTTTATTTCTGAAATTTTCATGAAGACGCAATACCTCTTTTTCCGTGATATTCAAGTATTATAGTCGGAATCCAGACCGAGAAAAAATTCCCCGTGAAACAAATTCTTTCGAAAAACCTTGCGATACCGCTTGCCGCCTACGTGGCGGTTATAGCGGCGATAATCATATCAAGGGCCGCAATCGGCCAAGAGTACGCGCTTTTGCTCTCGGCCGGGTTTATGCTCTGGGTTCCATTTCTGCTTGACCGCCGCACAGCGGACGTCTTTAGGTTTGATCCGCGGAGACTGCTGCGGGGAGCGGGAATTTCTATTGCGGTGCTTTTTTCTTATGTGGTCTGCCTATATCTTCTCTCAACTTACTTGGGAAAGACGGTTAGGTTCGTTGAGCCGACGGCACTTTTCGCGCTGACGCACCTTGTGGCCATCGCATTTCCCGAGGAATTTTTCTTCAGGGGATACCTTCAGAGAACACTCGGCGGTGGATGGGGTGCGGTTATCGCGGCAAGCGCGCTTTTCGCCTTGGCGCATTTTCTCGTGATCTGCATATTCTCCGGCGGGGGCTACTGCGCACAGAACGCTCTTACCTTTTTTCCTTCGCTTGTCATGGGATATCTGTACATGAGAACAGGAACCATATGGTCAAGCGTCTTTTTTCACTTCGCCGCAAACATCGTTTACCTGTCTTTCAGGCTTGTCTAGCTCAAATCATCCCAACAAGCTCTATGCCTTTGTCCAGTACCTGTTTCAAGAACATATCAAGCGCCGTCTTTAAATTGAAGATATTCTTCGTTTATATTGGAATCTGAATCCATAATTAATGAGGTTAATCATGGGAATTATGTACTTGAGTTGACAGACTAGGTTTCAAACAGTCAGAAAATCAGGTACAATGCAGTAATGATAAGAACTTACAAATGCAGCGTGAAGTTGTCCAGTGCAGGGCATGAGCAGTTGACGAAGCTGTTCTCGATGTCTACGGAACTGTACAACGCAGCACTTGAGTCCCGCATTGACTGCTACAGAAAGACAGGCAAAAGTCGCAGTGTCTATGACCAGTACAAGGAACTTGTAGAGGTAAGGGCATATTTCCCCGAGTACCAGGCGGTAGACAGTAAAGTGTTCCGTGGCGTACTGTCGAGACTTGACAAGGCGTACAAGTCGTTTTTCCGAAGGGTGGAGAGGAAGGAAAAAGCGGGCTTCCCTCGGTTCAAGAGCCGAAGAAGCTGGCGTACCATAGAGATAAGCGATAAGTGCTGGCATATGCTCAAGAAGCAGGGAAACAAGCTTGTGCTCAAAATAAAGGGATTGCCCCGCATTGAGGTAAAGCCGTCTCAGGAACTCCCTCCGAACGCACTGCTAAAAGCAATCAGGATTACCAGAAAACCCCGGCGTACAGAAGTATCCTTGTCTTACAATCTGGCGACACCCGAGGAGAAACCGGTCACTAACCCTGTGGGTATAGACATGGGGATATCGAAGCGTCTTACCACAAGCGACGGCAAGACGGTTGAGAAACGGGAGATAGACAGAAAGAAGATCATACGCCTGCAACGCTCCGTGTCCCGCAAGGTGAAGGGGAGCAACAACTGGAAGAAGGCTGTCATTAGCCTTGCCAGGGAATGGCAGAGGGTAACGGACAAGGAAAGAGATTACCTTCACCGCCTGAGTGCGGAGATGGTAAAGATTTACGATTTTATAGCGGTAGAGAAGCTTAGTACAAAGAACATGCTTCGCAATGGGAAGTTGGCAAAGAGCATATCTGAGCAGACTTGGGACAAGCTCATAACCCTGCTTAATGAGAAGGCCGAGAGTGCTGGCATTAAGATGGTGGAAGTAGACCCCAGGGGAACCTCGCAGGAATGCTCAAGTTGCGGAGCAACGGTAAAGAAGTCTCTGTCTGTGCGGACGCATAAATGTTCATGCGGTTATGAGGCGGACAGGGATGTAAACGCAGCGATAAATATCCTTCATCGTGGACTCACGATTGCGGGCGGGAATGTAACCTGCATGGTCGGAAGGATGAAAGAGAAGCAGGCTGATGTAGGGCCTGTTCGGCCAGGAACAGTGTATGAAAGTGTCAACTCAAATACATAATTCCCTATTTTTACTACTATCGCGATCTTGACCAAAGAGAAGTCGATCTCGTGATTGAAACGGGTTACAGCCTTTATCCTGTAGAGTTCAAAAAGACGGCGACCCCGTCAGCCACGGCTTCCAATCATTTCCACCTGCTTGAAAAACTGGGCAAAAAAGTAGGACACGGGGCGGTTTTCTGCTTTGTTGAGAGGGACGTCGCACTGTCAGAAGATGTTACTGCGATTCCCGTCGGCTATCTTTAACGAATGCAAAACGGTTTCAGGCATGAATTGTTTGCTTTTTTATGAAATAAATGTATGCTCTTAAAAGCTTATTAATACAGATAAAATGCTCTTAAGAGCTTATGACTGCCAGGAATCTGCTAAATACTACTCCTCCGTACACTGTTGAACAGGCACTGAAGCGCCTTGGGCGCAATCTGCGTACCGCCCGGCTTCGCAGAAACCTTACAATCAAAAGGGTTGCGGAGAAAATCGGCACGGGTCCACGTCCGGTTTCCGATGCTGAAAAAGGTAAGCCATCAACCGGTATCGCCGTTTACATGGCTCTTCTCTGGGCCTACAACCTGCTTGAACCCATGGATAAGATTGCTGACCCGATTCTGGACGAAGAGGGTCTTGCTCTGCTAATGGGAAAGGAGCGGGCCCGCGCTCGGGTGACGGATGGGTTGGAAAATGATTTCTAGGAAACACAAGTGAACGGCGAGTGCTACGTCTATGTTTTTCTCCCCAGTGAGACGGATATAGCGCGACAATCTTAATTGTCGCGCTATAACAACTGATTCTGAAGCAGAACAGAACTGGCGCTGCAAGAAGTCCTCACAAATCAGGATGTGTGAACTTTCCGACCCCATCTTGACCTGAAACCATGTTTTTTCGTTTATATTGGAATGTAATTCCATAATTAACGGAACTCATGCCCATAGCATGTTCTTGAATCTAGAAAAATCTCTCCCACAATATAAGCAGCAAATAGCCTGTAACCCTGGAATTTCTCGAAATATCCCGCGGTTGCAAGTATAGTTTTCAGATGAAACAGTTGCGGGCCGGACTCTCCCAGATCAACCCGAGCGTGGGAGACATAACCGGAAACACTAAGAAAATAACCAAAGCGATTGAGGCGGCACGAGGTCTCGATATAGATATCCTGTGTTTTCCCGAGCTTGCCGTTACGGGCTACCCTCCCGAGGATCTTCTTCTTAAAACTGAATTCATCGACGATAACATCCGGGCGCTTGACGAAATAAAGAAGCACTGTCCGGACAACATGGTCGTCATAGTGGGCTTTGTCGACAAGAAGGACGACATATTCAACTCAGCGGCCGTAATCCAGAGAGGAGAGGCAATTGACGTATACCACAAACTCCGCCTTCCCAACTATGGGGTGTTCGACGAGAACCGCTATTTCCAGTCAGAAAGACGGTTTCCCGTTTATTCCTTCGGAAAAATGACTTTCGGGGTCACGATCTGCGAGGACATATGGTACCCCGGAGAACCCATAAGAAGTCAGGTACTGCTGGGAAACGCCCAGATCATATTCAACCTCTCGGCTTCCCCCTACTACATGGGAAAGCCCTTGGCAAGAGAGAGAATGCTCGCCACAAGGGCGGTCGACTACAACACAATAATAGCCTACTGCAACATGGTCGGAGGGCAGGACGAGCTTGTGTTTGACGGAAACAGCATGTTCATAGACGAAAAAGGCGAGATCGTCGCCACTGCTCAAAACTTCGAGGAAGACCTGCTGGTCTGCGACGTTAACCCCGAGAGGGTTTACAAATCAAGGCTTAATACCCCTACCATAAGAAAAACGAGATATGAGCTTTCCTTTGAAGAAAACCATATGGAAGCGTTCACGCTTAGACCTGCAAAGACAAAGCGGAAAGTGAAAATCCCCGAAACCGAGGCCAATCGCTCCGAAGACCCGATTAAGGGCGCCTTCTTGGCCCTCGTGCTCGCCACCAAGGACTACATAAGAAAAAACGGCTTTAAGAAAGTGGTGCTCGGGTTAAGCGGCGGGATAGATTCTTCGCTTACAGCCGCCATTGCCACAGAAGCCGTAGGACCCGGAAAAGTCATCGGAGTCTCCATGCCTTCGATGTACAGCTCCGAGGGAAGCGTTACAGACGCAGAGAAACTCGCGCGCAACCTCGGAATCGAACTTCTCAGCATTCCCATAGAAAATGCTTTTAAGTGCTATGAGGAAATGTTCGCCGAGCTTTTCTCCGGCATGGAAGAAGACGTAACGGAAGAGAACATCCAGGCGAGAATAAGAGGAAATATCCTCATGGCACTTTCAAACAAGTTCGGGTGGTTGGTACTCGCCACCTCTAATAAAAGTGAACTCGCGGTCGGCTATTCCACCCTCTACGGGGACATGTCCGGGGGATTCGCGGTGATAAAGGATGTGCCCAAGGCCATGGTTTACGAATTCTCTCATTATTACAACCGCCTTCGGGAAAAAGAGATAATACCGAAATCCGTTATAGAAAAGCCTCCCTCAGCCGAGCTTCGCCCGGACCAGAAAGACACCGACTCGCTCCCAGAATACGACACGCTCGACAGGATACTGAAAGCTTATGTGGAAGACGGTCTCGGGGTCGACGACATAGTAGGGCTCGGGGAGAAAAGAAGCGTAGTGCGCAGAGTAATCAGGATGGTAAACACGAACGAATACAAAAGAAGGCAGAGCGCCCCGGGGGTAAAAATAACGTCGCTTGCCTTCGGAAAGGACCGACGCTTCCCGATAACCAACCTCTACAAGAAATAAAAGCAGATCACTTAAGCGAGAGAATAAACTCAGAGAGGCTCGAAACGGTCTCAAGAACCGCGGGAGAAACCTCGGACTCGTCAATTAAGACCCCGAACTCCTCTTCAAGCTCCATAATGAATTCAAGCGTGGAAACGGAATCAACGCCGACTCCGAGTTCAATAAGCGACTGTTCAGCCAGTATCTCCTGGGGCCTGATGTCGAGATTGAACTTGCCGACGACAAGCCGCCTTATCTTTTCCCCAAGAACTTCTTTTCGCTCGGTCACTTGAGTTTCTCCCTGAGCACTTTGCCTGCCGGGCTTCTTGGAAGCGCTTCCACAAATTCCATCTTCGCGGGAATCTTGTAGTCAGAAATTTTCCCCCTGCAGAAGTCGACAACTTCCCGCCTCGTGAGTCCGTCCGCCACGATAAAGGCCTTTACCTCTTCCCTGCCCCCGGCTCCAAGGGTTCCTATCACCGCAACTTCCGTTACTTTCCCGTGAGTCATAAGCAGGTTCTCAACTTCAAACGGGTCAACCTTGTTCCCGGAGATGTTGATGAAAAGCTTCTTTCTTCCGCGAATGAAAAGATACCCGTCGCCATCGAACATTCCGAGATCCCCCGTGTGGTAAAAACCGTCAACAAAAACCCTCTCGGTTTCTTCCGGAAAATCAACGTAGCCGTCTGTCATGGAAGGGCTCCTTATTATTATCTCGCCGATCTGCCCGACCGGAAGTTCTCCCCCGACCTCCGAGACTACCTTTATAACGACGTTTTCAACCGGCACTCCGACCGAAAGGCGCTTCTCCTCTATGTTCTCCGCGATATTGATTGCCATCACCCCGGTCTCAGAGGAACCGTAGAGCTGGCGGGGGTGGATGCCGAAAGCCCTGTGGAAGGAAAAAAAGGTCTCCTCGGGCAGGGGAGCTCCGGCGGAGATAACATGCTTTAGGCGCGGGAAATCATAATCCCCGCGGCTCGCGCTTCGAGCGAGGGCATCAAGCATGAACGGGACGGCGGGAAAGACCGTTATCCGTTCTTCTTCTAACACTCTGAGAACCTCTTTTCTGTTAAATCTCGGGAGGAAATAGCAGCACGCCCCGACGCTTACGGCGCTTACGAAGTTCCCGAGACCATAGGTATGCGATATCGGAATCGAAAAAAGAATCCTGTCCCCGCTATCCCAGTTTATTGTGGCCGTGTGATTTCGGGCAAGGGCGATCATGTTGGCGTGGCTTCTCGCAACGCACTTGGGCTTACCGGTTGAACCCGTGGAAAACAGGTAGATGGCTTTCTGCGAACAATGGTTTCCGGGCGGATCCGCGGGAGCGTCGCCGAGAAAGTTATCCCGGGTCACGCAAACGGTGTTTATGTCTCCGGAAACGGTATTTATGGTATGCGCAAGAGATTCGTCCGTAACGATCAGGGCCGGCTTTGAGAACTCAAGGCAGTGTCTTATCTCCTCGGTTCCGGAGGCGCTGTCGATCGGAACACATGCGGCTGAGAGTCTTGCTATCGAGAAAACCGATACAGCAAGCGAAAGCGAATTGGGGAGGAAAACGCACACCTTGTCCCCCAGTGACACTCCCTGCCTGGAAAGAAACAAGGAAAAGCCGTCAACAAAACCGCAGAACTGCGCGTAACTGTAGGTTTCTCCCTCGTACCATACGGCCGCTCCCCGGGGATTTCGCTCAAGGTTCGAATAAAGTATTTCGCAGTAATTTCTCATCGCCCCGTCACGGGAAAAGGGGAACCTGTCTGAGTCCCGTGTCCTCGGGAAACCCGAAGATGATGTTCATGTTCTGAACAGCCTGGCCCGCGGCCCCTTTCATGAGATTGTCAAGAACCGATACGATGACAAGATGTCCTTCCCGCTCGCAGAACCCCAAAGAGATGCAGTTGGAACCGGAAACAGACGCCATCCCTGGCAACTCGTCACAGACCCGGACGAAAGCATCATCTCCGTAGAACCCGGCGTAAAGTTCTCTTACCTCATCGGGGGAAATCTCCGAGCGGAGCCTGAGATACGAAGCGGCCATTATGCCTCTTTTAACCGGAACGCGCGTATTGAAGAAAAGAAGCTTTTTCTTCACACCCAAAAAATCGGAGAGCACGCGAAGAATCTCATGTTTCTGATCATCCCCTCCCGTTCCACGGGCGGATACGTCTTCCTTTACCTCTGTGTAGTGGCTCTCGGGTTTCGGCGCCCGCCCCGCAGTCGAAAGAGAAGACTTTATGTCCACTATAATGTCGTTTTCCACTTCATGCTCTTTAAGAAAAGGCACTAAGGCGAGTGAAACGCACGTAGAGTAGCAGCCTGCGTTAGCAACTAGCGGGGCGCTTTTTATCCTCTCGCGGTTAAGCTCGCTAAGTCCGTAGACAGCTTGGGAGAGAAGTTCGGGAAAGCGCGGCGCCATGCCGTGAGCCCGGGAGTAGTCAGCGGGGTCAGAGAATCTTAAGTCGGAGCTGAGATCGATCACCCTTACGCCCTTCTCAAGGAATTTCCGCACGAAAACAGAGGAAGTGCCCCCGGGAAGGCAGGAGAACAGGAGATCAAGAGGTTCTGAGTCAGGAATTTTCGATACGGGGCTTAGAACAAGATTCGAGCAGCCCAGAAGATGCGGAAACGCCTCATCCGCCCTCTTGCCCGAGAACTTCTCAGACGTAAGAACCCGCAGGTCAACGTTAGGATGGCACGCCAGAAGGGAAAGAAGCTGCTGGCCCACATAACCCGTAACTCCCAGAATTGCCGTCTTGAGTCTCATCTTCTCTTGGGAAACCAAGCTGTTCGTCGCAAATCCACCTTGATTAACATGGGACTCGCTATGGGAATTAATATAGCTCTAAAAACAAAAGGAAAAAAACCGGGGGCGGAGGAAAAAAGAGGCTGGCTTCCGTCCTCAGGCATTCTGAGCGGTCGCGGTTCTAAATACCCTGTCGACCCACTGCTCTATGTTCTTGCGCGAAGTTTTTCCTATGAGCTGCCTTACCTCTTGCATGGGAATCACGGCTCTGGCGTAGGATCTGTGTCCCCCAGCGCTTCCTATCTCGTCAAAAAGCTCGAAAAGCAGCCGCCCGGCACTCTTGACAGACCCGCTGTTTCTTACGGACATAACCACATGGGAACCGGAAACAATCCCGAAGGCAACAGACCAGTTGACCCCTTCCACCTTCATTCCCATGTCAGCCACCTGAGAAATAAGATACTCTTTTTTTATCCTGCCCAGGTTCATGAAAATTATTCCGTCATTTATCCAGTGTTTTGAGAGCGCCTGGCCGTAATGCTTGATCTCTTCTGAATACAGGTTCTTGGACTCTATTCTCCTGAGCAGACCCAAGTCAGCCTGACTGTAGAGATATGTGAACGCTTCCAGGTCGTCAAGATCCGCACCCCTGTTGAGAATCATGGTGTCGGTTTTTATGCCGTAGAGAAGCGCGGTTGAGAGTTTCGCGGAAATCTCAACCTGGGCCGCTCTCAGGAGCCGGGTCATCACCGTCGCGGTAGCTCCTTCCTCTGAACTTATCTCGGTGAATTTCGCGTCGCACTCAGGTGTCCTCGGATGATGGTCGATCACCGAATCGATATCCGTAATCTCGCCTCTGAAATAAGAAGGCTGCACATCGACAAGAGCTATAGAATCGAAATTTTTTATATCCTCATGGGAAATCACCTGCAAGTCTATGTCCATAAGCTCCACCATGGCCACGTTCTCGGGTCTTGAAATCTTCTCCCCGAGGTAGCCTATGGTCGCCGTTTTCCTGTTTCTTCTAAGAAGGGTCCGAAGGGCCATGGCGCTTGCGATCGCGTCGGGGTCGGGCTGGTTGTGAACGAGTATGAGAAGCCTTTTCGCGTCGCGGTGAACTCCTCTTATCAGTCTTACGGAGATGTCGGATCTCGCAAGCTTCTCCTCAAAAGATATCTGGTTGTCTGCGACTTCATCGAATCTCACGTATCTCGCTATATAGCCATCCTTGCGGTGCTCATCGTCAGCGGAAACAACTATCGGGCTCGTGGGATAACTGCGAGCAAGAGATGCCAGAAATTTCTTGGTTGCAAACTCGTTGTTTACGACTATAAGCGTAAAGGCTCCCTTCTGGTTAAACGCCTCATCAAGAGAATCAAGCTCTGTTACCTGACCCCTGTTCTTAAAAAGACTCATCAGGAGAATGTCGAATTCTCCGATGAACATATATCGTCTTTCCCCGTTCGTACTCATCGCATGTGGAATGCAGAAGCCTACCTGTAGCAGGCGGCGCTAAGTTCCTCCGTGAAACTCGAAATCCTACCCAGCACTTCCTGCCTTTCCTCTCCACCGCTCTCGATTATTCTCACAAGGGCGCTTCCCACGATAACGGCATCGGAAAAAGAGGCTATCTCGGCGGCCTGGCGTGCGGAGGACACCCCGAAACCAACCCCGACGGGAAGTTCCGAGCGACGCTTTATTCTTTCCACCAGGTCCTCGAGATCGTAATCCATGTCAGGACGCGCCCCCGTGACCCCGGTAACCGAAACCACGTAGATAAAACCCGAGGCGTTTTGCGACACCTTCTCTATCCTTTCTTCAGTACTCGTAGGGGCAAGCAGAAAGATGCGGTCAAGCCCCTCCTGTTCGGCATGGACGCCGAGTTCTCCGGCTTCCTCAGGTGGAAGATCAACAACCAGAACTCCGTCCGCTCCCGCCTCGCGGGCGTCGCGAGCGAAGCGCTCTGCGCCGTAGGAGAAAAAAGGGTTGTAGTAGCCGAAAAGTATCACGGGAATGTCTGAGCGGGACCTTATTCTTCTTACGAGGGAGAGTACGTCGGAGAGGGATGTCGAGTTGGCAAGAGCCCGTTCCGAGGCCGCCTGGATCACCGGGCCGTCCGCCATGGGATCCGAGAAGGGGATGCCGATTTCCACCATGTCGACACCGCTTGCCTCCATGTGCTCAATAATCTGCTCGGTCAAGTCGATATCGGGGTCCCCGGCGGTAACATAGCAGATTAAAGCCGCTTTGTTCTTTTCCCGAAGCTCGCGGAATTTTTCCTCTATTCTTCCCATGTGCTTTTAGCAGATGTCGACTGTCCGGCACAGACCGGAAACGCAGAAATCGTAAGCAACCAGAATGAAAATGAAGCTCCAACCTTCGCAAGCTTTATATACGCGCACATGTGTATTGTCAAGCACGCGGGGGGAAACCAAAAACCACTCTGCGCTGCCTTACATGAAAGCAGAAGCGGTATGTATGTCCTTGTCTCCTCTGCCCGAAAGACAGATCACGATAACCTGCTCTGGGGACATGGAAGGAGCGATTTTGCGCACGTGGGCTATTGCGTGGGCGGTTTCTAGCGCGGGTATTATCCCCTCTACTTCTGAGAGATAGGAGAACGCTGAGAGCGCCTCTTCGTCCGTTACGGACACGTAATCGACCTCGCCCGCGTCCTCGAAATAGGAATGTTCGGGACCCACGCCCGGATAGTCAAGACCAGCGGCGACGGAATGGGCGCCCTTTACCTGTCCATCTCCGTCCTGAAGCAGGTAGGTCTTGCTTCCGTGAAGAACCCCTACTGAGCCCGCGGTTATGGTCGCCGAGTGAAGGCCGCTCTCAAGACCATGGCCCGCCGCCTCCACGCCGATTTTCCTTACGCCGGATTCCTCTATGAAAGGAAAGAAAAGACCCATGGCGTTTGAGCCCCCGCCGACGCAGGCAACCAGGGTATCGGGGAGCTTTCCTTCCGCGGCGAGTATCTGCTCCATCGCCTCGCATCCGATCACTGACTGAAAATCCCTTACCATCATCGGGTAAGGATGGGGACCTGCTACGCTTCCTATTATGTAGAAGGTGTTTCTCACGTTGGTGACCCAGTCTCTCATGGCCTCGTTCATGGCGTCTTTAAGCGTCTTCGTGCCCGAGACCACGGGCCTTACCTCAGCGCCCAGAAGCTTCATGCGGAAAACGTTAAGCTCCTGGCGTTTCGTATCCTCCTCCCCCATGTATATGACGCACTCCTTGTTTAAAAGCGCGGCAACCGTGGCCGTGGCGACCCCGTGCTGTCCCGCTCCGGTCTCAGCTATTATCCTGTCCTTGCCCATTCTTCCACAGAGAACCCCCTGGCCTATCGTGTTGTTTATCTTGTGCGCCCCGGTGTGGGCAAGGTCCTCTCTTTTAAGGTAAATCTTGGCGCCGCCGAGACTCTCCGTCATAGCGCGGGCGTAATAAAGCGGGGTGGGTCTCCCTGCATACTGCTTCAGGTAGTAGTCGATCTCCTCGTGAAAAGTCTCGTCAGCCGCGGCTTCCTCATAAGCCCGCTGAAGTTCGATCAGAGCGGGCATCAGGGTTTCCGAGACGTAGCGGCCGCCGAAGTCTCCGAAATGGCCCCCCGCGTCAGGGTAGCTGTATTTCCGGTTAGTCTTGCCCATAACCTGCGGCCTCCATGAACCGCTTAAGCTTAAGATGATCTTTTATCCCCGGGGAGCTTTCGACCCCCGAACTCACGTCAACCGCGTAGGGATTCACCGCCCGTATGGCCTCGCGCACGTTATCCGAGTTAAGACCTCCGGAAAGTATAACGAATTTATTCCCAAGTTTCCGGCTTGAGAGAACGTCCCACGAAAAATTCTCTCCCGTGCCCCCGTAGGCATCCGGCGAGTAGGCATCGAAAAGAAAGGAGTCCGTATCGTAGAGATCAATGGCATCAAGGCTGCCCTCGTCTTTAACCCTTATGGCCTTTATGTAGTTCTCCCCGAATGTGGCACAGAATTCCGGGGTCTCATCCCCGTGGAACTGGTAGGCGTCAAAACCCGCAACGTCTTTTGCCTCCCGAAGATAATCCGCCTCGGCGTTTACGAAAACCCCCACCTTGGTCACAAACGGGGGAATCTGCCTTATCACCTCTCCCGCCTCTTCGGGCCTTATGAACCTCGGGCTTTTTTTGTAGAAAACAAAACCGAGGGCCGAGGCTCCGAGCCGCACCGCGCAGAGAGCATCCTCAGAGTTAGTTATTCCGCACACCTTTACTCTTGTCATTTGCGCTTAATCCTAACCGACAGGAAAGGATAAAAGAACCTGTCTAGTCCACATTCAAAACTGAATGCAGCCTTGATATGCTCGGGGAGGGTCAGGTTTAATATTCCCGGCAAGGCAAGAGGTCTCGGATGAAGAAAAGCATGCCTTAAGACTCAGAACCTTCTGGAACCTGTAATCGAAGTTTCAGACTTCTGGGGCACCGATACATTTACAAGGCCTGCCATAGAGCAGAGCACCAAGTCGGCACCAAGTCGGGACTAAGTTCAGACATCCTGACCTCGTACAATTAAGATGAAGCCTCAATCCCTGATTTAGAGGGCAGTTCGTAGACCATTCTCATGTCAGTTCCAGGGAAGATTGTATTTGTCTCGTTGAGTTCGTCAATTAGATTCTCAAGAGCTTTCTCACAGGAATCACTGCCGAAACCCAGAAACCGCACTTTGAGTATTTTCTCCTCGGCATCTGGAAGTATATCGGCCTCGCAAGCAAACAGAGACTGAAGAAGCTTGCGCGCATTGGGCTTTTTCCCCTGACACTCAATCACTGCTCCCATCATCCGGGTCTCAGCCCTGTAGGCAACCATCCGTATTATATCGAGAAACAGTCTCTCCTTGTTTCCAAGAGCCTGGAGCCTTTCTTCCTCACCCATCTCCCCAAGAACTGCAAGGCTCTTTACCTCCCGCGCAAGATTCCCGACCTCCTCTTCAAGTCCGCTGACCTCCTCCCTTATCCTTTCTACCTCTTCTTCTTTCTTCCTGTTTCCCTCCGCTTTGTTCTCTTTACTCCCAAGCTTCACCCGAAGATTCCCAAGACGACTTCTGCGTTTTGCTAACAGCTTCTTCTTCTCCCGCTTCACCGGATTCACCACCATGGTGTCGGCCCCAAGCTCCTCAATGGCGTATGCCGCCAGGGAATCAAGATTGAACTGCTCCCTCATGTACTTGAAGTAATTCCCTGTGACCATCGGGAGAACATCGCCCCAGCCACCTGCTCCATCGACATGGACGGATGTGTGGTAACCAGGGGCACCTGCCTGCCGGTATCAAGAAGACGCCTGATCTGGCGAACCTCAAACCCCTCTTTGGCTCTATGCTCCTCTGCGCAAGCTTCACCGAACCTTCCCGGAACCTCACGGGCCCCCATATCGTTCACTTTTTTAAACTCCTCTTCGGGCCAGTCTTCCCCTTTGAAATTCTTGTGCCACGTAATGCATGCCACCCCACGCAGTGCAAGCCTTCGGAACAACGCGGGACTCCAACCCTCCCTGTCAAATACCAGAGTGAGAACAGGCTCCTTTGCTTCGGTAATATCCACTCCCTCCTTGAGCACTCCCAAACTCTCAAGCTCCACCTCACGTCACTCTCTATCGCCTTTACCATCCCATGATCTATGTCCTTGTGAATACACATAAACGGCTTTCCTCCAAGCGCGTTTATCCAGTAACTCACCGAAGCAGGAAGACACAGCTTCTCACGAGGTACAAACTTCTTCGGAAGATTCCCCGCTCTCCCACTGTATGTCTTTACGTGCCCGTCAACACACAGAGTCGCAAAACTCTGCGGATCATCTTCAACCCAACGTAGCGCAAGCTCCGACTGCCACCTCCGTACCGTACTCTCTTCACTTGCAATGGCGTGTATCTTCCTGCGCAACGTCTTAACTTCAGGACAACGGTCAAGACCCAGTATCGCTCCCCATTCCCCCGGAGAGTGATAACGAATACTCTCGGGATTGCGTACGCGAGCCAGCAGCAGCAAAGCCAGAAACAAAACAATGGAATTCACTCCGTAATATCCCCGAGGAAGACTGAACAAACCTCCCACCGAGTCCAAAAGCCCCTCTTTGAGCAAAGCAGGCAACGCGGCCAGAACCCCTCCCTTAGCAACAGCACTCACACCCTCCTCAAACACAGGCGCAACTTCATCAATAAGCCCATGACTCGCAAGCACCCGCCCCTCAGTGTCCGTGGCCCCTCTCCCCATAGGAGCTTCCCTGTCCCGACTGTCCCGCTCCCCTCTGTCCATTACCACACCCCCGCTCTCCCGCTCGTTATCCTCTTGTTTCTTAACAATCTCCAACGACGGAATTGCTCCCGCCTGCATGTTCTCATGTAAAGTGCTGGGGGCCACTCCAAGCGCTCGGGCCACAGCCCGTATCCCCACCCCCTCCGACAGCATCCGCGAGGCCTCGCGCGCGGACTCCTCGTCAATAGCCGTGCGGGTACGGGGCTTTCTGCGCAGATTGAACGCTTCGGTTCCCTGAGCTTTGAACTTCTTTACCGCAATCTGTACGGTAGAACGCGAAACTCCAAACGCGGTTGCGAGCTGTCTCTGTGTAGCAGCACCCATAGTGAAGAACTTCGCAACTCTCAGGTGCATCTGGGCTTTGTCGTCCGCATCGTGGAAGTCTACGGGCTGCATGTTGTTGAAGTAATATATGTATGAATCGTCTTTGATCATGGAGAAGCAGTTCCCTATGTGGGTTGCTTCTGGCAGTGAAGTTGGCAAGTTGAGTTGCATGGTTCCCCCTTTGAGCAGCTTAATATATATTGGACACTATACAGCAAGAAAAGTCAAGAGGAAATTGCTTCAGCGTGTTAGGCTAAGTGGTTACGGAAAGATTACAGACTTGATATTCTGCGAATACAAAATCTGAGGTCAGGATGTCTGAAGTTGGGACTAAGTCGGGACCAAGTCGGAATTCCTCACAATTGTCTCTCGGAACGATCGATTGCCGAGCTTATGTGCCTGAAAGACAGAACCAACCGTTCCAAATTCAGAGAACAGATGCTTAAAATCCTTGTTGAAGCATAAAATGACAATTCCCAACAAGCCAACCAGCAGTAGGCAGAAATACAGGCTGACCGAAAAAGGCAAGGACATTCTCGCTGAAACAAGTATATACCCTTGACATATACTATATGCCTTATTAGCATATACAAGAAGTATATCCCTATTGGAGGCAGCAATGAAAAGGGTAAAGATTTTTAAAAACAACAAAAGCCAAGCCGTAAGACTTCCCAAATCCGTCTCTTTCCCCGATACGGTAAAAGAAGTCGATATTATTGTCGTGGGGCGCTGTCGGTTAATCGCGCCGGCCGGTGAAGCATGGGACAGCTGGTTTGAGGGTGAAGGTGTCACGGATGATTTCATGAATGAACGCGATCAGCCCCGGTACCAGGAGCGCGAGGGATTCTGATGCTAAAATATATGCTGGATACCGACATAGTTATTTACACGATAAAGAACAGACCCGAAAAAACAAAAAAGATGCTTGTCGCTCACCATGAGCAAACCTGCATCTCCGCGGTCACTCTTATGGAGCTGGTTTACGGAGTGGAGAAGTCAGCAGACCCAAGACGTAATCTGAACTATATAGAAGGGTTTATCGCCAGACTGCAAGTTGTACCGTACGACGGGAGCGCGGCAAGGCATTCCGGTGAAATTCGGGCGGAGCTATCAAAGTCGGGCAAACTGATCGGACCCTACGATCTGATGATTGCAGGACATGCAAGATCGCTTGGCTGCATTCTTGTTACAAACAACACCAAGGAATTCACGCGCGTTGACGGGTTGCGTCTCGATAACTGGAGCACAAACCAACACTGAGGCCGCGGGCTATTAACAGGCAAACCCTTTCCCCCCGAACTCGGGAAAACGCAAGACCGGCAAACCAGAATTGATTAAGGGTTGCTTAATTACAGCCCTTTTTCTCCAGAAACAACTTTGACGGAAACACCCAACTCGAATCCTGAAACAAGAGCGAAAAAAAGTCCCTTGCACCGTCTCCAGAGCAAGGGACTTTAGCCTAACAGGTTAAAAGGAAGGAGAAAAAACTTGTTCCTTCGCGCGGGTCCTAGAAGTAGGCCTGAACCTGCGCTCTTACCATCGACTCATCAGACTCTGCGCCAGCGAGATCCTCTTCCCTCTGGAACGTGTAGTCAAGCTGTATCTTCCACTTGTGATTGCCGCTGAGATAGTAGTTAAGCCCCTGAGTGAACGTCCACACGTTGTCAAGGTCATTTCCTCCTACTACGTTCGCTCCATCATCAAACGTGACCATCGCGTACCTGGAGGCAAGCTCAACCTTTCTCGGAATTACAAAGAAACCGCCCTGAACTCTGAAACCCTGATCATAGGCAGTATCTACACCGCCCTCATCGGGATTGGCCCACCTTCCGATATACTCACCGGTAAGGTTGAACCTTGGGTCCCTGTAGTTTATATCTGCCGTTAAAGAAGTAACCGTACCGTTTTCAAGCGCTCTCTCTCCAGATGGAATTCCTATATTGCCATCGCTTCCATCTTCAACATCTATACCCGCAACAGCGACTCCAATCATGAGCGTGGGATTCCTGGCGAAATTCTCTTTTACCTTCTTGGCTTTTCCGCCGATAACGGCCGCCTGAACCCTAGCAGCCCAGATCATACCAGTATCACCCTTGTCGTTCTTGGTGTTTGTGCCCTCTCCCTGGAAAAGACCTAAGTCGTAGCGGAGCATCCCACCACCCAGAAGACCGTAAGCACCTACACCGATATCCCTGTCGTACTCAAAGTAGTCGGTTATGATCGAGCGTCCTACGACCTGAAGGGCGGAAGATGAGTTAAGCACCTCCCTGTTGAACGGAACCTTGTACTGACCTACCGTAGGAATAAAGGCCTTGTTCTTCGCAAACGAGAGTTTCATGTCCTTCAGTTCCCCGTTCCTTGAGAAATCATACTGAATCTTGTATTTCATCCAGGGGGCAAAAGCGTTACCGTCCCAGGTTGCCCTGAGCCTTCTTACCCTGAAACCGAAACCTTCGTCATCGTCCACATCAGTGTCGGGGTCTATGTAGTTAGCAAGGAACTGACCACGAAGCCTCATCCTTAGCTTGTAGTTCTTGTCCGCAGTCTGGAAAGTAAGACCAGCACCTTTTTTAGTTTTGACCTTTATTTTGTCATACCAGGCTTTAGGATCTTTCGCCGTGGCCTCATACATCTTCATGTTCATCTGCTGGCTCTGCTCTTCGAGCTTCTCTATCTGCTGCTTCAGTTCCTCGATCTGCTCCTGTATGCTCTGGTCGCCGCCGGCCTGGGCGGGAAGTGACATAAAGGGAAGCAGCGTCATGAAAGAAACAGTTAAAATTGCTAAAATTCTCATCTCACGTCCTCCTCGGTGTGTTTATTGCTCTGATTTGAACAACTCTGGCCTAATGATATGCGTGAATGATTAATTCAAAATAAACGAATTGTTAGCTTCATGTTAAGAGCCCCCGGTTCGGAATTGAAGTACACTTTCGTATTCTGTAAATTTAAAAAGGAACACAGATGAAAAAACTCGTAGCGGTAGTAGATGACGAAAAAGACATACTCAACCTGATAACCCACCACCTCAAGCGCGAGGGATACCAGGTAAAGCCCTTTCAGAGCGGAAAGGACTTTCTGCTCTACATAAATTCCGTACCGCCTGATCTCGTGCTGCTTGACATAATGCTGCCTGGAATGGATGGCCTTGAACTCTGCAAAATACTTAAAAGCAAGCCTTCAACAGAATCCATACCCATAATCATGATCACGGCGAAATCCACCGAGGCCGACATAGTAGTTGGTCTTGAACTCGGCGCAGACGACTACATAGTGAAACCCTTCCGGACCCGAGAGCTTGTCGCCAGGGTAAAGAGCATCTTGAGAAGGTACGCGATGAAAAACCCGGCGGACGGATCGCTTCGGATCGGCCCCCTCATGATAGACCCGGCAAGCTACAAGGTGTCGGTTGACTCGCGGAAAATTGACCTCACCACAACCGAGTTCAGAATACTCGAGACACTCGGGGAGGCGGAAGGGAAAGTGTTCACCCGCGATCAACTGCTCAAAAGAAAAACCCTCTGGGGAGACGAAAAGGTGGTTTTTGACAGAACCATAGACGTTCACATAAAAAACCTGAGAGAAAAACTCGGTTCCGCCGGCAAGATGATAAAGACCGTCAGAGGAATCGGTTACAAGTTAGAAGAGATCCAACCGGTTTGAAGATATTCAGAAAACATTTTCTTTACCTGCTCTGCCTCGCGGCGGCAGCAGCCCTGCTGGCAGTGCTTCTTCCCTCGGGACACGGCGCCTCGGGCTACGTGGCATACGCAACCGCGTTTCTTGCATTCGGGTTTATTATCTCCTGGATAATCGAAAGGGACATCCTCAAGGACTTCTCCAGAATATCAAAAGCGCTTGAACTCCTGCCGGAGAAACAGAAAAAGGCCCGCAAGACGGGACGCAAGGTAAGTGACTTCGACACGGGAGTCTCCGTCTCAATAGGCGAGCTCTCAGAGAGAATTTCCCTCCAGATGCAGTCAACCGAAAGGGAAGGAAACCAGCTTAAAAGCATAATTGAGTCCATGAGGGAAGGGGTTATAGTCATATCGAGGGAAGAGGACCTGATACTCGTAAATGACGCCGCGAAGGAGATGCTGGGAATCGATGACGCTGCCACAGGCCGCCCCTACATGGAAACCGTTAGAAACCCCGATCTCCAGAGACTCATCTCGCTAATGCAGCGGAAGAAGAAATCGGCCACTCAGGAAATCTCCGTGCTTTATCCCAGCGAAAGATCGTATCTCGTCAGCGTTCGCGTGAGTCCCCGCTACAGGGAAATCATTGTAGTTATCTTCGACATTACGGAATTCAAGAAGCTTGAGCGGATAAAGGCCGATTTCGTGGCGAACGTCTCCCATGAACTCAGAACCCCGCTTACGTCCGTAAAGGGATACATCGAAACGCTTCTAGACAAAAGCTACGACACGGACGAGGAAAAAAAAGAATTTCTCGAAATAATAGAGGAAAACACCGACAGGCTTATAGCCATAGCTTCCGATCTTCTCGTCCTATCGGAACTTGAAAGCGGTGAAGCCGACCCCCAAGACTCGAAGAAAGGATATGACGAGATCAACCTCAGTGAAATAATCACTCGCTCCGTAGGCTCACTTAACTCCCTTTTCTCGAAAAAAAAGGTGAATCTCTCCCTTGAGATCGAAGACGGGATGCCACCCTACAGGGCAAACAGGTTCCTCATGGAGCGCATGCTCATCAACCTCATCGAGAACTCTGCCAAATACACTCCCGAACATGGCACCGTGTCGGTCCGCGCCTCGGCCCGAAACGGTGCTTTCCGCATAGAGGTCGAGGATAACGGGATTGGAATTCCTCCCGAGCACCACGAGAGGATATTTGAGAGGTTCTACAGGGTGGATAAAAACCGCTCAAGAGAGATAGGCGGAACGGGACTTGGGTTAAGCATAGTGAAGCACATAGTAATACAGCACGGGGGAACCATAAACCTGAAAAGCTCAGAAGGCGAGGGAAGCACGTTCACCGTTGAGCTTCCGCGAACTGAGCGGTAAAAGCGGCGGTCAGTTTATCTCCGAAGTGTGTTGGTGCTTGAGCACCTCTCCGGTGGCGATGTAATAGGCGTTCTCGGCTATGTTAGTGGCCAGGTCCGCCACCCTTTCAAGGTGTCTTGCAACGTAAATGTAGCGAAGCGCCCGGTTAAGCATCGAGGGATCCGACACCACGAAGGTTATAAGCTCCCTCACTATCTGGGGTTCGTAGTTATCAACCTCGTCGTCCTTGCGGCAGACCTCGACGGCCAGATGCTCGTCCTGCCTTATAAACGCGTCTAGGGCCTCGCGGAGCATCTCCATTGCCTTGTCGGCCATCTTAGGAATGTCAACAAGAGGCTTTATCGGCGGATAGTCAGCCATGAAAAGTGCCATTCTCGAAATGCTCGATGCGTGGTCCCCTATCCTCTCAAGATCATTGTTGACCTTCATTATCATGGTGACGGTCCGCAGATCTGTGGCCTCCGGCTGGTAAAGAGCCAGTATCTTGATGCAGAGGTTGTCTATCTCGATCTCCATCGAGTTCACCTGCTCGTCCGTGCGGATAACCTCCTGAGCGAGAATCATGTTGCCCTCGCGAAGTGCCTTTATGCTTCTGGCAATCATGGTCTCGACAAGGGATGCCATCTCAAGCAGCTTCTTGTTAAGAAGCACGAGTTCCCCTTGGTACCTTATCATCTGTAATTGCTCCTTCGGAGATGCCTAGCCAAACTTACCCGAGACATAGTCTTCAGTATGTTTTTTGGCAGGGTTAAGGAATATCTTCTCCGTGGTGTCAAACTCCACTATGTCTCCTATGTACATAAAGGCCGCGTAATCCGAGACCCGGGAGGCCTGCTGCATATTGTGGGTCACAATCACTATGGTGAACTTGCTTTTAAGTTCCGTAACGAGATCCTCTATCTTGGCCGTAGCTATGGGATCAAGCGCGGAGCAGGGCTCATCCATCAAAAGCACGTCCGGTTCAACCGCTATTGCCCTCGCGATGCAGAGTCTTTGCTGCTGACCTCCCGAAAGACCCATGGCGCTGTCATTAAGCCTGTCGTTTACCTCGTCCCAGAGGGCGGCGCGTTTGAGGTTCTTCTCCACGATATCGTCAAGAACGGATTTATTCTTGACCCCCGCTATCCTGGCCCCGTAGGCGACGTTCTCGTAGATCGACTTGGGAAACGGGTTTGATTTCTGAAATACCATGCCGACCCTTTTTCTAAGATCGGTGATGTCGACATCGGAACCGAATATGCTTTTGCCGTTAATCGATATGTCCCCTTCGGTCCTGCATTCATCAATGAGGTCGTTTAAGCGGTTAAAGCAGCGAAGCAGCGTGGATTTACCACAGCCCGAAGGGCCTATAAACGCCGTGACCTGCTTTCTCGGGATATTCATGTTGATGTCCCGAAGGGCCTGCTTTGCGCCGTAAAAAAGGCTCAAGCTTTCGACTTCGACCAAGGGATCGGGAACGGGCTTTGCCCTCTTCGATTTCTTGGCCTTGGGAACCGGGGAAACGCTGTTTGTCTCCGGGTTTCTGAACTCCTGTTTTTCCATCGGTTTTCCGGACAGCATTAAATATTCCTCCACTACTTATACCCTATTAAATTACACCGCGGAAGTCGCGTATTTCTTCCTTAGCCTGTTTCTTATTATTATCGCCGTTATGTTAAGCACAATAACTATCAATATGAGCAGAAACGCGGTCATGAACACCATGGGCTTTGCCGCCTCGGCGTTTGGAGACTGAAAGCCGAGATCGTATATGTGGAATCCGAGATGCATGAACTTTCTCTCAAGGTGAAGGAAGGGGAAGTTCCCGTCTAAGGGAAGATCAGGCGCAAGCTTCACGACCCCCGTTATCATGAGCGGCGCCACCTCTCCGGTGGCCCGGGCGACCGCGAGGATAAGGCCCGTAAGTATGGCCGGAAGCGCACTCGGGATAACCACCTTCCAAGTGGTCTCGAACTTCGTTGCCCCCAGCGCAAGCGACCCCTCCCTTATGTTTCTCGGAACTGCGGCAAGTCCCTCTTCAGTCGCGACTATCACCACCGGAACAGTGAGCAGAGCGAGGGTAAGCGATGCCCATAGTATTCCTCCCGTGCCGAAAGTCGGGCTTGGGAGAGCCTCCTTGAAAAACACGGAGTCGATTATGCCCCCTACGCCGTAGAGAAAGAATCCCACTCCGAAAACTCCGAACACTATCGAAGGAACCCCGGCCAGGTTGTTAACGCATATCCGAACAATTCTTACCATCACTCCCTGCCTGGCGTACTCCCGGAGATAAAGCGCCGCTATGACTCCGAAAGGCATGACCACTATGCTCATGATAAGCACCATGAGTACCGTGCCGAATATCGCGGGGAAGATTCCGCCCTCGGTGTTCGCCTCTCTCGGGTTATCGGAGACAAATCCCCAGAATCTCTTTATGTAAAAACCGGCTTTTTCCGCAAATCCCATGTCGTTTGGACGAAAGGCAAGCACGATCTTCCCAAGCGGCATCACCTTCTCGTCTCCACCAGCGGAGGTCATCACCACCTCGTTTCTCGAAAGCTCCGAGTAGAGCGCTTCGAGCTTTGCCTCGCTTGCCCTGTATCGCTCTTCATATTCTTTTATTTTCAGGCGATGCTCGGCCTCCTTGACGGGGTCGCCTTCGCCGCGCATCGCAAGGCCACGGAGCTTAAGACGCTGTTTTTCAATCCCGTAGTTTATGTCTCCTATCTCGCCTTTTTCTATCTTAAGTATCTTTGAATGTATCTCGTTTGAGTCGCGTATGAGATTCCGAAACAGGGAGAAAGCCCGGGGATCACCACCCGGGATCACCACCCCGCTCTTTCTTATCTCCTTTAAGTAGCCGTGGTAATTGCCCCACTCGTGCCGTTCCAAAACCACGGCGTCGCGAGGATAGTCATGCGACGCTATGTCCACCTCGTTTATCCACTTGAAGTCAAGACCGTAGAGATCCCTGTTTCCTATTTTGAGCTTAACTCGAGACCCAGAACCTCTTACTCCGTCGCTACCCCGCACGGACTCCCTGGCGCGAAGCTGCCCCAGGTAGACAGAGCCGTCTTTAAGCGTGTAGCGCCCGATATCCGCCGGCCACATAGAACCCAGACCCTTTGTGGCTATGAGAAACAGAAGTCCCCCTATCATCACTAGCGTGATCATGAGGGCAAGACCCGATATCCAAATGTAGGCGTCACCTGCTTTCCAGAGCTTAGGCATCGGACCGAGCGTATTTCCTCCTCAGTCTCTGGCTTATAATCTCCGCCAGAGTGTTAAGCAAAAAGGTGACCGCGAACAGCAGAATCGCCGTCAGGAAAAGGACCCTGTAGAGTGTTCCCCCGTGCGGGGCTTCGGGAAGCTCGACCGCGATGTTGGCCGAAAGAGCCCGGAAGCCGTTAAAAAAGCTCCAGTCCATAACCGGGGTGTTGCCCGTGGCCATGAGCACGATCATTGTCTCCCCCACAGCCCTTCCGAAACCTATCATGATGGCCGAGAATATGCCGGCGCTTGCAGCGGGCAGAACTATTCTGATGGCCGTCTGCCACCTGTTGGCCCCGAGAGCCAGAGAGCCCGCGGAAAGAGTCCTCGGAACGCTCGAGAGTGCATCTTCAGAGATTGTGAATATGATGGGAATCACCGTAAAGCCCATCGCGAATCCCACGATCAGCATGTTTCTCTGATCGTAGCGAAGATCGAACATTCTGAAAAACCAGTCCTTAAAATCCCCGGCGAAAACAATGCTCTCAAGCGGACCGTTTAACCACAGCGAAAGCGCAGCGGCAATCCCTATCACTCCCACAAGCGTGAAAAGCTCGGCTCCCACCCGGAATCTGCCCGAAAGCGAGAACGGAAGGCGGTACCACAGGAAAAGCGCAAGAAGGGTAAACGCGAGCACAATAAACGGCATCACCAGAGTCGCGACGAAGATCTTCTCAAGCAGCGGAGCAAGCCAGAGACCCGCCAGGAATCCAAGCACAACGCTTGGAAGCGCCGCCATTACCTCTATCACAGGCTTTACCACGTTCCTTATGGAGGGATGGAGAAACTGCGAAACGCATATTGCCGCAAGGACCGCAAGCGGAATCGAAAGTATCATCGTGTATATGGCGCCCTTCAGTGTTCCGTAGGCAAGCGGCGTCAGGCCCAGCTTGGGTTCAAACTCGTCCGTCCCCCCTGTTGACTGCCACACATGCCGGGGCATGTCGTAGCCCTCGTACCATATTTTTCCGAAAAGGGAGTGGAAATTCGTCTCGGGGTGCGGATTATCAAGATAGTAGCTTGAAAGCGCCATGTCGGAATCCACAGCCACCACCCCGTCCGCCTTGGGAGAAAAGCTAAGCCCCGCGTAAGGCTTCCCACGGCCCGGAAAATCAAGCTGCTTTGTGGCGGAAGTGGCTTGGTAGAGGAATATGTTCCCCGAGGTGTCAGAAGCAAGAAAGCCCCTTCCCCTCTGCGACGCGGAGAGCTTGTCTACCGCAGCCGGAAGCGGGGGAAAAACATGCACCTTGGCAAGCTTGCTTCTCTTGCCATCGTCAGCAGTTTCAAACCACACGCTCACGTTTCCCGCGGAGTCACCGACAATGAGGGAACGGTGACCTAGAAGGAACCCTATTTTAGTAACTGCCACCCCTGGACCCGCAGTAGCCGCAAGCGCGGATTTGAGTTGCGGAGAAGAGGGATCTGAAAGCGACCAGTGATAAAGTTTCCCGTTCTTCGTTGAGACATAGAGGTTCTGGGTTTCAGAATCGATCTGCACTCCGGTGACGACCGCTCCCGCGAGTTCACCCGTGAGGTCGGCGGTGAAAATCTCCGTTTCACTCTCCTCCATAAAGCCCCCTTCCCCCTCGACTTCGGCATAAGTCACAAGGCGCCCTGAAGCCGTGTAGGCCGCAACTATTGGAGCCCCGGTCTCGGGTGAGCTCTGATAGGCGAAGATTTCTATCGGTTCCTGCGTTACCCGAAGGGCTTCTCCCTCCGTCACTTTTGATATTACGGTTCTTTCCGTCCCTTTGCGGAACTCGACCCTGAAGCTTACATCGAAAGGCTTTACGTAACCTTCCCGGTCAGCAAGCGCGTAGGAAGTATTGCTTATGGCATTATAAAAAGAGGTATAGCCGGCTGTCTTGTGAGAAATGGTGTGGGTCTTGAGAGGCCTGGGTTCTTCTTCCAGAGTAAAGAAGCGTACTGACCCCAGGGAGTCCACTGTGAAAAACTGCTCCCTGTACTCATCCACCCCTATGTCGAAAATACGCACTTGCCCGGCAGCCGTCCCAGAAACAAGACGATCTTTCATTTCCGAGGCGCTCTCAAGCTTTTTCGCGGGACTTTTCCATAGAGGAACGGTCTCGATCCCTATGAAAAAAAGTATCGCTATGATACAGAAGATGATTCCCGCACCGCCGACAAACACCACATGCCTCGCCAGTCTGTCGTAGAGCTTTCTTCTTTGTATCTGTTTTCGCTTGGAACTTTCTTCGATTCCAAGCTCGTCAGTTCTATCGCTTGACAATGAAATTACCTCGCACCCGGGACATCAGGTGCGAAAAAGACGGCTTAAAATCCGACCTCCCCGGGGTAAACGGCCAAGCGCGGACGGAGCCGAAACACCTCCGGGTCCGTCCGCATAAGAAGCCGTAAATAGTATACCTAGTTCGCACCTATAAGCTCTCTTAACTCGGTGACTTTCCCTGCGGTCAAGGGAAGATAGCCGTCTTTTATTGCTATTTCCTGTCCCTCCTGGCTCAGAACGTATTTCAGGAACTCAAGGCGGAGCGGATCAAGCGCTTCGTTCGGCTTTTTGTTCACGTAAAGATAAAGGTACCTTCCGAGCGGATACTTCTTGCCGACGACATTCTCGAGGCTGGGTCCGAAACAGCCTTTCTCGGCGGTCTTGGCAAGCTCAATCGCCTTCACCCCGGAAGTTTTGTACCCGATACCGCTGTAGCCGATTCCCTGGAGGTCCTCAGTAATTCCCTGTACGACAGCGGAGGATCCCGGCTGCTCCTTGACGGTGTCCTTGTAGTCGCCCTTGCAAAGCGCCTTCTTCTTGAAGTAACCGTAGGTCCCCGAAGCCGAGTTCCGCCCATAGACGCTTATCGGCTTGCCCGACCAGTCGCCGCCGAGTCCCGCCGCCCCCCAGATGGAGATATCGGAACCGCCGCCGCACTTTCTGTTCTTTGAGAAAATGGCATCTACCTGCTTTATCGAAAGACACCCGATCGGGTTATCCTTGTTGACGTAAACCGCGAGAGCGTCAATTGACGCCGGAACCGCAGTAGGTTTGTAGCCGGCCTCCTTTTCGAAGGCATCGATCTCTTTTGATTTCATCATTCTCGACATGGGTCCGAACTGGGAAGTTCCCGCTATGAGAGCCGGAGGGGCAGTGCTTGAACCCTTGCCCTCTATCTGGCATCTAACATTGGGATAAAACTTTGCAAATCCCTCGCACCAGAACGTCATAAGGTTGTTCATCGTGTCGGAACCCACGCTATCTATGTTCCCCGAAACGCCTGTCGCTTTCGTATAGGAAGGTATGGCAGGGTCAACCTTGACCGTCTGGGCCTCTGCGACAGGGCCGAAAGCAAACACGCAAACGATCGCAAAAAGCGTAAAACATGATGTAACACTCAAATTTTTCATTACGGGAATCCTCCTTAAGATAGTGGAAAACGAATCAAGCAAGCTGGATTAATTAAAACCCGGAAAGATTAAGTCTGTGTTAAGAAGCAATTAAATAGGGATAAAAAAACAATTCAGGAAGAAGCAAGCCTCTTATCTGCGCGAGCGTCCGGTTCCCTCGGCGATTACGATACGTCTGTTGGGAACCTTCTGGCTTGCCTCGTAGTATTCAAGCGCCTCGGGCATCCACTTGCGGATGTTTTTTATCCTGGTTCTGTACCCGGGGTGGGTAGAGAGAAACTCGGGCGGAGCGCCCCGTCCCACAGCCCCCATCCTCTCCCAGAAAGGGATGGCTTCCCGGGGGTCATAGCCCGCCTTCGCCATGTATATGAGACCTATCCTGTCGGCCTCTGATTCCTGCTTTCTTGAAAACGGCAGGGCGACCACAAGCGCCGTCCCCACCCCGTAGGCGGCAAGAACACTGGCCGTGGTTTTTTTGTCCTTTTTCTTCATGGCCGACGCGAGTGCCGCGGAACCCATCTGGAGCAGGATACCGAGAGTAAGCCTCTCCCCTCCGTGGCGCGCCGTCGCGTGGGCAACCTCGTGGGCCATCACAGTAGCGAGTCCCGCCTCGGTTTTGGCAACGGGCATCATCCCGGTGTAAACCCCGATCTTTCCCCCGGGAAGCGCAAAGGCGTTTACCTGCTTGTCGTTATCAAAAACGGTGTACCGCCATCTTAGATTAGGGGTGTGGGAAACCGCGGCTATGCGCTGTCCGACCCTTCTCACGACCCCGTTGTAGTGTGCATCGCGCGAGATCTTCTCGGTCTCAAGCAGGTTCACGTACGCGCTTGCACCAAGCTGCATTTCGAAGGCTTGGGGAAGTAGTATGAACTGCGTCCTGTTGGTAATCGGTGCCTTGGCGCACGCAACTAGGAGGAGCAGAAAAAGCAGAACTCCAGCCGGAAAAAGACTTTTCCTTTTAAATATCGACCTCAATTTCCATTAATTCCCCGGGCCCGCAAGCCTGCGGGCCCGGAGCCAAGTAAAAATCCTGACTTCCTATGCTAATGACTCAGGAAAGATCCGCTTCCCTCATTCTCTTCATTCCCTCGTCTATATCCTCGTCAGAACACGCGTAGGTGACCCTTACATAACCCTCTCCCTGGCTTCCAAAGGCCGTGCCGGCCACCACGGCGACCGCCGCGCGCTCAACCAGCCTGTCAGTGAACTCCTGGGAGGTAAGTCCGGTTCCCGAGATATCGGCAAAGGCATAGAACGCTCCGTCAGGGGTATCGCAGGTTACACCCGGAACGCTGTTTAGCCCGGCGACCATACGGTCCCTTTTCTGTTCAAGCAGAACCAGCTTGTTATCGACCCAGTCCTGCGGGCCCGTGAGCGCGGCGTGCGCAGCTTTCTGTATGAACGCCGCCACGTTTGTGATCGAGTCCTGAAGGAATATCGAGAGCTGCTCGATAACCGGTCTCGGAGCCACGGTCCAGCCTATCCTCCAACCCGTCATTGCCCATGTCTTTGAGAAAGTGTCTATGCAGATCACCCTGTCGCGTATGCTCTCTATCGATGAGATCGAGAGATGCGGCTTTCCGAAGGTCACCTGAGAGAATATCTCGTCCGATATGATCATCACCTGGGGATGGCGCTCAAGCATGTCAGCTATCTCCTGGGGATTCTCCACCAGGTGGCCATTCGGCCTCTGGGGAGTGTTTATGATCACGAGCTTGGTTTTCGGGGTGATGAGCTCTTCCAGCTTCTCAACGTCGAACTGCCAGTCGGGCTTTGTAAGCGGGGTGTGCTTTATCACCGCGTTTGCGTACTTGGCCCATACCTCATCGGGGGGATATCCCGGATTCGGAAATATCACCTCGTCCCCGTCCTCAAGAAAGGTAAGAAGGTTCATCGTAAGGGAGTGCTTAGCTCCCGCCGTCACTATGACCTCGTCGGGTTCGGTGGGTCTCCCCCGCTCTCCCATCTTCTCCGCTATAGCCTCCCGAAGCTCGGGAAGTCCCGGCCCTGGATCGTACCTTACGTAACCGTCTCTAAGCGCCTTCTCCGTAGCGTCAAGAACATGCTCCGGGGTATCAAAATCGGGTCCCTGATAATCACCCTTTTCAAAGTGAATGATCTTTTTTCCCGTTTTCCTCTCAAGCTCCCTCGCAACCCTCATGCTCGCCCACTGCTTGGGCGGAACAAAGTGCGCAGTGCGCGAACTGTATCCATATGATGACATAACTCCTCTCCTCCTTAAATTTTTTTCAAAAAGCTAAGAGTCCTTGTTTATCAGCAGTCCGGAAGCAAGCTGCGAGAAAACCGCATCGGCCACCTCTCCCGCGTCCATCGAGAAATCGTGGTGAACCATTACCGCGCCCACGGCCCCGTAGAGCATGAGGGCGCGAAGTCTCGGATTCTGTCTCACGAAGCTTCCTTCGTCTATGCCTTTTTCTATTATTTTTTCGTAGAGCCTCACCCGCTGTGTTCTCCAGTTCTCGGTAAGCTCGAAGTGTTCCTTGAGAAGATGGGTCTCGTCTCGGCTCAGTATACGGAGAACCTTCAAGTTCCGTCTGTAGAAAGTGAATATGGTCACAAGCAGCTTGCGGAGCTTGAGGGGGGCGGGATCCGAATTCTCTACTTCCCCATGCAAAAGCGCCTCTATGGCTTCGAAGCTTTCCTTGAGGATCTCGAGGTAGAGGTTCTCCTTCGAGGAGAAGTAGTTGTAGATAGTTCCCTTTGATACGCCCATCTCCTCGGCTATCTCTTCCATGGTGACCTCGTGGTAGCCCTTCTCGGAGAAAAGGTCGGTCGCGGCCTTGAGTATCTCGTCCCGACGCCTGAACCTGCGGGACATATGTGTATCGTGCGCACTCCTCTGCGCAAAGCTGTTAGCATGTACCATTTTTCTACAACCACCTGACTGACTCGTCAGTCAGATTAACAAGTCCTAAAAAACTTGTCAAGAAAAAATTCAGACGCCCTCCCGGATTTTTGAAAGACTGCCGTAAGACCGATAGAATTTCTTCTGACATGGTGTTCCTCACCCGCCGCGGCGCTTTGGGACAATGCAAAGTGATGGAAAAACGCAGATCCTTTGCTGCAACCTCGGCAACCGGGGAACAAGAGGTAAAAACAATATGGCAAGAGGCAGATTCAGAAAGCCGCGGAAAAGGATAATCCTGGGCACGGTGGTGCTCGGGGTTATTGTAGCGGCGGGGATCTTTCTCTCAGAGAACGTACTGAGGTCCAACGCCGAGAGGCCCGCTCCCAGGGTCTCAGCACTTGAGCCGCTTCCCCGGCAGATCTCAAGGGTTACCGTCCCTGTTTCCGTCCCCATAGAAGCCGTAGAGAAAATTCTTGAGCGAAGAACGCCGAAACAGGAGCGTGGATCAATGGAAAACAGCCTTGGAAGACCCTTCATCCAAAGCAAGATCAGCTGGGATATCAGTCGCTCCGCCCTGCGCGTTTCGGGCCAAAACGGAGCGATTACAGTAGCGACCAGGCTCAGCGGAGAAACCCGGGCGTCGGGAACGCTCAGACACATAAGAAAAGCAGACTTCAGTTCAGAAGGAGAAATTATCGCGGATACGTCCATAACAACACATCCCGCGCTCAAGGAGAACTGGCGAGTCTCTCCTGACTTCTCCGAAATGGAAATAGATATCAAAAGGGCGGAGATTCCCGTAGATCCGATTGGAAAGCTGGATGTACGGGACCAGATACTCCCGGGAATTGAAATCGCGCTCAGGGGACTGCGCGCGCAGCTTGACCGAAGCGTCGCACGGAACGATTTTTTTCAGCGCGCCGCGAAAAAGGGGTGGACAAGGCTCTGCGGTTCAACTGAGCTTGGCAAAGACTCGGGGCTCTGGCTTGAGACAAAACCCCTCGCAGCGCGCGCGGCGCAGGTCCGCGTCAACTCCGAAGAAATTCGTTTTGTCTTCGGGGTTGATCTTGAAACCCGCATACTCCCCGAACCGACAAGCCCGCGATGCCCGTTCCCCGAAATGCTGCTCATAGAAGAAGCCGGTCCCGGAGGATTCGAGGTACTCATACCGGCAGAAATCAGCTACGAAACGCTTGAGAGAAGGCTCGCCGAGCAAATCGCCGGAAAATCCCTGGGGAAAAACGTCTCAATTGTCATAAAGGAAGTCGAGATCCATCCCTACGGAGAAATGCTCCTGCTTGAAACCACGGTGGCGGTGGAAACAAATAGCCTCTCGGGCATGGGGACCAGGGGAACCCTGTATCTGCTCGCCGAACCCAGGCTCAACGCCGCGGCGCAGACAGTCGCCCTTGAGAACGTGGAGATTGAAACCGATTCCCAGAACCTGCTTTTCTCCATAGCGGGCAAGGCCGCAGAACCACTGCTTGCAGAAGCCATCTCAAGGCGCCTTCCCCTTGACCTGGGGCCGAAGCTAAAGGAGCTTCAGGGCGAGGCCGAAACCGCACTTTCGGCGCTTTCATCAGACGAGGTGTCTGTTTCAGGCAAAGTGAACCGTGTGCGCCTGACGCGCCTTGACGTGGGACCTCAGCATCTGCGCCTTGTGCTTTCGGCGAAAGGCAGGATGTCGGCTGTGGTGCGGGCCGCTCCCTGACAGGGTTTTCTGTGTCCGCAAGCCGGAAAATTCCCAATGGCGGTTTTTCCGGTACACTTTTCCTGAGGAAATATCTCATGAGCATATGGGGGAAAATAATCGGCGGAGCGGCAGGATTCGCACTTGGAGGTCCGCTCGGAGCCTTGCTGGGCGCCATAGCGGGCCACACGTTTGTAGACACCGGCAAGCGTTCAGCCAACACGCACTCTAGAAAACAGGTCGCCTTCACAGCCGGTGTTATAGTGCTCGCGGCCAAGATGGCCAAAGCCGACGGGGTTGTGACAGATGAGGAAACCGAGGCTTTCCGCAAGGTGTTTCATCCTATTCTGGGGGATGAGGTAAGGCAAGCCGAGATCATGCGCGTTTTTGACGTCGCGAAAAAAGATTCGCAGGGGTTTGAGCCTTACGCACAGCAGCTTGCTGAGATGTTCAGCAATAACCCCGTGGTGCTTGAAGAACTTTTAAACTGCCTGTTTCTCATCGCAAGAGCCGATAATGTCTACCACTCCAAGGAAAACGAATACCTTGAGAGCGTGGCCCGGATATTTGGGCTTGACGAAACGACATTCAGGACGGATTCGCGCCGCGCACGGAGTTGACAAGCCCGACCCCTACGAAGTCCTGGGAGTCCCAAGAGATATCTCTGACGATGAACTCAAAACCCAGTACCGCGAACTTGTCCGGGCGCACCATCCCGACACCCTGATCGCCCAGGGCGTTCCCCAGGAATTCATTGACGCGGCAAACGAAAAGCTGGCGGTCATAAACGACGCCTACGACCGGATCAAGAGGGAGAGAAAAGCGGTCTGATGCCCGCAGCGTAACGCCGCCCCCCTAACACCCCGAAAGGAGCATTGCCCCATTGAGAGAACCGATTAGCCTTTGCTTCAGCGGAGGCAAAGACAGCGCCATGGCGCTTTGGGAAATACAAAGGCACGGAGAGTACAGGGTAGAGGAGCTCATAACTACTGTGACCGACGCCTACGACCGGGTGAGCATGCACGGAGTGCGCCGAGGCCTGCTCCGCAGGCAGACAGAATCCCTGGACCTGCCTCTTGTGGAAGTTGCGGTGCCGCCGGAACCGTCAAACGCCGCATATGAACGGGAAATGGCAAAAGCATTTTCCGGTGTGAGGAGCAAAGGCATCCGACGGGTCGCCTTCGGAGACATTTTTCTTGAAGACCTGCGCAACTACAGGGAGCGCCAGCTCGCGTCCTCGGGACTCACCTGCCTTTTTCCCTTATGGAAAAAACCGACCCAGTCGCTTGCCAGGACCTTTATAAAGGAAGGATTCCGGGCAATAACGGTGTGCGTTGACTCAAGAGTGCTGGATGAATCCTTTGCGGGGCGCCTTTTTGACGCCAAGTTTCTTTGCGCCCTTCCGGGCGAAATTGACCCCTGCGGGGAGAACGGAGAATTTCACACTTTTGTTTTCGACGGACCTATATTCTCCCGACCAATCGAGTTCACTTGCGGTGAAACAGTGAAAAGAGACGGTTTTTTCTTCTGTGACCTCCTGTGAATCTCACACTGAGCAACCCTGCAAAACGGAACCGTTCGTATGTTCTTTCTAACCGGTGGAAAAAGCTGATTGCGTTGTTCGGTACTGCCTTGTTCCGTTCCCAGAGAAGTTTCGGACTCTCTTCTCTTTGTCTTTAACTCCTTTTCCTAACCGGAAAACGGTTATATCTGAAACGTATTTCATCAAAAGCCATATAGCCAAATTCAATATATCATGTTAAATTTGACTATATGATAGAAAGGTCGATAAGCGGCAAGATCGAACGGCTGCTTGAAAGAACCCCTGCCGTGGTCCTCACAGGTGCAAGGCAGGTCGGGAAAACCACGCTGGCACGAGAGATTGCCCGCAGACGGAACGCGATCTATCTGGACCTGGAAAACCCGCGAGATCTTGCGAAAATCGAAGATGTTCAGCAGTTCTGCGAACTTAATGAGGGAAGACTGATAATCTTCGATGAGGTGCAGAGGGCGCCCGGAATATTTGCCACGCTTCGGGTCATCATTGACGGCTATCGCCAGAGAGGACTGAAGTGGGGTCATTTCCTGCTGCTTGGATCCGCCTCGGTCGACCTGCTGAGACAGTCCGGCGAATCCCTCGCGGGGCGCGTGTCTTACCTGGAACTTGCTCCTCTAAGCGCTCGGGAGATCAGTGAAGACGAAACCTTCGAACTCTGGAACAGAGGCGGCTTCCCGGAGAGCTTCCTAGCTCCGGACGACAATGAAAGCGCGAGGTGGCGGGAGAACTTCATACGCACGTACCTGGAACGGGATATTCCTCAACTCGGTCCACGTATTCCGGCGCAGACCCTGCGGCGGTTCTGGACAATGCTCGCGCACAGACAGGGCGGGTTGTTCAACGCTTCCGAACTGGCCCGCGGACTTGACATTGCGAGCGTGACGGCCAGCCGTTATCTCGACCTGCTCGTCGACCTGCTTCTCGTGCGTCGTCTCAATCCATGGACTTCGAATCAGGGAAAACGTCTCGTCAAGACACCCAAAATCTATGTTCGCGACAGCGGAGTGGCCCACGCCCTGCTCGGTATCGCGACTGTAAACACTCTTCTCGGTCATCCCGCAGCCGGAGGCAGCTGGGAAGGCTACGTGATCGAGAATCTCGCCGGGGCCATGCCCGAACTCGCTTCCATGGGATTTTACCGCTCCAGGGGCGGAGCAGAAATCGACCTGGTAGTCGATTCCGCAAAGGGAGGACTGTGGGCCATAGAAATAAAGCGTGGTTCCGTGCCGAAGCTTTCAAGAGGATTCCACTCGGCATGCGAGGACTTAAAACCCGTCCGCAGGTTCGTAGTACACGGTGGCCGTGAAAGTTTCGTGATAGGAAAAGGAGTAGAGGCTCTGAGTCTGCGGGACATGATGGAAACACTCTCAGCACTCTGAACAAGACTGAGTCCAGCCATTTGCTCCAAGCCCTGAAGATCGCCATGCCCACACTCAACGAATTAATTATCCAGAGACGGCTATTTCTTTTTCGTTTTCTCCGAGACCCAGACCACGGCACCTCTTGTGCTTAACCAGTTCCTCCTGTTGAAAAAGGCGTAGACTATAGCCTCCTCAAGCGAACCGAAACTGTAGTACTCAGGCAGTGACGCCGGCATTCGCCTCGCTCCGGTCAGGAGTCCGGGCACAAAGGAATTGGTTTCAAACGCATGGTTAAAAGCCAAGACGGTGTCGGCAGAAACCCCATCCCGTCTGAACAATAAAAGCACCATGTTCCAGCACCAGTCGGCGAAGCGCGGTTCCACGTACGTTTCCAGAATATCCTCTACCCCCGCCAGATTATCCAGGGCAAACAGCTTTGGGACAAGAAAAGAGCGCACACCCTGATTGTCATTGGGATTCAGGCGAAGCATCTCCCTTATGATGCCGACCGATTCCTCCTTCTCTCCCATTTCCCACATGCAGTCGGAAAGACCCTGAAGAGCCCTCATGTAGGGACGCGTATCCAGTACCTTCCAGAAATGCCCGGCATGCTCGGTGAAGGCATCCGGTCCGAGTTCTAGCTTTACGGCATCCGTTCCCGCCTTCACGGCGCGCTCGTAGAGCTCCCGCGCCTCAACTATATCCTCCTCTTCCTCCGCCAGAATCACCCATGCGTCCGCACAGAGACCCGAGAGAGCCAAGGCTTCTTTCGCCATAGAGATTCTGTCGCGCCTGCTTCGGACCTCCCAGGCGTCGTATATGATTTCCTGCGCACGGCCGAACCGATTGAGTTCATCTGTGTCGCCCGCCGGGCCTGCCGAGTCGGCGGGGAAGGCCGACTCGGCAATCATAGACATCGCGGATTCCATAGAACGGCGGGGCTGAAGACCGGCTTCAGTGCCCGCGGCGGGTCCGGAAGGCTTGGCCGACGCGGTTTTCCCGGACTTGCCCGATGTTCTGTTTTTTTGAGATCCGTCTTTTCGGTTCTTTTTGCTTTTTTTCGCCGCCATATGACTTTATATCCTGTCAAGACACAGGTTCAAAGCCCGGTAAAACCACTCGGTGCACACATAAGCAGGATTTATCATCCAGTTGCTTCCTTGCCGCGCAGCCGTTTCCATTTTGCCGCGGCAAATATTGCGCCACCGGGCTGCCTCCCCTGCTCTGCTACTTGCCGGCGCACTGACCAGAATCTTTTTTGTGCTCCTTTTTCTTGGCGGTCCAGTAGTTTTTCACTTCTTCCTTGCTGAGACTGCCGTTACTGTCAGCGTCCATTTTGGCAAATTTCCCCTCAGCATAGGTTACGAACTCTGCCTTGGAAATGACGCCATCTGAATTCGCGTCTTTTTTGTCAAACATCTTGGCGGACTTTACGGGGCAGTCCCGTTTCTCTTCACATTTTCCGCAATCGGCCGCGGCAAACGTCGCTCCGCCGATGAACAGAACCGCAAATACAGAAAACATCAATGCTTTTCTCATTACGCACCTCCATGTGCTCTATGATTTCAGAACTGATCTACAAGTTTATACGAACTGGAGAGAAAAAGTATTCCCCTGGTTCCCGCGCAGTTCATTGCGAGCTAAAAACACCTCCGTTTATGATTGCACTTTTTGTATCAGATTCCTGGCAACCCCGACAACTGTTCAGAAAGAACTTAACAACCGCAGAATAACAGCTAAAATAAGAGCTAATTTTAAATCAACAACAAAAACAAGAGGCAACCATGTCGGTAGTGCTACCCATAAACGAAGTGCAGAGTTTCCGCATACCCGCCCACCGGTTCACGCAAGGCAACCGCATCGTCTTTACCTTCACTCTGGATCTGAGGCAGCTTGACAGTCTGCTGCCGCAAAGAATAGATGAGGATGTGGTACGCGAAGCCAATCGCAGGCTTACACCTTCACACGCAAAGAAGATAGAGAACTATTTGAGAGATCATGACGATTGGGTTCTTGGAGCCCTGCTTCTCGGAATTGATTCCGACGCTTTGAAGTTCAGCCCGTTTGAGGACAAGGGAGGCAATCCGAATCCGATGTTCGGAGAACTCGAGATTCCCTATAATCGCCTGAATGGTCTCAGGCTCTTTGACGGCCAGCACAGGAGAAGGGCTATTCAGGATCTGCTAGCCGGACTCGTAAACGATGAAAGAAGGCTCGCGCGTTCCATTGAAGAGGAGGCTGCGGGCGATCATGACCCAAATGCCCGAATGCTTTTAAAGGAGCAGTTCGCCGAGGTCAGAAAAAAACGTGAATCGCTTGAAAGCCAGTCTCTTCCCATAGTGCTTTACAACGAAGGCGACATAAAGGCACTTAGGCGCATGTTCGCCGACGCGGCCAAGACAAAACCTATCGAAGCGGTAACAAGGGCACGTTTTGACGACCGGGACCCGTTTAACCGCGCGGCGTATGAGATAAGAGAACAGAGCGAACTCTTCAGGGGCAAACGCGTAGAGATGGAGCGCAACACCGTGGCGCGCACAAGCCCCTGCCTGCTTGCCTTCAACCAGCTTGCCACAACCCTAAAGACCCTCATGTTCGGTTATTTCGGAAGAGTGAGCAGAATAAGAAGCGAAGAACTCCTGGCCGACCACGAACCCATAGTGAAGCTTGGAATCGAGTGGGCGGATGATTTTCTCCCGGCATCCTGCGAAGTTTACGAAAAGCTTCTGGGTTCTGGGGTTGACGACACAGTGGAAATTCCGGAGATGAGGCGGGAGACATTCGCGCTTAACGCGACAGTGCTTCGGGTTCTCGGGGCCTGCTTTCATGGCTGGCGCGAGGAAGTCGGGGAGAACACAAAACCGCTTGCGGAATTTCTCCGGGCACATTCCTTTAAAAACACCGCCCGCGACGCCCTGCTTGTGCGAGCGAGCCTCTTAAGTCCCGGGGACACGTCCCCCGTCGGAAGAAGGCAGGAGGTGCAACGGGCAATACGCTACATACTCCGCAACGCCAAGAAACACAGGAACAGAAGGATAAGAGATGGGAACTGAATCTGAAGACCGTAACGCGATCTCTTTTGATTACGAAATCGGGCCCCAGGCGGCCCAGGACCGCGCGAAGCAGTTTATGGGCGGGAAGATCGCAAGGGGAATAGTCGAACTTCTCACAAACAGCGACGCCGCCTACGCAAGACTCAAAGATGGTAGACAGAGAAAAGACCGCCCCATAAACGTCACGGTGAACCACCCGAAGAGATACTTCGAGATAAAAGACCGGGCCGGAGGAATGTCCCCTCGCACGGTCGAAGAAAAATTCACGAAGGGCGGCGCTACGAGCGAGGCAGGACACAGGGGGTATTTCGGTCTCGGGGCAAAGGACTGCGCGGTGTTCGGTTCCCTGGAACTGCGTACCGTAGACGGAAGGGAAAGGCTCTCCACCGTTGAGATACCGGGTGATTTCAGAAACTGCAACCGCAAGCACGGAACCGCCAGCTTCATGGACTACGAAAAAATTCACGGGGATAAATTTCGGCGCTCCGGCACGGCAGTCAGAATTAACGTGGACGCCGCCGAGCGAGGCGGCGCCAAGATGCCGCGCATGGAAACACTGCAACGGGAACTGCGGACGCATTACGCCCTGCGCTCACTGCTTGGGCGCAACAGGGTCAATCTCACCGTCGTAACGGGAAGAAAGAGTGCCGAGGCAACTTTGGCGTACCCTGGATTCCCATGGGAGAACAACAACAAGGCAAAAGAGATAGAAAACACGGAACTTGAAATCCCGGGCTACCCCGAGAGCCGCCCCGGCCTTGTTCTTTACAAGCTCCCTGAACCCATAGACGGAAATCCCAAAGACGAAACATTCGAGGGGTTCGTCCTCATAGGAAGCGGCGACATCGCCGACTACGGATTCACCCTCGCCGGTCTTGAAAGCCATACTCACGCCAAAAGACTCGCAGGACGTCTTGACGACATGCACATACAGAAGCTCCTTGACGAGTACAGGGCCAAAGGAGCATCGGAGACAAATCCTTCGCCAGTGGTAAGCCAGGACCGGAAACACAGAAACGGCGGGCTTGACGATTCCCATCCCTACGCAAAAGCGCTTATGAAGGTCCTTCGCCCAATCCTGCAGAAAGCGCTTGAGGAAATGCAGGCGGAGAGCAAAGGGGCCGAGCGCGCGGGAGTCTCGGAGGAACTTGAAAAGGTAAACAGAAACGCAGGCAGGTTCCTAAGCGATATGTTTGACGCCGGGGGACAGGGACCGGAACCGAAACCGCTTCGGGAAGGCTTTTACTTTCTTCCATCAACAAGGGATCTCAGGAGAAGCGATCCAGGATGGATATCGATATCAATCTACTCCATAGGAGAAGGGGCGGAAGAAGGTGAGAGTGTAGACCTCTGCTTTGGAGAGCATGGGATATGCGAGCTTGAATCAGACGCAGTCAATCTCGTGGAGATGAAAAACCGCCAGAACGGACTCAGGGCTTCTGTCAGGCTCAGAGCTGGTTCCCGACCTGGAGTGACTACGCTTTTTGCCTCCGCGAACGGAAATTCCGCGAAGGCGACGGTGCGGGTGGTTGACAATCCGCAGCCCGAGACCCGTTTCATGTTCGAGCGGGGAAAATACTCGGTAAAACCCGGAAGGCGACGCAAAGTCGCTGTGCTTGTTCCGGAAAACCTGATTGAGGAAGGGGGGACAAACGAGGTCAACATCCGCGTCGGCGAATCCCGGGGCGGAATAGTTCTTCGCGGTCGTCCCAGGCAAAACGTCCTTGAGTGTTCTTTTGACGGCGAACGGATCGCCTATGTTGCCGCTTTTGAATTTGAAGGACGCAGGATAGGAGCAAGAGCAGAGCTTACGGCGACGTTTCGGGACCTGCAGGCAGAAGCTTTTATAACTGTCGGGGGAGGAAGCGTTGAAATCTACTTTGACGATGTAACGAACCCGACCCCCGACCAAAGATCCAAGGTGTACGAAGTAGCGTCTCCCTGCGGCGTGGAGGAACATCTCAACGAGACCTGTCTTCACGTATTCACGCGTCATCCGCGGATGGAGCCATACCTCGGAGAGCCGACCGAAACAGAAGGCGATAACATTTTTTGGAACCTTAATGACTCACCCGGTTTTCGGGCGATGTGCGCAGACTGCATAGCCGAAGCCGCGGCCGAGTTTAAAATCATGGGTTCCGTGGCAACCCACGATGAAACCTCTCCGCGGGATCTGTTTGATTCTTTCTGGAAAGAGAAAAAATCCCTGCTCGCGAGAATGCAGGAGATATATATTGACGGAGCGAAATGGGAGGAACAGAAAAAACTTGCTGACGATGAGGACGAGTGAGGAGCTGGCGAAATGTTTTCCGTCAGCGAGCCAGCCTGACTTCAAACTCCCGATCGCCCTTTGAAACCATTCGGAATCGCGGCGGGTTCCCATTTGGCCACGGGGCAAAACCGCATTCAAAAAACCATGAGCGGATTTCCGTGTTAATCAACTCCCTGCAGGTTCCATCCCAGAACGAAGCTTTTGCGACATTGGCAATCGCGGTGCGCTGCTTCTTGCCATTGACAAGATAAAGGGTGACTGTTTTCCAGCTCCTGGCGAAAAATTCATCTCGGTCCTCAACTGAAATCTTAAGGCCATATGAAACTCCTGTTCGGCTGTGTTTGCCGTTTTTCCAGCCCGTTGCGGGAAAACTTTTCCGGCTCATAGTCAAATCACCATGCAAGATTCCTTGAGAATACGGCCAATTGAATTACAAATGCCCTTTGACCAAAATCGATAATCCTACTATCTTAAAAATACGCATGAATAAAAGGGCTAGCAATGCTGAAAGAAGAAATTCTCACTCAAATAAGACAGCATCTTGTCTCGAGTTCTCATGGCAACGACATGTCGCAAGTTCCAATGTTAGGATAATTGACGCAGGAACCTTTGGCGACGCATATGACAACAATTCCAAATTAGCGATTTACTGGGTGAACAAACAGGAATCTTAAATGCCAAAACAAACCACCGAAATAGACCTCAAAGAAGAGACCATAAAAGTCATCGGTTGTCGGGAAGACGGCTTGTGGTACGCTCTCGGGCTGGAAGTCAGCATCTTGGGACATGGGGAGACTTTTCAAGAAGCCGTTAGCTTGCTTGAGGAACTGATTCAGGAACAGGCAGAGTTCTGTAACCAAAACGCCATGTCGTATCATTATCGGTCCGAGGAAAAATACTTTCAGTTATATGAAGAATTGAAAGGCAGGAAATCAAAAACCAAGAATGTAAATTCCGACAGGTCGGCTGAACTCACCTGCTCATCCTCCACAGAAAATTAATGGCCGAAAACAGACCTGCTTTCTATCAATTTCAGCTTTTCATCAGAATAAAGTCGTAAGAATATGTTTCCTCTCGGATTTAGACATCGTCGCGCATTCCTTCCAGTTGACATGTTTAAGGTCTGACCGCAAAGATTGAAAGATATTTTCCTTTCTGCTACTCTAGATAATATGGTTACCGAAGATTCTACCATCGGGAGAAAGTGTTGCTGTATCCATGTTTCACCGTACGGTTTGAAGGTTACTAGATTGATTGTTAGAACGATGTGATGAGATCTCTTGCGGCGCAGATAATTGACCAGAGAATTTCCGGCATTGTAGAAAATCAGGAGGACATGTTCCCTGAACGGTTCAAAGCAGGGGACGAAAAACAGAAACAGTCTTTGGCCTTCGTATTTCTCGTCGCCAAAACTGTCCTTGATCTTGACGACGAAACGGTGCTTGACGGCATCGTTGATGGCGGAAATGATTTTGGAGTTGACGCTCTGTACGGAGATCCTCTCGATAATGGCGAGATCCAGGTCTTCCTGATTCAGGGAAAATACAAACGGAAGCTCAAAGGAGACTCAGCGTTTCCCGAAACCGGGGTCGCGAAACTGATTGACGCCGTTTCCGTGCTGTTTGATCCAGAAAAAAAGATAACACTGAACCCGCACCTGCGGGAGCGGGTAGAGGAAATCCGTTCATTCGTGAGGGAAGGAGCTATACCGCGCGTGGTCTCAATCGCCGCAAACAACGGGATACGCTGGTCGCAGGAAGCGCAACAGCGAATAGACAATACATCAAAGGGGTTTGGAAGGCAGGTTGAATGGAGGTACGTGGGACCCACTGAACTTCTGGAACTGATGCAGGCGGAAGAACCTATCAGTGCCACCTTACAGCTTTCCGGGCAGGCCATGGTCGAGAGTTTCGGCTTTCGCAGATCTCTTGTCGGGCGTATGCAGGTTGGCGAACTAGCCAGACTGGCGGATGACCACGGCGACAGGCTGTTTGAAAAAAATATACGTCGCTATCTGGGACTGGACGGCAATCGCGTGAATGAAGCGATTGCGGCTACTCTCAGAAAAGAGCAAGAGCAGTCAAATTTTTATTTCTACAACAACGGCATCACCGTTACCTGTTCACAGTTTCGCCATAACGCGCTTCAGGACCAGAACTGGCAGGTACAGCTCACCGACCTTCAAATAGTCAACGGCGGGCAAACAACACGAACAGTTCAGGAAGTATACAAACAGATCGGATCAGGTTCCGCAGAAATACTCGTGCGCATCTATGAGCTTCAGCGCGATGATGATGATTTCGTGGAAGCCATTACGTATGCAACCAACAGCCAGAACCCTGTTGACCTGAGAGACCTGAAGGCAAATGACCAACGTCAGAAAAACCTCGCCACATCCATTCAGGAACTGGGGTACTTCTACCGCGCCAAGCGCGAGGACCGTCCCGTCTCTTCTAAAGAATTTACCAGTGCCGTGGTGGCTGAAGCCGTGCTTGCGGTATGGCGCATGCGTCCTCATCAGGCAAGATTCCGCAGCAGGGAACACTTCGGTGCACTCTATGATACGATCTTCACCGACAATCTGAATGGAGCCCAGGCGGTCACCGCCGCTTTGCTGCTCCGTAACGCCGAAAACCGAAGAAAAAAACGCTCCGAAGACGCACCGGACTTCCTCGCGTACGGTTCCCGTTTCGTAGCAATGCTCATGGGGGATTATCTTCTCAGCGACATGGGCATCACTCTGGGGGAACTTGATCACAGGAATTTTCCTCAGGCACTGGAACTTATAGACAAAAATTCCGAAATATATATGCGCAATGCGGAAAAACGGATTTCCGAGGGGCTGAAGCCGCTTTTTGAAAGCAGAGAAAGGACCTTGCAGCGCTTATCGGCCACTTTTCGCAGAGCGGATCTCGTCGAATATCTTATGAATCCCGGGCTTTTTTCAGTCTCCGAGGACATACTTTGAACTGAATCACCTCGAAACCCCAAGAGAATTTCAGTTTAAATACATGCTGCATATTACGGCTGAAAGGGACCAGCAGTTCCGAGAATAAAGGGACACCCATTCTCCGTGGATTCGGACGGATGTTTTCAGTCAATCAGCGTTCACTTTTATCCATAATACGCGCTTCTGTCTTCTCATCCACCCCGCGCACAGACTGCCAGCTGTCTTCATGTGTCGGAAAAGCGCCGATATGTGTTACAATTTCTCAATGATTGATATCAACCGGCGGTTTGTTCTTAATAGGCATTCAACGAAATGGCGAAGATAATTCCGGCATATATTGCCGATGACAAAACCAGTCTGGCTGAACGCAAGATATTTTCACAGCTAAAAGATGATCCTGACACCGCAGAGTGGATGGTTCTTCACTCGCTTGAACTCGCGCGCAGGGGAAAGAAAAAACCTTATGGAGAAATAGACTTCGTGGTGATCATACCCGCAGAGGGAATTATCTGTCTTGAGATCAAGGGCGGCGGAATCTCCTGCGAGGGCGGACAGTGGAAAACGACTAACCGCCACGGGCAGGAATTCCTCCTTAAGAAAAGTCCCTTCGAGCAAGCCAGGGATTCAATGTACGCGCTTCGGAACTCGATAATGGAACATTTCGGGAAGGATTCGCGCGAATCGCGATGCCCGATCGGATACGGGGTTGTTTTCCCGGACGCGCACTGCCCTCCGCTCACGCCGGAATTTGAGCGCTCAGACGTCATCGATTTCCAAGACCTGCGGGACCGTCCGATATATTCTGGCGTCATGAATATTGTGCGAAATAGGCTTCGGGAATTTCAGCCGCGCGGAGAAAAACCCGCGCCCACTCACCCGGAGGCAAAGAGAATCGGCGGTTTTCTGCGGCCGGATTTCGAACGGGTTGCGGCAAAGGCCACCTGGCTTGAAGATGCGGAGGAGAAACTGCTCAGGCTTACAGAGGAACAGTACGAAATAATAGACCAGCTTGAAGACAATCCGCGCTGCCTGTTCGAAGGGGCTGCGGGAACGGGAAAGACCCTGCTTGCCCTGGAGTTTTCGCGGCGTGCGGAGCTTTGCGGGAAAAAAGTGCTCCTTGTCTGCTACAACCAGCTGCTGAGCCAGCGTTTTGGGGAATGGACAGAAGATACCGGCATCACGGCCGGCACGTTTCACGGAGTCGTGGAGAGCCTCATAACGAACAGCAAATGGAAACAGGAATTCCTCGAAAGAAAAAGCGAGCTTGAGAGTGATCAGAAAAAGCTGTTTGAAGAGGTATACCCTTTCTACGGGGAGATGGCCCTTGAGGAACTCGGTCAGCAGTTTGACCTACTGGTTATGGATGAGGCCCAGGATCTCTGCAGAGAGGAGATTCTTTGTGTTCTCGACGGCGCGATACGCGGGGGACTATCAGGAGGGCGCTGGGCGATTTTCGGCGACTTCTCCCGCCAGAACATCTACAATCAGGACGAGGAAAAAGATCCTCTCGCCACACTCGGGGAATACTGTCGGCATCCCGCGCGAAACAGGCTTACGCGCAACTGCAGAAACACAAGAAGTATCGCGGAAGAGACATGTCTTCTTTCAGGGTTTGATAACCCGCCTTCGCGGTTCGTGGGAAAGCAGGGGCCACCCGTGGAATACGAGTACTGGAAAAGCTCCGGGGACTTTCTCGGTCTCATTGAAAGGAAAATCAGTGGGCTGCTTCAGGGAGGAATTTCCCTTGAGGACATAGTGATTCTTTCTCCGAGACGCCTTGAGTCCTCAACGCTCGCTCATGTGAAGAAAATATGCGGATTTCCTCTTGAAGACGCTTCTCGCAGTCTTTACGCAATGAGGAAGAAAAAGGTCGTAAAATTCTCCACCATCCATTCTTTTAAAGGGCTTGAGAGCCGGGTCGTAATAGTGGTGGACATTGAAGAAGTACGTGGAAGCCGGGCGCAGTCCCTTCTTTACGTGTCTATGTCGAGAGCAAAGAGCCTGCTGATACTGATAATAAACGAGCAGACAAGAAAATCGATTGACGGGATAAAAAAATCAAGAGGTAAAACTGTCTCTGTGTAGGTTCTGGTCGCGTCAACCATTCTTCCCGGAGCACCGCCGTCTGACCCGGTAGACCGGATACTTGCTGTGACGGCCCGGGAGTTCGGATACACTCTGGTAACGCGGGATGAGCTTCTGCTTGAGTACGGCTCCAAAGGTCACATGAAAGTTATAGGATGCTGAGTCTGACTTACATGAGGAAGATATTAGGTGGCTGAGTAAGGTCACTCAGTGTAAAATTATCAATATATCCAAACCTTCATGGCCTATAGGGACTCCCCCGTGCTAGAAAGACTGACAGAATATCTGTTGACAGGAGGAAATATCTAGCTATATTCTTAGCTAGATCATAGGTAGTCAAGGTGGCGAGCCATTTCAATAGTTAACGTTCATCAAGCTAAAACTCAGCTGTCCAAGCTTCTGGTGCAAGTTGAGGCGGGAGAGGAAGTTATTATCGCCCGGAGGGGGGAGCCTGTAGCGCGACTCGTGAGCTGCAAGCCCCGAGGCAAGCGACGGCCGGATGTCCTCAAGGGGAAGATTGTCCTGCCCGACGGCTTTTTTGATCCGTTACCAGAGGATGAACTCCTTGAGTGGGAGGGGAAATAGCAGTGCGGGTGCTGCTGGACACTCACGCGTTTGTCTGGTGGCTTGCGGACAGTACCCGTCTGTCCGCTCCGGCGCTCGAGATAATAGCGGACGGGGAAAACAGCATTGCGGTCAGTGCCGCATCCGCTTGGGAAATCGCCACCAAGTACCGGCTCGGCAAATTACCGGAAGGCAAAGTAGCGGCTTTCAACGTTGCTTCAAGCATCGCCAGCCAAGGTTTCGAAGAACTCTCCATCAGTGTTGTCGACGCCGAACGCGCCGGGCAACTTCCAGGGCCGCATCGCGACCCATTTGACCGCATGCTCATTGCCCAGGCATTAGCTCACGACATGATTGTTGTATCGTCTGACACTGCATTTGACCAGTACGGAGTTAAGAGACTGTGGTGACGGGAAAATGGATTTTTCCGGGCCAGTCAAAATCGCGAGGATAAAGCATTCGCTTTTAATCCCCTGATTTACCGCTATGGTTTCGTGTTCGCCGCTTGTGTATTCCCTTGGCGCATGAACGAACACGCTGTTTTGAAAAACAACCCGCGGGTTTTTCCCATCCCTAGGCAACTAAACAGAGTTTACAGTCTTCATATATGCACAAGGCAAATACTTCTGCGATGGATAAAAACAGCGGGGGTTTTGCCTGCAAGGCCGTAATTCGGTAGCGTTTTTTAACGGACAATCATAAAAACACTCAGGATTAAGAAATATGAGCACTCAAGACAATGATGCATCGGCAGTGCCAGCAAAGATCGAGCGGCTGCGAAACAAGCTCCTCGATCTGAGCTACAGAAACCCTCTGCTTTCAACCAGGCTTGACAGCGCGCGAAGTTCCTACATCCGCGTGGTTGATGAACTGCCAGATTTTCTCTTATCCCACCTGCATCAGGAAGATGAGTTTATATTCAAACCGCTTCCACCCCTGCCCCTTGAGGAAAACCCCCAGGACGAAGAGAGAGCGGAGTTCCAGGAAAGACTCGCCGAAGCGCACATAAACGATCCCGACTACATAAGCGAGATTGAAGAGATCGACCCTTCGGACAAGGACGCTTTCAGCATGGAGCAGGACGCCGAGCGCCGCCTGCGCGACCGCATACGCGCAGAACTCGGAATGCCCCGCAGAAAAATCGTAGACCATCCGCTTTCCGAGCATGCCAGAGAACATGGAATATCTCCCAGTTACGACCTTCCTTCCCAGAATGAAAAAGCGGAACACGGAGACGATTTTATCCAGACGCTGCTTCTTCCAGCCAACCTTGAACGCACCGCGCAGAGGCTTACAAGAAAGAACAGGGAATGGCAGAACGAGACGGGAATAAACGTCATGCACGCAGCCTTCGGGTTCCTTGAATGGAAGGATCCGGCCCGGGACAAAAACACCCTCTCCCCTCTGGTGCTCCTTCCGGTCAGGATTGAGGAAAAAAGAACCGCAAGCGGTCTCGAGTTCCGCGTCAAGGGCATAGAAGAGTCTTCGGAGGCAAACAGCGCCCTTGCTGAAAAACTGAAGAGAGATTTTGGCATCGAACTACCCCTGTATGAAAGCAACCACTCGATTGAAGACTACATGGACGCAGTCGCCCGCATGTCTGTCGGCAGCATCGACCACTGGCGCGTGCGCCGCTACATAGCCTTCGGCGTTTTTCCCTCGGCAAGGCTTGCCATGTACAACGATCTCGACACGGCGAAAGGAGGTTTTTCAGACGAAATAGTAAGCCGGGTTCTGGGGGAGAATCAAGACGTGAAGGCGGCGCTTTTCGGGGCTGAAGACTACGATGTCGATAACCCCTCTGTTGAATCCAAGGTGAGCATACTGCTTGACAGGGCCGACTCCTCCCAGTTCAGCACCATGGTCGAGGTAGCCAGCAACAGGGACCTGGCCGTTGAAGGGCCGCCGGGCACAGGAAAATCGCAGACGATTGTAAATGTCATAGGAGCTGCTCTTGCCGACGGCAAAAAAGTGCTTTTCGTTGCGGAAAAGATGGCGGCACTTGAAGTCGTGCAGTCGCGCCTAAAGCACCTGGGAATGGAAGAGTTCACTCTGCCGCTGCAGCCCAAACGCTCTTCGCTAAGACAGGTGCTCGATTCCCTGAAAAAACGCATAGCGGCAACAGCGCAGGACTCTGATGAGGACTATGAGAAGAAAAAGCTCGAATTCAAGCGGGTGCGCGACGATATCGCCAGATACATATCTCTTATATCCCGGCAATACGGCAACACGAGTCTTACCATACATGAAATCATAGGCCTCGGCATTAGAACGCAGGAACGGCTAAATTCCCTGCCGCGCGAGATTGTGAACCTTGAGCTTGATTTTCCTGTAGACAGAGACCGGATCAGCAGAATAGGTGAAATAGCGAAGAGGCTTGAAGAAGACTGGAAAAACGCAAAAAACACGCCTTCTGTCTGGAGCGGACTCAATCTGAAAAGCCGTGATAAGTTCACCTTGGATGACATACGGGGGAGAATCGCGGACATTTCCGCGCTCTACGGCGAGATGGATGTGCTCAGCAGGAAGCTCTCCGAGATGGGATTCCGCGGGGAACTTGACGAAATATCACTGCCCACAAAACAGATAAAGGCTCTGGGCGAAATTGAGACACCTGGTGATATGTACTCGCTTGCGCGCGACGCGCGGGAAATGGAGACGCTTAAAGAACTGCTGATATCGCACAGGGAACTTGACCAGCTTCGCGACCGGGGGGAAACGCTCCTAAAAGAGCCGTTCGGTGAATCTCTTTCGGCGAGGCTCCGCGAAATAAGGGAGACGATACGCGAGGCAGGAAAGGAAGGTAGCGGGAACTCTCCCACCTTTGGAGAACTGAAAAAGAATCAGGAAACGCTGCTTCGGGAACAAAAAAAAAGAGCAAAGGATATTGGCGTCCTCGGGGAGAAAGTTCCTTCAATCCGGAAATGGCGGGTAAAAACCCTGATGGACGCGGTGCGAATACTGAGTGAAACAAACGAAGCGGTGCTCTCGCTCAGAAGCAGTGCCGCAGCCAACCCGAAAGAAAGGCTTCTGATCGAAAAAGATATAGAGAAGGGCAGAGAACTCCTCGCGCAACGCAAGCAGCTCGAAGAATTTTTCCACACGGAGAAGGTATCCGATGCCGAAGGGGTCTCGGAACTTGCGGCAACGCTCAAGTCAGGCGGATTTTTCAGTTTTCTCTCCTCTAAATACCGTGTGGCAAAACGCAGATACATGAACCTCTCCAAGGAAACAGGATTTCAAAAGAAGCAGGCTGTAGAGAGGACAATAAGGCTTGAGCAGTGGGCATGCGGGAAAAAGAAGTTTCTTGAAACCCAGAGACTGCAAGAGGCTTTCGTTGAATACTTCAGGGGGATTGACACGGACTTTGAGACCCTCAGAGAACTGCTCCATTACTACGGATGTGTTGAAAAAGAAATCGGATATTCGGCAAACAGGGAAGCAAGGGATTTTCTCTTTGAGTCTCCGACCGACCTTCTGCGTTTTGTTGAAACGGAAAAACCCGAGTGGCTCGCAGATATGAAGGACGGGGAAAGTACCCTGGAGCAGGTTGAGCGGGAAACCGGGCGGCGGGTCATGGCACTCGTGCAGAGAAACGAAACCATGGAGCGTTTCGGGAAGATGTCAGCGTACTTTAACGGGGATATATGGTCTCTTGCACCTGAAGAACTATGCCAACTCGCAGACCTTGTGGAAAAATACGTAGCCCTACAGAAAAGCGTTGAAGAAAACCCCCTTCGGGCACCGCTTGAGCAGCACCTCGCAGGCGCGGAGAACCGCGGTGAAACAATAGAAAAAAATCTTAAGATAGCGGACATACTTCTAGATGACCCGCGGTGGACTGAAGTGCTCAGGGAAACAATGCTCCAGGGAGAACTCGGGGAAGTGGAAAAATGCGTGGGGGAATTTCTCGAGAAACTCGCCACAGCGAGCGCCGGGGAGCAAAACCTGATGGAGGAAGCAGGCATCAGTATCAAAGAAACTTCCGGGAAAAGGGATTATTCGCGGGTCGCCGAACATCTGTCCGAGGCTTCACGGGATGAAGAGGGAATCGCGAAACAGGCCAATTACTCAGTTACCCGCTGGGAGATGGAACAGGAGGGAGCGGGACACTGGGTCGCGAAACTGCTTGAAAGCGAAATGGGACTTCAGGACCTCCCGGAGACCATTGAAGCCCTGATAGGGCACGCGCTTTTGAAGAAAGTTAACCGTGAGCACCCTGAAATTCTTCGTGATTACTCTGGCAAGCGCCTTGACGTGCTACGGGAACAACTGAGGGAAGCCGACAAGGACCTGCTTGAGGTCTCGCGGCTGCATCTGCGCTCAAAACTGATAAGAGAAGCAAACCCTCCCGAGGGTAATGGAAAGGGCAAAGTGTCAACCCACACAGAACTTTCTCTCATAAACCACGAAATAAACAAGAAGAGAAGACACGTTCCCCTGCGCGACATGATCCGTCGCGCCCGCAGAGCGCTCCTTGAGCTTAAGCCCTGCTGGATGATGTCGCCTCTCGCTGTGGCGCAGTATCTTGAACGGGACGGGGAGAAATTCGATCTCTGCATAATAGATGAAGCCTCCCAGATGACTCCCGAGAACGCCATGGGAGCGCTCTCAAGAACAAAACAGGTAATGATAGTCGGAGACACCAATCAGCTTCCGCCCTCAAATTTCTTCCACAAGATGATCTCGGATGACGATATTGACGAAGATGAAGGAGTTCCGGAAGAATCGATTCTCGAGATGGCAAACCAAGCCTTCGCGAAGCGCCAGCTGCGCTGGCACTACCGCTCCCGAGACGACAGGCTGATACGTTATTCAAACCACGCGGTATATGATAATAATCTCATTATATTCCCCTCACCGAATCAGGGAACTAAAAACGGAAGAACCGGCGTTTCTCTCGTAAAAATCGAGGGAAACTACAAGTCGGGACTCAACAGGGCCGAAGCGAGGTCCGTGATCGAGGAAACGCTGCGCTTCATGGCTGAACAGCCGCACCGTTCCCTCGGGGTCGTTACCATGAACAAAAAACAGCATGATTTTCTGGAAGAGCAATTCTATCACACCCTTAACGAAAATCCCAGGGCGGCGGAATACGTTGAGCACTGGAATACTCACAAAGACGGTCTTGAAAGCTTTTTCATCAAAAACCTTGAAAGCGTACAGGGTGACGAAAGAGACGTCATATTCATAAGCACCGTCTACGGGGCGGAGCGCCCCGGAGGAAAAGTCGCGCAGCGTTTCGGCCCCATAAACGGAGTCGCTGGCAAACGACGGCTTAACGTGCTGTTCACCAGGGCAAAGGAGCAGATAGTTACGTTTTCCTCCATGGACGCAAACGATGTTACAGCGAAAAACCCCGGAACGGAAATGCTTAGAGGATGGCTTGAGTACTGCGCGACCGGGATGCTTGATTCGGGAGTAGCGTCTTTCCGGGGCGGAGAGCCGGAATCCGATTTTGAAGCTCACGTGGGAGAGAGGATAAAGGCACTTGGCTGCGAGATCGAATATCAGGTCGGGGTGGGTACATACCGCATTGATATCGGGGTGAGACACCCTGACTGGCCGCACGGTTTTCTCCTTGGCGTTGAGTGTGACGGCGCGACGTACCACTCCTCCCGCTGCGCGAGAGAGAGGGACCGTTACAGACAGGAAATACTTGAGGGTCTCGGCTGGCATCTTCACAGGATATGGTCTACTAACTGGTTTAACGACCAGCGCTCAGAGATCGAGAAACTCCGCAACTGCATAAAAGAAACGCTTGACGAGCAAAAACGGAAACTTGAAGAAAAAAGAACCGAGGTCGCTCACGCCCCTGCCCCCCTTGAGGCCGAGGAACAGAAGGAAGAGGAAATCGCTACAGAAGAGCATGTTAAGACTGACGAAGACAGATCCAACATGGTTGAGATCGGCGACAGGGTTCATATCGTAGACTCAGACACCCTGAGGAGGCAAGAGCTTATTCTTGCTGAAGAAAAAGACGATCCGGCAAACGGAATCGTGAGCAAGAAACATTTTCTCGGGGCAACGCTTCTTGGGGCAGAACTCGGAGAGGAGGTTGAATTTCTTGAGGACAACAGGCTTCATCTGGTCACTGTTGAGAAAATAGAGAAAGGCTGAACTGTTTTGATGCGCAGGTATTGCAGAAATCATTGTTAAGCAGCAAGAACATCTGCCAGATGAACAGAAGATTCGGCATAGAGAGTTCGATCGGCAAAAAGATGAAATACTGGAGCAACGGACGAGCTTTTCTGCAGATTTTCGCTGAAATTAAAGAGGCCGTCTGGAGAGAACGGCATTGAGCAGGCAACAAATGGCAATTCACAACAACTTTCCTAAAAAACACCAGATACACAAAACCAGCAAATGTCTATGACTCGCAAAACACAAAAAAACGAAAAAGACACTGCCTCTGAAAAAAATACCCCGGATAAAGAGGCACTTGGACCGAAGAAGGATTCCGTAACAGACAAAAAGCACCTCATGGATATGTTGTTTCAGGCCCAAGAACTCGTTTGGGAGACAGAGAATTTCAGGTACAAACGTGACAGGGTGGCTTACGCACAAGAGGCTCTTGAGCTTTCGGATATGTGCGCCGACGCATATATGCTGCTCGGGGAAGAGGCAAGGGGCGTACTCAAGCGGCGCCACTATTACGAGAGGGCAGTCGCGGCAGGCAAACGCGCCGTTGAGGTTGAATTCGGCCCCGACGCGTTTACACGCGAAGATGTGCCTTTCTGGAAAGATGTATGCACCCGTCCCTACATGAGGGCGCTTTACGGCCTTTCCTTTTATATGTGGGATACGGGGGAAAGACAGGAAGCGGTAGCAATTCTGAAAGATCTGCTTCGGCTCAACCCCGATGACAATCAGGGCAACCGATTCGCGCTCGTTACCAGACTGTTTGGCATCGGTGACCTGTCCGGCGCGGCGAATATTCTAAAAACTTACCCGGAACCTTACATGACGGACTGGGCATGGAATAACGCGCTTCTGCTGTTTCTGACCGAAGGCCCGTCGACAAAAGCCGATGCTGCCCTCGAAAACGCCTGTGAGCGGAACCGATTCGTCGCCGACATGCTGACCGGTGTCAAGCAGACACCTCGGTCTGCGCCGTCGTACTGTGCCATGGGATCACATGAAGAGGCGGCCTCATACGTAATATTCAACAAAGAAAACTGGGCGGCGGCAAAACGCGTGCTGCTCTGGGTCGCGGAGAAAACAGAAGGAAAGTGATCCCTGAATCAGACGGAAAACCCATAAGCCCCTTCAACTATCCTCTCCACCCTCTTCTCCCAAGTGTACTCAGCCGCATCCGAGCGGGCACCTTCCGAAATCCGAGCGCAAAGCTCTGCATCAGCAAGTACAAGCTCAAGCGCCCGAATAAACTCCCCCGCGTTATCAGGAGGAGTGACAACCGAGTTCTCTCCCGGCCTCAGTATCTCAAGAACCGACGGAACCCCAGTTGCGACAATCGGTTTCCCTGCGGCCATATACTCGAAAAGCTTAAGTGGAGAAGTAAACTTCCCGGCTTCCGTCCCGTCCCTTATAGTTACTTTGGATGAATAGGGCATGACCAGAACATCTGAAGCAAGAAGGTAGGAAGCTACTTCCCGTTGTCGCACAAACCCCTTTATTCTGAAATTGGCCGATCCCTCCTGCCTAGCCATTTCGCGCCAGAACGCATTGTCCTTCTCTCTGCCCCCGACAATGAGAAACTCAACCTCGGGCATCTGCGCCGCGGCGCGCGCCAGAATCTCAAGTCCCCTTCCTGCGTAAGTGTTCCCGCAGTAGCATACTATTTTTCTCTCGAGTGGAAGACCGAGGCGCTCCCGAAGCAAGGAAATGTCGTGTTCTCCCTCAAACGCCTCCGGTTCGAAACCGTTTGGCGCCACTATGGGATTTTGCCCCGCAATCCCGAGGCAGAAATATATGTCGTGCAGTCCACGCGAGTTAAAGGACATCCCGAGTAAGCTCTTTGAGCGGGAAAAAGAAGCTATGATTCTCTCTGCCGCCCAGTTAACAGGAGGGTGGTGAGCGTCATAGACCGTCGGAACCCCGAAAACCCTAGTCGCGAACCAGGCAAAGATAAGATCCCTGGTGAGCACAAAATCAAAATTTTCTTTTTTTCCGCAGGCGTAAAGAGCACTTAGAAAACCGTGCAGCGGCCGCCTAGCAAGCCCGCCTGAAAGAGCAATCGAGGTTGCGCGGAACGGAGTCTTGATGCCATAATACGAAAAAAGCTTTTCCTTGCTAATCCGCCCCGGCAGGACGCACTCGACCTCGATTCCCAAGTTGGCCATTGCCTGGCACATTTTCATCATGTGAACGGCACTTGCCCCTTCTGTAAAAAGCGGGTGGCTTCCAACGTAAAGCGCTCTCAGTCCTTCGTATTTTTTCATTTGTAAGTAGAAAAAGCCAGATTCCTGTAACAGTCAAATGCTTTCTTTCTAACTCCCGAGGGAAGATGCTTATCAACTATTTTGAACGCACTGTCTAGGCCCCATACGAATCTTATATCTACTGCTGTTTCCCCTGACTTCTGCACAGTTCTTCGGGCAGGAATTTTATTGCAGTTAGATAATTCGACCAACTCGTGAATCCTGATTCGGTCTGAAATCAAGATCGGAGCACAACATTCAATTGTTCTGCCCATCATGAGGGTTGCAAGACTGGGCAAATTGGTTGGAATATCATCCCAGATATTCCAGATGACAGGAATGCAATTTGTTTGTTTCGCTTGATACAATATCTGGAAACACTCAGCTGAGTCCATAATTCGCTCTTTCGTCACCAAGCCTACGTACACCAACCCATGGTCTGTTTCTATGGAGCACCCTGGTTCCCTTACGGCCTGCCAACCGAATCTCCCCAAGACTGCAGGCTTCTTGTTGATCAATTTAACGCGGACGAGTTTCCATTTCTCGTGATCTCCCTTCCGATCTTTTTGTGGTTCTACGGGAACCTGAGACCAGTTGGCCGGTCTGCCAACCGCAGTCATATCAAGATCCACTATGTAGACAGATTCCGACTCCTTGCACCGCGACAGAGGCTGAGTGATCTTAGAACCTGCTTTTCTTCCAGTGAGTTCTTTGCCGTCCGGTGAAAAGGCAAAAGGATGAGTAGCAAATTTTCCTTCTTTGTCATGAAGAGTGCAGAGAGAAAAGAAGCTGTTTTCCACCGCCCTTAACCGCAGTATAGAGGACCACTTAATATCCTTAACATTGTCAAAACTCGGATTTATCCATACACAAGCACCGAGTGAAGCCAGGAAGCGGGGCAACAAACCCAGGTATTGGTCGTGACAGATAGTGGCTCCGGCAATTACATTATCAGCCAACTCAAAGGTTGGAAGCATAGTTGCCGGTTCCCAGTCTGTTTTCTCAAAAGCGATTGCACCTGCGGTGGAGTGTTTCGTGTATATGCGACTGCAGGAACCGTCAGAATCAATACGAAGGATGATCTGCCAGTCAGCCATGCGATTTTGGGAGTTCAGACTTTTTTTAACCGCACCTACAAACAATGGAGCATTCAGGTCTGATGATAGTTTCGACAGCAATCTGATACGCTTTTTATCATCAGATGACACATAGCCTTCCGGAAAAAGTACGAAGTCAACTGTTTCACCGGCGAATGATGCGAGGGTGGGTATATCCGGTTCCTGAACTCCCGGTCCGCTCGGCGGAATACCATCTGAGGTTCCTGCGTTCACTTTTGGAAAAACCAGAGCCGCCCGCAGAGCAGAATTTGCCGTGGCAACCTGAACACTGTTTTTCTCAACAACTTTGCTTGATGGAGCATTACCCTGAAATGCTACGCCCAAGAAACGCTGGCAGTCGTCTGAATTATAAGGATCAAGTGAGCACCACTCGAAATCGCGGGCGTACAGTCTTAAAGTTGGCAGGAAACCTTTAATTGTCGGAACTAAATCTCTCAGTATATCATACCAAGCTCTCTGTTCATCCCGATAAGGCGGATCATTGTCCTTGGCTCGGTGGTGCTCGCAGAGATCTATCCAGCGCGTTCTGGAAAATCCAACAGGATGATCATCCAGGCAAACAGAAAGCGAAAGCTTGCGCGGAATTGTAAAATGCTGACTTTCGTCAAACTCCACTATGAACCCGGGATCAGGAATCCAAAAGTCGCAAGGCGCTAAGTTGTTGGTCTTTACAAAGTCTTGAAAGCTGAAACCTCTGTATTCTTCCAAGACAGCAATAACATCCTGCAAAACCGGGAAGATTGAAGTTCCTGAATACGAGGAGAAGAGAGTTGACCAAGGAAACCTGTAGTTCTGTATGCATTCTCCATAGAGACATTTCAGAACTTCATAAACTCTTATTTTACATTGGAAACACCTCTCGGAATGTCTCTGTGGAAAATGTTTTACAGGTATTGCCTTAACCCGTGAAGCAGATGGAGATAAGTGCGATCCAATCAGACAAGTGCCACCACAATCACACTTGAGAACATCAAAACCTAGAGATTCAAGAAAGCCATTAGTCTCTGCACCGCCTTCAAATTGATCCGACTCCAACAATTGCCCAGTTATTATTTTACAGGCTAAAGCAATTGTGTACTTTGGAGGAAAGTGTTGTCCATCTTCTACCAAACAGTATCCCCTACTCCTTCTCCTCCGTGGAACACCATCTGACTTGATGCTCTTTAGAGCCTCTAAAATATGATTCTTTGTGATAAACGAAGGGATCATTGCTAATAACGGTTCATATGGATACAGTTCCTGCATCTCGGCAGAGCTTAAAAAATCTTCCGGTCGGTTTGCATATCAAGAAAAAGACTACGAGTTCTTCCATGCGGGCAGAAATCCAATATACACGCTACGCTTTCAAACGGGACACCTCTACCACGAGATACCGGAATTCCCCGTGCCTTTCTTCGTTGACACTCGAGTAGTCCCGCCAGTTAACATCATAAACACTCCTGAGCTTTATCGCACCCTCTCTTCCTTTCTTCGTTCCGTCGGATGTCCGTTTGGACCACCTCATCTCACCTTCAATTATCCTTCCTTCGTGAATTCGAAAATCTCCGTCCGTTCTGTTTTCCCATCCTTGATAAGGTGGTGCCCAATAAGACGGATCGTTGGTAAGCAGAACCGCAAAACCGGACTTGGCAAACCCTGAGTCATATACAATTCTCTCCAGTCTGTGTATATCCGCTATAAAATCGTATCGCCGGGTATCTTGGGCCGACTGATTACGAAGTTTGAAAATCTCACTTTCTCTCTTCACTTCAAGTTCCCGGGTAGGATATTTTAGTTCTATTGCTGTTTCTGAATCCTGAAGCCAGATATCCAGATACATGTTCTCACTCTGAAATGGTTTGAACTCCAGACGAACCTGAGAATTCGGCACTGTCTCATGAATATGCCATGCGAGGGCAAGCTGAAAATCTGCTTCCGAATAGAAAACCGGTCGGTGTACGGACAAATCTTCAAGGAAACTTAGAAAATCGTTGAGAGTCATGTCATTTCCCAAAAGAAGACACCTGCTTCCCTGATTGCCACAAGCACAAAATTTTTTCTCTCCATAGCTAGGAAATTATAACCGGTTTTATGTGCTTCCTAGGTCCGGAAATCCTTTGCCAATTCAGTATCAGATTCTCTTGCATACGGAAAAATAGCCTGCCAATCGGTTAGAATTGACTGCATGAATCCACTGCTTTCGATCGACATTTCATACAGGGCCATAAAAAGCAACAAGGTAAGATCGTTTCTAACCACCTTGGGAATAATCATAGGCGTCGCGGCCGTAATCTCGCTTGTCTCAATAACCGGCGGAGCTAAAAACATGATAGAGGGTCAGCTTGCGTCCCTAGGAGCTAACTCCCTGTCAGTAAAAAGCGGAAAAATCACAAAGAGCGGAAAAACCCTTTTCGCAAGCAATCTGAAGCCGCTTACCGGCAACGATGTGGAAGCGATAGGAGACCTTGAGGCGGTAAAATATGTATCGGCCATATCCAACACGACCGCGAACGTGGTGTCGGGGAACAGGAATGTCTTCACGGCAGTAATAGGAACAGGAAAAGACTTCATATTCATAAACGACTGGTTTCCTGAGATGGGAACGTTTTTCAATGAGATTGACGTAAGGGAAGCGGCCCTCGTCTGCGTGCTGGGAAAAACCGTGAAGGAAAACCTGTTCGGAGGCCAAGACCCTATAGGAAAAAGCCTGAGAATCGGTAAATACACTTATAGGGTTATCGGGGTTATGTCTCCGATCGGACCCACTCCCAGTGGAAAAGACCAAGATGATATCGTTCTGCTTCCCTACACATCCGTTCAGAAGAGGCTTGTCGGAACCCGATCGCTTGACAGAATCACGATTTTCGTGGACCCCGCCTACGATCTCACCCTCGCCCAAGGGGAAGTGGAAAAAGTTCTGCGAAGACAACACGGGATCAAAGACGAAATGGAAGACGATTTTTCCGTAAGAACTCAGCAAACGCAGATAAAAACGATAAAAAACGTCTCGAGGATCCTTACCGTGCTTCTCGGAAGCATAGCGTCGATCTCGCTTGTTGTGGGGGGAATCGGGATAATGAACATAATGCTCGTCTCGGTAGGGGAGAGAACAAGGGAAATAGGAATCAGGCTCGCCGTCGGGGCCAAGGAGAAAAACATACTGATCCAGTTTTTAATTGAATCTGTACTTCTTTCCCTCGTAGGCGGCGCGATAGGGACAGCGGTAGGAATACTGATCTCAAAGGTCGCCTCAGCCCTCACCGGCTGGCCAACCCAGATATCCCTGCTGGCAATACTGGTAGCTTTTCTGTTTTCGGCCCTTGTCGGGATAGTCTTCGGCATATACCCCGCCAAAAAAGCAGCGCAGCTAAATCCCATAGAAGCTCTTAGATACGAGTAAGCATGAACAAAGGCAAGTTCACCGTTCTCTTGTTATTGCTGTTGTTTGACCTAATTCTTATTGTTTCCATCTCGATTTTCTCTGATAATCCCAAAGAATATTTCAAAGAATTTAATTTATTCACATGGATTTCCTTCATAAAGCTTTTGATAATTTCACACCTCAGCTGGAACATTTACACGGAGAGGAAACCTCCCGGTGGAAATTTTAGCTTCAATAACGATCATTCAATCTGGTTCATTGTGGCTTGCGGATTTATTTTTTTAGCATTTGATGAATTGTTATCAATACATGAAAATGTGGACAAAGCGATCCATAAGATGCTCGACATGCCGGAAACAGGTCTTACAGACAGAATAGACGATGCGATAATTCTTATTTACGCTACGCTTGGAATCGCGGTACTTTACTCATATAAGAATGAGTTAATAAAATTTGCGAAATCCATACCCTACTTAGCAGTGGGTTTCTTGTTTTTATTTCTCAGAATTTTGATTGATTTTATAACTAACAGAGATGATGTGATTCCTAAAATAATTTCAGATGAAATACTTGTTTCAAAATTAGCCAGAGTCCTGCCTATAATTGAAGGAGGCTCCAAGTTGCTTGCTGAAACATTCTTTATCTTTGTCTTTTACTCGTGCTTTATGCAAGTGAAATCTTCAAAAGCTGAGGCACCAGAGCAAAGTATCAGAATTGCGGGGAAATAATCAACACATAAACACAATTTTATGAAAGTTCTCATTTACACGCATGAATTTCCTCCGTTTCAAGGCGGACTTGCTACAACAAGCTACAAACTCGCAAAGGGCTTTCAGGAAGCCGGAGTGCATACCACAGTCTTGGCCCCGACTTATTCAAAGGAAGACCATGTAGCGGACAAAGACTTCAACTTTGCGGTCAGTAGAATGGGAAGCTTCGCCAGAAATCATGGAGTTCCGTTCCCGGTAAGAGAGATCGCGGGGCTGATTTCGCTGTCAAGATACCTGTCCGCACATACACCGGACGTGCTTTTGCTCATTACAAGAGAGGCTCACCTCGTCGCAGGAGTCGGACTTGATACCGGCAAATACAGAATCGTTGTAAGGGCTGCGGGATATGAAGCAAAAAGATTTCTTCTCGGCAAAAGGTGGAAAAACAGGCTTTTGGGATCAATTATGAATAAACTCTATAACCAAGCCGACAGGATCGTGGGCCCAAGTGAATCAACAAAACAGCTGTTTGCGAAGTCTGGAATCCCTAACTCAAAACTAAAGGTAATACATAACGGCATAAGCAAGGATATAGTTCTTCGAGAAGCCGATCGCGAGGAGAAAAAGAGGTTCAGGAGAAAGTACGGCGTGGGAGATTCGGAGAAAGTAATCTTGACCATATCGAGGCTTGTTCAGGGAAAAGGGCAAGACAAGGTAATAGAAGCACTTTTTGAGGTCAGAAAGAGGCATGAGAATTTCAAATACGTTATTGCCGGCGAGGGAAGTTATGAAAAAGCGTTAAGAGAACTGGTGAGGAACTACCGGCTTGAGAATAAGGTAGTTTTTGCTGGCCCTGTGCGACACGAAGAAGTATGGAATTTCTACGACTCGTGCGACATTTTCGCAATGATCAACAGGACTATATCGAGCAAGGAAAATATCGAAGGGCTCCCAAACGTTCTGATCGAGGCAGCAGCAAGGGGCAAGCCCATAATCACGGGCACAGACGGCGGGTCGGAGGAAGCGGTCGAGCATGGGGCAAGTGGCTACGTCGTGGACGGAAACGATACCGGGCGGATCTCTGAACATATAATCGACCTCATTTCTGACGAAGACAAAAGCAAACGATTCGGGGCAAGGGGAAGGCAGAAGATACTCAATGAATTCACAGAAGAGGGGATGATTGAAAGATACCTTGAGGTAATAGGCTACCGCGCGTAAAAAAACTGCCCCGATGCGGGAGATCAGGTGTATTTCATTCTCCATATCTTAAAGACCATAAGCGCAAACAGCCTCCGGGTCTGGTCGGAACGGGGTTTCTCGTTAAGTCTGATAAGTCGCTCAATATATTTTCTGTCGAAAAATTCATCATTCCCATCAAGAAGGATCTCGGCCATAAATTCCTTCCACTCGTTTTTAAGCCACCGGGAAAGAGGAGGATTAAAACCTCGTTTTCTCTCAAGAGGAAGTTCAGAAGGCAGGTACTTCTGCGCAAGTCTTTTTAAAAGGTATTTGGTCGTGTCTCCCTTAATCTTTAAGTTCGCAGGCACTTTACCCAGTGCGAACTCCACTATATTCGTGTCAAGAAAAGGAGTTCTCACATTGAGCCCCTGATCGCTGCTCAGGCTGTGGATCTTGTAAAGAATATCGTCCGGGTCGGACCTGTACGTGAAAAACCCCATCTTGCCGCCGAAAGTTCCTCCGTAGGATTCAAATGCCGAAGCGGCATACCGCTCAGGTTCATAAAAACCTTCCCCGAGAGCCTCAATCACCCAAGGTCTAAAAATCTCCATTCTCATAACATCACTGAATACTGTATTCCGCCTCAGAAAAAACTGCTTTGATGTTATATCTTCCAGAAAAACCCTGAGTACATGCTCTTTTGGAAAAAACCCCGCGACTTTACCCCTCAGATGCTTAAGGGGTTGGGGAAGTATGCCGTCAATAGCAAGATGTTTTAAGGAAAACCGATGAGTTCTGAATCCAAGGAAAAGCCCATCAGCCCCGTCTCCAGAGAGAACCAATTTCACATTTGCTCCGGCAAGGGCAAGTGCGTAGGAAGTTGGAATTATCGATGGATCGGCCAAGGGTTCGTGAAATCTCGATACGCAGTCAATAAAATGATCCCTGTCAGGTTCTACGAACAGTTCGTGGTGGTCCGTCCCGAAGTGACGAGATACTATTCTTGAGTACCGGGTCTCATCGTAATTCTTATCCGAATACCCCACGATGAAAGTCTTTACGGGACCAGGGGAAAGCCTGCTCATAAGCGCTACTATAAGACTCGAGTCAAGCCCGCCGCTTAGAAAAGCTCCAGGAATGCTGTCGCCCCCGAGTCTTAACCTTATAGCTTCCTCGAAAAGTTCATCCAGTTCCAAAAGAAGTTCTTCTTCGTTCCCAGACTCCGATTCCTCCATAGGTGGTTCCCAGTACCTTGCATGGTTCAGTCTGCCGGAACCCATGTGATAGGAGACGAAGGTTCCTGGAAGTACCCTACGGACATTTTTAAATATAGTCCTATCTGCCGGAATGTATCTTAACGCCATATAATAGTTTAAGGAGACCGGATCGATCTCTCTCGGAAATCCTTCTGACTTTACAATTGCACTTAAGTCGGATGAGAAAATGAACCTGTTCCCAAGTTTGGAGAAATACAGAGGCACCCGCCCTATCTGATCCCTAGCGAGGATAAGTTCTCTTTTTGCCTTATCTAGCACATAACACGCAAACGCACCGTTTAATTTACGGAAACATTCGCTTCCCCATTTTTCGTAAGCGGCAGCTATGAATTCACTAGAGTTTCCACTTGATAGGTTGCCAGTCCCTCCAATCTCGTCCCTGATTTCTCGCAAATTGTGAATTTCTCCCTCGCACACCGCCAGAATAGTAGCCTCGGAATTTGGGAAGCCGGGGTTTTTCGTTAAATCCGGTATTTCTCCCTGCTGAATCTCATATACAAAGCTCATTGTTGCAAAATCCTCGCACACAATCTATTTTGAAAAAACATGCTCACGTCAAATACATGCGACTGAACCTTTTTGCCAAATAAACAGCCACTACAAAGTGAATGAATTCCACGATTAAGTAAGCAACACCAGCACCGAGGTATGAATACCTTGGAACCAATACGAGCAGCAGTACGACATAGAAAAGCACCTTAAACGTGCTTACAGCAGTTCTCAATCCCGGCCTTCCGATGGCAAGAAGCATCGGCATTAGCCAGAACGTCCCGCCCGCAAACAAAACGGCCACGGCAAGCACTCTCATCGTATCAGAGGCTGGCACGTACTGACCGCCGAAAACCAGCCCTATAATCTGTTCGGTGAACAAAAGCACTATGACCAGCACGGGAGTTACAAGTTTAAGCAGACTTTTTAAGGAGAATCTTAATATCTCGGCGAACCTATGGTAGAGGTTCAAGGTAGAAAGGCTGACAAGTTTTGGGAAGATCGCTTCGTACAGGGGGTCCGTTATCCTGCCTACCACCTTAATTATGGATCGTGCAACCTTGTATAAACCCGCCGCCCCACTTCCAAAGAAATAACCCAGAATTAAAACAGCCACATTGCCTTCATTAGCAATTTTTAGTGTCCCGTTAAAACTCGTGTTAAGCAGAAACCACATTATTTCTCTCATTCTGTGGGACAGAAGGCCTACTCTCGAGAAAAACCAACTATCAAGTCCTCTGTCCTTAAGCATCCTGTTTACCACTATCTGGGTGAGCACGAACTCAAAGAAGGAAACAACTACATAGGCAACCAGTACACCCCTTATTCCGTACCCCAGATACAAAGCCGCAAGCACGGAACCAAGTTTGAAAGCCGCCTTTGCGGACTGCACAAAAACTATTGCCTTAAACCTATCGAACACCCTGAAAAGTGCCTCGGATGTGGAATTAACGGTCCCAACAACAAGGCTGAAAGAGAAGATCAGAATCAGATCGAATCCGTCGGGAGACTTTATGAACACTTCATTGGCAAACCCCGCCAGCAATATGCAGGTTACGAAAGCCACTAGACCTGTTATAAAATCAACTATGTAAGAAAACTTTATCATTGATAAAACGTGATCTGTTTCCTTTTTTTCCATGAACTCGCCCACATACTTCACGACCGATTCCCATATCCTGAAATCAAGCAGGGAATTTACGATTTTCACATAGGCTATAACCAAGGTCAGCAGGCCGAAGAGTTCGAGGCCCAGCACTCTTGCCAGGATGATCATCTCCAAGACATTGGCGGCGGACGGAACGGATTTGGCTACAAAAAGCCAAGATACGTTTTTCATGAGTTGTTTTTTTTCCGCTTTAAGTTCACACATGCTTCAAAAACCAGTAGTAAACGCAGATATTTGGATATAGGTTTCTGATTTTCTTAAAAACATTCCTTCAAGAAAGAACCTGATTCTTCCTGATGTAAAACTCTTTGTGCTCGGAAGATTGTTCATAATTGCCCATTTCTGAATTGTTGATATCTGGAGATGTAAAAATCACTTTCGGCTGCTGTTTCTGCACTAATAAAATCCGGTCATATTTATAATCACGAAAACTTTGATATGTTTCCAAGCATCTTTTGGTCCCAACACAGAACCAGGAAAGTCGGCGTCCTTTCTTAAAAGACTTTAGAAAATCACTCAAATGGCAGAAAGCCATTCTGAAAGGTATAGAAGAGACAATCTACTGCTTAATGTAAAGCCTACAACTGTAGTCAACACGGTGCAGCCACACAAACCCGAAATTTTTGAAAAACTCATCAACAGCCTTCTTAGATCCCGCATAGCATCCATAATCATCAATTATAAGCACTCCTCCCTTTTCAAGACGGGGAAACAGAACTTCCAGTTCCATCTTCGTACTTTCGTACCAATCTGTATCTAGCCTTAAAATTGATATTTTCTCGGGCAAATTATCTTCCACAACCAAGGTGTCTTCAACCTTGCCAGCGACCAATCTCAGGTTATCTGTTCCAACCTCTTTGCTAAAATTGTCCAAAACTTTATCCCTTGCTTCATAGTTCCAGCCTGTTACTCCCCCTGCCTTTTGGTTCGCTAACCATTTCTCTTTTACAAGCGAGTGGTTGCCTAACTTGAGGTCGTATATTTTATAGTCATGTTCGGTCGGCTTGCTCATCCCAGTAAAAGTATCATATCCCCATACCAATCTATCAAAGTGTAACATTTTCAACATCAGACCGCAGAGTATCAGGTTTCCTCCTTTCCACACCCCACACTCGACTATGTCACCTTCTATCTCATTATCCGCTATCCATTCGACAGACTGTATTAACGCCCATTGACAACTTCTCGGGGTCATTGTGTACTTTGAGCAGATGTTCATAATCTTAAGATGTTCATCAGTTGCCTCCGGTGTAGACTCACTTCGAGGAATACCAAGAAGATGTTTCTTGAGTATTTTTTTGACTCTTTTTAACATAACTTTATGTAATCAAGAGCAAGTCCTGATTAACCCAAGGACCGTCGATTCCGAGTATTTCTATTTCTCGATCTATTTTTAGAACAGCTGTCAACCATGTTCCAAGCCCACAGCACACATCAACAACTGAAATTATTGAAAGAAGCTTTGATAGAATCACTGATAGAAAGCAGTGGGCCCTTTTTTTAGACAGCTTTTTTCGTTTTTTAAGTGTATTCCAACCAACGCAGAAAAGCTTCCAGGAGTCTGAAACGGAAGGAGGGCGTAGCCCGACTGGAGCTTCAGACTCCTGGATGAATAAACTCTTTGTTCTATCTCTCTCACCACTTCAAGCCACCTTTTTTCCCGCTACCCCAAGACCATAGTAAACCTGATCCGGCGTTTCCATATCAAGCCCCTGATGTGGCCTCCTCTCATTGTAAAATCCTATCCACTCCCCTATACCCGCCTTCGCCGAGACTACTGATTCATACGCCACCAGATACACTTCCTCGTACTTAAGACTCCTCCACAGCCTCTCTACAAAAACATTGTCCCGCCAACTCCCCTTGCCGTCCATGCTTATCTCAATCCCCCTGCCCAGAAGCACCCCAGTGAAATCATCGCTTGTGAACTGGCTCCCCTGATCCGTATTGAATATCTCTGGCGCCTCGTACACGTAAAGCGCTTCTTCCAAAGCTTCCACGCAGAACTCCGTATCCAGTGTGTTCGATACCCTCCAACTCAACACCTTCCGCGAGTACCAGTCCATTACCGCTACCAGATACACAAAACCCCTGCTCATCGCTATATACGTGATGTCTGTAGCCCATACCTGCCCAGGACGCTCTATCTTCTTCCCGCGCAGTAAATACGGGTATATCCTGTGATCCCCACCCCCTCTCTTCGTAGTCTCGGGACCAGGTGCCAACCCCCGTATCCCCATAATCCCCATGAGCCTCCGCACCCGCTTGCGGCTACACTCCACACCCTCCATCTTCGCAAGCGCATACACCATTCTCCGAGAACCCTTGAATGGATACTTCATGTGGATCCTGTCTATCTTCTTCATGATCTCTTCGTCCTCAGAGGATATACCCTCAGACTCGTAGTAGAGACTTGAACGGTTTATGTCCAGCAACTCGCATTGCCTCACCATCGAAAGCGCCTGACCACGCACTACGAATTCCTTGCGCCGCGCCCGATCTAACGACCGAGCGCCTTGGATAAAAAATCGTTCTCCAAGGTCAGCTGACCTACCTTGGCTTCAAGGTCTTTTATGTATTTCTCCCCAGCCGCCTTCTTGTCCGCTCCACCGCCGAATACCTTGCCAGCATTCCCAAGCAACTGCTTCTTCCACGTGCTTATCTGATTGGGATGAACGCTGAACTGCTGGGCAAGCTCCGCTACGGTCTTCTCTCCTCTTAAGGCTGACAACGCTACCTTCGCCTTGAACTCCGGTGAATGATTACGCCTTTTACTCCTCATTGTGTACCTCCTCTGTACTTATTAAAATATCAAAGAAATACACTTAAGGCGCTGTCTAAATTTTGGGGTCCACTTCTGAATTCTGTCAGCGGAGTAAATTTTTTCTTCATCTAATAGACCCAAGTAAAAAGCTTCTGTGTATTCATTCTCTTTCTCTTTTACCATAGAGTGCTGGTGTTTTTCATGAGGCAAAGGTATCTGTTTTGTATGTTTGCCCTTCCTTCTAAAACATCTAAGATCATCTCAACTACTCTACCTTTTTCTTCTTAATTCCTTACTCAACTTTATAGCATGTAATCGTTCTGGTATTGGATAAGTGAGTTACATTTTAGTTATTCCAAGGTTGATATTAGCTTCGATATCTCATCATTTTGTTCGAAAAACTCCTGTTCTTGGGCTTCTTGGTAGGAAATCCATCGTACTCCCTTTTCTTCTACACGATTAAAAACGTATACACAGGATTCCCCTAGTTGCTGCGGTGCTCCCAAACGAAAAAAGGGTAACACACGACACATAGTTCGAGAGCCATTCATCCAGAACGCAAGTTCATTTTTTTCAGGAACCAAATTGCCTGGATCTAGTTCAACTTCACTCCTTTCAAAAGTTGGATCACTGCCGGTGAGATTTTCAATTTCAAAACTTAGACGAGAATTCGTGTATTTAGTAGTGCTGCCTACCCGAACTAACTTTAAACGTTTGAATATCAACGCTGATACTTCATATAATTCGTGTATGGATTGCTGAAGCTCATTATCTATCTTCATTGCATCGGCTTCTTTGAAAAAACCACCATGTGCTTTCCATGAATTTCGATACCCTCTAGGAACATTGAGCACTTCTGTCACTTTGCCGAGTTTTCCAACAGTAGAAGCAGTGTCCAACAATTCACGCCCTACAAGGTCTTGTGCGATCTCTCTAAGTTCTTTATCGCTCGTGATCCGCCTTAATTCTTTGAGGCTTTTGCTAGCTACCCCTATCCAGAATCCAAAATCTGTACGCTTAATACCTGCTGTGTCCCTAGGATATAGCCACTTACCCTTTACTTCTTCCCAATCAAGGTGCATTTCCTTGACATGGCTCATACCTATTACAGCGAAGTATATCGCCGCCATTTCAAAAAAGTGAAGAAGGATTTCAAATCGCTCCTTCGGCTTAGTTTCTACTTGATAACGACGGTAGATTGTCGCCAATGGATAAGGAAGCTCGCGCCACCACTCTGAAACCTGACGTTCTATATCGAAAACTGCTTTGAGATTCTCCAATCTCTGTGCAGTATCCTCCAGATCTTTATATTTCCAACTTTGCTCGATTTTCGATCTAAAATCCTGAAAAACCATCTCTAGAAGGCGGATATCGGTATCGATCTCAGCGACGCAACTCTGCACGTTTGGTTCAGGTAAAGGTAATTTGAGAGAGAGCAAACGCGAAACGGGTATACGTTTTATCGTCGCACCTTGTGCAGAAGCGTTACGCAAACACTTACCAAAAGGACTGTTAAGCAATTGCACTAAAAAACGTAAGTTCGCTTTAGCAGGATCAACTGTAAGCCGGTAAACATTCTTGGGTTTGACTGCCTGATCTTCAAGTGCTGAAGTTACACGGCTGTCAGGATACACCGGAATATACAAAAAAGTAGATATCTCCTGATCCTTGATTGGAATATCCGCTTTGTAAACCTTTTTATCTAAAAGCAAGTCCCCCAGTGGAACCAGATCATATCTTCCACGCGGAATAAGTTTTTTGAGTACGCGTTCTTGTTCAATATCTGCATATGTTCGCAAATCTTTCCCATCAAGCCACTCCCACACAGGTCCAGATTCAGATTTTGGTCCTTGATGGAAGGATTGAGCCATTAGGTTCGCGGCATCAGTGTCTCGAAGGATTCCCACGAATTTCTTACGTGGTTTGTCTCGGCGAAATACAAGGACAACTCCTCCGATGTTATTACCAAAAAATAATCCGGGCAAAAAATCTATAGTTGCATGATGATAGAAACCTTCCTTTTCCAAGTATGTTAATGTTTTTTCCGCACGGTGGTTTGAAACCACTCCACGGGCAGCAATCCAAAAAATCGTTCCTTTGTGATTCAGAAATCTCGTCAAGCTTATAATCACCTCTCCACCAAAGCCATCGGCACTTTTCTCACCAGAAGGTCTATAGCCACAAGGTGTCTGGGCAATAATTGTATCAAAGCTCGAGCCATAAGAAATGTCTTCGACACCATTCAGAGTTTTAAGGTCTGCGCCTTCCATTAGAGCTATCAGTGTTTCCGAGAATTCTTTGTTATGTGCAACAACGGTGAGTTCTGGAGAATCTTTGTCATTAATTAGATCCACTGACAAAAACAAAGGCATACTTGAATATTCCAAGACATTCTTCACTCCGTCAGCTTCACATGCAAATGAAAGGAACTGTGATAGGACGTCATAAGAATCTCTGGATCTAATGTGCAACTTCCCGTACGCATTAGCAACTTCGAAGAGCACCTCTTTTTTATTCAGTCCCGCCTTTACTCCAAGTTGGACTATTTCAACAGGATCAGATATACCCCCGTAACGACGAAGTTTATCTATCTCCTTGAAGAAATCTTTCCGGCGATTATCAGCAGTCATGAGTGGCCTCTTTCCTTTAATCGAAACAACTCATTTTGGAAACTGATTAGTTTCATTTCTTCCTGTAGAGCATCCAAGGCATCTTCAACAACTATGTCTTTACCGGTGTCAGCCTCTCGCAAGGCATCGAATCTTTTTAACTCATCCCGCAAATATTCCATGAATCGATCTCCTATCGCACTACTTTTCATAAACGGTTTTACTCTCGCATGTACTCATATGGTTTTCAGTCTGTATCAGGTATTTTAGGGTTTATGCTACATTACATCTGGTCTGTAGTCACATGAAAAAACTAAGCCCAGATATATTGCTGATTGGCTGTGTAAGAGGCAAACGAAACCAGAAGAGCCAGGCAAAAGACATCTATGACTCCCCATTGTGGAGCTATCGTCGCAGATACGTAGAACTGTCCGCCTGTACATGGTATGTATTGAGTGCCGAACACGAGTTGCTGCATCCCGACACAGTAATTGAGCCTTATAACCGTGCACTCTCTGAACAGCCGTCAGCGGAACGCCGCGACTGGTCAAAGCGTGTGTTGTCCCAGCTAAGAAAAAAAGTTCCCGAACTGAAAGGAAAAACGTTCGAGATTCACGCAGGCAAGGAGTATATAGAATACGGACTGGAAGAAGGTCTACGCAGGGCGGGAGCAAATGTAAGTCGACCACTCAAAGGGCTTGGTATCGGTAAGCAACTTAAATGGTATCGGGAATATCTTGATTCGTATTCCCTGCCTTGAGACTTCTTTTTTTCTAAGTGCATTTTCCCAATGCACATATGAAGTTCTGTTTGGTCTAATGAACTCTTTGTCTGAGAAGAAAAAAGCTGGTTCTTTTTCGAAAACCGAGGATCTCGCCCAATTCTATGCTGCACTTGATCAACTGGAGTCGGGGATAGGTGGAAAACACAGACTTTCACACTGCGACGGTAGGATGGATTGGCCTAAGCATGGAGTTTATTTTTTCTTTGAGAACGGCGAGATTCGAAACGATTCTGGAAACGACCCACGCGTAGTTCGAGTTGGGACACACGCACTAACTTCATCTTCAAGAAGAACTCTCTGGAACAGATTATCTCAGCATCGTGGCCCCGTGAAAACCGGTGGAGGCAATCATCGCGGTTCTATTTTTCGCTTGCTGGTCGGAGAAACAATTATGGAACGCAACTCAGAGTACCGGATTGATACCTGGGGAAAAGGAAGTTCCGCACCTTCTCCAGAAGCAATTGTCGCCGAAAAACCACTTGAACGGCAAGTGAGCCTCGTAATAGGCGAAATGCCGTTTCTCTGGATTGAGGTTGATGATCCTCCCGGCCCGCAAAGTCAGCGAGGGTATATTGAAAGGAACGCTATAGCCCTTCTAAGCAGTTATGGCAAAAACGCGATTGACCCACCATCGGAGAACTGGCTCGGAAACCACTCTCCACGCGAGAAGGTGAAGCTCTCGGGGCTCTGGAACCAAAGGCATGTAGAAGATGATTACGATCCAGGGTTTCTGTCCGTATTTGAAGATTTCATCTCCCAGCAGATCGAGAAAGGAAGCTGATTGTGAACAGAGAAAATATTATTGTGGTGATCTCATGTGCCGGGAGCAAGCATCCATCCGCGGGCCATATGATGGAGAACGGAAAGAAAATCAAGTTTGTCGCAGAACCGGAAGAAGCACAGAAAATAGCTTACGACAGGGAATCAGTCATATACAAACATCCGGATGATCCGGCGGACTCGGGGCGTTCGTGCAGAGAAAAATTGGTCGAATATAACGAAAAGTACAAAGGCCATGCTTCGAATAATCCACTCGGACTGCTTCCCGCTTGGAAACTCTATAAAAACTCCACCTACGGAGAGTTGATTTCCGCTTTTGGAAACGAGAATGTTTTCATTCTGTCAGCGGGCTGGGGGCTTATATCCGCCGACTTCCTGACACCGAGCTATGACATCACGTTTTCCAGCCAAGTCAGGGAAAAATATAAAAAAAGGGCGGAAAGCAGATACTACAATGACTTTTCCATGCTGCCGGAAGATGCCGGTAAAAAAGCAGTCTTTCTTGGAGGCAAGAGTTACATGTCTTTGTTCTGTCGTCTTACGAAAGATGTCAGATCTGAAAAAATTGTTTTTTACAATTCAAAAGAAAAACCGATAGCACCGGGGTGTGAAACGCTACGTTTTCACACGAAGGCCAAAACAAACTGGTATTACTCATGCGCTAAGGAACTTGTGCGAGGAAATCTGATTATAGACTGATTTCAACAACGACTCAAGAAATTACGAACTAACAGGGACTTCCTTGAACACATCCGTCAGTTTCTCTATGACTTCATCATGTTTGTCAGTACTCATTTTGTCGAGATTTATCTGCTTCCAAAGAACAGCGGGTAAATTTTGGGCGTCAGGAAAAGGGAGCAGGCCCCAGTCAGGTTCTCCTTTATTGAAACTGAGAAGGAAAGTTCTATGGCGCTCCGTCAAGGCGCTTAGGATTTTCCCCGGCAGCAAAAGCTGAGTTTCTAGGAGATCCTCAAGAGTTGTATCTATCCTCGTCATCCCCGCAAAGCGATGATAATAAAGGTTGCTTATATCCTGAATCCTTGGACTCAGTACTTCATGAGTCGGTTTGCGATGGCTTATCAGGTAAATCACAAAAGCGTCAAGGAACTCACTGTTTATCTCTCCACCTCTGTCGAAAAACAACCAGACATCAAATATATCCCGCGGATGTTGCCTTTGCAGGGCCGCACAGAATTTGCTCGCATAAAGTTCTGGCTCTGCAACGCAGTCTACTGTCATTCCTACTCCGAATTCTTTTTCCAGTGACGGACACAGCGGCATTTTGACCGATGGAAATAAAGTTCCGCGTACCACCTCGTTAACTTCAATTTTGACCTGCACGCCTTCATTTCTTACCAGTGCCTTGCAGTTTCCTTGAATTTCCACTTCCGCTCCACGTATTAAATTTTTTAGTTCAGACTTGATTGCTTCCATCTTCTGTCGGATATCCTGAAACGCCTGCTCACGTTCACTCATCGGCAGGTAGCACAAATCGATGTCCACGGAAAATCTCGGACAGTCATGAAAGAAAAAGTTGATGGCCGTGCCGCCTTTCAAGGCAAACACTTCATTCGCCGCTGCAATTCGCAGCGTCTCAAGCAGCAAGGCAGATTGCTTTCTATACCCTCGCGTCATGGATTCACCCAGATACCGGGAACTGTTATCTTAAATCTTGAGTTCCAAAGCCCTCCGCTTACGATATGACGGCCTCCCGAACCAAGTTCAACGGATTCCAGATTCAATTTGCCGTACCATTGGTGATCGACAATTTCTGCAAGCGCGAGGAATAATCGCTTTGCCTTTACAGAACGACATGCGTGCAGAACGCTTTGCAGAAGCCCGGGACGCAAAGTTGGTAAACCTTCCATAAGCTGCCTTGCCTCCTCAAAATCCGCACAGTTCGGAAGCAGGTAACAGTACTCAATCATGGCTCGTTCGGGCGAACTTATCCTAAGTGAAAACTCTCCAGCGCTCCAATCCTCCAAGCCTGCAGAGAAGGGAGCAAATAATGTTCCGACGCTGAAAGCTCGTAGATTTTTGGCAAACGATTGACGCGCAAACCACTGGGGGAGACTCCTGTTCGGTCCGATTCCAAGATGCAGAACAGGACTTTCTCCAAGCGGCAGGTAATGTAAACGCCCATGATATCCAAGCGCCGTGCACGCCGCCGGGTAAACCGCTCCAGGCAGTTCCCGCTGCAGAGCGTAAAGTGACCCAGACAAAGTAGGTTCCGTGCCTGCCCTTATCCAGGCTCCCCTCCCCAGGGAACTAAGCCAGCCGCTGCTTTTATATCCTTGAAGTAACTGTGGAGAAACCCGTCGTGATGACAGCCACTTGCTGGTCATGGGAACACCCGGAGGATTCTCGGCGAGAATGCGGTTGATTCTGGTTCCCCTGAGTGTCTCTTCACCTGTTTTGAAATAATCCATATAAATGACACCGAATTAGCGTGAACTAAACCATTTTAATTTAAAATCTTAAATATAGATAAAATTATATTTCATTTATAAAGAATATTCTAGTCAAGCGTCTTCGCTTTCCAATACTACCTTTCTAGCATTCAATCTAAATGAATCGTAGTCTTTGTGGTAATCACAACCCGCACAGAACACCTCGCACTTTTGCGAATCTTCGTTTAACCGCACACCTAATCGAACAATTTTACCTTTTGTCAGGCATCTCGGACAAGGCACCTCTCTGCTCGTGTAACCACAAAGCCCTTCTCCGAAGTTCGTGCACCCCAGAAACATGGAATACGGCGGAGGATTGCTCCTTACTCTTCTTACAAGACCTCCTCTCTATCTTCCCTGAACCTGCTGACGCTATTACAAGTTGTTCTGTAGGAATCATCAACTATGCAGAGTCTTTGCTCCTGTGTAAGGGGATGGGAAAACAGGGAGTCAAAAAGCTGCTTGTGCTTAAGCAGCAGAGGCTCTGCTTTAGCCCTATCCGACTGCGGAGCAGTTTTTTTCCGAAACACCGCGATGAATATGAATACAGCTATCAGCAACGGCAGAAGAAGGATTTCATATGTAAAAGTATTGCTACGAGGCTACGTTAACGCAACTGTCGGTTTTCAGGAGATAAATTTCTTCCAGCGAATATTCTCCGGTCACTCCGATAAGTTGAGGGGGTGACTCGCATGCTATGGATTCGGGGGTTTCTCCGCACGGCATGACGCTATCCCAAATGCCAAAGCTGTTCGCAATAACCGCAACAACATGCTGCCCCTACCAGCAGAACATCCTGTTCCTTGATAATCCCACTCTCACGGATACACTTTTTTATAAACGCCATGACGGACAAGCTGATTGACAAAAATCCGGATATCCTAGGTGGAACTCCAGTATTCTCTGGAACAAGGGTTCCCGTACGTATCCTTCTGGAACACCTGGAAGCGGGAGACAGGCTTGAGGAGTTCCTGGAAGATTACCCAACGGTAACGCGCGATCAGGCAGTTGCTGTGCTTGAATGCGCAAAAACAATACTCACAGGCAAAGCGAATTAACCTACTGCTTGATGAATCCGTTCCAAAAAGACTCGGATCTTTTTTCCCCGGTGAGTTTGAAATACACACGGTCCAGCAGATGGGATGGACTGGCAGCAGCAACGGCAATTTGCTGCGCATTCCGCCCATGGATTTGATGCTCTGGTCACGGTGGACAGGGGTATGGTGTAAAATCGACCTGTAGCTGTACTGGGAACAAATCTTCCTTGTCCATATTGAGGGCTTGACAAAACATGACCAGTCAAAAACACTGGTCATATGACAACAATCAGCGCATCTGATTTCAAGGCACGTTGCCTCGCCATTCTTGACCAGGTTTATGAAACCGGCGAACGGGTGGTGATCCTGAAGCGCGGTCGGCCGGTGGCCGAGCTCTCACGTGTGACCAGCATGGAGAGCCAGTATCCTCAGAGTGAACTGAAAGGAACGGTTATCATAACCGGCGACGTAGTAGAACCGGTGATTCTGGAAGAACACTGGAAGAGCCTGAAAGGATAAACGCTTTGCTCGACATACATATTCTGCTGTGGTAGCACCAGGATCGCGGTCGACTGTCGCGGGAACAGCAGGACATCATTTCGGCCGTCGACGCAGACTCGTCGTTGCCGGATTTGTTTCATTGCGACCCTGCGGACCGCATTCTCGTGGCAACCGCACGTGTGCATGGTGCGACACTTCTGACCCAGGATCGCAGAATTGCCGAAGCAGAACTGCTTGATACGCTGAACTGAGTTGGTTAAGTCAGATTACGCCAAAATCCGGTTATCAAAGCCAAGGAGGTTTCCGCTCACCTTGAGGTCTGAATTCAGACAATGGAAAAAAATATCCGATGCGAGCAACGCTGATAGGATTTAGCGCAATCCTTATGTGGTCGCTTCTGGCCCTGCTGACGGCCTCATCGGGAAAAGTGCCGCCCTTTCAGCTTGCCGCGATGTGTTTTTCAATCGCCACTTCCATAGGACTGATTCAGCTTGCCGCAAAGCCGTCGGGGTTTCGCAATCTGCGCCAGCCCCTGCACATATGGTGTATCGGCGTCGGGGGACTGTTTGGCTATCATTTTTTCTACTTCACCGCTCTTCGCAACGCTCCGGCCGTCGAAGCGAGTCTGATCGGCTATCTCTGGCCCCTGCTGATCGTCACGGGCTCAGCTCTTCTTCCTGGAGAGCGCCTCGGCTGGCATCACGTAACAGGCGCGCTCGCGGGTCTTGCGGGAACAGTGCTTATCATCTCGAAAAACGGCCTTTCTTTTGACGACAGCTTCGCCTTCGGCTATGGCGCCGCCCTGCTCTCCGCTTTCACCTGGTCTGCCTACTCGCTTCTCTCACGGCGGTTCGGAGCGGTTCCGACCGATGCCGTCACTGGATTCTGTGCTGTAACTGCCATTTTTTCGCTCATCTGCCATCTGACTCTGGAACAGACGGTCTGGCCGCAGGCAGCCGGACAATGGCTCGCCGTCGTCGGTCTCGGCCTGCTGCCGGTGGGCGCGGCTTTTTATGCATGGGACTTCGGCGTAAAACGCGGAGATATACGGGTCCTCGGTGCCGCGAGCTACGCAGCTCCGCTGCTTTCAACCCTGATCCTTGTCACATCAGGTGTCGGCCAGGCCGACTGGCGCATCGCTTGTGCCTGTATTCTGATTACTGGGGGCGCCGTGCTTGCCGCAAAAGACCTGCTGCTCGCTCCCGCCTACATCAATGACGCAGATTGACATTCTAAGTCATCTTCCGATCTGGATAAATGGGAAATTGACCTGACCACGAGGAAGGCCAGAGAGAAATACGCTCACCTGATTGACACTGAACTGCAGAAAATCGTAGAGGAAGAAGTGACGGATGTAATTGAACAAACTTTTTCTTTTGCAGTATTACCCGAAGAAAACAGGGAAGATCGGCTCTTGCTTAGGAAAAAGATTGTGTCTGTCGTGTCTTTGTGCGGAGGCTGCGTACAGTCAAAGCAATGGCTGGGCGTATATTCTCCAAAGGAAAAAATCCGGGAAAGCGGACTCTGGCTTGTAAACGATCTGTACAAGGAGCTGTCGCTTTCAGCCGCTGAAATTGACATTCTGCAAACGAAATGTGAACGCTCTCTCAAAAGGAATTTAACGGCAAAGGCCAGAACAAATTGATATCATGTATATGCTAAGGAACTTGCCCAAGGAAATCTGAACATCAGTTGCTCCCAGACAGCAACTCGCGAAATCACGAATTGACAGGGTTGTGGATTTTTCATTATGATATATCTCTATGAATGCTTCTGAAGCTTTTAAGTATGTTGAGGATCTCAAGGAAGCGGGAGTTCCTCAAAAACAGGCCGAAATTCATCTTCGCGTCTTGGACGGGATTATTGAATCCAATCTGGCCACAAAGCGGGACATCGAGGAGCTAAAAAACGAACTCAAGCGGGACATGAAGGAACTTGACCAAAAAATGTCCATCAGGCTTGGGGCGATAATGGTGGCAGGCATTGGAATTATAGCATTCCTCGTCAAACTTTTGGACAGAGAAGTGGCAACTTTTGCAGAAGCCGTGATAAACTGCGAGTTTCTCTCCGCCGCTATCCCCCTCTGTTTCATCGGGTAGGGAGCAAAAGCAGCAAGGGGCCTGTTGCGCTCGGTGAAGACAGGCAACCGTTGCGCGAACATCTATGCCGAACGCGTGTTGGCAAACGGGCACGCCATCCGTACCTTATCGCCGAAGGGATCAAGAATGAAGAAAAAAAGCTCAAGGGCCAGAAAAAAAGACTCGGGGAAACGGAAACCCCCGGCGAAAAAAAAGCAGACAAAATCATCGGCTGACCGCAAAAAGATAAACCGCAAGTCACACAGACACGCTGACGACCTCCTCGCCAGTCTGTCTGATAAAACAGACCCTGAATACCTCGCTAAAGCTCTCTCCATCTTTAATGAAGCCATAAAAGATGATCCTGAGTACCCCTGGGCTTTCTATTACAGGGGGATCATCCATTCTGAAATGGAACATTACGAAAAGGCCCTTGAGGACTTCGACGAGGCGGTACGCCTTGATCCCGGAAACTCAGACGCATTTCAGGGACGCGGGGTAGCCAAAAGATGTCTCGAGCGCTACGAGGACGCGCTCGGCGACTTTGAAAAGGCGGTGGAACTTGATCCGAAAAATCCTGCTGCCTACCACAACCGGGGACTGTTAAAAGACTTTCTCAAGCGCTTTGAGGAAGCCATTACGGATTTTGACGAGGTGGCACGCCTTGACCCCGAAAGCCCGTTCCTCTACATAGACAGGGGCGGAACAAAAATGAGCCTCGAGCGTTATGAAGAGGCTATAGCGGATTTTGACGAAGCGCTACGCATTGACCCCGAAAACGCGGAGATCTACAGTGACAGAGCACTTGCCAAAAGCAGTCTGGGACGCGATGAGGAAGCGATCGCGGATTTTGACGAGGCACTGCGCATTGATCCGAGCCTGCCGTACATCCATAATGACCGCGGGGTCTCAAAGCATAACCTCGGGCGGGACGAAGAAGCCATAGCCGACTACGATGAGGCCATACGCCTGCAACCCGAAGACCCAGGCAACTGGACCAACCGCGGGGTCGCTAAAACAAGCCTCGGCCTCTACAAAGAAGCCCTGCCCGATCTTGAGGAAGCGATACGTCTTTCTCCCGATTCCGCAGATCTTTATCACAACCGGGGATTTGCCAAACTTGGCCTCATGCGTTCTGACGAAGCGGTGGATGATTTCACAACCGCGATCGATATCGACCCCGGATTCACTCAGGCTTACCGAGGACGCGGGTTCGCGAACATCTCCCTCATGCGCCTTCAGGAAGCCATCGAGGATTTTGACTACACTATCAGAACGGACGGTACAGAGGCGCAGGACTTCGCCAACCGCGGAATGGCGAAAATGGGGCTTGAGATGTACGAGGAAGCAATAACGGATCTGGATCAGGCGATCAGACTTGACCCGGATTCCGCTTTTGCCTACAGGGTAAGGGCGGAAGCCAGAAAATGCGTCGGCAGGGAAGAAGAGGCAGCGGCTGACATAGCGCGGGTAATAGATATTGATCCGGATTTCTTCGCTGAAGACATTTAAGAGCAGGAAGCGCGGTGAAATACAGTCTCGGAGAAGAAAAAGAAGAATGGCTGATCTTGCCTTGGCGACTCGGCTTGATTCCGCTTTGGGCAGAGAATAAAATGCTTGCCATCAGGTTCCTGCTCAGCCACACTCTGTCGACCCGGATGCAACTGTGAAATTCAGGGCAATCTGTATTTATTGCTATGGAGAACATGAAGAAAAAGCCTCAAGAAAAAGCGCAGAACGCGCCGCGAACAACGCGAACAAAAAGAGATTGCAGGAGGACGGAACGGTAGAGAAGAAACCACAGGCCCGCAGAATCGCCTTTACTCACAACAGAGAATTCCCGGGGGAAGCGAACCGGAAGGCGAAAAAGACGCTTTCCCTGCTGAACAGGGAAATTCTCAGTGAACCTGAGAACACGCATATGCTCTGTAATCGAGGATTTGTCCTCATTTCCCTGGGACGTTTTGAGGAAGCCCTGCGGGACTTTGACAAGATAATACGCCTGGACCCTGAAAACGCGGACGGCTTCCTTGGACGAGGAATTGTCAAAGGATGTCTTGACAATCAGGCAGGCGCACTCAAGGACCTCGACACGTCAATCATCCATGACCCGGGAAACCCGACTGCCTACCACAGCCGAGGGGTGTTGAAAAACAGCCTGGGACGCGATGAGGAAGCGATTGAGGATTTTGACCAAGCGGTACGCCTCGCCTCGGATATCGCAATTTTTTACGTGGACAGGGGAGATACGAAATCCGAACTCGAGCAGTACGCAGAAGCGATAGCCGACTACGATGAGGCCATACGTCTTGAACCCGGCAATGAGCAAACCTACTGCAGCCGCGGGAATGCGAAAATGGAACTCGGCCTCTGGGAAGAAGCCATAACCGACTTTGAGGAAGCGGTGCGTCTATCTCCTGACTCCGCCGAAATCCTCTACTACATGGGCATGGCAAGAATCGGAATCAGGCAGCTTGACAAAGCGGCGGCAGACTTAACGGCCGCTATTGATCTTGATCCAGAGCACATACAGGCTTACCGGGGACGCGGATGGGTAAAAGTGCTCCTTTCCAACATGACAGAAGCTGTCGAGGACCTTGACCACGTTATACGCGCGCACGAAAAACTGGATCCGGATTACCGGGAACAGTCCCTTGACTATACCTATCGCGGGATGGCAAGGTTCAGCCTCGAGATGTACACAGAGGCCATGGAAGACCTCGATATGGCAGTGCGCCTGGACCCGGAAAACATCCTAGCCCACGGAATCAGGACGGTGTCCGAAGAATACATAGAGGGAAAGGAAGAAGCGGCGGCGGATCTTGCAAGCATAACCAGTCTTTTCCTCGAGGCTTCGCGCCGAAATATGCTTCATTAACCCGAACTTCACGGGGCGAAAGTGCATAATGATCAATAGTGACAGGGGTATTGTATAGAATCAACCTGCACCTTTACTGGGAACAAATCTTCCTTAGTCCATATCGAGCGGCCTTGACCGGTTTCATGAAACCGGTGAACGGGTGGTTATCCTGAAGCGTGGCCGTCCGGTGGCCGAACTCTCACTTGTGACCAGCAGGGAGAACCAGTGTCCCCAGTTGGTTAAGTCAGATTACGCCTTACGCCGAAATCCGGTTATCAAAGCCAAGGAAGTTTCTGCTCACCTTGAGGTCTGAATCAGACAACGGAAGAAAGTATCCGATGCGAGCAACGCTGATCGGATTTAGCGCAATCCTTATGTGGTCGCTTCTGGCCCTGCTGATCGTCACAGGCTCAGCTCTTCTTCCTGGAGAGCACATCGGCTGGCACCACATAACAACCGCGCTTGCCTGCGTCCTGATCACCGGGGGCGCAACGCTTGCCGCGAAGAATCTCCTGTTCGCGCGAACGCGGAGCGAGCAACGGGCGGGGAAATGACAACGCTTCGCCGCTTTTCTCTTTCGGAGCCCTTCCCTCTTTTCTGCCTGAACGCGCAAGCGATACTCCTTCCGGGCACCCTCAGGTTTCTCTCTTTGTCCTGATTTCCTTATGGGGAAGACCGGCAGGCAAAACGCCATTCCCTGCCGGGTTATGCAGCCGCGGTTTTACTCCTCGAACAGATAATCCGGGATATCAGCATATCCGTGCTCCGCCCACCATATCGCAAGCCTGCGGACAGCGGCCTTGAGTTCCAGAATTGGAGGTTTGTGCGGGTCAAATACGCATCCGCACCACTCGATCGTTTCCTCGTACTCTTCATGATCAGGGTCGGCGACTATATCAAGGAAGTTGTCGTATCCATGCGCACCTCCAACATCTTCCGGCGGACATCTTCCGGTCACTCCGATCAGCTGGGGGTACAGTTCGCCCTCGACCGGTTTCCGTTTTCTGCCGATCTTTATAGTATGTTTCCAGCTGTCCCCAAAATCGTAGAGGTATTCAAGGCTGCGCCGCCGAAATCTGGTGACAAATTCTTCAATCGTGATTTCACGAGAAGGCAGACAGTCGGTTTCCCAGTCAGGGTAAAGCTTGCCCCAAGTAAGGTCGCCGGAAGAAAACATATGCAGATGACTGTTCCACCATCCCATGGATTCCTGTATGAAGTAGTGCAGAGCATCAAGAGAAATAGAACAAGGAACCAGAAGAACGCGCTCGACTTCGGGTTCAACCTCCATTAGGGTTATTTTAAGTTTTACTATGCTCATGTGCGGTTCTCAGACGAGGAGAATGCCGGAGAATGACGGCAATTTCAAATCTGAAAAGGCCTCAGGTCGTGATCGGAATTGACAGAAAACGGCCTTTTCATTATGTTAGGTTTTCGTGAACGAATTTAACGCTTCGTGGTATGTAAAAGAGTCTGCGGATGCGGGAGTTCCCGAAAAGCATCCTCAGGCATGCGGAAAAACTGAGCGCCCCGCCGGAGGGGATTCGGGAAATCAAGCGGGATATCATGCAGAAAAATGGGAGCTTGAGCGGAGGAGGATGGTTGCCGAGACTTACGATCTTGCACGCGACAGGCAGTGGAGTTGCGGCGGTTCTCTCCGGTCTCGGGATTATCCGGAACTGTCTGTCGGTGCCTTTCCGTTAGAGGGGAACTCAGGGGAATGAAGAATAATCCTTGCGAAAAAACGGCGATGCGATGAAAAAACACCCTAAAAACACGCAGGACGGATACTACGACCCCCTGACCGGAGGCTTTGTAACCGGCGACCCCGTTATTCGTGAATTCGACATCGCCGCGGAAACCGACCCGCGCGACGCGGACGCTTACCACAGACGGGCAACAGAGAAGGGCTTAAATGAGATGTACGAAGAAGCCATTGAAGACCTGGACAAAGCCATAAGCCTTGATCCGAAAAGAGCCATCTCCTATCTCAACCGCGGGGTCATGAAACTCAACCTGAACCGCATCGCAGAAGCTGTGGCGGATTTCGACAGGACACTGGACCTTGATCCGAAGTACGAGCTTGCCTACTACAACCGCGGGATCGCCAAGGGCGAACTCGGCCACTACAGGAAAGCCATGGATGATTTTGACAGAGCCCTGAGACTTGACCCCCGGATGTCAGGCTCCCACTATCAGAAGGGGAGAATAAAACGGCGGATGGATAAGCGCGAAGAAGCGCTCGCCGACTTTGACAAGGCAATAAGCCTTGACCCTGAAAACATTATGGCTCTCTGCGACAGAGGAATCGTAAAACTTGAGCTTGAGCGGTTCCGGGAAGCCAAAGAAGACTTTGATAGAGTCATAAGTCTTGACCCTGAAGACGCTGGGGCCTACTACTACAGAGGGATCGCGGAAATCAAGCTCGAACGACACGAAGAGGCCGAGCAAGACCTCAATGAATCCATAAGTCTTGATCCCGAAGCCGATATGTCCTATTTCCAGAGAGGGATCGTGAAAATCGAGCTTGAACGATACGAAGAAGCCATAGAAGACCTTGAGGAAGCGATACGGCTTAACCCGGAGAATCGCAATGCTCTGCCTCTGAAACAAATTGTATCGGAAATGCTGGATTGGCAGCCTGAAATCGAGGATTACTACGACTATATACCTGAAGACTCTTGGGCGTACGGCGGCAAGGGAATCATGAGATACGGGCAGGGGCTGTGGGAAGAGAACCCCGAGGATTTCGACAAAGCGATAAGGAAAGACCCCGAGAACGCTTATGCCCGTATTGACAGAGCCACTTTCAGATGCATGTTCGGACAGGAGAAAAAAGCTATCGAAGACCTGGACAAAGCCATAAGTCTTGATCCCGAAAACCCCCTTGCCCACTATAACAGGGCGTGCGTAAACATGCGCCTCAGGCGGTATGAACAGGCCGTGGACGATCTTGACAGAACCATAAGCCTTGACCCCGAAGACCCGTATGCCTTTTCCCAGAGAGCTTGGGCAAACACAAAACTCGGACGATACGAACAGGCGTTAGCCGACCTTGACAGTGTCATAAGCCTTGACCCCGAAGACCTCGGCGTCCACCACGAAAGGGCGTGGATGAACACAAAACTTGGACGATACGAAGAAGCCGTAGCGGATTTCGACGAGGCAATACGCCTTGACCCCGAAGATTCGGGGGGCTTTTACAAAAGGGGCTGGGTCAAAACATTTCTTGATCAGCTTGAAGAGGCATTAGCTGATTTTGACAAGGCGACGAGCCTTGACCCTGAAAACATGGAATTCTTCTACGCCAGGGCGCACATCAACACAAGACTCGGACGATACGAACAGGCCATAGCTTGTCTTGATGAAATGATAAGATTTAATCCCGAAGACGCCGAGGCATACGGGCAAAGAGCGTGGGTGAACAGAAACCTCGGACGGGCAGAAGAAACCATAAGAGACTATAACGAGGCAATACGCCTTGACTCCGAAAACCCGGAGTTCTTAACCGAGAGGGGAAGCGCCAAAAACTGGCTGGGACTATACGAAGAAGCAATCGACGACTTTGACAAGGCCACCGCCATTGAAGACGAGTACGCTCACCATGAAAGAGGATTCGCAAACTTGTGTCTCGGACGATATGAAGAAGCAGTCGCCTGCTTTGACGAAGCGGAAGAGATGGATCCGGCAGATCAAATCATCTATCATAACAGGGGATGCGCCAAAAACGCACTGGGGAAGCACGAAGAAGCGATCCGTGACTTCGACAAGGCCATAGATCTCGATCCCGAGTTCGCGCTGTCCTACCTGTTCAGAGCCGTAGCGAAAAAGATTGTCGGCAGGGAGGAAGAAGCGATGGAAGATTCAGCGCGGGGAGGCGGCATAGACCCGTCTGTTGACGTCGGGCAGTACGTACTTGAACATGAGGCCGTTATCAGGGGAGACAGGAAGTTTCCCCGTTCGCACATTGGGGAGTGGGAATAATCGCAAAGCCATGATGAAAGAAAAACCTGAAAAACGCACAGCCAGACTCAGGCTTGTGAAAAACGGCGAGAAAAAAGAACCATCGGGCGAAGCCAGGAGCCAGGCCCTTGAGTGCTGCGTCCGGGGCCACGACGAGCTTGACTGGGGTGTGTATGAAAAAGCTGCCTTTTCCTTTGATCAGGCCATATCGCTTGACCCGGGGCTTCTGGCCGCGTGGATTGGGCGTGCCAGGGCAAAAATAGGAGCATACTCGAATGAAGAAGCGTTGGAGGATCTCGACCACGCGATCCGTCTTGATCCCGAAAACGCTGAAGCCTACTTTCACCGGGGCTATCTGAAGTTTCGGATGGGCGATCTGGAGGCTGATGCAGAACTGCTGGAAGAAGCGATAGAAGACCTCGGTCAGTCGATCCTTCTTGATCCGAATAACGCCGACGCCTATTTTTACCGCGCATGTACCAAGGAAGAACTTGATATCTGGCGGGACGCGCAGGAAGGAGATCTTACGCTCATAAAAGAAGCCTCGGATGATTACGACTCCGCAATCCGCCTGGACCCGGATAACTCCGAAGCCTATTACAAGCGCGCGGGCGCGAGAGAAGTACTCGGGCGGGGCGAAGGAGCAATAGATGACTACAAGGAAGTTCTCCGACTAGACCCCGGGTTTGATCCCGCTTACGGCGACATGGCAGACATCAAACTCCGCCTCGACCGCTGTGAGGATGCCATAGAGGATTATAATCGGGCTATAGACTTTTCTCCCCAAGACCCCTGGGCTTATTATGGACGCGGACGCGCCAGACAGAAACTCGGACACTTAGTGGACGCGATAACTGATTATCAGACAGCCATTGATCTGCGACCCAGCTTCATCGAGGCAAGAAACGCTCTGGCCTCCGCCGAAAAAGAATTAAGAACAGAACAGAGAACCAGTCGGAGAAGAAAACGTTCATGACGTCAGATGACCAGTGCAGCCAGTCAAGATCGACATCAGAAGGCAGAAGAAGAACAAGCATGACTTCGGGTTCAACATCTATCAGGGTTACCGTAACCTCGTATACGACCGTACCTTGCCTCCTCTTTTTAAAATGATCAGTCTCCAGAAAATGTTCCGCTGGTATGATCTGTCCTGTCAATATTCTGATTGACATATCCTGATTTCTCACTCCGAAACTCTGGCAATCCGCCAGTATCCCTGTATCATCTTCTCCCTGACGGATTCAGGGCAGATTTTTTCATATTCCACCCCGAACCGTTTTCTCATATCCGGCACAAGAGACAATGGCAAAGAACAGACGCACCAGACGGACTTCCTCCGAACGGGAACCAAAATTTCTTGGATGGAAAACGACCGATACAGATGAAATTGAAAGGCGCAAGTGGCGCGGGCAGACGGAAGTTTTTGACATAGAGAACACAGAACCCGCACACGGCCGCTACGGAACGTTCAAGGTGCGTTCTTCAAGCGCAAGCGTCTACGCAGTCGAGATACGGAGTCTTTCAGAAGCGGAGAACTGCTGTTCCTGCCGCGACTTTGAGATAAACGGCCTCGGCACCTGCAAGCATATAGAAGGAGTGCTGCACCTTCTCCGAAAAGGCGGGAAAAGAGCTTTTAATACTGCGGCGAAAACAGGCTCTCCGCGCGGCGAGATATTCTCTTCGGGGTGGGATGCAGACTCGGTTTCAGTAAAGTGGCCCAAAAACCCGGTTCCGCCCGGAATCAAAGAGCGGGTCGGGGAACTTGCGCGAAAACTGAGCACAGACGACGCGGAGAGTGCGCTTGGGAATCTTTACGAACTTGAAGCCACAAATCCCGGGCTCATTCGCGTTTCAAAACTCCTTGAGCGCTGGGTAAAACGGCGCGGCGAAAAAAAGCTCGCCCGAAAAAGACGCGAGAGTTTCCTCCGCGACGTTGAGCGGGGGCGCAGGACGCTTGACGTGCTGCGTTTTCCGCTTTTCCCTTACCAGCGCGACGGGATGCTTCATCTCGCGTTCGGAGAACGGGCCCTGCTAGCCGACGACATGGGTCTTGGAAAGACTGTGCAGGCGCTTGCGGCATGCGTGCTTCTGCGCGAGCTTGAATCCGTAAAAAGGGTACTGGTCGTCTCTCCCGCCTCCCTTAAATCCGAGTGGGAAGAGCAGATACGGGCAGCGACCGAGGGTCTTTCCTCGCAGGTTGTCTCCGGCAGAAGGGAAATCCGCCTGGATCAGTACGCTGCGGGCGCTTTTTTCACCCTCGTTAACTACGAGCAGATAATGAGAGACGGCGACGACATCCAGCGCGTCGTAAACCCCGACGTCATCATACTCGACGAAGCCCAGCGCATAAAAAACTGGCGCACGAAGACCGCTTCCGCAGTCAAGCGCCTAAGAAGCCGTTTCGCTTTCGTTCTCACCGGCACCCCTCTTGAAAACCGTATTGACGAGATATATTCCATAATTGAGTACCTTGATCCGAAAATACTCGGCCCGCTGTTCCGCTTCAACCGTGACTACTACATCCTTGATGACAGGGGACGTCCGGAGGGATACAAAAATCTTGACATTCTCTCAGAGCGCATCCGCTCCGTCATGCTTCGCCGCCGCAAGGACGAAGTGGAAGACGAGCTGCCGGACCGCACCCTCAACAACTACTTTACCGAGATGACCTCCGAGCAACGCTCAAGGTACGATGACCACGAATATAACATGATGAGAATAGCGGGCAGGGCAAAACACAGACCTCTCACCCCAGAGGAGTTCAAACGTCTTCAGATGGAGCTTGCCTGCATGCGAATGACGTGCGACACCCCCTACATACTTGACCCCAGAGTACGCGACTGTCCGAAGCTTGAAGAACTTGAGCGGGTGCTTGAAGAGATTCTCGAGGACGGTGAGCGCAAGATCATCGTTTTTTCAGAATGGGTGCGCATGCTTGATCTCGTGTGTGAGCGCCTTGGGGAACTTGACCTTGACTTCGCCCTGCACACTGGGTCTGTTCCCCAGAACCGTCGCCGTGCCGAAATCAACCGATTCAAGCGCGATCCGGCGTGCAGACTGTTTCTCTCCTCAGAAAGCGGCGGGACGGGACTTAATCTCCAGGCGGCAAGCGCGGTCATAAACCTTGATCTGCCGTGGAACCCGGCGAAGCTTGAGCAGAGAATCGCGCGGGCGTGGAGAAAAAACCAGCAAAGGTCAGTCAATGTCATAAATCTCGTTTCCAGCAACACAATAGAACACCGCATGCTCTATCTGCTTGAGCAGAAACAGGCGGTTGCCGACGCGGTTATCGACAAGCGGGGAAACTTAAAAGAACTTGAAATCCCCACCGGTCGCAAGGCTTTTCTCGAACGGCTCGAAAAGGTGTTGGGAGAAAAAACAGAAGACCGCGCCGAGAGAAAAGATCCTGTAGATACGGTGCTTGCGGCCCTTCGGGAACGTTTCGGCTCCGGGCTGTTTCTCGCCGAGCTCCGCCGCGGCGAGGGTGGCAGAAGATCAATACTGGCCGTGCTTGAAGACACGGCGGACGAAACGGCTTCCTTTGATGATGACCACGGACTGTCAGTTGAGTTTATAAGCAGGGAGAACTACGAGGCGATTCGTCGCCTTGAATCGGCGGGACACCTGTCGTTTTCCGCGGGATGTCTGCGCGTATTGCACGAAACCATGGAAAAAGAGGATGATCCGACGGAATTAAGACGCTTGGAGGCACTGCGCCTGCTCGAGGCATCGGACCGTCAGCAGCGGATGGCAAGACTGCTTGCGGGCGGCGGCTTTGAGGCTGAGGCGCAAGCGCAGGCAAAAGAGATAGCCGAACTTGCTATAAAGGCTCTCGCGGCCATGTCCCCTGCACAAAACGGCGAAGAGAGCCCTGCAGAAATATGCGAACGCCTGGGTGAAACGGAACTCCTTCCTTCGGACCTGAGCCACAGGGCGCTTCGGCTCTGCGAGCCGATTGAGGGAGAAGACGCAGAAGGACTACCCCCAAGGGATCTCGCCGAGGCTGAAATCCTGCTTGAGCATGTGCGCGAAATAATCGCAGAGTAGCTTTCCGCAACCAGCATCGATCCGTCCCTTGACGTCAAACAGTATGTGATTGAGCGCAAGAGCGTTATCACGAAAGAAAAGAAACTTCCTCCCGCTTTACCTGCTGGCACCGGAGACAACAGAGAGGTAAAACTTGCCTGCAAGCATGCGGAGCGCACCTGCATGGCCAGAAGGCAAATTCCGGCAGATCTCCACCAAAAGCCTGAAACCAGCACTTGAAGAGAATCAGAAATACTATTATTATGTTAATAAATATAAAAACAGGCTATTTTTTAATATTATGATACTACTTTTTACACTTTCGAAAGCACAGGAAACAATCGCGGCGAACATGCGCAATCGACGTCTCGCAACGGGCCTCACCCAGCAGGGCTTGGCAAAACGCTCGGGGGTTAGTCTCGCGACCCTGCGAAAATTCGAGCAGAAAGGAGTCATTTCCCTTGAATCATTCCTAAAACTCACTATGGTTCTCGACGCGCTTGATGGGGTGGTAAAGGCGACCGAACCGCCCGCCCCCACGTATTCATCTATTGACGAGGTGCTCGAGTCGAAAAGAAAAAGACCGTCCCGCAAAAAAGGGTGGCGAGAATGAACTTCTCCCCCGTTTCCGAGATAACAGTAAGCCTTGATTTCGGAGAAACCCTTATTCAGGTCGGAAGACTCGCTTCTGCAGAAAGAGGAAGTATATATTTCGAATACTCCCCAAATCTTGTTCGCGGTCTTAGGATCTCGCCGCTTCGTCTTCCACTGAAACCCGGCCTTATGACGTTTGATTCTATGTTGTTTGAGGGTCTCCCCGGAGTTTTTTATGACAGTCTTCCCGATGGATGGGGACGCCTGCTGCTTGATCGTCTCGCAAGATCAAAGGGGATAGCGCCCAACCGGCTGACCGCTCTCGACAGACTGGCCAACGTGGGACACTCGGGCATGGGAGCACTTGTTTATGAGCCCGACCTCAGCGGCGACAGACCTTATGATGCTCTTGACATTGATGATCTGGCGTTAAAAACGGAGCAGGTTCTTAGGGGCTCGGCTGAAGACGTGCTTGAAGAACTGGTGGCGTTAAACGGGTCTTCTGCAGGAGCGCGTCCCAAGGCAATGATCAGCATTAATCCGACCGGCAGCCAAATCATCTATGGTGAGACCGATAAAATACTCAAGGGCTACGCCCCCTGGCTTGTGAAGTTCCCGAACACCCAAGACGGCCCAGATGCCGGTGCAATTGAATACGTTTACTCTCTTATGGCTAAAGAAGCAGGGGTGTTTATGAGCGAAACGCGCCTTTTCCCGGCAAAAAACGGGCCGGGACATTTCACCACCAGGCGATTTGATCGCAAAGAGTCGGAAAGCGAGATGACCCGACTGCATGTACATACAGCCGGCGGCTTGCTCCATTCGGATTTCCGTACGCCGTCTCTTGACTACGAAGACCTGCTTGCGTTAACGGAGATAATGACCCGCGATATGCGGGAAGTCGAAAAAATGTACCGTCATGCCGTTTTTAATGTCATGTCGCATAACCGTGACGATCACGCGAAAAACTTCTCGTTCATAATGGATCCAGCAGGCGAGTGGAAACTGTCGCCGGCCTATGACATAACGTTCTCTTCCGGCCCGGGAGGTCAGCAAAGCACGACGGTACTTGGGGAGGAAAGAAATCCGACATCCGCACATCTGAGAGCTCTTGGGCAAAAAGCCAAGCTTGATAATAAAACGATCGAGGAGATCATTGAGCGCACGCGGCACGCCCTCGTGGGATGGAATACGCTTGCTCGAGAACACGACGTCGGAAAAACCAATATAAAGCTGATCGCTGACTCTCTCAGCCAGCTTCGGCAGCTCTGAGCCGAACAAACAGAATCTGGAAAACTTGGCTTGTAGAATTATTGGCGCAAGAACTTTCTCCCTATTTTTTAGTCCTTCTCTCTTAGCATTTTTACACTGCTCGCTCCTTCCGTTGTGCGACTTTCCGTGCCGTGGTATGGTTGACGGAACGTGCACACACGATGGAATCAAAACCAGTGACTGCCTCTTTGATGCAGAGTTTCATCGTTGCCATACATAAACAGGAGGATCAAGATGCAATCCACAATCCGTCTGCTCGCAACAGCGGGCTTGATGTGCAGCCTGTTAGCTGCGCTTGCCAGCGGATGCGACTCGACTCCCGCATCTCCTGAGAGAACCACTGACCTGATAGTGGGCCTCATTACCAAGACCGACGCCAACCCGTTTTTCGTGACGATGAAAGAGGGAGCTCTCAGGCGAGCTGAGCAACTCGGTATCGAATTGCGAACCTTCGCTGGAGAGTATGACGGAGACTCACAAACACAAATTCAGGCGGTCGAGAGTCTGCTCGCCGCGGGAGCAGAAGGCATTCTGATCACCCCTTCTGACCCCGTCGCACTTGGCGAGTCAATCAGAAAAGCACGAGAGGCCGGAGTGGCGGTCATCGCGCTTGACACCCCTTTTCCTTCGGCGGATTCCGCAGACGCCACATTCGCCACTGATAACTTCCGGGCTGGAGAACTGATCGGCATGTGGGCTCGGGCCATGATGGATGTTTCTTCAACAGAGGCAAGGATTGTGACGCTGGACGGGGCCGCCGAGCAGATAACAGTAGAAGTGTCGCGAAACCAAGGCTTTCTCAAGGGCTTCGGGATCGATATCAAGAACCCAGAAGAAATGTATGATGAGGATGACCCCCGTATCATCGGCAGTGGTGCAACCATGGGAACAGAATCAGGCGGACGGAAAGCCATGGAAAGCCTGATACAGAAGGATCCGGCAATCAATCTGGTATATGCAATCAACGAACCGGCTGCGGCAGGTGCCTATTCGGCACTCAGAGCGCTGGGTCTGGAAGACGATGTTCTCATTGTCTCCATAGATGGCAGCTGCTCAGGGGTGAGGAGCGTCGACAGAGGCGAGATCGGGGCCACTTCCATGCAGTATCCTCTAAAAATGGCGTCACTCGGGGTCGAGGCAGTGGTTGAATACTCAAAGACGGGCAGAAGGCCGGAGAACACTCCCGGCCTGGATTTTTACGACACGGGAGTGTCTCTGGTAACGAAAAAACCGGTTCCGGGAATTCCTTCCCTCGACATCAATCAAGGTTTAGCGGAATGCTGGTAATAGTAAAGACTACTTCTTGTAACATCACACAATGCTACTGCCAGAGAGCCGAGATGGGAACTGCCAGAAATTTTTCGCCGAAAGGAACAACACTCTCTCCATCGTAAAGAACCACTCCGCAGACAAAATTGTCCTTCGCAATATCCCGAAGTGACTGCATGCCCTTGAAATCGGCGGAAACCACCCGTCGCGAAGCCTTTACCTCAATACCGGCAACCGAACCGTCCGGGCGCTCAAGAACAAAATCCACCTCTTTGCCGTCTGCGGTACGAAAGTGAAAAAGCTCCGCCCGCATATCGGAGAAGGAAAGCAGCTTGCTAAGCTCGCAGGCAACAAAGTTCTCAACAACGTAACCGTAGAAATCGCTTCGCCCCACTTGCAAATCCTTAAGATTCCTATCAAGCAGATGACAGAGAAGAAGCGTGTCGACAATGTAGCCCTTTGGGGACTTGACAAGCCTCTTTCCGACATTGCGGTACCAAGGTCGGACGTCAAAGCTAAGAAACATTGCCTGCAGGATGCCTCGATAGCTTTTGCTGGTAACGGGATTAAGTCCAATGTCGCGCGCAATCTCCGCATCATTCACCAGCTTGCCGGCACGGGCGGCCAGAGTGCGAAGCAGCCTCGGCAGAAGGCCGATTTTCTCAAGCTCGGAGACGACACGCACGTCACGCTGCAGTATTGTCGTAAGATAACCATCAAACCACTCTGCCCGTTCGGGAGTGGTTTTTCCCGATATCTCGGGAAATGTAGCCGATTCAATGGCCTCATCTATGGTCGGAGAGTTTTTCATGCCGGCAAAATCGGCAACAAAAAGCCTCTTCAGAAAGTCGCCTTCCGCGGAGAACACCTCACAGGCTGAAAATGGATAAAGGGTTTTTATGCTCACACGTCCGACCAGGGAATCAGAGAGCTTCGGCAGAACCATCATGTTTGCCGAACCAGTGAGAAGGAACATGCCGCTGCTTTGTGCCCCGCCGCCTAGGCGCGCTTCGTCAACTATAACCTTAAGCGCTCGGAACAATTCGGGCACCATCTGAACCTCATCAATGATCACCGGCCCCCTACGGCGGGCAAGAAATTCCTCAGGAGAGGCGTAGGCGGCCTCCATGTGGGTCACGTTATCAAAAGACAGGTACTCGGCGGGATAGTCATCGCGGGCAAGCTTCCGTACAAGCGTGGTCTTGCCTGACTGACGAGGTCCGTTGAGAAAAACCACGGGACTGTGCTCCAGGGAAAAAAGAAGCTTCTCGGATAATCTGCGCAAAGTGTACCTCATAACTTTTCCTTTCATATACAAGACTAATATTTGTAATTTATAAAAGCAAAATTTATTTTTGCAAAATCCGTACGTATAAATCCAAGATGAAGGTTTCCGCCAGAAAGAACCATCAGGCAAGAATACAACCTGAAAACTGGAGTCTGTGTTACAGTCTGTCCAGTGCGTCAAGTAACTCTGCACTGGCAAGCGCTGTACATAGCGCGACAATCAGATAGTACACTTTCAAATTCGCAGATTGACAGGATATGACGGGTCATGAATACTGGCCATATGACAACAATCAATCTGATTTTAAGGCACGGTGCCTTGCCATACTCAATCGGGTTCACAAAACCGGAGAACGGGTGGTTATCGTGAAGCGTGGCCGATCCGGTTGCCGAGTTGTCACGCCTGATCAGCAAGGAAAACCAGTACCCGCAAACTGATCTGAAGGGAACGGTTATCATAACTGGCGACATAGTAGAACCGATGTTTCCAGAAGAATACTGCAAGAGCCTGAAATGATGAATACCCTGGGGAATTCGTTCCATCACGACCCTGCGGACCGCATTGTCGAGGCAACCGCACGTGTGCATTGTTCCACACTTGTGACCCAAGACCGCAGAATGACAGAAGCAAAACTGGTTGATACACTGAGTTGATCAAAGTCAGATTACTTCAAAACCTGCTTATCGGGGCCAAGGCAGCTTCGACTCACATTCAGGTCGCAATTCGAACAACGGAAGAAAGTACCTGATGCGAGCAACGCTGATAGGATTTAGCGCAATACTTATGTGGTCGCTTCTGGCCCTGCTTACGGCCTCTTCAGGAGAAGTGCCGCCCTTTCAGCTTGCCGCTATCTGTTTTTCGATCGCCGCTTCCATCGGGCTGATCCCGCTTGCGGCAAAGCCGTCGGGTTTTCGAAACCTGCGCCAGCCTCTGCATATATGGTGTCTCGGAGTCGGGGGGCTGTTCGGCTATCACTTTTTCTACTTCACCGCACTTCGCAACGCCCCCGCCGTAGAAGCAAGCCTGATCGGTTATCTCTGGCCCCTGCTGATCGTCATAGGCTCAGCACTTCTTCCCGGAGAGCGGATCCGCTGGCACCATATAACGGGCGCATTTGCGGGTTTTTCGGGAACAGTGCTTATCATCTCGAAAAACGGGTTTTCTTTTGACGGCAGCTTCGCCTTCGGCTATGGAGCGGCGCTTCTATCCGCCTTCACCTGGGCCGCCTACTCGCTTCTGTCACGGCGCTTCGGCGCGGTTCCGACCGATGCCGTAACGGGATTCTGCGCTATAACAGCCTTTTTTTCGCTCATCTGCCATCTGACTCTGGAACAAACGGTCTGGCCGGAGGAAACCGGACAATGGCTCGCCGTCGCCGGTCTCGGTCTGCTGCCGGTGGGCGCAGCCTTTTATGCATGGGATTTCGGCGTAAAGCACGGAGACATACGGGTACTGGGCACCTCAAGTTACGCAGCTCCGCTGCTTTCAACCCTGATACTCGTCGTATCAGGTGTCGGCCAAGCCGACTGGCGCATTGCCTGTGCCTGCGTTCTGATTACCGGGGGTGCATTGGTGGCCGCAAAGGATCTGTTGTTTGTACCAGTGCGCCGGGGCGGACAGGTAGAGAAATAATGCGGATATTCGAATACGTACTGGATTCACCACAGCAGACTTCCTGCTGTTCTCAGCCACCGCGGCATTTATATGTCTTTTGGGAATTATTTACAATCCTACCAAATCCTTAGTTCTTGATTTCCCTTCTTGCTTCTAATTTCTTATCCGCCGCTAATAATACTTTTTTATCCCTTGTCCAAAGCAAATGAGCGTATATATTTCAGAATAGATGAACGAACTGCTCGAAAGCTTCATAAAATACCTCTCGGACGAAAGAAACTACTCGGAGCACACCGTAAAGGCATACAGGGGCGATCTTGAGAATTTTCGCGATTTTCTCTTAAAGGAAGAGAAAAAAATCGAGCATACAGACATTTCGACCATAAACGCATACGTCTCAACCCTCTACGGAAAAAACTCCCCTTCCTCGGTAGAGAGAAAAGTATCGGCGATAAGATCCTTTTTCTCGTATCTGGTAAGAAAAGGGCTCGCAACGCAGAATCCCGCAAAACTCGTACGTACACCTAAAAAGGAAAAACACCTTCCCGTGTTTTTAAGCGTGGACGAGGTGTTCAATCTGGTCGATGTAAAGGATTCTCGGAAAAATCCGCTTCTCGTGCGCGACAGGGCGATTCTCGAGCTTCTTTACTCAAGCGGTCTCCGGGTAAGCGAACTCACGGGAGCCACCCTTGCCGACCTCAGCATGGGAGAAGCGATAATAAGGGTTCGCGGAAAGGGAAACAAGGAGAGAATCGTTCCCGTGGGATCAAAGGCGCTTTCCGCTCTCGGGGAGTATCTTGACATGAGGGGGGCACTGAAACCCGTATCCAAACGTATATTTCTTAACTCCCGGGGCGGCGGAATAACAACGAGAAGCGTCGCGCGGATAATAAAGAAGTACGGCCTGGTATCGGGGATATCGAAAAACGTAAGTCCCCATGTGCTTAGACACTCGTTTGCCACCCACCTGCTTGCGGGGGGCGCGGACCTTCGGGCGATCCAGGAAATGCTCGGCCACGCGAGTCTCTCGACGACCCAGAGGTACACACATCTCTCGGTCGAGCGGATAATGGAAGTGTACGACAAGACCCACCCGAACGCCTAGGAGGCAACGGAAGGAAAAAGACCATGAGCAAGTTTCACGGAACCACGATACTATGCGTTAAAAAAGACGACCGGGTGGCCCTTGGAGGCGACGGACAGGTGACAATGGGAGCCACGGCGGTAAAACATAACGCAAACAAGATAAGGAAGATGTACGGCGGGAATATCTGCGCCGGATTCGCGGGCTCAACGGCTGACGCAATGACGCTCTTTGACAAGTTCGAGGGAAAGCTTGAGGAATTCCGGGGAAGCTTGCAGCGAGCCGCGGTAGAGCTTGCGAAAGAATGGAGAACAGACAGGATCCTGAGAAGGCTCGAGGCCCTGCTGATAGTCGCCAACTCCGAGACCATGCTCATAATCTCCGGAAGCGGAGATATAATAGAGCCCGATGAGAGCGTGATAGCAATAGGCTCGGGAGGCCCCTTCGCCCAGGCGGCCGCTTTGGCGCTTGCCAGGCACTCGGAGCTTTCCGCCCCGGAGATAGTCGAGCGCTCACTTGAGATCGCGGCCGGAATCTGCATTTACACAAACAACCATATATCGATAGAGGAAATTGACTGATGTCCCAGGAATCCTACCTCACCCCGAGGGAAATAGTATCGGAACTAGACAAGTACATAGTCGGGCAGAACATGGCCAAAAGGGCCGTGGGCGTGGCGCTTCGGAACAGATGGAGAAGGCAGAAGGTATCCCCTGAGCTTCGCGACGAGATATCGCCAAAGAACATACTCATGATGGGACCCACCGGCGTGGGGAAAACCGAAATAGCCAGGCGCCTCGCGAAACTCGCCCAGGCCCCTTTCGTAAAGGTTGAGGCATCTAAGTTCACCGAAGTCGGCTACGTCGGACGGGACGTCGAGTCGATGATACGGGACCTAACTGAGATAGCCGTCAACATGGTAACGGAGGAAGAAACCATCTCGGTTAACACGAAGGCGAGAGAGCTTGCCGAGGACAAGCTTATTGACCTGCTCGTCCCGACGCGCCCTGTCACTGAGGCAGAAGGAGATACGGACGAAGCCCAGAAGAAAATGAGCGAGACGAAAAAGAAGATGAGAAAGCTTCTTTGGGACGGAAAACTTGACGACAGGGAAGTAGAGATAGAGATAACGGCAAGGTCTCTTCCCATACAGGTGTTCAGCCAGGCGGGAGTCGAGGAGATGGATCCCGGAATCTCGGAGATGCTCGGGAGCCTCATGCCCAAAAAATCGAAGGTAAGAAAGGTCAAGGTGCCCGAGGCCATGGATATCCTCACCGAGGAGGAAGCCCGAAAGCTGATAGACATGGACAAGGTGACCCTGCTTGCCCTCGAGAGAACCGAGAACTCAGGGATAATCTTCATAGACGAGATAGACAAGGTCGCCGGAAAAAACGGCGTCTCCGGTCCTGATGTTTCAAGGGAGGGGGTGCAGAGGGATCTTCTCCCCATAATCGAGGGAAGCAGCGTCACGACAAAACACGGGATGGTCAGAACCGACCACATACTCTTTATCGGAGCAGGGGCGTTTCACGTCTCAAAACCATCCGATCTCATACCCGAACTCCAGGGACGCTTCCCCATAAGGGTCGAGCTTGAGGCGCTCACCAAAGACGACTTTATACGAATCCTCACCGAGCCCAAAAATGCGCTCATAAAACAATACACAGAACTTATGAGGACCGAGGATATAAAACTCTCTTTCACAGACGAGGCGATAGAAAAAATAGCCGAGACCGCGGCCGAGGTTAACAGCTCTACCGAAAATATAGGTGCCAGGAGACTTCACACCGTTCTCGAAAAGCTCCTTGACGAAATCTCCTTTAACGCTCCCGACATGAAAGAGAAAAAAATCACCATAGACGAAAGCTATGTTGAGGAGAAAATAGCCGACATCGTCAAGGACAGGGACTTAAGCAGGTACATACTCTAAATCACATTAATTCTCTGGGAGTGACATTTCAGGATCAATATAGACAAAATTGATCCATTTATCGTGCAGGTGAGCGAAGTCTTTATCCGTGGACAATAGTGTAGCATTGCTTGCATAGGCCGTAGCCGCAATCCAAAGATCATTCTTAGACATAGAAACGGCCGGCTTGGGTGGTGGAAAGTCATGTTCGGTAGAATCCAGATGTTTTCCGTGAGTCCAAGCGTCAATAAGCGCGTAAGCGTTGAGAATGCTTTTTTGATTGATATCAATGGTGGGAAATTCGTCCAGAACCTCTTCAAGACGTCCTCGCTTTTTTTCTCCCCAACCTCTTTTTTCCGCAAGCGCAAGCAACTCACCTCGGCAGATGATTGACGTAAAAACCATCGTCGTCTGCTCCCCGAGACCTAGATTCGAACGAGCCCATAAAGCCCATGATGCTTCCCGGATAAATCCAAGCAACACTCCAGTATCCAGAAGAAAACGTTCCATAGCCAGAGAGATCAATCAAGTTCAGCTAAGAGTTCCTCAATAAGCTCATCCCCAGGCCATGCACCTGCGAGATTTTTGGGATCAGCCATCTGAGCAGAGGTTCTTCCATAATTCTGGTATTTTTCCATCACCTCCCGATTCTCAACTGGTATTTCTTCAAAAACATCGTCACCTCCAACACGAGCACTTATCTTACGAGCTTCAATTAATCGAGGTTCTCCATTGACTTTAAAGTGAACTATACCTTCCACGGTCGTCGGTTTGCCCCAGAGAAAACGCAAAGCTTCAACATCCAAAAAATCGGCGTTCAACCGTCCGAGAATGTATGAATTCTTTTCAAGCAGAAGACGGAAACGCCCTCCGCCGTGTTTGATTTCGTCAAGCATGCCGGTCACTACAAACGCTTTGGGATGTGGAATGTTTTTGACCTGCTCTCTAACCCGTGCACATACATGCTCATCAAGAGTGAAGCGCCCCCGGGACGAACCTCGGGGAACTAACTCGTAACTAATGCCGGGGGTCCCCCCTGATCGACTGAACTTTAGAATTGAATCGAGAACCGAACTGTCAAACCGATTACCCTCGGGACAACTGGTTCCAGCTTCTTCGATGGCAAGTGCTGCAAGATCAAGTGCCGTGTCATCAAGGCTTGGTTGTTCACGCCAAAGATCAAGTTGAGCAAACACTTTATAGGCTGTATCACTAAGCCTAGGAGCTTCAAGGCCGATAATTGTAGAACCTGTTTTTAACCCTGTTATCGTAAAATCGACGGTTGCGTTCAACCATCCGGGCTTCGACCCTCTGCTTTTACCCTCACCGGTAGCTGATAGTCGTGTAGCTCGCTCCGCTGTTTCAATAAGAGCCTCCACAACACGCACGAGCCTCTTGGCCTTAATCTGCCCCTCGTTTTCTGGCAGACCACTGAGTCGCAACTGGTAGTGTTTCATGCTCATTATAAGAACCTCTCTCGCAGAACCCTATGATTATAAAAGATTCTGAACAATACAAGTTGATTTGGCAAACCACAAACTTGGTTCTGAGATAAAGTCTTTGTTAAAGAATCTTCCGATTTTTTACTACTGCACAATGGATATATTTTGAGTTGCGCAACAAAAATATCTTGAGCAATACTGCTTTCCCTTGCATCTCATTTTCCGTCATTTCACCGGAAAAATTTCCAAAAACAAACCAAAGGTGATTCCGTTCTGTAGAAGCATGAGTTTTGTGTGCGAGGAGGAAAAAGGGGGAGTAAAAAGGTTGTGAAACAGAAAAAACCGATTGAAAAGCCGCAAAAAAAAGCGAAAATAAATCTTGCTAGGATTTTAATGATATATAAAATATATGGTTATGAATAGTCAAAGAAGGTCGAAATTAAAAAACCTTATAGATAATGTTCCACCTGGTTTTATAGTTGATGCCGTATGGCTTCGCAACCATGGTATAGATTCAAAGTCAATACAAGGTTACGTAAAGCGAGGGTGGCTTGAAAAACTGGCTCGGGGAGTCTATCGCCGCCCCTTGCCGGTACTTTCCGTCCCAACGCCTTGGGAGTGGCAAATGCCTCTCATATCCATCCAGAGCATCATGGGCTACGGCGTTCATCTGGGAGGACTCAGCGCGCTTGAATTTCACGGTTACTCGCATTACCTGCGGCTGGAGGGCGACCCCGGCATATATCTGTACGGGGAGGTTCCACCCTGGTTCGGGCGTCTGCCGGTCAAAACCCGATTCATCGTTCAATCGCGCTCCCTTTTCGGCAACCACACCACGGGCATTGAAAACGAGGATGATGAGCTAGCAGCTGGAATGGACAACGACGGCAGGCCAACGGTAAGTCCCTGGCGCTGGCCGATCAAGGTCTCCTCTCCCGAGCGTGCCATACTTGAAGCACTACACGGTCTGCGCAGCGAAGCAGGCTTTGACAATCTGAATATGGTTTTCCAAGGGCTCACGGCATTGCGACCCGGGAATCTGGCATCCTTGCTGCGCCTTTGCAAAAGCGTAAAGGTAAAACGCCTGTTTTTCGTATTCGCCGAAAGACATTCTCACTCTTGGCTCAAATACTTAGACAAGTCCGCAATCAATTTCGGCTCAGGACCACGCGCTTTGGTCAAAGGAGGCAAACTGCATCCGGTTTACAAAATTTACGTGACAAAGGAACTCCTGCCTTCGCCCGAAAGCTCTGAAGGAGCGCGCGCAGCAACGGACGATGCTTGAAGCACTCCTTTCTGCGTCCTTATTCTCGGCATAAAGTAATACAACCCAGCCAAGAGAATACTTTCTTTTTCCTGCTTCAGAATCAGAGGGGAAATCATGCTGAACCCTTTGTTATAATCCTCACTTTTGGTTAGATTTTTCAGGGAAATTCCTTGGAGCCTAGATGAACTTTAGAGACTATGAAACGGAAAGCTTTTACGACGAGGTATTCAAGGACAACTCCACGCCGCATGAGTGGACCCGCTTTCTGACCGACAGGATAGAAAGCCTCTCAGGCGGAGAGCTGATCGAGAGGCAGAAAGCGGCCGAGATGAACCTGTTCGAGATGGGGGTCACCTTCACCCTCTACTCGGAAGAAAAGAAAAGTTCTGAGGAGAACATCTTCCCCTTCGACATAATCCCGAGGATAGTTTCGGCCGAGGACTGGGAACTCATAGAAAGGGGCCTTAAGCAGAGAATCCACGCGCTTAACCTCTTCATAGACGACATATACAACGACCGCAAGATCCTGAGGGACAAGGTCGTGCCCAAGGAACTAATCCTCTCAAGCAGGGAGTTTCGCCTTGACTGCGTAGGTTTTTCCCCGCCGAAGAAGATCTGGTGTCATGTCACGGGAACGGACCTGATAAGGCATTCGGACGGAAACTTCTACATACTCGAAGACAACCTTCGCTCCCCCTCAGGCGTCTCCTACGTGCTTGAGAACCGCGAACTTCTCAAGCGCACGTTTCCCAAGGTGTTCGGCACAGTTGAGATAATGCCTATAAGCGATTACGGACTCCACCTCCATGATACCCTCCAGTACCTGCTCTCTGACAGAACGGCCAACCCCAAGGTGGTGCTGCTCACCCCGGGGATTTACAACTCGGCCTACTTCGAGCACTCGTTTCTGGCAAAGGAGATGGGAATAGAGCTTGTCGAGGGAAGGGATCTCATGGTGGTTGAAAATTTCGTTTACCTGAAAACCACCAAGGGGCTTGAAAAAGTGGACGTCATATACAGAAGGATAGACGACAACTTCCTCGACCCTCAGGTGTTCCGCTCAGATTCAGTGCTTGGAGTTCCGGGGCTTTTCAGCGCGTACAAGGCCGGGAATGTCGCCATAGCCAACGCCCCCGGAGGAGGAGTGGCCGACGACAAGATAATATACGCCTATGTTGAGAAGATAATAAAGTACTACCTAGGAGAAGATCCCATAATCCCGAACGTGCCGACGTATATCTGCGAGGAGAAGGAAGCCAGGAAATACGTGCTCGACAATATAGAGAAGCTGGTCGTAAAGCCCGCGAACGAATCCGGAGGATACGGGATAGTGTTCGGACCCAAGGCAACAAAAGAGGAACTCGCTCAGGCCAAAAAAAACATAAAGGCGAATCCCAGAAACTACATAGCCCAGAAGACCATGTCCCTCTCCCGGGCCCCCGTGATAGTGGACGATCACTTCGAGGGACGCCACGTCGACCTGAGACCCTTCATTCTCTACGGAAAGGAGATATTCGTCCTGCCCGGAGGCCTGACCAGGGTGGCGCTGCGCAAAGGCTCTATGATAGTTAACTCGTCCCAGGGCGGAGGAAGCAAGGACACATGGGTGCTTGCTCCCGAAAAGAAGGCCAGAGGCAAAGGAGGCGGAAAATCCTAAGTCGCGTTGCAGAATCTATATACTGGATGAGCCGCTACGCCGAGCGCGCCGGGAACACCGCGAGGCTTATAAGCGTGAACCTCGGCCTTGCCATTGACACCCACGACTCAGTTGAGCAGGAATGGGATCCCATAGTAAAGGTGACGGGGAACATGGATCTCTTCAGGAGCCTTTATGACAGGACGACCCGGGAAAACGTAATAAACTTTATGGTCCTTGACCGCAACAATCCGAACTCAATCATCTCCTGCGTTAACTGCGCACGTGAGAACGCAAGTTCCGTGAGGGAAATAATCTCCTCTGAGATGTGGCTTCTGATAAACCGCTTCTACCACAGGCTAAACAGCGAAGAAGCCAAACAGAAACTGCTCGATAATCCCGGCAAGTTCTGCGAAGTGGCAAAAGTGCAGAGCCTTCTTTTTCACGGATCAGGGTACATAAGCATATCCCACGGCGAGGCGTGGCATTTCTCGGAACTCGGAAAGCAGATGGAACGGGCCGATAACACCTCAAGAATTCTCGACGTCAAGTACTACACCCTGCTTCCCAAGGCGGACCTCGTGGGAACGTCAATAGACAACATGCAGTGGATAGCGCTTCTTAAATCGACAAGCGCCCTTGAGACCTACAAGGCGAAACACCAGCAGATATCCATAGGAAACGTGCTTGATTTTCTCATCCTTGATAACCAGTTTCCCCGCTCGATAATCTACTGTGTCACGCAGGCCGACGAGTCGCTTCACTGCATATCCAACAGCCCGGCAGGCTGCTATAACAACGAAACCGAAAAAGAAATGGGAAGACTTCTGTCGGACCTTCGGTTCATAAGCGTCGTGGAGATAATCGAGCGCGGAATGCACGAGTATCTAAAGAGTTTCCAGTCCCGCATAAACGAGGTCGGAAGCTGTATACACGACGATTATTTCAGCTACAGCATGGCAGACAGCGCCCTTCGGGGCTTTGACGATATTTAAGAGGGAGAGAACAGATGACTTTCTGCGTGGGAATGAGACTCAAAGAAGGAATAATCGGACTTGCCGACAACCTCATAATAACGGGGAACGAGGCCATCCGGGCAAAAAAAGTCACCACCCACAGGGCCGGGGACAACTCGTTTTTCCTGATGACTTCGGGACTTCGCTCCGCCAGGGACAAGACTATCACATACCTTGACGAGGCACTTGAGCATTCCCAGGAATCCCTTGACCGCCTCTACAAGGCAGTGAACCTTTTTTCAAGAGAACTTCGAAGGGTAAAAAAAGAAGACGGAGAGGCGCTTTCCGAATCGGGATTCCCCTTCAACATATACTCCATAATAGGAGGGCAGTTCGAAAACGACCCCGAGCCCCAGCTTTTCCTAGTCTATCCCCAGGGGAACTGGATCAATGTGGGAACCACCTCCCCCTACGTTATAATAGGCGAGTCGAAATACGGAAAACCGATAATAAAAAGAACCCTTACCTACGACACCAGCCTTGATGTCGGCCTTCGCATCGCATACCTCGCGTTTGATTCAAGCCGCATAAACGCCATAGACGTCGATTTTCCGATAGACCTCATAATCTACAGAAACAATTCATTTTCTCTCGAGCAGTACAGATTCAACGAAAACGAACTGGCGGACATATCCGACTGGTGGCAGGAGAGGCTCAGAAAATCGGCTGAGGAAATGCCCGCCGAATGGGTAAGAAAAATCCTTAAAAGAAGCCCGAAAAGTGCTGCTTAGCATAGATCACAACACAACTTACTCCTACGGAGAAAAAGTGGTCCTGGCCCCACACACCGTAAGGCTTCGCCCAAGAGATGACGGGGGACAGATGATCCATATGTTTTCGCTCAGGACGGATCCCCCCGAAGCGGGAAGAAGCGTAAACTCGGATCTTGACGGAAACACCACCGTTACCCTGTGGTTTACGGGCGAGTCCGAAAGCCTCGCGATCTACACCAGCTGCGTAGTCGAAACGCTTCGGGAAAACCCTTTTGACTTCATAGTTTCCGACGTAAGATTCCTTGACCTGCCGATGGAGTACCCACGCGAGCAGAGGGCAGCCCTTCGCCCCTACCTGACGGTAAGCAAGAAAACGGCCCTGGCGGTCTCGCCGCTTCGCGAAACGATTATCTCGCAGACCATGGGAAAAACCACGGATTTTATTCTCTCGCTCTGCGAGCACATACACGATAACTTCCCACACGTCGCAAGGGAGCGGGGCGGCCCCTGGTCCGCAGAGAGAACCCTCAGGGAAAAAAAGGGGTCCTGCAGGGACCTGGTGGAGCTTTTCGCGGCCGTATGCCGCTCGGCGGGCCTCGCGTGCAGGCACGTAAGCGGCTATGCGCTCAGCGCAAAAAGAAAAAAAGGAGACGAGCTTCACGCCTGGGCCGAAGTTTACATGCCGGGGGGAGGATGGAGGGGCTATGATCCTTCTTCGGGTCTTGCGGTCGCAGACCGTCACGTCGCGGTCGCAAGCGGTCCCAGCCACGGGCTCATCGCCCCTGTTTCGGGAAGCTTCTACGGGGACAGAACCGAAGTCGAACTCCGATTCAGCGTAGAGGTAAGAAAGACGGAGAAACGGCAGAAAAAAGCCCTGGGACTCCTCTAGAAACCACACACAGCGAGCCCATCTTGAAAGTCGTGCAATCGCAACCCAATTCATGCTATAATGAGGGCTCAGGGCAAGGTTAAAAGTGCCTCAGAGCAGTAACGGTGAAATGCAGGTCATGTTATCGAAAAAATGGTGAGGACATCTCAATGGTTCGCAGGAAATATAAATCCAGGTTAAAGGCGCTCTTGGGAACTTTCGCCGTGGGCGCGGTTCTTACTTTTATAAGCGGCACCGCGGCAAACGCCCAGGAGGCATTCGGCGTAAGCAGCGTTTTGCTTGAGCAGATCACGGTCACGGCGCGAAAGCGGGAGGAGCCTATTCAGAACGTTCCGCTCTCGGTAACGCATTTCAGTTCCGAAGAGATTGACGCCCTTAAGGTAAGAGACCTTGAAAGTCTCGCTGTAGCGATGCCCAACGTCGCGCTTGACGACATCGGCACCGTAGGAGGAATCGCCAACTTTTCCATTCGCGGACTGGGGATAAACAGTTCCATACCGTCTGTCGATCCAACCGTGGGAGTGTTTGTCGACGGCGTGTACTTCGGAGCCACCAACGGCGCTCTGTTCGACACGTTCGATATCGAGAGCATCGAAGTGCTTAGAGGTCCGCAGGGAACGCTTTTCGGGCGTAACGTGACCGGGGGCGCGATACTCGTTAACACGAAGAAGCCCGGAGACACCCTGGAGACGGCCTTTCGTACCTCTTTTGAGGGGGGAGGAGAGAGCCTCAACAGCTACTACATGGGTACGGTAGGAGGTCCTCTCGGCGAAACAGTCCGCGCCAGGGTGACCGCGTACACAAACCAGGATAACGGCTGGTTCGAGAACCTTCACACCGGCAAAGCTTTCGGCGAACTGGACGTCCGAATGGTGCGGCCTGTGCTTGTCTGGGATCCCACAGACAGCCTGAGCCTTGTGCTCCGATACCAGTACGATAGCGTCGACGGTGACGGCCCCGCCGCGCAGAGCCACACAAACGGATTCGGCGCCACAAACCCTGCGGCTGACTTTGACCGAGACAGCCACGACTTCAGCATAAATGAGGAAGGAAAAAGAGAGAACGAAGCTCATTTTTTCACCGTCCGGGCTGACTGGAACGTGGATTTCGGTGACGGCACAATAACAAACATTTTCGGCTGGCGCGACTCGGAAACCTTCTCGGCACTTGATCTTGACGCCTCACCGCTTGACCTGATAAGCGCGCAGGGATGGACCAATTACAGGCAGTGGAGTAATGAACTGCGCTACGCAGGCAGGTTTTTCGAAAGCCTCCACGCGACCACTGGAGTCTACTACTTCAGCAACGAGATTAACTATCACGAACGCCGTTCTCTTCTTGTCGATGCTCTCGCGGCATCAGGCCAGCCGCTGCCTCCCGGAGCGGACGTGTCCCAGTCAGGGGGCGGGAACTACGATATCGAAACCCTGGGCCTGTTTCTGTCTCTGGATTACGACGTTACAAACAAGCTCACCCTTACCGCGGGCACGCGTTACACGCGCGAGAAAAGAGATGCCGAAATAGCGTTGATTGTTACCAAGGGCCCCCCGGAGTCATTAGCACCGTCATGTAATATCGTTGAAGGTCCCGACTGCGAGTTCGACTTTACAGGCGAAGAGACCTGGCACAGCTGGTCGCCGAAACTCGGCGCGGCCTACTACATAAGCGACAGGGCGAACATTTACGGACACTGGACCAGAGGATTTCGCTCAGGAGGCTACAACCTCCGCAATCTCTCGCCAGTCCACTCCCCGGGACCGTATGATGAAGAAACGATCGACAGCTTTGAGGCCGGATTCAAGGTCGCACAGGATCGCGGCCGTCTCTACGGAGCGATTTTCTACAACATGATTGATGATATGCAGAGAGAGATCAACTTCCCCGTTGAAGGACTCGGCATAGTCCAGCTGATTGACAACACCGCCGACGTCGAGACCTACGGTTTTGAACTCGACGGACTGTTCTCCATAGCGGAAAATCTGCTTCTGGTCGGTTCCGTAGGTTACGTAAACCCGGAGTATACCAAAGTTAAGCATGATCTGAACCTTGACGGCAGCATTGATGAAAACGACGAAGCCCTTGAGCTTCCCCGCGCCGCGAAGTGGACCTACAGCATCGGACTTACACACGACACGGGAGCAGCCGGCTGGGGACAGATGACATCTCGCATAAGCTACGCCTACCGCGACAAATCATACTTCAGCGACGACAACAGAGGATATATTCTGGAACAGAACATACTTGACGCCGGAATTGACATAATCCCCGCAAACGGCCCGTTCTCAATCGGCCTTTACGGCAAGAACCTGCTTGACGAGGTCAAGCATGGAGGCGACAGCCAGCTGCCAAGCATGCTGGGTTCGCCGCCGCTTGCGGCGCCGCTTGGCGGCACGTTCTCCCCGCTTGCAAAAGGCAGAACTTTCGGAGTGCAGCTGACTTACAGGCACAGGAGTTAACAAGACCGGCAATTGCTCCCCGGGGCGATTATGAGTTATCACAGTCACGGTAACTGAGACGAGAATTCCCAGGCGAAAACCCCTTCTCTTCCCCTGAGGCGTTTTTGCATCTATAGAAAGAATCCCGGGTGCTGCTGTCTTCTTTTTCGACCCCGAAATCCGAATTGTCATATATGATTATCCTTAAGGTGTTGTAATAAAAACCCCGGTTGCTATATAATGTTTCCTTTCTCAAGAAAGGAGTTTTTCATGAACAGTTCATCCCAAAGGGCTGAAATACTGGTCGAGGCCCTTCCCTACATAGAGGCCTTTCACGGCAGAACCGTCGTGGTCAAATACGGCGGAAGCGTAGCCAGTGCAGATCTTTCGAATTTCGTGCGCGACCTCATACTGATGAAGTACGTCGGGATAAAACCGGTAGTAGTGCACGGAGGCGGCCCCCAGATCCAGGAGCATCTCGATACTTTGGGAATAAAATCCGAATTCATAGCCGGGCTCCGCGTTACCAGCAGGCAGGTAATGGAAGTGGTCGAGATGGTGCTTGTGGGAAAGATAAACCAGCAGATCGTGACGTCGATAAACCGCCACCAGATGGAAACGGTGGGACTCTCGGGCAAGGAAGGAAAGCTTATAAAGGCTAAAAAGTTCGACCTTCACAAATTCGCCGCCAAACACCGTATAGATATTCCCGAGGACGCAGATCTCGGCTACGTAGGCGAAGTTCACGAAGTAAACCCCGAGGTAATAAGGGTGTTTGAGGACAAGGGTATAATTCCGATTATAGCTCCCATAGGGTGGGGGGAGGACGGAACTACCTACAACATAAACGCGGACCATGTGGCGGGAAAAATCGCGGGAGCGCTTCGCGCTGCAAAACTCATACTGCTGACCAATGTTGACGGCATCCTGGACAAAGAAGGAAAGCTCATATCCTCCGTGACTAAAAAGCAGGCTGAGAAACTTATCAGGAGCGGGACGATAAACAGCGGAATGATTCCCAAGGTAATGTGCGCGCTTGAGGCTCTTGAAGAAGGGACAGGCAAGGTACACATAATAAACGGGGGAGTAAAAAGGGCTCTCATACTCGAGCTTCTTACCGATCTGGGAATAGGGACGGAGATAACCCTTTGAGGCCGGAGAAAATGGAAGACCCGCGGGGAAAATACCTGATGGAGACCTACAGCCGTCTTCCCATAACGATGCGCAAGGGAAGCGGTTCGTGGCTCTGGGACACGGAAGGAAAAAAGTATCTTGACTACACGACCGGGATAGCCGTTAACAACCTCGGGCACTGCCACCCCAGTATCACGGACGCCATAACATCCCAGGCAGCCACACTGGTTCACACTTCAAACCTCTTTAACATAGAAAACCAGAGCACACTCTCCGAGCTGCTCGTTTCAAACTCGTTTGCGGACAGGGTGTTTTTCTGTAACAGCGGAACCGAAGCAGTTGAAGGCTCGATAAAGCTCGCCAGGAAATGGGGAGCACAAAACGGTGGGAAATTCGCGGTCATTTCAACCGAAGGAGCTTTTCACGGAAGAACCCTCGGGGCGCTTAGCGCCACGGGATCGGAGAAATACAGGGAGGGGTTCTCACCTCTCCTCGAAGGATTTCACTTCGCTCCCTACGCGGATCCCGACGCAATCGCCCGCCTGGCCACAGAGACAGACCCCTGCGCGGTCATTCTCGAGCCTGTGCAGGGAGAAAACGGAGTCATCGTTCCGCCCCCGGGATACCTGAGGAGGGTAAGGGAAATCTGCGGGGAAAGCGACATGCTTCTCATACTCGATGAGATCCAGGTCGGGATGGGACGGACAGGGAGACTGTTTGCCTACGAACACGAGGACATAAGGCCCGACATAGTGGCACTCGCAAAGGCTCTCGGCGGCGGGGTGCCGTGCGGAGCGGTTCTGGCCACAGAGGAGGTGGCAAAGCACTTCACTGCGGGAGCGCACGGAAGCACTTTCGGCGGAAATCCCCTGGCCGCGGGGGCAGCCTGCGCCGCAGTGGAAACGATACTTCGGGAAAACCTGCCCGAGAGAGCGGGAGAGCTAGGAGACTATTTTCTCGGCAAGCTTGAAGATGTCCGGGGAAAATATCCCGAGCATATAAGGGAGGTAAGGGGAAAGGGGCTTATAATCGGGGTTGAGTTCTCAGACAGGAACTTCGCGCGGGACTGTTTTTCAGTTTCAGTTAAAAATGGGCTCCTGGTTATACTTACCGTTGAGCGGGTGTTTCGGATTCTTCCTCCACTTAACACTAAGGAGGAAGAAATTGACTTTGCAGTTTCCGTAATAACGAAATCCATCGAGGAGGTAGTTTCTAGTGGGTAGGAATCTTCTTGCCGTCTCAGACCTTAAAAAAAAGGAGATCAGGGAAATAATCCGCCGCGCGGGCGAACTGAAGGAACTGAAAAAACAGGGCAAGAGCCCAGGAAGCCTCGAGGGCATGTCGGTAGGTCTTCTTTTTGAAAAACAGTCGACCAGAACAAGACTTTCCTTCGAAGCGGGCCTTTTTGACCTGGGCGCCCAGGCGATTTACATGAATCCGGCGGATACCCAGCTCGGAAGAGGGGAAACCATAGCCGATACGGCGAAGATACTCTCATCCTATCTTGACGGGATAATAATAAGAACCTACGGACAGGAAAAAGCCTCTGAACTCGCGGAGAACTCGACAGTCCCCGTTATAAACGCCCTCACAGACCTTGAACATCCAACGCAGATAATCTCCGATCTTTTTTCAATCTCGGAGCAGGGAATAAACCCAGAGAAATTCAAGCTTGCTTTTCTCGGCGACGGAAACAATATCGCCAATTCCTTTGTGGCCGCCTCCGTGATAATGGGCTTTGACCTTTCGGTTGCGGTTCCCCCGGGACATGAGCCCAGCCCGACGATTATGGGCGAGGCAACGGAACTCGGAAACTCGGAAATTGAAGTCACCTGCGACCCGGCCTCCGCGGTAAGAGACGCCGACGTTATCTACACCGATGTCTGGGTAAGCATGGGGGAGGAGGGAAAGGGCACCAAGGTTTTCAGCCCCTTTCAGGTAAACGAGAAACTTCTTTCCTCCTGTCGCAAAAAGCCCCTTATAATGCACTGTCTTCCGGCTCACAGGGGAGAAGAGATAACCGCGGGAGTAATGGACAGCCCAAGCTGCATCGCCTTTACGCAGGCCGAGAATAAGCTTCATGCGGGAAAGGCCATACTTGAATTCTGTCTTCAGGATTAGCCGACCCGGATTCTGCTCCGCTGCATTCGCCAGAGAGAATCAACGTTCACGGTTGAATCCAGTGTCCGACCGGCTGTGACAAAAACTCCTCGACCGCAATCCCGTCTCCCCCTACCAGGAGCTTTCGCGTCGACGGGAATTTCTTCTCAAAAGCGGCCATCCCAGGCAGCGAATCGGTCGACTTCCCACTTTTCACCTCGATAGCAGTCAACTCACCCCCCGCGCGGACGATGAAATCCACTTCGCGATTGCGCTCCCGCCAATAAAAAACCTCACACGTGCCAACGGCCTGCGCGTTAACCAAATGAGCGCCGACCGCGGATTCAACAAGTCTTCCCCTGAACTCTCTGTCCGAAAGCGCCTGCGCCATGGTAAAGGGGGAAATGGCCGTCATAAGTGCAGTATTAAAAACCTGCAGTTTCGGGATAGAGCCTCTCTGTCTCACCTTTGTCCCAGAGTATTTTCCCAGGCAAACGAGCATCCCTGCCGCTCCGAGCAGATCAAGGTAATGGGCAAGCGTGACGGTATTGCCCCTGTCCTGCAACTGTCCGAGCATCTTGGTGTAGGAGAGAATCTGTCCCGAGTACACACAGCCGAGTTCAAGCAGTCGTCGCAGAAGCGCCGGCTTGTCGACCCGGGAGAGCAGCAGCACCTCTCGCGAAATAGTCGTTTCAATAAGAGAGTCACGGATGTAGCGCTTCCAACGGTCAGGGTCTTCCGCCAACGGCACGGCCCCCGGATAAGCCCCGTAGAACAGATACCGATCAAGCGTGAAGCCGAATGCTTCTCGCATTTCAGTAAAACTCCAGTGTGGCAGGTGGAGAAGTTCGAAACGCCCCGCCAGACTCTCGGTCAGGCCGCGCCCGAGCGCAAGCGGAGCCGACCCCAGAAGCACCACCTTGAGTTCTTTGCTTTTTCTTGAGTCTTCATCCCATAGGTACTTAACCATTTCCGCCCAGTGCGGCACTTTCTGCACCTCGTCCAAGATAAGAACAGACCCCTTTCCCCCTGACTCGGATTCAAGCAGTCGCGCCGCCTCCCATTGCTGCTCAATCCACTGCACACCGCGCAATGTCGGCACATCGGCGCTAGCAAACTTACAGGGTAGACCGATCGACTCCGCCACTTGGGTAACCATGGTGGTTTTGCCTACCTGTCGGGCTCCCGAAATAATCTGCAGGAACCCCCGCGGTTCTCTAAGACGGCGGATCAGCTCCTCTGCGTACGGACGCATGAATGTCTTTTTACTCATAACACTGAGTTATTTTACTTGATATGCTTAGTAAATGGAACTGTTATTTTAGGCCAGAGAAAAAATGCTCCTATCCGACTAGCGCAGAAACTCCTTTACGTTGCGCGCAGACTGTTTCGTCATCCCCTTTATGGAGGCAAGTTCCTCGGCTGTGGCCCCTTTTATCTTCTCCACGCTTCCAAAGTGGTCAAGAAGCAGGAGTTTCCTTTTTTTTCCTATGCCGGGAACGCCGTCCATCTGTGAAGTCAGGGCCTTGCCCTTCCTCAGTTCCCTGTGATAGGTGATTGCAAATCGGTGCGCCTCGTCCCTTACCCTCATCAGGAAGTAAACGCCCTTTTTGTTTGATGAAAAATCGCAGGGTTCGCCCTTTCCGTGCAAGTAAATCCTGTCGATCCCGCCCCGGCCTTCGGTTTTCGCTATCGAGGCAAGATCGACCTTGTTTTCCACTCCGCAGTCCCGAAGAGCCGCGTAGGCGGCATTGAGCTGTCCCTTGCCCCCATCTATAAGAATGAGATCCGGCAGGTCCCAGTTATCATCTCCCGAACGAAGAGCCCTCCTGTAGACAACCTCGTACATCGACCGGAAGTCATCCTGACCCTGAGTGGCCGTGATCCTGTACCTTCTGTACCTGTCCCGCTCAGGCCTCGCGTTTCGGAACCTCACTAGCGAAGCGACCGTCTGGTGCCCCTGGGTATTGGATATGTCGAAGCACTCTATGGAATAGGGAACGCGTTTTATGCCGGCCGATTTTCTTATCCCTTTAAGAAGCGTGGCCTGATTGGCTTTTTCTTCTGTTTTTCTCGAAAAACTCTCCTGCGCGTTTTTCATTGCGAAACGCACGAGCTCTTTCTTAGTCCCCCTCCGTGGGATATCTACGTAAACCCTCTTCCCTCTTTTCTCGGTAAGCCATTGCGAGTATCCCTCGCGGTCCCTTATGGAAAGAGGTAAAAGAACTCTCTTTGGAACATAGTGATCAGAGAAGTAGAACCTGCCGAGAAATTCCCTTACGCATTCCGCCTCATCGCCGTGGGGGCTTTTTACGGAAAAATCGAGCTTGTCGACCACCGAGCCGCCCCTTGAGAGCAGGACGGTAAACTCATAGTGCTCAGAGTCCCTGTAAAAACCCACTATGTCCACATCTTCAAATCTCGAGGACGTAACTTTTTCTATCTCGGCGTTTTCCTTAAGGCTCACGAGCTGATCCCGGTAATAGGCAGCGTTCTCGTACCTGCCCTCCTCAGAGGCCCTCTCCATCATCTCCCTGATCATTCTCACGAGCTTCTTTTTCTCCCCCCGGAGAAACGACGTCGCCTGGCTTGCAAGTTCCCCGTAGTCTTCCTCCGAAATCTTGCCCGCGCACGGCCCCGAGCAAAGCTTCATGAAATAGTTAAGACAGGGCCGGGTTCTGTGCCTTTCGAACTTGCTCCGGGTGCAGTCCCTCAGAGGAAAGAGCCTGTGGACGAGGTTCGCCGTGCTCTTAAGAAATTTGCCTGAGGCAAACGGACCGAAATAAAGTGCCCCGTCGTCCCGAACCTTTCTCGTGCGCGAAAGCCTGGGGAACTTCTCTCCCACAGAGAGGCGAAGAGAAGAAAACGTCTTGTCGTCCTTAAGTCGTATGTTGTACTTGGGCTTGTGACGCTTTATAAGGGAGTTTTCGAGGAAAAGGGCTTCGCTTTCCCCCTCCGTCACCACATAGTCGATCGAATCAACTTCCCTTACCAGATAAGGTATCTGCCCCCTGTCGCTTCCCCCCTGAAAATAGGACATCACCCGGGCGCGAAGGTTCTTGGCCTTGCCTATGTAGACCGGGGCGCCTCCCGCCCCTTTCATTATGTAAACCCCGGTTGTGGAGGGAAAAGATTCTGAAAGCTCAAGAATTTTTTCGCGCATGAGATGCAAAAAATCAAAAGCCGCTATAACCCCTATCAAGATTCAGAAAGCTGCTTGACCATCTGAATACATTTTAAATGATTTTGAGAATAGTTCTCAGATTATGAAGCAATGCCGATCCAGCGTGAAAATTGCCGGAGGTCTGCATTGAAAGTAAGAATTCAGGCGGGCCAACCCCTTTAATTCAAGACATCCGCTCGAATGTTTTGTTTTCTTTCGGTTGGATCAGAACTACTGAAACCGTAACCAGCGTATTGATGGAAAGCAGTATCAGGTCTATGCGTAAACCCATTATCATCTTCGGTGCGAGTCCGAAAAGCGATATTAAAAACACAACCAGGCTGATAACTGTAACAACTGGGATTACGGAACCAAAGCTTCTTCCCTTGCATAGAATTGCGGTAAGAACCATAGGTGCCATGAGAGCAGTACCCATGAATCCCGACACAGCAAGAGATATAATTCCCTGAGAACTCTTCATGGCTACAATGAAAGAGGCTACGCAAAATACCAGTATAACCAGCTTCACAAAAACAATAGGAGATACTTTTAGCTTTCTGCTAAACCTGCCGAGAGCATTGTTAATCTCAGAGCCGAGAGCGAAGAACTGAGAGTCGGATGTGGACATAGCTGCCGCCAGAATGCCTATCAAGGCAACGGCACCTACAACAGGATTCTGCTCAAGTATCAGTTTGCCAATGAACTCCGGACCCGTTTTAGCCGGTATTGCAATTGCACCGTATAAACCAATTATAAGCCCCGCTATCAGAAGCAGGAAGGTGAAAGACGCATGCAGAACCGGAATTTTGCGTCTCTCGTTCAAACCTTTGAGAATGCTGAGCCTCGAAGTCAACTGAGGTTGGGACACAGGTAGCAATACAATTGATATAAATCCCGCAATAAGCCACTGAACGGACAGCAGCCCCTTGGGACCGGGAGCAGATAACAGTGCAGGTTCCTCCTCCGCCACGGCCTGAACTAACTTTCCAATGCCTCCAAAGTTATCCAGAACAATAAATGCCATTATCCATATAACGGTAAACAGTACAACCCCCTGAAGTGAATCACAGTACATAATACCTCTGAGTCCTCCTATGGAAGAGTACAGGTACATAAGAAACAGTATAGTTACAGCCCAACCCCACTGGGGAACTTCATAGGGAACAATGTGGGCCAGAATGCCCGACGCTCCTTTTATCTGAATTGCTATGTAGGGAACGAGGAATATGGCAAGGCCCAGAACATACACAAAAACTCCATGGGAACGAAAAGTTTCACGCAGCAGATCCGATATGCTCCGAAAATCCGTTGAAGAGATCCTTTCCCTTAGTTTGAGCGCGAGCCAAAGCGTGAAAACGGCTAAAGCCATATCGGTAACGCCAAGGAATATCCACGTTGCCACGCCGTGTACGCGGAAGAAATTGGGCATCCCTATCAATATGAATGTACTGTAGAGGGTAGCAAAAAAGGTTAAGAAGCCAATTATAGTTCCAAGACTGCCGCCCGCAAGAAGGAATTGGTACTCATCCCCTTTGTTTTTCCTGTTTCCTATGACGGCAAGAGTTATCAGCACTGCAAGATATGCCAACGCAACTGCAATAAATGCTGTTCCCCTGTTCATGTCCATTTCTTCCTCTTATACAAGCATACTACCCTTGGTCACCGGACGTAAGCATTGCCAAAACAAGCAGCACATATATGGAGAGTGATATTCCCAGCCCGGCCCAGAGAGTTCTGGGAAGCCCCAGAAAATACGGCTCCGCCACTCCATAGGGGATTACAAGGGGAGTGAAGGACACCGCCGCCAGAACAGATACCACCACCCCAAAGAATATCCACCGATTCTTGTTATTCATACCCAAAATACAAATGCCTATTAACGTTAGAGTTTCTGAAGAAGCTAACCTACTAAATCTACAGGAAAGTGTCAAACAGGTTAAGATCAACTTAAGTTTTTTTACTCTAATGGGTTCACAAGAACAAGCAGAATCCGGCTGCCAAACCCACTCTCCCGGGAATCTTCTTTCTGCCTGCACTTCTTCCCGCCTAACTTGATATTGTATTTCCATGCGTTACGATTCCCAATTGTTATGAAAACCGACACTCTTTACCTTGAGACCTACGGCTGCCAGATGAACGAGTACGACTCAGACAGGATACAAAACGCTCTCGGCGCCAGTATCACCGAGGACCCCAAAGAGGCCGACATAGTAATTGTAAACACATGCGCCATACGGGAGAAGGCCGACCAGAAGGCCCTCAGCAGCCTTGGGCGCTTCAAGCATCTCAAGGCGAAAAATCCTGAGCTTATAGTCGGGGTGTCAGGGTGCGTAGCGCAACTTTACGGAGAGGATCTCATCCGCAGGATACCGCATCTTGACTTCGTGCTCGGACCCCGCGCGATTCCTCAACTCCCGCAGCTCATAGAAGAGATAAAGGAGAAAAAATCAAGGCCTGTCGAAACGTCCTTTGACATACAGGAACCCTTCGACATCCTTCCCTATCACCAGCAGGGAAAACCCACGGCATTTGTGTCCATACAGCAGGGGTGCAACAAAAAATGCACTTACTGCATAGTGCCCACGGTGAGAGGCTCCGAGGTTAACAGACCCATCGAGGACGTAATCGCCGAAGCCCGGTACCTTATCGCAAAAGGAGTGAAGGAAATAACCCTGATAGGACAGACGGTAAATTCGTGGAAGCTAGGAGGGCTTAAGTTCGGGGACCTGCTTCGGGCACTCGGGGAACTCGACGGCCTTGAGAGAATAAGGTTCACGACCTCCTATCCAAGAGACATAACGAAGAAAATGGTTGAGGCAATGGCAGACGTGCCCAAGGTATGCCGCCACATTCACCTGCCCGTGCAGTCGGGCTCGGACAAGGTGCTGAGACTAATGGGCAGGACTTACACAAGGAGCTGGTACATAGATTCCGTTAACAGGCTCAGGGATGCCATGCCGGACATAGCCGTGTCTTCTGATATAATAGTAGGGTTTCCCGGGGAAACAGAAGATGACTTTGAACAGACGATGAGCATTGTCGAAGAAGTGGGATTCGACAGCTCCTTTTCATTCAAGTATTCCCCGCGCCCAGGGACGGTGGGAGAGGAGCTTTGGAGATCGGGAGAAAGGGTGGAAGACTCGACGGCAGGCCAGAGGCTTACGCGCCTTCAGCAATACCAGCGGGCAATTACTCTTGGGAAGAACACTCAGAGGATAGGCAAATCAGAGCAGGTGCTGGTTGAGGATGCGAGCAGAAAAGACTCCTCGTGGCTTTCCGGGAGGACAGAGCACAACAGGATAGTCAATTTCCCGGGAGGAAAAGAGCTCATCGGAGAAATGGTGGATGTAAGGATAACTGAAGGACTTGCGAACTCACTTAGAGGACAATATCTGAATTAGCACAGGGAGGGAGAAAAAATGTTTCTTGAAATGAAGGTTTCCTGCATAGTCGCCGATCCGTTTACCGATATGCCCGTCGTCATTCTGAATGAAGAGGAAGGGGAAAGGAGTCTTCCTCTCTGGGTGGGATTCGAGGAGGCAAGCGCCATAGCGATGGAGATCAAAAAAACTCCGAGACCGAGACCTCTCACCCACGACCTTCTGAAAAACGTAATCGCCGCCACCGGCTACCAGGTCATTGAAATAGAGATCACTGAACTTCGGGAAAACACCTTTTACGCCCGTCTGCGCATCAAAAAAGACGGAGAGGAGCTCCTGGTGGATTCCCGCCCGAGCGACGCCATAGCGATAGCTCTGAGAACCGGGTGCCGAATCATGGTCGAGGAAGAGGTGCTAAAAGCCGCTCTTAGCGTAAAAGTCGGGGACAAGGACCAAAGCGCAGGCGATGTCCTTGAAGAGATGCCGGATGAGGATTTCGGCAAGTACAAGATGTGATCACCGGTTGCGGAGAATATACTCCTCAAGGAATTTTCTGTCTCCCTCGATCACGTCGAAAACCTCCCCGCAGCGGTCACACTCTATGTTGATCTGCTTCGGCGGGTAGCTTATCCCGCAACTCATTACAAACCAGCCGAAAAGAGAGTACCTCTGCCTCGGAACCACCCACGGGTCCCCGACGGAGTACCCGCAGGCGCAGACCCTTGAGTCCCGTGCGTGAATGCTCATTGGTAAACCATGCGGACGCAGACACTCACCCGCACTCTAGACGTCGTGGTAGCCCTCTTCTCCGTGATCCGTTATGTCAAGACCCTGGCTCTCTTCATCCTCATTGACCCTGAGCCCGACAAGCATGTCAACGACCTTGAGCACTACATAGCTTACTACAAGGGTGTATACGATGGTGAATACTCCTCCATAGAGCTGAACGCCGAGCTGCGCTGCTATGTCGAGATCCGGGATTGAACCGCCGTAGGCAGTTGAAGCAAATACACCCACGAGTACAATTCCCACAAACCCGCCGACTCCGTGAACTCCCACGACGTCAAGCGCGTCATCATACTTGAAATAGAACTTGATATAGGTCGCTGCTATGTAGGCCAGAATGGAAGATACGGCCCCTATCGCTATCGCCCCCATCGGTCCCACGGTGCCCGAGGCGGGAGTTATGGCCGCAAGACCGGCGATGGCTCCAGTCGCAAAACCCAGAGCGCTGGGCTTGCCTGACCTCACGTTTTCAATGAATATCCATACAAGGGCGGCAACGCAAGGAGAAATCTGGGTTACCACGACCGCCATGGCCGCCTGGCCCCCGGCCGCAAGAGCGCTTCCCCCGTTAAACCCGAACCATCCGACCCAGAGCATCGCGGTTCCTATCATCGTAAGAGTGAGGTTGTGAGGAAGCGGGAGCTGCCTAGGGTAGCCTCTCCTTGCCCCGACCAGTATCGCCGCCACAAGGGCCGCGGTACCCGCCGTGATGTGGACGACTATTCCGCCTGCAAAGTCAATTACTCCCTTGTCTCCAAGGTAGGAACCCTCTCCTCCCCAGACCATGTGCGCGATCGGGAAGTAGCAGAATATCACCCACAGGGCGGTAAACAGAAGCATGGCCGAGAATTTCATTCTCTCGGCGAACGCCCCGATTATAAGTCCCGGGGTTATGATTGCGAAAGTAAGCTGGAAAGCGAAGAACAGAATCTCTGGAATCGTTCCCGAAAGAGTGTCGATTCCTACCCCATGTAAAAACGCCTTTGAAAATCCTCCCACAAAGGCGTTCGTCCCGAGTTCTCCCGCCACCATACCGGTAGTGTCAAAAGCCATGCTGTAACCGAAAAACGTCCATATAATAGTCACCACGGCGGTAATCGAAAAGCACTGCATAAGCACCGAAAGAACGTTTTTCTTGCCGACCAGTCCCCCGTAGAAAAGCGCAAGCCCGGGAATCATCATGAAAAGAACAAGTCCGGTTGAAATCAGTATCCAGGCGGTATCGCCCGTATCAAGCTCGCTCGCAGAAGCGGGGTCGGTAAAGGAAAAGAAAGCCAAAACAAAAAAGAAAACCAAAAGTGAAAGCGTTTTTTTCAAACTCATCGCACACACTCCTCCTCATATTCCGTGTTCCCCGTTAGTATATCACATAACGAGGTGACAAAAACGCAGGCTCAAAAAGACTCATCCAGTCTGCGAATCTGCTCAGTGGAAAGTCTCCACCCCGAAGCCCCGCAGTTCTCAACCGTTTTTGCGACCGAATCCGCCTTCGGAATGGCGACGACGTTCTCCCGGCAGACACACCAGTTAAGAGCGACCTGCGCCTCAGTCTTCCCCGTCTCAGCCGCTATTTGGGATAAAACCCTTCCGTGGCGGGATCGGCAGAGCCTTCCGGCGTCAAGCGGAGTGTAAGCCATCACGGTGATATCGTTATCCAGGCAGTAGGGAAGCAGCTCTTTTTCTATATCTCTTGATCTGAGATTGTAGAGCACCTGGTTTGAAACTATGGGGTAGTTGGGGAAATAGTGCTGAGCCTCGCGCAACTGCCTCGCGGAAAAATTGCTCACCCCGACGTAGCTCACGCATCCGCGGTCAACCAACTTCTCAAGCGCTCTCATTGTCCCTTCTATCGAATAGACAGGATTCGGCCAGTGTATCTGGTAAAGATCTATGCAGTCCGTGCCAAGCTTCTCGAGACTCGCCTCGCAGGATCTAAGCACGCTGTCGTGGGCGAGATTCCTTCCCGAAACCTTGGTCGCTATAATGACCTCGTCCCTGAAGGGCCGCACGGCCTCGCCGACTATGTCCTCGGTATAGTACCCCTCGGCGGTGTCTATAAGCGAAGCCCCAAGCTCGATTCCCGTTCTCAGAGGTTCCACTCCCCCCTTGTAGTTCCATGTGCCGAGGCCGATCTCGGGAACGAGAACTTCCGTGTTTCCAAGCTTCTTAAGATTCATCCTGCGAAGTCCTTACGCTTTGCGTCGCGAAGCCACTCGTCCGAGTGGATGAGCTTGTAGATCGCCGGCGCGAAAAAACCTCCGATAGAATTCGCACACAGGTAAATCCATATGGAGGAGGGATCTACGATTCCCATTATGATCATTCCCACCGCCACCGCAGGATTAAAAGCTCCCCCTGAGATGCTCCCGACCGCGTACGCTCCCCCCATAACCATGAGTCCTATGGCGATGCCGTAATAGGAGTTGCCCTGTGTTGCTTTCGAGGTTGAGACTTCAAGTATCACCAGGCAGAGCGCGAAGGTGAAAAGGGTTTCCGCGATGAGAGCCGGGAGGGGGGATATCTCCATGGGCAAGGTCTCGGGAGTTCCTTTTACAAGCATAACGGCCAAGGCGGCTAAGACGCCCGCAACGACCTGAGTAACCACATAGGGAAAAACGTCACCCGACTTCATTTTTCCCCTGAACCATAACGCCATCGTCACAGCCGGATTATAGTGCGCTCCCGAAATGTGAGCCCCCGCATAGATCATCGCGGTTAGCACGGCTCCTATGGCCAGAGGAGCGAAAAGTCCAGCACCGGGAACAACAACGACATTCCCTATCGTGAAAACGAGAAAGAAGGTTCCTATGAATTCGACAGAATACTTTTTCATTTAAAAGCCTCCGTCAATATGCTTTTTCGTCCGTCGCGCGGAAAATCCCGCAAGTCTGTTACCTCGGAATTCTTTTTCCGTAACCGTCCAGATGAAAGACCTCGTCCGGACTCTTCCTCAACTTCCCGGCAGCGACCCGTCTTTTGTCGAAATAGCCAAACGGAAGCACGGTAAGGACATCAAGTTTTTCCGGCACTCCCAGATACCTCTTAAGCTCTTCCTTCTCTATCCTTCCTATCCAGCAGGACCCGAGTCCGTGGCTCCACGCCACTAAAACCATGTTCTGCGCGGCCCTGGTGCCGTCGATCTGGTGCCACTTGCTTTGTGGATCCACCAGAAGCACCACCGCGAAAGCCACCTGCACGATAAAGCTGCCGCTTGTGCAGTACTTTCCCATTTCCCGGAGCATTGCGCGGTCCTTTATAAGCACGAATTCCCACGGTTGATTGTTGTGGGCGCTCGGCGAGAACCTCCCCGACTCCATAACCTCCATGATGACTTCGTCCGGAACTTCCCCGTCGAGGTAACTTCTTACGGAACTAAGCGATCTTACGCACTCGTAAACACTCATAACCGCCTCCACATGTGAAATTGATTGAAGTTTAGTATACCGACTTTGGCTGTGCGGCAGTACTGGAAGTACACTTCACAAGAGCGCGCCGACTGCCTACGTCCAGACAAGCCTGGATTTCCCCCTGGTCAAGGAAGCGACTCTCTCCTCAAGGCTCGCGGCAATGCTTAGGGGTGCCGTGAAACCGAAACGGACATCCTCCCCACGCTCGGCGCTCGTTATCGTAACGCCCGATTTCTCAAACAGAACCCGTATGGAATTCTCATGTGCGTAGGAAAAAACAAGGTGCCCCGTCCGCACCGGGACATGCTCTTTTAGCTCAAGCTCCTCCAGGGCTGCCCGCAGGGAATCTGTGTATGCCCTCAGAAGCCCGCCGGGACCAAGCTTTACCCCTCCGAAATACCGGGTTACCACGGCCGCTATCTGTCCTATGCCGCTGTGCTCCAAAAGATTCATCATGGGCCGCCCGGCGGTTCCCGAGACCTCCCCGTCGTCGCCGAAACCGATATCCGTCCCTCCCGGGGCGCAGGCCAAAAACGCATAGCAGTTATGGCTCGCCGCGGGGTGAAGAACCCTTACGCCCTCTATGAAATCTTCAGCCTCCCGTCTCGTGCCTGCCCGCCCGACGGTGGCTATGAACCTGCTTTTCCTTATAATCCGCTGCGCCGTCGAAACTGCCGCGGGAACCTGATAGGAAACATCTTCCACGCTATTTTCCTCCGCCCGAAAAAGGTACCTTTCCCAAACCGTCCGGGCAAAAACCCCTCCCCCGACACAACAGATTATCTTCTGCGGGTTTTTCATTGTATAATGATCTCTGGCGGTCGCGCGGGTCGCCCGAAATTTGCTTTTTATCCGATGGGATCAAGGCTTGGCAGCCGCTGGCTTTTCGGTCCCGTAAAATATTTCTCGTATACCGTTGGTCAAAAAAACAAGCATTTCCTCCCTTATTTTACGATACCGATACTCGTTCCTAACCGGTATCATCTCTCTTACGCTGGTCGATATGGCCCAGCTGTCGGTTCCCATAGTAATACAGTGGATAATAGATGAGCTCACCCTGCAGAGCACAGATTTTTCCCTCATAACCAGATACTCCCTCTACATACTCGGTCTCGGGCTGTTCATGGCGTTTTTCCGCCTCGGCTGGCGGTATTTCATAATGGGAGGGGCGAGGAAAATAGAGTATTCGCTCAGAAACGACTTCTTCGATCACCTCCAGAAGCTTAATTTCGGTTTCTTCTCGGAAAGAAAGGTCGGCGACCTGATGGCGCACACGGTAAACGACATAGAGACTCTCAAGTTCTCCTGCGGCCTGGGGCTGCTCATAGCATACGACGGAATATTCCTGCTTTTCTTCATATTCGCCGCGATGCTTTACATTTCTCCCGAGATGGCCTTCTACGCATTTTTGCCGTTCCCGCCACTCGCCGTCTTCATATACAAGTTCGGGAACATGATAGAGAGCAGGTTCCAGCGTTCCCAGGACTCTTTTTCAGAGCTCACCGAAAGCGCGAGGAAGCCGGTCTCGGGAATCAAGGTGGTAAAGGCATTCGGGCTTGCGCGGACCGAGGAAAGGGATTTTGACCGCGCAAGCGCGGATTACCTTGAAAAAAACTTACGCCTCGTGAAAATCCGGGCGGCCTTCCAGCCGTTTATATATTTCGTACCCTCATTAGCGATGGCCCTGTTTCTTTTCTTCGGCGGAGCGGGAGCGATCGGCACCGAAATAACTCTTGGCGAGTTCTCAGCCATACTCGTCTATCTGATGATGCTCGCCTGGCCCATGATGGCCATGGGGTGGGCGATTGATCTTCTAAAAAGGGGAAACGCTTCGATAAACCGGCTAAACGACATTTTCGCGGTCGAGGAGAAAGACGAAACCCGGGCAGGGGAGAGGGACTACGAACTCAACGGAGACATAAGGTTCTCCGGAGCTTCCTTCTCCTACGGTCCCACCCCGGCTTTGCGCGATGTCAATCTCCACATACCCCGCGGAGCGACTCTGGGAATAACCGGGCTTGTGGGTTCTGGGAAGACCACCCTGATGAAGCTGCTCATGAAAATACACGAGGCCGGGTCGGGAGAAATAACGATCGACGGGATCGACATAAGGGGAATATCGAGAAAAAGCCTTCAGGAAACCATCGTCTACGTGCCGCAGGAAATAACCGTTTTCAGCGGAACGGTCTATGACAACATAACCTTCATAAACCCGAGTATAACCCGCGAGCAGGTAGAGCAGGCCGCCAAGACGGCGGGGATATACGAACAGATAATGGAGTTTCAGCAGGGATTCGACACCGTGGTGGGAGAGCGGGGACTCAGCCTTTCGGGAGGACAGCGACAACGTCTGGCTATAGCGAGGGCTCTGGTGCTCCGCCCCGAGGTCCTGATACTCGATGACGTGCTCTCGTCCCTTGATCCGCAGACGGAGAACACCGTGATAACAAACGTGATAGAGGCAATGCGCGGGCGCACGGTGGTGATAATTTCAAACAGGATATCTTCTGTAGTGGGGCTCTCGCGAATCGCAGTTATGAAAAACGGGGAGATAATCGAAAGCGGGGGACGGGAGGAGCTTGTGGAGCAACGCGGAGTTTACTACGCGCTTGAAAGACTGCAGTCTGTCTAGGATGTGTAAATGAGCGAATTGGAGAAAAACAGGGAATCAACCTACGATCTCAAGATCCTGCGGTGGATTCTGGGCTTTTTGGGAAAGTACCGCGGCCACTTCGCCGTGGCGCTTATCCTGATGATCGCTGCGGCGGCGCTTGAAATCACGGTTCCCTATCTCATCAAAGTCGCGGTCGATGACTACATCTATCCTACTTGGAGCAAGGCGGAGGGAGGAGAACAAACGCGGCAGGCTCTCTCGGGACTCGGTGGGGAATCCACGCTTGTCCTTGTGGACGGAGGATTTCTGGTTGACTTCTCAAAGCTCTCCTCGTCGGAGAAAGACGGGGTGGAGCGCTCGGGCGTTGAGTTCTCCGAGACAAAGTACATCGTGGTCGACCCCGGAGAATTTGAGGGAGATGAAAAGCAGGAGGTTCTGGGAATAATAGCCCGAAACGCCTCCTTGTTTGAGGAAACCGAAGGAGTCGCGTTTCTTGCTCACTCGGACCTTAAGTCACTCGGCAAAGAGGAAGTGTCGCTTCTTCGCTCAAAACAGACAAAAAGGCTCGCAACTCTCGCTCTCTACCTGGCTTTATCCGTAGTCGGGATTTTCCTCTTCACCTCTTGTTTTACCTACATTCTTCACTATTCGGGCCAAAAAATAATGCACGACATGCGCAACCACACCCTCTCCCACATACTCTCCCTTCCCCAGCAGTATTTCGACCAAAACCCCGTGGGCAGGATAACCACCCGCGTCACAAACGACGTGAACGCCATAAACGAGATGTATACCTCCGTTCTCATACATTTCATAAAGGACATCATAATCATAATCGGCACCCTTGTGATCATGTTCAGAATGAACGTCGGACTTACGCTTATTATCGTCGCGCTTACGGCATTCCTCGCTTTCACAGTCTCTATTTTCCGAATGAGGCTTCGACTGGTGTACAGGGAGATACGAAGAACCATAGGCAAGCTCAACGCCTTTGTAGCTGAAAGCATGAGGGGAATAGTGCTCCTTAAGCTTTACGGAAAAGAAAAAAGGAATTTTGAGAAATTCTGGGAGGTGAACAGTGAAAATTACAGGGCCAACATACAGCAGCTCTGGGTCTACGTGATTTTCCGCCCTTCCATAGAGTACGTGGGCATAGCCGCAACGGGGATAATACTTTGGTACGGGGCAATCGGAGTCATGAACCTTGACCTGTCTCTCGGCGCGCTGCTCGCGTTTCTTTACTACGTAAGAATGATATTCAAGCCCATCCAGGAGCTTTCAGAAAAATTCAACGTCTTCCAGTCAGCCGTTGCCGCCTCCGAGAATCTCTACGACACCCTGGCGGAGGAATCCGAGGTTAGCGGATCTCTTGTGCCCGAAACAACCGAAGGTTCTCTTGAGTTCCGTGGAGTATGGTTTTCGTATAATGAGCGGGAATGGGTGCTAAAAGACGCATCGTTCGTAATAAAACCGGGAGAAAGCGCCGCCCTTGTGGGAATCACGGGAGCAGGGAAGACAACCATCGTGAACCTGATCCTTAAATTCTATAAACCCCAGAGAGGCCAGATTCTCTTTAACGGCGTGGACGTGGAAGAACTGTCAAACCAGTACCTGCGCTCGAACATAACCGCCATTTTCCAGGACCTGTTCCTGTTCGAAAAGGACATATCCGACGAGAGGGACAGGCAGGATGGCCCGGCAGCGGAGACCGAAAGGCTTTCTTCGGGGGAAACCCAGGCCCGATCGATCGAAAAAGCGGTCAGGAAAAATTCTAAACTCCTTATAATGGACGAAGCCACTTCCCATCTCGATGCGGAAACGGAAAAAAGAATACAGGAAGTAATAAGCGATAACGCGGGCTCTCAGACAAGAATCATGATAACCCACAAGCTCTCGACCCTAAAGAACGTTGATAACGTAATAGTGATCCATAAAGGGGAAGTAGTGGAGCAGGGAACTCACGAGGAGCTGATTCAGAACGAAAACATCTACCACACCCTCTATGAGTTTCTTAGAAAAACAGCGGCGGATCCTCTTCCAAGCTCTGGCGCATGATTCCCGACGAGGGTCTAAAACGCCCCCAAAAGCTTAAGAGCCATAAGCCCGACGGCAACGACAAGGGCCATCCTTATGTACTTTTCGCCGCCCCTTACAGAAACCGTAGCACCAAACCATCCGCCGATCGAATTTCCCGCGGCAAGACAGATGCCTACAAACCAGATTATGTTGCCGCTTAGAAAAAATATGAGGATCGCGGGAATCGTGTAGGCAAGCACCACAATCACCTTGTGCGCGTTTACCTTGGCGAGGGATGCTCCCGTGAGATGGTAAAGAGCCGCCATTATGAAAAGCCCGACGCCGACCTGGATAAAGCCGCCGTAAAAACCTATAAGCACAAGTGCCGGGTAAAGAACCCAACCACGCCCTGCTTCGTCGCTACCGCCGAGCAGTTTGCCCAAAAAATCAACTTTAAGGAAAAAAGAGGCGCAGACAAAGATAAGTACGACGGCTAGGATTTTCTCGAAAAGCTCGTCCCCCACCCGCACCGCCGCGAAAGCCCCCACAACAACGCCGGGAAGGGTGAAGGCTGCCAGCTTGACGCTGGTTTTCATGTCGGCAACGCCTTCTTTCCTGAAGGAAAGAGTCGCGGAAAAATTCTGAAACAGAATTGCCACTCTGTTTGTTCCGTTTGCAACTGTGGGGTCAATTCCGAGAAATATGAGCACCGGAAGCACAATGCTGCTTCCGCCGCCCGCCATTACGTTTATCACTCCCGCAAGAGCACCCGTGAAGAAAAGCAGGATTAAAGAAAAAAGATCGTATTCATACATTTTATCCAGCTACCTGATCAGGATAATTGCTCGTAGTTTTCCCTAATAACATTTTCCATTAAAAAAAGTTCGTCATCACTCAAGAAATCAAAATGTGATTTTCTTTTGTTTGCAGACAGCGTGCCGTTGTTTTCAAGGCAAATCCGGATAAACAAATCTATCAGACGGTCGGGCATATCGATAACATCCTGAATCGCCTTTTTAGTACTGTCGTAATTTGCAAGGAAACTCAACTCCTCTACAAGTTCACTCTCAATAGTTTGAATGACAAAATCATATAAAGCTTCAGCTTGTGCCGTCATATCGATGTAACGATACCAGTACGCAGTATCATTGTGGACGGTCATCTGGGCAAGTTCATCTAGACTGTATTCCACAAGTCGGTTTAAGGGAAGTGAAAACGCCTCCAAAGAATCATTGTAGCCTTCAGGATTGTTAAGCATTACCGCAGATACGGGAACCATCAGACCTTCCGGAACCATTCCTTGAAGGGAGAAAATATTGTGGATCAGAAACCGGTGGATTCGGCCGTTGCCATCTTCAAACGGATGAATAAAAACAAAGCCGTAGGCTACTACAGTTGCGTGAACAATAGCTGAGACGCCGCCGGTCATCATAAACCGATGAGAAGTCAGAAGCCCCCGCATCAGACCAGGAAGATCTTCCGGCTTGGGACATACATAATGAATTAATTCTTTTTGATAGGAAATCGTCTGGCCTACATAGTTTTGAACCGTTCGATAATCTTCGTTCATGAAACGTGGATCGACAATTCGATTCTGCAAACCGATTAACGACTCCTTGTCGCAGAAATCCTGCCGACGTGCCATCTCCAAAGATGCTATGAATTTTTCAGTCCGTGACGCGTCGGGTTTAATGTTTTCTATTTCAAAAGAAGATTTGGTTTCTTTGCTATAGAGATAACTTAATGCTCTTCTAAGTAGTTGCGGAGGGTGCGATTTGACTATCTTCTCGCATCTCTCTCGAAAATCGGTCTGATCCATCTCTCGAAGCTTCTCCGTTTTCCTGACAATAGGACAAAACTCCCTTGTTCCAAGCAAATTGTTGAGAATGCGGTGCCTTTGAGATTTTTCACCCCGAGGGAGAGTGTAATAGATGTCCGATTCAAGTGCTTCCAGATAATTCCCCTTGGGCAGATCTTCAATAGGGAGCCTGCGGTCGGTTAAAAACTCGTAAAAAAACCAGATGCGACGAGCATACTTTCCCGTTGGCTTGGATTTGATGTAATCGACAAGCTCATCTTCTGCGACAGCATCGAAAATAACCTTTAAAGAGCTCAGGCTTACACCATCATATTTCAAGGCAAATTCCAGATGGTCCCCTGTTTTTTCACCGGGCCAATATTGAAGAGAATAAATATCTTCAACCCTACCACCCTGTACTTTCTGTTGCCGGCCACCTGTTGCCGCAACAAAAGAACTGTGTGGGTTAGGCATTGCGGTCAATCCGAATCTTCTCAGGAGCCAAGCGTAGCCTGCGGGCCGTGTTTTCGAAACGTTTGTTTTCATGAACTAATCTAATAAAATCATTATTTTCCTTATAATATAGTTAAAAAAGCACCTTTTGTAAAATAAATAATTATAGACTTGCTTATTTCCAATAAAATGATTATAGATTCAAAAATTCCGATAAATCTTTTAATTTTTCTAGTATTTCTAAAAAAATGATTATAAAACTAGAAAAACAATTAAAAAACACCGTCTCTCGAATAAAACAGTTACAAACTCCGGTTTCCCTCATCGAAAAATCGCGGAAAGAAGCCTCTTTATCTTCTTTTATTATCCCACTTGTGGAGTTATCGTATTCGCATGAGCAGTCTTAAAATTGCCCTTGTTCAGACCCGGGTGGGTAAAGACAGAGAAGACAACTTAAAAAAAGCCGTATCAAATGTAGAGGAAGCTTCTGCTCTCGGAGCGAACATAGTCTGTCTTCCTGAGCTATTTCTCACTAGGTACTTCTGCCAGTCCGAGGATACAGCCTGCTTTGATCTTGCCGAGTCCATACCCGGCCCCACAACGGAGAGATTCTGCGGGGAAGCGGAAAAAAGAGGGGTCTTCATCGTGTGCCCCCTTTTTGAAAGAAGGGCCTCCGGTGTATATCACAACTCCCTTGTTTTTATTGACCCCTCGGGAAAGATTTCCGGCATTTACAGAAAGATGCATATACCAGATGACCCTGGCTATTTCGAGAAATTTTATTTTGCTCCCGGAGACACAGGGTTTTCCTGCTTTGAAACCGGCTTTGCGAAGATAGGCACACTTATCTGCTGGGACCAGTGGTATCCTGAAGCGGCACGTATAGCATCACTCAAGGGGGCAGATATTATTTTCTATCCGACCGCCATAGGGTGGCACACGAATGAGGATGAAAGCTCAAGAAATACTCAGCTTGAAGCATGGAAAACTGTTCAGCGCTCCCACGCGATCTCAAATGGAATCTATGTCGCGGCCGTAAACAGAGTGGGTTTCGAGGAATCGGGAAAAAACGGCGAAGGAATAAATTTCTGGGGAAACTCCTTTGTGTGTGACCCGCAGGGAGCGGTGATATGCGAGGCTTCCGGCAATACAGAGGAAATCATACTGGCCGACATCGATCTTCGGAAGCTTGAGGAGACCAGAAGGAACTGGCCCTTTCTTCGGGACCGAAGAATTGACGCCTACTCCGAGCTTCGCCAAAGATTTATCGACGATGATTCCGGTACCTGAAATTGAGTGATTCTCATACGCTTAACTGCAGACTTCCGGCTGAATGGGAGCCTCACGAAGCCACGTGGCTTGTGTGGCCGCAGAACGCAAGCGACTGGCCGGGAAAATTCTCCAGCATAAAGCAGGTTTACCGTGAAATCGCAAGTCACCTGTCAGAATCGGAGAAAATAAAAATAATCGTCAACCCCGGGGAAACACGTAAACGGGCTGAGGATTTTCTCAGACAAGAGTCAACTGATCTTGCCAACATAGAGTTTTACGAATGCCCCACCGACCGCTCCTGGATAAGGGATTCGGGACCTTTTTTCATAAGACATGCCTCCGGGAAGCTAGGCATCCTTGATTTCAGGTTTAACGCATGGGCAAAGTATCCGGAGTGGGAGAACGACAATCTGGTTCCGGGGTTCATAGCCAAAACCCTTTGTCTTGACTCAAGAAGCCCAACTCATCTGGAGAGAAAGGTCACTCTCGAAGGCGGAAGCATCGACGTAAACGGAAAAGGCTCTCTTATAACGACTAAGCAGTGTCTTCTAAGCATAGACCAACAGACAAGAAATCCCGCTTTCGGAAAAAAAGACTACGAGGCAATATTTTCTGAGTACTTCGGCGCAACGAACATTCTCTGGCTTAACGGAGGAATAGACGGAGATGATACAAACGGCCATGTTGACGATATATGCAGGTTTACGGGCCCCCGAACGGTTGTTTTATGCCTTGAGGACAACCCGGAAGATCCCAATTATCGCCCTCTTCGAGAAAACCTCGAGATACTGCAAGACCTGAGGCTTGAGGACGGAGGAAAAATTGAAATCACCCCGCTTCCCATGCCTTCTCCGCTTTTTTTCGAAGGCGAAAGACTTCCGGCGACATACGCCAATTTCTATATCTCAAACGAAAAGGTCCTCGTTCCCGTCTATAACGACCCAAAGGACCGCGAGGCGCTCGGCATACTGTCGGAACTTTTTCCCTCAAGAGATGTCATGGGAATAGAGTGCGTTGACCTTGTGTGGGGATTCGGAGCTATTCACTGCATGACAAAAGAAGAGCCTGTTCGCTGACCACGCAAACTCAGACCGAGTTCATCACTGCGAAACCAGATTAACCCCTTCGTATTCAAGAATCGCCCTTTTCACGTCAAGCCCCCAGCGGTAGCCGTGAAGATCCCCCGCTTTGCCTATAACACGGTGGCAGGGCACCAGATAAGCAACCGGATTTCCCGCCACGGCATTTGAGACTGCCCTTACGGCAGCAGGCACTCCTGCGGACTCGGCAAGTTCCGAATAGGACAAGGTCTCACCCTCGCGGACCTCCATAAGTTTTTCCCATACCTTGAGCTGAAACCGTGTTCCAAGGAGCAGTATCACTGGGGGCCGTCTTCCCGGGGAGGACAGCAAGTTTTGCAATACTTCGGCCGTCTTTTTGTCATCCCTTCGATTCTTCGGGTTCCGCCATGTCTTCCTGAATTCTTCCAAGTGTGTTTCAGCATCGGTGCGGAAAAAACTCATATGACATATACCTTCTTCGCAGATCCCGACAAGACATTTTCCAAACGGTGTGCCGTGAATTCCATAGATAAGCTGCATCCCGAACCTGGTTTCTCTCTTTTTCCCGGAGGAGATCTCTTTTGTGTTAACCACAATATCCCGCCAGAAGTGATTCGGGGGGCTTTTCAAGACTCCATTATTTCGGGTTTTCGCATTTGTCGACTGCAAAGCAAAACTACCTCTTTCCAAAAATCGATCTCGCTATTATCATCTTGTGTATCTCGTTTGTGCCTTCGTATATCTCCCCGACCTTGGAATCCCTGTAAATCTCCTCCACCTTGAAGGTGGATGCGTCATGGGCAAGTTCCACCATAAGCCCGAGGCCTCCGAATATCTGAACGGCATCGCGGGCCATGGTAACGCTTATCTCCGAACCGTAGTACTTGGCGGCGGATGTCTCAAAAGTCGGGAAAGGATCCCCATTGTCAAGGCAGAGCGCGGCCTTGAGATACAGATTCCTTGCGTTTTCTATCTCAACGGCCCTCTGCGCCAGCAGGAACTGCCAGTACTGAAAATCGGCTATTTTTTTTCCGAAAGCCTCTCTTTTGTTCATAAACTCCACGCACTCATCAAACGCCGACTGCGCCATACCAACCCCGCTTGCCCCGATTCCCGTCCTTCCGTAAAGAAGGGAATTAACGGCAACCCGAAGCCCGTCTCCTTCTTTTCCTATCAGGTTTTCCCGGGGCACCTCCACGTCTTTAAGGTATATGTCGTAGGTAAGCTCTCCCCTGTTTCCGAGTTTTTTATCCGGAGCGCTTACGGAACAGCCTGGCGAATCAAGATCAACCACTATCATTATGGACTTGTCTTTACCCACGCTTGCAAGCAGGGTCACGAAATCAGCTACCCCGGCGTTGGTTATGTAGCGCTTGCGGCCGTTTATTACGTATTTCTTACCCTTCTTGCGGGCTTTTGTTACAAGAGACTCTGCCCTTACGTCAGAACCCGACTGGGGCTCCGTCATAGCAAACGACGCCACCGAGGTTCCATCAAGAGCCGGGGCAAGATATTTTTCCTTTATGTGGGAGGAGCCCATAGCGAGGGTTTTTCCCGAGAGCAGAAAATGAGCGTTTATCGTTCCCGCAACACTCGCGCTTATGTATGCAAGCTCCTCCGCCATGACTGCCGCTGCGCACGCGGGGTAGGAAAGACCAAGTCCCCCGTCTTGCTTTGAAAACGGAATCCGGAAAAGCCCTTCTGCGGCCATCTTTCTGAAAAGCCTACGGGGAAAATTTGCGTTTTTCTCGCTTCTCTCCCCTATGTCCCGGGCAAGCGGAAAGACTTCTTTTTCCGCAAAGGCTCTTACCTTCTGCCTGATCTCCTTTGTTTCCTCGGGAAAAAAGTGCTCCTTGTAGAGCTTTGCCTGCATTCTCGGGGGCAACTTGCGCATTTTTCTAACTCCTGCAGCTAATATCGTATTCTGCCAAGACAGGCTGGCAGATGTCCTCCAAACAGTTTAACTAACTTATCGGATGAACGTTAAAAGCGTCTCGGGGAAACTGAGGTCTGGAAGCAAAAATATGAACCTCAAGCACTCAATGCTTCTCACAGTCCTCGCTCTCAAGTAAAATGAATCTGAGTAAAGCCACAATTGGGAGAAAGTAATTGTCCATTACAGGAATCGTCGTTCCCTACTGGGCCGACGTAAAAAAAGACGATCTTACCTATTTTTCGAAACTGGCAGAAGACCTGGGCTATCACTCCATCTGGGTTCCCGAAATGTGGGGGCGGGACGCGTTTTCCCTGATATCCCACATGGCGGCGGTCACGGAAAGAATAAACCTGGCCACCGGCATCATCTCCGTTTACAGCAGGTCTCCGGCACTCATAGCACAGACAGCGGCCACCCTAGATGAGTACTGCGGGGAAAGACTGATCCTCGGACTCGGGATAAGCAGCGTTTACCTAAACGAATACTGGCACGGCATGAAGTTCGAGCGGCCCCTGAAACGGACGCTTGAGTGCATCGAGATAATAAGGACGATACTTGCGGGAAAGAGGGTTGACTACGAGGGGGAGATTTTCAGGCTTAAGGGCTTCAGGCTTCTTTTTAAGCCCCGAAGAAGCGAGATTCCCATATATATCGCATCCATGGGACCGAAAAACATCGAGCTTACCTCCAGGGTCGCTGACGGCTGGATTCCCTATCTCTGCCCCGTGAGCCTTATAAATGAAAGAAAAAAGGCGCTTGCTTCCGGTGGAAGAGAAATAACCGTGGCCCCGTTTCTTCCGGCGATGGTTTCTGAGAACCGAAGCGAATCAAGAGAAATCATAAGGGAATTTGTGGCCCTTTACGTATGCTCCATGGGAGATTATTACCACAAGCTCGTAAGCAGTTACGGATTCGGGGAAGAAGCTGACAGGGCGAAGAAGCTCTGGCGGGAGAACAGAGCGGAAGCTATAAAAAGTATAAGCGACGAGCTGCTTGATCTTGTTTCGGTGAGCGGTTCTCCTGAGGAGGGAAAAGCAAAGCTCGGGGAGTTCACTGAGAGTTCCGATCTTCCCATTCTCATGTTTCCCTACAATGCTTCGAGGGAACAGGTAGCTTTCGCAATGAAAGCGCTTGCTCCCTGAGGAAACAATCCGGCTTAAGGGTCAGGTCTTGACATGACTTTTCGCCTTTATTATAATCACATTCATGGCAAGACCGTTAAGACCGGAATACGCAGGGGCCGTCTATTACGTCTCCTCAGTCGGAAACAGGGGGCAGAGCGTCTTTCAGAACTCGGCCGACGGCAATGCCTGGATAGAAATCCTCGAGGGGGTATGCGGAAGGTTCGGATGCCGCTGCTTTGGCTACTGCCTCATGGCTGACGGGTACCATCTGGTCATCGAAACCCCGAAGCCTAACCTCTCAAAAGCCATAAGACAGTTAAACGGCGTTTACACCCAGCGCTCAAACAGGCTGCATGACACAGACGGTCACGTTTTCCGAGGAAGATATAAATCCATAGTCGTCCAGAGTGAAAAATACCTTCTGCCGCTTATGGCTCATGTTTTTCTTCTCCCTCTTCGAGCCGGGTTCGTAAAACATTCAAGCCAGTTCAAATGGAGCAGCTGCAGGTATCTTTACGGAAAAGATGAAGCACCGGAATACATGGACCTCGGGTGGTTCTCAGAAGGGTTTTCCTCGGACACAGGTGGTTTTGACGAATTCCTCCAAAAAAACCTCGAGCGCGACGTGATCTCGGAAACCCGAAAGCAGATATATCTAGGCGATGATGAATTCATAGAGCTTGTGCAGGAAAAAACGAAGAAGGATTCACAGTCAAAGGATATCCCCAAGTATCAGCTAACAAAACCCGTAGGGGGCATGATAAACGGTTTTGTGCAAAGCGGACACTCAAGGGAGGAAGCAATAGCGAAAACCTACCTTACGGGGGACTACACGCTAAGAGAGGTTGCCAATGCGGTCTCAGTTCACTACTCGGTTGTGAGCAAGCTCGTAAGCGAATACGAAAAAAACTCCGCGCGCTTCCAGTAAAACCTTCAGCCAAGCCCGGATTGCTCCGCGAGTTCCTCAACCTCGTCCACCATCGCACCTATCACGTCAAGTCCCGTCTGCCAGAAACCGGGGTCATTTATATCCACTCCGACTCCGGAGAGAAGCTCCGCGGGGGAAGCGCTTCCCCCCGAGCGAAGAAGCCCCATGTAATCGGGCACAAAAGACCTTCCCCGCTCAAGAAACATTCCGTAAAGAGCCAGGGTGAGCAGCTCACCGAAGGAGTACGCGTAGCAGTAAAAAGGAGAGTGTATGAAGTGAGGAATATAAAGCCACCAGTAAGCGTAGTTCTCTGTCAGGGCGACCGAATCTCCGAACATCTCGCTGTTAGCTTCGATCCAAAGCTCGCTTATCCTTGCGGTTGTAAGCTCCCCCTGATTTCTTCTTTCGCGGTGCAGGCTCTGCTCGAATCTTGTAAGCACCGCCTGTCTGAAGACCGTGGCCATTATGTCCTCGAGTTTTTCCGCTACCAGAACCAGTCTTCCCTCCCTTTCCGTCTCTTCCCGCTTCATCCTGTGAAACACGAGCATCTCCGCGAAAACACTCGCCGTCTCAGCCGTGGTAAGAGGCGTGTGGGCCTGGAAATAACCCTGCCGTCTTGAGAGATACTGATGCACTCCATGGCCAAGCTCATGAGCCAGAACCATCACATCCCTTGGCTTTCCGGTGTAGTTCATAAAAACGTAAGGATGCGCGCCGGGAACTGTGCCGTGGCTGAAGGCACCTCCTCTTTTTCCGTCCCGAAGCTCGGCGTCAATCCAGTTTTTCTCAAAGAACAAAGACGCGGTCTTTTTCATCCCGGATGAAAATTCCCCGAATGAAGAAAGCACAATCTCCTTTGCTCTGTCCCATGGAACCTCTTCCCGCTCCGAACCCAGGGGAGCATAGCGGTCGTAGTCGTAGAATTTTCGGTACCCGAGAAGCTTTCTCTTGATTCCGTAGTAGCGCCTCACAAATCCGAAGTTCCGCTCGCATGATTCAAGCAGAGCTTCCACCGCGCCGTGGGATATCTCGTTGCTCAGGTGACGCGCCGACATGGGGTCTTCGTAGCTTCTGATTCTGTCATTTATCGAGTGGTCGTTTACAAGTGTGTTGAATATAAAGGTAAGCACATGGGAATTTTCCTTGAGCCCCTTTGTGAGCCCTGCACAGGCTGCCTTTCTTTTTTTCCTGTCAGCATCGTAAAGAAGCGATAGGGTCCGGGACTGGTTAAGGGTTTCAGTCCTGCCCGAGAGCCTCACCTGAAACTGGATATTGTTCACAACCTCATCGAAAAGCCTTGAAAACGCTTCTTCCCCGGTGTTTGATTTCTCCTGAACTATTTTCTCCTCGGCTTCAGAGAGTGTGTGGGCCCTGTACTGTCTTTCCTGCTCAAGAAAATGCCTGTACCCGGAAAGTTCCGGGCTGCCGAGGAGTTTCTCTGCCCTTTTTCTGGGAACCGAAACCCACTCAACGTCAAAGAAAATAAGCTTTTTCTGAATTTCTGTAGACTTCTGCTGGGCATGCGAACGAAAGGCGCCGGTTTCGGGATTGCGCGTGTCAGCCGCGAAAAGAAGGTGAGAGAATGAAAGTATTTTTCCGATTCCTTCCGATAAGCGCTCAAGCTCCCTTACAGCTCCCGCGAGTTCTCCAGCGGTAAGCGAAGGAGATTTTATCCTGCCCCTGTACTTCTTTTCAAACCTGTCGGCACGCGCCGAGATCCTCCTGAAATCCTTCTCCACGCGGGGATCAGCAATCCCTTCGTAAAGATCCCCCAGATTCCACTTTACGCCTTCTGTTTTCGCCATGTTCTCCTCCGTAAACCTTTGCCGGGAGCAGCAACAAAATTACTCCCGAAGCATGTATATATCCTCAAGTGTCCTTCCCCTTTCCATGTAATCCATTCCGTAGCCCACGAGAAATCCCCCGTCCACCTGAAAACCCCAGTAGTCAGGACCTGGACCTGCCGGGTCTTTTCCCCTCTTGTCTATAAGAGCACATATACTAAGCGAGCCCGGATTCTTCGATTCCATGTGCCGCAGAATAAACTCTGCCGTCTTTGAAGTGTCAATTATATCCTCGACTATTATAACGTCCCTTCCCTTCACTTCGCATTCAATGTCCCTTACAAGCAGAAGGCGACCCGGCCGAGCTTCGCCCCTGTAACTCGAAACCCCGAGAAACTGCATGTCGACTGTCAGGCTCATCTGAGCCAGAAGATCTTCAAAGAAAGGGCGCGCGCCCTTGAGAACGCAGACCGCAACCGGACTTTTTCCCTCGTAGTCTTCCGAAATTTGCCTGGCGAGCCTAGAGACGGCTTTTTTTATATCGTCTTTTGAGAGAAATTTTGCAAGCGTGACGCCTTCCAGATTTTCGGTTTCTTCAGGCAGGACCCGTTTCCTCCCTAAACGTTTTTTCAAGCTCGGGGCAAAGTTCAATCACAGAGCGGCGAAGAAATTCCCGCTCGTAAACATCAGGGTCGACAATTTCTCCGTTCCACACGAGTATATCAAGATCCATCTTTCTCGGGCCGTAGGGGTCTGCCCCGACATTTCTTCCAAGAACAGTCTCGACGCCCTTGAGCAGGGTTTTCAGCCGTCTGCGGCCAAGACGGGTTTTTACCAGAAGGGAACCGTTTAGAAAATCCTGCTGATTACAGGAGCCTATGGGCTTGGTTCTTATGAATTCCGATTCTCCGAGAACAAGCAGTTTCTCCCGCAGTATTCGCCTGGCGGCGCTTACGTTTCTCTCGGCATCTATATTTGAACCGATTCCGACAATAACTGTATTCAATACGGTGACCTTGCATAAAACGGGTATAAAGCCGGAAATTATAACTGAAGGAAGAATCAGCAAAGCGAAAACACACGAGTTTCGAGGCCCACTGCCCCCTGCGACACCACGTCACAGAACAAATTGTTCAAACTCCTGCATTTTTGAAAATCAAGTTTCTCTCCGCCAGACTGCATAGTCAGTGATGACTTTGCTTGCCTACTCTAATGATCTTACAGATCTTCATCGTGATTGTCGTCATAGACATACATTTGCTTCTCGGTTTCACCCGATTCAAAGTAGAGTTTCCAGTCCATCTGACAATAGTCCCGCTTCTCTTCGGTCGAGAGTCGCACCGTTAACCACATCACCCGTTCCTTTTCGTTAATCGTCTCTTTACAGATCAAGAGCTGCGCGCCCGCCGCGGTGCTGGCTTTCGGAATCTTCATGGAGTGCGTGCCTGCGGTGGTCTAGCCGACCGACTCCGTGACTGTCAAGGCAAGGAAAGGCAGCGTTCAATAGCCCTGAGTGTCGCCGCCGTGCGCTTCCAGCGGGTGAAGCCGCCATCCTCCGCATACTTCCGGGCTTCCCGTGCCGCCATCGGCGCACCTATACCCACCGCCGGGTCAAGTGCCGACAGTACCCGGTTCCAACGATCCTCAAGCGTCTTGTTGCCCCTGCGCTTGCGCTTGTCCCGCCAACCCTCAACTTCGTACACGCTTACCGCATTCGCGGGAAGATACGAGGCACATTGTACAATCGGCGGCAATTTCACGGCAAGGCAGCGCTCAATGGCACTGAGCGTCGCCGCCGTGCGCTTCCAGCGGGTGAAGCCTCCATCCTCTGCATACTTCCGGGCCTCCCATGCCGCCATCGGTGCACCCGTACCCACCGCCGGGTCAAGTGCCGACAGCACTCGGTTCCAACGATCCTCAAGCGTCTTGTTGCCCCTGCGCTTGCGCTTGTCCCGCCAACCCTCAACCTCGTACACGCTTACCGCGTTTGCGGGAAGAGACGAGGCGCATTGTACAACCGGCGGCAATGTCGCGGGAGGAGCATCGTCATCGTCCGCCACAGACACGGACGCCGCATCTTCAGGAGGGGGCGCCACTGCGTAGCCGGTCCCGCCAGCAAGCGTCGCACTCACCGAACCGTCGGGCTCGTCCACGCTATCGTCCTGTGTGGCAAGCGTCAGCGTGGCGGATGTCTGGCCCGCAGGGATGATAACCGTCGTATTCGTTCCTTCGTCACTCTGCTCCAGAAAATCGCTTGTTCCGTCGTCACTGACGGTGAGCGTCACCGTGAGGTCCTCCATCGGCGCCGGGCTGGCCTCAATGGTAAACACTGCATCGCCACCCTCTGTCACCGAAACCGCCTTCGCCGCAATTGAAACCAACGGCAAGGCGGCAATCGACTGCCCCGAGACTGCGGTGAAAGGCTTCATGTCTTTGGCTGAAAATAATGCGTTAAAATAGGCGATGCGGTTCGGGATCGTCTGGAGTATAGCCTCTTCCCATTCCTCGCTGATCCTAGACGGCAGGAACCGGACGGAGAACCAGGCCAGGAAGGACTCCGCTACGTCCTCGCGGTCGGGATAGGTCTTCGCATAGTTCGAGATGAACGCTCCGTCGGCCTTCTGTGCCGCAAGCCATTTGGTGTCCGGTTCAACCTGGGCATCCAGCGACATATGCGTGGCCTCGTGGAACATTATTTCCTCGTGTTCTTCTTGTGTCCTATTCCCTGTGTAAATACGTATGCCTTTAAAGTCGGTCGCAAACCAATGATGATTTCCCTTGTGTATCATGACGGTACGTTGCCCGGTACCGATTCCGGATCGCAGCACCTTGGGCAGGCGACCTATATCCTTGCCGTATTTCTCGGCCGCGGTCTTTGCGTCCTGCTGCGTGGCGAAATCCGGATGAACCCGGATCTTGAACTCGTTTGTCCCGCCATCGCAGCTGACGTTGAAGAGCCAGGCATTGACAAATTGCCCGCCAGCGCCGGAGCCCGCTTCGTTCATGGCCACGGTCCCTCGAGGGTCTTCCTCCTCCGAGATCGTGCAGGTGGAGGAATCGGAAGACGTTATGACGTTCGAACTAGCCCGTGTGGTCCCGGCCTTGGCTTCCTTAGCCGGCGGGAGGGCTAGGCATATCGCGGTCAGAGCCGCCAGCAGGACCGCGTACGTCCCGGTCCGCGTAATCCCCTCCCTTCCGCGTGCGAAAGCATGGTCGAAACTGTCGGGAGTATCGAGGTTTCGCCGAGTTGTAGATTCCCGCCCGGCGGGACGGAAAAACTCAGACGGGGATAGGAGAAAGCGAAAGCAGTGTCGCCACGTGCAGGACAGACGCATGCCCAGCACCGTCGCCATTCGCCGCACGGCTCCGATTATCCGTAGAACTTCACCGATCAGGTTTGCTGTGATTTTGTAAGGTTTTCCTATTGACATCAGTTGCCTCGTCCAGTTTCTAAGATGAAAACGAAATATACCTGCCCCCCCCCCCTGCCCATGCAAATTGCAGGGGCAGGGTTATAGATACGAAACAATACGGGAGGCAGGAATAACTGGATTTCGAAGAAGTGAGAGAGGTGTGTGCAGTTGGACAGAAAAAATGATTCTTTGGTCAGAATAAACGCGGTAATTCCCCGGGAACTGTTCTGTCCCCGCCTGAGATCGGTGTGGCGGGAGCCAAGAGGAAATGATTTAATCAGCTTCAAAGCAAACTATCTATCGACTGTCGTGGGAATCTGAGCCAGAATATCTTCAAAGAAAAGGCGTTTGCCTTTGATAACGCAGACCGCAACCGGACTTTTTTTCTCACGGCCAGCCCGGTTCGCCACCAGGAGCACAGACCGTGTAGGTCAGGCCGCCTCTGCGGATGCCGTAAGATGTTCCGGCACCTGGACTCACTACGTAGTTATTCCCTTCGGGGTAGTAACTGATTTAATCAGCAAAGCAAACTATCTATCGACTGTCGTGGGAATCTGAGCCAGAAAAGAAAAGGCGTTTGCCTTTGATAACGCAGACCGCAACCGGACTTTTTTTCTCACGGCCAGCCCGGTTCGCCACCAGGAGCACAGACCGTGTAGGTCAGGCCGCCTCTGCGGATGCCGTAAGATGTTCCGGCACCTGGACTCACTACGTAGTTATTCCCTTCGGGGTAGTAACTGCGGAAAACTTCCGTAGCCTTTGTAGTCAGCTTTTCAGGATTGATTTTACATTCTATCGTATCCACATGTTCCCGTCCGCGACGTACGATAAAATCTATCTCGCGACCCGACTTGTCCCGCCAGTAAAAAATAGAGTCATCCGCGTGGCAACTGCGCAGCGCGTCAAGCACCAGATGCTCCCAGAGCAGACCACGGTCCTCGTCCCTTATTGAATCCCAGCCCCTCTCGTGGCAGACAAACCCGGTATCAAACGCGTAACACTTCGGGCGGGCCACTATCTCCCGTTTTCCGCCGCCATGAAAAGGCGAGACAAGATGCATAGCACAGCCAATCCTCATGGACTCCATATGAGTCTTTACAGTAGGCTGGCTGAGCCCGCTGTCAGAAGCGAGGCCCGCATAGTCCACCTGTCCTCCGCTTCGGCGCAGCAGCAGGCGCAGCAACGAGAGAAATCCCCGCCGGTTGCGTATGCCGAAAAGCTCCTGCATGTCCCGAGCGTAAAAGCTGTCTATCCACTCACTGTAAAAAGAGGGATCTATGGTTTGGGACAACAGCGGCTCCGGCAGGCCTCCATGCAGCAGGCGCCGGTCAAGTTCCTTTATTCCGAATTCCTCAACGCATTCCCGCCAGAGAACCGGAAGCAGATGAACGGTATGTTTGCGTCCCGTAAGCGTGTCGCGGAACTTGCGCGTAGCGTTAAGTGTAGACGAACCGGTAGCCAGCACACGCATTTCAGGGTATTCATCCGCCATAATCTTAAGACACAGACTCGGGTCCACCAATCTGTGAACTTCATCCAGAACAAGAAGTTTATTGGTCGGGTTGCTACGCAAAAACAGTTCAGGGTCCAGCAGAGATCTCTGCGTGGAAGGCAGGTCACAGTTAAGGTAAGTTGCCTCAGGAAGCATTTTTGCCAAGGTGGTCTTGCCCGTTCTTCTTACTCCGGCAAGCCATACAATGGAACGGTGAGACCAAGCCTCCTGAAGTCGCTTCAGCCAATATTCCCGTCTGATCATAGTTGTATTTTATATTCAGACGACTAAAAATCAATTATGTTTTTAAATCTGAGGCTTAAGCCAATATTGCTGTCTAACTGCAACTATATTTTATGTATAGACGCCTGGAAATAAAACGTGGTTTCGGGATTGCGAGAAAAACCGTTACGTGACACTGCTTTCATGGTGGCTGGCAAAGATACCTGCACTGCTTATCTCTCCCTTGCTTCTGTCACTGAAACGGAATCAGCAAAGCGAAGTGCTCCGGGTTTTTCCACTTTCACCGAAGCCCACATGGCCGACGGGCACTCAAAGACTATATCGCAGATGCCCCCCGCAACTCTCTCAAGCAGGTTGAAATTGTTTTCCTCCACGAAGCTTATGATCTTCTTGTTTAAGGACTTGTAGTCCAAAGTATCCTCTATGCTGTCGCTCTCGGCAGCCCTGCGTCCGTCAAAATCGATGGTGACGTTTATAACCAGATCCTGGCGCTCTTTCTTTTCCCAGTCATATATCCCTATTATCGTGCGAAGCCTCAGGTTCTCGATCTTTATTATCATTTCAGACTCCCTCCTCCATCCACAAAAAGACACTCTCCGGTAACGTAATTATTCTCCAGAAGATAGTTAAACGCGTTTATTATATCCTCAACAGAGCCCGGACGCCCCATCGGAGTTCCCCGCGCCATCTTGTGAAGATAGTCATCCCCGAGCCCCGGGGGAGCGAGAACGGCTCCCGGGCACACGGCGTTTACGCGAAAGTCGGGGGCGAGTTCCCTTGCGAGCATTTTTGTCAGGTGATAAAGGCATTTCTTGCTCAGGTTGTAGCAGAAATGCTGAACGGAATTTTTCCTGACCCTCGTGTCGAGAAAATTAACGATAAGGCCTCCGCTTGTCTCAATGGAAAAAGACTGGGAGAGAAAAAAAGGGGCCTTGAAGTTTATGGCCATATCGGTTTCAAGAAATTCGGGGGTCACGTCACGGAATCCGACGTTCTCGAAGATCGAGGCGTTGTTAACAAGGACACTTAGCCCCCCGATGCTTTCGGTGACTTTCGGGACAAGCTCCCTTGTGTCATCAGGGGATGAAAGATCGCAGCGGAAAAGCTCGCACCGAACGCCTGCACTGAGAACAAGGTCCCTTGTAGCCAGCGCCTCTTTTTCCGAAGAGTTATAGTGAAGGGCGATATCGTAGCCCTTTCGGGCGAGATTAAGGGATATCTCCTTTCCTATTCTCACCGCCCCGCCTGTAACTAAAGCCGTCTTTTTCATTTTGCAAGGGAAACGACGGTTTTCATCTCAAGTGTGCCGCGAAAACCACCTTATTGATATATTATTCCCATTGTTTATTATAAGTAAATTCAAAACGGCCCGCGCAGGCGAAACTCAGGCCGTTGCTTTACATGAATCCGGTACCAGCCACAAAGGATTTTCAATAATTTTCGTGCAGATTTCTCCCCGAGGATGAAGAATTGGAAAATCTTGTAATCAACTGCATAAGAACGCTTGCCATGGACGCGGTGGAAAAAGCGAAGTCAGGCCACCCGGGAACCCCGATGGCTCTCGCCCCCACGACTTTCGTGCTTTTTGACAAGTTCCTGAGGCATAACCCGCAGAACCCGAACTGGCCCAACCGTGACCGCTTTATCCTCTCCGCCGGTCACGCTTCCATGCTTCTCTACGCTACACTTCACGTAAACGGGTACGACATTTCGATTGACGACATAAAAAAATTCCGAAGCCTCCACAGCCGCTGTCCCGGTCATCCCGAGCTTGGAATCACAGCCGGGGTCGAGACCACAACCGGGCCTCTGGGACAAGGGGTATCGAATTCGGTCGGAATGGCCATAGCCAGCAAGTGGCTCTCCGAGCACTTTAACCGTCCTGGCTACGACATAATAAATCATCAGGTGTATTCAATCTGCAGCGACGGGGACATGATGGAAGGAATTTCCTCAGAAGCCGCGTCCATAGCGGGACATCTGGGACTCGGAAACCTGATCTGGATATATGACAGCAACAACATAACAATCGAGGGCACCACCTCGCTTGCGTATTCCGAGGACACGGAAATGCGCTTCGGCTCCTACAACTGGCACGTGGAGAAAGTTTCGGACGCAAACGATCTCGGGGAAATCGAAAAAGCCCTCACTAGCGCGCGGTCTGAAACCGAGAGGCCTTCCATTGTCATACTGGAAAGCCAGATAGCCTACGGAAGCCCGAACAAGCAGAACACGTGCGAGGCCCACGGAGCACCGCTTGGAGAGGAGGAAGTCAGGCTGGCGAAAGAATTTTACGGATGGGACGCCCCCGGGAACTTTCACGTTCCCGATGAGATCCTCTCCTACATGGAAGAAGCAATCGCCAGGGGAAACGATGCCGAAACGGCGTGGACGGAGAATTTCAGAAACTATTCAAACGAACACCCGGAACTCGCTCACGAGTTTGAGATGCTTGATAAAGGAAAGTTGCCCGAGGGGTGGGACAGCGATATCCCGTCTTTTCCCTATTCCGCAGACCCGGTTGCGACCCGTTCCGCGAACTCAAGCATAATTAACTCCATAGGGGACAAAGTGCCGTGGCTTATGGGCGGCGCCGCGGATGTGGGCTCCTCAACCAAAACCTATCTTAAGTCCGCAACTAGCTTTTCGGCCGAGGACCGCAAGGGAAGAAATTTTCATTTCGGAGTCAGGGAACATTCAATGGCCGCGATAGCCGGCGGCATGTGCCTGAGCGGACTCAGGGCATATGCCTCGACCTATTTCGTGTTTGCTGATTACATGAAACCCTCGATAAGGCTTGCGGCCCTGATGAAACTTCCCGTGATCTACATTTTCACTCATGACAGCATAGGAGTCGGCGAAGACGGTCCCACTCATCAGCCCATAGAGCACCTGGCGGCCCTCAGAGTAACTCCCAACATCGACGTCATCCGTCCCTGCGACGCGAACGAGCTTGCGATTCTGTGGAGACACGTGATGGGACTCTCTGACCGTCCCGCCGCGTTCGTTCTCACAAGACAAAACGTTCCGGTAATAGACAGGGACCGCTACGCCGCAGCCGAGGGAGCGCTCGCGGGCGGTTATGTACTTGCGGACTCAGACGGCACGCCCGATATCATACTGATATCCACGGGTTCTGAGGTTCACATCTGTCTTGAAGTTTATGAAAAACTGCGAGAGATTAAGAGAAATCCGAGAGTCGTGAGTCTCCCGTGCTGGAGTCTTTTCGAAGCCCAGCCCCAGGAATACAAAGACAGTGTCCTGCCGCCTTCTGTCGGCACAAGATTAAGTGTTGAGGCCGCAGCGACGTTCGGATGGGAAAAATTCACGGGACCGGGCCCCGCAGCCAAGGCGTACGGAATAGACTGTTTCGGAGAGTCCGCTCCGTACCGCGACGTGATGAACAACTTCGGTTTTAACACAGACACAATCCTAGAGGAATGCCTCAAACTGCTGGGGAGCTAGTACAGTGTCCACTGAAAACAAGGCTGCCTCGGAGTCACGCTACGCCGAATACACAGGCGATTACGGAAGCATAATTCAATCCCAACTCCTTGAACTCGAGAAAAACCGCTTTGCCGAAAGATTCTTCAAACGCGATCATCTTCTCTGGGCAAATGATCCTTCGGAGATCACAAACCGCCTCGGGTGGGTCGACCTTCCGCAGCAGATGCTCGGAGCGGCAGATGAAATCGACAACTTCTCGGAATCGATAAGGAAAAAAGGGTTCACCGACGTCGTGGTTCTGGGAATGGGGGGCTCGAGTCTCTCCTCCGAGATATTCAGAAACATTTTCACCCTCCGCAAGGGCTTCCTGCGCCTCACTCTTCTTGATACCACAGACCCCGATTTTATTCTCAGGACCCGGAACAGCATTGATCTTATGAGAACCCTGTTCGTTGTCTCCTCAAAATCGGGCTCAACCGTGGAAACCGTTTCCCTGATGAAATACTTCTACGGCGAACTTGCGAAAAAGACCGATTCTGCTGGAGAGCACTTTGTCTGCATCACGGATCCCGGCTCAGCGCTCATCCAGACGGCTGGCGAACACGGTTTCGCCAAGGTGTTTATCAGTGATCCGAACGTCGGCGGGAGGTTCAGCGCACTTTCCTATTTCGGTCTCGTTCCCGCTTCCCTCGCGGGAGTCGATATACGCAAAATACTTCAATCCGCATCCTCCGTTCTGCTTGAACTTAAAAACGCGGTTGGAGGAAAATACAATGAGAGTCCTTCCTTCTGTCTGGGAACCTTTCTCGGGGTGATGGCCAGGCAGGGAAGAGACAAGCTGGGTTTCGTTTTTTCGGAAAAGGTTTCCCCCTTCGGCTACTGGGTGGAACAGCTGATCGCCGAAAGTACCGGGAAAGACGGCGTCGGCATTCTTCCGCTGCTTGACGAAGATATCTCGGACTGTCCGCGGCCCGGAGATGACAGGGCATACATTCTTATTTCCCTGAGAGGGGACGGAACCGTGGATGCAGCCGCCTCGCGCGTTAAAAACTCCGGGGACCCCTTCGTGAAAATAGTCGTTGACACCCCCTACCAGATAGCCGCAGAACTCTTCCGCTTTGAGTTTGCCGTCGCGCTTGCCGGGAGCATAATGGGAATAAATCCCTTCGACCAGCCTGACGTTGAATCCGCGAAGGCTTTCTCAAGAAGCTTTCTCAAGCTCTACAGGGAAACGGGAAAACTTGAATCCGAAGAACCCGACTTTTCCGAAAACGAGCTTGTTTTCTCAAGCAACAGGGACATAGAATCCCCCGAGCAACTAAGAGATATCGTCTCTTCCAAAAAAAGAGGTTACGTATCGATTCAGGCATATGCAGACCCCGCAGAAGAAAACTCAAGGGAGCTTCTTTCCCTCCGCGCGCAGATTGAGAGCATATCATCTGTGCCCGTAACTCTGGGCTTCGGCCCGAGGTTTCTGCACTCAACAGGCCAGCTTCACAAGGGAGACTCGGGAGAAGGCTTTTTCATCCAGATCGTAAGCGATAACGAAAACGATCTGCGCATACCCGATGATGTCGGTTCCGTGGAATCGGCATTCTCTTTCGGAGTGCTCAAAATGGCCCAGGCCACCGGAGACTTCAGGTCTCTTGACGAAGCGGGGAGGGGCATAGCAAGAATCGGCATTCAATCTGACGTACAGCAAGGCGTGCGGAAAATCGCCCGGATTTTCACCTGATCCGTACCGCGCGCACGCGGACCGGAAAAGACGCAGGCGTTTGCGGCAGGAACAACGACAAGTCAAGCAATCCGCCTACAGGGTGCTTTATCAGGTTGAAATTCTTCCTCCAAAATGCCATAATCATATTTGTGTCGTTGAAATTCAGGTTGCAAAGCCATCTGATTCTGGATGCTAAGTTCGATCTGAAAAACTAACGTGAGTTAACTGTCTGTGTAAAACACATAAAGGGGGTTCAAGATGAGTACTGCACGCTTACAAAAACCGGGAAGTTCCATTGATTACAAGGCCGTTATAAAGACACGAAACCCGGCCTTCTTTATCTGCATGTTAGCATTGCTTGTTTTCTTTTCCCACACGGGTCCGCTTCAAGCCCATGAAATTGATATCCCGAGCCGTGAAGGCACAAGAGACAACCACGCACTCGACAGCGTAACCGTTGATGAAGTCAGCGTCGGGGACGAAGAAGAAATGAAAGCCTTCATGCTGCACGTAAAGTATCACGCAATGCAGCTAACAGATTACAACACCGGTCTCGCGCCCTTCCTGCAGCTTCTTGAAGAGGAAGGAGGTGACTGGCGCAAAGACAGCATATATATCTTCCGGACGAGCGGAGATGGCGTAATACAACAACCCCATCCATATTATCCTCCCGCGCAAGGCGGAACCTTGTCAAACAAGAATCCCGTTATGAAACAGCTCATGGATGAGTTACAGGAAAAAGAAGATGGAGTGGCTTGCGACAATTATACTTTCATGGGTGAAAACAGAGCAGCATGCGCCGTTAAATTCAATCTGCATCTCGACAGTCTTTCGTTTCCACTTCCAACCATTCTGGTCGGCGGTCTTCACCATAATTTCTCAGATGTGTCCTTTTCCAATCTGAAATGCCCTCATTATGTTCCCGAAACAAGCGCCGTTGATGTGGTGGACAGAGACACGCTCAAGAAGTTTGTAGATGAGTTCACTCAATTCTATGTTGACTGGCGGGGAAGGATAGGCTTGCTTGAGCTTATCAACTCGGTGAGTTGTTTCAGGGTCTCGCCATGGAAAAACGATTCCATCTACCTTTTCGCCATGACTGCAGATACCCGGTTAGTTGTGCTAAACGGCAACACGCCCAGTCTTGAGAACAAAAGCCTGGATGTTGAAGACGACAACGGAACCAATGTCGGGGATCTGCTGGCAGAAGCCGTAAGTGGTTTATCTTCCGGCGAAGGGGCGTTTGTTGAGTATCTCTGGGACGATCCGACGACGCCTGATGACGACACGCGCGATTCTGAAGGAAATCTCATCCCCGGCAAGGCCCCCGGTAATTCTCCCAAGACAACCTATGTTACGTGGATTCCGTCAAGCGATGGGCAGGGTCGGATCATCTGGGGTTCCGGAATTTATAATGAAACAGATGACGACAGTGGCTGCGCGATCGCGGGCACAGAGGGCGCGTCTGGAAACGCCGCGCTTAATTTCTTCATGATAGTTCTCATGTTGCTGCCGGCGGTTTTCTGGGGAAAACGCTTTGGAGCAAAGAGAATTTTTGCGCGAAGCGAAACCGCAGCCTTCCTTGTCTTTGCGTTAGCAACGGTTGCTTTTCTCTCGGTAACACCCACCGCTTCTGCACACCAAGGCAGCCACAGCCAAAGCGTAACTGCAGGAGATGTAGACCCTTCGGATCAGGACGAGATGAGTGAGTTCGCACTGCACGCAAAAGCGCACTGGGAAGCTATAGACGATCCGAACGAGAACATAAGGTTCGAGAAAAGCCTGACAGTGGGTGGAGGGGACTGGAAAAACGACACCGTATATCTCATGGTGATAGACAAAGACGGAACCATCTATACTAATGCGCATGATCCTTCGCAGCAGAACGGAACACTGCTGCACAGTTCAGAAGATCAGCCGGAGCCTATGCTTCTTCCCAAAGTGAGGGAGCTTGTTCTAAGTGCGGAGGAAGGAGAGTGTATAACGTATGTTTCGGAAGCGGATGAAGACCCGGAAGAACATGCAAGTGAAGGGCACAATGATCATGAGCAAAGAGCGGCGTGTTCAGTTAAGTTCACTCATCCCGTCTGGAGAACAGAACTTATCCTTATAGCCGGCTATCATCATGATCATGAAGAGCACGATTACACAAACCTCAGTTTTGACAATGTAACCTGTCCTTATTTCGTGAGTGAGATCATTGATGAAGAGCCCTATTTCAAGCAGGGAGTAACTGCCAACAAGGTTAAAGACAGCGATACGCTGAAGAGTTTTGTGGGAGAGTTCAAAAAGCATTTAAGGGAGCAGGTAGGAGAAGCGGATAACCCGGCCAAGCTTGCAACCATACGCAACTGCTGGAGAGCGCTTCCGTGGAAATACGGGGGCGTATACCTGTTTGTGATGACGGAAGAGGACCAGCTAGTGTTTTTTAACGGTAACTCCCCGGCGCTTGAAAACGGAACTCTGAGTGTTGAAGACGACAATGGATGTAACGTCGGTAGTGAGGTGGTAAGGGTGGCAAATGGTGAACAAAGGCAGTGCAGGAACTTGGGACTGCTTCCTGAGAACTCCCAAGGTTTTGTTGAATATCTCTGGGATGATCCTACTGATTCCACTCCCGCTATCTCGGAAGAAGGCGCGGCCCCGGGTGATGTGCCGAAGCTTAGTTATGTGGAGAAGGTCACGTTTGATAGTTTTCTAGGCGGCCAGGCCCTTATAATCGGTTCCGGATATCATCCTGAGGTAAGCGACGACGATGGCGGGTGCGCGGTCGCCGCAACTTCCGGCGAGGCCAGGGGAGCTTTATTCAGCCTGCTTGCGGTTGTGGCGGTAATGTTCTCTGCGGCTTTGTGGAAAAAACGCCTAAGGGGAAAGCAGGTTGTATCCGTCTCTCAGGATCGTTAGCCTTTACCGGCAATTGCGGTCTTGGACATAACTGTGGTCTGTATTTGCAGAGCCGAGAAGTAATTAACCCGATTCGCCAGGGATAAAATGTTTTATTCCTCGCGCAAAACCTATTACGATATCGGTTGCGGTTCCTACAAAAAGACCGTGCTCAATTATTCCCGCCCTCTCTGACAGCCGGTTCGCAAAACAGGACGCATCTTCAATCTCCCCGCAACTCCAGTCGACTATAAGATTGTTTTGGTCAGTCAAGAAAGGAGAACCGTCTTGTGTAACTCGCAGTTCCGTTTCTCCACCGAGTGTCTCAAGGTAGGTTTTTTCAGCTTCAAGGGCAAACCGCAGCACTTCTACGGGAACGGGGAAACGGGTGCCAAGCCGTTGCGAGAGCTTTGATTCGTCTGCGACGATTATATTTCTCCTGCTGTTCTGGGCAAGAACCTTCTCCCTGAGAAGCGCACCCCCTCCTCCCTTTATAAGGTTAAAATCGGAGTCGATTTCATCCGCTCCGTCGATGGTTACATCAATCATCCTCTCCATATCGAGTTCAACAAGATCAAGACCCAGAGACTCCGCGAAATCTCTCGTTCTCCGAGAACTCGGAATGCAGCATATTTCCGACAGGCGGCCGTCCGCTACGCGCTTTGAGAGCTCTTCGATGGCAAACTCTGCAGTCGACCCCGTACCAAGCCCGACGAGCATCCCCGCGCGCACGAAGTCGACGGCCCTTAGCGCTGCTGCTTTTTTAAGTTCTTCTGTCTTGCTCATTGTGAAAAAAGAAACAGAAAAGATTATTCCAGATACAGAGACATTTAACTGAAGATAATACTATACGAATAATTCCGAGATACAGTAACAAAAAAACAGAGTATTGTGAAAGCAGTCATGAAAAATAAGCGCGGGCTTTCAAAAGCCCTTTAGATGTCCCCGGCGCGCAGCGTTTTGTTTTGGCGCAAAAAGCTTATATACTTGATAACAGGGTTGAGTTGCTACATATAAAAGACGGAGTGGGTCATGGAAAATTTAAGACATATACTTAAACACAAGGGCTCAAGCGTATGGTCTATAGGACCGGATGAGACCGTGTACAGTGCCCTACAGATGATGGCGGAGAAGGAAATAGGCGCTCTGCTAGTGCTTAACGGTGAGAAGGTCGTCGGAATATTCTCCGAGCGAGACTACGCGAGGAAGGTTATCCTTCAGGGCAGGTCGTCAGCCAACACGAAAATAAGCGAACTCATGATCAGGGATGTGATTTACGGTTCGCCTGACGACCCGATTCAGGAAAGTATGGCCGTCATGACGGCGAACAAGATAAGGCACCTTCCGATAATAGAGGACGGGAAACTCTGCGGGATGGTGACAAGCGGCGACATTATAAACCACATCATCTCCCGTCAGAAATTCGAGATCGAGGCTCTAAAGAAATATATAACCGGAGGCTACTGAGTCTCTTCCGGCCCCTACACGGTCAGCTGCTCCTGAACCTTCTCGCAGTCGGAGTGAAAACTCTTGGCCACTTCGAGGAACTCTATAGCCTTTGACGCGGAGGCATCTCCGTTCCTGTATTCGCCCAGCCTGCGCGAGACATCAAGCCACCTCTCATCCGTCTCCCCGGTTCTCACAATAAGGTTTTCAAACTCCCATATCGTCTGCTCCGGAGTGAACGGGTCGACAAGCTTAGTGTAGAGAGGAACATGGGCACTGTCTGAGCACGCAAGGTAAAGCTCGTTTATGCACGCTTCGTAGTCGCCGTGGAGAAAAAGGGCCTGAGCCTGCTCAAGGCGTCTCTCGGCATCTCCGAAAACCGGGATCTTCTCCTCGACGGTAACCCCCGCGCACTCCCCCTTTACTCCCTTCTGAACGGCGAACTTTTTCTCTTCATGGCCCCAGTCGGTATAAAAATCGGGGTCATCCTCATACGAAGGGATCTCGTTGAATTCGGAAACCGCTTCCTTGATGTACTTGGCGCCGAGCCTTTTCATCGTAAGATCAAAGTGCTCGCCATCCTCTTTTTCCCTCTCGTATATCTCAAGGAGTCTCTGGACAACCTTGGGAGCGTTTCTGGTCGGAATCTTGGTGACCGGCATGGCAAGGCGCGTATCATCTCCGTAGAGTCCTCCGCCGAGAAAAAGCATCTCCGCGGGAACGCTTCTTCCTTCCCTGGTTATGGACGCCCCTTGGAATCCTATGTTGGCAGAGACATGCTGGGCGCACGCGTTGGGGCAGCCGGATATCTTGATCCTGAGGTTCCCGAGAGTCTCCCTGTATTTTCCAAGGCCGTTATCCATCATGCTGGTAAGCTTTGTCGCAAGACCTTTGGCTGAAGTGATTCCCAGACGGCAGGTATCTGCGCCGGGGCAGGCGGTCACATCTTCGAAAGTGTCCGCTCCGGAAGCGGAAACGCCTGCATCCTTAAGCGCGGCGTAAAGCGAGGGAAGCGCTTGATCGGGAACCCACCTCACCACGAAATTCTGCTGTATGGTTATTCGTATGGAACCGTCGGCGCAGGTATCTATAATGTCCGCAAGCGCTCTCGCGGTATCGGACGGAACATCTCCCAGAAGCACTCTCACGTTAACGATCGAATACCCCTCGACCCCCGCCGGGGAAACGTTTTTCTGCTTCCACCGCGCAAAGCCCTGATCCTCAAAAACCCAGTCCGGAGCCTCGGGCAACTCAACTCCGTTACGCTCGGGAGCCTCATGATCCCCGTCAATCGCCCCAAGATAGTCATTCCACGAAGGATCAACCTCAAGCGAAGCCCTCTCCTCCTCAACTACCTCCCTGAATTTTTCAAGGCCGAGTTTTCTCACGAGAAACTTCATCCTGGCCTTCATCCGCACCTTTCTCTCGCCGTAGCGGTCAAACACCCTGACGACCGAAGCCGAAAAAGGTATCATCTCCTCAACGGGCATAAATTCCGTCCAGAGATGTCCGAGGGAAGGCGAAGCGCCGAGCCCTCCGCCGACGTAGACCTGAAAACCGCGCTTTCCGTCCTCTTCCCTTACCCTGGCGCGGAAACCGAGATCGTGAATGCGCACTCCTGCGTTATCGATATCCGGGTTGCTCTCGAAGCAGACCTTGAATTTCCTTCCCATGTTCTGGCATATGGGATTTCTGAGCATGAACTGCTTAAACGCCTCTGCGTAAGGAGTCACGTCAAAGGTTTCAGTGGGCGAAGCTCCGGTTATAGGGGAAGCCGTGACATTTCTTACCGTGTTGCCGCAAGCCTCGCGCGTGGTGATTCCCGCACTTGCAAGATCCCTCATCATATCGGGAACCGTCTCAAGGTTGAGGTAATAAAGCTGGGCGTCCTGCCGGGTCGTAAGGTGAAAGAAACCGCTTGCGTACTTGTCTGAAACATCCGCAAGCTTTCTTAACTGAGCGGAACTGAGCTTCCCGTAGGGAATCTTTATCCTCTGCATCTGGACTCCTTCCTGACGCTGGGCGTACACTCCCAGTTGGAGTCTTATTTTCTGGAATTTTACCTCGCTTATCTTTCCGTTCATGTAGTCAGAGACCTGCTGTTCAAATTCGTTGATCTCATCCTCTACAAGCCTAGGCAGATTTGGCGTTTCTTCGTCCATGGTTTCTGGCTCCGTAACATAAAACTTTTTACATCTCCCGATATTCTAACACAAAACAATCTTTTTTTGGAAATCACCCCTGCGAACCGCTCTGGGCCGAAAGCCACCTCCCAATCACCATGAGAATATACTCGATTTCCCGCTCCGTGAGCTTTCTTTTCTTAGGGATGCCGTGCCACTTCAGCAGACAGTTCCGACAGCACGTGCCCGTGGCATGCTGGGCCCGAAACACAGGATGTCCACCCCAGGGAGTCTGCTTCCCGTCGTTTGCGGGCAGGGCGGGGGCAAGTCTTTTCAGAAGAAAATCTCTTCCGTGGGAAAGCACCTCGGGGAGCCCTTTTCGCCTGAGATAAAGCGCTTCCTTCTCATTCAGCCTCAACCCGGAACGGAACCGGGATCTGCTGAGTCTTGTGAAAACATTCTCAATAAATCTTTCTCCGCCGTCTTTCTCCCTGTCCATGGAAAGAGTTTAATGTTTTTGCTCCCGGGAGAAAAATTCGCGCATCCGCCCGAGCACCTGTTCTGTTTTTCCGCAGAAAAAATCGCTTCCCGCAACGGAATTGATAAAGAACTTCCCGTAGTATTTTGAGACAATACGCCTGTCAAGAACCATGACCACTCCGCGATCAGACTTGGTACGTATGAGTCTCCCGAAACCCTGCTTGAACCTGAGTACCGCGTGGGGAAGCATGTACTCGCGAAACGAATCCATATCCTGTTTTTCCATGTATTCGATTTTCGCCTCCGTGACCGGATCCGTTGGAACCTTGAAAGGAAGCCTGCATATAACGACCATTCTCAGGGAATCCCCGGGAATGTCCACTCCTTCCCAGAAGCTGTCGGTCGCGAAAAGCACCGAGTTCCCAAGAGTTTTGAATTTTTCAAGCAGCAGACCCCTCGGCATTTCTCCCTGCTTGAAAAGGCTGACCGGAACGCCTCCGCCGCTCTCAAGAAGTTTTCCCGTCTTCTCGTAAACCCTGTTAAGCGACGAATAAGAGGTGAAAAGCACAAGGGCGTTTCCGTTTGTTATGGAAATTGAATCTGAGAGAATCCGGACAATGGAATCTTCATAACTCTCCTTCCCGGGCTCGGTGATGTCCGAGGGAACCAGCATCAGGGACTGCGTTTGGAAATCAAACGGGGAATCCACGATAAGCCCCCTGAATCTTTCATTATCAGAAAGTCCGATGTTTTTCCTCTGGAAATCGAAATTCTTATCCACGGCAAGCGACGCCGAGGTCATAACAACGCTTTTTGTCTTTGAGTAGAGCTTTTCCTCAAGCTCCCCCGAAACATCAAGGGGAGAGAGGTTGATGGAGCAGAAAACCGCCGCGCGTCTGCGGTTTCCCTCAAACCACCTTATATAACTTTCATCCCCCTCGCCGAAAAATCTTCCTATGACTTCGCGAAAGGCAAGAGATCTTCTTGCGATGCCGCCGAGTTCGGCTGTGAGCTTTATGTGGGAATCCGCGCTTGCCGACCCTTCAACCACTCCCAGCAGGTGGGCAATCTCGTTTTCAAGCGAAAACAGAGACTTCTCAAGCGCCCCGAAGCGCTGTTCAACGGCCGCCCATTTTTCGTTGCGCGCAATCTCTTCCGTGACCCTGAGGCTCATCGCCGAAGTGCCCGATACTTCCACCCCGAAGGTGTAAAGCGAACTGAAAACCTCTTCGCTTACAGCCTCAACCCGCTCATGAGCCCTCGCGATCCCGCCAGCCGAGCGTTTGAAAATTTCCCCGAGGGAGGCATCCTTTTCCTTTCCCGCGAGATGTGAAATGTAGGATATAAGCCCCTTCTCGCCGTCTGCGTCCTTGCGGGAGCGAAGCTTTGAGAGCGTCCTCATGAGTCCGTGTCTGCTCATCTTGAGACTGAAATGCGACGTGGCCGCCTCGACAATATTGTGCGCCTCGTCAAAAACAATCCTTGAGTAGCGGGGGATTATGCCGAAATCTGAATCAGGTCCCGCAGTACCCTTTATCGCTATATCGGAGAAAAGCATGTGATGATTGGCGACCAGCACCGAAGCCCGGGAAAGCTCCCTTCGGGACTTGAAGAAAAAGCAGCGCGAATAATGGGGACACTTTGTCCCTGGGCAGCTCTCGCTTTCCGCCGCCACCCTGTCCCACACGTCATCGCGAGGCATAAAGGCAAGATCGGAAAGAGATCCGTCCGTGGTGCTCTTCGCCCACTCAAGCACATCCTTCATCGACCCTCTTTGCGCGTCGTCTATAAAATCAAAAAGGTCATGTTCCACGGCTTCCCCGCGAAGAAGACAGAAATAATTTCTCATTCCCTTGACGAGCGCGTAATCGAACTTCTCCGGAAAAACATCCCGAAGAAGCGGAAGATCCTTGTTTATGAGCTGTTCCTGCAGATTGATTGTGTTTGTCGACACCAGAACCCTTTCGCTGTTGCTGATCGACCAGAGAATGGAAGGTATGAGATAGGAAAGTGTTTTTCCGGTGCCCGTGCCGGCCTCTATCATTGAGAGGTATTCATCGTTAAAGGCCTCGGTTACGTTTGAGAGAACTTCAAGCTGCTCGTCCCTGTGCTCGTATTTCTCTCCGAGAACCCGGGCCACGGGACCCGCGGGCAGGAGATATTCCCTGGCAGATTCATTGTTAATGAGTACCGCCTCCCCGGGAATGAAGGGCTCGACCACGACATATACCTTCTTGACCTCGCTGTCCACTATGTAGAAACCGACTCCCTTGCTTCCGAAAGTCGAAGCGACGGCCACGTCCTGAGGCGAAGGCTCAAGATTGCCCGAGGGATGATTGTGCACGACGACATCTCCCGTTTTCGCGGCGTCAAGGATCGCCGGAACCGACTGGCGGTTGCCTCGGGCAAAGACCCTTACGTCGCAAACCAAGGAGTTTTCATTTATCTTGCCGGCGCAGAACACCTCGTTTCCATTGGCCTCGGTTACAGTCTTCCTGATGAACTCGACCGCCTCGGATGTAAAATAGTCTTCAACCATGACCGATTAATTTTACACAGCGGAGTTAATAACAAAACTTTTCGGCAGATGTTGCCTTGCCCCCCGCGCTTCGGTAGCCTGTTTTGCGTGCCGGGGAGGGATGGCCGAGCGGTTTAAGGCGCTGGTCTCGAAAACCAGTGGGGTCCTTGCGGCCCTCGTGGGTTCGAATCCCACTCCCTCCGTTCCAATCCCGTTTTCCGATCCATACAAATTCCTCTGAAATCTCTGGCAGATTGAAAAGACAGACGATTCCATGTCTCTTGCTCGGGCTCGCCCTCGCTACGAAGAGCATTGCCCCCTATTCATTCCTGTGCTAAACTCCCATAAAAAGAGATTATCCGAGTTAAAGGAGATATAAACATGAAATTCGGCATTGGTTATTACAGTCTTCAATCACCCTCTCACCATCCAAGGCCACATAGCGACCTGTACAGCGAAATGCTGACTGAAGTGGAGATGGCGGATCAGATGGGATTTGACTCCGTATGGCTGACGGAGCATCACTTTTTGGACGATGGTTACTGTCCCTCAATGCTTGTAGCCGCTTCGGCAATCGCCGCCAGGACTAAAAATATCCGCATAGGTACAGGTGTGCTGCTGATACCCCTTCATGACCCGATCCGAATAGCGGAAGATGCTTCCGTTGTTGATCTCATTTCCGGCGGAAGATTTATACTGGGACTGGGACTAGGTTACAGAAAAGAAGAGTTTGACGGATTCGGCAGGCAGTTAAAGGAGCGCAGGGGCAGGATTGAAGAAAGCCTTGAGATATTGAACAAGAGTTGGAGTGATGATCCGTTCAGTTTTGATGGAAAGTATTATCAGGTAGAGAATTTGAATGTAACTCCCAAGCCCGTTCAGCAGCCAATACCAATATGGATCGGTGCTTTTACAGAACCCGCCATAAGGAGAGCAGCTCGGATTGGTGCTCCACTTTACGTTCCGGCAATCGGCGTAATACCGATTATCAAATACCTTTTTGATATGCATTCATCTTTCTTGAAGGAATATGGCAAAGACCCCGACGAAGTTGAAAAGCCAGTTGTCAGAGAAATTTATATTTCCAACAAAAAAGCCGATGATGTTTGGGAGGATATAAAAGAGCACGTTACTTATACGGCCAAGGGATATGCCTCATGGGGTTCAATGGTAGATACTGAGGGCAACTTGCTGAGTGATCCGTCAGATCCGATCTTGTATGACCTTGCAAGGCAGCAGTCAATTATAGGAACCCCCGAAGAATGTATTGAGACTATCATAAAATACCGGGAAAGTTTACCTATAGACAACCTGATATGTAGATTTAAATTCCCGGGTATTTCGCATGAAGAAGCAGTAAGGTCAATGAAGTTGTTTGTGGATAAGGTGCTGCCTGAAGTAGGATAGCTCGGCTATTTCTCAAACTATATTTTTTAAACGGAGCGAGGCGGCCTGCGTAGTATTACGGTGGGCCGCTGGCGCGTCGCGGAATCCGGTTCCATGCAGGTGGTTTCAGGTCCTTGGGGAAAGGAAAGAATTCATTTTCACAGCCCGGATGCAGAGCGGCTTCCGCGTGAGATGACGAAGTTCCTCTGAAATCTCTGGCAGATTGAAAAGATGGCTGATTGCATATCTCTCGCTCGTAATGGTCAAGTGCCCACTTGAAAACCTCAACGGCAAACTTAAAAAAGCCAATATACCATGCAGTGAACCGCGCCTTGCGGTTATTTTCCTTGATTATGCGGTGATTAGAGGCTATAATCACCGCAAAAGGTGCGGTGATTATGTGGATATATGACCATCCCAACTGGCCCGAATTTACCTGGGACATAGAGAAACTCTCTTCCAGACTTGCCGGTATCCGTTACCGTCAGGGTCACCTGTCGGGCAGAATGGAAAAACTGGGTTTTGAGTTCAGACAGGAAGCAGCTCTCCACACGCTGACAAGCGATGTTATAAAATCATCCGCTATCGAGGGAGAGAATCTGGATCCCCGGGAGGTTCGTTCGTCAATTGCCCGCCGCCTGGGCATTGACACTGCGGGTTCCGCGGCGGCAAGCCGCGATGTTGAAGGCGTTGTTGAAATGATGCTGGATGCTGCACAGGAATTTGCCGAACCCCTGACAGAACAGAAGTTGTTTGACTGGCACGCGGCGCTGTTTCCAACGGGGCGAAGCGGCCTGCGTCACATTACGGTAGGCAACTGGCGCAACGCGGAATCCGGTTCCATGCAGGTGGTTTCAGGACCTGCGGGAAGGGAAAGAATTCATTTTCAGGCTCCGGATGCAGAGCGGCTTCCGCGTGAGATGGCAAAGTTTCTGGCATGGTTTGAAGGCAGAGATGATGTTGACCCGGTGCTAAGAGCAGGTATAGCCCACATCTGGTTTGTGACAATACATCCATTTGAAGATGGTAACGGCCGCATTGCGAGAGCAATTACCGACAAGGCTCTGGCACGTGCCGAGGACATGGCGCAGCGGTTTTACAGCCTCTCATCTCAAATTGAATCCGAGCGCGGTGATTATTACCATCAGCTGGAGAGACAACAGCGCGGCACGCCGGAGATAACAGGCTGGCTTGAGTGGTTCCTTGACTGCCTCGGCCGCGCGATTACGGGCACCGAAAAAACTCTGGGCTCCGTACTGTTCAAAGCGCGGTTATGGGAAAGGATTAACCGCAACCCCGTAAACGAACGTCAGCGTCTGATTATCAACCGCATGCTCGAAGATAATTTCAAGGGATATATAAACACATCAAAATACGCAAAACTGGCCAAGTGCTCCACGGACACCGCGCTTCGGGATATAAAGAACCTTAAGTCACGCGGCATTTTTGTTCAGAATCCCGGCGGAGGACGAAGCACAAGCTACCGCCTGCCGGATACAATCCCCCGGCAATCACCTTCTCACTGAACGGAAAAAGGCTGTCAGGATACAAGATCAAAGGTGAGCCTTCTTCTCTCCGTATCGGCCTCCACAAGTTTCACGCGGACCTCATCTCCAAGTTCGAACCATTTTCTTTTTCTGCCCTTGATCTTGTAAAAATGCTCAGGGATGAGTCCCTCGACAAAGGGCTGCCCTATCTCTACGAAAACCCCGAAGGAATGTATGCTGAGCACTTTTCCATGAAATACGTTACCCACGCGGGATTTCATGAAGTTCGCGGTCTCAAGGTTCATGAACTGGCGCTCGGCGTCTTCGGCCGTTCTCTCAAGGACCGAGCAGCGCTGCGCTATCTGCTTGAGGCTGGAGGAATCGTAGGAAGGAGAGCTCTCTTCCAGTATGTTGTCAACGATCCTGTGAACAACAAGATCGGGATATCTCCTTATGGGAGAGGTGAAGTGCGTATAGTCGTCTATCGCCAGGCCGAAATGCGGTGTGTGCTTTGTCGAGTAAACGGCTTTTTGGAGAGCGCGGAGGATCATGAAATTTATCTGGTCCCGGTCCCTTCTTTCCGAAGCAGCCTTCATCACCGCCTGAAGATCCGGCTGCCTGGCCCGTCTCGCGAAATTCGCCTTGATGCCTACTTTGAGAAGATTCTCGCGCAGCTGCTCCATGGAATCCTGATCAGGGGGTTCGTGAATCCTGTAGATTGATTCGAAACCGTTTCTGAAAACAAACTCGGCGACAACGGAGTTGGCCATGATCATAAACTCCTCTATTATCTCGTGGGCCACATTGCGCTTGAGTCTGTCAACATCCTCTATCTCGCCAGATGGACCGCGAAGCAGCACGGCCTCGGGGAAATCGAAGTCAAGGCCGCCTTTTCCGATTCTGAGTTCCCTCAGCCTTCCGTAGAGCTCCCTCATCAAAAGCAGAGACGAGACTATGTTCCCGGCAAGAGAAGACGGTGCCGCACCATCCCCCTCCAAAACAGCTGCGGCCTCGGAGTAGGTAAGTCTTGCGGAGCTTTTTATCACGCTGTTGTAAATCCTTGAGTCCTTAAGCTTTCCCGAGGAATCAAAATCCATTTCAACCGTCTTGGTAAGGCGTCTTTTCTTCGGACGCAGGCTGCAAAGATCGTTTGAAAGCTTCTTGGGAAGCATGGGAATAACCCTGTCCGAGAGATAAGTGCTTGTGGCCCTGCGGGCGGCTTCCTCATCGCACGCGCTTCCGAGGGACACGTAGTGAGAAACATCCGCGATGCTTACCCAGAGCCTGTACCCTCCTCGGATTTTTTTTATACCCACCGCGTCGTCAAAATCCTTCGCGTCATCCCCGTCTATGGTGAAAATTGTATGTTTCTCAAGGTTTACCCTCGCGGAGATGTCCCCGTTTGAGAGCTGCGAGTCAAGCCCCTCGACCTCTTTTGTCACGTCGCGCGAAAAACCCTCCGTGAGGCCGTACTCAGAAACAATTCCCTTTTTTTCCGTTTCAATGTCTCCGGACTTCCCGAGACGCTCGATTACTTTCGCCGGTTTTTTTCCAAGCCCGACCTCCACGACCACGAGTTCACCGTGGGAAAAGCCGTTTCGGCGATGCGTGCCTTCAACCTCGTATTCGGGCATCTCCGCCCTTCTCGGGCAGGCCACAAAACCTCCAGGAGTTTTTCTGAGGTCTGCCAGAATCCTCCTGCGCCCCAAGCGGCTGGAGAAGACATCCGGCCCGACCTTTTTGCGTTTTCCATTTGCGGAACTGCCGGAAGATTTCTCCCTCCGGCCATTGGTTTCGGCACTTTTTTTTCCATTTTCCTGTGGACGGTAGCGGCCTTTGGACGTTTTTTTCAGCTTTCCCTCAAGGATCATCCTCTTGAGCAGTGCCCGGAGATCGTCTCTTTTGGCCTCAGACAAGCCAAGTCCCCGGAGAATAGCGCTCTCAGAGAGAGTTTTCCCTTTTTTTTCACCCAGCAGCTTTAAAATTCTTGATTCTCTTTTACTCAACATTTTATAAACTCGGCTCCCATCCGAGTGGAATTCCCCGGTTTAAGAATTGAAATTTACGGAGTCTTGTATACAATAGTGCCGCTTTACTAATTCTGCTTCCCGGAGCTTGGTATGCTTAGAACAAACATCCTCGGAGGGATTCTCATAACTGCGCTTGTCCTTTTTATAGTAGGTTTCGGAATTTCCCTCAAATTCTCACTCGACTGGTCTCTTTACTTCAAGGTTCTCTCGGTAGTGGGCGCGGTCGCGCTTACGGTTTCTCTGATAGTCCACCTTATACCTTCAAGAAACTGATCCGGTACGCGTAATTTCTTACCAGTTTTTTCCTCTATTCACAAACCCCTGAGCGCAAGACCCACCGCAACTGCCATCTTCGGGGCCAGATGTTCAATGTATTCAGGATCAAAATACGAATCCGAAACAGCAATGTTCCGAAAAGGATTAGAAATCTCTACCGGAACCCCAGTGGCCTCTCCAAGCGCATCGGCGAGAGTTGCTATCCTTGAAGACCCCCCGGAAAGAATTATCTGGTCAATTCTATCTCCGGCTTCGTCAAGAACCGCTTTTATCTCATCTGCGGCACGAGCAACGAAATCAGCGAAAACATTCTCTATCTCATCATATCTGCCATAACCCTTAATGCTGAACTTTATTCGCTCCGCCTCCTCGTAGGTAATTTTGAACTTCTCCATCAGACGAAGCGTAATCCATTGCCCTCCAAACGGAATATCCTTCAGTAAAAAAGGCACTTTGCCATCCAAAACGCTCAAGTTAGTCCCCGACGCTCCGATGTTCACAAGCACCACCTTTTGACCACGACCTCTGCAAAAGACCGCATAGGTGTTTGAAAGGGCCATTGCGTCAACATCAATTATCCGGGCGCGAAGGCCCGCAGAGAAAAGCGAACTTTCATATTCCTGCGCCGTTTTTTTCGAAACCGCGGCAATCAGCACCTGGGTTTCCTCAGGTTTTCCATTGCGCCGGAAAAGCGAAGTATAGCTGTAATTAACCCCGTCAAGATTTCTCCGAAGACTGGTTCTCACAAGATCCGGAACAAGTTTTTCCATGTCCTCTCTGAGAAACATTCCGGGAACATTGACGATTCTTAAAGCAACCGCTTCGCCTGAGAGCCCTATAACTGCCTTTTTCGTTTTTACACCAAGCTTGGAAATGAGACTTGATACAACCCCCGAAACCATATCACCCCTTGAAATCGATTTGCGGATTACGGCATCGCGCGGGAGCATGGCCTCTCCCATGTTTTCAAGCCGATAGATTCCACCCCTGTAGGAAAGTTCCACAACCTTAACAGAACTTGAACCTATATCTATCCCAACCATGGAATCTCCGCGCCCAAGAAACAAATTCGGGCGGCGAAGTTTACCGAAAGCCATTTTTTTTAACGGAGAAATCAACAAACCGGGGATTGGAAATTACTCTTCCACAAGATCGTAGTATATTTGCACTTCCCTTGAGTGGGCTTCCTGGGGAAGGCTATCGAAACTGGCCGTGAAGAAGAAGCTTTCTGTGGGGTCAAGTCTTTCCCCTTCTTCAACAAGCCCAGAGGTCACGGCAATGGCATTTCCTTCCGAATCCTTTACGAAGATAACGACATAAACTGCCTGCACCGGGAAATTCGCGGTGTTAACCACAGCACCGTTAAAATCCACGCTTCCGTCGAAGTTCTCGGTCTGGAGAACTGGTCCGTCGAGTTCGACGGCGGATTCCTCCGCGGTACAGCCCGCAAGAACAAAAGCCGCAAGAACAAATAATGACGTGACCAGGAAGATTTTTTTCATTTTTCCAGTTTAGTTCCCGCGTTTGAAATCGAAATCACGTTTTCTGCATCCGCGGTTTTCTTTTCTGTTGTCTTTTTGTCTTGAGAAGCGTGATCTTCTATTATGTCTCCAAGCACCTTGTGCATCAGCTTAAGCGCACTTATGGAGTGTTCCTTGAGATAACCCTCGCTAAAAGGTATCTCCTCCCTTTTTCTTCTTAGGAACAGATTAAGAATGAAGGCCTGGTTGTTTAGCACCACTAAAATGGCTACGTAGAGCAGGAAGTTGTCGGCGAAAACCTTTTTCATCAATGTTTTCGTGTCGGAATCGATCTTAACTATGCCGAGCGGTCCATTGACCTGTGGAGAAAGAAACGGAACGGAAACGGAGATTTTCCCTGCATATTTTTCAACCGAGTACCCCTCGAGGGGATAGGTATTCTCAAGAAAGTGCCCGGAAGCCACTTCGTTCTCCGGTTGTTTAGTGAAAGTAACGCTGAAAAACTTCGGTGAAACTCCAAATGTGTTAAACAGTTTCTCCCTGCCCAGTCTTTCGTCAAGAAAAAGATAAAACTCGTCACTTGTGGACGCCTCTCCGTGATCCTGATAGAAACTGGTCGCCTGGTCGCCTATGGTCTCGGCTATGGCTTTGGTCCTGGTGACAAAGTCTTTTTTGGCGTTATCAAACTGGAAATAGAACACCACACCTATAAGGGCTATGATGCCCAGTTCAACCATTGATATTTTGAACAGCAGTCCAAACTTCTGGTTCAGGCGCATTTTACAAACTCTTCAAGTATCTTGCGTAGATCTTTGTCCTGGGAATGTCGGAGAAGCATAAAGACCATTCCGGCAAAATCCTTCTTTATTTCTCCGTCAAGGCTTCTGTAGAGCTTGACGAGCATCTTCTCCTCGTTTGTGAGAACCTCGAGTTCCTGTTCTGATATGGACTCTTTTTCGATGAATCTTTTGAGTCTCTCTGCCCTTGAAACACTCCAGATTTCCTCAACCTTGATTCCCAGGATTGAAGATATCTGCTGGCAGCGGTCAAAAGAGGGTGCGTCTACCTTGCCTGTTTCAAGCTGATGTATGTAGACACTTGAAACATCAAGGGATCGAGCCAGGTTCTCCTGCGTGATCTTTTTTTTCTTTCTTATTCTCTTTAGGTAATCACCGAATCTCATTTAAAGCTCCTATAAAAATAAAGCAGTCCCACATGGGTAATTTTAACTTAATGCATGTAACAAAACAACACGGCCACGGGACCTTGAAAACTCAGATTAAAAACAGGAGAAATGGGCAGAGGACATTGATCTGCAGATTCTGCCGTGCCTGCGCAATTCACTCCTAATCCAGTGCAGCGGCTTCATGCAGAGATAATACCATGTCCGAAAATCGCTCTGAGGAATGTTGCAAAACCTTGTGCTTAAAATGCCTGTCGGCAGTTACGAACTGCCAGCCTGTATCCAGGGCCAACGCCAAGTAAAGACAGTCATATGAGGATGATCAAGCTTAACCGCAATAGAGGTCGCAGAACCCAGCATGCCGGGTTGGAAAAAGTTCAACTTCCACCTGTTCAAGAAGTCGTGCACTGAGCAGTGCTTCGTCCTCTGAAATCTCGCTACGCAATACTTTTTTCCACAGAACATTGGCACATTCCGCAACCAGGAGATCAGGTGCGGATAATCGGGCATTTCCAAGAACAGCCAAGGCTTCGGCAGTCCCCTCCTCCTCCACAACCCACTTGATCGCAACACTCGCGTCAATAATGTAGTAATTCACCGATTGTTACGCCCTTCACGCAAAAGATCTTCCGCGGGAGTATGGCTGCGACCCTTGGTCATCTGACGAAGTCTTGCGGCGATCTCCTCAAACGCAGGCTCGACTTCGGCCGAAAGCGCCTGGCGTAAAATTTCCCGGTGCTCAGCTTCCGCAGAACGCCCGTGGCGCGACGCGCGACGCTTAAGACGAATTATGATTTCATCTTCAACATTTCTGACATGAAGATTTGAAGGCATGGAATAGCTCCTTGATATATTTCCTATCAATAATAGCATATTTCTCCTTTTTTTAATATCGCCTGTATTCACAACGGCGACAAAACCCGTATCAGAAGAAAATCAGAAGACCGCACAGGTGCTAATCACCTGGCGCAGAACCGCCGGACGGATAAACCTTCGTTTGTATTCCTCGATAATCCTGTCTATTCCAGAAGCGGAACCGTCATCTAGCGGAACAAGAATTATAAGCACCTTAGTATCCTCTTTTATGAGGACTTCGTCGGAATCTGTGTACTGTCCGTAAGCGTCAAGAATGGTAAGGCCGTCTGGGAATTCAGCGGTGATTGTGTCTTCAAGGAATTTGTCCCAGTCCTTATCAGTCACAACCTGGCGATTATCCGCGTCTCCGCGTCCGAAGAAAAGCCTGTATTCAGTATAAGGTTCAGTACCGTCGGGACACGGGTTTGTCTGTGCCTCTGAAGAACATGACAACATGGAGGCGCAAACCACAAGAACCGCAACGGCGGCGAGAGCGCCAGTCGTCCAATCAAGTACCTTTAGCATAAATCATCACCCAGCTTAAGCGGAGGAACCGAAGGATCACGTCCCCCTCGGAACAGTACCGCAGAAATGACGTGCCCGGAGGCGGAATCGAACCACCGACACGAGGATTTTCAGTCCTCTGCTCTACCAACTGAGCTATCCGGGCAGAAACAAACGGGCTTTAATTCTACCCGAAGAAAATATTTTGTTTCAAGGAACGAAACTTCCTCGTTCATAAACAAAGAGACCCCGGCCCTTTTTCTAAAGAACCGAGGCCCCCTGAACACAGAAAAAAGAGGTATGGAGAGATGGTTTTTTCTTCTGCGTTGTGTTTGTTTTCCTCTATCTATACGTCAAGCCAGTAAAGAAGCTGTACGGCAAATCCATGCTGATCCTCTTCGCCCGCAAAATGAGCGTCATCGCCGTCCGCCTTGTCGTAGCGGTACTCAAGCCTCGTCTCGAAATTCCCCACGGACTCAAAAGGCGTCAGTATTAGGGTCGAGGTGAACTCGTAGAGCTCAAGCTCTGGAGTATCAACTCTTTCCGAATCATCAACATACTCACCCCTGAGAGCAAGTGATATCGCGTCTGAAAGGCTCATTATCGCATAACCCGCAAAACCCCAGCGGTCTCCCCCTGCGTCATGCGACGTGTACTCGAAATCGGCTATCAGGGTCAGTTTCTCCATAAGGGTCATGCTTCCGACAACCGTAACAAGAGTTCTTGTATCGCCGTCGGTATCGCCGAAGTACCCTGTAACGCCGAGCCAGCCGTCGTTTGCGAAGTTAAGCGCGATCTGCGATTCAAACGTCTTGCCGTCATCCACATCATCAACCGCGTCCCAGTCGTTACTTAAACCGAGAGCGAAATCAAGTGACCCGGCACTGAAGGTCGTCCGAACACCGCTGTGCGCAAACGGAATCCGGTAAAAAAGCAGGGATCTCGTTATGTTGGTGTTGTCCTTGGCCTCTATGAGCTCCCAGCCGGCAAGCGTTGTGAACTGACCGGCATAAACATTAAGACCGCCTGAGCCCGATGGAACAAGCACGTTTATATAAGCCTGGTAAGGACTTACCGCGCCGTCACCGTCGCTGTTAAAACCGAAGCCGAGCCGCTCGGCCTGCTCGCCGAAAAGAACATCAGCCCTGAAACCCACCAGGTCCATTGCTCCGTCGCCGACGGTAGGAACCTTTTCAAGCGAAAGGGTAAATGCGTCTATCGAGAAATCATTGTGTTCGGGATAAAGACCCCTCTCAGCGATACCCTCTCCGACTTCTCCGTTCGAAACATACTGATAAGTGGTGTCAAGCGAAAAGCCGAGTCCGATCGACTCGAGGTTTCCGAGATCGAGGGCGTTTGCCCTCGGGGCTCCGAACTGGGTCCCGAGCAGCAAAGCCGCCGTGATCATCATCAATGAAAGTTTAGAAACTGCACTTCTCATTTTTTCTCCTCCTGTAGAGTTGTTATTTTCCTTTTTCCTGCTCTTATGCCGTTAAATCTCCGAGGTGGCCTGGAAATCCGGATAGGACTCCATTCCGTGCTCGGTTATGTCCAGTCCCCTTCTCTCTTCTTCCTCGCTCACCCTTATGCCCATAACCATCTTTATGGCGTAGAAGATGATGAAGGCGCAGACAACCGTAAAGGCGCCGTATGCCAGAACTCCGATAAGCTGAACCATAAAGCTGAAATCGGGCCCGCCGAAAATTCCCACGGCAAGCGTTCCCCATATACCGCAGACCAGGTGAACGGAAATCGCACCCACCGGATCATCTATCCTTATCTTGTCGAAGAAACTGATCGCGAAAACCACTATCACTCCGGCCACAAGCCCTATGATGACCGCCTCTCCGGGACTAACCACGTCGGCTCCGGCGGTGATTCCCACAAGACCCGCCAGCACGCCGTTTAACGCCATGGAGAGATCCGGGTACTTAAAAGTTCCCCACGACGTGAAGGCCGCTCCCAAAACACCTGCCGCCGCTGCAAGCGAAGTCGTCACTATGACCAGTGAAATCAGTTCCGGATCCGCACTCAGCACAGAACCGCCGTTAAAACCGAACCATCCCATCCAGAGCAGAAACACTCCGATTGCAAGAAGTGGAAGAGAGTGACCCGGAATCGGTCTCATCGCTCCCGAGGCGAGATATTTCCCTATACGAGGGCCGAGAAGATATGCTCCTACAAGTCCTCCCCATCCGCCTACGCTGTGAACGAGCGTGGAACCTGCGAAATCGTAGAAACCCATCTGATCAAGCCATCCGCCGCCCCACTTCCAGGATCCCGCTACGGGATACACTATGGCGACGAAGATGGTTGCGAAGATAAGAAAGCTTGAAAGCTTTATACGTTCGGCAACAGCTCCGGAAACAATCGTGGCCGCTGTTGCGGCGAACATTGCCTGGAATATAAAATCGGTGTAGTAGGTGTAGCCACCGTCTGCATACTCTATGAGCCCTTCAGCTCCAGACGGCGCTGAAATACCAAAACCGGCAAATCCGAAGATGCCACCACCTATGAAATCCCCCGGGTACATAAGGTTAAAACCCATAAGTGCATAAGTGAGAATACCCGCCGAGATGATAAACGTATTTTTAAACAGTATGTTTACCGTGTTCTTCGATCTGGTAAGTCCGGTCTCAAGAGTGGCAAATCCGAGATGCATTATAAAGACAAGAAAAGTCGCAAGCAGCATCCACACGTTGTTCGCCACGAAAACGGAATGCGCTGCACCTTCCGACGCAAAAGCTGAATAGCCCCCCAGAACAACAAAAGCAAAAACCGAAAGAAACAGCACGCGGCTGCATCCGAAGGGTTTTCTTAAAAAATCTGCGATATTCATAACCAACTCCTCCATGTTTGGACAATTTTCTTCTCAATAGCTTTTGCAATTAAGGGGCCATAAAACCAGAAGACAGAGAGCATCCGCTCTAACTCTTTGAAATAATTAAGAAAAAATAAATTCTCAAGGGTTCGGGATTTTCAAGTAGACTTAGAGCTTGCAAATCATGCCTAAAAAACGTGCACGGTGTGCACCGAAATAAACTGTTTAGAACAAAAATCGCGGCGGGTACAGAAAATGGAAACTGAAACAGTCACTTCGTTTAAAAACACGAAAAAATTGAGGGTGCTTTTCGCCGGAACACCAGAATTCGCCGTACCATCGCTCAAGGCGCTTTGCGACTCACCCCACGAGGTAATCGCGCTTCTCTCAAGGCCGGACAGGCCCAGGGGGAGAAGTCGGAAACCCTTATGGCCGGAAACAAAAAAAGTCGCCACTGAGCGCGGAGTGCCGGTTTTTCAGCCGGAGGATCTGAAAACACCCGAGTTTGAAGAGACGCTAAAAACCCTTTCCCCCGATCTCATAGCGGTTGTGGCCTATGGAAAGATGCTCCCCGCCGCCGTGCTTTACGCACCCCCTTTCGGTTGCGTAAACGTTCACGCGTCACTGCTTCCCAGCTACAGGGGAGCAGCCCCAATTAACTGGGCCATAGCAAATGGAGAGAAAAAAACGGGAGTTACGATCATGCAGATTGACGAGGGAATGGACACGGGGGACATTCTCACTCAGAGGGAGGTGCAGATAGGAGATGAGGAAACCGCAGAGGAACTCTCAAAGAGACTATCGCTTGGGGGAGCGTCGCTTCTTCTGGAAACGATCGACCGCATCGCGGAAAATGAAATATCTCCCGTAAAGCAGGATCCGGCCGCGGCCACCTACGCGCCTCTTCTCTCGAGAAACGACGGCCGGGTGGAGTGGAGCCGCGGCGCAGAGGAGATAAAAAACCTGGTAAGGGCAATGACTCCGTGGCCGTGCGCCCACACCACGCTCGGGGGGAAAAACCTTAAGATATTAAAGGGGCTTTCGGTCCCGGGGCAGGGAAGACCTGGAGAAATAGTATCGCTCGGGGGAGAAAGCATAGACGTCGCAACAGGTGACGGGATCTTGCAGATATTCTCCCTTCAGATTGAAGGCGGCAGAAAAATGGACGCTTCGGAATTTACGCGGGGAAGAAAAAACCTAAGGGAAGGACAGTTCATGGGAACGTCCTGAAGCTCCCTATATCCTGATTGAGACCTCGAAAGTTCCTATTTTCACTTTGCCGGCAAGGCCGCATTTCCAGCAGAGATCCGTAACGTGAGTCTTTGACTTTGCGGGAACGAGCAGAATAAGCTGGACCGAAAGTTCCGAGAGCGCTTTCCAGTACTCGCTTCTTTCCTCGTCGATAGTAGCTTCGGTCTCAACCTCAATAATCTGCACAACTTGCCCGTAGGAGCCGAGAATTACGTCGGGGAAAAAACCCTCGAACTCACAAAGCTGCTCTCCTTCGGGATTGGTGCGTATCTCATTATAAAGCGAGGAGTGCTTGTGCTCCACCTGCCTTATTACCCAGTCATGAATCAACTTTTCCTCAGTCGGAATTTCCATATCTCCCGCTCCACATAAGCTTTGTTTTCAGAATATTGAAATAATCCCTGAAAGGAGATTTTATGATATTCACATAGCTCTCCGAATCTTCAAGAACAACATCGTCTCCGAGATAAAGAGGTACTCCCACCTGACCGTCAAGCGTGAGATAGGTGTTCTGTATGTTGGTAAGCACCCTTGTTCTTATTTTTTTAGTGTTGGGCACCACGATAGGCCTGTTGGTGAGAATGTGCGGACATATGGGAGTGACGGTTATCACGGGCAGCGTCGGATAGATTATCGGCCCTCCCGCGGCAAGAGAATAGGCGGTTGAACCGGTAGGAGTCGCGAAGATGATTCCATCAGCCTTAAAGGTCGTAACGTATTTTTCCTCTATATATATGGAAAGATCCACAACCTTTGAGATTGGACCGTTGTTTATCACGATGTCATTTAGCACCGTGAATTCTTCGCACTCCCCGTCCTCTCTGGCCACGCGGCACGATATCATGTCTCTTTTTTCTATTTCGTAGTCTCCTGTGAGTACCTTCTCCATCATCGGAAAAAACTCATCCACCGTAAATTCAGTAAGAAACCCGAGTCCGCCGAGGTTGCAGCCCAGTATCGAGACATCGTGTCCCTGAGCCATTCGGGAAACCCAGATAAAGGAACCGTCACCTCCGAACACAACTATTATGTCAACGGCCGCGGGCAGATCCCGCTCGGCGAGCAGGTTTTCAGCGTCTATGCTGCGCCCAAGCCTCTCCTCGACGAAAAACTCTATGTCCCTTTCGCGAAGCCATCCGCATAGCCGCCTGGCGATCTCATAGACTTCCGTGCTGTCCTTCTTGCCCGTTATGCCGAATTTCAAGTCGATCCCTCCCTTGAGTCTCCAGTTGAGTCATGCAGAAGATACGATTCTATAAAACCATCTATCTCCCCGTCAAGTACCGCGTCAACTCCCGAGGACTCAAAATCGGTGCGGTGATCCTTTACCATGCGGTAGGGATGTATGACGTATGATCTTATCTGACTTCCCCAGCCAATCTCCTTTTTCGAGGAATTAAGTTCTTCTTCTTTCTGCTTCTCCTCCATCCTGCGTAGTTCGTAAAGTCTCGCCTTGAGTATTTTCATGGCGCTTTCCTTGTTCTGACGCTGCGACCTCTCGTTCTGGCAGCTGACCGCGACACTGGTGGGCAGGTGCGTAATCCGAACCGCGGAATCTGTCTTGTTGACGTGCTGTCCACCCTTTCCGCTCGCGCGGTAAGTGTCAATCCTGAGATCCTTTTCCTCTATGTTTACCTCTATAGAATCATCTATCTCGGGAGAAACAAAAACCGAGGCAAACGAAGTGTGTCTCCTTTTGTTCGAATCAAAGGGGGATATCCTTACCAGCCTGTGAACCCCTGTCTCCGCCTTGAGATAGCCGAAGGCAAACTTCCCATGGGCAAGAATTGTGGCACTTTTTATGCCGGCCTCATCTCCGTCCTGAGTCTCAAGCAGCTTTGCGGAAAATCCCTTTCTCTCCACGTACCGAAGGTACATGCGAAGAAGCATCTCGGCCCAGTCCTGAGCCTCAGTCCCTCCCGCCCCGGCATTCACCGATATAATGGCGTTTCGAAAATCGTCAGGGCCGCCGAGAATCCGGGCGAACTCAAGTTCGCTGATCCTGGTCTCAACAGAGACAAGCATGCTGTGTGCCTCTTTGATCGAATTCGGGTCGCCCTCACCGACGGCGAGTTCAAAAAGACAGTCCGCGTCCTCCATGTCGGAGCAAAGTTTTTCGAACTGCGAAATGCAGTCTTTGATCTCAGACTGCTCCTGAAGCGTTTTGCGCGCTAACTCGGAGTTATCCCAGAAACCGGGACCTGCGGTAATTTCTTCAAGCTCTTTTAGTCTTTCAGTCTTGGCGGGCAGGTCAAAGATAGTCTCCCATTTTCCGGATTCTTTCCCCAAGACTTTCCATCAGAGCACTTAGTTCTTCTTTCATCCAAGATTCCTCCTTAGAACGCATCGGAACATAGTACGCAAATAACCTGTGAATTCAAAAACACGGACGACGCTCAGATCAATTGACCTGACTTGATAACAGTCCTTGAGATAACACCTGTTATCAAGTAGAAAACCCTCTTGGTACCAATACCGTTAATTCCTAATTGAAACGGCGTACGTTTGTGGGTACTTTATCCGCTTTGATTCAATCCCCTAACAACGTGAGGAGAAACACCAAATGAAAAAATTGCTGCTGACCCCCGGCCCCGTGGCGGTCCCAAGCGAAATAATGGTTGAGATGGCAAGACCGCTCATTCATCACAGAACCAAGGAGTTCGAAGCTGTATTCGAGAGAGCAAGAGGAGGTCTGAAACAGATTTTTCAGACAGAAAACGAAGTTTTCATACTGGCGGCTTCGGGAACCGGCGCGATGGAAGGAGCGGTGGTGAACACCCTTTGTGCGGGCGACAAGGTGATTACGGTGAACGGCGGAAAGTTCGGAGAGAGGTGGGGGAAAATCGCGAGAGCCTACGGGCTTGAAGTGGACGAAATAGAGGTTACGTGGGGCGAGCGGTTTCCCCGGCAATCATAGAGGAGAAACTTGACAGTGACCCTTCGATAAGGGCAGTCCTGATGCAGGCAAGCGAGACATCCACAGGCGTTAAGCATCCAACCGATCAGGTTGCGGCAATTACCTCAAAAAGAGACGATGTGCTACTTATAGTGGACGGCATAACGGCCGTCGGAGTGTTTCCCCTCCCGTTTGACGAACTCGGAATCGATGTTCTCGTGGGCGGCTCGCAGAAAGCCTTCATGCTTCCCCCGGGGCTTTCATTCGCGGCAATGAGCGAGAAGGCCTGGGAATTCAACAAAATATCCAATCTCCCCAAGTTCTATCTCAACTTTGCCGACTACCAGAAAAGCGCCCAGAAAAACACGACGCCATGGACTCCCGCCGTCACTTTGATAATCGGCCTCGGCAAGGTTATAGAGGGATTCATGGAAGAGGGACTGGATAACATTTACAGAAAACGCGAACTGATGTCGCTTGCGACCCGCGAGGCTCTCAGGGCAATCAACATAGACCTTTTCACCTCCAACGCGGCGAGCCCGGCTCTTACGGTGGGAGTAGCTCCCGAAGAAATAGGGGCGGGAAAGATCATCTCCGAGCTTCAGGCGAAATTCAGTATGACCGTAGCAGGCGGACAGGACCACGCCAAGGGAAAAATCTTTAGGGTATCCCATATAGGGGACGTTGACCGAAACGACATGGTAGCGTTTATTTCAGCCCTTGAATCCGTCCTGGGATCTCTTGGACACGATTTCACGAGCGGAGCTGGCGTTTCGAAAATATCGGAAATGCTGCCTACGGCGTAATCGCCGTTATTGCGCGGTATAGAAAGTCGGACGGATAAAAACTGTCGCAACTGTTTTTATCCGATTGCTTCAAAATTGATTTTGAGTCGCGTACCAGTTGCCTTTGCAATTTTCCTCAGTGTATTTATGGAAGAGCTAATTCCGCCACCCTCAAGCCTTGCCACAGCGGATTGCGTCGTCTGAATTTTTTCGGCGAGTTGCGCCTGTGTTAGGCCTGCACGGGTGCGCGTTTCAATAAGCAGGCGGACTACTTCGAATTCCGATCCAAGTCTGTCATGTTCTTCCCTATACTTTGGATCCTTGCTCCATTTTTCGTGCAATTCACTTGTCTTGGCCATATGATCACTCACTTAGAGAAAGCTCGTCAAGCTCTTTCCTGCAGAGTCATTCAGAGTTTTCGCTGTCTACAGCATAGATGTGATTTATAGCATATATGCTATAAGTTCTCGAGCAAAAACCAGTGCGGCAGTTTCGATGAATCACTGGTGAATTTCCATGTTAAAAAGCAAAAATCAGGAGAAATGCTTTGAGACAAGCGGGTCATTATCTATTTCCGAGATCAGGTAGCCGATCCCGTAATAGTCGCCCGAGCTGTGGTAGAGCCTTATTCCCTGGGGAGTAGTAAGGTAGTTTCCCGCTTTTACGGTCTGCTCCGGAAAATCAACTTCGTACACAGTGTAGCCGACCGTTCCGCTTCCTATGTTGACCTTTTTTCGCTCTTCCCTGAGCTTCCTCACGCTTTTCGCGATCTCCCAGGCTTTAGGGTAAATGTGTCCTTTAACGAGAAATTTCATGGCATCAAGAAAAACTAAACAACCTCCATCTCCACGCGGTCTATCAGTCCTATGCACATCATTATCCTGTCTATCCCCGAATCCCTTTTGTGAACGAAAGTTTCGGACATCTCCGCGCCGCAGTCCCCGCACGCGCCTCCCTCGTCAGATTCTTTCTCGCAGTCCCCGCAGTAATATGTCTTCATGTTATACCAATGTAAAGAGGAATAAAGAAGCTCCCTGAACCCGCTTTTGCTGAGACACTCCCCCCACTCAGAAATCGCCTCAACCAGATTGCTGCGGTAGTGATCCGGTATCTCATCAAGACCCCCTGAGTATATCTCCTCTTCCCCAACGTAAATTCTGAAAAGTTCCGACATGGCAGTTAAATTCAGATGGTCGACAGTTTCGAGGTCAGCAGGTGATCAACCAGAACAAGGTTGACCATGGCCTCCGCTATCGGAACCGCCCTAGGGCAAAGACACGGGTCATGCCTTCCCTTTACCCGCAGTTGGGTTTCTTCTCCCCTTTTATCCACTGTGTCCTGAACCTGGGATATGGAAGAGGTGGGCTTTATGGCAATTCTCACGACCAGATCCGCCCCGCTCGTTATTCCGCCCAGAAGTCCTCCCGAGTTGTTAGTCCGAAAACCTAGGGTTCCGTCTTCTTTTTTATACATAAGATCGTTTACCTGCGAGCCCTTTTTCTCAACAACCCCAAAGCCCATTCCCACCTCAAACCCCCTTATGCCCCCAATGCTCATAAGCGCACGCGCAAGATCCGCGTCAAGCTTGTTGAACACGGGCTCGCCGAGGCCCGAAGGAAGCCCCCGAGACACTACCTCGACGGTTCCGCCGACGGAATCTCCTTCTTTCCTCACTGACTCTATAAGATCGATCATCCTCCGGGCAGCGTCGGGATCGGGACAGCGGACTGGGTTCTCCTCGATCCGCTCAAAATCAATGTCCTGAGCTATTATGTCTCCCACCTGCTTTACGTATCCCGTAGTGATCACTCCCTGGGAGTTAAGAATTTTTTTCGCTATTGCGGCCGCCGCCACCCTGCCGACCGTTTCCCGCGCCGAGGAGCGCCCCCCTCCGCGGTGGTCCCTTCGCCCGTACTTCTCATCGTAGGTAAAATCTGCGTGGCCGGGGCGGTAGACGTCCTTTATGTCCTCATAGGATTTCGATATGGCGTCTGTGTTTCTCACCACCATGGATATGGGGGTTCCGAGGGTTTTTCCCTCAAAAACCCCTGAGAGTATCTCGATTGCGTCGGCTTCCTTTCTCTGGGTCGTGATTCTGCTCTGCCCAGGACGCCTTCTGTCAAGCTCATACTGTATGTCTTCTGCGGATATCTCAAGCCCCGCGGGACAGCCGTCGACCACGACTCCCATGGCGGGGCCGTGGGACTCCCCCCAAGTGGTAATTCTGAAAAATCTTCCGAAACTGTTTCCCGCCACTTTATTCTCTTTTTCAGCTCAGATGGCCGTTTTCCCTGAACCACTCAACGGTTTTGCTTATTGTCTGTTCAATGGGAGTCACGGTGAAACCAAGCTCCCTTACGGCCTTTGAATTGTCAGCGTGCCAGTTGTACCTTGAAAGCTTTATGGAATCGATGTCAAGCGTGGAGTAATTCGGAAATCCCAGTCCCAGCACCCTCTCAAGCAGAAACGCCGTAGAGTAAGCGAATACGTAGGGAATCTTGATTTTGGGAGCGGAGATGCCGGTTATCTCTTCAAGCAGAGCGAAATATCCACGCACGTTGACATTCTCGTTTGCGAGTATGTACCGCTCTCCAGGCTTTCCCTTCTCCTCAGCCAGCAGATGTCCGTTCGCAACGTCTTCAACATCGACAAGGTTAAATGTGCCATCCATGTAGCCCGGGAATCTTTTTTTGCAGAACCACAGAACCGATCCCGAGCTTGAAAGGTAAATATCCCCGGCTCCGAGAACAACCGAGGGGTTTGTTATAACCACCGGAAGCCCTTTTTCGCTGAAACTCTTTGCTTCTCTCTCCGCGAGATACTTACAGTTCATATATCCTATTCCATCGGAGTAAAGATCGTACTGGGTAGACTCGGTCACAGGGGAACCGTCCCGCTCAACACCGATTGCAGCTACGCTGCTTGTGAAAACAACCTTGGATATGCCTACGTCCATAGCGGCGGAGAGAACATTCGCGGCACCGCGCACGTTTATATCCAGCATCTTCTGGTGGTCCGATTTCTTAAACGAAACGAACCCCGCGGTATGAAAAAGCTTGTCGCATCCAGAAAAAGCGGCCTTAAGAGAGTCAGGATCTCCGATATCTCCGTAGATTTTTTCAACATCAAGAGAATCTATGTTCTTGGTATTGCTGGTCTTCCTGACGAGAACCTTGACCCTGTCTCCCCTCTCAACAAGTTTCCTTGTTATGTGCGATCCTATAAATCCGGTCGCTCCCGTAACTACTGTCGCCATCTGCTGTTTTCCTCCGGAAAATTGATTGAAGAAAAATCCCTTTCCCAAGAGTATAACAATTCCGCCCCGCAATGTACAAAAACAAACGGGCTACATAATATTAATGAAAAATCAATCTGAGTATTTCTGCCTGGGATGATCTGAGCATGGTGAGATTCCCGATGCGTCCTCTGTGTTTCCGCGGGAAAAAGTGCGCCCGGTTAAAAACCCCTCACACTATCATCATCGAGTCTCCGTAACTAAGAAACCTGTAACCGCGCGATTTAGCTTCCTCATAGGCGCCGAGAGCCAGTTCCCTTCCACCGCAGAACGCGGAAACAAGCATAAGAAGGGTTGAGCGGGGCATGTGGAAATTTGTTATGAGAACATCCACGAACCGAAACCGGTACGGAGGCTTTATGAAAAGATCTGTCCTCCCGGAAAAAGGCCGCATCTCCCCACAGTCATCCTCCGCAGACTCAAGGGCCCGGATGACCGTGGTTCCGACAGAAACAACCCTTCTTCCCTCCCCCCTGGCCTTGTTTACCGCCTCTGTGGTATCCCGTGGAACAAAAACGCGCTCTGAATGCATCGCGTGGTTATCTATAAGTTCCTCCTTAACGGGTCTGAACGTCCCCTCTCCCACGTGCAGGGTGACATAGTTCATCAGGACACCTTTTTTGTGAAGCTCAGACAGAAGTTCCGGGTCAAAATGAAGCCCGGCGGTCGGAGCTGCCACGGCCCCCTCCTCGGTCGCGTAAACGGTCTGGTAGGTCTTTTTATCCGACGGTTCCGGCTCTCTTGATATGTAGGGGGGAAGGGGCATACGTCCCGTGCTGTGGATAATCCGCTCAACGGGTTCGCTGAATTTCACAGCCCAGCTTTTATCGGGCTGCCTCTCAAGGGTGCCCGACATTTTTTCGTCAAGGGATATCCGAAGCCCCTCGCGCGGATTTTTAAAAAGCACTCCCCAGCGGGTTTCATCTTTTTTCTCCGTCAGGAGAAACTCAACCGTCCCCCTTCTCTCGACATGACCCGACAGCCTAGAGGGAATCACCCTTGTGTTGTTAAGAACCATGAGGTCGCCGCAGCGGAGCAGATTCCCTATATCGGAAAACCTCGCGTGTGAGAAGCTTTGTGTTTCCCTATCGACCACCAGAAGCCGGGAGGAACTGCGTTTGGAGAGAGGGTACTGGGCGATCAGCCGCTGGGGAAGATCGTAGTCGAATTGATCCGTTCTCATCCTCCGGGGCTACTTTCCCTCAAGGAGCTTTTTCACGGAGAGGCGGAGGGAGTTCAGCTTTATGAACCCGGTAGCGTCCGACTGGTCGTAAACCGAATCTTCCTCGAAGGTCGCCAGATTCTCGCTATAGAGGGAATTCGGGGACTTTCTCCCGCAGACTGTAACGTTTCCCTTGTAAAGCTTAAGCCTTACCGTGCCGCTTACGTCCTTCTGGCTCTCTCGGACGGCGGCGGTCAGCATTTCCATCTCGGGAGAAAACCAGAAGCCGTAGTAAATAAGTTCCGATATCTTCGGAATCAGGGAATCCCGCAGGCGCATTACTTCCCTGTCCATGGTAATCGACTCAAGAGCCCTGTGCGCCACGTGAAGAATAGTGCCGCCGGGGGTCTCATATACTCCCCTCGACTTCATCCCCACGAACCTGTTTTCAACAATGTCAACCCTTCCTATGCCGTTTGCGCCGGCAACATCGTTTAAGCAGCCAAGAAGTGCTGAAGGAGAAAGTTCCTCTCCGTCAACGGAAACGGGAATACCGCTTTCAAACCCGATTTCCACGTAAACCGGCTGATCGGGAGCTGCCTCGGGTGAAACCGTCATCTCGAACATATCCTCAGGCGCTTCTGCCCACGGGTCTTCGAGAATTCCGCCCTCGTAACTCGTATGAAGAAGGTTGCGGTCGCAACTGTAGGGTTTTTTCTCTGTAACCGTAACGTCTATTCCGTTTTCCCTGGCGTAATTTATGAGGTCGGTCCTTGATTTGAAATCCCACTCGCGCCACGGAGCTATGATTTTTATGTCGGGGTGCAGCGCGTAGAAGGTAAGCTCAAAACGGACCTGGTCGTTTCCCTTGCCTGTTGCTCCATGGGAAACAGCGAAAGCTCCCTCGCGTTTTGCTATTTCAATCTGCCTTTTCGCAATAAGGGGACGCGCTATGGAAGTGCCCAGAAGATAACTGCCTTCATACACAGCGTTTGAGCTTATGGAGGGAAAAACGTAATCACTGACGAATTCATCCCTCAGGTCCTCGATGAATACCGCGCACGCGCCGGTTTCCCAGGCTTTGCGTTCAGCTTCCTGCAGATCCTCTTTCTGTCCTATGTCCGCCACGTAGGCAATGACGTCAGAGTTGTATTCGTTTACAAGCCACTTGAGAATTACCGAGGTATCAAGCCCTCCTGAATAAGCAAGGACTATCTTGCTTTTTTCTGACATTTTATTTTTGCTCCGGAGTTTCCACGCCTGCGTAAAGCAGAATCAGGGCTTATCCTGATTCTGCTCGGATATCGGGCGAAGATCTAGAAGATAAAATTTTATTCCCTTGTTCTGGTAGAATTTCTCAAGCGAAAGACCCGCATACTCTATTTTCTGGATGTCGTCTCCAGTGTAGGTAAGGTTTTTTACTTCTCCTGAGAGCTTGCACGAAAACGGCACGTCTTTATTCGGTCTCTCCTGGCAGATAAAACCCATGTCTATCTCCCCGCTCAAATCCATGTTCAGAGGAACAACGAATCCAACAACGAGCTTTACGCTCTGCAGTTCAATCACCATGATCTTTATCCTGCTTGAATCTTCCTCGTCTCCGACTTCCATCATGTAGCCGTAGTAGTTAATTTCCTTGTTCTGCTCGCTCAGCGAATTCATGTACCAGTAATCTTCCGAATCGAGCCAAGACATTATTTTCATTTTTCTTTCCTCCGGGGATTCATGAATGTTCTGGGAAATTATATACCATTATACCGTCTTGGGGCAACGATACAGACTTTCTGTGATTGTCCTCTCCCTTCGCAGCCTTGATTCCGATCTCAAGCCATGAGATCAGGCTTCTGCCGAGATAAAGGGGAAGCGCTTCAATATTTCCTGTGTCCGCATTTTTGGATGGCGGCAATATAACCCTCTCTGTCTTCGCTTTTGATGACAACAGGAGGATAGCCGAACCACATCAGGGCATAGTTTATCCATAAGCGCACTATGCGGCCGTTGCCATCGTCAAAAGGATGCGCCAATTTGTCGCTTCCTCACCACGGTTCGGGCAAACACTTACACAAAATAATTGCCATTTTTCGTATGTCTTATACATTTATTCAGTAATTATAGGATAAAACGAACTGCTATTCCTGGAGAAAACCTGTGCCGGAAAACACCGAAAAACACATCTGCGAGTAATGAGATCCGTTTTGCTTAGAGGTACACCATGCGAAAATTCGCGATACATCTTCTCGCCTTGTTCAAACAGACATCCCTTTTCATCTGGAGGCTGCGTGGCAAAACGGAAGCCGACTTAGCCGCTCAACGGGTAGTCAGTGGAAAATCATGGGATGAGTTCTGCGACACTTTAAAGGCTGCGGGAGCGGCTTTAAATTTTCCCGGGGCGCCTAAAGACGCATTCAACCAGACAGAAGGGTATCGGTACTTAAGCCGTATCGCCCGGGCAGGACTGATGGCATTTATCGAGCATGCCGACCCGAAAGCACCTGTACTTCATCGCGTAGTAAACGAAACAACCAAGCTGGGCGCGGACAATCCTGATAACTTCTACCAGACAGCGACCCTCAGCGGCGAGTACGAATACAAAATCACAGGGCGGCGCAACGATATTGCATACTTAAGCTTTGGCACTCAGTCCGGCAACTACGGGCAGGGACGAGGGCTGCCTCCAACAGGACATATAGAGGCTGACCAGATAGAAATCGATGAAGACGGGTACTTTGAACTGATACTCAGCTGCAAACCTCAAAGCAATAACTGGCTCCCTATGACACCGGAAACCGGCACATTAGTGGTACGCCAGACTTTCCTTGATCGCGAAGCAGAAACTCCGGCAGACTTGCGGATAGAACGGTTCAATTGTTCCGAAGAGCAACGCCTCCCTTCTCCATTGACGCCAAAGCAACTCGACGAAGGACTGAAAACCGTGGGAACGCTCGTGGCGGGCGCACCACTGCTGTTTGCCAAGTGGGCTCGTGACTTTCAAAAGCATACCAACGAACTGCCTATGTTTGATCCGGAAGTATCGCTGGCCGCCGGGGGTGACCCAAATATCGTTTACTACCACAGCCATTGGAAAGTAGCGGAAAACGAAGCGCTTTTGATAGAAGTAACGCCGCCTGAATGCGAACACTGGAACTTCCAATTAAACAACTACTGGATGGAATCGCTCGACTACCGTTATCACACGATACATACTAACAAGCATCTTGCCCACTATGAAGACGACGGTTCTGTGCGCCTGGTGGTAGCTCACGAAGATCCCGGTCGTCCCAACTGGCTCCAAACAGCCGGCCATTCTTCCGGCACGATGTGCTTCAGGTGGGTGCACGCGAAGGAACATCCTCAGCCACAGACCAGATTGATCAAGTTAACTGACCTTAAGCAATTGTCGGGTCAAGCAAATCGCGATGGCTAAAAAAAATCTGACAACTTCTAGAGACTATGAGAATCCGTACCGTCCTCTTCCCGTTAAGATCTTAAATTCCGTCGGGAGGCTGAGTGAAAACCTAGGATTATCAGGTTCTTTGAATATTGAAAAGCTCACCACTGGCGCGACCCGAAAAACGAGGCTTGAGGATTTTGGCAACGACGGTCACTTTGAGGCATTGGAAGTTCTCATAAATTCGATTAACGATGAAGCCGAGCTGACCCCAACCGGCAGCCTGATACAAAAAATTCGACTCACAAGCGCATTAGTTCATCGCTTGCGGATTGAGGAACTGCTAAAACAGCACCCTGAAATACATGACATTAGTTTGGGGAAGATTATCCTGATCACGGGATTGCAGCGCAGCGGAACGACAATATTGCACAGGCTGCTGAATTCTCATCCGGATATTCGAGGTGTATCGGGCACAGAAACGCTCAACCCGTTACCGCCAGGCAGCAAAGCCAAAGGAGCGATCACTCGAAATGTGCATGCAGTCCTCGCGCAACGACTGATTTCGTATTTGTCGCCGCAGTTCATGGCGGTTCACCCCATTGACCATAATGAGCCTGAAGAAGACGTAATGCTTCTTGATCTTAACTTTATGAGCCAGGCGCCAGAAGCTACGATGCACGTGCCGAGTTACTCCCGGTGGCTTGAGGAACAGGACCATACACAGACCTACGAATATTTCCATAAGGTGCTTAAGATTCTGTGCTGGCAGCGCCCCAGCAGCAACTGGGTACTTAAAACGCCGCACCACATGGAATATCTGGATGTGTTTCTTAAAGTTTTCCCCACTGCGACAGTCGTGCAGACCCACCGCGACCCTCGAAAAACCATGCCTTCTTTCTGCAGCATGGTTGCTCATAACCGCGGCATATTCAGCGACCATGTGGACCCGAAGGAAATCGCCAGACACTGGTCCAGAAAAGCTCGCAGGATGGTCGAGCTAACCATCCAGTCTCGAGACAAAGCAGATGCCGATCGATTCGTCGACGTTTCGTACTACGACCTGATGAAGGACCCGATTGCCGAGCTAGAGCGGATTTATCTAAAGGCCGGGATTGATTTTGATGCTGAAGCGGTGTGGCAAGCCAAGACTTTTATGAAAAGAAATCCGCAAAACCGCTTTGGCAGGCACGTCTATCACTTAAGTGATTTCGGGTTGAGCGAGGAAATTATTGAAGATTATTTCTCCTTTTATCGAGAGAAACATGAAATTCCCCTCGAGTAGAATATACAAGACTGCAAAGAATCGAAGGACAGTACGGAGAAACTCACAATGAAGCGAAAAACAAACCAAATGGGTGATGGTTCTTTCATAGACGCTATAATCATCGCAATTCGAGATCTGGCGCAACCCAAGGTATCGGAAGTGAATCCTGTTCCGAAGCACATACGTATCGACGGCAAAACTTGCCTGATAACCGGAGCGAACAGCGGGCTTGGCAAAGCCGTTGCCACAGAACTTGCAAGGCGCGGCGCAAACATGATTTTAGCTTGCAGACCCGGTCATACGAAAACATGCGACGAAATAAAGAAACTGTCTGGTTCCGAGAACGTAGAAATGATGGAAGTGGACCTCTCGGATCTTCAGTCGGTACACCGTCTTTGCGATAGTCTGAGTAGCCGCAACATCAAAATTGATATTGCGGTTCTCAACGCAGGCCTGGCGCTCAAAAAGGCAACCAAAACACCGCAGGGATACGAAACAATGTTCACAGTTCATTTCCTCGCGAGTCGCGTCATGATTGACCGGTGGCTCAAAGACGGCGTGATTTGTCCATCCAGCCAGACTGGAAAGACACCGCGAATTATCTTCGTCTCATCTGAAGCTCATCGATCCTCTCATACCATCGATTTCGACCGCTTCGGGGAATTTGCCGACTACAAGCTCGGCGACGGCTTCAAGTATTACGGTATCAGCAAGCTTGTTTTGTGTACGTTTGCAACTGAACTCTCACGCCGTCTTAACACAGGCGGCAAAACTGAAGTTGCAGTTCACTCAATGTGTCCCGGGGGTGTTGCTACGAACATTTCACGGGAAACGCCGTGGATATTGAAGCCTATAGTTAACCCTTTGCTAAGACATTTTTTTCAATCTCCAGAAGAAGCTATCGGGCCGGTAATTTACTTGTGCTGTGCGGAAGAAGCTGGCACCAGCACAGGCGTCTACCTGCATTTAATGCAGCGAAAGTCGGTGTCTGCGGCGGCGTCAGATGAGGAAAACGGAACCAAGTTGTGGGAAGCAAGCGAGCCCTTAGTCGCTAATTCCCGAGAGCAAGTGCCGTAACCGGCGCAGTAGCTGTGCGAGTGAGTGCCGGATGCGCATTTGTGCTATATGAAGATCGACTGTACGAGAGACCACGTTTTATACATAATATTGTTCCCACATGCCTAAGACATTCTCAAAATCCGCAACTCATATCTTGCGTTTGTTTACGAGCAAACCAATGGCGGAAGAAGTTGATATGTCGGGGCGGAACGTCATTGTGACAGGTGCCGCTCCTAATTCAATTGGTTACGAAACGGCCAAAATCCTTGCAAGCTGGGGAGCTACAGTCGTTGTCACCAGCATTGACGATATTGAACTGATGGAGGACTCTTTGAGAGGAGACCTGCGAACCATCGGCGCCGATGAAAATAAGATTACAGCCCATGCTTTAGACCTCTGCGATGTTGACAGCGTTAATGATTTCACGACGTGGTACAGGAAAAATTACAACGACCGACTGCACGTACTTATCAATAACGCAGGAATTCACAAAAATATTCTTAATCCGAGAAAAAAGCTGCCCATGACAAAAGACGGTTTCGAAATTCATTGGCGAACCAACTTCCTTGGAACTTTTCACCTGACGAGCTTGTTGCTTCCAATTCTTAAGCAAAACGGTCTGGAAAGCGGAGACGCGCGAGTCATAAACGTAACTTCCCACTTGCACGACAGAGTGAAAAACAAGAGCATGTTTAACGATGACGGAGACTACAACTCCTGGGACGCTTACGGGCTGTCAAAATTAGCACTGATTCACTTTACTTTCGAGATCCAGAGACGGTTTGCCAGAAAGTACAACCTCCAATCGGCAACTTTACACCCCGGGTCCGTTAAGACTAATCTTATGCAGGCTGAAGAATCCGAAGGAAAGATCGGGTATCTTCTAAACCGAATCTGTTACTCACTCGCATCTGTTGTCCTGCTAAGCCCGGTATCGGGCGCGCAAACTTCGGTGATGTGCGCCAGCAAATACCCGTTTCAAGGTGGAAATTATTACGTGCGCTGCGAAATAGCGGAATCATCCGGCGAGACAAAAGACCAGGATGTGTCGAAACTTCTTTGGGACAAATCAGATGCATGGATTAGGACTCTAGTCAACAACAATGGAGATGGGCATGAGCACTCTTAGCATAATTACCGACCGCATTCAGATCAACGCACCTGTTGACTTCGTTTGGGAGGTACTGACTGACGTTGAAAAATATGGTGAGTGGAATCCGTTCACATCTCAAGCCAGAACCGATTTTAAAATTGGATCGCCCGCTCATCTGCTGGTAAGAATGTGGCCGGGGAAATTCAGAATAACCGAAACCGTATGTGCATTTGAAAAACCACGCCTTATTGCTTGGAGCAGAAAATTCGGAGCTTCCTGGTTTTTGTTTGTGGTGCGAGAGCAGCATCTGGAACCTGTAAGTGATACCAGTTGCAGCTACCATAATGTGGACCTGTTAACCGGTGTATTTTCACCAATCGTCTTACTGTTCTTCGGCGGTTACATACGCCGAGGTTTCAGCGATGTAGGCGAGGCATTAAAGCTTCGTGCAGAAACTCTGTATCGGGAGACGAAGAACTGAAAATCCGGCGAAGCGCCATTTCCACCCCGGTGTTAAACTGCACCGCTATGCTGAAAGAGAGAAGGACCCACTAAGGGGAAATGCCGATGAAACTAATCATCTTTTCCGTACCCAAACCGTCTCTTCTGTATGAAGGAAGACCCTGACAACAAGTGCACAGATCCATTATCTCTATTTGCTGAACCCCCGCATCGCAAAGTTCGATCCTGTTAAGTTCCACAAGATCAAGAAGAAACTTCCCGCCGCCTTTTTCTAAAAGCCAGTCCCCTTGGTCTCTGAACCTTGAGACAAACTGTGACGCTACGTCGTCTCGAACCTCATAGCAGCACCCCCATATGGCCGGACCTATTACGGCCACGGCGTCCTGCGGTCCCAAAGAGTATTTTTCACAAACTGCCTCAACACAGTCCCTGACCGCGCGCAGTGAGGTTCCCCGCCATCCAGCATGGACAGCACAGACGCATCCGGAATCGGGAAAGCAGACAAGAACAGGAACGCAGTCGGCCGTGATGACCCCGACACCTACACCTTCTTGCTGGGTAACGATCGAATCGGCTTCGGCAGATTTTTCCCCCGCGGCACTGTCGGCGAAAAAAACAGTGCTGCCGTGAACCTGGTTCACGGTAAGGATATTTTCAAGTCCGCACGCAGAGGCGATTTTGGGAATATCCGGCCCTCCGGGATCATGAACGAAACCGTGGATAATACCGCTGCACTTCTCAAGCAGGGCCGAGCGAAAAACCCTCATCCGTTCTGTCTCCTTAGAAAATCGATTGCTGAAACCATATCCTCGGGGATTTCCGCCGAAAGCTCAATCCGCTTTCCGGTCGCCGGGTGGACAAATCCGAGGCTTTTTGCGTGAAGAGCATGTCTTTTTATTAAAGCCCACAGAACCCCTGAATTTTTGGGACGGCTTTTTTTGCCTCCGTAAACTTTATCGGCAAGCACCGGAAACCCGTTCTCAGAGAAATGAACCCTTATCTGGTGAGTTCTTCCGGTCTTCGGCCAGACGCTCACAAGAGTTGCTCCGCGCAGCCTTTCAATTATCTCCCAGCGGGTCTCGGCATCTCTTGCGGCTCTGGAAAAAGAGGTCATTTTCACCCTGTTCGAGGGACTCCTCCCTATGGGGGAGCTGAAAACTCCCGAACCTTTTTTCATTTCCCCGGAAACAATAGCCACGTATTCCTTTTTCGTCTCCCTGGTCTTAAACTGCTCTGAAAGACTCTTGTGCGCACGGTCGTTTTTGGCAACAACCATAACCCCGGAGGTCTCCTTGTCGAGGCGGTGCACTATTCCCGGGCGCATCTCGCCTCCTATCCCCGAAAGATCATCGCACATATAAACAAGGGCGTTTACAAGCGTGCCGCTCGTCACTCCCGCTCCTGGGTGAACCACCATGCCGGCGGGTTTGTTGACGACGATTATGTCACGATCCTCATAGACAACCTCAACATCGATCTCCTCTCCCTCGATGCCGCAGGGCTCAGGGGGCGGAATGTTGACGCTGAGACTCTCTCCGCCGCTTATTATCCGGGAAGGCTTAAACGTTTTGCGGTCAATAAGTATGTTCCCAAGCTCTATGTGCTTTTTTATGCTAGAGCGGCTAAGCTGCCCAAGGAAACCCGAGAGGAACACATCAGCTCTTTGTCCGGCGAATTCCCGGGGTATTTCCGTTACGGTTTTTTCTTCCGCGGGTTCCATGACTTCCTCTCAGATGCCCTCCTCAACGATAATGATTTTCGGCGGAACTTCGCCGAAAATATCGCTCGCTCGCCCTTGGTTAACCGATATTTCTATATATCCCCCGCTTCCCCCGACAACAACGATTTCACCGGGTTCCACGGAAGAATAGGATTCCGAGATTCCCGCGACCCGCTTCTCTCCGACAGTTACCACGGCCCGGGTCCCGTCGTTTACGGCCTCCACCGGGATGCTGGTTATAAGGTTCCCGAACTTGTCGGTGTAAACGACGGTTCCGCTGATTTCGTTTCCGTCTACCGAGTATTCATCATGGGGAAGAAGTTCGAGATCATGGATTCGGGGACCGATCTCCGAGAACGGAACCCCGAGCGAGAGATGCGCAGCGACCGGGGAGAATATATCCCTTCCGTGAAAAGTCGAGCTTATCTCCTTCAGGAAAAAGTCACTGTTCTTTATTTCGCGGGCACTGAAATCTTCGCAGCAACGAATGACTGAACTGAAAACGCCGTTATCGGGTCCCACGAAAAAATGACCGTCGGCAAAAAGCGCCAAGGGCCTTCGTTTGCTTCCGACTCCCGGGTCTATAACGACCAGGTGCACGGTGTTTTTCGGAAAATAGCGGTATGAATTCCCTACAACAAAAGACGCGGCACGGACATCGTGAGAATCAACGCAATGGGTTATATCGACCAGGATGGCGTCTTCGTTCACCGAAAGCATCACCCCTTTCATCACTCCCACGTAATGATCTCTTAACCCGAAATCGGTTGTCAGTGTTATAATGTTCTTCATCCAAACCGCTCCGCGAGTAAATTATGGAACGCGGACGGGATTATATCAAGTGAGATGGTAAAACTTACAGTTCTGGGTTCGGGCACCTGCGTACCCCACAGCAAAAGAGGTTCCTCGGCATATCTTCTCGGCACCGATACAGGCTCGGCACTTTTTGACTGCGGAAACGGCGCTGTATGGAAGCTTGAGAAAACAGGGGTTGACTATCTTGGGATCGACAATGTTTTCATAACGCACTTTCACCCTGATCACACTTCCGACCTGATCCCCCTTCTTTTCGCCACCAGACACCCCTACGGAAAAAAAAGAGAAAAAACGCTTGGGATATGGGGACCGAAGGGCTTTGTGGAATTTGTCGAAAAACTCCGGGCCCCCTACGGTAACTGGGTAAGGCCCGAGCTTGTGGAAATCCACGAGATAGGAAGAAAGAAACAGAGAATCGGCGGGCTTGAAATAAAAACCTTCAAAACCGCTCACACGGAAAACAGTATCGGGTACGTGATACGCGCGGCTGGGAAGAAAATTGTTTATACCGGAGACACGGGCTACTTCCCGGGACTTTGCGATACGGCTTCGGACGCAGACATATTCATCACGGAATGCGCACTTCCAGACTCAGAAAAAATGTCTGTCCACATGACCCCTTCCGATATAGCGCAGATTCTCCAGGAAAGCAGTCCCAAAAAGATTGTGCTCTCGCACCTTTACCCGTCAATGGACGGAATAGATCTTCCGGAAGGCATAAAAAGGGCTTCGGGGAATGACGAAACGGAAATAATAGTGGCTGAAGACTTGATGGAAATCATTGCCTGAGCATGTATACGAGGGAGAGGATATTTTCCGCACAATTCCCTATTCTGATACAAGCCCCAAACCTTCCAATTTTTCCTCTGTTCTAACCCAAGGCTTTCCCGGAATTTCCTCGATAAAATTATGAAATACTTCCAAAAAAATGCCCTTAACGATCGAATCAGTCAGGTGTGCTACCTCAGATTCAGGTAGTAGTGGCCGAATGTCGTTCAGTAATCTGGATTTATTCATCTTTGCCAACATGCGCTTTTCGGCCTCAGCTCGTGATATGCCTGTTCCAGACTTCTCCATATAAAGAAAAAAACACTCTATAACACGCATGATATTGAGATTTTCAAAGAGGGCTAAGGAGTGGGCAAGATCAAACATGTCCCGCCCCTTATCACGTTGCAGCAAGGCTCGGAGCTTGGTTGCGAGTATTTCTTCCAGGGAATAGGTATGAATTTCAGTCTCCGCGTTAAACCACGGATTATTAACCCCGTAATGGATATATCTCGACCCATCGTAAGCCTCAACTTCCCTAGTGTTGATTTCAATTTTCAAACGTAATGGTGCTATTAAAGAGTCCTCCGCTTCCACGCGGAATAACAAACTGGGTGCGATCCGGCTTCGCAAGAAGCTTGCATGGCCAAGCCACGGTTCCAGCAGTTCCCGAATCCTCTTAAGAATGGGACCTATTGGACCGTGGGTGGTTCTGACTAGGTCAATATCTTCTGAATAACGAACCGGTTTCGGAAAATAAAACTTATTTAGTGCCGTACCTCCCCTAAACCGCAGCTGTTCATTTAAGAATTGATCTCTGAAGAGTTCTACAGCAACACGGCTTATTATCAGGTCCTGCTCAACCTGTCTTTGCTCTGCCCAAGGTACAACGTTGCTCCAGGCGATAATATCCATTAATGGAATCATTTGTCAGCCTCAGGCACATGGCGTACAACAACTTTCCACCGTCGATTCCGCTCAATCGGCTCAGGAACAAAGCTTCTATCTGCATATCTTGACGGTTCGAGTTCCACCCATGTGGGAAAAAAACTGCCAAAAAGGTATGTATGGAGAGAATCAGAAACGTCCGCATAGCCTGATATTTCCAGCAGGTAACCAAGACGCTGGAGAACAGATCGTTCAAAGGCATGCAGGAGATCCATAAATCTAGGCAGGTTAATCCCCTCTCCCAGTAGGCCATCAAGTACCGTCATAATGTTGTCGAGTCCTCCTGTGGCATTAGTGTAACGAACCATGTCTAGAATCATCAGTTCAATGGACGATATGTTCATAAAGCCAGTATCGGTTTTGAGCTTATCAATACCTCTTGCGACCTTACCCATATCCTTGCGATAGGAAAAAACAATAGAGGACCGCCCAGCTCTTATCTTCGGCAAACGCTTGTCTGCAATAATCTGAAACTCCATTATTGCATGACGTGCAACACCGTACAGTTCTGCTGCCTTTAATAACCCGACATAATACTGACAGCCTTCATAGCACATTAAACTGTCTATGTACCAAGACGGCGGGGGAGCGCCCCAAGCAAGATATTGAGGTGGAACTATCACGTAGAAACCGTGACGGGGCCTAATAAGATGTTTACGATCTTGCTGGCGCTCAGCAGAGTCTAGAAACGCACCCCTACTGACACCAAGAACCTCCTGAGCCTCTTCACGCAAAAACACAACGCGCCCATTGGCAAGCATGTGTGTCATATAAGATGAAAGTTTTGGCTTTTGGTCTAGCATAATATTTGATTATCCGCAAAAAATACGGATTTTTCAACACATTTCTTTGAATAGTCAACCAGATAAAGGTATTGTGGATTATAAACCGGCGGCGGCACAGGCTGTTTTCCACTTGCCGGATGCTTCCTCGGCCGTTCAGAAAAAAAGGGGACTGGATTCAGCGGTCAATCTCTGTCTTAAAAAGCCGCGTCTGTCTCCCTGATTATTGCTTCGGCGACTTCAAGGCTGTTCTCCGCTTCTGTAATCGGACGTCCCACAACCAGGTAATCGGCTCCGTACTGAATTGCCATGGTTGGCGTAAGAGCCCTTTTGTGATCATTTCTGTTTTTTCCCTCGGGACGTATTCCGGGAGCGACTATTACAAGCCCACTTCCAAAGCGCTGCCTGATCTCCCGTATCGACTCTCCTGAAGCCACTACTCCGTCACAGCCTGCTTCAATGGATCTGCGCGTAAAAACCCTTATGTATTCATCAAGCTCGAGGTTCTCGTTCATCATAAGCGCCCTGAGATCATCCTGGTTAAGACTTGAGAGAAAAGTGAGGGAAAGAATAAGCGGGCGATCTCTCTCACCACGGCCTTCCCTGGCGGCGGCCACCGTCGCCTTTCCGCCGTTTATGGTAACGAACTCAACCCCTTCGGGCACCGCCCGAAGCGCGGCCGCAATCGTACGGTCTATGTCACCCATTTTGAGATCAAGAAAAACCTTCTTCCCACTCCCCGTGAGTTCTTTTACGAATCTCATGCCCTCGCGCATAAAAAGCTGGTACCCGACCTTGTAGATACCGACCCTTTCGCCCAGAAGCCGCACTAGGGAAAGAGCTTCTTCCCTCGAATCAAAATCAAGCGCAACTATGAGCCTCTCGCAGCTCCGCGCGGTATCTTCTTCGTTGTTCTCCCGCCCCATAGCGTTAAATTCCTCCTTAACCAGCTTATATCCTCTCTCTGCAGTCGGCCACAGCAAGCGAGGTAAATCATACCCGGCAAACTCTATTCGCGCTTGTGCGCGCAAACATAGTTCCCCGCCCCCGCAGAAGCCGTTTTGCTTGACCTGGTTTGCCACAGCGTTATCATCTACGGTGACATGCGAGTCGTAGTCGCCAAACCAAGAGGATTCTGCGCCGGAGTTGAAAGGGCTATCGAAATAGTGGAAAGGGCCCTTGAGATGTACGGTCCCCCTATCTATGTGCGCCACGCCATAGTTCACAACAAAAGGGTAGTAGATTCCCTGAGAGAAAAAGGCGCCGTTTTCGTAGAGGAGCTTGATGAAATAAAAGACCCGGCGGCGCGGGTCATCTTCAGTGCCCACGGCGTAAGTCCTGCGGTCATCGAGCAAGCCCGGCGGCGCGGGTTCCAGATAGTGGACGCCGTCTGCCCTCTCGTCACCAAGGTGCACAATGAAGTGAGGCATTACTCAGAGACGGGGTACACGATAATACTCGTGGGCCACAGAAACCACGTTGAAGTCATAGGAACCAAAGGCGAGGCCCCCGACAGCGTGGTGGTAGTGGAATCCGTGGAAGAAGCCCTCTCGGTTAACGTCCCGGACCCCGAGAAAGTAGCTTACGTGACGCAGACCACCCTCAGCGTCGACGACACCAGGGAAATAGTGGCAGCCCTTGAGGGGCGCTTTCCGAAAATCGTAAAGCCCTCGAAGCTCGATATCTGCTACGCGACGCAGAACCGCCAGGACGCAGTGAAGAAACTTGCCGAGATCTCAGACGTTATCTTTATAGTGGGATCACCCGAGAGCTCAAACTCAAACAGGCTGGTCGAAGTGGCCAAATCCTGCGGGGTGCGGTATGCTTACCTGATTGAGGACACAAAAGGACTCGGCGACGTGGAAGACCTCAGGCAAGACATGACCGTTGGCATAAGCTCAGGAGCATCAACCCCCGAAGTGATAATTGAAGAGCTTATAGCAAGGCTCAGGGACATGGGAGCCACTACTTTTGAAGAGTTCAGTCTGAAGGAGGAATCAACAAAATTCCCCTTTCCCCATTCGCTCGAATTCTCAACCGGCTGAACTGCCGTTACGGCAAAAAACGCACTGAGTAAACCAACGGCCGCGGACTCTCAGTTACTGAAAGCAACTCTACTTCATCTTTCCCTGCCTGATAGCGATTTATATTAAACGCAGCCTTTAACATGCAAGCAAGAATCAATTATATTAAACGCAGCCTTTAATATGGACTTATAAACCGGCTGTATTAAACACGGCCTTTAACATACAAGCACAAATCATATGCCTGTCTCCAGAAACCTGTCAACAAGAGCCGGTCAATACATCTACCAGCCGGAGGGCTACAAGGCCTTCATCCCGGCCCTGTTGCCCCCCGAACCGCCGGTCGAGGTTGCCGGAGAATTACAGATATTACTTTCCGAGGCGGACAGGGCGCTGGGATATCTTGATGGATCTATTCACACGCTGCCAAACCCGGACCTGTTCGTCTTTATGTATGTCCGCAAGGAGGCGGTACTGTCAAGCCAGATTGAAGGCACCCAGAGTTCATTACAGGATCTGCTTGAAGCCGAAGCGAAAATATTCTCACCGAGCCAGCCCAGAGACGTTGATGAAGTTATTAACTATGTAAGCGCTATGAATCTCGGGCTTGAACTCCTTAATAGCTCCCCCACTCCCGTTTCGATCCATGTAATCTGCAAAATCCACGAAAGACTTCTCCAGGGAATTCGCGGCTCTAGGCTTTCCCCCGGGCAATTGCGAAACACACAAAACTGGATTGGAAACCCGGGGTGTAACCTGCACGAAGCCATATTCGTTCCTCCGCCGCACCATGAGGTTCCAAAAAAACTGGCGGAACTGGAACAGTTTTTCCACAATACGCAATTACCACCTCTGATAACAATCGGAATGATTCACGCCCACTTCGAGACCATACACCCTTTTCTCGACGGCAACGGACGCGTCGGCCGGTTGCTCATCTCCTTTCTTCTCGCTGAACGCGGGATTCTTGCCAAGCCTGTACTTTACCTGTCGCACTATTTTAAAAACCACAGGGAACTCTACTACAGCCACCTGCAGAATGTGCGCGACCGGGGTGAGTGGGAAAGCTGGCTGGGGTTTTTCCTGCGGGGCGTAAAAGAAGTAAGCGGCGAAGCCAGTGAAACTGCCGGTAAAATTCTTCTGCTAAGGGAAGAACATCGAGCGACGATTGCCAGAAAACTGGGACATGCCGCCGGAAACGGTCACCGAGTACTGGAGTATCTTTACCGCAAACCCATAATTTCAGTGAAAGAGGTGCAGGGGGTGACTGGAACTACATATGCGGCGGCCAACAATCTGGTCGCCAAGATGATCAAAAGTGGTATTTTACACGAATTCACCGGTCGGGCGCGTAACCGCAGATTCATCTACCGGGACTACATAAGCCTTTTTCACGGTGATGAACCTGAAAACCATCTGTAAATCTGGGAAAACTTTGAAAGAATGCGAGAATCGTCCTTAAGATACGTAGCCGACATCGAGATCCCCGAGGGCATAATCTCAATAGACTGCGAAGTGAGAAGCGGGAGCAGAACGGAAATCCTCTTCATTCTCAACAGTTCGACATGCGGAGGATACGGAACCGCATCCACAGGAGATTTCCGCGGCTCCCTTGAGGGCCGCGGAGAAATGCTCGTGGAAACTGAAACCGACGACGCCGAGGGCTTTATAAGAGAAACCCTCATTGCCGCTTACGGAAATCTCGCGGATATAACTCTCACGCAGACCGACACGGACTGACAGTCTCGGGAAGGTAGGCAGGGTTTACTAATTCGCTATCCAGCCGCCGTCAACTGAAAGTTCCGCTCCCGTCATGTACGCCACATTTTCACTGTCGCAGAGGAAAAGCACGGCGTGTGCAATCTCTTCAGGGGTAGCAAAACGGCCCAGATGACCGGTTATGGGCTGAAGTCCCTTCAGATACGCATCAAGCTCAGGAGGCGAATCGTCAAGAAAAGCCTGCACCATCGGAGTCAGGGTAGTGCCGGGATTTATGGCATTTACCCTTATGCCGTGTTCTCCATATTCAAGAGCCATGCTCCTTGTAAGCTGCGACACGGCTCCCTTGGTGGAATTGTATGCCGCGGTGCCTGGTATGGCCTTGATTCCCAGTATGGAGGAATTGTTGACTATGGTTCCTCCTCCATTTTCGATCATGTGCGGAATCGAGAACTTGGACATCATGAATGTGCCCTTAACATTAATGGCGAACACCTGGTCCCAGTCCTCAATAGAGGTTTCGTGAGTAACCGCCAGGGGAAGTACCCCGGCGTTGTTAAACAGTATGTCAATTTTCCCGAAAAGCTCTATGGCATGATCGACGGCAGCTTTGCAGTCCTCTTCGCTTGATACATCACTTGTCAGATACTCTATTCTGCCGGGAGAGTCCTTGGCCAGTTCCGCGGCTTCCACAAGAGTACTTTCAGTCCTGCCGGTTATAAGCACATCGGCACCCTCGTTTGCAAAAAGAAGTGCCGTCACCTGTCCTATTCCCAGGCTTCCGCCCGTGATTATTGCAGATTTACCCTTAAGTTTCATTGTACTCCTCCTTATATATATGTGTTGAGGCAGGCGGCAAAAACCCCTGCTCCGGGTTTAGTTTAAACATCATGGATAGGTAGGTCAATTCTCAGGTGGCCATTTATCCGCCGGCGCCGACACAGGGCACAGAAAAAACGGAAACCATGGTGAAAGAAAGGTGAAATTGGTAGCCCCAACGGGATTCGAACCCGTGTTTCAGCCTTGAGAGGGCTGCGTCCTAAACCCCTAGACGATGGGGCCAAACTCACAAGGAACCATCAGGCTATCATAAAAAGAGTTCGATTTCAAAATGCTCCGCAGAAGCGCCAAAGAATTTGGCCGGGGTCTGTGTGGTATTTCGCAGGAAGTATGCTGTATAATTAACCCCGCAGCAAAAAGGCCGCAGGTGAAACTCCTTTTCGGAAAACGGATATGAATGCGCACACTCTTAAGACGGAACTTCAGAACAAAAAAAGCGTTTTCTCAAAAAACACCTGCGACGCGGTTCTTTTCGATCTTGACGGAGTGATTACCACGACTGAAAAAATTCACTCAGCCTGCTGGAAAAAAACATTTGACGAGTTCCTTCGCGCCCGGGCAAGCAAGAAGGGAGAGAACTTCGTTCCCTTCAACGAAACGGACGACTACCTTGAGCATGTAGACGGCAAACCCCGCTATGAGGGCGTGCGCGGCTTTCTGCTCTCGCGCGCAATAGAACTTCCCGAGGGCAATACAAACTCCCCTCCGAGCGAGCAGTCAGTTTTCGGGCTGGGAAACAGGAAAAACCAGCTGTTCACGGAAACTCTTGAAAAAGAGTCTCCCGGAATCTATCAGACGTCCGTAGCGCTGGCGCGCTATCTCAAGGAGGCCGGGTTCCGCCTGGCAGTCGTATCTTCAAGCAGAAATTGCCGGGCAGTAATGGCGGCCGCGGGAATAGAGAACCTTTTTGAGGTTACTGTAGACGGGGTAGCGGCGGCCGAAAAAAATCTTCGGGGAAAACCGCAACCTGACACGTTCATAGAGGCCGCCTCGGCGCTCGGAACCGAGCCCTCAAGGAGTATCGTTATCGAGGACGCCGCGGCAGGGGTGGCTGCGGGAGCAAGCGGGGGATTCGGACTGGTAATCGGCGTCGCCAGAAAGCAGAATGAAAACGAGCTTTTTTCAAACGGAGCGGACATGGTCGTAAGCGATCTGGGAGAGTTCGGGCTTGGCGCGTAGCAGCCGAGGAAAGCAGAAATGATAAAAAGAGAGAGAAAGGGCATATACTCCGCACAGCACATATATCCCCCGGATCCGTGGAGAGTGACGGAGAAGCAGTTTTATCCCGAACTAATAGGCCTCGGGGAAACTATCTTCTGCACTTCAAACGGCTACATAGGGATGAGGGGGGCTTTTGAAGAGGGAAATCCAAGCTACCAGAACTTCACCATAGTAAACGGCTTCCACGAAACATGGCCCATTATATACGGAGAGGAGGCCTTCGGGTTCACGAAAATGGGGCAGACAATAGTAAACGTTCCGGACTCAAAGATAATCAAGCTCTATGTGGACGATGAGCCCTTTTACCTGCCAACCGCAACACTTCTTCACTTCGAGCGTTCCCTCGACATGAGAAACGGCGTGGTAGAGAGAAACCTTATATGGGAAATGTTCTCGGGAAAACAGATATCTATAAGGTCGAAAAGGCTGGTTTCCATGGAACATCGCCACCTGGCCGCCATATCTTATGAAGTAACGGTTCTCAACGGCAAGGCCCCCGTAATCATATCTTCGGAGATAATTGATCACGAAAACTACGCTGAAGGAAACGAGGAACAGCCCGATAGCGACAATGGAGGAGATCCGCGAAGGGCCAGCAGACTTGAACATCGGGTTCTTGAACCCCGCCTGAACGACGTGCGGGACACGAGCGTGATTCTTTGCCACTCGACACAGAACAGCAAGATGACGATCACCTCGGGAATCGATCACACGCTTGAGACAAACTGCGATTATTCCTATACGAGCAGAGCGGAAGGCGACCGCGGAAAAGTGGTTTTCATGGTTGACGCCAGAAAGGGAGAACCGATAAGCCTCACGAAGTACATGACCTATCACACCACGAGAACCGCCCCTCACACAAACGAGGAACTGCGCGAGAGGGCAAGAAGAAGTCTTAAAAGAGCCAAGAAATTCGGATTTTCGGACCTGCTTGAGGGACAACGCAAATATCTCGACAATTTCTGGGAAAGAAGCGACGTGTGCGTGGAGACAGACAGCGATGAGCGGACAATACCCTTCCAGCAGGCAATAAGATTCAGCCTCTTCCAGATGTACCAGTCCTCAGCAAGGGTTGAAGGGGTTGGCGTGCCGTCCAAGGGTCTTACCGGAGTGGGCTACGACGGCCATTACTTCTGGGACATGGAAATATACTTGATGCCTTTTCTCATCTACACCTCTCCTGCTATCGCTGAGAACCTTCTCAAGTTTCGCTACAGCATGCTCGACAAGGCGAGAGGATACGCAAGAAGGCTTAACCAGAGGGGAGCGATGTTTCCCTGGAGAACGATAAACGGGGAAGAAGCATCCGCCTACTACGCGGCAGGAACCGCGCAGTACCACATAAACGCCGATATAGTCTACGCACTCAGAAAATACGTTAATGTCACCGGCGATCACGATTTTATCTCCAAGTACGGAGCGGAGATTCTGATTGAAACGGCAAGGCTCTGGAGCGATCTTGGATTCTACTCGAACTCGGGAAAAGAAAAGTTTGAAATACACGGCGTTACGGGGCCGGATGAATACAATACCGTGGTAAATAACAACACCTACACTAACCTCATGGCTCGTGAGAACCTGAGACTCGCCGCAGCCACGATTGAAAAACTCAAGGAAACCGAGCCCGAACTTTTTAAAAGTCTCGCCCACAAGACCAAGCTCCATATCTCGGAAATCGAAGACTGGAAGAAAGCCGCCTGGACCATGTACATACCTTATGATGAAAAACTCGGAATACACCCCCAGGACAATTACTTTCTCAATAAGGAAGAATGGGATTTTGAAAACATTCCCGAAGACAAGTACCCCATACTGCTTCACTATCACCCGCTGGTCATTTACCGCCACAAGGTGGTAAAGCAGTCGGATCTCGTGCTTGCGATGTTCCTTCTTGAAAAAGAATTCTCGGGGGAAGAAAAAAGGCGGAACTTTGATTACTACGACCCTCTCACCACGGGAGACTCCTCACTTTCGGCCTGCATACAGGGAATAGTGGCCGCCAAGGTCGGGAATATGGATAAGGCTATGGAATATGCGGAAAATGCGGTTTTCATGGATCTGGGAGACATGGGACGAAACACCGTCGACGGCTGTCACATAGCCTCAATGGGTGGAACATGGATGATGTTTGTGTTCGGATTCGCGGGACTGGCCAACACGGGGGAAGCTCCCGAGTTCTCTCCCAGCCTTCCCGAGGAAATACAGAGGCTCAGTTTCTCTCTATCGATCCTCGGTAATCTCATAGAAGTGGATATAAACCACTCAGAGTCAAGATACACGCTTAAAAGCGGAGAGGGGGTGGCGCTTCGCCACGCGGGAGCGGATTTTGAAATTTCCCCGAAGAGCCCGACATTCGTAACGAAAACCTGAGAAACAGACGCGCCCTCGGGCAAAACACGGAATCCTGAGCAGATGGGTTTTGAACTGGAAAAAAGGGTGGGACTTGAAGCCGTGACGGAAGCCGCGAGGATCTGCGCGCAATCGGAGGAGCGGGCCGGCTTCCGAGAAGCGCTTAATAAAACCGACGGCACCCCGGTCACGCTTGCGGATTTTTTTGTGCAGGCACTTATAAACGAGCGCATCACAGCCGCTTTTCCCGAAATCCCCATAGCCGCCGAAGAGAGTCTGGCCTATCTTGAGGGGGGCCTGAGAGAAAAACTCAGAAGATACATTGAGGAGTTCCTTCCCGAAAAAAACCCGGATAAAACGCTTGGAGTAATCGACAGGGGAAACCACGAGGGAGGCTCCAGGGGGAAATTCTGGACCCTTGATCCGATTGACGGAACAAGGGGCTTTCTCGCCGGGCGCCAGTACGCAATCGCTCTTGCCCTGATAGAAAATGGAGAAGTAGTTCTGGGCATCCTGGGATGTCCCGAGCTCGGGGCAGGCACAGACGACAGCCCGGACGGGGAAAAGGGGGTCGTGTTTTTTGCCGAGAGAGGAGAGGGAGCCTGGCAGTTCGGACTTTCAGACGGCTGCAAGACACGTATCTCTGTATCGGAAATTGAAAAAACCTCGGACTCCGTTCTGTGTGAATCGGCGGAAGCCCCGGATTCATCATATGAATTTTCGGGGAAAATCACAAGCTCGCTCGGCGCAAGCGCAGACCCTGTGAGAATGGACGGCCAGGGCAAATACGCGCTTTTGGCCAGAGGAGACGCATCCATCTACCTTCGCCCTCCGCCGAAGAGGGATTACAGGGAGAACATATGGGACCACGCCGCGGGATACATAATAGTAAGAGAAGCAGGGGGAGTAGTCACCGACTGCGGAGGCAAACCGCTTGATTTCTCAGCAGGCAGAAAACTCAAGGGAACCAAGGGGATTCTGGCTACAAACGGAACCATCCACGAGGTGGTGGTGCGGGCAGTAAGGAAAACCTCCCGCTGAAACACGCATTGCCCGCGGCGACAGGTGCCATCATCAAGCCACCCGCAAATGCACCGCGATTATCACAACGGAAAGAACCACCCTGTAAACTACGAAGAGAGTAAATGATCTGGTCTTCACGTAACGCAGCAGAAAGCGTATAGCGAAAAGCGCCGATAGGAAGGAAGCCGCTACGCCAAGAACAAAAGACCATCGAAACATCTCCGTGTACCCAAAGTGTCCTATCTCGAAAACCCCGGCCGCGACTATGACAGGTACGGCAAGAAGAAATGAAAACCGAACGGCCTCTTCCCTCCTGTAATTTCTGAAAAGCCCCCCGGTAATCGTAACGCCCGATCTTGAAGCTCCGGGGAGAATCGCGAAGGCCTGCGCCACACCGAAAAAAAGCGCGTCGATGATGTTCATGTCAGAAAGAGTCTTGCTCGCGGTTGTTTTCCTGTCAGAGACGTAAAGAAGAATTCCGAAACCCAGAAGAAACGAGGCGACCAGAACCGGATCGCGTAGCACCCCCGAAGCATGGCTCTCAAACAGAAACCCGGCCGCAACCGCGGGCAGGGTAGCTATTATCAGATAGACCCCCGTTTTTCCATTTTCATGCCCCTTAAACGAAAAAGACCGCAGCCCACGGAAAAAATCCCGGACAATAAGCGCAAGCTCATTCCTGAAGCAGTAAAGGATGGCAAGCAGGCTTCCCAGATGAAGCGCCACTGTAAAAGGGAGGCCCTGATCCTGCCAGGAGAAAAGCCACGGAACCAGAAACAGGTGAGCGGTACTGCTCACGGGAAAAAATTCGGTGATTCCCTGTATGAACCCGAGGACTATGGATTGCGCCGATTCCAATTTCTAGCCTCCCGCCGTCCCGCTCTCCAGAACGCCTCTTAGGTAAAAAGCCGTGTGGGAACCACTCGCCCCGCACACCTGCTCCGGGGTGCCGCAGGCCACAAGCTCCCCTCCGTCCTCTCCTCCGCCGGGGCCGAGATCTATCACGTGGTCCGCGCTTTTTATGATGTCAAGATTGTGCTCTATAACAACCATAGTGTTTCCGAGGTCAACAAGTCTCTGTATTACCGAGACAAGTTTCTGTATGTCGTCAAAATGAAGTCCAACAGATGGTTCGTCAAGTATGTAGAGGGTTTTTCCGGAGGCTCTTTTTCCAAGCTCCCTGGCAAGCTTTATACGCTGAGCCTCCCCTCCTGAAAGGGTTGTAACCCTCTGCCCGAGCCTTACGTAACCGAGACCTACATCATTGAGCACACGGAGTTTCCCGGAAATCTTCGGTATGTTCGCGAAAAACTCCCCAGCCTCTTTTATGGTCATCTCGAGAACATCCGATATGTTCTTCCCCCTGTACCTGACCGCCAATGTCTCGTCATTGTACCTTTTTCCTCCGCACACTTCGCACGTGACGTAGACATCGGGGAGAAAATGCATCTCCACCCTTACGGTTCCGCTTCCCCCGCACCCCGCGCAGTTTCCCTGCGAGAGGTTGAAGCTGAACCTCTGCGGCCCGTATCCCTTCACCTTGGATTCGGGCAACATGGAAAAGATTTTCCTTATCTCCGTCAGCACGCCCGTGTAGGTCGCGGGGTTTGACCTGGGGGTCCTGCCTATCGGGCTCTGGTCAACCTTGATGACCTTATCCAGATTTTCCGCCCCGACGATTTCCCGATGGGAAGCCACACGGTCCCTGGCGCGGTTAAGCTTGCGAGAGAGTCCCCTGTAAAGCGTGTCAACAACCAGGGTGCTTTTTCCCGAACCGGAAACCCCCGTGACGCATATAAACGTCCCGAGGGGAAAATCGACGTCGATTTCTCTTAGATTGTTCCCGGAAGCCCCCCTCACTCCGACCCTGATATCCGAAGCGCGCCTTGAAGAGGGCACGCAGATTTTCTTTTTCCCCGAGAGGTATTTCCCTGTAATCGAACCCGCGCAGCGGGAAATCTTCCCGACGCTTCCCGAACACACAAGCTCTCCTCCAAGCTCCCCTGCCCCAGGGCCGACATCAAGCACGAAATCCGCGCTTTTTATTGTTTCCTCGTCGTGCTCAACGACAACCACGGTGTTGCCCATATCCTTTATGCTCTTTAGCGTTTCCACAAGCTTCGCGTTATCCTTCGGGTGAAGCCCTATTGATGGCTCATCAAGCACGTAAGTTATTCCCGTGAGCTTTGAACCCACCTGCGTCGCGAGCCTCACCCTCTGGGCTTCCCCTCCCGAGAGGGTCGGAGCCGTGCGGTCAAGGCTTACGTAGCCAAGCCCCACGTCCGCCAGAAAACCGAGTCGAGAGGATATCTCCTTTATCACATCACCCGCTATCTTTTCATCCCTTGCGGAAAGCTCAACCGATTTGAAGTAAGGAACAAGATCGCAGACGGCCATCCCCGCAAGATCCGATATGCTTTTCCCCTTGAAAAGCACGGAAAGGGCAATCCTGTTCAGTCTGGACCCGTCGCACTGCCTGCACGGAACCGTCCTCATGTATTTTGAGAGTTTTTCCCGCAGATCCTCCGAGTGGGTCTGCGAGTGCCATTCCGTGAGTATGCCGACGATCCCGGGAAAAGTCGTTGTGTATTCATTAACTCTTCCCCTCCTTGCTTTCCTGAAGCTTATTTTCTCCGCCCCCGAACCGTACAGTATTTTTTGTTTGTGCAGAGAGGAAAGCCGGGAAAACGGTACGTCGAGTGAAAATCCGTAATGCTCGGAGAGCCCCTCAAGCATCCGGGCAACGTATTTTGAATCCTCAAACGGCTTGATCGCTCCTTCGCAAAGCGATTTCCCGTGGTCTTCCACTATGAGTTCGGGATCGAAAAATGTCTCGAATCCAAGTCCCTGGCAATTCGCACACGCTCCGTAGAGGCTGTTAAAGGAAAAAAGCCTAGGGGATATCTCGGGGTAATTTATCGCGCAGCGGGAACAGGAAAAATGCTCGCTGAAAGTAAGGGTTTTTCCGTCCTGTATCTCGCATTTCAAAAGCCCTCCTGACCTTTTAAGGGCGAGAGAGACTGCCTCGGCAAGCCTCTTCTGCGAACTCTCCCCGCGCAAAACGACATTATCCACCAGAAGTTCTATGGTGTGCTTCTTGTTGCGGGAGAGCTCTATATTGTCTTCAAGGTCCAGGATCTCTCCGTCAATTCTTACCCTGACGAAACCCTCCCTCCTCATGTCTTCAAGCTCTTTTCTGTATATTCCCTTTCTTCCCTGAACCACCGGAGAATAAACGGACACGGGTTTTTTGCCCGCCTCTTCGCAGATCCTCTCGATCATCCTCAAGGGAGTCTGTGAGGATATTTCCTCGCCGCACTCATAGCATTGCGGCTCTCCGATTACGGAGAAAAGCACGCGCATGTAGTCATATATCTCGGTTATCGTGCCGACGGTTGAACGTGGATTTCTGTGAAAGGTTTTCTGATCGACCGAAACGGAGGGGGAAAGTCCCTCGACAAAATCGACATCCGGTTTGTCAAGCTTCTCGACAAACTGCCTCGCGTAGGAGGAAAGAGACTCCATGAACCTTCTCTGTGCCTCGGCAAAAAGTATGTCGAAAACCAGGGAAGACTTCCCCGAACCGCTAACTCCCGTGACAACGGTAAAGCTACGCCTGGGTATCTTGACGTCTATGTTTTTGAGATTGTGTTCGCGCGCGCCGACTATGCTGATGAACTTCAACCTTAAGCCCCCGGGAGAAATACTCGGATAAAGCTACCCGATACCGGTGGAACCGTCCGCCGCGCGGGACGCGTCTGAGAGAAACCGGGTAAAAATCAGTTCGGAGAGGCGGGTTTGCTCAAGTTCTGGATGCCACTGAAAACCCATGACGCGGCCACCAGAGGTCTCAAGCCCTTCCACTATTCCATCGGGGGCCAGGGCGTTTACCCAAAGACCCTCTCCCACCTTGTTTATAGCCTGGTGGTGGTAGCTTTTTATCTCGAACTCCTTTTCTTCCGTGAAACTACCGAAGACCGTGCCCGGAAGGATTGTGACACCGTGAACTTCTCCGCCCTCGTGGCAAAGCGCGTCGGGGAGAAGCGCTTTTATGTCCTGGTGAATCGAGCCGCCGTAGAAAACATTTATGAACTGCATGCCTCCGCATATACCGAGAACCGGCATCTCTTTTTCAAGCGCGAGGCGAAGAACAGTGAATTCCGTTTCCGTTCTCTCGGGGCTCATTGGCTTTATGGCGGGATGGGGGAATTCGCCATAGAATTTGGGGTCCATGTCCCTTGAACCCGGTATCAAAAGCCCGTCAATCACGGAGACTATATCGGAGAGAAACTCAGAACCTGACACTTCTGCAACCGTGGGAATAAGAACAGGCGCTCCGCCGTAGAACTCAACCGCTTTTGAGTAAGCGGACTCTATAAGGTTTGATTTTTCCTCAAGGTCGGTCGTTATACCAATAAGAGGTCGTTTTTTCATGGCTTGTCTTCAGATATCCAGAATTTTCATCTTAGTTTAGAGTGCTGAAACTACGTATTTGCTCGCGACTTCGTCCTGACTCATTCTGATCAGAATTGGGTGTTGCTGACTTGAAGGCCGGATTGATGCTTAAACATCATTAAGCAAAGAAGCCAGTTTTTCCGGTGTCAAACCAAGCTCTTTTGCCTGCTTGCGCATTCTGCGCATACTCTTGAGCACCTTCTTGGCAGCAGATTTATGATCAGGCCGAATGACAATCTCAACCTGCTCGTCGGCAGCCACGCTGGCCTGCTCCGCCCATTGGGCGGGAATCTCCGAACCCTTGACTGTAATATTGACGGGTGAAATTGTACTCCGTTTCATTTTCGTAAAAACACTTCAATACACCGATACCGCCAGCTTCGCTAGCGGATAAAATTCCTCAAGGATGGGCAACGCTGCCGACCATGGCTTCAAGCCTGGCAACCCTCTCTTCGGTAGGAGGATGAGTACTGAAGAGTTTCGCGAAACCTCCTCCGATCATCGGGCTAACTATCATCATGTGCGCAGTACTCTCAGCCGCCTGCTCACTTACCTGCAGTGGAACTCTAGACGCTCCCGCCTGAAGCTTTCTAAGCGCATCGGCAAGATAAAGCGGGTTTCCGCATATCTCGGCCCCGGTCTTATCCGCTCCGAACTCTCTTGTTCTCGATATAGCCATTCTCACGATCATGGCCGCCATCGGAGCTATGATGGCCATGGCAAGAAGTCCCAGCATGCCGCCGCCCCTTCTGTCTCCTCCCCCTCCTCCGAAAATGGCTGCGAACTGTGCCATGTAGGCAATATAGCTGATGGCCCCGGCAATCGTCGCCGCTACGGACCCGATCAGTATGTCCCTGTTTTTTATGTGGGCAAGCTCGTGAGCGATTACGCCCTTGAGTTCGGTTCTGTTAAGAAGACGCATGATTCCCTCGGTGACCGCGACTGCAGAGTGATGAGGGTCCCGTCCCGTGGCAAAGGCGTTTGGAGCCTGCTCGGGGATCACATAGACCCGGGGCATAGGAAGCCCCGCTATCTGTGCAAGTTCTTCAACGTCGGAGTAAAGTTCGGGAGCACTGTCCCTTCCGACTTCACTGGCCTTGTACATTTTAAGAACGATCTTGTCGCTCCACCAGTAGCTGACGAAATTCATGACTCCCGCGAGAACAAGAGCCACCATGGCGCCGCCCTTGCCCCCGATCATGCCCCCCACCCAGACCAGGATGGCGGAGAGAAAAGCCAGCAGAAAAAGACTTTTAAGAGTGTTCATTTTTTATGGATGCCTCCGAAATATTTTCCAAGCCGCAAGGAAAACAAAGATTTTCCCCTATCAAATATTATAGTAATACCACCTGCGGCAAATTCAATGAAAAAGCCGCATTTCCGAGCCGTAACGTGACATATCAGGTTCCCGGATTCATAAGGCACTCACCAGCCCTGCCATGAAATCTCTACTCTTTTCAGCAACTCCCTCGGGTTTCTTATCTACCGTGCCGGCAAGATTTACGCATTGTCAAACTCCGCCATCATCTCATCAACGCTGTTATATTCTGTAAGTCCTTCACGAGTATTTGCCTGACGAATAGCTTCGAGAGTCTCCTCATTGGGAATTTTTACCCCAAAAGGCAGACCACGACATGAAATAACCTGCCTGTAGAATAGCGCAATTGCTTCGGTGGGAGTCAAGTCAAGTTCTGAGAAAATTTTCTCAGCCTCCTGCTTGAGTTCAGATTCCATCCGGACGCGTATCATTTCGGTTTTAGACATGGAGGCACCTTCTTCTTTAATATATAGCATACAGCATCCGGTATCCCGGATATAGGCCAGCATGTTGTGAATGCAAACAAACATCAAAAGGGTAGGGGGTTTCGAGAAGGGGCAAAAAAATTTACCCCAATTTTTCCATAAAAACCAGCCCATTCTCTCCCAAAACCAGAAATTTCACCCCAAGACAAAATCAATTCAGATAAATGCGCGAATTGGCCCGTGAAAATAACAGCGTGTTAAAGGCTATAGAAAAGATAGGATGCTTGTCCGAATTCCGGCGTGAGAATTCTGAGCGTGAAGCGCGTGAAGACGGAATCTGACCCGATCAAGAATGAGCCTTAAGGGTCTTCCCCTGTCCCTGAATAAGAACCTGAACAAGGCAAAGCGGGCCAAGCAATACGGTAGCGGAGAACTGCCAAATGCTCTGTCGGCCCTGCAACCGCAGGAAGGGTGCCACGTAGGAGGCACCGTGAGCGCGCGCAAATCGCACCCACCCCAACCTGTGGGGCAAGCACTTAAAACGCCTTAGACGCGCTCTGAGGGCGTCAGTTTTCTACAACTTGGCCGAAACCCCCGCGTTTGCTGGGGAAGCTGCAAGCACGGATAGCGGATCATTGTCGGATCGTGCCGACCCCCACGCGGTTATTGTTATCGATTTCCGCGCCCCAGGCGTCTATGATCTCCAACTCAAAGGTCTCTCCTGAATCGTTTATGTTGTCGTCATAAATGTGTACTTCGATCGTCTGGGTCAAGCTATCGCCCGGCTTAAACGTTGCCAAACCTTTGACAGGGTAGAAATCCTCTCTTTCCGTCGCCGAGGGCGGGCTCGACTCGCGGGTTTCGTAGGTGAAGTCCACCCGCTCGCCCGGCGCCGGGGCCTGGCTGAGCGTGACTGTGAACTTCATGCAGGTAAAGTGATAGCGACCGTTCACCAATACGCAGTTACGAGCACCCTCGCTCACCGTCGCGTCGGCCACCGATAGCGTCGGATAGCCCGACGGAAAGTCGTCGTTGGCGACGCTGACCCAGGCCGCGTCGTTCGGCTCCCTCGCCACCCGGTAGGTCGTACCCGGCTGGACGGCGACATAGACCGTGCCGGCGGGCCATTCGTTGGTGTCGTTCTGCGTGACGATGTCGAGCATGGCCGTGCCGCTCGTGCCGATGGTCAACTCCCGAGTTCGGATATCCCCATCGTCATCCCTCACATTAATGTTGATGTTCTTCATCTGCACGGCGACTTTGAGGCCGCTTGCGGGGGCCGGCGTTGCGGTCAACATAAACCGCGCCGTGCCGCCCTCGGTGATGTTGTCGCCGGCAGCGATGCTGATAACGGGGGCGTTCGACGGTAACCCGCGCGCTATGCATTCCAGCGCCTTGATCACATCGTCCAATCGGTTGAGCGACCAGCGATAGCGCTGGCGCCGATCATGGATCTCCCTTACCTCCGCAAGCGTGATGGCGTTCGACCGGCCGGTCAGCGCATTTTTTATCCGAGTCCAGCGGTCCGTGGAGGCGATTTTGATGCGGGCATCAACATGGTCCTGAAGCGCCTGCGGAACGCAGACATTCCACTCAACAGCGCTGCCACCGGCGGGCTCAACCGGCCCGACAGGGGGCGTAAACACGGTGATTGGCAGACCACCCCCATCGGTGTAATTTATCTCGCCGCGCAATTCCATGCCAAGATCTTCGGCACGGACGACATACGTCTCGCTATCTACATTCTGGTTCGAGCCCACTTCGTTAATATCCGACCATTCCCCGCCGGGGTTCCTCTTTCCCCAGTAATGCCTCTCGATCGTGCCGTTGCCGTCCGGATCGTCAACGGTACGATTGATGGTCAGGGTCTCGCCCACCCAGGGATTGCCGGACAGCTCGAATGTCGCCTCTCCGGCGTTGTCAATCAGCGTGATGGTAGTCTCGATGCCTCTAGTCAAATGATAGCCGGTCCCGGCAACAAGTGTGAGGATAATGGTCTCGCCAGTGTCCTGGATGCTGTCGGGAGTGGGTGTTACCGTAAAGGCTGTAATGTAATCGGGAAAAGGACCTGTCCCCGCCGGGATGGTGAAGGTACCAGTCCCGTCAGTGTAGTTCTGCGTCCCGCCGCTGATGGTGTAGTCGGTGCCGGGTGTGGCCGTGCCTCCCATCGTGTAGTTCACCGTCAGGTTTGAGGTCAATGCTGCCCCTTGGAAAGTCGCAGTCGCTTCGTAATTCCCTTTAACGCCATCTTCCGCGAGGGTGAGAGAGCTGCTGGTGAGAAGGATTCTAGGGCCCTGCTGCGCTACCGCCTGACCGGCCAGGACGGCCAGCAGCGGCAGGCAGAGCAGGAAGGCTGCGAGGTGACGCCACGCACGGCGGGCGGGATGACAGAGATCAGCGACAGCGCGGGCAGCGGAAGAGCCGAAGTGGTCGGAGAAGGAAGCAGTCCGACGGGCATTGGAGCCCCGACCAGCGGATGCGCAAGGCTCAGGCCATGAGGCGGATAGTCTTAGGCTGTAGCGCTCCGTGCATGCACGGGAATTAAGCGAACGGCGAACGGCAAAGCCGAGCAGCGGCAGGAACAAAACTGCCAGAAAACCGCGACACTGTGAAAGAAGAAAAAGGAATAAATACCTAAGACAGGAAGCAAGGCCGCTCAGGCCATGCTGATAAAACTGAAGGGAATAGTTACTTCGTTGAGGTGAACCTGAACAGTCTCCATGGGAACCCCCCCCCCCTCAAAATCCCTCACGGGAACACCGTACGATCCATTAACCGACTGAAAACCCCTGTAAATTTCTTCTCTACTCATGATGTTGCACCTCCGTAGTGGAACTATGCAGAAAATACGCCGTAAACTGTAAACCTTCAAAATGTACTATACCATCAAAAAACTGCCCTGCAAAAAAAGATGTGTACCACACTCCACTACGCAAATGCCTCATCAAAGTTGTCTTCGTTTATCCGTCGGGTTGTGACGGTTATACTTGACGGTGAACGCCACAAAGGTGATTAAGAGAAAATGTCTTTGCCAGATTCAAAAAAATACGAAGTGATAGTCATAGGAGCCGGGCACGCGGGCTGCGAGGCAGCGCTCGCGGCAGCCAGAATGGGCTGCAGAACCCTGGTTCTCACGGCAAACATAGACACAATCGGACTCATGTCGTGTAACCCTTCAATAGGAGGAGTGGGAAAGGGGCACCTGGTAAAGGAGATAGACGCGCTTGGCGGAGAAATGGGAAAAGCCGCCGACACCGCCGCCATACAATTCAGAAGGCTTAACACCCGAAAGGGAGCGGCCGTTCAGGCAACCAGGATACAGGCCGACCGCCAAAGCTACAGGGTCTACATGAAAAAGGCCCTCGAAAGCGAACCCGATATAGAAATAAAGCAGGCCATGGTCGAGCGGTTCCTGGTCGACGGCAAACAAGTCGCCGGGGTAAGCACCGCCCTCGGAGAGAAGTTCTTCTCAGATACGGTCGTGGTCACTCCCGGAACCTTTCCCGGGGGACTGATACACATAGGACTAACGCGGATTTCATCCGGGAGGGCCGGGGAAGCCGCCGCCGGAGCCATATCGAATTCCTTTGCGGATCTGGGTTTCACTACCGGCAGGCTTAAAACCGGAACCCCTCCGCGCTTTGACGGAAGAACAATCGAGTGGGACAAGCTTGATAGACAGGACGGGGATCAGGACCCCGTGCCTTTTTCCTTTTCCCCCGGAGAAATCACGACCGAGCAGATGCCCTGCTACATAACCTACACGAACGAGGAAACCCACCGTGTCATAAATGAAAACATTGACAAGTCTCCCCTTTACTCGGGCCTCATAAAGGGAATAGGGCCCAGGTACTGCCCTTCGATAGAAGACAAGGTAGTCAAGTTTCCAGACCGCAACCGCCACCAGATATTTCTTGAGCCTGAGGGAAGAAACACTTATGAAATCTATCCAAACGGAATCTCAACAAGCCTTCCCCTAGAAGTGCAGTATCAGTTCTCAAGAACCATGGAAGGTCTTCGAAACGTAGAGATAATGAGGCCGGGGTACGCAGTCGAATACGACTTTCTAGATCCCACGCAACTCGGCGCCACTCTTGAATCAAAGCTTCTTGCCAACATATTTTTCGCCGGGCAGGTAAACGGAACCACCGGCTACGAGGAGGCCGCTAGCCAGGGGCTGATAGCGGGCGTAAACGCCGCCCTTCGGGTAAAGGGCAGGGATCCCTTCGTGCTCTCCCGCTCCGAGGCATACATAGGAATCCTGATTGACGATCTGGTCACAAAAGGGGTTGACGAACCCTACAGGATGTTCACGTCAAGGGCCGAGTACAGACTGATACTGAGGGAGGATAACGCCGACCTCCGGCTCGGCGAACTGGGACACTCCATAGGACTTCTCCCCGACAAGCGTATTGAGGAATTCAGGGCAAGAAAGACCGCCCTTGAAAACGAGCTTGAGAGACTTGAGGGCGAGCGGGTGTTTCCAAACGAGAAGACAAACAGAATTCTTGAGAATCTCGGCTCCCAGAGAATCAAGAAACCCCAGAGCTTAAAGGAGCTACTCAGAAGACCCGACTTTACCTATGAAATGCTGAGTTTCATCGACTCCGCAACAAACCCGGACATTTCCCCAAAGCTCGGAGCCCAGATAGAGATGGAAGTGAAATACGAAGGCTATATAAAAAGACAGAAAGAAGAAGTCGGAAAGCTTCGTAAATACGAGAACATGAAAATCCCCGAAGAGTTCGAATACGGAAACATCCCGGGACTTTCAAACGAAATCGTTCAGAAACTCTCAAGAATAAAGCCCGAATCCGTAGGGCAGGCAAGCCGGGTTTCAGGCATAACGCCCGCCGCCATATCGGTACTTCTTGTTCACATCAGGAAAACACGCGGGCTTGAGCAGGGAACTCAGTTAAAATCAAGTTCCCCGTCGTAAAGACTGTCGGCTCCCTCCATCTCCTCAAGCTCCTGCTCATAAAGCTCCATGGTGTCGCAGTCGCTTCCGATGTAGCCGGAACCGTCGGGATCCTGCATCATCTCCACAAGGTCTCTTACCTTTTTCTTGTTCCTTCTATTCGGCATTTGGTCCCCCCTGAAAAATTTACATAGATTATAGGACCAGTTTTTGTAAATGCAACAGTAAAAATAAAAAAAAAGAATCTCCTTTTTGCCGCCGGGTGCAATCATAAGAGCATCCCGTTCGTCTTTACTAAGTGAATACACAGATTAAAGGAGACGTGCAACATGAAAAATTTCATCGGGATACTATTTATACTGACCTTAGCTCTAAGTGCCCACGCGGCCGATGATCCTAGCATCAAAGGTGAGCGCCGAAGCGCGATACAGGAGGCAATGCAGAAGCACATTGACCAAAATACCGTGGATGGACATTATGTTATGTATGATGCGGTCACAGACGATCTGCTCAAACTGAAGCTCGCAAAGCTGCACGACGGAATAGTGAAAAAGTCGGACTACTACGTAAGCTGCGCGGATTTTCACGACAGAGCCGGCACCTATTTCGACCTTGATTTTCTGGTGATTGAAAAAGATGGGCGGTTTCGAGTCCTGCAAGGTGTCGTGCACAAGGTCGGAAGCGTGAAACGCAAATACCACCTGGAAAGCTGAAACGGTACGGAAACAAGGAATTTGGAAGAGTCGTCACTCACAGCGGAAGAACTGCTGCAAAGCGGTTTTCGGTATGCCTGGGCTCTAGCGCACAATCATCATGACGCCGAGGATCTGGTACAGATGGCCTGGCTTAAAACGCATAAACGCTACGCCAACAAGACTACAAAGGCTCTGTTCTTCACAGCTATCCGGAACCTGTACATCGACCAGTACCGACGCAGCAAGCGCATACAGTTTGTCGAGCTTACAAGCGAACACGAGCATCTATCTGCTTCGGGAAACACGGACGGTGGACACGCTATGGTTGCAATAGATCAGATGCTAAGCAGCCTGCGGGACATTGAGCGGGAAGCGCTGTTTCTGCACATAGTGGAAGGTTACTCGACCGAGGAAATCGCAACCCTTACTGGCAGACCGCGCGGAACCGTGCTGAGCCTGATACACAGAAGCAAAAAGAAACTGGCGGCGCTTGACGCGGCCGAATGAACGTCATGAAAAATTTTGAACAGGAACTAAAAAATTATTACCGAAGCAAGCGTCTCGGACCGGAGAAGATCAGGGCAATACAAAAACAGGCGCGCAAAGCGAACAAAACCCGCCTCCGTGTTTCCTACCTTGTTCCCCTGGCAGCGTCCATATTGCTTGTAATTGGAATCTGGACGTGGTTTCATGTTTCGGGAACAGGCGGGACAATCGCCAACCAGGTAGCAGCTGAAATCGAGCACAATCATCGCCAGCGCGGTGCTCTTTTAGTGGAATCAGACCGCTACGATGTCGTACAGGCCACGCTCAGTGAACTGGATTTCTCCCTGCTGCCAACTCGAGAGACACTGGTTCAGGACTTCACATTAATAGGCGGCAAGTACTGCGTCATTCAGGGTTCCCGGGCAGCGCAGCTTAAGCTTAAAAACCGAGGCAGCGGAATTGTTCACACTTTATACATATTGCCTGTGAATGAGAAGACAGAAGACCTAAAGGCGGGCATCTACGAAACAGATGACGTACATGTGGAACTCTGGACCGACCGGTCACTGCTCTACGGTCTCGCCCATGGCCGATAAACCGCCACGCAAACAGGCCGACAGTTACCTGTTCCGTCCTTGCTCTATAAGACTCAGCATCCTCTGCGGATCGTCCGTCGGCAGACGGCACTCGTAATTTGAGCACACATACGCCGCGGCTTTCCCGTCAAGGGTTCCGTGGTTTCGCGCGTAGGGAGCAATTGCTGAAATTTCCTCCCCGTTTGCCTCGTCTTTTAATATCACCACCTTGTTCGGAAGAAACTCGCCCGAGAGCACTTCGAGGAACCGGCGGGTCCCGGGAGAGTCTTTCTCTCCAACTATTACTATCTCAAAAGATGGGCCCAGCATGAAATCAAGAGAGTTCATGTGCATTGAAAAAGAAGCGGGATGCCTTGAGACCTGGGGAGAGAAGGCCGTGGCCATGCGGACGGCTTTTTCCTCAAGTTCCGGATCGGCGGTAAGCCTCGCTATTTTAAGGATGTTAAGCGTGGAAACAGAGTTTCCAGACGGAAGCGCTCCGTCGTAAATTTCTTTCTGCCTCGTTATAAGCGTCTCGCCGTCATCGGCAGTGAAGTAAAAACCCGCGAACTCCTCATCCCAGAAATGCTCGAACTGATCCCTGCAAAGAGAGATAGCAAGGGCGAGATATTTCTCGTCAAAAACTGCTTCGTAGTATTCAAGGAGTCCCCATATGAAAAAAGCATAATCATCAACGCTTGCCATTATGCCCGCCTCCCCTTCGCGGTAGCGGTGAAGAAGCCTTCCGTCGCAAAAAAGGTTTTGTCTTACAAACTCTATTGAGCCCCGCGCGGCGTCAGAATATCTTTTCTCCCCGAAGGCCGCCGCCGCTTTTGAGAAAGCCGCTATCGCTATTCCGTTCCAGTCCGTAAGCACCTTGTCGTCCTTGTAGGGATGAACTCTTTTTTCTCTGCGGGCAAAGAGCTTCTCCCGAAGCTCCCCGAGCCTCTTCTCAAGTGCTTCTTCAGAAACGCCGCGCCGCGCCGCAATGTCGGCCAATGGTTCTTTCAGGTGAAATATATTCCTGTCGCTTTGCTCTCCCGTCGCCTCGTCCGTGAAATTCCCATCGCGGGAGAGATTGTAGACATCCGAGAGAAACTCTGTGTCCTCTGCTCCCATAAGTTCCTCTATCTCCCCCACGGTCCAGACATAGAACTTTCCTTCCTCTCCCTCGCTGTCCGCGTCTTCTGCCGAGTAAACACCCCCTTCAGAAGAGGTCATGTCGCGGATCAGGTATTCGAGTATCTCCCTCGCTTTTTTTTCATAAAACGGGTTCTTTGTTGCCTGCCACGCTTCTGTGTAGGTGATTGCCAGAAGCGCCTGGTCATAAAGCATCTTCTCAAAATGGGGAACAAGCCACCGCGAGTCGGTTGAATACCTGTGAAAACCGAAGCCCACGTGGTCATATATGCCGCCCCTTCCCATGGCAAAAAGAGTCTTCTCGACCATTCCGAGGGAAGCGTCCTTTTCAGTGCGCGCGTAGTATCTGAGCAGAAACATCAGGTTGTGCGGAGTCGGAAACTTGGGAGCCCTTCCGAAGCCGCCTTCATCAGGATCAAAAGCCGAGAGAAAGTAACCGTAAGCATCCCCGAGAGTTTTTTCGTCAAGCGGCAGACTCCCGGCCCCTCGCAGAGAATCCCCGAGGCTTGATACAGCGTCGGTTATCTGCCGGGCCGACTCCAGCACCTCTTCCCTTTTCTTGTCCCAGATCTCTTTTATCGCAGGCACAAGCTCCTTCATTCCAACCCTTCCGTAGCGGTTCTCCTTCGGCATGTAGGTTCCGGCGAAAAAAGGCTTTCCCTCGGGAGTCATGACTATGTTAAGAGGCCATCCGCAGCTTTTCCTTGAAACCACGTGACAGACGGTCATGTATATATTGTCGATATCGGGACGCTCCTCCCTGTCGACCTTGATCGAGACGAAGTTCTCGTTCATGAGCTCCGCCACCTCCGCATCCTCAAAGGATTCGCGCTCCATGACATGGCACCAGTGACAGGTCGAATACCCTATGGAGAGGAATATCGGTCTGTCCATCTCCCGCGCCTTCTCAAACGCCTCATCCCCCCACGGATACCAGTCAACCGGATTCTCGGCGTGCTGGAGAAGATAAGGGCTTTTTTCATCTTTAAGCCTGTTTGACACTTAAACCTCCTTAAGCGGAAAGACCTGGGTTATTACAGGAAATCATACAGCCTGATCAGAAATCGGCTCCGGCGACTCTAGGCTTTTACAGGCCCGTTAAAACCTGCCGAAGAAATATTCCCATGTCCGAAAAATAAGATTTTCTGCCTGTTCATATTCTATTTTTAGGCTAACATTCTCAACTAAATGCGTAAACCCGTACAGAAAGCCGGTGTCGTCGCCTACAGAGAAAGCAGTTCGGGAGGAATCGAAGTCATACTTGTGAGTTCAAGAAAGCTGGGTGACTCATGGGTGTTTCCAGCCGGGGGAGTCGATTACGGCGAAACTCCGGCCGAGGCGGCGGAGCGGGAATGTCTTGAGGAAAGCGGATACAAGGTGGAAATAGAGCAGCCTCTTGACATAATGATCATTGAAGGGGGAAAAAGAGATGTCCTCTACACTTTTTTCCGCGCCAGAGCCATTGAAGATACGGGAGATTACGAAAGGGACAGAAAAAGAAAATGGTGCGGGATTGACGACCTTCCCGATACGGTTGCTTACCTGTTTCGGGAAGTCGCGGAAAGTTTCCAGAAAAATATTCTGGGCTCCCAGTCCCGGGGCTGAAGCCCTAATCGACCAAGCGGCAGTAGCAACTTCATACTCACACCGGAGAGGAACATAATGAAAACCCAACAGTTCATAAAGAAAACGCAGGGTCACTACGCACGGGTAGCGGAAATCTACAGGTCCCTGAGAGTCACAGACTCAGAGCCCGTGCTCTACGTAAAGGAAATAATAGGGGACAAGGGGAAAATAAAGGCTGCCGACGTGGGAGCCGGTGCAGGACGGTACGCAAGACTGTTCTTTGAGCACCTGGGCAAAGAGGACCTGTTTCTTTACTGCTATGACACTAACGAGTTCATGCTTGAGAGCCTTGAGCAGTATCTTGAGGATCACGGCATCCAAAACTACGCGACCAAAATCGCCATGGCCCAGGAGCTTCCAATCGGGGACAGTGCGCTTGACGCCGTATTCTGCTTCAATGCCATACATTTTTTCAACACCCCGAAATTCCTTGCGGAAAGTGCAAGGGTGCTAAGAGAGGGATCGTTTCTTTTTATTTACACAAGAACCAAGACCCAGAGCATGAAAAGCATATGGGGAAAGCACTTTCCTTCGTATAACCAGAAGGAATCGGACTTCTACAATACCGAAAGACTTGAGTCAGAGATCAAAAGCACAGAGGGGCTTGAGCTTATTGAGACAAAAACACTTGTTCTCTCCAGGGAAAATTCCCTGCAGGAGCTGGTTGAGAGGGCGCAGACTATGCACTACTCGACTTTTTATCTCTATGAGAGTCAGGAGTTTGAAAGATCCCTTGCGGAATTCAGGAAAAACATCCGTGAATCCTACGAAGACCCTGACAAAATCAACTGGTCTGACGAGAAAACCATGTACACCGTGCTCAGGAAATAGCGGTCTTTCCTTTCAAACAGATCGATTTAACACGCCGACTGATCCCGACTAATGTAAAGTTGACTTCTGTATTAGTCGGGAAATTTCATGTTCATCGACCGCACACTCAAGCACACGGTAAAGCAGGCAAGCAAAACTTTCAAAGTAGTTCTTCTGACCCACACCCCTCAAAGTGTCATGTCAATTCCTGCAGTTGGGAATTCAGGGTGAAGAGTCGATAAAAAAGTGGAGGATGAGGAAGGAGAAAAGCGGGAGCTGGCAAAAAAAGAAAAAAGACTTTTTGCTCATGGTTTGACAGAAAAATTCCAGACGTGTTAAAGTCTGTTTTGAGGGAAAAGGAAAAAAAGAGATTCAGCTGTCCGAATTCAATCGGAATGGGTGTACGAATAAATCGCAATATGCAACCTTGAGAACGGATGACGAAATCGATGCTTGGGCAGAAGAAGTGAAAAGCCAACTCAAGGATGCGCTGGCGAAGGGGCCTGTATAGATCAAATAAAAAGCTGACTGCACCATGCGAACCGCCGCCAATATCGAAACACTGCTTGCAGAACTGAACCACTGCGTCGCCGATGATCTGGAGGATCAGTATCTCGACTTTAAACAATGGGATCTTAAAAGTCGGGATGACGCCGTAAAGACAGTAGTGCAGATGGCGGTGTGCATGGCCAATGGCGGAGGCGGCACAGTCGTATTCGGTGTGGCAGATAGAGTTAAGGGCCGTGAGCGCGCCATTCTGGGTGTGCCACCAGAAATCGACTCGAACCTGCTCAAAAAGGCAGTGTATGAACAGACCGATCCCAAGATAACACCGGTATTTGAAGAACTGGCTGTGCCGGAGGGCACCGGCCGGTTGCTCTTAATGCAAATTTACCCTGGCATGCCACCCTACACAGATACCGCTGGGCGAGGTACGATTCGTATCAGTAAGGATTGTGTGCCGTTAACTGGCACGTTGAGGCGAAAAATAGGTGTAGAAACAGGCGAAACCGATTACACGGCAGAACCCGTTGCGAAGGTGGATGCCGCACTGCTGTCTGCTGCCGCGCTGGAATCCCTCCGGAATCAGGCTCGCAAGGAGAGAGCCCCAGATGATTTGCTCCGACTCTCCGATGTAGAGATGCTCACCACGCTTGGACTGATCAGGCGCAGCAAACTCACTAGGGCTGCAATCCTGCTGGCAGGCAACGAAGCCGCCATCCGAGAATACCTGCCCGGTCATAACTGGACCTTCCTGCAGATGACTTCCGATACTGATTACAGTGTCCGGGAAGATCGCATCAGCGCTTTGCCCTTATCTGTGCAGCGCATTGAAGAACTGCTTGTGCCCTTCAACCCCATCACCACCTACAAACAGGGTCTGTTCCACTATGAATATCGTACTTGGCCAGAAATTGCCGTACGGGAAGCGTTGATGAATGCATTCTGCCACGCTGACCTGCGCATAGCGGGACCAGTAATGGTCAAGCTGTATCCCAGCCAGCTGGAGATCAGTAACAACGGCGGTTTTATCGCAGGTATTACGCCTGACAATATTCTTCATCATCAACCCGCTTCCAGAAACCCTTTGCTGGTTGAAGCTCTAACTCGTCTGCGCATTGTCAACCGCAGTAACCTGGGGATAAACCGTATGTTTTCCGCCTTGCTTATTGAAGGCAAGGAGCCGCCTTATATCCGCGAAGTCGGCGAATCCGTTCTGGTGGGTTTCGCTAAAAGGGACCTTAATGCTGCTTTTCGCCTGTTCGTAGCCGAGGAGAGTGATCACGGGCGCAATCTGGAAGTGGATAAACTGTTGCTGTTGCAGTACCTGCTTAAGCACCCGGAGATAGACACTGGCACAGCGGCAACCCTTTGCCAACGGAATGAGCCCGAAATCCGCGAGAGGCTCTCGGGTATGGAGTCCGAGGGTTATATTGAACACGGCGGCAAGGGACGAGGATCCTACTGGTGCATAAACCCGGACCTGTACAACCGCCTGTATGAAGGCGATCAAGGTGAAGTACGCCGACGCATTGACTGGGAAGCCGCCAAAACCCGAGTGCTGAGCATTCTGATGGAGCGCGCCCGTCGGGGTGAGCCGGGATTGAGCAATAAAGAGATCCGGCAGATCACCCGCTTTGACCGCAATCAGGTACACCGGCTAATGACCGAGTTGCAGCAGGAGAACACTGATCTCCAACCTCCGGGACGAGGCAGATGCGCACGACATGAGTTTAAGAAATGCTCACGTTAATGCTGACGAGCATTTATTTAAGCATTAAATCAACTAAATGCTCACGTTAATGCTGACGAGCATTTATTCGAGCATTAAATCAACTAAATGCTCACATTAATGCTGAGTTAGCGTTACCTTTTGAATGATATGGCGGGCGATGGGGGATTCGAACCCCCGACCCCAGGCTCCGGAGGCCTGTGCTCTAATCCACTGAGCTAATCACCCGCTGACAGGTATACCGAGTTCCTTCATGACAAGCTTCATGTCTTCCCACACCGGCTTCTTAAAAGACTGGTTTCGAAGAAGCGCGGCGGGATGGTACGTGATCATAAGCTTTGAGTTTCCGTACTGGTGAAAAGTGCCCCTCAACTGCCCCATCTTGAAGTTCTTAAGCTTGAGCATCAATCCGGTGGCGACGCTTCCGAGACAGACTATGACCTCGGGATTTATGCTCTCTATCTGTTTGGCGAGAAATGGTTCGCAGCTTGCCACCTCATCGGGTTCCGGATTCCTGTTTCCAGGAGGTCTGCATTTCACCACGTTGCATATGTACACATCCTTTCTCTCAAGCTTCATAGCCTGAATTATCTTCGTAAGCAGCTGTCCCGCCCTCCCGACAAAGGGCCTTCCCTGTATGTCTTCGTCCCTTCCCGGGCCCTCTCCGACAAATACCAGTCTGGCGTTGGGGTTGCCTTCTCCGAACACTATGCTCTTTCTAGTCTCGCAGAGACGGCATCTTGTGCAGTCTCCAAGCTCTTCTCTTATTTCCGAAAGTGTCGGGGCAGTTGCAGCTGATGAACCGCCCTGCTTCCCGGAATCAGATGAAAAAGAGGTTTCGTTTTTCTCGGTGTCCGCTATTTCAATCCCTCCCGCAACAATTCCCAACGGTAATTCCTCTATACCGATCTCCTTGCAGAAGCGCAGGTAATTTCCAAGCGCCTGGGTTGTTTCGTAGAATTCACTGGAACTCATTGCTTACGAGAGAGAGTTTAACACAAACGACGACTGGTGGCGAAAGAGCTGAATCCCAGTCTTCACACGCGAAAGTGTTTGAAAGCAGTGAGGGTTTTAATTAGAATAAGAGCGCGTTCACAGAAATCTCACACCCGAACCCCAAAGGCGCTTTCCCCCGAGAAAATGGCGGATTACAAACCCCAGGAAATCGAGAAAAAATGGCAGGAACTCTGGACGGAAAAATCCGCCTACAAAGTCTCGGAGCGTGCCCGCGGAAAAAAATACTATGTCCTCGAGATGTTTCCCTACCCGTCGGGGAGAATCCACATGGGGCACGTGAGGAACTACACTATCGGGGACGTTGTCTCAAGATTCAAAAGATCCAGGGGTTTTAACGTCCTCCATCCCATCGGATGGGACGCCTTCGGCCTTCCCGCCGAAAACGCAGCCATACAGAACGCCATACATCCCTCGACCTGGACGCGGGCCAACATAGAGCAGATGAAACAGCAGCTCATGCGTCTTGGATTCAGCTATGACTGGAGCAGGGAAATTGCGACGTGCGATGTTGAATATTACCGCTGGGAGCAATGGCTTTTCACCAGGCTTCACCGCGAGGGACTCGCCTACAAAAGGACCTCGGTTGTGAACTGGGACCCGGTTGACCAGACAGTGCTCGCAAACGAGCAGGTAATCGACGGCAGGGGGTGGCGCTCGGGGGCTGTTGTAGAAAAAAAGGAAATACCGCAGTGGTTCCTCAGGGTAAGCGACTACTCAGAAGAACTGCTGGGCGAACTTGAGCGGATGACAGGGTGGCCCGACGCAGTAAAAACCATGCAGAAAAACTGGATAGGCAGATCCGAGGGAGTGGAGGCGGAATTCTTTGTTGACGGGCAGAAAACCCCCCTCAGGATATTCACCACGCGGCCCGACACGATAATGGGAGTGACCTACCTGGCGCTTGCGCCCGAGCATCCGCTTGCGGGCGAGGTGGCAAAGCAGCGGCCCGAGGTCGCGGATTTTATCTCCCACTGCCGCAAGGCCCCGGTTTCCGAAGCGGAGATCGAGACCATGGAAAAAAGCGGGGTCCCCCTTGGAATAGACGCCACCCACCCGATAAGCGGAGAGAAAATACCGGTTTGGATCGCAAATTTCGTGCTGATGAGCTACGGAACGGGGGCGGTGATGAGCGTTCCAGCGCATGACCAGAGGGACTGGGAATTCGCGAAAAAATACGGTCTCGATATAAAACAGGTGATTTTCCCCGAAGACGGAAGTGATTTTGACATCGGGGCGCAGGCGTTTACGGAAAAAGGGGTCCTGGGAGATTCCGGGTGGCTCTCGGGACTTACCTCGCAGGAAGCCTTCGCAAAGATAGCCGGTTTTCTCCGGGAAAACGGCGCGGGCGGAACGAAGACAAACTACCGCCTTCGGGACTGGGGAATCTCAAGGCAGCGCTACTGGGGAGCGCCGATACCCATAATCTACTGCGAGCGTTGCGGAGAAGTGCCGGTACCAGACTCAGATCTTCCCGTGGAGCTTCCGCTTGAAATAGATATTGACGGAGAACGCATTCCCGCTCTCTCCAAGATCGAAAGCTTCATCGCTACAAATTGTCCCGCCTGCGGAGAGCCCGCGAGACGTGAAACCGACACGATGGATACCTTTATGGAGTCATCCTGGTACTTTCTAAGGTACGCCTCCCCCGATTTTGAAAACGGCATGTTCGATCCTGAAAAAGCCTCTTACTGGCTTCCGGTGAACCAGTACATAGGCGGAATAGAGCACGCAATACTTCACCTGCTTTACTCAAGATTCTTCACAAAGGCGCTTCGCGACATCGGCCTTCTCAAGCTCGATGAACCCTTCGAGAATCTTCTCACCCAGGGGATGGTGGTAAAAGACGGGGCCAAGATGTCAAAATCCCTCGGCAACACGGTGGATCCCGACGACATGATAGCGCATTACGGAGCCGACACAGTGAGGATGTTCATGCTGTTTGCCGCCCCCGTGGAAAAAGACCTTGAGTGGAGCGAGCGGGGGGTGAACGGAATGTTCAGGTTCCTTGGAAGGGTATGGCGTTTCGCGACGGAGTTTTTCTCAGAGCCGCAAAACGAAGAGTCAGGAAAGCTTCCTGCGGAGGGAAAGGCTCAAGCGCTTGCGGCCGCGACAAACAGGACAATAAGGAAAGTCACGGAGGATATAGAGAGCTTCAAGTTCAACACCGCCATATCGGCCATAATGGAGCTTTTCAATGAACTTGGCGCGCTTTGGAAGGAAAAAAGCGTGGCGAGGGGGGATGCCCGCGCGGCACTGCTTGCAATAACAAGACTTGTGTACCCCATGGCCCCGCATTTCGCAGAAGAACTCTGGGAACTTTCGGGAGAGAACGGAAGCCTGGTTGATAAGGAGTGGATAAAGTGGGACGAGGACGCTTTTGAGAGCGCGGAGATAACCATACCCGTCAGGGTTAACTCCAGGGTGAGAAACCAGATTTCCATAAGCGCGGAAGCGGATGAGGAAACCGCTAGGGAAGCGGCACTTTCCGACAGCAAAGTGGCGGAGTATATAGCGGGGCGGGAAATAAAGAACTTCGTCTACGTGCCCAAAAGGCTCGTTGACATAAGAGTCTGAGGATAAGGAGAAACAGATGGCGGAAAATCCGGACTATCTGCGCAAAAAGGTAAAAGCGATAGAGGTTTTGCCCGAAAAGCCAATCTCAAAACTGCTTGAGGAAATGGCGGAAACAGGATTTCAGGGCAGAAACCTTGCCAGGGCGACGGATGTTTTCCATAAGATGGTGGAAGCACCGGATCTCACCATTTTTTTCGGATACGCGGGCTCCCTTTCCACTACCGGGCAGTGGAAGATAATAAACTGGATGATCGAGAACCGGTATATAGATGTTCTGATTCCCACTGGCGCCAACATCTCCGAGGACATAGTGGAAGCGATGGGATTTTCGTACTGGCAGGGAAACCCGAATGAAGACGACAGCAGGCTTTTTGCCGAGGGGATAAACCGCTACTACGACGTTTACGGAAAAGAACCCGATTACCTTGAGATGACGGAACTTCTGGCAGAGTTCATAATGACCCTTGATAAGTCCCGAAGCTATTCCTCAAGGGAATTTCTAAAAAGATGCGGACAGTGGCTAGACAAGAAAAACATAAACTGCATCATAGCCGCCGCGGCGAGAAACGAAGTTCCCGTTTTCTGTCCCGCCATAGCAGACAGTCCTTATGGAGACGCGGCGCTCATAGCCGAAAGCAAGGGACATCATCTCACAATCGACGCCATACAGGACTACGTGGAATTCATGGAAATGGGAAAGTGCGTAACTGACACGGGAGTGATCTACATAGGCGGCGGGGTCCCGAAAGACTTTATTCAGCTTTTCGCCGTAACGGGCGACCTTCTTTACGAGGACAGGAAGGTACCGGGAAGAGAGTCCGGGTTTAACCGCAAGGGCACCGGAGAGCAGGAAACCTATTATCCTCATAAGTACGCAATCCAGATTACAACCGACTCTCCGCAGTGGGGAGGACTTTCGGGGTGCACTTTCGAAGAGGCGGTTTCCTGGGGAAAGGAAAACCCCGAAGGAAGCCTTGTGCAGTGCTACTGCGACGCCACCATAGCCCTTCCCATAGTCTCCCACGCTCTTTCGGAAAAAACTGACGTAAGAAGAAAAGGCACCGTCTTTAATTTCAGCGACTGAGTCGGGCACCAACCCGACTGCTTAAGCATAGAAAGTTCAGCAAAGAAAATTCTCTTAAAATGCTCTTTGCTTTATGGTAGGGTTTAAGGGAAGGGGGGGCGTGTTTACGAAGTAATTGGACTAGCAAGAACCCTGTCTTTGGAATTTCTCGGTTTTTAAGATCCACTCGTAAATTCTCACCCGAATAAAAAAAATTGCAGGTTTTTAAACAGATAAAGGCAGATTTATATAAGGAGGGAAAAATTATGAGTCGCTTTTTCAGTAATATTTTTATGGTATGTCTGCTTGCCGCCATACCCTTGGTGATGTCGATTCCGGCATCCGCAGGAGAGGGCAACGCGGAAGCGGAGGAGGCTGTGGAGGAAGCAGCACCAGTAGAAGAGATGGTAATGGAGGAAGCGCCGGTCATAAAGGATACTGACGTTTCTATTTACGGAAGGTTCTGGCCAAGGGTCACCTACAACGACGCTGACGGTGGGTCAACCGATATCACAGACGCGCTCTCGCGGGTCGGCATCAAGGCCAACACCCAGATAAGCGACACGCTTACCGCGGTTCTCCACGGTGAGTGGGATGTCGATATTGAGAAAAACGGAAACTTCGGCGACGCCCGCCAGGCCTACGTGGGTCTTAAAAGCTCGGATTTAGGCTTTGTGGGAATAGGTAAGCAGTGGGATCCGTACTATAACGTAGTCGCAGAAGTAACGGACATTTTCTATCACAGGGCAAGCCCTTTCGGATATGATAACGAAGGCCCCTTCCGCAGCAGCAACTTCGTAAGGTACGCGAACAGCGTCGGGAACCTCAATATAGACGCGGGCATACAGGTAGACGGCACGTCGGGAAGCAATGATGGGGGCACTGATTCTGACGATGTTGACGCAGCTACGGTGGGTCTCGGCTACAGCGGAGGACCTCTTTACGTGGGTGTGTCCTATCTGCGGCAGAACAAGGATGACTGAGAACCTCAAGAGGGATATGTTCGGCGTCGGCGCCAGTCTTAACGCTACAGAGAATCTCTACCTGGCGGTTACTTACCAGTACATACAAAGCGATCCTGACGTCGGGTCGGAAACAAACCCCTACACACTTGACGTAGTGGGAGCTCTTTCCTTCGGCGGCGGAATGACAGCGCTTGCGGGATTCTTCGCTTATGATGACGACGACTCCACAGAAAAACTCGGCGGCAACATCACGCTGGTAAAGGAAGTGCATCCAAGCACTGACGTGTTTGTGGAATGGGTAGTTGTAGATAATGAAGGGGGAGACACCGAAAACACCATAAGTCTTGGTTTCCGCTACGACTTTGACGTCGCGATCTTCTAGTAGTCTCAGGAAATCGTGTCGCAGCGGTTTCGCCGCGCACGATTAATACTCCAGGGGCATGTCAGGAAAAAACTCCTGATATGCCCTTTTTTTTGCCCGTTTCCAGACGCTTTTACCTTCCGCAGATCGCGTAGGGTTGTTTTCAGGCAGGCAGAGTGTAAATTCAATTGGAATCTCAGAACCTAAACGGAGGGGAGCAAGGCATATGAACGAAAAACCCATAGGGGTAGATTACTCCGAGCTTCACCAGCTCGACAGTCCCGCGAACAGACTCATAAGAGAGTCCATATGGGGTACAGAGGACGATATAGGACAGCAGTCGTTCATTACTCCCCGTTATCTTGACCAGCTGATTCCCCGCCTCGGCATAGAGAAAACAATCCACGTGCTTGACGTCGGAAGCGGAGCGGGCGGTCCAGCAGTATACATAGCCGACAGGACCGGTTGCAGGGTATCGGGAATAGAAATTAACGAGGTGGGAGTGGACGTGTCGGGAAAACTCGCGAAGAGCTCCGGGCTTGAGGAACAGATGGAATTTCATTTGGGTGACGCGATGAAGATGCCGTTTTCGGAAAACACATTTGATCTCGCCATAAGTCTTAACGTCTTGAACGTGTTCTCCGACAAGACGGGACTTTTCAGGGAGGTTCTGAGAGTGCTTAAGCCCTCCGGCACATGGGCGTTTTTAAGCGGCACCTTCGAGATATCAGGCGACGAGAAAACAAAACAGAAAATGGCAAGAGGCTACCTCATTCCGCAATATTACGATTCGCTTGAAAATTACAGGGAAAAACTTGAGGATGCCGGATTCCGTATCGAGGAGATAACCGAGTACGTGGCGGATTTCCGGGTTCAGGTGAAAAACTGGGGGGACGCCTACAGAAAGCACTCATCCGTGATTGCCGAAGAGCAAGGAGAGGAAAACACCCGCTATCACATTGAGTATTTCGATACTTATCTGAGACTGGTTGACGAGGGAAGAGCTTCAAATCATCTCGTCATATGCTCAAAACCCGAATAAAGCTTACCGCTGGAATTGCTTCGTTAGTTACAACTCACGCGTTGAAACAGTGCGGTTTTAAATGACTATTTGAGGACTAAAATGTCTTCCACGCGACACTTTGCGGATTTCTCGCATAACTTACCTTCAAGAAAATTCTTCTTCGACGCCGCTCTTGGAATTCGGCATTTTATCGGCAGCACACCCTAATATTTTGCTTGACTCCGCCGGAGAAAAAAAGCAGAATCTAAATACTAAATTTTGGGTTCTGGGAGGAATCGATATCGTGAAGAAACAACTTTCTACAATGCTTTTCACCTCAATCTTGGCAGGTCTTTTTATGGTCGCTCCGGCTTCCGCTAAGACAGTAGCTAACGACGTAGTGGACAAGGAGACTTTGAAAAGTTTCGTTATGAACGCGAAAGACTATATCGGGCAGGCCAGCACCGCAGGTGAGACCTTCGCCGTCCTAAGAGAGTTCAGAGACGATAAAGCCTGGAACAATGGCGCTATTTATCTGTTCATCATGCAACGTCCCAGCGGACCCCAGGGAGGTGAAATAGTTGTTTTTAACGCACACAACCCCGCCCTCGAAGGCACAACCCTCCATGTTTTGGACGGAGATGGTAAAGATGTAGGACATGAAATTGACAAGGCGGTATACCAAGGAAATGGCTTTGCAGAATACAGGTGGGACAATCCTTCTTTTTCCGGAGACGAAATCAATGAAAAGGGAAAAGCCACCGGAACTTCGCGGAAAATTGTCTACGGTGCAAATGTGAAGCTTTTCGGCAATGAAGATTTTATTTTAGGTTCCGGTTTTTATCCGGATCCACCTCCAGCTAGCAGCAAAAAGAAAGGGTGCGCAGTCGCGGCACCGGAGACTGGGGATGCTTCTCAAAACACTATATTCAATCTGCTCTTGATAGTATCCTCTATGTTCTTCCTGGTCTCTTGGAAAAACGGCACGGAAGAAAAATAAACCGAAGCGGGTTTTTGCCTTCCTCCCACGTTAAAAGACCTATTGCGGCAAAACAATCAAAAAGGGGAAAGCGATCTCTACGTGGCTTCCCCTTTTTTTTCTTGCTCGGTTCACTTATGTTTCTTTGAGGCCTGCTCCCCCGCCCGCATGATCATACAGCCAAGCGGTCCTCAAGAACGGAGCAAATATCCCTTGAGGACTTCTCGGGATCGTTTGAGCCGAAAACGCTTGTTATAACCGCTACACCGTCCACTCCGGTGGCAAGCACCTGCGCTGCGTTATGGGGGAATATCCCCCCTATGGCGAATATCGGGATTCCCGTGATAGCGGTTTTCGCCTCGATCAGAGTTTCAAAAGGGGTAGGGATTCTGCCGGGTTTAGTAGGAGTGGCCCAGGGTGTGCCGAAAACAACATAATCGGCGCCCATCCTCTCGGCGTGTATGCCTCTTGGAAGAGAACCGTAACAGGAAACGCCTATGATGGCGCCGTTACCCAACTTCTTTCTAGTGGGTATTATGTTCGGGTCGTCCTCGCCCAGATGCACCCCGTCGGCCTTTATTTCCATCATGAGTTCCGGGGAATCGTTTATTATAAGCGGCACGCCGTATCTGCTCGTAATACCGAGAAGCTCCCGGCCCAGGGCAACGACTTCTGAGCGCGGGGAAGTTTTGTCCCTTAACTGAACGATTCGAGCTCCCCCCGCCAACGATTTCTCAACTGTTTCGCAGAAAGAACCGCGCGGAATCAGTTCCTCGTCGGTAATCACGTAAAGTCCCTCAAGCTTAAAACCCATGGCTCACCGCAAACAGAATGAAAACCATTGCCGAGACAATCGAAAAAACGGCTACATGCATTTCTTGAGGAACCTTCTGGCGTTTGCTATCTCTTTTTTTACGTTCGAGGTTGAAGTGCCGCCCAGAGAACTCCTGCTCTCAACGGAACCCGAGAGCGTTATCACCTGGAAAATGTCCTCGTCGATTTTTTTGGAAAACCTGCGGAACTCGGAGAGCTCAAGATCTGAGAGTTCCTTTGCGCCCCGCTCAGCGTAAGAAACTATCTTCCCCACGGTCTCATGGGCCAAGCGGAACGGGACACCTTTGCGGGCCAGATAGTCCGCCACGTCGGTCGCGGTCACGAAGCCTCCCCTAAGCGCCTTTTTCATGTTTTCTTCCTTGAATTCAAGCGTCTTAAGCATTTCGATATTAACCCGAAGGCAAAGCTTTACAGTGTCAGCCGTATCGAAAAGAGGTTCCTTATCCTCCTGCATGTCCCTGTTGTAGGAAAGCGGAAGTCCTTTCATCAGAGTCAGAAGCGCGGTGAGGTTCCCGTAGACCCTGGCAGTTTTTCCCCGGGTGAGTTCCGACATGTCGGGATTCTTTTTCTGGGGCATTATGCTTGAACCCGTAGTGAACCCGTCCCCGAGGTCAACGAAGTCAAACTCCTTTGCGCTCCACAAAACAAGTTCCTCGGAAAACCTGCTCAGATGCATCATAAGAACCGAGCAGCAGAATACGAATTCCGCGCAGAAATCACGGTCGCTCACCGCATCAATGCTGTTTCTGGAAACAGACTTAAAACCCAGATCTTCGGCGGTCATCTCCCTGTTTATCGGAAACGAAGTTCCCGCCCCGGCGCAGCTTCCAAGCGGGCTCACATCCACCCTGGAAAGACAGTCAAGAAACCTCTTGCGGTCGCGCTTCAGCATTTCGTAGTAGGCCAGAAGATGGTGAGAGAGAAGTACAGGCTGCGCACGCTGCATGTGGGTATAGAGAGGGAGGAGCACTTCCAGGTTCTTGGCGGAGAGCTCGACGAACTGCTCCGCCAAGGCGCACACAAGTGAAATTATCTCTTCTGTTTCCCCCCTCAAGTAAAGCCTAGTGTCAGTTAGAACCTGATCGTTTCTGCTCCTGGCGGTGTGTACCATGGCGCCCGAAGAGCCTGTTTTCTCAATAAGCCTTTTTTCTATATTGAGATGGATATCCTCGCAGCTCTCGCTGAAAGCAAACTCCCCGCGGTCTATTTCCTTTTCGATTTCCCGCAGGCCCTTGGTTATCCGGGCCGCATCCTTGCGGGGAATAATCCCGGTCTCGCGAAGCATCTTCACGTGGGCGATACTTCCCCTTATGTCTTCTTTGTAAAGACGCCTGTCGAAACTTACCGATTCCGAGAATTTCTCGGCGATATTGTGTGTCCGGGAAGCGAAACGTCCTCCCCACGCTTTTTTGGCCAACTCAGTCTCCCGCCCCCGCACCGGGCGACGCATCTTGCGTCGAATCAAGAAAAACCTTCCGGGTCGGATAGGCAAACTCTATTCCCTCTTCGGCGAACCTTTTGAATATCTTGAGGTTAACGCTCTGCTGTGTATCCATGTAATCGTCAAACAAGGGAGTAAGAACAAAGTAAACTATATCGTAGTTAAGGGCAAAATCGCCGTAACTGCTGAAATGCGCCCTGGCGAATCTGGCCTTCGGTTCCGCGTCTATTATTTCCTTTATCAGTCTGGGTATTCTCGCAAGGTCATCGTAGGATGTCTCATAAACAACGCCGAGGGAGAAAAGAATCCTGCGGGTGTCCATCCTCTTGTAGTTTTTCAGGCGGCTTTGCAGCAGGTCGTTATTCGACAAAACAAGCTGCTCACCCGAGAGACTCCTGAGACGAGTGGTCTTAAGCCCTATGTGTTCCACGTCTCCGCTCATATTGTCTATGACTATGAAATCGCCGACCTCAAAAGGCTTGTCGAAAATAATGGAAAGCGAAGCTATCAGGTCGCCCAGAACATTCTGAAGAGCAAGCGCCACGGCTATACCACCCACGCCGAGCCCCGCGATTATAGTGGTCGGGTCAAAACCAAGGTTGTCGATCGTCAGAATTACGAGGATTACCCAAAGAACCGATTTCGCAAGAAAACCGAGGCTCCTTATGTGCGTTATGGAGGCACCGGCGCCGACGCCGATTTTCGAGAGCTTCTTCGTTACGTAATAATCAATGAAGCCCCCTCCCCAGAAACCAACCTGAACGAGAAGGCAGATGACTACCACGCTTTTTCGTAATTCCTTCAGCTGCCCGGTTAAGTCAAGAAAGAAAGTTGCCACATAGACCGAAAAAATTATGATCAGCACTATGCTGGTTTTCTCCACGAGCGCCGAAACCAGATCGTCAAAATCGGTTTCTGTCTTCTCGGCAAAGCCGGCAAACGACCTTACAAACCTCTTGAGAATAAAATTAAAGACAAAGGCTAAAACAATTGCCGCTCCGAGCGCCCAGAGCCACGATTCAACTGGATTGCCAAGATAAGTACGGCTGATTAGTTCCTCAATGTTCAATCTAATGCCCTCTCCGATACAAAAATACGCCCGTCCTCAGACGCGGCCATCATATAGATACCCGCTTGATTAACCTTAAACAACAAAGAAGGTCGGGGAAAAAGATCAGAAGGAACTTCCCGGTTCTTTTAGAAATTCGGTTTCTTCCTGGGTAGATTCTCTTCCCAAAGCCGCGTTTCTGTGGGGATATCTTCCGAATCTTTTTATTATGTCGAAGTGTCGTCCCGCAAAATCCGCAGAATAAGCGAGAGTTTTCCTGATTTCCGGGTGCGTAGTGTACTCTTTTTCAAGAGCGGAGTACTTCCGAACGCTCAGGCGTTGGATATCCGGGCTCTCCGAGTGCATAAGCGGCAGATAGAAAAATGTCCTGTGCGTAGGGTGGAGGCCCCGGTCAAAGCCCTTCTCAATGCCCTCAAGACATACACTAAGCGCCAGAGCATCCCTTGAGAACGCTCCCGGGGTATCGCGGTAGATATTCCTTGGAAACTGATCAACAACCACTATAAACGCCACGGTGCCCAGAGGTGTTTCAAGCCAATGGGAAAGCTCCCCTTTTTCAGCAAGTAGGACATATTTTTCAAATCTCTGCCTTACCAGATCGTCAAACTCCTCAGATTTCATCCACCATGTCATCTGCTTCTCTTTATCCGGCAGTTCACCCTCGCGCAGGTCGCCGAACCAGAAACGCAGCACTTCGGAAATTTCTTCTGACCGTCCTGCTGGGGAAACTTCATTCTTCATGCTCCGAGAGTATAACACAGGAGAAGCAAATTCAATGTGAAGTCACCCCGTTGGGGGCAGATCGCAAAAAATTGCTGATATATCCCCCGGAAACTCAACTCACGTGAGATGACTGCCCGATGCAGAGGAAATTTTAATAACCCGAAAGTTGCCGGGAAACTTTTATGGTCCGCGGCTAATCGCCTGATCTCATTGAAGTTTCGGACTCAATAATTTCCGTTTCCGGAAACTGTCCTAATTTATTCTTAACAAAAACGAAATAGTTTCTTGACAGTGCCCAATATATTGTGTTTAAATAAGACTCACGCACAAGATAAGCAACATGTCTTGTGCGTAAACCGGAAGGCAATGTCTATAAGGAACAACCAAGGAGGAGAATGTGCCCGGAGATAAAAACCACCCCGAAACCGTTGCGAATGGAGCATCTGATCATGAAACTACAGCAGTTAATGAACAAGAAACACAGATTCAAGAACCTTCTCCGGAACATGTAAAAGCTCCAAGCGACACCATAGACATTCCTGCAGAAACGATTGACGCCTTCGGCGGAGACAAGCTCAGGGCACGTGTTTTCTACGAAAAATACGCTCTTCGCAACCCAAAGGGAGAAATAATAGAAAAAACTCCGGAGCAGATGTGGCGAAGGGTGGCCAGGGAAATAGCATCCCCCGAAGAAAAAAAGGAACTGAGAAAGCAGTGGGAGGAAAATTTCTACTGGCTCTTATCCGATTTTAAGTTCATACCCGGCGGAAGGATTCTCTTCGGCGCCGGTCAGAAGAGAAGAGCCACGCTCCTTAACTGTTACTACATGCCCATAAAGGAAGACTCCATAGAGGGAATATTCGAGTGGTGCAAAGAGGCCGCCAGGACCTATTCTTTCGGAGGAGGAGTCGGTACCGACATATCGCTCCTGAGGCCGAAAGGCTCGCCGGTGAACAATTCAGCCATATACTCAACAGGAGCTGTATCTTTCATGGATCTTCTCTCCACGACGACCGGAACCATAGGACAGGCGGGAAGAAGAGGGGCCCTGATGATAACCATGAAGGTTGATCATCCGGACATAATAGACTTTCTCGACATAAAAAACGACGAGGCAAGGTCAAAGGTCCAGTTCGCCAACATCTCGGTTAAGGTGGATGACAAATTCATGAAGGCCGTGGAAAAAGACACAGATTACGAACTCAGTTTCTCAAACGAGAAAACCGAAATGAAAAAGACCGTGCGGGCCCGTCAGATATGGGACAAGCTAGTTAAATCAGCGTGGTCCTCGGCCGAGCCCGGGCTTATTTTCTGGGACACGGTTAAAAGATACTCACCCACCGAATACGCCAACATGGAAGTAAACGGCGTGAATCCGTGCAGCGAGCAGGCGCTTGAGGATTACGGGAACTGCTGCCTTGGAAACGTAAATCTCTCAATGTTCGTCAAAAACGCTTTCGAGGAAGATGCATCAATACAATGGGAGGAACTCGAGAAGGCTTTTCGCTACAGCGTCAGGTTCCTCGACGACATACTGGACTACAACATTGAAAAACATCCTATAAGCTTCCAGACAAAAGCGTCCATGAGATCAAGGAGAATAGGGGTAGGGTTCACCGGCCTGGGAGACATGCTTGCGAAACTCAACATAAAATATGATACGGACGAGGGTATAAAGTTCACTGATGAACTTTTCGAGCACGTAAAGAACGTAGTTTACGAGGCCAGCTCAGACCTTGCCAAGGAAAAGGGAACCTTCCCCGTGTTTGACCTCAAAAGCCATATCGCGAATCCGTTCGTAAAAAGCATGCGCGACAACGTGATGAGCAAAATAAAAAAGCAAGGTCTTAGAAACGCGTGCATACTCACGGTTCCCCCCGTCGGAAGCGGTTCGGTTCTCGCGGGAACCACAAGCGGAGTCGAGCCCATGTTCGCCCTTTCCTATCTCCGCCGCTCGGAATCTCTTTCGGAAGGGGAGTTCAAAGTCTATCACCCGCTTGTCTCTGAGTACATGGAAAAATTCGGACTGGACGATGAGGCAGATCTTCCGGACACTTTCGTCACTTCCCACGAGATAAAGCCGGAACTTCGGGTCCGCATGCAGGCCGCCATTCAAAAGCACATAGATTCATGCATATCAAGCACCGTAAATCTTCCCAAGGACATAAGCCTTGAGGAAGTTGAGAAAATATATTTCCTCTCCTGGAAGCTCGGCTGCAAGGGAGTAACCGTCTACAGGGAAGGTTCCAGGGAAGGAATACTCATAACGGAAGACCAAGCGAAAGAAAAAGAAGAAACAAACTCTCCACCCCGGGATGAAGGGATGTCAACCACCCACTCCAACCTCACACCATCCCCTCATCCCCTTCAAAAAGAAGCGGTGAAACCGGTCACGAGGCCACAGGTCTTGGAAGGTTTTACCGAGGCGATAAAAACTGGGTACGGGAATCTCTACGTAACTGTCAACAGTTACGAAGGCAGGCCGTTTGAAGTTTTCGTCCAGATTGGAAAATCTGGATTTACTACGATGGCGGATGCTGAGGCAACTGGAAGGCTGATATCTCTGTCTCTGAGGTCAGGAGTCGATGTTAGAGATGTCGTGGAACAGCTGGAGGCCATTGGAGGTTCCTCACCAGTTTTTTCAGGGGGAAGGGTTATAATGTCCGTCCCTGATGCCATAGCGAAAGTGCTGAGAAGTCACTTCGTAACAAAGGAGAAATCCGGCGACGAAGCCGATCCCGTCGCAGAGGCAAACGGCGGCGCCCAGAAGGCTTCAACGGACATTATGCTTGAGCAATGCCCTGATTGCGGAAGCAGGGCTCTTGCATTTGAATCCGGCTGCGTTACCTGCAGGGGATGCGGATTCTCAAAGTGCAGCTAGACCTGGTGTTAGTGTAGTTAAGGTTAATCTCCGACTCGAGCGCGTGCTATCCTGAGCTTTTTGTCGAGTTCTTCCCTTTCCGAATCTCCCGCATCCTGAAGCTCGTCAAGTTCTTTCTGGAAAGCATCAGCGTCTTTTCTGGCGGCCGCAACGTCAACCTCTTCGGGATTCTCAGACTGGTCGGTAAGAATACTGACGGTATCGTCCTTTACGTCCGCAAGGCCGCCGTGGATTATGAGCGTATTTTCCCCCGACTCTTCGGTTTTGAACCTGAGCCTCCCTGGAAAAAGCACGGAAAGAAAAGGTACGTGACCCGGCAGTACGCCGAATTCCCCCATCTGCCCCGGAGCGACCAGTTCCTCGACCTCCCCGTCAAACACAAGCTTTTTCGGGGTTATGATCTTAAGTCTCAGTTTTTCAGCCAATTTCGAGATCTCCCGTCAGGAGGCGATTGCCGCCGCCTTCTCACGTACTTCGTCAAGATTGCCCACCATATAGAAAGCCTGCTCGGGGATATCATCCATGTCGCCCGAGATAATCTCGCCGAAAGCTTGTATGGTCTGTTTGATGGGGACGTACTTTCCCGGGGTCCCCGTGAACTGCTCGGCCACGTGGAAAGGCTGGGATAGATACCTCTGGACCTTTCTGGCGCGGGCAACTGTGAGTTTATCCTCTTCTGAGAGTTCGTCCATACCAAGAATTGCGATTATCTCCTGGAGCTGCTTGTAGCGCTGCAGAACTTCCTGAACATCCCTCGCTATCTTGTAATGATCATCGCCTACTATCCTCGGATCAAGAATATTGGAAGTCGAGTCAAGGGGGTCAACCGCCGGATATATTCCAAGTTCAGTCAACTGCCTTGAGAGAACGATGGTTCCGTCAAGGTGCGCGAATGTAGTCGCGGGAGCAGGGTCCGTAAGGTCGTCCGCAGGAACGTAAATCGCCTGCACCGAGGTGATCGAGCCTTTCACAGTCGAAGTAATTCTCTCCTGCAGTTCCCCAAGGTCGGTCGAGAGAGTCGGCTGATAACCAACAGCGGAAGGAGTTCTTCCGAGAAGAGCTGATACTTCGGAACCCGCCTGGGTGAACCGGAAAATGTTGTCGATGAAAAGAAGGACGTCCTGACCCTGTGTGTCGCGGAAATACTCAGCAAGCGTAAGAGCAGTAAGCGCAACCCTGGCTCTCGCTCCCGGAGGCTCGTTCATCTGTCCGAATATCATCCCAGTGTTTCCAAGAACCCCTGATTCCTTCATCTCCCAGTAAAGATCGTTTCCTTCCCTGGTTCTCTCTCCCACTCCGCCGAAAACCGAGTAGCCGCCGTATTCCTTGGCTATGTTATGGATGAGCTCCATCAGCAAAACGGTCTTACCTACCCCGGCTCCGCCGAAAAGACCGATTTTCCCGCCCTTAAGAAAAGGAGCAAGAAGATCAATAACCTTTATGCCCGTCTCGAAGAGCTCCATCTTGGTGCTCTGCTCGACGAACTCGGGCGCGGGACGGTGAATGGGCCAGCGCTCCTCAGTCTCTACGGGACCCGCTTCGTCTATTGGTTCGCCTACCACATTAAGCACTCTTCCCAATGCTTCCTTGCCAACGGGAACGGTTATTCCTTCACCGGTGTTAAGGGCTGCCTGCCCTCTTCTCAGTCCCTCGGTCGAGTCCATGGCAATACACCTCACGCGGCCTCCGCCAAGCTGTTGAGCTACCTCGAGAACCAGATTCCACTCCGCTTCTCCAAGCGCCGGGTTGGTTACCTTAAGAGCTGTAAATACCGTGGGAAGGTCTCCTTCTGAAAACTCGACATCCACCACGGGACCCGTTACCTGAATTATTTTCCCCATCTGGTCGTTGGCTCCACCTGCCGTATCGCTGGCTGCCCCTCCTGCCGTAAACGCTGCTTCAATACTCATCTTTACTCGTTGCCTCCTTTCCTTTGAGCTTCCGTACCGTTAACGATATCCATAAGCTCCGTTGTAATGATCGCCTGCCTGGTCTTGTTGAAAAGCAGGGTGAGTTTCGCTATAACGTCATCCGCGTTGCTGGTCGCGTTTTCCATTGCGGTCATCCGCGCCGCGTGCTCGCTTGTGAGCGACTCGTTCATGGCGCGCTCAATCCTGACCTGAACGTATTTCGGAAGAATCGATCCTATTATCCGCTCTTTTTCCGGCTCAAAGATGTAATCAGAAGAACTCTCCTTATCGCCATCATCAGTTTCCTGCGCCGAAAGCGGAAGAAGCCTCTCAAACGTCATCCGCTGGGAAATAGCGGAAACAAAGTGGTTATAAGCAAGCACTACTTCATCACTCTCCCCGACTCTGAACTCCTCTGTTAGCGCCGCGGCCAGTTCCTCTGAGAACTTCCGGGAATTTTTTTCATTGACTCCCGTGTAGTATTTGCCCGTGGCAATCCCGCCTTTAGAGAAATAATCCCGTCCCCGCCTTCCAACGAAACTCAGTTTTACGTTCCCGAAAACCTCGCTCTGCTCATCAACATAGTGCTGCATGTTCCTTATCAGGGCGCTGTTGAAACTTCCGCAAAGCCCCCTGTCGGAAGTAAAGAACAGAACGTGCAGGTTCGTTTTTTCCTCCGGGACCCGAAGAAGGGGATGATCTTCTGATTCTGAAAGTGCCGCCACGTTTAGGACCACATCGCGGTACGCATCAGAATAAGGCCTGTAGGCCATAAGCGCCGCCTGGGCCTTCTGCAGACGCACGGCGGCTATGAGCTTCATGGCTCCCATTATCCGCCGCGTGCTTCTTACGCTTTTTATTTTTGTCGTTATCTGTTTCAGACTTGCCATTTTCTCTTCCCGCTAGTTTGTCAGCTGAGTTCTCCTAGCTGGTTTTTAAGTTCGTCAAAAGCCGCCACGAGTTTCTGGCGAAGTTCATCCGAAACAACTTTTTTCTCTTTTATTTCCGCCAGATATTGTGGGTACTTAGATTCAAGGAAAGAACCTAACTCTCTTTCGTATTTTTTCACCGCGGAAATCGGGTAATCGTCAACATATCCGTTTGTAACGGCGAATATTATCAGGATCTGCTTTTCAACCGTCTGCGGCTCGTACTGATCCTGCTTTAGGGCTTCGACAAGCCTGCTTCCACGAGCAAGCTGATTCTGCGTTATCTTGTCAAGGTCGGAAGCGAACTGCGCGAAGGCCTCAACTTCCCTGTACTGGGCAAGCTCAAGCCTCAGGGTTCCAGCAACGTTTTTCATCGCTTTTATCTGGGCGCTTCCTCCCACCCTTGAAACTGAAAGGCCAACGTTAATGGCAGGGCGCACGCCCGAGTAGAAAAGATCGCTCTCAAGGTATATCTGCCCGTCGGTAATGGAAATCACGTTCGTGGGAATGTAGGCGGACACGTCACCTGCCTGCGTTTCGATTATCGGAAGCGCTGTAAGTGAACCGCCGCCGTCCTCGTCTCTCATCTTGGCGGCACGCTCAAGAAGCCTCGAGTGAAGATAGAAAACATCCCCGGGGTAAGCCTCGCGTCCCGGCGGTCTTTTGAGGAGAAGCGAGAGCTGGCGGTAGGACCATGCGTGTTTCGTAAGATCATCGTATATTATCAGTGCGTGGCGGCCTGTGTCTCTGAAATACTCTCCCAAGGCGCAGCCGGAGAAAGGAGCAAGAAACTGGAAAGGAGCCGGGGTGCTTGCCGTGGCGGAAACTATGGTCGTGTACCTCATGGCGTCGTGCTCCTTTAGCTTGTCGACTACCTGAGCCACGGTTGACTGTTTCTGCCCTATGGCAACGTATATGCAGTGAACATCCTCTTCTTTCTGGTTTATTATCGTGTCAATCGCAATAGCGGTCTTTCCGACCTGACGGTCCCCCAGAATAAGCTCTCTCTGGCCTCTCCCTATCGGTATCATGGAATCAACGGCCTTAAGTCCCGTCTGAAGGGGCTCGTTTACCGACTGGCGGTAAATAACTCCGGGGGCCTTCACCTCTATCTGCCTTGTTTCAGCAGTGGCTATCTCTCCGAGACCGTCAATCGGCCTTCCAAGCGCGTCAACCACCCTTCCGCCAAGCGCGTCTCCGACAGGCACCTCGGCAATTCGTCCCGTTCGCTTTACCATTCCTCCTTCGCTCAGGTGGGAATCCTCTCCGAAAAGCGCGACACCGACATTATCTTCTTCAAGGTTAAGAACAAGTCCTGTGATTCCGCCGTCAAACTCGACGAGCTCTCCCGCTACCGCCTGATCGAGACCGTAAACCCTGGCGATACCGTCGCCGACGGAAATAACCGTCCCGATCTCATCGGTATCCACCTTGCGCTCATAGCCCTTTATCCTGTTTCTAAGAATCTCGCCTATACTCTCTGCTCTTAGTTCCTGCATTGCTAGCTCCTTTGGAATTATTGGGATCAGGACGGAGAAAGAACACCTCTTATTCTCTCAAGCTGCGTCCTGACGCTGTTATCGTAAACCTTGTCCCCCACCTGCGCCTTTATTCCGCCTATCATTGAAGGATCGACCTTAAGCGACACCTCGACTGTCTTTCCGGTAGCCGCACAAAGCGCGGCGCTGAGTCTCTCGACGTCGCTTTGGCTGAGATCTCTGGCCGAGGTAATTTCGGCCGTTACCTTTCCAACCGCCTCGTCAAGCCTGGCGAGAACAGCTTCCCTTGAGCCAAGAAGGGCTGCGACCTTCTCCATTTCCAAAACCAGCAGAAGAAATCTTTTCGTGACTTCAAGAAAAGATGCCGCCTCGAGAAAATCCCCGAGGACCGCCTTTTTCTCCTCCATTGAAAACACCGTGCTCAAAAGAACGTCCCGAAGCTCGCCCGAACCGGAGACCTTCTCAAAAAAGCTTTCCATGTCGGCTCTCACGCTTGAAAGTTCACGCTCGTCCGCTGCGGAATCCACAAGCGCCGAGACAATATCTCTCAGTGTCGCAACTGTTGCCATTTTCCTTCCTCAATCATTTCTACGAAATCGTCAATCGAATCAGTCGTAAAATCCGCGTCCATCCGTTCCTTTATCATCTTTTCGGCAAGTGCAAGTGCCGAGTCCACCACTTCTGACTGTATCTCTGAAACCGCCTTGGTGGTTTCAAGACGAACCGTGTCCTCAACCTCTTTTTTTATCATCTCGCAGCTTTTTCCCGCCGCGGCCACAAGCTCATCCCTTTCGTTCTCGCCTTGTTTTCTTATGTTCTCCTGAAGGGCCGCTATCTCCGAGGCAACCGCGTCAAGTTTTGCCGAGTATTCCTCAAGCGTCATCTTCGCCTGCTCAGACGCCGCCGCAGCCCTGTCAACTTCGGAGAGAAGCCTCTCCTTTCTGTTCTTGAGAAAAGAGAGAAAAGGCTTTCTGATAAGGTATATGATGAGTCCCAGAAGCAGGCCCAGGTTAACGGCGTACTTCGCTACAAACACCCAGTCGAAATGACTATCCAATTAGTGGTTCCCCCAGGAAATTAAAATCTGCAGCCGGCATCAGCGCTGCGCCCCCTTCTCCAGAACGCGTTCGCTTATCTGCGCCGCAAGCGCCTCTATTTCGCCTTGCAGGTCCGCCCTTATTTTCGAAACCTCTCTCTCAAGCGTTTCTCTTGTGTCCTCAAGTTCCGCCTGAGCGGCATCTCTTGCGGAAACAAGCATCTTCGAGGATTCACCCTGCCCCTGCTGGCGAAGTTCGTTTCTTGTTTCTGTCGCCTGAGCTCTCGCCTCGGCGATTTTCTCGTTGTAATCGGCGATGGCGCCCTCGGCTTTGCGGGTCATCTCCTCAGCTTCCCTGAGCGTGCCCGTCGTCAGTTCCTCCCTCCTGTCCCATACCCCTAGAAGCGGGCGAAATATGAGTCGGTTCAGAAGAAAAAGCCCTACCAGAAAAATAACAAGCTGAATTGCCAGCGTTCTATCGACGCTCAGCATGTTCTCCGCGGCATTTGCCGAGGGAACAAGCGCCAAGGCAAAGATCGCAGCATGTAAAAATGTCTTAAGACCACAGAATCTCATCATTAACCCGGCTTCAAGATTATTCGCTAGACCGTTCTTTCGGCCAGCTTACGCTCCCTGTCCTCCCTTTCAAACATCCATTTCAAAAGCGGGGGCACTATAAAGGTTGTCAGTATAACCATAGCAGTGACGGCGGAGAAAAGATCGGTCTTAAAAACACCGTGAACAAGTCCGATCTTCGCGAAAATAAGCCCAACCTCGCCTCGCGGGATCATTCCGACGCCAATTATGCTTTTTCTTACGCCTTTTTCATAGACCACGTAACCGCTCGCGTACTTGCTTACAACCGCCACCGCGAAAAGAATTAAAGCGATTGATATTACCATAATATTTTCAGATACAAAGGGATTAAATACAGAAACATCCACGGCCGCCCCCACCATCACGAAAAATATCGGGGCGAAAAAGTGCGAAACGGGCTTTATGCTCGCCTCAATGGTCTTGAACTGATCCGTTTCGCGAAGAACCAGACCGGCCGCGAACGCCCCCACTATGGGGGCAAGAGAAAAAAGATTCGAGCAGTAGGAATATACAAAACAGAAAGCTATTGCCATGATCCAGACGAGATTGCTTCTGTCGATCCGGGCGAAAAACCCGAAAATCCTGGGAGCGATAATCCTGCCGAGGACTATGGAAACGGCTAGAAAACCGAAGGCTTTCGCGGATATAAAGGCCACCGAACTCAAGGTGATCCCTTGCGTCCCCGCGCCCTCTGATCCAAAAGAACTCACTATGCCGCTTACGACTCCGAGAATTATAAGCCCGAGCACGTCGTCTATTATGGCGGCGGTAAGGACTATTCTGGCTTCTTTCGTCTGGAGCCGGTCAAGGTCAGCCAGAACCCTGGCCGTGATCCCGACGCTTGTGGCGGTGAGCGTCGCTCCCGTCACTATGGCCACGAGCCCGACCATGCCGGCTTCAAGACTGAGTATGGAGAATTTCTGGAAATAGATTACGCAGAAATATCCCAGCACAAAAGGCAGAACCACCCCGACTACGGCTACGAGCGCCGAGACCGGCCCCACTTTTATGAGGTCCGCAAGTCTGGTTTCAAGGCCTATTTCGAAAAGAAGAAGAACGACCCCTATTTCCGCAAGCAGGTGAAATATGTCGTATCCGACCATGCCTTCGGTGGACGGAACAAGCGCCAGAACGCTTGCACTGAGAACAACTCCGGCCAGAAGCTCCCCGAGAACCGAGGGTTGCCCGATTTTCTCTGCCAGCCGGCCGAAGGCCTTGGCAAAAACAAGGATTATCAGAAGATAAAGAATGAATTTTTCTACTGATAAATGCTCTATGTATTCCATTATCTTGTCTTGGAAAATTCAGGGGTTTCGTCAGATTAGAAAGCAGTTTACTATCACAAAACAGGAGTGCTGTCAAAAAACCTGGTTGCCCGCCTATAAAAAGAACAGGAGAAAAGGAGAGGAAAACAGAACTTGAGGAACTGCGGCGCGAAACCAGGGCAGCAGAAAAAGCCTGTATATAAACGAGGGCAAAACACTCCCTAATTGAGAATGATGCCGCATTTTTTCATCAAGGGCCCAGTAAGCCGCTGAAAAAGGATGCTATACTTGTGTATGATTCAGGAGTCTGAGACCCGGGACTTGGGAGGCGTAAAAATAATGCTGAAAAATCTTTTCGGACGTTTTTTGTTGTTTGCCGTTTTCTGCGTTCCGGCGCTGCTTGCTACGGGCTGTGGAAACGAAAGCAGTTCCGGATTGCCCGACGCCGCCTGCACAGAGGCGGGCGAAGTGCTCAATCGTCTGGAATCCGCAGATATCAATTACGGTTTCTATACAGATTTCAGTCCGGTAAGTTACGCGAAAACCCAGAATCCCGACGATCCCGCATTTAATACACCGTTTGGTTATGAACCCGATTTGATCGCCGCAGCAGACCGGTTAAGCGGAGATCACCTCCGTTTCAGGCACATCGGCATCGGCAGTCCGTTCAGCGGCATCTGGCTTAAAAGCGCATCCGAGGATTTCGATCTGGTTGGAGGAGGAATTACGGCTTTGGAAGAGAGGCGTTTCGCTTCTGATAACCCAGAGACCCCTGTTGTTACTTTCGGTGTGGCCCATATACAGTTCCGCCAGTCCCTTCTTGTTCCTGCCGACTCCGCTATCATGAGTTACGACGACCTTGACAGCTCCACCAGAGTCGGCGCGATAAAAGATACAACCGGAGAAAGCTACCTGCTGCGAGCCACCGGCATTACCGATGACGAAGGCTATGTGCGGGCGGGTACGGTTATTACGCTTAAAGACGGTTCCGGGGAGGAATCGAGGGTGATGACAGGTGAACGAACCCACAGAATCAGGAGTTCCGGTTCAACCGGAGGTATTGAGAACCGCGTACGCCTGCGGGCGCCGGGCGATGACGCTCCTCTGGTCATTTATTTTTCCTCCGAGGAAAAGGAGACAGAGGCAATAACAAACGGCGATGTGGATGCCCTCGCAGGCAGCAGAATTGGCCATCTGCTCAGAGCAGAGGACTCGGACGGGCGGTTGAGGGTTACGGCTGTTGATAACGAAACCTCTGAGGGTGGCGCATTCAGCTATCCGAACACTCAGGAGGGAGATCAGTTGCGTCAGACGATGAACAGCCTGATAAGCTGCCTTACGGATAATGGCAGTATAGGCTTTTCGCAGTGGCATGAGAATCCGCGGGTCTTTCTTGAGCGAGCGCAGCGCAATGCTTTTTAGATTTGGATCATCCTTTGCAATTTATCCCGGGTCCATTTTCCCGCTTGGCGTTTCCGCATTAACTTCGAGTTAAAGACTTTGCTTTTTCTGAATTTACCGACATATTTTCCCGCTTATGAAACCCTTTAGAAAGACGAAGATAATCTGCACCTCAGGCCCCTCCACAAAATCGTACGAAATGCTGATGAAAATGTACGAGGCGGGCATGAACGCCGTGCGCCTCAACATGTCACACGGTACTCACGAAAGCCACCTTGAAGTAATCAGGACGGTAAAATCCTTAAACAGGGAAGTTGAAGACTCAATTGCCCTGATACTCGACACTCAGGGACCCGAAATCAGAACCGGGGTTCTCCAAAGCGACCTGCATATAAGCAAAGGAGATGTAATCACGGTGTCCGTAAGACCTGACGATGTTGAAGAGTCCTCGATCCATATAAATTACGAGGACATCATCAACGAAGTGCAGGTAGGCGAGAAGATAACGGTGGATAACGGCCTTATAAACCTCGAAGTGCTCAAGAAAAGACCATGGAACCATGAAATGCAGAGTGATCGACGGCGGAACCATGAAGAGCAAACGCCACGTCAATCTGCCCGGGGTAAAAGTCAATCTTCCTTCAATAACAGACAAGGACAAGGCGGACATAGAGTTCGGAGTCAGAAACGAAGTTGATTACATAGCCCTTTCCTTTGTCAGGGAAGCACAGGACGTCTTGGAACTCAGAGAACTGCTAGGGCCTGCCAGAGAAGAAATAAAAATCATCTCCAAAATCGAGGATCAAGAAGGGGTAAGAAACGTAGAGGAAATCGTCGAGGCATCAGATGCGGTAATGGTTGCCAGGGGAGACCTGGGAATTGAAATAAGCATTGAGGAATTGCCGGATGTACAGAGAGTGATAGTCGGCAAATGCCAGGAAAAAGGCAAAAGAGTGATAATCGCCACCCATCTTCTTGAATCGATGATAGATAACCCGATTCCCACCCGGGCGGAAGTAACGGACGTCTCAAACGCCGTCTATGAGGAAGTGGACGCGCTTATGCTCTCGGGCGAAACGACAATCGGGAAACACCCGATAAGGTCAATAGAGCATCTCAACAAGATAGCCTTGAAAGCGGAAAGTCTCACGAGTCTGCAGATGGGCAAACTTCTTCTCAAGAGAGACCTCAAGCAGCACATAGCGGCTTCGGCGGTTGAACTCGCCGAATCTGTAAACGCCAAATGTCTGGTTGTAATAACGAAAAAAGGATTGATGGCCCAGCTGGCGACAAACTGCAGACCGGCCAGAACACCTATTCACGCAGTAACTTTCGACAGAAGAATAAAGCGCCAGTTATGTCTGAACAGGGCAGTGACCGCGCATCTCATGGAGGAATCCGAAGATCCCGAACAGAGAATACAAGATGCCTTCGGGTTGCTGAAGGAAAAGCAGGTATTGAAGCAGGATGATCTTGTAGTGCTTGTATCAGATGTTATCACAACCGCCGGCATAGACTCAATCCAACTACGAGAGATAGCATGATTCATCCAATTCAAGAAGAGGCAGTAGCGGTAAAATCGCCTCCCTGGCTCGCCCCAACTAATTTATCTTCCAGTGCTCTTGCATCTCTTTACTCCTTTCTTATCCTTACATGTAAGGAGATATGCTGTTATGGAAATTTCTAAAATCACCTCAAAAGGCCAAGTCACTATTCCTCACGCATTGCGCAAGGCCGCACACTTTAAAACAGGTGACAAACTTGTTTTCAAGTTAGACGGAGACCGTGTTATTGTAACCAAGCTCAGACCTGCTAAAGATGCTTATTTGGGCAGCGTTTCTTTAAACCTTGAAGAATGGCTGTCGGATGAGGATGAAGAGGCATGGCGTGACCTTTAAACCCCACGATATCGTAGTTGTTTCTTCTCCCTTTACCGATTCCTCCACTAAAAAGCGCAGGCCCGCTTTGGTTATATCATCCGAGGAGTTCAACGATAATCATGATCAATTGATTTTAGCGATGATTACGACCGCTAAGAGTAGTTTCTGGCGAAGCGATGTTAAGCTGAGGGACCACGCCGACGCCAATTTAACCGTACCGTCAATAGTGCGCTTAAAACTCTTTACATTAGAGAAATCGATGATTGTTCGGCGACTGGGATGCTTATCAAAGAAGGATAAAAATGCCGTTAATGCTTCCCTGAAACAATATATGTTTGACCCATCACACTAACTCTTCCCATTTAAAGCAGAATTGCGCACACTGCCGTAATAATCAACGCACCGATAAAATTAAGCGCTAACCCCTCTCTCGCCATCACTTTTGTCGGGAAGGCTCCAGTGCTGAACACCACAACGTTCGGCGCCGTGGCAACCGGAAGCATGAACGCACAGCTTGCGCTCATTGCCGCGGGCACCATCAATAATGCTGGTTCAATGTCCATTGCCATCGCTGTAGCAGCCAGAATCGGCATCATCAGGGTTGTGGTTGCCGTGTTGCTCGTGAGTTCCGTAAGAAAAGTAATCGCAAGACAGATAACGGCAAGTATCAAGACGATGTGCAAAACGCCAAGACCGGAGAGCGCCTCTCCAAGCGCGACGCTAAGCCCAGACGCCATAAAAGCCTTGGCGATCGCTATGCCGCCACCGAACAGAATCAGTATTCCCCAGGGAATGCCGCTCGCGGTATCCCAGTCAAGCAGCCTGCCTCCCTTGCCGTTGGGTACAAGAAACATCACTATGACTGCCGCAAGCGCGACGCCGGCATCGTTTGCCCCAGGAACACCGAACCAGGTTTTCCATCCGCCAAACGGTTCGCTGCGCGTCATCCAGGCAATCGCCGTGAGCAGGAACACGGCCAGAACCCGCACTTCGTGAGAGCTCCACTTTCCCACTTCAGGCATACTGAAACCGCCTGAACCGCGGAGGCGGCGCGTGATATAGAGGCCGATTATCGGAACGAAAATCACGACGACCGGAATTGCCCAGCTCATCCAGGTGAAAAACGAAATCTCAACGCCGGTATTCTGGAAATAGATCTCGCTGAACACAAGATTGGGCGGAGTTCCTATGGGTGTTCCGATGCCACCCACGCTCGCAGCGTACGCGATTCCGAGAAGCAGGGGAACCGAAAGCGATTTATCATTTGCTTTTTCCAAAACAGCCAGCGCAACGGGAAGCATCATAAGCGTCGTGGCGGTATTTGAAATCCACATGCTCAGCACCGCCGAAGCGGCCATGAAACCGAGCACCAACCGCCTGCTGCTCGTCCCGCCGAAGAAATTAACCATGGTAAGCGCCAGGCGCCTGTGCGCGCCGCTGCTGGCCATCGCCGTCGACAGCATGAGTCCGCCGAGAAGGAGCAATACAAGCGGAGCCCCGTAGGACTCGCCGATTTCCCCCGGGGAGAGAATTCCCAAGGTCGGGAACAGGACAAAAGGCAGAAGCGAAGTCACGGGAATCGGTATGGGTTCAAACACCCACCACACCGCACATACGGCGGAAACCGCGGCGGTCCAGCAGGCGTCGCTTCCCCAGCCAAGGGATTTCAGAACAAAAAAAAGGGCCGTGCCTAAAAAGGGGCCGGCAATGAGAAAAAACAGAGACTTTCCGCTGTTTGGGAAGTCCTTCTTTCCACACATATCAGCAATCCACGTCCCTAAGCACTTTTTCTATCTCGTAGCCAGCGGCGATAGTAGCAACCTTGGAGACAAGATCAAATGCCGGAGGGATCCCGTTTGCCAAGGAGTCATCGCATGGAAGAAACTCCATCCCCCTGGAATTAAGATTCTCAAGTTCGCCCCGAAGGGGGTTAACCCTGTAGAACATCCCCGCCACCCGGGACTGAACAAGGTAGACAACCGGCTCGCCGACAAGACCGTTGCCGACACGAAGCGAGGTCGGCACACCCTCCTGTATCACCACGTCCCGAACGGGCACTCCACCTTTGGAAACCCGCATCCTCTTTCTGTCGCGCGAGTTCATCTCCGCTATGCTTTGCGGGTCGCTGACACTAGCAACGGCCATGCCATAGGTGCCTGAATTGCTTTTAACGAAAAGCGAGGGTTCGTGGTCTATTTCTCTTTTTGAATATTCATTTCTCACACTTGAGAGAATTTCTCCTGCTCTTCGGGAAACCCGCTCCCTGTCCTCGGGGAAATCAAAATCCACCCCGGTTTCCAAGGCGGTTTCAACTGACATCACCCATGGGTCCACTTCCAGTATTTCGGCAAGTTCAGCGCAGAGGCGGTTATAAAACTCGAAATGCACGTCCTTCTTTCTCGCGTGCCACCCTATTTCAATAGGAGGCAGAACGGGCTGGCGCAAATTGTGCAGGGTTTTCGGACACTTCTCCGAAAAATCGTTGTTTATCATTACGATATCGGGCACGAATCCGTCTATCATCGCCGAGCCTTCTTCCTGAAAAACCCGCTTCGCCTCGATTGCCTGACCGCTTGCCGAACTGAACGAGACGGTCTCCCTTCGAAATTCCTCGTTCGCAATACCGACGCGGACCTCGTAGCCCTCATCCTCCAAAACGGACTTTATTACCCAGACGTTTTCCCAGTAATAGGCGTTTTTGGTGTTGAGCTCGGGAACCAAAAGGATTTTTTGGGCACTCGGATACCTGGAAAAAAGATATTCCCTGAAAAGCTTTCCCGCGTTTTTCCTGAATCCCGCGGAAAGATTGTTAAAGCCCGCGGGGAAAACATTGGTGTCTATAGGGGCAATCTTATGCTCGGAGAAACGCAGGTCAACGGAGCTGTAAAGCGGTACCATCACCTTTTCGCAATGGAACTCCATCCAGCGGGAAATCTCCCCGCGCTTGCTAGCGATATTTTTTTCAAGCCGCTCTATAAGCATAATACGCCAGATCAGGCCCTCACGACAAAAGTTCCGCAGAGGCGGTCGCTTAGAGTCTTGCGTTGCGGGTCAAGCATCGAAAGCGCAAAACCGGCAAAAGCGGTGGCCACAGAAAAAATCCAGCCGACCCATCTGAGCAAATTCGTCTGAAACCCGGCAGGAGAACCATCCCCCATCACCACGCGAATACCCGCGGCCGAGTTTCCAAGAGTCGTTCCGCACCAGGAGGGAAGAAAAATGAAATAGGTGGTCGCCAGTGCGTAAGCACAAAGACATATCCACCCCCATATGGAAACAAATTCTCCGAAGCCCGGGAAAAAGGTTTCTCCGATGAGATTCGCCCCCGAGAAAAGAGCGGCGATGGTAATGCAAAGAGTAAACAGAAGATCGACGGAAAATGCGAGAAACCTCTCCCCGAAGGTCGCAGGTACCATTCCGTGGGGCAGGGGCGGTGGACCTGCCTCCTCCATCTGCTCTTCTTCCCGCTGTTCTTCTTGTTTCGCAATTTCCTCGCCCAGATCTCTTTCAAAGGCAAGAAAGTCCTCAAGTTCGCCCTCGGGCAACTCTTCGTCTCTAGGCTCGCCCGCAGGGCTGAGTTCAATCGTCGCCCCGACTGTCTTGACCCCACCTAGAACATCGCCGGCAACGGCCTGTCCGCTCCTGTCAATAACCACCTCCGTACTCAACTCGTCTTCATAGAGATACTTGAAAACAGGTACGGGAGACAGGGCGACCCCGCATTTTTTGCATTCCTCAAGATAATCGAAGCTCGTATAGCCGCACTCAGAACATTTCATGGTCGGGACCCCGCCGAAGCTACTCCCCGGAACTTTCGGATTTCAGGGAAAGGCGATAATCCAGAGCATTTCTGATCGCTTTGATGTTGGCCCCTCCTGAGATCACAAAGCCGTCAACTACGAATGTCGGAGTGCCGCTTACCCCGATGGATTTGCCCTCGCTCATATCCGAATCGACCCTCTGCTTGGTTTCCTCGGAGTTAACGCACTGATCGTATTTTTTCATGTCGACCCCGAGATTGCGCGCCATCCCCGCAAAGGTTTCTTTGGCATCTGCAACCTTTATTTCAGCCTGCTTTTCGAAAATGGTGTCGTGGATGTCCCAGAATTTCTCGTTTGCCTGGTCATACACGCAAAGAGAGGCAATTGAGGCTTCTTCGGCCCATTTGTGAAACGAAAGCGGGAACTGCTTGTAAAAAAGCCTGACTTTGCCTTTGTAGTCCTTGAGCAAGTCCGCGACCTCGTCTGCGGCCCGGGCACAGTAGCCGCATTGAAAATCCGAGTACTCAACCACGGTTACCTGTGCATTGGGATCTCCTTTTGAAGGAACATTCTCAAGAGAAATCTTCCGAGCGGTTTCGGCTGCAGGGTCTTCATCGAGATTTTCAAGCCTGCCGACCATTATTGTTTTGCGGTCTCCCGAAACCAGAATCGGAACCTGTCCGCCTTCTGATGCAATAAACCCTTGCCTGACTCCCGCAACGCCCGTTTCCTTCATCTCATTCACCTTCACGATGGGCACGTTGCCCATTATCAGAAATCTCCCGTCACGACTTATAAGAAACGGGAAGTTCCGGCTTTTGCCATCAGGAAATCCGACTTCATATCTGCCCTGCTTGAATCCCTTCATCTCAGAATCTTCTCCCTTAACCGCCTTTACCGTAAAGCCAGCTGGAAGAAAAACCCCGTAGCGGTTCTTGAAGTGGTACTCAAGCTTTCCGGGGTCAATGTTATCGAGCGCAAAGAGGGTCGCGGGGGAAAGAAAAACCGCCACCAGGATCGCTAAAACAACCGTCGCAAAAACAGATTCTCTCGCCTTTCGGGAGAATGCTTCTTTTCTCATCTTGTGGAAACTCCTTGCTAGTTATGATTCGCCGAAAACGGCGGCGAAGATATGGTCTATGTTTTTTAGATCTTCTTCAAGTTCAAAACACGAATTGATCTCTTCATCCGGAAGGATACCCGTTATCTGGCAGTCGGTTTTCAGCATCTCCCGAAAATCCTTTTTCTCCTCCCAGCAACGCATGGCGTTTCGCTGCACGAGCAGGTAGGCCTCTTCCCTTGAAAGGCCCTTTTTTACGAGCTTGAGCAGAACCTTCTGGGAAAAAACCAGTCCCCGGGTAATCCAGATGTTGCTCTCAAGCTTGTCGGGATAGACCCGCAGACCCTCGATCAGGCCGCAGAGTCTTCCAAGCATGAAATCAATCAGTATTGTTCCGTCGGGACCTATCACCCTCTCGACTGAGGAGTGGCTTATATCCCTTTCATGCCAGAGCGCTATGTTTTCAAGGGCTGCGATGGAGTGGGATCTTACTATCCTTGAGAGTCCGCAGAGGTTTTCCGAAAGTACGGGGTTTCTTTTGTGCGGCATGGCGGAAGATCCCTTCTGTCCCTCGGTAAAGGGCTCTTCCATCTCTCCTACCTCGGTTCTCTGGTAATGTCTTATCTCGGTAGCGATTTTCTCCACCGAAGCCGCTATCAGGGAAAGACAAAGAAAATACTGCGCGTAAACATCTCTTTGTATCACCTGCGTCGATATTCCAGCAGGACAAAGCCCAAGCAGTTCGCATGCGTAACGTTCAACCCTCGGGGTTATATTGGCGTACGTGCCGACGGCGCCCGACATCATCCCAACGCTCACGGCGTCCCGCGCGGCTTCCATTCTCTCAAGGTTTCTCTTCATCTCGTCATACCACAGGGCAAACACCAAGCCCAGAGTTCTGGGTTCGGCGTGTATGCCGTGGGAGCGCCCGATCATCGCAGTATCCTTGTAGTCAAACGCCTTTTTACGAAGAATCCCGAGCAGCTTCTCAAGACCCCCGACTATCAGTCCGCCCGCCTCGCGAAGCTGTATCGAAAAAGCGGTATCAAGAACATCTGAAGAGGTCATTCCGAGATGAATGAATCTCGAATCGTCTCCGACGTACTCGGAAACGCAAGTGAGAAAAGCCAGAACGTCGTGCTTAAGTTCCTCTTCAAGCTCGGCAATTCTTTCCACGTCGAAGGCGGCTTTTTTCTTTATGGAGGCAAGTGCCTCGGGAGGGATTTCTCCGTAGTGGGCCCAGGCTTCGCAGACGGCGAGTTCCACTTCAAGCCATACGCGGTAGCGGTTCTCATCCGACCATATGCGCGACATCTGCTCTCTTGAATATCTTGAAATCAAACCGTTAGGACCTCCCCTACCGTGCTTCGCGGAGCTACCGACAAAGCGACGCGGCCTTCCACTCCCCCGCGGCGCAGCGCTTCAAGCGAACATCCAAGCGCCATCTCGGGAGTATTGTTTCTCTCGCTTAAGTGCGCGAGCACAACGTATTTCAATCCTCCGTGCAGAACATCGCCCAGAAGGGATGCCGACTGCTCATTTGACAAGTGACCCTGCCCCCCGCTTATTCTCTGTTTCAGGTATGGAGGATAAGGACCCGCGAAAAGCATTTCCCTGTCATGATTCGATTCAACAACAAGAGCGTCGCAGCCCCTTAGGCTCTCCCTTACAAGCGCCGTGGGTTTTCCTATGTCGGTTACAATGCCTATTTTGACATGACCGTCAGTTACGGCGAAGCCGACTGGATCAATCGCGTCGTGCGCCACAGAGAAAGGAGTTACGGTAAGATCGTTTATGCGAAATGGCGCCTGGGAGTCAAACTCCATGAGTTGACTTATCGCACCGTTTGGCGAACGTGAAGTGCCGTTCCCGGACCCGTTTCTTTTTCTTTCCCAGTAATCAACTGTTTCCCCTGAGACATAAACGGGCACTTCGGACATTCTCCCAACGGCCCTTGAGTGGTCCTCGTGCTCATGCGACAGCACTACCGCGTCAAGATCGGATACGGCTGCACCCAGATCGCCCAGACTCCGGGAAATCCTCCGAAGGCTGATTCCCGCGTCAATAAGTATTTTCGAGTGTTTTGACTCAAGGTAAAGAGAGTTGCCTGAGCTGCCGCTGGCAAGAGTGCAGAGTTTTATCATGTTTCGTCCACGTGAAAAACCGGCTGTAGCGGAAAATCAAAAAACCGGTTTGTTTCACCCGGCAAGCTCTAATTATAACTGAGCTTCGTAAATCGTGGAAAAAACAGACGGCATAAGACCTTGTTAAAGTCAAAGGCTTCATATATTTTATAGTGTCGCTCTTTTAAAAAGAGCCGGACCATTAATGAAACTCTCAATCATATTTTCCGTAACGCTTGCCCTGGCAGCACTGATCCTCGGTTTAAATTACCTTTCGTTTCCAAGCTCAGCTGTGGCTGCCGTTGCCTACGGAGCGCTGGCTTTCGTGTTTCTCGCGGGCTTTCGCATGCTCTTCAGGAAGATATCGCTTCGCCAAGCGCTTGGAATCTCAGTAGGCATACTGACGGGCACATTCCTGTACCTCGCACTGCTCACGGTTCTTAACAGTTTTCCGATGGAGGCATACCTTCTGCCCCACATAAAAATTGGAATATTGCTTCTCCTTGTCTGCGTGGGAGCGCTTACAGGATTCGACAAGACATCCCTCGCCACGGCGGCGTCTGACTCATTTTTCACGCAGCCCGAGGCGCTTGCCCCGAAAATACTTGATACAAGCGTGATAATAGACGGGCGCATAGCCGACATAGCGGAAACCGGATTTCTCCAGGGAGAAATAATAATCCCCAAGTTCATCATACAGGAACTTCAGTACATAGCGGACTCCTCAGACCCCGCGAGAAAAACGCGCGGAAGAAGGGGGCTTGACATCATAAACAGGATGCAAAACGACATACCACTGATAAGCGTCACCCTTACCGACCATGATTTCGAACATATAAAGGATGCCGACATAAAACTGATCGAGCTTTCAAAAAGACTGAACGGAATGCTTGTCACAAACGACTACAACCTGAAAAAGATCGCCGACCTTGAAAAAGTTACCGTGCTTAACATAAACAACCTTAACCACGCGCTGCGGCCCGTGGTGGAAAAGGGGCAGACAATAAGAATAAGCCTGGTAAAACCCGGAAAAGAACAGCATCAGGCAGTCGGTTATCTCGATGACGGAACCATGGTGGTCACGGACCACGCCTCAAGACAAATAGGAAAAGAAGCGGACGTTTCGGTGAGGAGCATGGTTCAGACGCCGACCGGAAGGATAGTTTTCGCAAAACTGAAAAAAGAGGGCTGATTCACGTGAGCGCCCCAAGAGTCTCAGCCGTGGTGGCGGCCGCCGGCCTTTCGAAAAGATTCTCACCACCCGGAAAAAAACAGTTCGCCACACTCGGTGAAAAACCCCTCATTGTCCACTGTCTTTCCACTTTCGACTCAAACAAACTCGTAAAAAGCATAGTGGTCGTAGTGCCCGAGGACGAAATCGCACACGCAAGGAAGCTGCTTGAGAGTTTCGAATTTGAAAAAATCACTTCTATAGTCGGCGGAGGCAAGAAAAGATATATATCCGTAAGAAACGGCTTTTACGCCACGCCCCCGTCAAGCGACATCGTTCTCATTCACGACGCGGCGAGGCCTTTTGTCGACAACAATACGATTGAAAAAGTGGTGGCAGGGTGCGCAGGCACCGGCGCCTGCATATGCGCAGTTCCAGTTACCGACACTTTGAAGCGGGAGCGGGGGGAGGGACCATCCGTTCTGGAAACGGTTCCGAGAAAAGGGCTCTGGAGGGCGCAGACGCCACAGGCCTTCCGCCGGGATGTGCTCGAGGGAATCTATCGCTCCGACGCCTTGGCGGAACTTGACGCGACCGACGAATCCGCACTCGCCGAAGCAATGGGAATAGAGGTGCAGATTGTGGAAGGAAACGATCTCAATATGAAAATCACAACCGCGGCCGATTTCAAAATAGCGGAACTTATCGCGGGCAAAGGAGAAGTGGTCAATGTACAGGATAGGAACGGGGTTTGACGCGCACGCGTTTTGCGAGAAAAGAGCGCTCATTCTGGGCGGTGTGGAGATTCCCGGCTGCCCGGGGCTTGCGGGGCACTCAGACGCCGATGTGCTCTCCCACGCAATTGCCGACGCCATTTTGGGGGCTATAGGCGAGGGAGACCTTGGAAAACATTTCCCGCCCGGGGCGCCGGAATACGAAGATGCATCAAGCCTCACAATCCTCTCAGAAACCGCCCGGATGATGAAGGACCGGGGATTCACGGTAGAAAACATAGACTGCACGGTCGTCTGCGAAGAACCGAAAATATCTCCTCATCGCTTCGCAATGGAAAAAAATATCGCGGATGCCATCGGAATTTCCCCGGATTCGGTAAACGTGAAAGGAACTTCTACCGAGGGTCTGGGTTTCACGGGAAGAAAGGAAGGCATAGCCGCCCTTGCGTCTGCGTGCCTAAGGTCGCTTTGAGAAAACTCCCGCGGACGTCGGCTACATCTTGCTGTCAAGAAAATTCCTGAATGTGGAAATGCTGCTCTCCCGGGCTTCGGGCACGGTTCCCGTGAACACAATTTCTCCCCCGTGAAGAAACGCTACCCTGTCGGAAATCTCATAGGCGGTGCCTATGTCGTGGGTAATGACGATCCCGGTTATGCTCAGGCGGTCTCTCATGCTCTTTATGAGTTTCGCGATCCTTTTTATGTTGGGAGGATCAAGGCCGGTTGTGGGTTCGTCGTAGAGCAGAATCTTCGGGCGCGTGGCGATCGCTCTTGCGAGAGCCACCCTTTTTTTCATCCCTCCGCTCAGTTCCCCCGGGTATTTGTCTTCAATTCCCGGAAGATCGACCAGTTCAAGGTTACGGGCGACAGCTTCTTTTATTTCCTCGGGAGAAAGATCCGAATTCTCAACCAGAGGATAGGCTATATTCTCCTCCACGGTAAGCGAGTCAAAAAGGGCCGAACCCTGAAACAGCATCCCTGTTTCCTTTCTTATTCTCACAAGCTGCGTTTCATCCATCTGCGCCGTATCCTCTCCCAGAACCACGACCCTTCCGCTGTCGGGCTTAACAAGACCGTTTATCTCCTTGAGCAAAACGCTCTTCCCGACTCCGCTTTCCCCCAGGACGGTAAGAATCTCCCCTTTCTTTACGAAAAGATTTATTCCGTTGTGAACCGACTTTTCGCCAAAGGACTTAAACACATCCGTCATTTCAATTATATTTTCCGACATCAAAACCTCAGAAATTTACTTTATCACCAGCGCGCATATAAAAACAGATCAGATTTCTGGTATAATTGTTGCAACTATCCGCAGTTTGTATATAATGCCGGATTTGGCTTTTTATTTCGAGAATTAACAGGAGAGAGAAATGGCGTACGAATTACCCGATCTTCCTTATGATCATGACGCTTTGGAGCCGCATGTAGACGCGGAAACGATGAAGATACATCATTCAAAGCACCATCAAGGTTACGTAAACAACCTTAACGCAGCGCTGGAGAAGCATCCGGAGCTAGCGGACAAATCGCTTGAGGATCTGCTTGGCGATCTTGGCTCGGTCCCCGAAGACATAAGAACCGCGGTAAGAAACAACGGCGGAGGACATGCGAATCACAGCCTTTTCTGGCCGTGCATGGCTCCCGATTCCGGGGGAACACCTTCGGGCGAGCTTGCCGACGCCATAGATTCCGCGTTCGGAAGCTTCGACGCTTTCGCCGAGACATTCTCCAAGGCGGCCGCCACCAGGTTCGGAAGCGGATGGGCGTGGCTTTGCGTGGATGAGAGCGGAGGGCTCGTGGTAACATCCACCGCAAACCAGGATAATCCGGTTTCCGAGGGACTGAAACCCATTCTGGGTCTTGACGTCTGGGAACATGCGTATTACCTGAACTACCAGAACAGAAGGCCCGACTACGTGAAGGCGTGGTGGAACGTGGTGAACTGGGGACAGGTTTCGGAAAACTTCGCCGGGGCGAAGTAATTCCCGAGAAACCACACCCGGAAAAAAACGCTTACATTTTAGTACGAAAAATCTTATAATTCCTAATAGGGACGGAAGGTGCTAATTTTCATTGCCCGCTTGGGCTTTGAAAGCCTTTTTTGTGCCTCCGTTTTTCAATCAGGGAATTGGTGAAGAAGAAAGATGGACATTAAATACAAAGATTTTCAGGGTGCTGCGGAACACGATGCCGGGTTTGAATCCTACGATGTTGACGACGACATCGAGGAAAGCGAGACCGAAGAGGATTTTGACAGCCCGGGTGAAGAGCAGCTGAAACCCAGGGGGAAAGACAAAGAAAAGGACAAGTGGATTCCCGATGAACAGCTCCGCCTTCTTTACGTCTACTTTAAGGACATGGCCGTTGAGCCTCTTTTCGCCGCGAAGCAGGAAGTCGAGATCTCCGCTAGGATCAAGATGTGCGAAATCAGGATGGCCAGGGTGCCCAAGAGCATTGAAAAATACGAAAAAATCCGCACAAGAAAAAACTCGGCCAATGCGCGCGCGATTGCACATAGAATAGCGGTCCTGCGCGCGATGGAAAGAATTTACGTCGACTGTGCCCTCAAACTCAAACAGAAGTTCGTAAAGGCCAACCTGAGGCTCGTAATAACGATTTCGAGAAGATACATGAGCAGGGGCCTGCCGCTTCCGGATCTCATCCAGGAAGGAAATCTCGGTCTAATGCGCGCGGTTGAAAGATTTGATTACACAAAGGGCTACAAGTTCTCAACCTACGCCTCATGGTGGATACATCAGGCCATACTCAGGGCCCTTCAGGGACAGACCAGAACCATAAAGGTTCCTGTTTACCTGCTGGAGCAGGCAAACAGGGTTTACAAGACGAGCGCGAAGCTTAGCAAGGAAATGGGGAGAAAACCGACGCCAAAGGAAATAGCAGAGGCCTCGGGAATCTCGGCAGAGGTTATAAACAGGATTCTCAATTCCACAAACGATGCCATAAGCCTCGACACTCCTGTTCTCGACGGCGAGAAAACCACGCTTCTTGACTCGGTCGCGGACAAGGAAGCTAAAATCCCCGACACGATAATAGCGAAGATGTCTCTCGCGGAAAAGCTGAAGGAAGCCCTTACCCTTCTTAATCAAAGGGAAGAGGAAATTATCAGGCTTCGCTTCGGCATAGGACGCCAGAGCACCTACACTCTAGATGAGATCGGCAAGAGGTTCAATCTGACCAGGGAAAGAATAAGGCAGATAGAAAAGGCCGCCCTCGGAAAACTCGCAAGTTCGGGCGTAAGAAAGGATCTTGAAAGCTTCCTGAAACAGTAGACAGATTCGCGGAGTAGGGCTTCAGCCGAAACCGTAGTAGTCAATACCTAGGTGGCTTATAAGTTCCTCGCCCCGCAGGTAGCGAAGCGTGTTCTGCAGCTTGTCGAACTGAACGAAAAGGTCGTGCTCGGGATAGAGTTTCTTATCGACCATAGGGCTTTTGAAATAAAAGGAAAGCCACTCCTGAACACCGTAGATGCCGGCGCGATGAGCAAGGTCCAGAAACAGCACGAGATCAAGAACCACCGGTGCGGCGAGTATGCTGTCGCGGCAGAGAAAATTGACCTTTATCTGCATGGGATAATCAAGCCATCCGAAGACATCTATATTGTCCCACGCCTCTTTTTCGTCTCCGCGCGGCGGATAGTAGTTTATTCTTACCTTGTGGTAGTAATCCGAGTAAAGTTCAGGGTTTATATCGGGCTGGAATATGTACTCAAGCGCGCCCAGCTTGCTTTCTTCCTTAGTTTTGAAAGAACCGGGATCATCAAGCACCTCTCCGTCCCGGTTGCCCAGTATATTGGTTGAAAACCACCCGTTGAGTCCGAGCATCCTGCTTTTAAGACCCGGAGCCAGTATGGTCTTCATGAGCGTCTGGCCGGTTTTGAAATCCTTGCCGGCTATGGGAACCTCGTTTTCAATCGCGAGCTGCTGGAGCGCGGGGATGTCCACGGACAGATTCGGAGCCCCGTTTCCGTAGGAGGCGCCGCATTTTATGGCCGCGTAGGCGTAGATCATGCTCGGGGCAATCTCGTCGTGATTTTCCCTCAGCCCCTTCTCGAAACTCTCCACGGTCTCATGAACTTCCGACGGTTCAAGATATACCTCGGTACTTCCGCACCAGAGCATAACCAGCCTTTCGATATCGTTTTCCCTCTTGAATCTCTTTATGTCCCTGATCAGCGCTTCGGCAAGATGCATCTTCGTCTTGCCCTTTTTTACGTAGGAACCCTTGAGATTGCGGACATACCTGTTATCGAAAACGGCCCGCATCGGAGATTCCTCTTCAAGGTCTTTTTTTATTTTCCCGAGAAGCTCAGAGTCAAGCACTCCGGCGCGCCGGGCTGAAGCGTAGCAATTCTCTTCGTGTATGTCCCATCCGGCAAACACCATGTCCTGTATTTCGGCCAGCGGAACCAGATCTTTTATGAAAGGGAAATTTTTCTCGGTTCTTTTGCCGATCCTGATTTTCCCCATCTGCGTAAGGGAGCCGATGGGTCTTCCCACACCGCTTACAACCGCCTTTACGCCCGCTATGAAAGTCGTGCTTACCGCCCCGCTCATCCCGGGGATCAGTACCCCAAGCTTTCCCCTGGCCGGTCGAATATCGAATTTTCTCTGGAACTTCTGGTTTGGATCGGTCAAGTATAAATTACCTTTTGGAGAACTGCTGTCCCCTTCTTGCCTTGCGCTTCCCGTACTTTTTGCTCTCAACCATCCTGGGGTCGCGTTTCAGCAGTCCGGAAACCTTGAGCTTCTTGCGAAGCGACTCGTTGGCCTTGAGAAGAGCTCTCGCAAGTCCGTGGCTCATGGCTCCCGCCTGGCCGGTAAGACCTCCTCCCTTCACCCTTACCATCACGTCGTACTCCATGGAAGTATCGGTGACGCTAAGCGGCTCACGGGCCTTTATCTGCCACACTTCTCTGGGAAAGTACTCTTCCACGGATTTTTTGTTCACGGTAATGGAGCCGCTGCCTCTTCTGAGCCAGACTCTGGCGATTGACGTTTTTCTTCTCCCCGTGCCATTGTAAATAACGGTTTCAGGCATAATGAATCAGACCTCCAGGACCTCGGGATTTTGGGCCGCGTGCGGATGTTCGTCCCCGACGTAGATTTTCATCCGCTGTATGAGTTTCTTCTGCCACCTGTTTTTGGGAAGCATTCCCCATACGGCCTTGCGGATTATCTCGCCCGGCTTTTTCTCGGCCAGCTCTTCCGCGGTTACGGACTTAAGCCCCCCGGGATAGTGGGAATGACTGTAGTAAGTTTTCTGCTCCCACTTCCTGCCGGAGAACGTGGCTTTGTCGGCGTTGACTATAACGACGAAATCCCCTATGTCCGAATGGGGGGCAAACTGCGGTTTCTCCTTGCCCCTGAGAATGGAGGCCACCCTGGTCGCAAGCCTTCCGACAGGTTTCCCCTGCGCATCGATCAGGTACCACTTCTTCTCAAAATCGTCGTTTCTGGGCATATATGACTTCATAGTATTCTCTCTTCGGATAAATTAAGGGTATCGATTCTACCAAATATAACTTCAAAGTCAAAGAAATTTGCCCCGGGCGGCCAAAAGATCAGAAGTCATAAACAGCGATAACGAATATTTTCGAGAGAATGAAATCGAAAAGTATTATCAGAAAAAGCGAGATCACGACCGTTTTAGTGGTTGCGTTCCCGACCCCGCGCGTCCCTCCCTCGGCCTTCATCCCCACGTAGCAGCCGGTAATCGCCACTATTATTCCGAAAAACAGCGTCTTGGAAATACCTGTCATCAGGTCTTCAAGAGAGACCCAGCCTCTTATGCTTTCGATGAAAAGAGTCGGTTTCACGTTAAGTTCCATCTGCGAGATGATCATCGCCCCTCCTATGCCCGCGAGGTTCGATATCACGGCAAGCAGCGGGAAAGATATGATGCACGCCATGAGCCTCGGAGAAACTAGCTTTCTGATCGGATCGGCCCCCAAGGTCTTTATGGCGTCTATCTGCTCGGTTACCTTCATCGAGCTTATCTCGGCCGTGATGCCGGAACCGACTCTGCCCCCCACAAGAAGAGAGGTTATTATGGGACCGAGCTCCCTAACGAACGAGAGCGTGACCACGGGACCCACAAGCCCCTTCGCCCCGAACCACGCGAATCCCCACGCCATCTGCACCACCATCACCATACCGATCGCCATGGCGGAAACCACAACTATCGAGATGGAACGATAGCCTATATCGTATATCTGGGCCATCAGAAGACCGTAATCGTAAGGGGGAGTAACGGTAGCGACGATCGAATTCCAGAAGAAAAAGCAGACCTCTCCCACGCCGAGAACAAAATTAAGGAGACTGTTGACAAATTCGGAGACAAATCTGCTCATTTTGCCCAGAGCTCCTCAAACCCTGAAACAAATTCAATGAATTCCCCAAGACTCGCCTTGAAGTCCTCCGGGTCCGCGGAATAACTGAAGTCGTAATCGCATTTGCTGGATTTATGCACAACCGTAGCGAGAGCAAAACTCTCATCGTCAAGCGACGCCTCATACTCCGTGTAAAGCCCCACGGCACCGCCGACTTCGATGTTCTTTCGCAGTTTCATCCGCTTATTGCCAAGGCCGACCACCAGGGAATCCGAGAGCGTCTGAAGACTGTAATCCCGGTCCGCGCAAAGCGAACTTACCGTCAACATGAGATCGCTTGTGGAATTGTAAAAAACTATGTCTCCGCCTTCTATCGGCACCCTTTCCCAGTCCTTTGAAAGGGGCGTGACACGGTAGCTGTTTAGCTCCGCGGTGTAAACCCAGTCCTTCATCTCTCCGGGCTTTCTGTCATCCCCCGAGGCGTAGGTCATCAGAAATTTCGTCGCGGAACACGAACTCGCAAGAAAAATCAGCGAAACTGCGATTAACAAAAAGGACTCTTTGCGCATATACACAACACCTCCCCATCTCTTCCGGAAAGCGTAAAGGCTTAAAATACTTGAATACCTGCCAAAAACCAAGCATCATAGGACTAAGAACGAACCGAGGTACGATATTGAGTTCCATAACGATATACACAAGTTTTTACTGCACTTACTGCAGAAGGGCAAAAAGGCTCCTTGACAGAAAACAGGTGGATTACGAAGAGATAAGACTTGATGAGGATACAGAAAAAAGAGAAGAGCTCATAAAGAGCCTTAACTGGAGAACCGTCCCCATGATCTTCGTAAACGAGCAGTTCATAGGCGGCTACGACGATCTTGCGGCCCTTGAGCACTCAGGGGAACTTGACCGCATGCTCGGACCCGCGTCCCGGGGCGATTCCTGATCACATTTCCCGCCTGCCGGGGGCTTTTGACACCCCGAGCACTTCCCTGTACAGTTACTCCTAGATTCAGGTTAAGGGAATCGGGTGAGAATCCCGAACTGTTCCCGCAGCCGTAAAAAGGGGTCTTTTTCATGCCCTCGTGAAGCGTGTTCGCGCTTCGGGTCACTGGCTTTTAAGTACAGCCGGGAAGGCCGCATCTGAAAAAGTCGCCTGCCTCAATAACGGGCGGCCCTTTAAGTCGGAATACCTGCCTGCGTCAATCCAGCAGCTTTGCCTCGGGAGTTAGGCGCATGGCCATTAAAAACACATCTTTTGTTTTCCGCGCGTCCGCGTGGTTTCTGTTTTCCGCCCTGCACGTTCATTTACTCAATTGCTTATTCTTCCGGGAAAAACTGCATACAAACACCTGGAGGAGTTAAGAATGAACAGCTCTAAGATATTTTTTCTTATTGCGGCGGTACTGCTTCTGTTCCCGCCCGCGGGTTTTTCAGAGCAGGAAGAACTGGAAAGAATTGTTGTGACGGGAACAAAAACCCGAATTGACTCTGACCGTCTCGGTTCCAACGTTACTGTTATCGGCAGGGAGGAAATCGAGAAAAGCGGTGAGAAGGATATTGTGTCAATACTCTCAAGAGTTCCCGGGTTAAGTGTGGCGCGTTCGGGAAGCCGGGGCGGTTTTACCTCTGTTTTTACAAGGGGAGGACAGTCGGATTACAACCTCGTTATGATAAACGGAATCCAGATAAATCAGGCGGGGGGAGGTTTTGATATCTCTTCTCTTACCACTGAGAACATAGAGAGAATAGAGATAATAAAAGGAGCACATTCCTCTCTTTACGGTTCCGACGCGGCGTCTTCTGTCATAAATATAATAACGAAGCGCGGGAGCGGAGAAATGAAAAGGGAAAATTCAGTGGCCCTGGGCTTTCGTGCCGAAGACGCGATAATCTTCGAGAACTCCTCAAGCATCTCGGGTGACCTTAAGAAACTCAGCTACTTTATTTCTCACCAGAGAATTGCAGATGACGGCATACTAGAGACAAACAATTTCTACAAAAACAACAATTTCACCGCAAATCTGAACTTTGCGGCAAACGACGATCTTGATCTCTCCCTTTTCTCCACATACAGAGATTCCGACTTCGAATTTCCAACCGGATCAGCGGGAGACAGATTTGACCCGGTTGACCCGGACCAGGGCACCAAGGAGAAGTCGCTTGTTTCGGGTTTTGATATAGCGTTTTCCGCAACGCAATGGTGGGAGAATACGCTCAAGTTAGGTTACACAAGACTCAAGAGGGAGAACTATGACGGACCCACGGAACCCGAGGGATCATTCGGGCCGTCTAACTCAGAAACTGTCGACAAAAAAATATCGCTTGAATACGGCTCAAGCTTTTTTATTGACTTTGAGGGGGTCTCGGCAATAGCTTCGGGCGGTTTTGAATATGAAAAAGAAGAGTTCACCGCAGGCGACCTGGACAGATCAAGAAAAAACTACGCTTTTTATACCCAGACCCATTTCGATCTGCTAAGGACCCTGTTTGTTACAACAGGCATAAGACATGATGACAATGAAGGATTCGGAAAGAAGTGGAGTCCGAGTGTTTTTGCCAGACTGAAGATCGGGGAGAGCGGAGCGGAGATACGGGGAGGGGCCGGCAGGGGCATCAAGGAAGCCAATTTTTATGAGAATTTCAGCGACGCTTTCGGAACAATCCCGAACCCGGACCTTAGACCCGAAGAAACGTTAACCACGGAAATAGGCGCAAGACAGCGGATGCTTGATGACGCTGTTGAACTTGATCTGTCTTTTTTCCACAATAAATTCAAAAACATCATTGCCTACAGCTTCACCCCTTTTGAGAACGGAACCAATTACGAAAACATAAACAGGACGGAAGCAAAGGGAGTCGAAGCCATAATCAGCTTTTACCCCAACGACAGTCTGACCCTAAGAGGCGGCTATACGTATACCGACGCCGAGGTAACCGATGACGGCGGATTGGGGTCCGCGGCTTTTTCCAAAGGAGAGAAACTCATACGAATACCCGAACACTCATTTTCGTTTAACGCGGGATATTCAAAAAACGCCCTTGACCTTAACCTTTCGGGAAACTACGTGGGCACAAGGGATGACGTCAACTGGAGCGAGTCTCCCTCAAGCAGGGTCAGAAACGATTCCTTCTTCATAGTCGACGCCGCTGTTTCCTATGAGATCGGGGTGGAGAAATTTGTTGAAAAAATCAGGCTGTTTTCAAGGGCAAACAACCTGTTTAACAAGGACTACGAAGATGTCTTCGGATTTTCATCCCCGGGGTTCAGCATGATTTCCGGAATATCCGCGGTTCGTTAGCGGGTCCGGATACGGGAAGCCGCCTTTACCGCGAAGAGTCGAGGTCCATTTAAACCGACCTGGGTGGCGATTCGGGTCTGCGGCACAGGGCACACCGCCCCGCAGGCGGCTTCCTCTCACGCTGGAACATCCGTCATCTGAATTCGGGAATCACATGGTTTCCGAAAAGCTCAATTGAGCGCGCTATCACTTCCGCGGGAGCCTGGGGAAACACCATCCTGCACATTATGTTGCGGATTCCGGTTTTCTCAGCGTACTTCCTCACTTCTTCGGCGCAGTGTCCGGGGGTGCCGATCATGAAACGGTCCTCTGCCATGTACTCAAAAAAAGGATCGTCGGGGTCGGTTATGTTTTTTCCCCTTATCACTATTTTCACCCCAAGGGAGAGGTAGAACCTGTACATGTTTATTATGTACTCGGTTCCTCCCGCGACGGCCTCTTCCATGGTTTCGCGCACGTAAGTTTCACGAAGCAGTATATGCTCCGCTTCAGACGGGTCGCGCCCGGCCGCCTCCGCCTCGTCGTTATACCACCCGAGGGTGTCCATTATCATGGGAACCGTCCTTCCGGGACCGATCAGAAGGGGGTACCCGAGTCGCCCGGCCCTCCTCACTGCGGGCTCTTCGAAAGCCCCTATGTATATGGGTACGGGTCTTTGCACCGGCTTGGGAGTAACGTCTATGTTTGAAAAGCTGAACCTCTTGCCTTCATAGGAAAAAGGTCCGTCTTCCCAGCATTTTTCGATTATCTCTATACCTTCTTCGATTCTCGAAGGTCTTTGCTTCATCGTAAGGCCGAAACCTTCAAACTCCTCTTTTCTGTATCCTATCGCGACTCCAAGATCGAACCTTCCGTTTGAAATCAGATCGACGGTGGCGGCGTCCTCGGCCACCCTCACGGGGTTGTGAAGCGTGAGTATCAGGACGCCGGTGCCTATCCTCACCCTTTCCGTAACAGCAGCCATGGCCGCCGCCATCCCAAGGGGCGAGGAGCAGTAACCGTCTTCAAGAAAGTGATGTTCGGAGAGCCACACGGAATCGAAGTTCACCGCCTCGGCAAGGCGCACGTGCTCAAGGGAGTTTCTGTACAGTTCCGCGTGACTGCAATCAAGATCCTTGTGGGTCTGCATGCTGAAAAGTCCGACACCGAATTTCATTTCATACCTCCGGGATGTTCGCTGGGTGATTTGCCTTTAAGCGGCAAATTAACCATAATTTTAACCGTGATTTCTATCTACTTCCAAAACTATCTCTGAGGTGCAAAACAATGGGAAAAGAAATAAAATTCGGACTTTCGGCTCCGATGCCAGGAGCTGACGTTGACGGACTCGTAAATTTCTCGGTAAAAGCCGATCAGCTTGGATTCGACACTATCTGGTACCCTGATCACCTGCTTTTCGTGGCACCGGGAGCAATCGCGCCCGAGGCCTGGACCGTGGCTTCTGCGGCGGCGATGAAAACGGAGAACATAGCCCTGGGGACGGTTTCTGACCCTCACAGGATGCATCCGGCAGTTTTCGCCCAGCGCCTTGCGACCGTGGATCAGCTTTCAAAGGGAAGAGTAGTGCTCTGCCTCGGGGTCGGCGAATCCATGAATCTTGATGCGTTCGGAATCGAGTGGGGAAAACCTCTTTCAAAACTTAGAGAATCAATAGAGGTCATGGAACTTCTCTGGGAAACCGATGAACCCGTGGATTTTAATGGACAGTTCTACAACCTTGAAAACGCGTTTCTGCAGATAAAGCCCTACGAGAGAAACAAGATACCGTTTTACATGGCCACCCACACGCCCAAGGGACTTAAGCTTACGGGAGAAAAAGGTGACGGCTGGCTTCCGATAGATCTGAACCCCACTCTCTACTCCCGCTACCTCGGAGAGATAAAAGCCGCAGCGGATAACGTGGGGAGGTCGCTTGACGACGGTTTCGACCCCGCGCTTTGGGTATTCACCTCGCTTGGAGAAAGCGTGGATGAAGCCTACAAGACCCTCGAACCGTTTAAGTACGTACTGGTCATGCAGGATCAGCTGCTGAAGGCAGGATACGACGTTGAGATTCCCGAAGAGTATCACGGCCTTAACTACTTCAACATAGTGCCGACGGATGAAGAGGGAAGGCAGCGGTTCAGGGAGCTCGGGCAGATTTTTCCAAGGGAAGCCATACTTGATTTCACCATTACGGGATCAAAGAGGGACTGCATAGAAAAAATCGAGAAATTCATAGACGCGGGAGTAAGGAATTTCGTTCTGTTCTACAGATTCAGTCCCGATCCTGACCTGGCGCTTGAGACATATTCAAAGGAAATAATTCCCTACTTCAAGTAGAAGTTAGGTGCTTGGCGATTTATTTTCCCGGTGTGTTCGGAATCTTCAGAACGGCAGTCATTTCAGTATGAGTGTTGGTAATTATACGCACGGCAATACGACCCGTTTTGGGACGAACAAAAGGAGCTGAACGATGGGACAGCATTCTTTCCCACAAGGATGGATCAATTCGCTTGCCAAGTTTGCGTTTGAATTTTTTTATTTGTTTGTCGGATTCTCTATTTGGAAAATGGATGCGATGGGCAAAAAAGGATTTGCCGTCGTATTCGGTGTCAATCATCCAGCAATGGATGTCCCCAACCTCACCTGAACGTATTTGACCAGTACTCGGATCATAGGTATCGTAGCCGATCACCTCTGCAATGATTTCTTGTGGATTATCAGAGTTAGACGTTATAAAAATCTCAGGTTCTCCGATCCTGACAAACGCATGGTCCGCACAATCGTCGGCTAGATTTCCTATTCTGAGATCTTGATTGGCTTGAACCTTGTGGATCATGAGGCGCCCTCGTTTCTCGGTTCCGTCGCGGGCATCAGCTTCAAAAGCAAAAGCTATGACGATAAGTGCTGTAACACTGGGCATTGATGCAGCTTGTTCAGCTGCTAGGTTTATTAATTCAGAGGGAACAGTGCAGTCGTCCGGACAACTAACTATTGCAACTCTGCCCTTTTCTGTATTTCCCAGATGAGTAATAAGCGAGGAAGATTTGCTTTCTGTGTCGGAAGGATATTCCACAATTTCCTCAATTAAAATTCTACTTGTTCCGTCTTTTATGCCTGATACACTCAGAGCCTCAATTATGGCTTTCCGTAAATTTGTGCTGTCTTCTGATCTGAGTGGAAATTCTGGATTTATGAATCTGTAAGGCGAATGACTTTCAACTGTAAAAGGGGAACTTACACGGACAGTTGCGGATTTTCGAAATGGACGGTTAACGAGAAGGGTCGGTTGTTCATCTATATCATAGGCTAGAACAGCAGCGCTAACCGTGGGAACCCGCTCATACACGAAACCTTTTGCGGGATCATGACCGTAATCTGATTTTCCTTTGATTTCAATAGGGGGGGGGGTCCCTTTTCCTAATCTTCTACGCTCCTCCGCTTCTTTTGCTGCTCCTTCCGCAGAATCCATCAACAAAAAATAATCAAAGACTCCGGTTGTTAACCGTTGTCGAGCAAGACTCACGGCAACGGTTGATACATCAGAAGTGATCCAGCGACGACCCCACTTCTCAGAGACATAGGCTGTGGTACCTGAACCACAGGTCGGGTCAAAGACAAGATCACCAGGGTCGGTAGTCATAAGAATACAGCGTTCTATGACGGATTCGGCTGTCTCAACGACGTAATGCATATCCGAGGGAGACATCTGACGTTGCCAGAGGTTGTTAATACGGCGACCTGGAACTTCATTTTCATACCTTTTCCACGCTAGCATCCCTTGATCATTGGCAGCATCGAGACGTCCGAGTTCAGCCAGTCGATCAAGACCTTTTATACTAACACGCCACTGCTCGCCGGGGGGAGGATAAAATCTTAAGCCATTCCACTTGTAGGACTTTGACCGTTCAGTGCCCGAAGAACCCTGAGACGTAAGAGGCATACGACGGTAAAGACGTGCATCCTCTGGAAGGTGGGTATCAGGATCTTGGCTCTCATCACTTGTAGGAGATCTTGATGTGCCATCAGTGAATTCCACCATGGCATAAGAAGCCATATGCTTAATTTTTTCTGATCTGCTTAGGGGTTCATAGAAATCGCGATACTTTAAGCTTTTACGATCCTTCGCATACCAGAGGAGATAATCGGCAACTTCCGGCAACGTACTGGAGGCATCGCTACCACTTTTAGCGAACGGGATGGTAGCAATACGATTTTCTGCTCCAAATACTTCATCCAAAACTTTTGCAAGATTGTGTACATTGACCGGTCCAATCTGGAGAAATAAACTCCCAGATTCGTGGAGAAGTTCCCTAGCATGAACAACGATACGATAAATATTGTCGAGATATGAGTGAATTCCGTTCTTATACGTATCACGAAATGCTTGTACTATCGCCGGGTCATTTGGAATGTCCCTTCCTTGTTCTCCTACATTTCGACTACCAATGCTTGCCTGCATGTTAGACTTAAACTTGATGCCGTAAGGCGGATCAAAGTAGATTGTCTGTATCTTTCCAGACATATTCTCCTTTTCAAGCAGGGAAGTCATCACGTGGCGGCTCTCTCCGCGGATGATGCGATTCTGCCAATTGCCCTTGTATTTATACCACTCAAAGGCTGCATTTTCGGGAAGATTGTTGAAATCGTGAAACAACAATTTAGGTTGAGAAGTACGGGTTTGAAGAGATCCTGCAAAAGCGGAAGGATGGATTTTATCATGGATATACAGAGGCGTCGCTTGAGTAGTTACATCATCAAGAGCATAGTCCCTGTCCCAAGACAAAACAGGACCTTGGCGGGAACGGACCGGGGGCTTATAGTCAATGGGTTCACGATCTTCATCGGACATGTAGCGACTTGTCTGCTCCGTCGGCAGGTTAGGGCGGCTTTCGTTTTTGTGACGATATGTTTCAACTGGGGATGGTTTTCTTCTAGACATAGGCTCAATTTCCTCCATCACTAAAAGTACGCTGTATTGCTGTGGCAAGCACCTGATCAATGTTTTTCTCATCGTCAATAAATACGTATTGCCAAAATCCCTCGCATGTGGGATCATCAGAGCCGTTGACTGCGGGAATCCACCATTCACGTACAGCGGTAGTTTTCTGTTCCGAGTCTTCACTAGGCTGCCCTTTGAATTCGATAATAAGGTGCCTAGGTTTTTTCTTATCACCGTCTAAACGAGCTATGAAATCTGGCTCATAAAAACGCCAAGAACCATTTCGACGATCAAGGTATGGTATTTGCCAGCCGAGGCGAAAGTTCCGAGCCCAAGCAACAATCTTCTCATTATGATCAAGTGCAGAAGCCAGTAAGGTTTCGCTGTGGCTGTGACATGCCGCAGCGCTCAACTCGCAGTGTTCAGCAATCTGCCCTGAGGATGTGGGATAGCGATGTCTTAGGCTAGTCTCAAAAGCAACATTCGATGTGTCAAGCAATCTTTGTTGGTTAGGATCACATTCGTCTGCAAACACCGGATGTATGCGCGGAGAATTGTCTTCAATCTCATCGCAGGCTTCTGCAATGGCAAGAGGAACATTTTCCGCATGCGGCGGATATGCAAGCATACTGATGTCCTCACACTTAACGTCAGGATGTTCAAGCCATTGTCTAACTGCCTCAAGCATTGAAGCAAAAAGCACCCTTCTGCGAGCAAAAGTTCTAAGACTATCCTGCTTTTTGTAAGAAAAAAAATGGTCAATAGCACGTGCGGCAATTCCGTAGAGGATCTCGTTTCTTCGTTTCTTTCCCGTCTTGATTATTTGTTCTTCTCCAACAGCCCCCATGGCGTAAGTTTCCGTCGGAACCCGTGCTCTTATCACTGGATAGAGTTTGACTTTATCTAAATCAAGCTTGCATGCATTTGAAGGTGGTTCAAGAGTGTAAGCAGCTATGTTCGGAAACATTATCCGGTACTGCGATTTACCCTCGACCGTATATACAGGCCAAGTCTGAACTGGTGTCGGAATGGGGTCCTCACCGTCACCACGCATGAAACTGAATGGTACTCCGAAGATTCGGGCGTATTCTGGGGGAAGCAATTTATTCCCTTCGATTGGAAAAGAGGTACGTCTGAGAGCCCTTCCAGCGACCTGCTCGCAAAGAAGCTGGCTGGTAAAAGCCCTGAAGCCAAAAATATGTGTAACGGTTCTCACATCCCATCCTTCAGTCAGCATAGATACCGAGATGATACATCGGACATGTTCACCTGGTTCACCCTTTTTTCCCACAGTGTTGAAAGCCTTACGAATGTAAGCTTTTCTGGCTGCCTTTGTTATTGAACTACCTTGGGGCGAAAAAAACTCTTTCTGAATTTCAGCCACTTTGTCCGCACCTGTTCCCTCTTCATCGGTATCATCGATTCCAGAGTGAATAAGTAAAGTTAGTGGATGTTCAACAGGTCCCGTGGCATCATCCTTTACGTTGGAGAACCTTCTGTAAACACCTGGTTTCCAATCCTTCAAAATGGTCTTGTTACCAGTCTTCGGATCCTTAATAATCCGTTCTTCACACCATCCAGCTATATGCTTGTAGAATGCATTTGCGTTTCGAACGGTATTGGCAACAACGATCATGACTGGAGTGATCCCAGCTTCCTTATATTTTGTGTCAAGTTCGTTGTAGTCATTATGCATATGGTCAAGCAGGTTCTTTATAAGCGGTTGGACATTGTCGGGATCTATCTTCTTCGGTGTAACATTGTTATATGTATCTCGATAAATCGGTAACGGATCATCTAAATCAGGCTCGGCATTATCGCTGACTGGAACTCTAGGAATCTTGGTAAGCCCAGCTTCCACAGCATCAATGAGAGGATAATCTGATACTGTCCACGGAAAAAGTTCATGATCTAACAAGGCTGGTCTTTTAAGGTACATGGGGGTCGCGGACAGATCGAATACCTGCCCAAGTATTCCCTGCTCCTGTAGTGCCCGTAGGGCACTGAACCAGAGAGCAGAGGATTCTTCACGCTTGATGGTTTCGTTTTTCTCTCTTAACAATATTGTTTCCGGACGGTAGCAATGATGAGCTTCGTCATTTAAAACGATGATTTCCTTCGCACCACGATGTGAAGGCAGAAGACGTCTAAGCATCTTACTGTGGTCTTCAGTCCAGTTTGCCGGTTCACCCTCTCCATGAGGACTTATCAGTCGTTTTGCGATCCGGCTTGGAACATCGGCACTTCCGTTGATTGCAAGTTCACTACGTCTCTGAAACGCTTGGAAATTAAGGATTGTGACGTGGATGCGTCCCGTCGGAAGCTGTAGGTTCGGAGGAACTAGTGTACCGTAGAGTCCCTCACCATTCTCAGGATCCAGTTCAGCAAGACGTTCACGAACCGTAAGATTAGGAGTGACAACTAGAACAGTAGCCCCCGTTCCGCGTAAGATTAGGAGTGACAACTAGAACACCTTGGATTATTAAGAGCTTTCCATGCAATAATCATGGCCATGACCCTAGTTTTTCCCGTTCCAGTAGCCATTTTGACGGCGAGCCGACTAATGCCATCGTTCCAATCCCTGTTTACTAACGCAATTTCATCAAGAATTTTTGCAGAAACAGACGCCCCAACTGCAGGAACAAATTCCTGAAACCAGATTAACGTTTCAAGAGCCTCAATCTGACAGAAAAACGGACGAGGTTCTATTTCTTTGCTTGACCAGTATTCGAGTAACCTACGTGTAACCATGCTTGTATGTGGATAACCTTCACTTCGCCACTTTAGAACTTCCTCGCGAATCCTGTTGATTCTTGGATGTGGTTCAGTAAGCTCCGCAGAAAACAATGGCTCGGTGACAGGAGCAGTAGCTGGGTTTGGAACACTCATGTAGGCACCGCTTGGACGACGACCGTTCTTTCTACGGTTAGTGGCGCGGAATCTGGCATCCAGTTCCCAGTAATACTTCGGAGGTTCATAAGGATTGTTAAGAATGGGGTTGTTTACAGGAGTGAGAATATTCGAGTTGGCAGACATATGATAATTAATACATTACAGATGGAGAAAATCAAAAATCAGTTTATCAACAACAATAAATATGCCTCCAAGAACATGTTCGGTACTAAACAGTTTCGATGAGATACCTGCGTATTACCGAGCTTCCTAGCGATCTACGGAACTTTCCACAAACCTTACTTTGCTGAAGTAAAGAAAATTGAGGCGGTCGGGTTCAAGGCCTTTCACATATGGCTTGATCATGTTCTGCTGAACCGAGTTTAAGTAAGGGACTATCGCGACGCCGGTCTCAGTCAGAATCTTCTGAGCCCTGTTGTAAAGATCCGCTCTTTGCCCGCGGTCAGAAATTCCGGCAGCCTTCTCCACCAGCCGGTCATACTCCTGATCGCACCAGCCAGTACGGTTGTTTCCGCTTCCGCACTCAAAGAGATTCATGAAATTGTGAGGGTCCGGGAAATCCGCCTGCCATCCGGCCCTGAATACGGGCGGTGGATCGGTTCTGAGCGTACTCAGATAGACAGTCCATTCCTGGTTTACAAGCTTGACCGAAACGCCCAGATGCTCTTTCCACATTCCCTGGAACGCTTCGGCAACAATCCTGTTGTTCCCAGTATCCGGATAAAGAAAGGCCGTCGGCGGGAAATTCTCTCCGCCCGGATAGCCGGCCGCCTCAAGGAATTTTCTCGCCTTTTGCGCATCAAACGGAATGCCGATACGGGGATTGTGGGCGAGCATGTCGATCGGAATCCATGAAGTCACGGGGACTCCGGCCCCCTGGAGAAGTCCCGCGAGGCTTTCCCTGTCTATCGAACTTGCGAAAGCTTTTCTCACCAGGGGATTGTCAAAGGGGGGGTTGCGGGTATTAAACCCTATGTAGTTGTTTCTGAAAACAACGCTCTGCCTGAAATCCGGAAGCTTCATGACCCTAGGAACTTCAAGCAGGGGAATTCCCTTGCTGTCAAGAAAATCAAGCTCCCCGCTTTCATAGAGCGCGAGAGTGGATACGGGGTTCTCGTTCATTATCATCTTTACCTTTTTAGCGCTTTTCGGCCTCTCTCCCCAGTAGCCCCCGTACTCTTCAATAATAACTTCCTTGTGATGCTTCCATTCTCTTAAGCTGTAGGGCCCCAGAGTTACAATGTTTGCGGCTTCCGTCCATCTGGTGCCGTGTTTCTCGACAATATCCTTTCTCATCGGAAAAGTGGACATGAAAGTTACCAGATTCAAAAAGTAGGCCCTCGGCCTCTCAAGGGTAACAACAAGGGTATTGTCATCCGGGGCTTTTACCCCGACTTTGCCGAAATCCCTTATCTCTCCTGAGTTGAATTTCCTCGCGTTTTTTATATCAAACAGAAAATACGCGTAGCTTCCGGCGGTCTCGGGCTTAAGAATCCTTTTCCATGAATAAAGAAAATCCCCGGCTCGAAGAGGCACCCCGTCTGTCCAGAGCACTTTTTTCCTTATTTTAAAGATATAGGTTCTCCCATCCTCGCTCACCCGCCAGCTTCGCGCGAGAGCGGGTACGGGTTCGTATTTTTCATCAAACGCCGCGAGACCGTCCATTATGTTCTCTATGATTGTAAAAGATGTGACGTCGGTAGCGAGAGACCAGTCAAGCGTTGGGGGTTCTGTGCCGATATTTATGTTAAGGGTGTCCTTGCGGGAGGTATCCACGGAGTCCGGAGCCCTGTTTCCACAACCGCAGGAGACGAAAAGAAGAATGCAGAGAGTCAGAATAAATTCTTTTGATCTTTTCATAAGAGAATTACCAAGCCAAGAAACCGGACAATTAGTTTATTGCTAACACAACGTCCGTCAGTTGGATACTATGTACCAGATAAACACTACGATTCATGGACTTGTCGGAAAGCGACTAAGGTACAAGGAACTGACTTCTTGAGAAAAAAAGCGATTCTTGCGTGACAATTAGAATTTATATGCTCTATATGCCCGGAGGGCCCGAAAAATTTTTCAGAAGATTCTCTAAGAAGGGCCCGAAACTCCATTTGAAAAAAGCAAATAACCCCCCACCAACAAGAAGCAATGCCGAGGTAAGAACGATAGAAAGCCTCAAAAAAAACCAGCTTTTGGCTTCTCCGATACTATTTGCAATTTCCGTTTTTATCTTTTGAACATCTTCTTTGGTAGCTAGGCCAGATATTTGTCCTTCAAGTTTCCCTACCTTTTCGTAAAGGTATTTATCTCCGCCTCCTCCGTTGCCACCACCTCCAGGGGGTTGTGCATCAGGGAAAGGAACAATGTTATCGTTTTGTCCAGGCATCTAGTTTTTGCCACAACTCCGCAGAATCAAATCCGTAATAGGTGCCTATCTCAACAACCAAGCCGGCATTGATTGCACCTGTGTTTTCGTCTGTGTCGTCTGTTGTCATGCCAAGCATTTTTGCTATGTCTACGGATGTAGTGAAACTGTCTACTGCCGCTATCCATATTGGGGAGGTTCTTTTCTGTAGCTTGATATAGTTATTGAGATTCACCGAAATCATGTTTTCTATTGCTTCGGCAAAGCCTTCTTGCGGAGATATCAAGAACAGTTTCATATTAGTATTAAATCATAATCAAAAATTTTTGGGACAAGCTCACGACAAGCTCACGAGGCGGAAAGGGATTGTACCTAGCAAGCAACGTTTCTCAAGGTTGAAACTTTCTAACCTTGTGACCATATTTATCTGAAATATCCAGTTTAACTACTGCCCGAGAACCTCAAACCGACCGTCTCTTACCACTCCCACAACCGGTTCGTAAACCGCGTCCCCGTTACGGTCAAAATAGAAATCGCCGAAAACAGTGTTCTCGACTCTCAGATCCGCCATCGCGTCGCGAATCGCCTGCGGGTCGCCTGAGCCGGCCGAAGCGACAGCCTCGGCCAGAAGATAAACAGCCCCGTATGAGCGCGCCGCGAAGGCGTTGGGTTCCTGGCCGTATTTTTCGCGGTAATTCCTGAGAAACTTCCGGTTCTCCGGCGTGTCGATGGCGGCAAGCCAGTTAGTAAATGTGATCGCGCCCTCGCCCGCGCCCCCTGACTCATCGTTCGCCTTGCTTACGTCGTCTATTGTGAGCAGGGTAGCTATGAAAGGAACTTCCATGCCCAGTCGGCGCGCCTGAGCCAAGATCCCCGCACGGCCGGGAGGCAGAGCGGAGATAAATACGGCGTCGGGACCCGCATCCCTTATCCTGGTCATCTGCTCCGAAAGGTCGGGAAGCTGTTCGTCCGGGTGGCGGGTGTAGCTCTGCTCGCTTACGATGGAGATATCCTGATATTTATCGAACTCCCGTTTCAGCTGCTCAAGATTGCTCCGGGAAAAAGTGTCGGCGTCGTTTGTTATCGTAGCCACCCTGGCGTAGCGAAGACTCTCCCTCGTGGCGCTCACTCCCTCGGGCACCAGGCGCTCAACGGTAAGCGAAGCGCGGAAGGCAAACTCGCTTGCTGCGCTGAGACCGCTTGCGGCCGAAGTGGGACTGAATGATATGACCTTGTTTCTGTGAGCTATGGGAATAACTTCCCTGGTCGAAGTTGAGGTAAAGGGACCGAGTACCGCCGCCACGCCGTCGTGTTTGATAAGCTTGCTGTATCCCCTTTGTGCGCCCTCAGGAGTGCCTTCTGAATCCTCGATTATGAACCTGATTTTCGTCCCTTCAAGAAGCGGCGATCCGTTAATTTCCTCAAGGGCAAGCTCCATGCCGTTTTTCATATTGAGGCCGGTTGACTCAAGCACGCCGGTGAGAGGAACGACTACGCCGACTGTAATCTCCCGGGCATCGTCCCCGCCGTCACAGGAAACAGAGGCGAACAGCACAACTGTGGCAAGGAGGAAAAACGTCGCTATTTTTCTGAAGCATGCCCCTCCGCGAAGCTTATTCACCGTCTGAGAGTGCAACCAGAACAGAATCCTTTTCAACAGTATCACCTTCCTTGACCCTTATTTCTTTTATGGTGCCCGAAGCGGAAGCCTTAAGTTCGCTTTCCATTTTCATGGCTTCAACCACTACAACGCTGTCCCCAACCTCAACGCTGTCTCCCTGTTTCTTAAGGATCTTCACTACCCTGCTGTGCATCGGCGCGGTTATGTTAAGACTCCCCGTGCCTTCTGCCTGGGAAGCGTCCCTTCCGGAGACAGTCTCTATTTCGTAGAGATCGCCCTCGTGGAAAACCTGTATTTTCTTTCCTTCCCTGAATACCCCTACGGTGATGCTCTGGTTATCGACCAGAATCGAATAAGTGCTTTCATCTATACGCAGAAATTCTATTTCCTTCTGCTCACCGTCTATGCTGAAAAGGCTCAGTCCTTCCTTCTCTTCGAACTCTACCTTGTAGGTTCTGTTTCCCAGTTTGAAAGTGTACGTCATAAAAGCGGATTCCCGGATACGCCAACCTTTCTGGCAAAAAGCTTCCAGCCTGAAGAAGCGGCGGTTTTTCCCTGCACAATCTGGTTTGAGCCTCCGTTCATTGCGACGGCGGCGGCCATGAGTATAACTTCAGGATCGGATTCCCCGGGCACGAGGGTCTCCGGATGTCTTTCTATAAAGCCCGTGTCGATCTGCGCCTTGCGGAACTCAGGATCCCGCATCATCCTGATCAGAAAGCCGAGATTGGTTCTCACTCCCAGAACCACGTATTCCCTCAGGGCGGAGAGCATTCTGTCTACGGCGTCGTCCCTGGAATTTCCCCAGGTAACAAGCTTTGAGAGCATCGGGTCGTAGAAGGACGTTATCTCGCAGCCGCTGTAAACGGATGAATCGTCTCTCACTCCCGGACCGCTCGGAGCCCGCACGTACTGAAGAACTCCGGGCGAGGGAAGAAAGTTGGTAGCGGGATCCTCGGCGTAAACCCTGCATTCAAGTGCGTGACCCTGTATTTTTATGGCGGACTGCTTGAAAGGCAGCTTTTCTCCCGCTGCTATCCTTATCATCCATTTCACGATGTCAATTCCGGTGATCATTTCCGTTACCGGATGTTCTACCTGCACCCTGGTGTTCATTTCCAGAAAATAGAAATTCTCCTCCTGGTCCATTATGAACTCGACCGTGCCGGCCCCGAAATAGTCAACCGCATTCGCTATGCGCAGCGCGACTTCACACATGTTTTTTCTAGTCTTCTGGCTTATGAATCCCGAGGGAGCTTCCTCTATCACCTTCTGGTGGCGTCTCTGTATCGAACACTCCCGTTCGAAAAGATGCAGGAGGTTGCCGTGGCGGTCCCCCAGAACCTGGACTTCGACGTGTCTCGGTTTTTGAACGAATTTCTCTATGAATACGGAATCATCTCCGAAAGAGGAGGACGCCTCGCTTCTGGCCATCCGAAGGGATGATTTGAATTCCTCCTTGGAATTAACGAGCCTCATTCCCTTTCCGCCACCGCCCGCAGAAGCCTTTATCATCACCGGGTAGCCGATTTTCCTCGCCACCCTCGACGCTTCGACATCCGATACGGCTCCATCTGACCCGGGAACAAGAGGCACGTCCGCTTCTCTGGCTATCTTTCTCGCCGTCACCTTGTCTCCCATAAGCCTTATCGCTTCCGCTGAAGGACCTATGAAAACCACGCCCTCTTTCTCGCACAGTTCGGCGAAGGAATCGTTTTCGGAGAGGAATCCGAACCCGGGATGTATGGCCTGGGCTCCGGCCCCCTTGGCGGCCGCGATTATCTTTTCCCCTACCAGGTAGCTCTCGGAAGGTTTTGAGGGCCCTATATGATAGGCTTCGTCGGCCATCATGACGTGAAGAGCGTCCCTGTCGGCGTCTGAGTAAACCGCCACGGTAGCCACTCCAAGCTCGCGGCACGCCCTGATGATCCTTACCGCTATCTCTCCCCTGTTTGCTATCAGTATCTTCTCGAACATTTTCTCACCCGCCCGCTTCAGAGGGGAATGTTTCCGTGTTTTTTCGGCGGAAGCGCCTGCCTTTTCCCGTCCAGCATCTCAAGGGCCGCTATCACTCTCGGCCTCGTGTCCTCGGGTTTTATGACTTCGTCTATGTAGCCCAGGCTCGCAGCGCGGTACGGATTCGCGAAATTCTTCTTGTACTCCTCAATGAGCCTGATTCTCTCGGTGTCCGGGTCGTCCGCAGCGGCTATTTCCCCCCGGGAAATTATGTTCACTGCCCCGTCAGGTCCCATGACCGCGATTTCCGCCGTGGGATAAGCAAGGTTCACGTCTCCTCTTATATGTTTTGAGGACATGACGTCGTAAGCGCCCCCGTAGGCTTTTCTGGTTATCACGGTAATTCTCGGAACCGTAGCCTCGCAGTAGGCGTAAAGCAGCTTCGCGCCGTGTCTTATTATCCCTCCCCATTCCTGCGATGTTCCCGGGAGAAAACCCGGCACGTCAACAAAAGTAAGAAGGGGGATATTGAAAGCGTCGCAGAACCTTACGAATCTGGCCGCCTTAACAGAGGCGTCTATGTCAAGACACCCCGCAAGCACCTTGGGCTGGTTTCCCACCACGCCGACCGGCTGCCCGTTCATCCTCGCAAACCCTATCACTATGTTTTTTGCGTAATGCTCCTGCACCTCAAAGAAATACGAATGATCGACTATCGGTCTAATCACATCCAGTATGTCGTAGGGCTTGTTGGGGTTGTCGGGGATAAGCCCGCGAAGACTCGTCTCTTTTCTGTCTGCGGGATCATCGCAGGAAATCACCGGCGGATCCTCCATGTTGTTTGAGGGAAGAAAACCGAGGAGCTCCTTTATTATCTCTATTGAGTCGTCGTCATCCTCAGAAGCAAAATGCGCAACACCGCTTACGGAATTATGAACCATGGCGCCGCCGAGTTCTTCTGAGGACACCTCTTCATGGGTAACCGTCTTGATCACGTCAGGACCCGTAACGAACATGTAGCTTGTGTTTTTCGACATGATCGTAAAATCGTTCATTACCGGGGAGTAAACCGCCCCTCCTGCGCACGGACCCATGATCGCGGATATCTGAGGTATGACTCCCGAGGAGATTACGTTTCGAAGAAATATTTCTCCGTACGCACCGAGACTCTTTACCCCTTCCTGGATTCTCGCCCCACCGGAATCGTTAAGCCCTATGATCGGCGCCCCGGTTGAAAGCGCCAGATCCATTATCTTGCACATCTTCTTTCCCTGCTCAAGACCCAGGGAACCGCCGAAAACCGTAAAGTCCTGGGCGTAGACAAACACCTGGCGCCCTTCAATCTTTCCATAGCCTGTAACCACGCCGTCGCCGAGGATTCTCTTTTTTTCCATGCCGAAATCCGTGCAGCCGTGCAGGACGAACTTGTCGAGTTCAACAAAAGTATCCCTGTCGAGAAGTTCGGCTATTCGTTCTCGGGCCGTGTGCTTGCCGGAATCATGCTGTTTCTTTATCCTGGCTTCGCCGCCGCCTAGATTTGCCTCTTTTTCCTTGTCTTCAAGAATTCTGACTTTTTCTTTCATCGAATGTACTCCAGACCCCACTCACAGTTAAAAACGGATCAGTGAATCATAACACGCAGAGGCGCCGTTTCAAGGTTCTGTGGCACAGAGAGCATCGAATAACGCTTGCACCTGGGCACGCAGATTCTCCATGTCAGAAGAGTTTTTTATCAGAAAATCGCCCTGAGACGCCTTTTCCTCTTCAGACATCTGGGAGTCCATGCGGCGGCGGATCTCCTCAAGCGACATGCCATCGCGGACCGACACCCTACGCTCCCTCAATTCCCCTGGACACGTAACCACCACCAGACCGTCTATCAGGTCATCAAGACCACCTCTTCCGCGATCTATAAGCGATGCCTCAACAAACACGATCGGTTCGCCGCTTCGGGCGGATATCTTCTCCTTTATCCGCTCAAGAATCTTCGGATGGGTTATCCCGTTAAGCCGCTTGCGGGCACGCTCGTCTGCAAACACTATTTCGGCAAGGGCGCCTCGGTCAAGCGTCCCGTCCGCACTGAGAACCTCCCGGCCGAAGCGGTCGATGATTTCCGAAAGCGCAGGCTCCCCCGGCCGTACGATTTCCCTCGCCACCTCGTCGGCATCCACGGTGAATGCCCCGAGCTCGCGCACCATTCCCGCCACAGTCGACTTTCCCGAACCTATATTTCCTGTAAGCCCGTATACCTTCATCTTCTATGCGCTGCGGGAGCCTATAAAATCAATTGCCCTTGCGAGGCGAAGCGCCACGGTCTTTTTGCCCAGTATCTCGACAACATCAAAAATTCCGGGGCTCTTCGTCGACCCTGTAAGCGCAACCCTGGTGGGCTGGGCTATTTTCCCAAGACCAAGGCCCGTTCGCTGCATCACGCGCTCAAAACCCCCGTGAATATTGTCATGGGAAAAATCCTTCACACAGGAGAGTTCCTCCGCCAGAAGCCCGAGAATCTCGCTGTTTCGCTCCACCAGAAACTTCTCCGCCGCTTTTTCTTCGTACTCGAAATCGTCGGTGAAAAAATAAAGGGACTGATCCACTATTGCGTTAAGAGTCTCTGAGCGCTCGCGCATCTGCGCGACTATTTTGCAAAGCCGCTCGGGGGACGCCCGGGGAAGCCCCTTCTGTGCGATCAGAGAAACTATTTTCTCTGATATGCTCTCCTCGGGCAGGTCCCTTAAGTATTTTCCGTTAAGCCAGAGAAATTTCTTAGTGTCAAACACCGAGGGAGATTTTCCGATGCCTTTCAGGCTGAATTTTTCAATAAGCTCCTGCGTTGTGAATATCTCCTGATCCCCGAAAGACCAGCCCAGTCTCACAAGATAATTAAGCACCGCTTCGGGAAGATATCCGCGGAGGCGATACTCCGTAACGGATTCAGCCCCGTGGCGCTTTGAGAGTTTTTTCCCGTCCGCCCCGAGTATCATCGGAACATGGGCAAGCTTCGGCTTTGAGAAGCCGAGCGCCTCGGCTATCAGTATCTGCCTCGGGGCGTTTATTATATGGTCATCGCCCCTTATGACGTGAGATATATCCATCTGCGCGTCATCAACCGCCGCGGCGAAGTTGTAGGTAGGAAACCCGTCGGCTTTCAGTATCACGAAATCTTCTATTTCAGAAGAATCAAAAACTATCCCCCCGCGGACAAGGTCCTCAACGGAAATCTTCTCTCCGGGGGACACAGAAAGCCTCACGGCGTAAGGTTTTCCAGGAGCCGCGCCGAGCTGCGACCACTCTCTTCTGTACCTGAAGACCTCCCCTTTTTCCCTGGCTTCTTCTCTTCTCCGCCCGAGATCCTCGGCAGTAACATAGCATCTGTACGCCTTGTCCTCGTCAATGAGCCGCTCGGCGAGCCGACCGTAAGTGTCAAGCCGCCCTGACTGCCGGATGATTTCCCCATGCCAATTAAGCCCTAGCCACTTAAGTGATTCAACGATCTGCCGCTCGAATTTCTCCTCGGAGCGAGCTCGGTCGGTATCCTCGATCCTGAGCAGAAAATCTCCGCCGAGACTCGCGGAGAAAAGCCAATTAAAAACAGCGGTGCGGGCAGATCCCACATGAAGAGCACCGGTGGGGCTGGGAGCAAACCTTGTTACGATTTTCATAGATACTATTTTACACGCCGAAGCGGCAAAAAAAGAAATGCTGTCTGCAGACTTGGGGATTCTTACCCGTGGGTTGTATAATAGAGGCCATGAGAATATGTTCGCTTCTTCCAAGTTCAACCGAGATAGTGTTCGCCCTCGGACTCGAGGAGAACCTGGTTGCGGTAACCCACGAATGCGATTATCCGCCCGAGGCGCGCGGCAAACCCGTGGTCGTAAACAGCATCCTGGGGGAAAAGGGGGATCTCTCAAGCGCGCACATAGACGAACTTGTAAGCCGAAGCCGCTCGGAGGGAAAAAGCGTCTACCTGATCGATTCGGAGCGCCTCAGGAAGATAAAACCGGATCTTATCATAACCCAGGGACTTTGCGATGTATGCGCCGTATCCGAAAACGAGGTAACTGAGGTCTGCGATATTCTTGAGAGCAGCCCCGAAATACTGTCTCTCGACCCCTCCACCGTCGGGGAGATAATGGATTCCGTACTGCTTCTGGGAGAAGTCACGGGGACCAAGGAGAGGGCTTCGCAGATCGTAGATGGGCTTCGCAGAAGAATCGAGAGCGTCGAGAAAAAACTCTCTGAAGAAAGATACCGTCCGGGGGTTTTCTGCCTCGAGTGGCTCGCCCCTCCTTACGCCGCCGGGCACTGGGTGCCGGAGATGGTAGAGATAGCGGGAGGAGAACCGCTAATCTCAAAGACGGGAGAACCTTCGTTTAAAACAACCTGGGATGAGATACTCAAGTCGTCGCCTGACTACCTGATCCTGATGCCCTGCGGATTCGACATAGAGAAAACGCTTGACGGGATAGAGGACGTGACAAGCGAGGTAAAGCAATGGCACGCACTGCGCGCGGTAAAAAAAGGCCACTGCTACATAGTAGACGCCAATTCCTATTTCAGCAGGTCGTCACCCCGGATAGTTGACGGAATTGAACTGCTGGCAGGAATAATCCACCCTGATATATTCACGCAACGACCGAAGGCTAATTCGGTTCTAAACGTGAAGAATCATTTCTACCTGCAGACTTTTCTCGGTTAGGATTGCGGAGCCTGAAAAGGGTCCACTTCCCTTGGGGCAGCATCGGAATCTGAAGGGACTTCAGCACTTTCAGATGCTACCGCGGACCGAAAAGGATCCACTTCACCTGAGGCAGCATCGGAGTCTGAAGGAACTTCGGCTCTTGCAGGTGCTACCGCAGACCGAAAAGGATCTGCATCTCCTTTTCCATTTGACATAAGAAACACTCCTATGTGATTAAAAATACTGAACTACTGGGGAGCGCAACCCACCCACATATATTCACGCAGCAACCGAAGGCCAACTCGGTTCTGAACGTGAAAAATCATTTCCACCTGCAGACTTTTCTCGGTTATTGCGGGGCCTGAAAGGGATCCACTTCCCCTGAGGCAGCTGCAGGAGCTGCAGCACTCGCTTCCTGAGGCGCCGCCTGGGCGGACTGAAAAGGATCCGCATCGCTCTGGGGCTCCTGGGGTTCAGGTGGAGCGGGTGGTTCGGCAGCCTGTTGCTCCCCCCCTCCTCCTTCGTTTAACATAAGGACTATCCCTATGATAAGAATTACGATAGCTAACAGCACTAACTCATTGCCTTGTATTGTCATGAGACTATCTATCCTCCTGATACTCTTTATACTACTATGCCAGGACCACGAACCGGAAGTCCGCAAGAACCTTAACCTTACTTTTAATGATACTGATTCATGAAACAGTATGTCAAGCATCTTTTCAACACCTCAAACAGCATATGAAACACTTGAGCAGGATGCGGAACTGCAGATAGCGCTCTCGCAAATCCTCTACGGCTGCGTACCGCACGCAACAGAAGAGGAATGTTTGATGATTTTCAAGGAAAGCCCGGAAAAAATCGCCATGCTTGCCGATATCCGGAAAATATCAACTCGCTTTTTCACGGTCGAAAAAGAGGAATTTCCCTCAATCGCCATGGAAATAAGAATAGCGACGGGAAAAGACCTGCGGCTTAAATACGAGTACTTCTTCCTCACTGAGTCCTCGGAGGAAACTTTTTTTCTGTCCACCCTGGTAAAATTAGGAAAATACTCTCTTATTTTTCTCTGCGACGAGACACGCCAGTCGGTCACAGCGGAGATGACCGAAGCCGAGACGGAACCATTGGATGAGGCCGTTTCTTCAATTGGCGAGCGTTTGACAAAGCCAAGGCTTTAAACTATCATTGCGCTAACCGCTTCGGAGAGAGATTCCAATTTGAAGTACGCAAAAATCATAGGAACCGGTTCTTCGGTTCCCGAGGCCATACTTTCCAATTCCGATTTGGAAAAGATGGTAGAAACCTCTGACGAGTGGATTACGTCCAGAACGGGAATAAAGGAACGCAGAATCGCGGATAAGAATACCGCTTCTTCTGATATCGCTTATGAAGCTGCCGAAAAAGCCCTGAAGGCGGCAAGCGTAAACCCAAGCGATCTTGACGTAATCATAGTCGGAACCATCACCCCCGATTTCCTTTTTCCTTCAACAGGCTGCGTGCTGCAAGGCCTTCTGGGAGCGGAAAAGGCCTATGCCTTTGATCTTATGGCCGGCTGTTCCGGGTTTCTTTACGCGCTTCACGTGGCTCAGGGGATAATAAAATCAGGCGCGGCGGAGAAAATTCTCGTGATAGGGGTTGATACTCTCTCGAAGGTCACAGACTTCGAGGATCGTTCAACCTGCATACTTTTTGGCGACGGGGCGGGTGCGGCCGTGCTCACCGCTTCTGACGAGCCGGGAATTCTCTCATCCATTCTCAGCTCGGATGGAAGAGACTGGGATCTTCTCTATGTTCCGGCAGGAGGTTCAAGGACGCCAATCGACGAACAGACACTTAAAACCGGAGATCAATACATAAAAATGAAGGGAAACGACGTGTTCAAAGTTGCCGTCAAGAGCATTGAGTCAGCAACTTTAAACGCCATTAAGGAAGCCGATCTTGCTCCCGATGATATTGATCTTTTCGTTCCTCACCAAGCAAACCAAAGAATTCTGGAAGCCGTAAGAAAGAGGCTGAATTTCCCGGAAGAAAAAGTGTTTGTGAACCTGGACAGGTATGGAAACACCTCCGGGGCTTCAGTTCCGCTGGCACTTGACGAGGCAATTCGCCAAGGAAGGGTAAAAGAAGGAAATCTGGTGCTGTTCGCTGCCTTCGGAGCTGGTTTCACTTGGGGAGCTTCAGTGGTAAAGCTCTGAAGACCTTAGCCGGCTCCGCACCCCGTTTACCCAAGACGTAACTTTTTTCTTCACGAAAAAACGCAACATGACTCTTTCCTCAATCCCAGAACTTGCAAACATCGTCCTGCCGGCGTTTCTCGTAATCGCCGCAGGTTTTCTTTTCAGCAGGACGAAAAAAATAGATATTTCCTCAATTAACGATCTTGTAATCTACGTAACCACGCCGTGTCTCATAATCTCGTCTCTTTCCGATTTCACTATGAATCCGTCCATGACGGCGAAAATTTTCCTTTCGATGTCAGCGGTCATTTTCGTTACCATCATAATCGGCGGGGCACTCACGAAAACATTCCGGCTCGACTCTAGGGTGTATCTACCTCCCGTGGTTTTCGCGAACACGGGAAATCTGGGTCTCCCCCTTTGTCTTTTCGCGTTCGGGCAGTACGGGTTTAACATCGCGATTCTCTGCGTCGTCTCGGCCACGCTGCTTCACTACACTGTGGGAATTCTGATCCTCGGTTCCGGAAAAGACCTGCGCGAGATATTCAGGCTTCCTCTTATATATGCTACTGTCGCCGGAATAATCATCAATTCGGTCGGCCTCGATATTCCGGTAGTTATCGAGAGACCCGTAGCCCTTCTCGGAGATATCACCATACCCGCGATGCTTTTCTCGCTCGGATACAAGCTCTCCGAAATGAGGCTCTCAAGGCTCTGGCTTTCATTCTTCTTCGGCTCCGCCAGAATATTCCTCGGCGTAATTCTGGGAGCGGTGTTCGTAAACATATTCGGCCTGAAGGGAGTTGAGGCGAAAGTGGTTATTCTGGAGTGCGCAATGCCTCCTGCGGTTTTTAACTTCGTGCTCGCAGAGAAATACGGCAGGGACTCCGAGACGGTCGCGTCAATAATAGTGGCCGGAACTGCAGTTTCTCTGCTGGTGCTTCCGTTTGTTATTTCGTATCTGGTGAATCACTGAGGGATCAGCGGGTTATGTTATGTCCCTCAGGGTAAGGCCCTCATCCCTCAGGTAGGGCATAAGACCTTTTTTGGTGATTGTTCTCAGCGCGCGGGCGGAAATTCTTATCCTCACATACCTGTCTATCTCCGGAACGTATATTCTCTTCCAGTGCAGATTCGGGTTCTGACGTCTTTTAACGTGGTTGTTAGCGTGGGAGACGTTGTTTCCGAAAAGGGGTCTTTTTCCTGTTATAGCGCAGCGGCGGGCCATTGTGATCTCCTCTGACTACTTGGTCTCCTTAAAGACGACGTGCTTTCTTATCACCGGGTCGTACTTTTTCAGTTCAAGACGGTCCGGAGTATTCATCTTGTTTTTCTTCGTGTAGTAGATGTAAGGACTCTCGGTGCTCTTCATCTTGACAAGTACTCTGTTTAATGACTTTCCCATTGCAACCCCCGAAAAAGTGAATGGTTATTATCCACGAAAAAAAACTGTTTTCAAGAAAAAATTTAAATTTCTTTGGGAATCAGTGGCAGCAGCCGTCTTTTCTGCAGAGTCTGAAATTGCGCAGGTGGCCTAAAACCATGATAAAAGCACCTGTAAGGGTAGTAACGTATTCTCCGTAACCCGTAAAAAGGAAAGTTCCCGCAATCAGGAGACAAAGCCCCAAAACCCCCAGCATGATAACGCTGAAGTCCTTGTGGCGTCTGCATCCGAGAAACATGGCAACCGAGCTTGCGGGAATGACCAGCAGAAGCATTAACTTGTGAAAAACCTCTTCAAACACAAATGTTGAACCGACTACCGGGAACAGTATGAGCATTGCAGGCACCAGAAAACAGTGGACGGCACATATACCCGCAAGCGATATCGAAGTGTAATCGGTGAATCTCTGAATTCTTATATGATTCATCATACCGTTAAGCCGCCTCCCCGCACTTGTCACACTCGCCGAAAAGCTGTACGAAATGGTCTTTAACCCGAAATCCCTGTTTTTCAATCGAAGTGTAATCAAAACTCTCAACCGGGCACTGCTGAAAATCAAAAACTTCCCCGCACTCAACGCATACCATGTGATGAACATGCTCTCCCCGGGAAAACGCGTAGCCGCAGCGGCCGTCGGGAAAATGCAGACGATTCACGATGCCCAGACCCTCAAACATCTCAAGCGTTCTGTAGATAGTGGCAAGTCCCGCAACGCCAAGCATCTCCCTAACCCCGTCGTGTATCTCCCTTACAGAAAGGGATTTCCCGCTCGTGTGAAGGACATGAACAACAGCGAGGCGCTGGGCTGTGGACTTGAGCCCTTTTTCCCGCAATATCTCCTTGGCATACGACTCCTCATTGCATGTAAATTTTTTCGCCATTGGAATTGTTAAATGAGAATAATTTTCAGTTGGGCTTTATTCTAAATCGGTTGCCGTGAAACATCAAGCACAGAAATAAAAATCGCATTCCAGGACCGTAAGGCATGACACCGCCCTGATGGGTGCCCGTGAATTCCAGTGCGCATTAAAAAGCTGTTCTCAAGACCGGTCCGCGGCAATCATTTCGCTATGATGCCACCGTCGATTGAAAGCATCGAGCCCGTGTTGAACATCACCTTGTCATCGCAGAGAAACAGTACCGCTTCTGCTATTTCGTACGGGTCGGCCAGCCGTCCCATGGGGTGAAGCGACTCCATGAAAGCCTGGGCTGCTTCGGCATCCTCGGCTCTCTCGAGATAGGAGTCGAACATCGGCGTCCAGACCCCGCCGGGACAGACAGCGTTTATTCTGAGTCCCTTGTCTGCGTACTCAAGGGCCATGCTTCTTGTGAGCTGAACAAGCGCCCCCTTGGATGCCGAGTAGGCTGAAAGTCCCGCAAAACCCTTTAGTCCTACTACAGAGGAGTTGTTGACGATAAAGCCCCTGCCCGCGGAAATCATGTGAGGAATCGCGTATTTGCACATCATGAACGCTCCCTTCACGTTTATGTCAAAAATCTGCTGGAATCCCTCGGTCTCGACTTCGTGAAAGGGGCCGGAAAAAATGATGCCGGCGTTGTTAAAAAGAATGTCGATCTTTCCATGCCTGCGAAAAGCGGCCTCCACGGTGGCAGCACAGTCATCCTCGACGGAAACATCGCATACCCCATACTCTATTGAAAGTCCTTCCTGCTCGGCTTTGAGGCAAAGCTCTCTAAGCTTTTCCTCCCTTCTTCCGGCAATAAGAACCCTGGCTCCGTTTCGTGCCAGCAAAAGCGCCGTCGCCTCACCAATTCCCGTTCCTCCCCCGGTAATAATTGCCGACCGTCCTTTAAATCTCATAGCAGACTCCGCAGAAACATCTGGTGACAAATCAGAAACTTACTGGAAAACCGCAAGCAGGACTCCCGCCGCTACGGCCGAACCCACAACCCCAGCCACGTTCGGACCCATGGCGTGCATCAGAAGCACATTCTGGGGATCTTCCCTGGACCCCACATCCTGAGAGACACGAGCGGCCATCGGAACCGCAGAAACACCTGCCGAACCGATCAGGGGATTTATCTTGATTTCGGAGAAAACATTCATAAGCTTGGCCATCAGCACCCCGGAGGCCGTGCCTATGCAGAAAGCCACGATCCCCAGAAGAAGTATGCCAAGAGTCTCAAGCGAGAGAAATTCGGAGGCCAGAAGCTGCGACCCGACTCCGAGGCCGAGAAATATGGTAACTATGTTGATAAGCGCGTTTCTCGTCGTATCCGAAAGGCGGTCGACCACTCCGCACTCCCTCATCAGGTTGCCGAAAGCGAAAAAACCTATCAGGGGCGCCGCGGATGGAAGAAAAAGCAGACAGAGAGTAAGAGCAATCAACGGAAACATTATTCTTTCTCTCTTCGACACGGGGCGAAGCTGGCTCATCCTTATTTTTCTCTCTTCGGAGGAAGTAAGAGCCTTCATTATCGGGGGCTGGATTATCGGCACGAGGGCCATGTAGGAATAAGCAGCGACCGAGACCGCGCCGAGAAGCCTCGGGGAGAGCTGAGAAGAAATGTAAATTGAGGTCGGTCCGTCAGCTGACCCTATTATTCCTATCGACGCCGCATCGCTCAGGGAAAAATCGATTCCGGGCACGTAGCGGGCAAGCACAAGCGCACCTATTAATGTAGTGAAAATTCCAAACTGCGCGGCGCCGCCGAGAAGAACCATCTTGGGGTTGGCCAGAAGCGGGCCGAAATCAGTAAGTGCTCCCACTCCCATGAATATCAGAAGGGGGAAAATGCCGGTCTTTATGCCGACATCGTAAACGTAGTAAAGTACCCCGCCGGGTTCGTTTATCCCCGCAAGCGGAATGTTGGCCAATATGCACCCGAAAGCTATCGTAACCAGAAGAAGAGGTTCGAATTTCTTCGCAATCCCCAGGTAGAGGAGAAGGAATCCTACCAGGATCATCAAGAACATCCCGAATCCGTTAACCCAGGAAGAGGCATTGCCCGCTATGAAACCGTAGATACCCGTGCTGGTAGCGACATTTTTCAAAAGCTCGCCAAAAGATGCAAGCTCCTTGTCCTGCTCCGCTACGGCTGTCACGTCGCTTACCGTCTCCCCGAGACAATCGGGGATGCCGGTAAACATTCCTAGGGAAAATCCGAGAATCGCAAAAACTAATATAAATTTTTTCATGGGCTCAAGAGGGAAGAATGGTGAGGATAAGCTGACCCGTCTCTACTACCTGTCCCTGTTCAACCTCGATGGACACCACTTCCCCGTCGCACGGAGAGGCAACCGGAGTTTCCATCTTCATGGCTTCAAGCATGATCAGCGTCTGATTTTCCTTTATCTTCTCCCCGGAACTGACCAGCACCCTGTAAATGTTGCCGGGAACACTCGCCGTAACGGCCACGACATCCGGAGAGTCCTCATCCGCCGCAGAGGACTTCCTGGGCTCAGGAGCCTCCGTCACCGAGGCGACCTCCGAAGTTCCTTCCTTTACGGTTACGTTGTAGCTTCTCCCGTCAACCGTAATAACGAAGTTCTCCCCGGTACCGGACACCTTCGAAGCTACGCTGGTACCGAGACCCCGCTTCTCCTGGGACTTTTGCTCAGGTGCCTCCCTTCTGACGTTGACGCTGAAATTCCCCTTGAGAAATTCAAGTCCCTTGTTTCCGCCCTGGGTCTGAAGCGCCCCCACTATGAATATGTTTTCTTCGGTAACAGGAAGACCTTCTTTTTCGAGAATCTCAGTCGCTTTCGGAATTCCGGGCTCAAGTATATCAAGCGGGTCGCCCTCAAAGCGGGGCTTGCCCATCTGCTCTTCCGCTATTGCCACGACTTCAGGGTCGGGATCGACTGGGGTGCGTCCGAAGTATCCGAGCACCATGTTGCCATAACCGTCGGTTATCTTCTTCCAGGGCCCTTGAGTGACGTTGGCGTAAGCCTGCTGGAAATAGAACTGGGAAACCGGTGTAACCGATGTTCCGAATCCTCCCTTCGCAACACATTCGCTCATTGCCTCTATTACCTTCGGGTAAAGATCGAGGGTGCCCGTGTCTCTCATCATCATGGTGTTTGCGGTAAGCGCTCCGCCGGGCATCGGAGAGAGAAGAACCTCCGAGGAGACCCGAAGAGCTTCGGGCGGGAAATAATAGCCCGACATGCATTCCTTGAACACGGAATTCGCTTCGAGAACCTTGCTTATGTCCACATCCAGGGTGTATTCCGTCCCCTTAAGAGCATTCCACATGGATATTAGGTCGGGCTGGGAAGTTCCCCCGGAAACGGGGGCTCTCGCGACGCATATTCCGTCACACCCGCCGTTTATGGCAGCCATGTACTGATTGACTCCCTGGGCGGCCGTTTCATGGGTGTGCACCCAGAGAATGACGTTCTCTCCTACGAGTTTTCTTGCGGCCTTCAGGGTATCGTAAATCTTTCCGGGATTCGAGGTTCCCGAAGCGTCCTTGAAGCATATGGAATCGTAGGGAAGCCCCGAATCGAGTATCTGCCTCAGCCTGTCTATATAGAAATCCACATCGTGGGCTCCTTCGCAGCCCGGAGGAAGCTCCATGAGCGTCACCACGGCCTGGTGATGCAGGCCCGCGTTTTTTATGCACTGACCCGAGTACTCGAGGTTCCTTACGTCGTTTAAAGCATCAAAGTTTCTTATGTGGGTTATGCCATGTTTCTTGAACATCCTGGCGTGAAGATCTATCATGTCCTTGGGCTGCTGGGAGAGGGCTACAACGTTGATCCCTCTCGCAAGCGTCTGCAGGTTGGCATCCGGTCCCGCCGCCTCGCGGAAGCGGTCCATCATGTCAAAAGCAGACTCCCCGCAATAAAGAAACAGGCTCTGGAATCTGGCTCCCCCGCCAGCCTCAAAGTGGGTTATTCCGGCTTCCCTGGCGGCTTCGACCGCCGGGATAAAGTCTTCTGTAAGCACCCTAGCGCCGAAAACGGACTGAAACCCGTCGCGAAAGGATGTATCCTGAAATAAGATTTTCTTCATAACAAGACCTTGGGATTTTCAAGATCTAGCCGTCACCGGCATGCTTCGCCCTGTAGGCCGCAACTGCCGCAGCTATTACTGGAATGACGTCCCTTCTGGGTTTTTTGGACGCCCCGGAATCCGAAGGCGCACGCACGTCACTGTCTTTAAAGAGCTTCGCAGACAGCATCACGCTCAGCATCAGGACAAGCAGGAAGACATATACTATGCCCATGCCGATGACCATAAGTTTTACACCTTCAAGAATCATAGCGGACGAAGAATCTCAAAAACCATTTGAATTTGATGGGTATCAATTATTTACAACAACTTGTTTATTGTCAATCTGCGGCAAAACCTCGAGTGTCGTGCACACACCGTGGATTTCTGAGCTCCCTGTTTTGGGGATTATATACAATGTTCAACTAGTATCTTGATGTTAAAGTTTGCCTTTTAAATTAAAACGGCGTTTTATATCTGCGAGTGTACCCTTTCGGATTTCCGTATTTTCTCCATGACACTTAACAGGATAAGACGCTGGTTTTCCGTTAATATCGGGATGATAAATCATACGCTCGCTCCCCTTGCCTCGTTTCTCAAAAGTCCGAAAACGCGGGTCGATTTTCCTGAGTTTCTTCTCAAGCGTACGAAAAGTGTACATTTAAGCGGTTTCTGCAAACTCTTTCCTTTTCTGTGCTATTACTTGAGGAGAAGGATACGGCAGATTCTTGATATCATAATTGCTATGAGGTGTTGAAACAAAACGTGTTTCAACAATATCGAGCTGTCTAGCTACTGCGTCTGCAAAATGCTGAAAATAAACAGGGTCGGCATCATGCCAGATCATTTCTGGCTTTCCTTGATGAAGAGCAAAAGAGATTTGCATCAAAACCAGATCTTTTAACTCATCATGGGCTTCTTGAAGAGTTCTACCACGGCCCCAAATATCCATTTCTAACGCTACGGCATTCCACTCCTTTTCTTGCTCGTTATAAAATCCGAGAACTTTAAAAGTAATATCTTCTGTTTCAAGCAGTGACATAGAAACCTCCAAAAAACATTAGATTGCTACTTTGCCTTCCGTCTAAAATGCTGCTCGATAATTATATATCCACACGTATAGTTCTGCAATGACTAGATATTGTACCAAGAGCATAAGAAGACACAACTAATAGATTAAGCTTGAAAATTACAATTAGTACTTGACCTTTTGTATACAAGGGGTGTAATACTTTTCTAGCCATACAGGGATTGCAAAAGCCTGAAGAGACACACTCTATTAACCGGTTTTCCACATCGGTGCCTTGATTCTTCGGCACTTGGCTCGGTGAAAATTATACCCCTTTGCTTTATTCATTCAAGGCACGGACTTACCGTATAAGCTCTTTGTGTTTGAACCTTTTCCTGTTCATGCCTTTGAAGGTAATTTCAATCTGCGCTATACAAAAACTGGTTAAATCAATTTGTTCCCTGCATCTTCCGAGGCATTTGCGTAGTGGAGTGTAGCTATACAGGGCAGGGGTTTTGAGTGCATATTACGGCTAAAAATGAACACCTATTCCGAAGGAAAGTGAACGGTAATTCCGAAGGAAAATGAACACCTATTCCGATTTAAAGTGAACACCTGAATTTCTCGTTTTTTCTTCACACAAAACATCAAGAAGCATTTTGTTATCCTGCTTGGGATTTTTTCAGGCAAGGAGGGTGCAGAATGCCGAGAAGAAGAATGAAGACGAGAGTAATAAGAGAGATACTGAGGCTTAAGTCTATGGGCCGTTCAGTCAGGGAGGTTTGCCAGAGCGTTAACGTGAGCGCAGGGAGCGTAAGCGCTGTGTTGCGCAAGGCAGGGGAGGCGGGTCTTAAGTGGCCCTTGCCTTGGGACGTTGACGATCGGAAGCTTGAAGAGATTCTCTATCCGAAATCCGAAGGGGTTCGCGAGGGGAAGACGCTGCCGGACTTTTCTTACGTACATAAAGAGCTCAAGCGCAAGGGCGTGACGAGGCAGCTTCTGTGGAGAGAATATGCCGAGGAGAATCCGGAGAACCATTACAGTTATTCGCGGTTCTGCGAGCTCTACGACATCTGGCTCAAGAAGAACAAGAAGCCTTCGATGAGGCAGGTCCACAAAGCCGGGGAGAAGTGCTTTGTGGACTATGCCGGAATGACTGTGGACATAACGGATCCAATTACCGGCGAGGCAGCCGGGGCGCAGATATTCGTCGGGGTGATGGGGGCGTCGAATTACATCTTCGCCGAGGCCGCGGCGTCGCAGTCCCTTGAGCACTGGCTTGGAAGTCACACCCGGATGCTTGAGTTCTTCTGTGGAGTTCCCGAGATCATAGTGCCCGACAATCTCAGAAGCGGGGTTACAAAGGCATGCCGCTACGATCCCGACATCAACCCGGCTTATCTCCAATGGGCTAATCACTACGGGACGGTCATCATTCCCGCGAGGCCGTACAAGCCCAAGGACAAGGCAAAGGCCGAGAACGCGGTACAGATAGTCGAGAGAAGCGTGCTTGCGCCGATCAGAAACGAGGTGTTCTTCTCCCTTGCCGAACTCAACGGGCGCGTGGGGAAGCTTGTGGCTTCGGCGAACTCCATGTCCTTCCAGAAGCTTGAGGGTTCCCGCGCGGAGCAGTTCGGGAAGGTTGACCTCCCGGCGCTCGGTCCCCTGCCCCCGTATCCCTACACCTACACGGATATAAAGAGGGCGAAGGTGAACATCGATTACCATGTGGAGTACAGAAAGAAACTCTACTCCGTTCCTTGCGCATACAGGGGCGAGAGAGTGGAGGTTCACGCCACAGAGAACATTATTATGGTTTACTTCAAAAACAAGCTCATAGCGCAGCACAAACGGCTCGGCAGGGACGTTACGCTACGGAGCCCGCTCACATGCCCGAGGGTCACAGGGAGCATGAGAAGTGGAATCCGCGGAGGCTCAGGAACTGGGCCAGGGGACTGGGAGACGAGGTGTTCAAATGGGTGGTTCCAGCTTGAATCAAGAGATCATCCCGAGCAGGCCTACAGGGCGTGTCTGGGCCTGATGAGTCTTTCCCGTGATTATCCTCAAAGGGTGAACGAGGCCTGCGGGGTGGCAAACAGGAACGGGCTTGTGAGGTTAAACCAGATAAAGGAGATTCTCAAAAACGGCATGGACAGGGTGGCGCCGCCAGAAGAGCAAAGCGCGTCACTTCCCCAGGACCACGAGAACATAGGGCCCGGAACAATATAAATGAAACCAGATGCAAGGAGGTGTTTTTTATGAGTTTACAACAGACATTGTCCCGTCTTCGGGAACTCAGGCTGGGAGCGATGGCGGGGGCGCTTGAACGTCAGCTTGAGCAGGCTCACACTTATGACGAGCTGTCTTTTGCACAGAGAGTCGGTCTGCTTGTCGAGAGAGAGTGTCTTGAGAGGGAGAACAGAAAACAGCGCAGACTCATTCGCGACGCTCGCTTCAGGCTCAAAGCTTCTCTTGGCGATATTGATTACGGCCATGGCCGTAATCTTAAAAAATCCCGGATAGCCGAGCTTGCCCAGGGGGAGTGGGTAGCCGGAGCCCGCAATCTTCTCATAACCGGTCCCTGCGGCAGCGGAAAGACGTGGATAGCGTGCGCCCTGGGGCATAACGCGTGCATGATGGGAATAACGGTTCGCTATTACAGGGTCTCAAGGCTGTTTCTGGCCCTCGCTCAGGCGAAGGCAGATGGAAGCTACAGCAAGCTTCTGGCGAAGCTTGCCAGGGTGAGAGTTCTGATCATAGATGACTGGGGTCTTGAGAAAATAACTACTGCCCAGAGATATGACCTGATGGAAATTATGGATGACCGTTACGGGGAGAACTGCACTGTGATTGTAAGCCAGCTTCCGGTGAGCGAGTGGCACGGAACCATCGGGGACAACACTGTTGCCGACGCGATCCTTGACAGGATCGTCCATAACTCTCACCGCATTGAGCTGGGAGGAGAATCGATGAGAAAGGTCGAGGCTGAAAAGAAAAAAAACGGAGGTGGTTCTTAAGAAAAAAACAGACTTTTTGCTCGTTGTTTGACAGGGAAATTCCTGACGTGTTAAAGTCTGTTTTGAGGAAAAAGAAAAAGAGATTCAGGTGTTCACTTTAAATCGGAATCGCTGTTCATTTATTCTGGAATAAGCAGTTTTGAGAAGGGGCAAAAAACTTTTTACCCCAGTTTTCCCATAAAAACCCCTGAACAGCTGATTCTCTCCAAAAACCACAAATTCCACCCCAAGACAAAATCAGTTCAGATAAATACGGGGGGGGGGTCATAAGTAGAAGTAACTTGCTGATATTACTTGATATTAATGTCGCCATGGGTTAGAATTAAAGTGCTATCAAAAATCCATATTCCCGGAGGAATAACCCCATGGCGACACGAACTAACCTACCATTTTCCTGGGAACAAGTCGATAAACTCTCTGCCTAAAACGTCTCGAACTTGTTCTCGATGCCCTGCCCGACGGCGATATCATTCACTCTCTCTCGGTAATGCGTAAAAACGGCCGTAACGAATATCCGGTGCATGCTATGTGGAGAGCTCTTATTGCGAGCATAGTCTTTCAACATCAGTCAATTGAGTCACTCATACGGGAGCTCAATCGCAATTCATCACTGCTTGCTCTGTGCGGGTTCTGTCCCGTACCACTGCAAAGGCCCACCAAGTACGAAGTTAAACAGAGTGAAAGTGGACCTGAGGTTATAGCCATAGACTCTCCACCCCGCACTCCGGCTCCCAAAAGTCACACCTTCTCCCGGTTTCTTGTAAACGTAGTAAAGATTGAAGAGGAAAAGGGACTTATCTCAAAGATGATCGACACAATGAGGGAGGAACTTATGGAACTGCTGCCCGACTTCGGGGAGCGTCTGGGTTATGACGGCAAGGCCATAGAAAGCCACTGCACTGGAAACAAGAACCGAAAGACAGGAGAAACTTCAGATCCTGATGCCGATTGGGGGAAGCATGAAACCAGGGGGGTTGATTCAAGCGGTAAGCCATACACAAAGATCAAGACATGGTTTGGTTATTGTCTGCATATAGTAGCGGACACGAAGTACGAGATACCGGTTGCCTTCTCTCTCACCAAGGCTTCAGTCTCAGAGATAAAGGAACTTGAAAGAATGACAGATGTGTTGTTTGGCAAAGACCTTGAGATAGAGAAGCGATGTGAGTACTTCAGCGCTGACCGTGGGCTGGACAGCGGGGATTTTAAGAAGGAACTCTGGGAGAGACATAATATTAGTCCCGTTATAGACAACAGGGAGATGTGGAGACAGGAGAAGCAGGCAAAGAGTTATGTGGAGGGGCAGAAGATAATGAGGCCTTTGGGAAGCGTACACGACAACATCTTTTATACGGAGAAGGCGGAGATATGGTGTCGGTGTCCTGTAAGCAATACGGAACGCAAGATGGCGTTTAGTGGTTTTGAATCCGACAGATGCGGTTTGAAATTCCGCTGTCCGGCTGCTGCGTACGGTCTTGACTGTAAGGGGTGGGAGAAGTGTCACAGGGATGCGGGATGTGTGACCAACGGATACGGCAGGGTCGTACGAGTACCTCTTGAGAGGGATTATCGTATTTTTACACCCACACCGCGCAGCAGTGTTACGTGGAAGAGGGAATACAGGCTCAGGAGTTCTATAGAGAGGATAAATTCAAGGGTAGACAACAGCTTCGGGTTTGAGAAGCACTATATCAGGGGCAAGGGGAAGATGACTGCCCGGGTGGGTTTGGCTTTGGCTGTGATGATGGCGCTTGCAGTTGGTCACATAAAGGCAGGGAGGCCTGAGTGTATGAGGTCTCTTGTGAGTGGGAGTTGGGCCAGGGCTGGATAATAGAGCAGTGATTCAGGAAAAAATTTAAGCGGTAGTGAACTCTGCAGGGACAGTTGCGTCTGTTGGCTGGTAAGGATTGGCGATTGTTGAGGGGTAAGCGCTGAGTTCTGTCCGAATCGAGTGATTCCGGCTTGCGGAATGCCAGACTGACGGGGAATACCTTGTCAGTTGGGCTTGTGCTCGGAAACCTCAAGACCAAAAATCGCTACAGCGCAAATCCCTCCTTCCTGTTTTTCCTTGACCTTCAAATCCTTACGTGTTATTCTGACCCCCCGTTATGAAAAGGACTTATCAACCGCACGTAAAAAAGAGACTCAGAACGCATGGCTTCCGCGCCAGGCTGAGCACAAGGGGAGGCAGGAGCGTACTCAAGAGAAGAACTGCCAAGGGAAGATACGTTCTAACGGTTGGGAGATGGAAAAAGTAGCGTTTGAGTCCCACAACTCGTTTCCAGCAAAATTCAAGATAAAAACACCCCGCGACTTTCGCAACACACTCTCAGAAGGCACTAAAGCTCACTCGGAAAACTTCATACTCTACGCAAAGCCCAACTCTCTTGGGTTCCCCCGCTTGGGAGTGTCCGTAGGTAAAAAAACATCGGCAAGCTCCGTCAGGAGAAACAGGATGAAAAGGGTGCTGAGGGAGATTTTCAGAAAAAACAAGCCTGCGTTTTCCTCAAACGACGTGGTGTTCATAATAAAAAACGACGTATCAAGCAAGAAATTCTCCGAGATTCTCTCGGAAGTAAGGAAACTCGCATACCGCTTCAAATGAAGGAAAAATTCACGGTCAGGGTACTGGTCTCTCTGGTAAAACTCTACCAGAAAACAGTTTCCCCCCTGCTTCCCCAAACCTGCAGGTTTTACCCAAGCTGCTCTGCGTATTCAATTGAATCCCTAAGGGAACACGGAGCTCTCAAAGGAACCTGGATGACTCTCAGAAGAATACTGCGATGCCATCCCCTGAGCGCAGGAGGATATGACCCAGTGAGGAAAAAAAGCGATGAGAGGGACACATAAACCGCATTCCGCGCAGTGTATTTGTTTGTGGCGGGAGAGGACTTAAAAGCGACAGAGCCGCCAGGCGGCGAACAGGAAACCGGAATCCCAAAGCGGCACTTGCGGAGTTTCAGATGCCAAGCCCGAATCCCGGCGACCATGTGTAGCCGAGGTAAGCCCCAACCTCGGAGACTTCAAATTCAAAACCGACTATGGACGGGACAAGTTCCGTCCCGCTAGGGCTTTGGTACCCCGCATCATACCTTGAGTAAGTAACCCTCAAGTCAAGCCGGCTTCTTTTGCCTCCGATTTCTATACCACCCCCGAAGAGCCACGGCGTCACGGAGCGGCTCTCGCGGGACTTGGAGGCAACAAACGTCTGACCGTCTGACAGCGTGCCTGTGGCAGTGGTCTCAAGCGTTACGTTGAGGCGCCGCACTCCGGCGACCGCATAGATCGAACCGCCTTTGCCCAGGAAATCCATTTCCCCGGGAGAGTATCCAAGCTTTAGACTTAAGCCCGCGCTGCGGTTTCTGTCCAGGGACCAGTCACCGGGAAACACATCACTGTCGGGATTCTCTGGAGTCGTGGTGCCCTTTATGGAACCCGTCACCGGACTGTCGGGCCTGAGGGTCACATCGATTTCCCCCGAAAAATACAGGCCGCCGGACAAGTTCCAGCGATGCCCCAAAACGGCTTTGAACGAACTCGCTCCCCCCTGCTCAGAGTCATTGTCCCGTTTCGTTACGGACGCGGCGGCGGGAGGGTTGAGGGTCACTGACTTGCCGTAGTCCACATCGGCGTATTCCACGCCGACCGCTCCCCCGAGATAGAAACCCTCCGCAGAGGCAGGGTCTGACGAGTGGAACAAGGCAAAAAGCACTGCGAGGGACGCAGACACAATCCGTTTCGCAGTACCGGAAGATATTACGCCTGACAGCATTGGAAAAACCTCCTTATCAAAAGACAGCCTTAACTGTAAAACAGACGCGAAGCTCTGTTAATCACCAGATGAAACGCCGTCTGGAATACATAGCGTAACAAGAGCGGCATCGAGTTTCAATCACCGACAGAGTTCGCTCTGTGCCGGGCGACGGGGAAAAGTCGAGCCTTTCAAGCTTGCCGGGGGGCAGGAATAAAAACGGCCTATTCCTATCGGAACTTATCGTGTATCATTGCTTCCATGAGTTTTTACTCTCTGGTTTCCTTCTGCATGCCGGAACCACGCACAGAAAACGGGAGCAGTCTCACAGGTGTCTCGCAGAAATCACGATAGCGCCCCACCTCCTCGATAAAGCCCTGAGAAACAACATATGAACAGCGATCTCAAGAAAAACTACATTTTATTTCTGGTATTGTCGGTACTGGTAATCGTCGGTTACTCGGCATTCTTCACAGAAGCCCCCAAGGAAAAGCAGCCCGCAAAAACAGATCGGCCCGCATCGGCCCCCGCCACCGCGGGAGACCTTTCCGAAGAATCAGGTTTCGTGCAGGAACTTCCCTCGGAATTCGAACCGATAAAATCTTCCTACTCTTCCAAGATCATAAAAGTCAGATCCGACCTTTATGTTGCCGAGATAGACACTCTCGGGGGGAAGGTCGTTGGCTGGGAGCTGCTGGAGTACAAAAAGACGATAGATAAGGACTCGGTGCCTGTGGCGGCGATAGATGAAAATAAAAAGTCGTTTGACACAGTATTGAGAGTCAAGAACGAAAAAATGCCGGAACTTATCCCGTTTTCCTACAAGGGAAGCACGAACCTGGTCGTGGGTTCCGAAGGACTTGACGTAAATCTGGTCTGGAAAAAGCCCGGCGGACTCACGGTGCGCAAAACCATATCCTTTTACCCGGAGAATTACTTTATCAAGGAGAATCTGGAGGTTCTAAACGGGACGCGGGCCCAGATAAGCCAGAAAGTTTACGTCAACTGGGAGAACACAGTATACGAGAGCGGTTCAAACAGCCTCTACGAATTTGTATCCATGGTCGGTGGAGAGGTCAAGCGAACCAAGAAAACCCTTAAGGAAACCAAGACGTACAACGGAGAAACAAACTGGTTCGGCTTCGGCGACAAGTACTTTTTCAGTGCGTTTCTGCCGGAAATAGGGGGAGACCGGAAGCTCTATCTCCAGCCCCTCGATGAAAAAGGTCTTGCCGGGGCGGGGTTTTCCTACCCAGAGCAGAGAATCGCCGCGGGGAAAAGCTACAAGGTCGGGTGGAAATCGTATTTCGGTCCGAAAAACGAACCGGACCTGACGGAAGCCGGATACAGGCTTGAGAAATCGATTGACTACGGCTATGCGGGAGTACTTACCAAGATTGCCGTCGCAGCCCTTAAGTTCGTCAACGACTTTTTCACTAACTACGGAATCTCCATAATAGTGCTCACTATCCTTCTCAGAGTTGTATTCTTCCCCCTTACCGTGAAAAGCATGAAGTCAATGAAGGCCGTGCAGAACAAGATGAAGAAGCTTAAGCCCGAAATCGACGCTCTGAAAGAAAAATACAAGGACGACAAATCGACCCAGCAGGCAGAGATGATGAAGCTTTACACAAGCAACAACATAAATCCCCTCAGCAGTCTCGGGGGATGTCTTCCCATGCTCATACAGCTTCCCGTGTTCATAGCTCTTTATTTCGCGCTTCTGTATTCGATAGATCTAAGACACAGCTCGTTTCTCTGGGTAAACGACCTCTCCCAGCCCGAACACCTGTTTGACGTGCTGGGAATACCGTTTCGAGTGCTGCCCCTTTTGATGGGTGTCTCGTGGTTTCTCTCGCAGAAGCTTACCCCCATGACTACTCCGGGAAGCGAGACAATGGAAATGCAGATGAAACTCATGCAGTTTATGCCTATAATCTTTACAGTAATGTTCTGGGGTCTGCCTTCCGGTCTTATACTTTACTGGACCGTAAGCAACATTCTATCTGTCGTTCAGCAACTATACATCAATCGACAGGTCCCGGACCCAGAAGGAGGATAACAATGACCACCGCAATAGAAAAAGAAGGGAAAACCATTTCCGAAGCCGTAGTGAACGCCTGCGAGGAACTCGGAGTCTCAAAAGATGAAGTAGAAATCGAAGTTATAAGAGAAGACTCCAAGGGAGTTTTGGGCATAGGAAGCAGAAACGCCATAGTGAGGGTGGAGGTAAAAACCGGCGGGTTGAGCGATAAGGCGTTTCGGGCGAAAAAAACTCTTGAAACTCTACTGGGCTTTCTGTTTTCAGCCCCGCAGAACGTAAAGGCCGAAGAGACTGAAAACAGGATAATACTTGAAGTCTGGCCCGTTAAAGACAAGAAATTCCTCATAGGGAGAAACGGGGAAGTTATAAAGTCCATTGAGTACATAGTGGGAAAGATAGCTTCGAAAAACAGCGTCGAAGGAAAGAACAATCGGGTCGCCATAAATATCGGCGGGCAGGGCGGCAAGAAAAGAGCGGGAACTTTCACTCGATCGAGCGGCTCTCGTCCTATGAAAGAAAAATAGCCTACATAGGACTCAAGAAGCAAGAGAACATAAAATACGAGACGGTTCCAAGCAAGGGCAACTCGAAAAAAATCGTTGTCAGCCCTCAGGCCTGAATTCAGGAGTCCCTAAGCGCCCTGAAAAAATCCTCAAGAATGTGCGCGCACTGCTCGCCGCAGATTCCTCCCGAAAATTCCACCCGGTGATTGAGTTCCCCTCCCGCGCCAATTCCAAAGTTGCTTACGAGCGCGCCGCCCTTGGGGTCGGGAGCGCCGAACACCACCCTGTCTATTCTCGCGTTAACTATGGCTCCCATGCACATGGCGCAGGGCTCAAGAGTGACGTAGATAGAAGTGCCGGAAAGTCTCCAGTTTCCAATAACTTCGCACGCACGGCGTATAGCCAGAATCTCGGCGTGGGCAGTAGCGTCCGAAGCTGATTCCCTCAGGTTACGGGCGGCTGAAATTACGGCGCCGGCCCCATCAACTATGACCGCCCCGACCGGAACCTCACCTTCGGAGGCAGCCCGCTCGGCCTCCCTGATAGCCAAGGCCATAATAATTTCATCGGACTGCCCTGCCACGGATAAAAGAAAAATCTACTTTCTGGCGCTGAACTTGAGGCCTGTTTCGTTTCTGTCCCAGGTACTGTCGGTGATTTCCTTTATTTCGGCAACCTTGACCTTCTGGGTCGCAGTTACCGGGAATCCATCCTCGTAAACCTCTATGAACCTGGGCACCATGGCCACTATAACCCTCTCGGCCATCCATTTGGAGAACTCAATCGGATCGAACTCCTCGCCCGCCTTGAGCGTAACGCAGAGCTTGATCTCGTCATCCGAAACGTTCGGGAGCCTTATACCGACCGCAATGGCTTCCTGAATCGCGGGATATTGCATCGCCTCGTCCCCGACTGCTACCGGATCCACGTTTTCGCCTGAAACCCTGATACGGCTGAACCTTCCGACAAAATAGTATCTCCCATCGATACCTCTGGCGAAGAGATCGTCCGAATTGAAGAAACCCTCATCGTCAAAAGCCTCCCTGGTTCTTCTCTCATCCTTGAAATATTCATTCAGGGTCGTATGCGGAACAAGGGGCTTTACGAAAAGAAGTCCCTTGGCATCGTCGGGGGGAGTAATGTCATCGGTTGAGTCCCAAAACGGCCTTACCACCGCATCGATGTCTTCGGGGTTTCTGAGCTCAACGTAATATCCCTCCATGGGGAACCCGGACGAACCCGGACGGTGATCCTCGGGGTCTTTCCAGAGAACCATGCCCATCTCGGTCGAACCGTATCCATCTATTACCCTGACTCCGAACCTCTCCTGGAATTCCTTCAGGTTCCTCGGAGCCGGGGAGCCCAGCAATATCCTTATGTTGTGCTTCTGATCCCACTCGCTCTCAGGCGCGGCCCAAAGATATTCGGCTACCGCTCCCAGCATGTTAACGCATGTCGCGCCGCATCCCGCCGCCCATTTCCAGAAATTGGAAGCTGAGAACCTCGGGAAAAATACGGCAGTCGCACCGGCCGCCATGGCGCTGAAAAGACACATTACCTGAGCGTTAGCGTGACCAAGGGAAAGTATGCTCATGAGCACGTCATCGCTCCTTATTCCCTGCTGCTGCAGATAAGAGCGGACCGTCATGATCACTCCTCCGTGATCCCTGGCGACCCCTTTCGGCATCCCCGTGGTGCCAGACGTAAACATGCACCTCTCCATGTCGGCAGTGGTAACGTCCACCCCGGGATTGGTATCGTCATAATTATTAAATTCCGAAAAAGGAAGCGACTTTATGCCTCCGATTGTTTCGGGAGGGCTGTCAACCGTTACGAAAATCACTTCAAGATGTTCAAGGCTGTCGCCTATTTCTTCTATGAAAGGAATGCTCCCCTCGTCAATGACAAGGGCTCTCATGTCCGAGTAGTTGATTACGTAAGCGAGTCTTTCCCCTTTCTCGTCCTTGTTTACCGGAACCTGGACCCCGCCGCACTTGTGTATGGCGATAATAGATATCACGTGCTCAGAACAGTTGAGCATGTACATACCGACCTTGTCCCCTTTATTTATTCCGAACCCTTTTGCAAGACCGTTTGCCACCCTGTTGGCCCACGCGTTGGTTTCCGCGTAAGTGTAGCTCTCGACGACGTTTCCGTCCCTGTCTCCGACCTTGAACATTGCCTTGTCGGGAAACATTTCGGCACCTTTTTCAAGGTTTGTGGTTATCGGCTCCCAAAGTGAAGTGTCTTCAAATTTGCCGAAGGGAAGATCTCCGCTTCCCAGATAAGCGGCATCGCGCGGTTTGAATAATAATCGCATTTATTGTAACCTCCTGAACTGTCTTATAGCGCCTGGAAATGAAAAGGCGCTGTAAAAATCCACACTATTATAGGTTAATCGGTGCTTCATTGCAAACCCTAGTCTTTTCACGATTCCTGAAAACCTCCTTGACCTACCGCATGCGGCCTGAATCCCGCTTCTGACCTTATGGAAATTCTGAATCTGCTGATTTTTGCCGCGAGCTTTGTGGTTCTCTTAAAAGGAGCTCAGCTGCTCATTAAATGCGCTTCAGGGGTTGCTACGTTCACCGGCATGGGGCCTTTTTTCGCGGGATTCTTCATTGTAGCTCTCGGAACATCAGTTCCCGAGTTCATGGTCTGCCTCGTGGCAGTCATAGAAGGTTCAAGCGACATAGCGCTTGGAAACATGGTCGGGAGCAATATCGCCAACATCGGTCTTATTTTCGGTCTCACGGCACTTATAAGTCCCGTAGTAATAAACAGGGAGGCGTGGGGGGAGCAGAAGCTTTCGCTTGTTTTCCTGTTGCTTATTACTTTTGCCGCTTACAGTCTCAGCCGTACCGGCTTTTCCATAGGCAGATGGGAGGGAGCGATACTGTTTTTCCTGCTGCCCGCCTTCTGGTTCATTCGCTACAGAAAATCAAGGGGAGAAACAAACGGGGTTTTCTCCAGACCGCAAGGCAAAGAAAATGGCTGGAAACTTCTCGGTCACATGGTCCTGGGTTCAGCGCTTCTGGCTGGGAGCGCCCACTTTCTTGTCGGCAGCGCGATAGAAATCGCCGAAGGGCTCGGAATAAGTGAAGTGTTAATAGGAGTGACGGCTGTCGCTCTTGGAACTTCTCTTCCGGAACTGGCCGCTTCACTCGCGGCCGCATGGAAAAAAGAGCAAGATATAGTCGTCGGCAACATAATAGGCAGCAACTTCTTTAACCTAGGGTATCTGGGTCTCGTAGCTCTTATAAGCCCCATACCCGTAAACCGGGAGATGTTCGGAAACAGTTCTGAATTCACTTTTTTTATACTGCTTACATCTCTTTTCGTGCTGCTAATCGGGAAAACCCAGATTGGTAAAAACAGGATCGGAAAAAAGAAAGGCGCTCTTTTGCTTATTGGTTACGCGGCGTTTCTTTATTTTATCTCAGGCTCACTTTCTTGATCTTAGCTTGAGCCCGCTTTTGTGCCTGTCCCAAGTGGAGTCGGATATGTTCTTTAGTTCTGAAACCGCGATTTTCTGCGTTGCAGTAAGCGGGAACTCCTCATAGACTTCAATGAACCTGGGAACCATGGCCACCATCACCTTCTCAGCCATCCACTCGCAGAATTCGATGGGATCAAAATCCTCTCCTTCCTTAAGTATCAGGTTAAGCTTGATCTCGTCATCCGATATGTCGGGCAGTCTTAGGCCTACGACCACAGCATCCCGAACGGAAGGGTATTCCTCAGAGACATCGGCCACGGCTACCGGATCTACATTCTCCCCAGACACCCGTATCCTGCTGTAACGGCCCATGAAGTAGTATCTGCCGTCGGTTCCCGCGGCAAACAGGTCATCCGAATTGAAAAACCCCTGATCGTCAAAAGCGTTTTTCGTTCTTTTTTCATCCTTGAAATATTCATCGAGGGTAGTGTGCGGAACCAGAGGCTTTATGAAAAGAAGTCCCTTTTCCTCCTCGGCTGGGGCTGGAGACTTATCCACGTCCCAGAGCCTCTCTATCACCTCGTCCGTGTTAAGCGGGTTTCTTATCTCAAGATGGTACCCCTCGACGGGAAATCCGCATGAACCCGGCTTTTCATCCTCAGGATCTTTCCAAAGCGGCATTCCCATCTCGGTTGATCCGTACCCTTCCACTATTTTCGTGTTGAACCTTTCCTCGAACTCGCGAAGCTTTTTAGGCGCAGGCCCTGAAAGCATCATCCTTATCCCGTGCTTTGAATCCCACTCTGAAGGCGGAGAAGCCCATATGTACTCGGGCACCGCTCCCAGCATGTTAGCCCCGGTCGCGCCGCAGCCGGCCGCCCATTTCCAGAAATTAGAAGCGGAGAACCTCGGGAAGAAAACCGCGGAGCCGCCAACAGCCACCGAGACAAAAAGACACATCACCTGGGCGTTTGCGTGCCCCAGAGAAAGAACGGTCATCAAAACATCCTCGCTTCTGAGCCCCTGCTGCTGTATGAAGGAGCGCACTGTCATTATCACCCCTCCGTGATCGCGTATAACGCCCTTGGGCATCCCCGTGGTACCGGAAGTGAACATGCACCTTTCCTTGTCTGCAATCGTCACGTCAACCCCGGGATTCTCGGATGAATACTGGTCAAAAGTGGAAAAAGGAAGCGCCCTTATGCCACATATGTCCTCCGGAACCTCCCCCGAGACAAGAAAAATCGCCTCGAGATTCTCAAGTTTGTCCGCTATTTCGCTTAGGTAGGGAAGACTCTGGGTATCGACCACGAGCACCCGCATCTCTGAGTAATTTATTACGTAAGCAAGCCTCTCGCCTTTTTCGTCCTTGTTTATGGGAACCTGGACAGCGCCCGATTTGTGCGCGGCGAGAATCGATATGACATATTCGGAGCAGTTAAGCATGTACATGCCTACCTTGTCCCCTTTTTTTATGCCGAATTCTCTGACAAGACCGTTTGCGACCCTGTTGGCCCAGGCGTTGGTTTCGCCGTAGCTGTAGCTTTCAGCCACGTTGCCGTCTGGGTCCCCGAGGCTGAACATCGTTTTTTCGGGGTATGACTCAGCCCCCGCCTCAAGGTATCTGGTTATTGGAAGCCACTTGTCGGTGTTATCCAGGGAACCGTTGGGAAGAGTTCCCTTTCCTATGTATTTTTCGTCTCTAGGACGTAGGGGCAGTTTCATTGTCACCTCTTGCGTATCTCGGTCTTAGGATCTTTCTACGGTTTTCTACTTTTGTTCGTTTTGAGCGTTCTAGTTTACCTGAAAAAACCGTTCGATATGACCCAATGCTGTGCACCTGAACATAAAAAAGGGTGTGTACAATCTGAAAGTAGTACTTTCAGATTGTACAGAAACTCCCTTCATAAAGCGCTTGCCCCATACAGCTATACTACGTAAATGCCTCATGAACAGTTCTACGGGAAAAAACGTAATTACCCAGAATCAGAACAGCAATGTAACGAGCATGGAATATTTTCTTTATGAATTTCGGAAATTATCTTCTCTGGTGCTTATGATGCAGATAATCCCAAGTTTTTCAGTATATGATTGTTTTCAACAATTGATGAAAATAGAATTTTTAATGAAAAATCTTAATGTTTTCACTAAAACAGGTATTATCACCATATAATGAAACCTTCCCAATCAGAAAAAGAGCTGGAAATACGCGCAGGGGAAGCTCTGCAAAGCCTGTTTGACAGCAGACTACAGATCGAAGTTGAAAAGATTGAGTTTGGACTACATGTAGCAGATGGCCACAGGGCTGATATAGTTGTGTCAATAAACGCATTCGGCCATCGTCACACGCTGGTTTGTGAAGTTAAGAACCATGGACAACCTCTTCACGTTCGCAATGCAGTACTGCAACTTCGCGATTACGTAGGCCGCATGAACTTCAGTGCTGTACCGGTACTCATTGCTCCTTTTCTGTCGGAAAAATCTCGGGCAATCTGCCTTGACCACAATGTTAACTACCTTGATCTATATGGTAATGCTTTTTTTCAAGCGCCTGGCATTTTAATCGATGTGAGCGTGGCAGACCGACCTGTCGCGGAAAAAAGAAGTTTGAAATCACTGTTTCGCCCAAAAGCGGCACATATCCTGCGAATCATGCTGCGTAATCAGAAAAAAACCTGGCGCGTCGCAGAACTGGCTAATGCAGCAGATGCAAGCTTTGGTCATGTCAGCAATGTCCGCAAAGCCTTGCTGGACCGGGAATGGGCAAAGGATATGAGTGACGGTGTCACTCTCACCGATCCAGATGGGTTGCTCGATGCCTGGCGCAGCGCATACCGCCGTCCAGACGGCGATTTGGTCAAATTTTACACCAGCCTTCATGGAGAAGCTTTTGAAGAAGCAGTTAGAAACGTTTTGTCTGCACACTCTTCCCAGAATCTGGCAACCTTCGCATCATTTTCGGCTGCAAACTGGATTGCTCCTTATGGTAGAACAGGCATTGATTATTTCTACGCAAATAAAGAGGGGGCGGACAAAATCACTAACGCATTGAAAGCATCAAATGTCAACATGGGCAACAATGTCGAAATCCTTGTTCTTAAAGACCAAAACATACTTGAGGATACCGTTGAACCAGCCCCTGGAGTCGTCTGCACTAGCCCGGTCCAGACTTATCTCGACCTTTCGATTGCGGGGGAACGAGGAGCGGAATCAGCTGATTATCTAAGGAGAAAAATGCTGGCATGGCACTAATGGACAATAGAAGGGAGCCTCAATCGGCAGCAGATTATGATAATCGTTTGACAGAAGCGGTAAGGTCTGTCCTCATTGAAATCGGTCAAATTCTCGGCAGTTTTATGGGGAAGTTCGCTGTCGTAGGTGGAGCTGTTCCTTGGCTGCTACTCAACAATAATGATATGCGTCATGTAGGTACGGTTGATGTTGATCTCGGTCTTGACCCCGAAGCACTCGCCGATGGCGAATACGTAAAACTTGTTACTACCTTGATGCAACACGGCTATTTGCAAAACGAGAACCGGCAAATTTTTCAGCTTGTGCGATCAGTACCAGCAGCGGACGACGGCCCACCAATTGATGTAGTGGTTGATTTCCTTATGCCGCGGCAAGCTAAAATCGCAAAAAACCGTCCGCCGATTATCGAGGATTTCGCTGTCATTCGGGCCGATGGAGCCGAACTTGCCCTGCAGTTCTATGAAACAGTGCCGATTGACGGTCCGATGCCCGAAGGCGGCACCAACAAAGTCAAACTTGCTGTTGCGTCAATTCCCGCGTTGCTGGCAATGAAGGGGTTCGCTATCCATGGACGGCTCAAGCAAAAGGACGCTTACGACATTTATTACTGCGTCCGCAATTTTCCAGGAGGCTCCAAAGCGTTGGCTGAAGCCTGCCGTCCTATACTTGAGCATGAAGATAGTATTGCGGGTTACAAGCATATAGACGAAAAGTTCAAGACTGTAGACAGTTTTGGGCCAACTTCAGTACGTCGCTTCGTACAAGGAACCTCTATTATGCAGGAGCGCTCCCCTGAACAATGGCAGCAGGACGCTTTCGGACAGGTTGATGCTTGGCTGCGCGCCCTTGGTTTAAGAAAATAAAGAACTTGTCACGTTTTCCTCTCTATGCGGAGACTGCTTTTCTTGTCTTCCCTGAACAGTTCCTTCAATTCCTGCGTTGTATCAAACACATCTTCAGAAGACCCGGCTTTGTCGTGGTAAACCGCCATCTGACTGTTCAGCATCTGCTTATCATGCTCCTGGAATGCCTGAATTATCCCCGCCGCATCGGTCGGTGGAACCCCTAGGTGCTCAAGCAACTGGGTTGAAAGAGCAAGGCTTGAAAGCAGAGTCTCGCGAATAACAGAGGTCACTCCCAGCTCGCGAAGCTTTATTTCATGAAAGCGATCCCTCGCGCGCGCCATGATTTTAAGGTTGGGAAAGGCGCTTGATACCTGGCTCACTATTTTCAGTGACGCTTCGACATCATCAATCGCCACGACAATCGCGGGAGCACGGTCAATATGGGCGGACAGCAGAACCCGCAGGTTTGACGCATTGCCATAGTACGTTTCACTTGCAAACTGATGAACAGACTCAACTCTTTTGGAATCAAGCTCAATCACCGTAAACGGAACTTCAAGTATGGTCAGTATCCGGGCTACGGTCTGGCCGAACGGGCCAAAACCTACGATGATAACGGAATTTTGGGATCCATCGGTTTCCTCTGCAGGTGCAGACACGCTGTCTTTGTCAGCACCGAACCGGGCAAAGAACGCAACGAGAAAAGGCGTTGCCGCCATCGACAACGTTACCACCAAAACGGCAATATCGACAACGAATTGATCTACAAGCTGCGCCGAAACACCCACGGTGAACAGAATAAAGGCAAACTCCCCGCCTTGGGAAAGCACAAGCCCCGCCCGCACCGCTTCATCGTGCTTAAGACCCTGTAATCTGGCAAGCGGGTATATAATGAGCGACTTTATGACCATGAGTGCCGCAGTAAGTCCTACTATCAGAAGCGGCTTGCTGATCAGTAAACCCAGGTTAGCCGACATGCCGACCGCAATGAAGAAAAGACCCACGAGCAGCCCCTTAAAGGGCATCACATCCGCTTCAAGCTGGTGGCGATACTCAGAATCGGCAACCATCACACCCGCTATGAAAGCCCCAAGCCCCATTGAAAAGCCAATGCTGTGCATCGCCAGGGCGGCACCTGTTACAAGCGTAAGCGCAGCGGCCGTGAAAAGTTCATGAATTCCCGTGGAGGCGACAAAACGCAGGGCTGAGCGAAGCGTAAACCAGGCAATCACAAATCCTGCCGCGACAGCGACAAAAAGCAGCAAGTTCACCGACTCCCCGGGCTCAGAAGACAGGAGGCCTATCAGGGCTATGGCGGGGATAACGGCTACATCCTGCATGAGCAGCGTGCCGAAAGCCGCGCGTCCGTGGGGCCTGTTAAGCTCCCTGTGCTCCCCGAGCCACTGCACCACAAACGCCGTGCTCGAAAGGGCAAATGAAAATCCGATCAGCATTGACGCGGACGGACCCATTCCCAGCACCATTAAGCAGAACACCGCAATGACGACTGAAGTTATGAGTATCTGGGTTAGGCCAAGTCCGAAGAGAAATCTCCGCATGCTCCAGAGACGATGCGGACGAAGTTCAAGCCCGATGAGAAACAGCAGCAGAACGATTCCGAACTCGGCAAAGTGCAGAACTTCCGCGGCATTGCCTACAAGCCCGAACACGCCAGGACCGATCAGCAATCCAACCAGCAGGTAACCAAGCACGCTGCTCAGTCCGAACTTACGGCATACAGGAACAACGACAATCGTCGCCAGCAGAAAAATGAAAGCTTCAACAAGAAGGCCCATCTGACCTCCTTCGAAACAGATTCGAATTCCGCTCCCTTAAAACCTCTCTTTGTTTAACTAACTCATACATTGCTTAACAGGCGCAACTCCTTTGAGACCTTTGGCTCACATTAAAATGTGGGCAAGTAAAAACAGACCGTAAACCGCTTTTCGGGTTCAGGACGGCATTTACGGGAAAACTGGTTAAAACGCAGTCCTATGCTCTAAATATGTTAATAAATTGAGAGGGTTTCTCAAACAGAAAAAAGAAACAACCTCTTCTCTGTCTGCAAAAACCGCATGAAGGACATCAGAGCCTGCGGATTTACAAAGAGTATGACTTACGGGCAAAAAGACGGAAAAAAGGCATCGGCCCTACCCATAGCAGTTAATAAAGTTTCTGAGAAGATCCTTCCCGCACTCTGTAAGAATGGACTCGGGGTGGAACTGAACGCCCTCAACGGGAAGTTCCTTGTGCCTTATCCCCATGATTTCACCCTCGTCGGTCCAGGCGGAAATCTCGAAGTCTGACGGAAGAGATGCTTCTTCCACCAGAAGCGAATGGTATCTCGTAGCCTCGAAGGGATTCGGAAGCTCTTTATAGATAGTCTTCCCGTCATGAATGATCGGGGAGGTTTTTCCATGCAGAAGCCTTTCGGCCCGGACTATGTTCGCCCCGTACGCATAGCCCACCGCCTGGTGACCCAGGCAGACGCCGAGAATGGGTTTTTTTTCTACATACCTTTTTATTATATCGACCGAAAGTCCCGCCTCCCTGGGCGTGCAGGGCCCAGGAGAGATCACAATCATATCGGGGTCAAAATCATCCACGAAACCGAAATCAAGGCAGTCGTTTCTCCGAACCTCGATCTGCTGGCCGAGCTCCCCCAGGTAGTGGACCAGGTTGTAGGTAAAGGAATCGTAGTTATCGACCATCAGAATTTTTCTTTTGCTCTCGGTCATCAGAGTCCCTCCTCCGCAAGCCCAACCGATTTCACCAGGGCCCTTACCTTGTTAACCGTTTCCTGGTACTCGGTTTCTGGATTCGAATCGGCCACTATGCCGGCTCCCGCCTGTATGTAGATTTTACCGTCTTTTATCACGAACGTTCTTATGGTTATGCAGCTGTCCATGTTGCCCGAAAAACTAAAGTAACAGACACAGCCCCCGTATGCCCCCCTCGTCGCCGGTTCGGTCTCCTCGATTATCTCCATCGCCCTTACCTTCGGCGCCCCGGAAAGGGTGCCCGCGGGAAAAGTGGCTTTTATCACATCAAAGGCATCCGCCCCTTCGGCAAGCAGGGCCGTAACGTTTGAAACTATATGCATCACGTGGGAATATCTCTCCACTATCATGAATTCGTCAACACTGACCGATCCCATGTCGGAAACCCTTCCCAGATCGTTTCTGGCAAGATCGACGAGCATGATGTGCTCCGCCCTTTCCTTGGGGTCCGCTATGAGTTCGGCCGCAAGGTTCTCGTCCTCGGAAACGGTTTTCCCTCTGGGCCGCGTTCCGGCTATCGGGCGGCTCGCGATTCTCTTTCCCTCAACCCTCACCATTACCTCGGGAGAGGATCCGGTGAGTATCTCATCTCCCATCCTCAGGAAAAACATGTACGGAGAGGGGTTCAGTATCCTGAGCGCCCTGTAGAGATCGAAAGGATCCACTCTCAGGTCCGTTTTCCATCTCTGGGATATCACCGCCTGTATTATGTCTCCCGATTTTATGTATTCCTTCGTCCTGAGAACCGCGTCTTTGAAGTGCGCGGGTTCAAAATTGGACTCGAGCGTGAATTCTTCCTCACCGACACCTTGAGAAATATTATTGGTAAACCTTTCGCCGAGCGAACTTTTAAGCCTGTTTTTAAGTTCGGCTATCTTGGCCAGGGACTTTTCGTACTCCTGCCTCGCATTTTTAACGTCGGGAACATAGGCGTTTGAAATAATTTTTATCTTGCTCGTAACGTTATCGAAGGCTAAAACGGTATCCATTACCATGTAAATCGAGTCCCAGAGCTCAAGCTCATCAGGAGAGGTATCGGGAATGTCCTCTATAAATCTGACCGTGTCATAACCGAAATAACCGACCGCTCCGCCGTGAAATCTCGGAAGCTCCTCCGAAGAAACCGGCCTGTAACGTGAAAGCAGATCCCGCAGTGCCAGAATCGGATCGCCTGTTAGTGTTTTGGTCTCCCCGCCCGAGTGCATTATCTCGATGCTTCTGCCCTTCGAGCGGAAGACCACCGAGGGTTCCGTGCCCAGAAAGCTGTAGCGCGCCCACTTGTCTCCGCCCTCCACGCTTTCGAACAAAAAGGAGTAATCAGGCGAGTCTATCTTCCTGAAAACCGAAACCGGGGTATCGTAATCGGCCAGAACCTCCTCCCACACGGGCACGAGATTGCCTTGCTTGAGGTTCTCGAGGAACTGTTCGTAGGAGGGAGAAATCATGAAAGGAAATGATAAGACCCGGAAAACTAAAGTCAAGAAGAACGCCTTTTATAAATCCCCGGGGACATTATAATTAATGGCTTGAAAATAAAGGAGCGCGTTAACATTGGTTCTCGATAAAGCTATATTCAGAGAATATGACATAAGGGGCGTAGCGGGGGAGAGCATCACGGAAGAGGTTGTCGAGAGAATCGGAAAAGCCTACGGAACCATGATAGCCGAAGGCGGCGGAGCGGAAGTCTCGGTGGGGTACGACTGCAGGGAATCCTCCCCGGCATTCAGAGACGCGCTTTGCTGTGGAATAACCTCAACCGGCGTTAATGTGGTCGACATAGGGATGGTAACGACCCCCATGGTTTATTTCTCCACCTTCACCTCGGGTGTGGACGGCGGAGTGATGGTAACCGCCAGCCACAATCCCTCAGAGTACAACGGGCTTAAAATGTGCGTCGGCCAGAACTCCCTTTTCGGCGAAGGCATACAGAAAATAAGAAAATCGGTCGAAAAGGGGAAGTTCAAAATGGGGGAGGGCACAAAGAGAGAGTCGGACATAGTTGAGAGCTACCTTGAGTTTTTAGAGCAGAATCTCCATATAGAACCGGGAATAAAAGTCGCGGCTGACGGCGGCAACGGAACCGCCGGAGTGGCCTGCCCGCAGATACTCAAGAGATTCGGCTGCGAAGTTCATGAACTGTACATGGATCCTGACGGGGCTTTTCCGAACCACCATCCGGATCCCACGGTCGAGGAGAACCTCTTTGATATAAAGAAAAAGATTGTGGAAGCCGGCCTCGACGTGGGCTTGGCGTTTGACGGGGACGCGGACAGAATAGGAATTGTCGATGAGCGGGGAAGGGCCATAAGCGGAGACATGCTGCTTCTTGTCTATTCGCTCGATCTTCTCGAAACAAACCCGGGAGCGACCATAATAGGGGACGTTAAGTGTTCGGGGAATCTTTTCTCAAAGATACGGGAAGCCGGCGGAAATCCCATCATGTGGAAAACCGGCCATTCGGTGATCAAGGACAAGATGAAAAAGGAGGGCGCAGAGCTCGGGGGAGAGATGAGCGGTCACATCTTCTTTAAAAACAGGTTTTTTGGATATGACGACGCTCTTTACGCAGGACTTCGGTTTCTTGAAATCCTCTCGAAAACGGGGAAAAAGGCCTCGGAACTGCTTACCGGGCTGCCCAAGACCTTCGCAACCCCGGAGATAAGAGTAGATTGTCCCGATGAAATCAAGTTTCAGGTAACCGAAGCTGTAAAGAAGAAGTTAGGGGAGCACAATGAGGTTATTGACATAGATGGAGTCAGGGTAGAGTATCCCGACGGCTGGGGTCTTCTCCGGGCATCCAACACGCAACCTGCTCTGGTGCTTCGCTTCGAAGCCCAGACGGAATCAAGACTGGCTGAAATAAGGGGAACTGTTGAGAAAACTCTTAAGGAAACCATTGAGAAAATTCGCTGAAAATTTTCTTAACTCGTACGGCTCGGCAGTTTTCGATCAGGATGGTTTATAGGGTTCGACATTGATCTCGCTTGCGCGACGCATCATACCATGCCTGCATACGCACCAGCATATCCATGCCTACACCGAAGGCTTTCTCAATTCGCAAGGCCATTTCCGGCGACAGCGCGGTTTTGCTGTTAAGCAGGTCGGAAAGCGTCGCACGGCGAACTCCAAGAACCTCAGCCGCTTTAGTTACGGTTAAACCCAACTCTTCAATAATTTCCGTGCGGACAAAATTACCCGGATGCGAAGGAACCATGTTTACTTTGATACCCATAAATTGAGGAAGAGCTTTTCCGGATTATTCGACTCAAAAGAATCGGGAAACTTGCTATTTGGAAAGTTCCCTTGCGGGGACAAACTTGTAGGACTTTATGTCTGCGCCATCCGGCGCTTTTTTTATCACCCCGACCGTAACGGCCATCTCCTCACCGAACTCAAGAGAATCGGGGTCCTCAGTTTCAACCTGCGCCATGACCCTTACGCCTTCTGGGAAATCGACAAGAGCGAGAACATAGGGAACCGTGAATTCCGGCATACTTCTTCTCACAACCGTAAAGGAATGCAGAATTCCGGTGGGGCTGAGAAACTTTTCTTCCACGTCATCTGTAAAGCTCACCGGATCCGCGAGGTATTTCGGGAAGGTCCAGTTGTCGGATTCCTTACAGTAACCTGCAATCAGCCTCACTCTGCCCTCATCATCGGTTGAAAACAAATCCTGTCTGAAAATATCTTCGCTCATGACACTCTCTCCTTACAACGATTGTTTAGCGTGAAGGGGAATTATATACAACTAAAAACAGTTTTCAATTTCCATAAAAAAAGCGCGGGCACAGAAAGCCTTGTGCAGGTTGTAAAAAAACCGGCAAATTTGTAGAATCCTTACGTGGCGGAAAAAATCCCAAGAGCGCTTACCGTTGCCGGGTCCGATTCAGGAGGAGGGGCGGGAATCCAGGCAGACCTTAAAACTTTTACAGCCCTTGGGGTATACGGATCTTCAGTTCTCACATCAGCTACAGCCCAGAACACTTTGGAGGTAAGTGCGATCCATGATCTTCCTGAGCAGTTTGTGGGTGCACAGTTTGACGCCGTGATGAACGACATAGGATGCGACGCGGCGAAGCTCGGAATGCTCTCCAACGAAAAAATTATCAAGACCGTGGCGGAAAAAATAGACCGGTATGCAATTGAAAAACTCGTTGTCGACCCCGTGATGAGTTCAAAAGACGGAACCGCTCTTTTAAGGAACTCAGCGGAACTTCTAAAAAAAGAAATTCTCACAAGGGCGCTAATAGTAACCCCGAACATCCCTGAAGCTGAGATTCTGAGTTCCAAAAGTATAAGCAGCATAAGCGATATGAAAATCGCTGCGGAGAAGATTCACCTGCTCGGGGTGAAAACGGTTCTTGTAAAAGGCGGACATCTCGCGAAAGATCACCCGGCGGTAGATCTTTTTTTCGACGGGGAGACATTTGAAGAGCTGGTTAGCGAGAGAATCGAAACGAAGAACACCCACGGGACCGGCTGCACTCTTTCGGCGGCCGTGTGCGCTTTTCTGGCGAAGGGAATGTCTCTTGCGGTTTCCCTTGAGAATTCAAAAGCCTTTGTCACGGAGGCGATAAGAAATTCTCTTGAAATAGGGAAGGGTCACGGTCCCCTTAACCACCTCCGGAAAACCTGAAACCCACGGCTTACCGCTCTCCCGTACTCAAATTCCAGTCTCTCCGAAATCAGTTCATACCAATTTCGCGGCGTACAAACCGCCCCATATGCGGTACCGCCAAAGCATATTTGCCCCATCGGTTTCTGTATACGAGCCCGGCTCTCATTAAGGATTTTGAAACTGTTCGGACATTTTTACACCTTGTTAGTTGTTTGGCTAAATTTAGCATAAAGACTAAATTTAGTCTGCTAACTAAAAACTACTAATTATTCGTTATCGGAAAAAATCAATCCAAGGCCAACCCGAGAGACTTTTGAGTGATTTCGGCTGTTATGCGTGGTGGTTTCAGGTTTGAAACCACGGACTATTGTATATAATTGCCCTATCGAAAGCGTCTGTCCGGAGCGCGACACGTTTGTCAGGGACACGGGATGCTCCAAAGACACAATGCGGCGAGCCGTAACGACGGACTCTTTGCGAGGATCAAAACACATGTCTGAAAACCAAACCGAGCGAGCAAATTCCGAACCCGGGGCACGCCGGGTCCGGCTGGCAATTTCGGCGATGCTGTTCACGGTGCTGGTTATCGCGACTCTGACATTGGCGGGCATTGTTACGCGTTACTTGACCCGCGGGGATTTCAACGTTATTCATGCCCTGTTGATTCTGTTTCTTTCGATTAATCTGGTGATCTGCTACTGGGAGATATGCCTGTTCCTAAGACGCGACTATATCGAGCGGCGCACCGAATATTGGCGCAAGCGCTGGCGGGAAACGGGCCGAAAACCATCCACCGAATTCCTTACTGCAAAGATTCCGCTGACAAGGGTGTTGTCGCCGACTGTATGGGCTGATGTCTGGGCAACGTATTCCCAGTTTGACGGTTCCTACGCAGACCGGCACACATACGGTTACAACGTGGATATTGCCAACGGTTTCGTGACCCCGGTCCCGACATTGATTCTCTACGCCGCATTCACCTTCGATATTTTGTCCGCCCCCGTTGCGGGCATCGTAGGAGTGATACTGTTCTGGCAGTTGACGTACATAACCTCAGTTTATTGGGTCAGTTTCTTCTCGGCCAATCGGCAAACCCGGATCAGCCGATGGGATATGTATATCTACATCTGGGGGATGAATTCTCCATGGGTGCTTTTCGCACTGCTGGGACTCTACGTCTCCATTCGCCTGATCGTGAACGGCGACTACAGCGTTCTGGGATATTAATAACGATCTAAGGGGTCGGCACTGACTTTAAGCATTCCTTAATCCTGTTCCGGTCCTCGTTTTCTTTATTTCCCTTGTAGTAAATCTCAATGAATTCAACTTTCTCTTCTCGTTCAAAATACGCAATAAAAATGTACGAGATTTGATACATTCTATTGCCGCCTAAATACATAGTTGACCAACTTTGCCGAAACCTAAATAAATCCACTCCAATGTGGATTAACCCTCCGGAGTCGATTATGCTAATAGTTTTTCCAACCAACCATCTTTTGAAAAAAAGGGGACTGAACATGTCTAAAATCATGGATGGTAAAAAGGTCTCTCAAGACATTAAAAAATGGATCATCCGAAGGACCAAGGAACTTAAAGACCGCACGGGAGTAGTGCCCGGTCTTGCTTCCATTCTGGTCGGCGATGATCCCGCGTCCGAAATATACGTGAGGAACAAGAGAAGGGCGTGCGGAAGATGTGGAATGTTTTCAGAAGAATACAATCTTCCAGAGGAAACCTCGGAAGAGGAACTTCTTTCGCTGATCGAGCGTCTCAACCTAAATGAAAAGATTCACGGCATACTGGTACAGCTTCCCCTTCCGGTCCATATGAACCCGGAAAAAGTGATAAAGAAGGTATCTCCTGACAAGGATGTCGACGGATTTCATCCCGAAAACACCGGAAAACTGTTCCAGGAAAACCCCAGCGCCATCTCCTGCACCCCGTACGGAATAGAAAAACTTCTCGATTACTACGGCATAGAGATATTAGGCAAGCACGTAGTGGTCGTGGGGAAAAGCAACATAGTCGGAAAACCCGCGGCGGCCTTGATGCTCAACCGGGACGCCACCGTCACCATAGCCCATATCGAAACTCAAAACCTGCAGGCCATAACCACCATGGCGGACATACTGATAATCGCAATAGGGGACCCGCAGTTCATAAAGAAAGAGATGATAAAAGACGGAGCCGTTGTAATCGATGTCGGAATCAACAGGAGCGAGAGCGGAAAGATCGTCGGCGACGTTGACTTTGAGGATGTAAAGGAAAAAGCCTCTTACATAACCCCCGTTCCAGGCGGAGTGGGTCCGATGACCATAACCATGCTTCTTTGGAACACGCTTGAGGCGGCGGAGACATTCGCGCTGGGCAAGTAGCTTCAAACCGGAGTCAGCGAAGCACCTCGGAACCGTCGATTTTCGAAATCCCCTGCGAATTGCCAAGTTCAGAACATATATCCCTCACTGCCATGTTCTCAGCGGGATGCCAAGCGGATGGCTCTATCTCGAGCAGGGGCTCCAGAACAAATCTTCTTTCGTGCGCCCTCGGGTGAGGAATCACCAGGGAATCCGTGCTTATTACGAGGTCTCCGTAGAAGATTATGTCGAGGTCAATCACCCTGGGTCCCCACCTCTTCGTTTTTTTTCTCCCGATCTCCTTTTCGATTGCCTTGAGGTGATCGAGAAGCTCAAAAGGGGAAAGTTCCGTTTCCGCCTTAACGACGGCGTTTGTGAATTTCGGCTGGTCCTGCGGTCCCACGGGATCCGATTCGTAAAGGGAGGATACCGCTAACATGCGCACGTACTTTTCCATGCTCCTAAGCGCGCGGGCAAAATTCTCGCGCACGGGGCCGATGTTGGCGCCGATGCCTATGAAAACGACACTCGGTGAAGCTTCGGGCTTGCTCAATTGGAATACTCCCCACGATTAATATATAATGAGAAAGTGTATGGCACTTTTAACTGAAAAAGAAATTTTTTCCGCTCTCGAGGGCCTTCAGGGTTGGCAGAGGAAGGGAGAAGAGATAGAAAAGACCTTCGTTCTCAGAGATTTCGTCGATTCCATGGGGTTTGTGAACAAGGTCGCGCTTCTTTCCGAAAGGGCAGACCACCACCCCGACATCCTCATACGGTGGAACAAGGTTTCCATCACGCTCTCAACCCACAGCGAGGGCGGAATCACGGAAAAAGACCTGAATCTGGCGGGGGAAATAGAAAAGGCGCTCTGAGACAAGTTCCGCACGGCGTCCGGGGGAAAGCTAGTCCACGTCTCTTATTTCGTAATCGTCTTCTCCCAGGGTGATGGTATCCCCTCCGGGTCCGTCCACGCGGGGACCGGGTTTTCTGTCTTTGCCCGGAAACAGTTTTCTCAAAATCGAAGCTCCCGCTCCGAGCACACCTAGCGCAACCAGAGCCAGAACGCCGAAAAACGCGAAAAGGCAGACTGCCAAGATCACGAAAAGCGCAATGAAAGGAAGAGAGAAAAAAGGAACCCTTCCCCTGCGAATGTAGATTTTTCCAGCCATTAAGACACCTTATTCAATATTATTACCGACCGCAGCACTTTTTGTATTTCTTACCGCTGCCACAAGGGCACGGGCTGTTCCGACCGACTTTTTTCTGTGTTCTCCTGACCGGGGTCTTGGCCTTTTCCTCCGACCCTTCTCCCCGCCCGAGCACCATCTTCTTTTCCTCAAGCTCCCGTTTTCTCTCAAGCTCCTCGATCTGCTCTTCGCTTGCGGGCTGTATCCTGAAAAGATTCGAACAGACGTCCATCCTGAACTTGTCCATCATAAGAGTGAACATGTCGAACCCCTCTTTGGTGTATTCCCGAAGGGGGTCTTTCTGTGCGTATCCCCTGAGTCCCACCCCTTCCCTGAGGTGATCCATGTTAAGAAGATGATCTTTCCACAGGTAGTCGATGTGCTGAAGCATGACGTAGCGCTCGACCTGTGAGAGATTTTCAGAACCTATCTTCTCCTCTTTTTCCCGGTATGCGGCGATCAGTTTTCCGGTGACTTCTTCTGTTATCACTTCCCCGTCCGCCTTGGCGGGGGCATCTATTTCGATCTCCGTTCCAAAAGCCCTCCCGATAGCTTCGCTGAGCTCGGAAAAATCAGATTCCGAGCGGTCGTCCCGACCCGCCAGGTAACTGCTCACGATTTCCTGTACAATGTCTTCTGAAGACGAAAAAAGTGTCTCTCTCAAACTCTCGCCGCCCTCGAGGATCTCGCGGCGCTGCCTGTAGACAACGTCCCTCTGCGTGTTGAGAACGTCATCGTATCTCAAAAGATGCTTGCGTATGTCGAAATTCCTTCCCTCGACCTTTTTCTGGGCGTTCTCAATCGACTTGCTTATCATCGAGTGTTCAATCGGCTCCCCTTCCTCCCACCCGAGCTTATCCATGACGCCCGTTATCCTCTCCGAGGCAAAAATACGCATCAAATCATCTTCAAGGGAGACATAGAACCTTGAAGACCCGTCATCTCCCTGCCTTCCCGCTCTTCCCCGAAACTGGTTGTCTATCCTTCTCGCCTCGTGTCTTTCCACAGAGAGAATATGAAGGCCGCCGAGTTCCTTAACTTTCTCCTTTTCCGAATCGCAGACTGATTTCGCCTCGAAAAGCGCGTCCTCGTATTGCTTCGAGTCCGCTTCCTCGGGCTGGACCCTGAACTCTTTCCTGAGAATATCCCTCGCAAGAAATTCGGGGTTTCCGCCGAGCAGTATGTCCGTTCCCCGCCCCGCCATGTTGGTCGCTATGGTTATGGCCCCCACCCTGCCCGCCTGGGCTACTATCTCGGCCTCTTTTCCGTGCTGCTTGGCGTTAAGTATGTTGTGGTGAAGACCGATCTTCTCAAGGTAGTCGCTCAGTTTTTCCGACTGCTCGATCGAGGAGGTGCCGACAAGCACCGGCCGGCCGGCGGAATTCATTTCCTTTATCTCCGCGCACGCGGCGTTGAACTTCTCGCCCTCGGTCTTGTAGACAACATCATCGTAATCCTTCCTTATAAGCGGCTTGTGGGTCGGTATCACGGTGACGTCAAGATCATATATGTGCTTAAACTCAAACGCTTCTGTGTCGGCGGTACCCGTCATCCCGGCAAGCTTTCTGTACATCCTGAAGTAGTTCTGGATGGTTATGGTGGCCATAGTCTGGTTCTCGCTTTCGATTTCCACCCCTTCCTTGGCTTCGACCGCCTGGTGAAGCCCGTCGCTCCACCTGCGCCCCGGCATCAGCCTTCCCGTGAACTCGTCGACTATCACCACCTTTCCGTCCTGCATCATGTAGTCGACATCGCGACTGAAAAGGGCGTTGGCGCGAAGCGACTGGTTAACATGGTGGAGAGTCTTTAGGTTGACGGGGTCATAGAGGTTCGGGACGTCGAGGGCTTTCTCCACCTTGGAAACCCCGTCCTCGGTGAGATCCACCTGCCTTGATTTCTCGTCCACGGTGAAGTCGGTCTCCCCGGAGAGCGTCTTCACCACCTTGTCCACCTTGTAGTAAAGATCGGTCGAGTCCTCCGAAGGCCCCGAGATTATAAGCGGGGTTCTCGCCTCGTCTATGAGAATGCTGTCGACCTCGTCCACTATGGCGAAATTGTGGCCGCGCTGAACGTAGCTCTCAAGAGAGAATTTCATGTTGTCGCGCAGGTAATCGAAACCGAACTCATTGTTGGTGCCGTAGGTAATATCCGCATGGTAGGAGTCCTGTCTGGATAAAGGCTCAAGGCATGTCCTGAAGGAATTTATGATATCGAGGTTTTTTTCGGGAAGAATGTCGCTTGCCAGATACTCGTTCGGCCACGCGGTCAGGCTCTTCTCTACGGACTCTTCGGCCCGCTTTGGGTCCTCCCAGGCAAGCACGTAGGAGGCATCGTGATTTACAACCCCCACTTTCATGTCAAGGACCATGAAAATCGGCGACATCCAGGTGGCGTCCCTGGCGGCCAGGTAATCGTTTACGGTGATAAGATGGGAACCGAGCCCCGTGAGGGCGTTTAGGTAAAGGGGCAAAACGGCGACCAGCGTCTTTCCTTCCCCGGTTCTCATCTCGGCTATTCTGCCCTTGTGAAGAACTATCCCGCCTATCATCTGAACATCGAAATGCCTCATGGCTATCGTTCTTCTCGACGCTTCCCTCACGACGGCGAACGCCTCGGGCAGGATCTCCTCAAGAACCCGCTCCATCTCGGCTGAGTACTTCTCATCCTCCAGGTTTCCGTTTGAGCCGAGACGGGAGCGGATCAGTTCCCGGAACTGCGCGGTCTTCGCGCGAAGCTCCGTGGTAGGAATCTTAACCAGCGTTTCTTCAAGGGCGTTTATCTGCTCCGCCAGAACGCCGAGCCTTTTTACTTCTCTTTCGTTCTGCGAGCCGACTATTTTTTTCAGGACGTAAGAAATCATGCGCCGAAGCGGTCTCCTTTACTGCCGGGCCCCGGCATATCCGGGAACAGCCCTACAAAAACAGTAGTGTAATAATCCGTGGGAAATAGACAAGGGATTTCCGGCTTCAGGCGTCAAGCTTCACGCTTACGACTCTTGAAGCGGCAGTGCCGTCTGTGGTTATGCCTATAAGCGCGCCGGCCTCGTGCATGGTCTTTCTGTTATGGGTGATGACGGCCACCTGGGAGTGAGCCGAGATGTCGCTCAGGATCCTGTTGAATCTCACGGTGTTCACTTCGTCAAGCGCGGCGTCTATTTCATCCAGGAAAATAAACGGGACGGGCTTTACTAGGCACGCGGAGATTATCACCGCTATGGCCGAAAGCGCCTTTTCCCCTCCCGAGAGCAGGTTTATGGGCTGGAACCTCTTTCCTCCGGGCCTGATCATGACTTCCACCCCGGTTTCAAGCAGGTTCCTTGGATCCGTAAGCTCAAGGCGAGCCTCTCCGTTTTCGAAAAGCTTGCTGAAGGTTTCACTGAATTTCCCGTTCACGGTCTCAAACGCTTCCCGGAACCTTGAGATCGACTCCCTGTCAAGTTTCCTTATGGCTCCCTCGAGGTAATCAAGCGCCCGGGCAAGATCATCGGTCTGGCGCTGCAGAAACCCGTTCCTCTCTTCAAGCTGTTCGTATTCCTCGGGCGCAAGCAGGTTCACGGGACCGAAATTCTCTATGCGCCGCCGAAGCGTCTTAAGCTCCTTTTCTCCATCGGGTATCGAGGCATGGGAGAGATTCGGGCTCTGCGAGGTTTCGGGGGAACCGTCGCCGAACACCTCTGCGTACCGCTCGCTCAGATACTCAAACTCGTCCTCCGCGCGCTCAAGCTGCGCCTCCGCCGAGGCAAACCGTTCCCTCCGCGAGGAAAGTTCTCTTGTGGCGACCTCGAACTCCTCTTCGCTTCTGCGGAGCTCCTCCGCGTAGCGCGACACCCGCTCCCTGAGTTCCCCGAAGGACTCCTCTCGCAAGTCAAGATCTCTTGAGATCTTCTCAAACTCCTCTTCCGCCTGGCGCTTTGAGAGGGCAAGCGCTTCTGCTTCCTGTTTTTTAAGCTCCCCGTCCTTTCTTCTAAGGGAAAGCTTCTCGTTTATAACCGCTTTAATCCTCTCGGCTTCCGATATCTCGTGCTCAAGGGCCCGTTGCCTCTCAAGAACCCCGGCGTTCTCTATTCTGAGCTTCGTTATTTTCTCCTGAAGCGCTTTTTCCTCCTCCGCAAACCCCAGGGCCCGCTTTTCGATTTCCCCGTATTTTGACTCAAGCGTGCTTCTCTGGCCGTCAAGCTGCTCTACAAGCGATTCCATTTCCTCGACGGTGCGGTTTTTGCTCCCGAGCTTGCGCTCAAGCTCATCGCGCTGCGCCTCGAGGTTCCCGATTCTCGCTCCCAGCTCCCCTGTCCTGGTCTCCGCGTTCGAGCGGTCCTTTGCAGTTTCAACCGAGCTTATCTCGCAGCGGCGAAGAAGTTCCTCAACCTCCGCCCGGCGGGCCTCAAGCGCATTCATCTCCTCTCTAAGCGTCCCGCAGGCGGCCTCCAGTTCCTCAATGTTGGCCGAAAGGGTCTTTGTCCGCTCCCCGAGTTCCTCGATTTCCCTTTTTCTCTCAAACACACCTGCCAGGGATTTTCCGCCCGTCACAGCCCCGTGGGAATCGACGTAGTCTCCCTCGAGTGTGGCAAAGCATGCGCCGTTTCCCGTCCGGCTCTTAAGCCTGATGGCTTCCCGCAGATCCGAAGCGACGTAGACTTCCTGCAGCATCGACTCAACAAGGCTCTTTTCTATCACTTTCACATCAAGGAGGCTGTTAAGAGAAGTGGCTTCCGGCTTGCGGTGGCCGTTGCCCGAGCCGTTTCCGTTGCCCGAGCCGTTTGCCGCGAAACGGTCGGTTACAGGCAGGAATGTTCCCCTTCCCGCGTCAAACTCCCTTAGAAGCTCAACCGCGGCGACCGCTTCCGTGCTCCCCTCGACCACTATCCAGTTAAGTCTTTCCCCGAAAGCCGCCTCGACCGCTCTCTCGTAGTTTCTCGGCACGGAAACGAAATCGGAAACGACCCCTAGCACGCCTCTTTGCTTGCGCTCGAGCACGAATTTGCGGGTGGCGTCGGGAAGCCACTCGTAGTTGCTCTGTATTCTGTTAAGTGCGTCCACCCTGGAAACGCAGTCTTTTTTCCTGCCTTCAAGGCCCCTGAGTTCGCCAAGTTTTTTCTCGTGCTCAACCCTAAGGTCGTAGAGGCGGGAATCGATCTCTTCTTTCTCTCTGGCGGCCGAGGTAAACTCGGCTTTTATTTCCTCCGCCCGGCGGCGAAGCGAGGCGAGACTGCTCTCGCATTCACGCTTCTCAAGCGTAAGAGCGGAGACCTCACCCTCAAGCGTCTCCTTTTTCTCCTCAAGCTCCTCAAGCTCCTTTGAAAAAGCGCCTATGGTGCTTCCAATCGAGCTTCTCCTCGTCATCACGTCAGAAACCAGGTCCGCCGTTTCCTCAAGTTCCTGTCTGCTCCGCTCCCATTCGCTTTTGAGAGTCACGAGATTCTGCTCCTCGCGCGAAATCTCCTCTGAAGCCGAAAGGCGGGTGCTCTTAAGCTCCTCTGACTGGTGCCCGGCGCGGCTGCTTTTCTCCTCCATCTCCGAAACTTCGCGCCCGAGGCTCTCTATTTCGGCTTCGATGTCCCTTACGTAGCTTGAAATCCCCGCGATCTCCCGTTCGATCGAGACCCTGCGGTATTCGTTTTCCTTTTTCTGCCCCCTGAGTTCGTAGATCTCTTTCTCAAGTGCGCCCAGATCCTGGCCTGAAAGGGAGTTTTTCTCTCTTGCATCCTGAAGCAGGCCGCGTTTTTGCTCCACCTCGGCGTCGGCCGAGCGGACTAACTGCTCTGTCTCGAGCTTTTTTTCAAGAAGCCCTTCTCCGCGCTGTTTCGAGGTTGCCAGCTTGGCCGAGAGAATATCAAATTCAAGCGAGCGGGCCCGCCCGGTAAGTTCCTCGTACTGCCTGGCGCGCTTTGCCTGAAGTGCCACAGCCTCGATGCGGTCCGACACCTCGCGCTTCATGTCAAGAATGCGGGAGAGGTTCTCCCTGGTCGACTCTATTCTGCTACGGGTTTCCTTTCTCCTGAGTTTGTACTTCTCGATCCCCGCGACTTCCTCTATGAATTTTCTTTTCTCTTCGGGCTTTGCCGTTATGAAGGACTCGATCCGGCCCTGTTCGACGATCGAATATGCCCTCGCGCCCACTCCGGTGTCAAGAAGCATCTCGGTTATGTCCTTGAGGCGGCACTTGACCCCGTTTATGCTGTATTCGCTTTCTCCCGAGCGGTAAAGTTTCCTCCGGATACTTACTTCCTCGAAACCGAAGCCCTCGACTCCCTCGAGAACCAGGGACACGTCGGCCATGCCCAGGGGCTTGAGTTCGGCGCTACCGCTGGAAATAACGTCTTCCATCCCCCCCGCGCGCAACTGTCTTGGATTGTGTTCGCCGATTACCCACTTTATGGCGTCGAGAATGTTGGATTTTCCGCAGCCGTTGGGACCGACTATCGCGGTTATACCTTCGGAGAAATCTATCCTCGTCTTCAGGTAAAAAGATTTGAAACCTGCTATTTCAAGCGCTTTAATTCTCATGGGAGAACCGCGACACGGCATCGTGACGTTCACGAATGCCATTGTCCGTTTTGCGCAAAACCCTCGCCGTAACCGGGAAAGTTAAAACTCCCGCGTCCATATATATAGAAGCCCTGACGGGGCCAGAATCCTGAGGAAAGCCGCCGGGATAACACTTTGGCGGTAAGTGAAAAAGATTCCTTATCAATCAAGTCTTCCGGTCAGCTTAAATTCTACCACATATCAAGGAGGTTTTCCAACCCCCCGGGCGGAAAATCACCCTCCCTGGGAGAGAAGGTTCTTGTTCGGAGCAATTTTGGAGCTTTCTCTAAGGTCCTCAAGCAGGCGTTCGATCACAAGCGCCTTTCGCCCAGAGACCTCCCGCTGCTTCAAAGAATCTTTCTCGAGCCCGAAGGCTCCGCTGTCGGCGGGCTTTGTCTTCGCAAGCGACACTATGTAGAAAGTCTCCCCGGACTTGTAAACGCGCTTTGGGGTAGGGTGGCTGTTTCTCAGCCCGAAAACATCGGAGACAAAATCCCCCGATTCCACGTCCAGAGGGTTCTCGGACCTTGAGAAAAAACCGGTGCGCTCAAGCGGCAAACCCAGAGACTTGGCGGCCGCGGGAAAACCTTTGCCCGAGGCTGTTATTTTTTCGAGACCGGCTCCGGCGGATTCCCTTGCCCGCTCGACGGCTTTTTCCCTTTTAAGGGCCCCGACAATCTCCCCGCGCGCGGATTCAATTCCCGACCGCTTCTGGGATTTGACGCCTGTTACCTCGAAAAACCAGGTGAAATCCTGCAGCACCACACTTGAAAGCCTGTTTTTCTTTACCGAAAATGCCTCTCTTCTTATGGCCCCGGGAATGTCTTCGCCCACGCCTCCGAGCGTAAACTCCGCGGTTTCCCGTACCTCAAGCGAGCTTTTTTCGGAAAGAATATCTGAAAAGGAGCGTTTTTTCTGGAGGAACTCTTCGAGAAACCGGTCGTAGAGAAGCTGGGACTTGCCTTCCACAAGCTGTCTTTTTATCTCCCCCTTTACATCGTCAAATGGTTTCGGTGTTCCTTCGGAAGCAAATTCCTCCGGGTAAGTTGTGTAGTAGGCCTCGATTTCCTCGTCGGAGACCGCGGCATCCCCGGCGAAATCTCCGGGAGCGAGCTTTACGTAGCGCACGGCTCTTTTCTCGGACTCCCAGAAAAGATCGGTGTTTCCCCTGTAATACCGGGCGATTTCCTCTTCGCTAGGTTTCTGGCCCTCAAGGTAATCCCGGGCCGCAAACGAGACGTAGTGAAGATCGATTTTCTCCTCGCGTGCCCTGAAGACGCTTAAAAGTTCCTCGTCTGTTGCCGTTACGGAGCTGTCAAGTACCGAAACGAGCTTTGCCACGAGGAGATCTTCCCTGTAGGAATCCTCAAAATCCTTCACGGTGCGGTTAAGTCCCCTTGAAATAAAGTCCCGGTAGCGTTCGAAACCCACGAAAGTGCCGTCCACCTGGAAACCCGGGTCGTTTCTTATTGCGTCTGAAAGTTCCTCCTGGCCTACCCTGATCCCCAGTTCTTCGGCCTTCTGGGCGAGCAGCTTTTTGTTAACCAGCGAGTCGATCACGGTAAAATTCACGTATTCAAAGAGTTCATCCGAAATTTCCTGGTCGCTGCGGCGCAAGCGGTCAAGCATCGAATCCCTAAGGTTATAGAACTCCGCCAGGGAAACCTTGTCCCCGTTCACCTCGACTGCCGCTCCGCCACTTGGGCCCCGCCCGCCGATGCTTATTCCTCCCACGTATCCGAAACCGACAACAAAGGTAAGGGCCAGCAGCAGAAGTAAGGCCTTCGTGAGAAGGCTCTGCTTGTTTTTTATGATATCAAACGCCAACGGGGTTTTCCTTGGAAAAGACGATCTAAACTCTATATGAGCCGGCACTAACTTTCAAGCCGTCCGCCGGGGGCCGCGCGGCTCCCGGCTTGACACTGATAAGGCACTCAAATAGCTTACAGGTGAAATACACGGGAGCACAGATAAACCAAAATGATAACGGCGCTTGGCGGCGGGAGCGGAGCCGCAAAATTCCTTAAGGGACTCATCGGGATAATTTCCCCGTCTGAACTCACCGTAATAGTGAACACTGCGGATGACATGGACATCTACGGAATGAGGGTCTCTCCGGACATAGACACCATAATCTACAGGCTCTCGGGAAGCATAGACGAAAAAAAAGGGTGGGGGCTTCGCGGCGATACGTTCGAAGTTCTGGGCGCCGCCGCCAGATTCGGCTTTCCGACGTGGTTCGGGCTCGGCGACAGGGATCTCGCCACTCACCTGTTCAGAAAAGCCGTCATCGACGCGGGCGGAACTCTCAGCGAATCCACTTCGAAGATAGCACAGCGCTTCGGCCTAAGGGAAATACGCATACTGCCCATGAGCGACGAAAGGGTCGAGACGTGGATAGAGACGGACACGGGGGAAATGCATTTCCAGGAATACTACATAAAGCACGCAATGCGCCCCGAGGTGCGAGGAGTCAGGATAAAGGGGGCAAGCGAGGCTTCTCCTGCCCCGCTGGTTCTTGACTCGATAGACGGCGCCGATCTGGTGATCATATGCCCGAGCAACCCCATAATCAGCATAGGACCCATACTCGAGATAAGGGAAATAAGGGAGAGGCTTGTCGGCGCGCCGGGAGCAAAGGTCGCCGTGAGTCCCCTTATGCGCGGAAAACCCCTTAAGGGTCCGGCGGATAAGCTCATGAGAGGGCTTGGAATGGAGGCTTCTTCAACCCAGGTGGCCAGGCTTTACGCCGATTTTCTGGACGTGCTTGTAATCGACAGCTCGGATGCGGGAGAGGCGGCCGCCATAGAGGCTCTGGGAGTAAGCGTTTTAGTCACGGACACCATAATTCCCGACGAGCAAAGCTCGATGCGTCTTTCGCGGGACATTTTTGATTTTACAGAATCTCTGCGGCGGCGGCACACTTCACCCCAGGCAAAGTGATCAGGAATCCTCTTTTTGGGAATTATATACTTGACTAACCATTGTGTAGCCTCATATCAATTTCACGGTTCACAGGAGTCTGTCTACTACCAGAACGCTCCTCCCCGTGCAGCTGCGCCATTCCCAGACGCCTTATGTTTATCGCGGCGTTCGTGTCCGCATTGGATACAAACCCGCAACTCACACACTGGAACCGTGCTTGGGTTTTACGGTTCTCTTTTTCTGTATGCCCACACACGGAGCATCTCTGACTTGTGTATGCGGGATTTACTTCTATTAACCTCCCGCACTTGTACTCAAGATTTCTTCTTGCTTCCCCGAAGGCTGTATCAAGGATCGCCCTGTTAAGCCCTGACTTCTGTTTCACATTCTTTCCCGGATTCTCTACAGTACCCTTTGCAGAAGCGGTCATGTTCTTAACCTTGAGGTTCTCCACTGCTACAGTTCCGCATTTCCCGGAAATTTCTTTCGTAGTTTGATGAACCCAGTTCTTGCGGATGTTGGCTATCTTTCTGCTTACTCCCCTAAGTTTCTTCTTCGTGTCCTTCCTTCTGTTAGACCCCTTTACCTGCCTTGCCATCTTTCTCTGGTACCACTTCCTTCGTTTCTCTTTTTTCTCAAGATCGGGCAGATGATAGAAGTCTCCATCCGAGGTGGCAATCTGGCGGGCATTCATGTCAATACCAAGAACTTCCCCATCGTCCATTTTTTCTTCCACCTCAACTTCATAGGAGACAAAGGCTCTCCACCTGTGCCCGTCATGGCGAAGCACTACCTGCTTGGGTAGGCCGTCTTCCCAGATATTGCCTCCACTTCGGGTCATCTTTACCCAACCGACTCTGGGGATAAGAAGCAGAGAGTATTTTTTATCGACATTCTTTATTCTGAAATTCTCTTTGCTTGGAAGTGTGAAGCTCGGTGCGTGCCTGTTTCTGCTCTTAGGCTTCGGAAAACCCTTCTTCCCAGCCATCGCTTCTTTCAGTGCGTCCGCAAAATACTTGAGTGTATATTTTATTGGATTAGCGGGAACATCCTGCAACCAGTCTGTCTTGTATCTTAGCTTGGTGAACTCAACGCCGAGGGAGAAATAACTTGTCCTTGGTCTCTGCCCCTTACCATTTTTGAATGCCTGATACTCAGCAAGGTTTTTCTCCCTGAAATGGTTCCAGACATACCGGCAGGCCCCAGCTATCTGGAACATCTTTGTTGCCTTTGCCTTGGAGGTAGGCAGAACGACAAACTCTACTGTGCGTATTTCTTTAGCAGTCATCTTACATGCAGCTTAGTCAGGTATATAATTCCCCTCTTTTTCTTTTCTCTGCGGCTCATAGGGGACTATGCTGTAGAAAAAAAACTGGGGTATCCCCTTTGCCTCCGGTGAATCACAGCTGGTCTGGAACTTTACGCCACTGTTCATGACCACCGTGTTTATGCTGTAAACCGTGGTTTCCCCCTCCACTGCGAACTCAACCGCGGTATAGTCCTCCTGGTCCTTCTCGAATTCCCACTTTATATCGTAAATGCCGAGTTTTTCTGTCTCCCTTCTCAGAAAATAGTCAGAAACCTGGGAAGTCTGGGAATAACACGATCTTCCCCTGTAGCAGTCAAGAAATATCTCGCCGCGAAGATGAGAAGAAACCACATCCTCGAGATTTTCTCCGTTTACCCTTCCGTAATATATGCCCTCTGGAAGCATAACGACGTTGGCGGCGAAGCGGTGGGCCCCAACATGGGTGGTTCTCCACACAGAAACCCCCTCTTTTTTCAGAAGTTCCTTATAGATGCCTGATCCCGCAACCGCGCAGCATCCGTCGCGGGCCCCGTGCGTGCAGACCAGAGCGAGCTTTTCCTCGCAGGAGAACTTCTCTATTTCCCCAGTGCGAACAAGCTCGGGAAGATCTATCGAGAGGAGGTCTTCATATGTTTCTATTTCAAACCTGTAGAGTTTCGGGGAGGACTCAGAAGAATGTGCGTAGTAAAAAGCGGGTTTTTTTTTGCTTGGACCCGGCCCTCCTATCAGCTGAATCCTTGATTCCTCAAAAGACGAAAGAAAGCTTCCAAGATGCTCTTTTATCTCCTCCGGCAGCGCACTTTCCGGAAAAGCATCCCTTTTCCACACCCCGGAGTACTCAAGTAGAAACCAGTTCTTCACCTCAATAGCGGTTCCGTAGAGATGTTCTCCGCTTCGGGAAGACATCTGGGAACAGGTAAGTGTCTTTTCGTCGGTCATCTCATCCTCCAGTGTCCTGCCTGCTGTTTTTTTCCCTAAGCACCGTCAGGAATTCCTCTTTCGGCACCAGATAATAGAACTTCCCCCAATTTTTCATCACGCCCGCGTGCTGTGAGGCGCCTTTTCCCTCCCCCCAGAAAAGATCGACGCGGCGGGGCCCTTTTATAGCTCCCCCGCTGTCGTGGTTAACGATGAATCGGGAAACCGGCTCCCACTGCGACGGCTCGACCGAAGAGGGAGTTTCGAAAACCGGCCGCTCAAACTCCATGAACGCCAGACCCCCCTTGGGGAAAAAAGCCTTGTCGGTCGCTATGGTCCTGCCGTCAACGACTTCTGTTCCGAAAGAGGTCTCGGGTTTGCCCGGAAGCCCGCGAAAGAAAATATAACTCGGGTTTTTGTAAAGGATATCCATTCTCTCCGCGTAGGAGAGGGATCTCAGGTGGCTTTCTATGGCCCAGAGACTCATTTTTTCCTTCGGAATCCACTCGAAGAGAAATTTCCCTATTGCCACGTAATCGTGTCCGTTCTGGGCCGCGTAGCCCACAACCCGCTCCTCCCCGTCTGTGAACCTTATTTTGCCCGAGCCCTGGATCTGAAGAAAAAATGCGTCAACAGGGTCTACCCAGGCGATCTCGAGCCTTTTCCCCCGGAGCCTTCCCCCGGAGTCTATCTCGCTTCGTGAGTAGTACGGAACCAGTTCGGACGTCCTGCCGGCGCCTCCAGAGGCGACCCTGCCGTAAAGGGACTGAAGCTTTCCCCGGGCAATTTTGTCGTCCTCAAGAAACGAAAGTCTCTCGAACCGCTCGACGAACCTGTCTATCCGCAAGCGCACCAGGTCATCGGGAATTCCGTAGAGCGGCTGGGTGTGCTGCGGTGTCCTGGTCCGGGAGGCGGAAAGCACTGGAGAGAAATAAGAGGTTATAAAAACCTTGCCCCAGGGTTTTCCCGGAAAGCCGTAGAAGTCGAAATTTTCCCTTACGTCCTTTATGAAATCATCCTTGCTGACACCCGCTTCAAGCCTGGCGAGAAGATAATCGAGTGCCAAGGCGTAGTCCCCCGCGGAGACGGTTTTCTGTCCGAAAATGAGTCGGGAATCTTTTTTCTGCGAAAGTTTCTCAACGCTTGCGCCTATGGATTCCCTGAGTCCCACGGGAAAAAGGTCGTCGTCTATCTCCGGGGCGACCGGAACCGCCCGCATCGACTCGGGGCTCGGAACCTCCGGGGGTCTTGCGCAGGAAAGGTAGATAAAAAACAAGAAAACGGCTGACAGAATAGCTGCGGTTGCTCGATTCATACGAAACCTGCTGGTTCTCCACGGGAGAATATATAAAGCGAAACGCTCTAAGGCTCAGGGTAAAGTTATACCCTGTTGTGAACCGCTTGCACAAAAAACCATATCAGTCTTTTGCGTTCCGATATCCTCGGATGGGCATTCTCGGGGCCTGGGCTCCATATCGCACTATTGCCTGCGCACAGCGGAGTATCCTGAATTCCTGTTGTGGAATCGGTAACACCTCTCCACCAAACTCATTCTGCACCCAGCGAAGTGGGTGAAGGCAAGCGTCTGTAAAGCGCAAGCTTCGCACGCAGCCGCAACGACGCAGAGCTGTGAGTGTTCGTCAAACAGCGCACGCACCTGCTCCGCGCCTGAGTGCAGTTGCGGTTCAGGATCATGCCCGGGGACGGGTATCTACTGATTCCCCTCCTCAAGGCATTCCATTGCCTCGATCACTGGGTCCCACTGCTCTGTAGACCAGCCGTTCAGTGCGCGCCGGTCGTAAATCTCCTCTACCTCCGCAAGCGTGATTGCGTCTGGCTGACCAGTAAGCGCATTTTTTACCTGTGTCCACCGCTCGGAGTTGTTGTTCTGTATGCGATCCTCCACATCTGCCAGCAGTTCATCAGAAACGCAGGCCTCCGGTGGTGTTGTCGTGGTGCCCGTGCCGACCACCGTGGCGCGCTTGCGCAGACCATCCCCGAGGGCGTTGCTGGCACGCAGTTGCACGCTCCAGTCGCCCGTGCCGGGCGACGCGAATGTCGCGCGCCGTGTTGCGGGATTGGTGATCCGGTTGGTGCGTTCGATCACGCCGCCGCCCAAGGGTGTGTCCGTCGCCGCGGGGTCGCTGTTCCGCAGCCAGTCCACCACCCAGCCCGTCACCGGCGAACCGCCGTTGATCAGCACATTCGACCAATCGGCAACGAGCTCGTTGCGGTTGGAATCGAAGGTCAGCATCACGGCTGTGCGGGGAACGTCGGGCACGCATCACTGTTCGGGCACGGTTCGCGGCGCGCCCGGCGCTTTGCCCCAGATGTGCTGGGCGGCAATGATATCCGCAGGAAACTTGAGCCACTTGTATTCGGCATGGGTGAACTGCTCCCTGCTGTGTTCCTCGTACTCCATGAGCGAGTCATCGAGGTTGGCACCCGCTCCCTGAGTGTGCGGGTGCCCAAGTCCAAGGGCGTGTCCGATTTCGTGCAGGGCGCCCTCGGGTTCGTATCGCCGGCTCGCATTGAAAAAATGGACCGTGGTGGCGATCGCCACGGAACTGGTATTGCCGCCACCGGGGTATGTGCTGGCGAGCGAGCCATCGAGCCTTGACGGATCCTCCCCGATGACCCAGTCTGCGTTGGGGTCGTCATCGACCTCGCGGAAGCGAAGGTTGAGGTATTGCTCCCAATGCGCGAACGCCTGGCGGAACTGCTCCCGGAGTCCTTCCGTTGAATGTTTCCAACCGTAGGCGCGGAACATTTCCGGGTCGCCGGATCGCAATGGAATAAGATCCCGGTCATTCCGGGAGAAGGGCTCTTCCGGGAACGAATAAGTGATCGTGCGTCCGGGCGTGCTGTTGATCCAGGGATTGTGTTCAAAACTGACGTCCTGGCCTCCGTTCCAGAACACGTAGCCGTCCGCGTAGGTATCGCCGCGTTCGGACGTCGGCCCCCGGCGGTCGCTTGCGGGCGCTTCGGCATTGGGGCGCACGGTCAAGTCGAGGCTAAAGTCCCAACTGTCCGAAGTTCCGTATCTGGCAACCAGTCCCGCCCCTCTGACCGTGACCGTGCTCTTTACGGTCGCGGTAAATTCCTCCGCCACATAGGCGGGTGCGCGATACGCCACGAGACGGTGGTCCCGACCGTGACCGGGAACCGAAACGATGGAACCGCCGCCCTCGACGGACCAGGAAAATTCGATCTCATCGTAATACGTATTGCCTGAAGGGGCGTGCATGAAGACCAGCCGCAGGGACTCGCCGCCGTAGAGTTCGGTGGAGTGGCCAGAGTGGATGCCGGAATCTTCGGAATAGTAATACTCGAGTTCTGCCGGCCTGAGATCGGAATTCGGGTCAAGGTCGGGCACGAGCGCCGGCGGTACCCGGCCTGCGTCGTTGTCGGTGACTGCGACGGTGGCCGAGGATGGGCTTCCCACTGTATAGCCGTCACCGGCAACGAGTGTTACCGTGATGCTGCCGTCGTCTTCCGGTGAGCCATCGTCCCGGGTGGAGACGCGCCACATGGTGCTGTCGCTCGTCCGATGGTTATTGTAGTAGTGGGCGGTATCAAAGGTCACCGAATTGCTGCCTAGCTGAAACGATTCCGCAAAGTTGCCATTCTGGCTGACCATGAAGTTGACAGTCAGGTCCGACTCGGGGCGAGGGCTAACGGTCACTGTGAAATGCGTATCGTTGCCCTCGATGACGGTAGTCGCGTCGGTACCGTAGGTAAATACTGACCCGGTGGTAATTGTCACCACGGGTGTGTCAGGTGCGGGGTCTTCGCGGCTCGGAATCACGACCTCGACGCCGGTCGAGCAGTTGTTGCCGGTTGCCGTCTCCCCGGTGACCGTGTCAACGCAGGCTCCGTAGTAATACGTTCCCGGCTGGTCGGGGGCCGTCAGCGAGATCGACTCCGGGCTTGTGCCTCCGGCACCAAGCGCGGACACGGCATCGGTGCCGACGCTGGTGTCGGTGCCGCTGATCGTCGCGTCAGCAGAGCGATAATAGCGCAGGGTTGTTGTCGCCGAGCGCGCAGCCCCGCGGTTGCGGACGGTAGCGCGCAGGGTAAAGTCAGCCCCGGCGGCCGGCGCGGCGTCGGTAACCGCTGCTGACTCGATCGTCAGGTCCGGTCTTGTCAGACTGCCGCCGCCTGCGTTGCCGGTCACCGACAGGTTGTAGCTTCCGGTTCTTGAACCGGAGTAGCCGCGCACCTTCAGGTAGTAGGATCCCGCGTCGAGGACGCCGGTATCGATGCGGAAATTCAGGCTCCCGCCGCCGTCGTCGTTCTCGGAAATCAAGGCGCCGTTGACGTCGTAGAATTCGCCATAGGTGTCGACGTCCCCCGTCGATTCGAGACGCAAGCTCTCGCCCTGGCCGACATCAAGGCGGAAATAGTCCTCGTCGTCGACATCGAGTTGCCCCGGAGTGGTTGACGGAATCGACACTACGGTCGCCGTTGCCCGGGAATTGCCGTGGTCGTCTCCGTTATTGCCACCGTTGCCGCCATTTCCGCCATTGCCGTTCCCGCCGGTACCACTGTCCGGCACCACGACCCGGACACCGGACGAGCAGTTATTGCCGGTCGCTGTTTCGCCGGTGACGGTGTCGACACAGGCGCCATAGTAGTATGTTCCCGGCTGGCTCGGGGCCGTCAGCGAGATCGATTCCGGGCTCGTGATGCCGACGCCAAGCGTGGACACTGCATCGGTGCCGACCGCAGTGTCCGCGGCGTTGATGGTCGCGTTGGTCGAACGGTAGTAGCGCAGCGTCGCAGCCGACGAATCCGCATCGCCCTGATTGAGAACGGTTGCGCTGAAAGTAAATGAAGCTCCAGCCGCCGGCGCGGCGTCGTTTACGCTTGCTGACCGGACCACCAGATCCGGACTTCCTGAAGCGCCGCCGCCCGCGCTGCCGGTCACCGACAGGCTGTAGTTGCCAATGCTCGAAGCGGCGAATCCGCGCACTTTCAGGTAGTAGGTTCCCACGTCAAGAATGCCGGTCTCAATGCGGAAATTTCGACCGTTGCCGTTGTCGTCATTGGCTTCAATTCTGCTTCCATTGCCATCGAAGAGTTCGCCATAGGTATCGATGCTTCCCGTGGTTTCCAGCCGCAGGATGCCCCCCTGGCCGACGTCAATGCGAAACCAGTCTTCGTCTCCGCTATCGAGTCGCCCCGCGGTAGTTGACGGAATCGTCACCACGGTGGCCGCGGATCGGGTATCGCCGTGGTCGTCTCCGTTGCCATTGCCGTTGCCGCCGGTTCCACTGCCGGTCACGACGACCTCGACACTGGTCGAACAGTTATTGCGGTGCGCCGTCTCGCCGTTGACCGCATCAACGCAGGCCCCGTAGTAGTAGGTTCCCGGCTGGGTGGGCGCCGTCACCGAGATCGATTCAAGGCCTGAGCGGCCTGCTGCAAGCGCGGACACGGAATCGGTTCCAACGCTGGTGTCTCCGGCGTTGATGGTCGCGTTGGTCGAGCGGTAGTAGCGCAGCGTCGTCGCCGGCGAATTCGCGTCGCCCCGATTGAGGACGGTTGCGCTGATGACGAAGGATGCTCCGGCAGCCGGCGCGGCGTTAAAGGTCCTGGGCGCCTCGACCACGAGGTCCGGGCGCCTGGTAATGCTGCTGCCGGCGCGGGCGGTGCCTGTCACCGATAGCCCGTATCTTCCAGTAATAGTTGAGTGATAGCCGCGCACTTTCAGGTAGTAAGTCCCTGGGGATACGGAGCTTCGGCTGATCCGGAAATTGCGTGTGCTGGCGTCGTCATTCTCGTCAATGATGCTGCCGCCGCTGTCGTAGAGTAGACCATAGGTATCGGTGCTCCCGGTCGTTTCGAGCCGCAGCGACCCTGACTGGCCGACTTCGATGCGAAAATAGTCCTCGTCACCGTCGCTTTCGAGCCGTCCCGAGGTATTTGACGGAATCGCCACCACAGTGGCCGTGGCCCGGGTATCGCCATGGTCGTCCCCGCCCGAACCCTGAGCCGTGGCTTCACTAGCGGGAACTGCTAGCAGAACCGCCGCAAACAGCACGGCCATGATGGTTGACGGCGTGAGCAGCCGGCCTTTAGGCATGGGCGTGTCAATTGCGGCAACAAAATGCCGAATCGTGGCGGCAACCTTGGTAAACATCGCAGTTCTTCTGGACATCGCGGTGCTACCGCTGCTTGCTCGTTGTTTCGTTGGCGCCCCGCAGCGGGAATTCCGCACGAAATGGGCGCCGGGACGAAGGCGGATACACCGCCTGGAAATCCCTGATGGGGTAATGTAAACGGCTCGGCTAATACTATTGTCGTGTTGGCTAATTTTCATTGTCAATCCCTCCAGTTCTTTAGAACTTCTTGCTCCTGTTTTTGACCGTCCCCTACATTCTCCATAAGAAATTCTGCGCCACAGACTTTACTAAATTCTAGGTAATTTTCAAAGAGAAATACTGGGGGGGGGGGGTCACAAGTAGAAGTAACTTGCTGATATTACTTGATATTAATGTCGCCATGGGTTAGAATTAAAGTGCTATCAAAAATCCATATTCCCGGAGGAACAACCCCATGGCGACACAAACTAACTTATCATTTTCCTGGGAACAAGTCGATAAACTCTCTGGGTAAAAAGTTCTTTACCCCTTCTCAAAGCCCCTGCTCCTTAAACAACTATACTTCACTACGCAAACGAACCAACTCCAGACAAAAACCTCACGTATTCAGCAATCGCGGGGAAGGATATTTTTCTGAAAAGACAGGGTAGAATAGAAGTTTTGGGGTTATCAACCCGCAGTTGGGGAACGAAAAATGAAGCGCAGGTTTCTTGGCATAGACATAGGGGGAACAAACCTCAGGGGAAAAATCATCTCCGGGCAAGGGGACACTCTCGGGGAGGGAAAAATCCGTTCGGACGCCTCCGCGGGCATCTCCCGGCTCATGGAGAATCTGGCCGGCTTCATAAAAGAATTCTCCAGACAGGAGATATCGGCAATCGGGATAGGGGTGCCGGGAACCGTTGACGGCGAAAATGGCATTCTCGTTCAGGGCCCGAACATAGCCGAGACGAGGGATTTTCCGTTTGCGCAAGCCCTTTCGGAAAAAATTGGAACCGCGACGCCCGTTTTTATCGAAAATGACGCTTCCTGCGCGGCCATGGGAGAATACCGCGCGGGGGCGGGCAGGGGGGCGAACTCGATGGCAATGATAACGCTGGGAACAGGATTCGGGGGCGGAATAATACTCGACGGAAGACTCTGGAGCGGGGAAAACGGCTTTGCCGGGGAGGTGGGGCACATGACGATCAACCCGTCGGGACCTCCTTGCGCCTGCGGCTCAAGGGGCTGCGTTGAAGCTTATGTTTCGCAGGTAGCGATAAGGAGAATCGTCCGCGAGAACCCGGAGCTTCGCGAAAAGCTCTCCGGTGTTGAAGAATCAGCCTTCCCGGAACGTCTGGCGGAGCTTGCGCACAAAAAAGACCTGGCGGCAATCTCCATATGGAATGATTTCGGTGCGAATCTCGGAGTAGCAGTATCGATTCTCGTAAATGTCCTTGACATAAGGACGGTGGTAGTAGGCGGAGGACTTTCGGGCGCCTGGGAACTTTTTATCGGAAAAGCCATCGAGGAAACCGAAAGAAGGTGCATTGGTAAAGCGGCCAGAGGGCTTCAGATAAAAAGAGCCGTCCTTGGAGACGACGCGGGGGTGCTTGGGGCGTGCTACCTGGCCGAAAGCGGACTCGGGGAGAATTCCTAAGACGACCGGGAAATCTTCCTCGCCAGGTCAAGCAGCTTCTTGGAAGAACCTCTGATCCTTGCCCGAAGCCACGGGCCCTTTGTCTCATCCGCCTTGAACCTGTTGTCCATTCTCAACCCTCCAACCCAGATTATCCCGTCGCGGGTTTCAAAAACCGGCACTTTCTTTCTCAGGAATCTAGGTATCTTCTCGTCAATGAAAAAATCCTTGAGCTTCTTTGCTCCTCTCATTCCCAGCGGAACGAACCTGTCTCCGTCGGAAAAACTCCTGAGCGTTAGGGGAAAACTGACTTTTTCGGGCGCGAAGTACCCCACTTCGGCCGCGCCCCAGAGAGAAACATCATCTGTAAGCTCAACTGTAACCTCAAGATCCCGGGAAACCCTGTGGGTTCCGTGACTTCTTATCTCGGTTGTAGGGAACTCGAGAAAATTCTCCTCGCGCGCGAAAAAGAAAACCCCGTGGCCCATGTGAAAAACGACTCCGCCGGGAAGGTTTACCTCCGCAGAGGACTCCCCGGAGCGAAGCACCTCGTCAATCGAGAAAAGATGCTTGGCGGAAACCGAGTTCAGGTCTCCTTTTACGGCCAGAATCGATTTTCTCATCACCGAGAGCCTGATAGCCTGGGGTTCGCCAAGAAGTTTTTCCGTGTCTCCGAACACGCCTTCTGCCATGACCCGGGCAATCTTTCTGAATCTCTTATCGGCTTCGGCCGAAATGAAATCCGCCTCCGTGGCGCATACTGCCGCCACGCGGGAGAGGACCTGCTCGACGGCCGGATTGTAGCTCTCAAGCAGGGGGATAAGTTCATTTCTTACCCTGTTTCTAAGGAATTCATCCGAACTGTTAGTCGAATCCTCCCTCCAGGACACACTTTTTGACTGAAGATACTCCCTGGCTTCAAGCTTGGTAACGTTTATGAGCGGACGTATTATGTTGCCGCTCAAGGGTCTTATCCCGGCAAGCCCCTGGGAACCACTCCCTCTTATGAATCTCATTATGACCGTCTCGGCCTGATCGTTAAGCGTGTGCGCCGTGGCGATTCTCTGAGCCGAATGTTTCGCCAGAATCTCGTTGAAAAACCTGTAGCGAAGCTCCCTGGCTGCGTCCTCAAGTGAAAGTCCGTGTTTTTTTCTGAAGCCCTCGGTGTCTGCCCGCACGCACTCAAACGGAAATCCGAGCCGCTCGGCCGCTTCCCTTACAAACTCCGCGTCTTCGTCCGATTCGCCACCCCTTAGCCCGTGATTGACGTGGGAAACAACCACTTCCGTACCCGGATAAAACTCCCGCAGATCCAAAAGAGCAAAGAGAAGCGCCATGGAGTCTGACCCACCTGACACTCCCGCGACGATCACGTCCCCGGGAGCGATCATCCCGAAGGAATCAACTGTTTTTCTGATTTTGCCCAGAAACATCGGAGTCGTTTTGAGAGATCCCGGCCGAAACTATAAGCCGAAACGCATCTTCTACGGAAATATCCAGTTCCTGCAGTTCCTCTTCCGGAACCATAATGTAAATGCCGCTTGTCGGATTCGGCGTCGTGGGGACAAACAGACTGACAAGCTTATGGCCCGTTACGTTATGGTTCTTCCCGGCTTCCGTAACTCCCGTTACGAACGCTATGGCATGAACCCCTTTTCTCGGGTACTCGATCAGTACGACCCTGCTCATGCTCTGTATCTGGGAGGTGAAAAAAAAGGTCTGCACGATCTGCTTCACGCTCACGTAGAAGGTTCTCGCAAGCGGAATCTTCGAGATAAGAGACTCGCCGAACAGAAGCATTCTTCTGCCAACGAAGTTTCTGGTAACGGCCCCCAGAAAAATGATCAGCAGCAGTGTGGCAACGATCCCTATGACGAAAGAGATTCCCTGAAACACGTAAGGCGGAACATCTATGAAGTGGTGAAGTATGCCGGCGGGGCCGGTGCTGAAAAAGAAAAGCATCCACTTTATCAGCTTGTAGAGGACGAAAATGGTCACCCCGAAAGGGACGATAATCAGGATGCCTGCAATGAAGCTCTGTTTGAAAAAAGAAGATTGGGGCGGTTTTGTGTCTGGTATTTTAATCCCCCTGCCTATGGTCAATCTTTTTCCTGAGAAACCTGCTCGGCTTGAAAACGACCGTGAGACGGGAAGGTATGTCTACCTCCTCTCCGGTGGAAGGGTTCCTTCCTATTCGGGACTTTCTTCTCGTAACCCTGAAGGTTCCGAATCCCGGAAGTTTCACTTCTTCGCCGGCCATAAGTTTCTCTCTCATCAAGTCGAAAAAAAAGTTTACTATCTCAGCGGATTCCCTTCTCGAAAACCCTATATCATTGTACAAAACGCCTGCCAGATCCTTTTTTGTCATGAAAAGCCCCCCTTTTTAAATCGAACGCAACTCGGCCCCTATTGTTTTTTCCAAACTCTTAAGAACATCCTGCTGAACCCTGTTCGCATCCTCGTCGGTAAGCGTCCTCTCTCTGTTTCGAAGAATCAGGGAAAGCGCGACGCTCTTTTTTCCTTCCTCAAGGGAATCTCCCTTGTAAACATCAAACACCCAAGCATTTTCTATTATACCGGAATCCGCCTTTTTTATAACCGAAAGAATTTCCCGTACCGGAACCGCATTATCGACCACAAGGGCTATGTCGCGCCGCAGAGAAGGGAATTTGGGAAGGGGGGAGAATTTCCTCTTGAAACTCGTGTAGACGACAGAGAGAAGGGACAGGTCGAGTTCAAGCACATACACGCTTTCGCTTATCTCGAGTTTCTCAAGAAGATGGGGATGAAGCTCCCCTACCATCCCCAGAACGTTTCCGTCAACCAGCACGGCGGAAGATTTTCCGGGCCAAAGGAATTCGTGATCGGGGGAAACGGACTCGAAATCTATCCTTGAATCCACAGAAAGGACCTCAAGGCTTCTTTCAAGCACGCTTTTTATGTCGAAGAAGTCGAATTTCTCCCCGTCCCATATCTCAGGCGCCCTTTTCCCGGTCGCAATCGCGGCGAACTTCTTCACTTCGTTTGGCAGCTGGTCCATGTCCTTGGGGTAAAAAACCTTCGCGGACTCGAAAAGTCTTACGTCCTGGTTCTGCCGTGAGAGGTTGAGTCTCACGTTTTTCACCAGGGAGGGAAGAATGCTCGTCCTCATTTCCGAAAGTTCCCGCGATATCGGGTTCATAATGCGGATCGACTCCTCAAAGCCGAACGTTCTCAGAAGCTCGGGAGACTCAAAGCTGTAGTTTATAGCCTCGAGAAAACCGTAGGAGACGAAAATGTCCCTGAGTCTTTTCTCCATGACGGTTATCACGTTGGTTTTTCTGGCCACCATGGGGACCTCCGGCAGGACGGAGGGAATGTTGTCGTAACCCAGAAGACGGGCGACTTCCTCGACTATATCCACCTCGCGCTCTATGTCCACCCTGAAAGTCGGAACCCGAAGCAAGAGCTCATCGGCCGAAATGCTGAGAATCTCAAACCCAAGACTCTCGAGAAGCTCCGCTATCTCCTGAGAATCAGTGGATATACCGACCAAGCTGCAGACCTTGTCGACTGACAGGGAGAGCTCCCTTTGGCTCGCCGGGTCGGGATACACGTCGATAAGCCCCTTGGCGACTGTTCCTCCGGATAGGCGGCTTATAAGCTCGGCGGCGCGGTCAAGCGCGAACGAAACGTTGTTTATATCGATGCCTTTTTCAAACCTGCTCGAAGATTCGCTTTTGAGACCGGTTCGCTTGGACGTTTTCCTTATGCCCGTTGGAGAAAAGTAAGCGGACTCAAGCAGAACATTGCTTGTTGCGTCCTCTATTTCGGTGTCGGACCCGCCCATGACTCCGGCAAGCGCGACGGGACGATCCCCGCTGCAGATAACCAGATCCTCGGCGAGCAGTTTTCTTTCGACCTCGTCAAGAGTTTCTATGGTCTCTCCGTTCCTGGCTTTTCTGACGGAAATCCGGCCCTGATCAAGTTTGTCGTAATCAAAAGCGTGAAGTGGCTGTCCCTGCTCAAGCAAAACGAAGTTCGTAACGTCAACGACATTGTTAACGGAGCGGATTCCGCAGTACTCAAGCCTCTCCTGAAGCCACGCGGGAGAAGGACCGATTCTGACTCCTTCAATGAGCCGGCAGCAGTATCTGGGGCATGACTCTGCGTCCTCAACGTCTACGGTGGCCCTCTCCGAAATGCTCTCCCCCTGCTCTTTTAAGGAAAAAACCGGCTTCTGAAGATTCTCGCCCAGTATTGCCGAAACTTCTCTCGCGATCCCGAAAATACTCATGCAGTCAGGACGGTTAGGGGTAATTCCTACCTCGAAGATAACGCCATCGTAGCCGATTTGTTCGTTCATGCTGGTTCCAAGCTCGGCCTTGGGGGAAAGAATCATTATTCCGTCTTCGTCGCCCGAGAGTCCCATTTCATCCGCAGAACACAGCATTCCCTCGGAATTCTCTCCACGGATCTTGGAGCGTTTTATCTTGAGGCCTTCGGGAAACTTCGAGGTAACGGGAAGAACGGTTCCAGCCTTGGCAAAAGCGACTTTATCCCCTTTTTTCATGTTGTCCGCGCCGCAGACAACCATGTAACGGGTTTCTCCGTCCGCAACCTCGCAGACGCTCAACCTGTCGGCGTTCGGATGTTTTTCGATGCTGCTTATCTGGGCAACGCAGACATCGGCAAGAGCCTTGCCCTTGTCTTCAAGGGCTTCAAGCTCCAAGCCCGCCATGGTAAGCATTTCCCCAAGTTCTTCTGGAGAAACGTCGATTTTGAGGTAGTCGGTAAGCCATCCAAGAGGAAAAATCATAAATTCACCCGGCGAGTTAGGTTACACAGTATAAAAAACTGGTCAACAGTTAACTTGCTGAAAACAAAAGATTATTTAAGAAATAGCAAGTCCTTCTCTGCAAACCTGACGGAAATCCGGGCGACCGCAGAACCGATTCCGTCGGTGGGCGTGCATTTTAAGCGGCAGAAGAGAAAAAACGCGGGCCCCAAGGCAGGCAAAAAAGCGCGTCTGTACGTCAAATTCTCGGGAGAGTTTTTTAACTGTTAAGAAACTATTATGATTTCGTTTGAAATTTCTTAATTCCCTGATATGAAACACTTTTTCATGTCGATAGATTGTGAATGGAATTCTCCGAGCCCCGCAGGCCGCATCCTAACTGCCTTAAATAATTGAATAATCTTCCAAGCCGTCTGATCTCTCTCACTCGCTCCGTCGAGTGTCCTGTGAAATGTTTGGGACTTATATACATAGAGCGCCAAGCTAACTGATGGCTGGGCAGCCGGTGGAAGTCCCAAATGTTTCACGTGAAACATTCTGTCCTGTTTCTACTTCCCAATGCAGAATCTGGAGAAAATTCTGCCCAGAATATCCTCGGTGGTCACTTCCCCCGTGATCTCGCCGAGAGAGTTCATGGAGTTTCGCAATTCTATCGAGAGAATCTCCGGATACTCGTTTCGTTCGAGAAGCTCAAGGAAGATGTGCAACTGGGAGCGGGCCTTCTCCATGGATTTTTTATGGCGGAGGTTCGTCAGAACCAGCTCCGAGGCATCTGAGCTACGAGGCGAGCCCGCAAGGGTTTCAAAAATGGCCTGCCTGAGCTGCTCTATTCCCTCTTTTGCGAGCGCCGAGGTCTTAATCGGTTTTTTTCCCCCGAGAATCCGTCGCAGCTTCGATCTTTCAAGCTTTTCCTCAAGATCCATTTTGTTTATTACGACAAGATGCTTCTTTTTGGAGGCGGTTTTTAGGATTTTTCTGTCCAGGGCATCAAATTCCGCGCTCTGGTCCAAAACAACAAGCACAAATTCGGATTCCTCGGCTTTTTTCAGGGAAAGATCCACCCCGAGCTTTTCTATCCGGTCCTCCGTGTCCCTTATGCCGGCCGTATCCGTTATAACAAGGGGAATTCCCCCGACATTTATTTTCTCTTCTATAAAATCCCTCGTGGTTCCGGCTATCGGGCTCACTATAGCCCGCTGAGTCTCTAGCAGACAGTTAAGTATGCTTGATTTTCCGACATTAGGCTTGCCGAGTATTACCATCGTCACCCCGTCTCTGAACATTCTGCCCGTATCGTAGCTCTCAATGAGAGCCGAAAGTTCTTTTTCCACGGATGCAGATGCTTCCTTGAGGCGGTTTTTTGCAATGGGATCTATATCTTCCTCGGGAAAATCGAGATTCGCCTCTATTTCCGCCAGAACGTCAAGAATTTGATCCTTAAGTTCGTTAACCCTGCCCGAAAGGGCGCCTTCAAGCTGAGCCTCGGCGTACCGGAGGCTCTGCTCGGTCTGGGCGCTTATAATGTCGGAAACCGCTTCGGCCTGCGCCAAGTCCATTTTTCCGTTAAGAAACGCCCTCTGGCTAAACTCGCCCGGGGCAGCAAGGGTCGCCCCGAGGCCGATCAGGATCTCAAGTATCTTCCGGGGAACTATATGTCCCCCGTGAGAGTGTATCTCGGCTATGTCCTCCCCTGTATAGGTATCGGGGGAACTCATAACAACGCACAGGACTTCATCCACCGTGCTGCCTGTTTCGGGGTCGATTATCTTCCCGAAACAGAGTTTTCTCTCGGAAAAACCCGAATTTCCCGCGGGAATGAAAATTTTCCTCGCAATCGAGTGAGATTCACCACCGCTTATACGGATTACAGCCACCCCTCCCTCTCCAGGCGGAGTGGAAATGGCGGTTATGGTGCTTTCATGCTCGGGAACAAGTGACGACATGAAAGAGAATCTACCATATAAAGCCGCATTCGGTCAGAGGAAAAAGCTAAAAAAAGCCCTGAATGTTTCACGTGAAACATTCAGGGCAAATGAGGAGGATTTTCAAAAAACCGTTAAAACTCTATTTTTCAAGACGCTTGAGCGTGTCCATGGCAATGCTGGTGTGCGCATAACAGGAACCGGCAGTCATAACCATAGCAACGTTTATGGCCTCAGCCATCTGCTCCGCAGTTACGCCGTCGGTATGCGCGTCTTTCACGGTTCCCCTTATACAATAAGGACATTTAGTCGCGTGGGCGCAGGCAAGACCTATTATGCCCCTTTTCATTTTCTTGCTGAGGGCTCCGTCGGCAAAGATTTTCTTGTGAAGTTCCATGAAATGGGGAGAAATATCACCGCTGCATTCCCTGAAACTGGCAATTTCCTTCGCTATATCCTTTTTGAAGAAATGTCCCTCTGTAAGTGGGATGCCGCTCTCCAGAGTGTCCCAGGCTTCAAAAGCCAGGCTTGAAAACGCGAAAGGGCCCCCCATGTTGAGCCTAAGTCCCACGTATATCGATTCGACTATTTCCTGGTCGCTCGCTCCCTCTTTTTTGCTGGCTAGAACCCTTGACCTTATGCAGTAAGGACAAGCTGTAATATGCGCTACGGCTACTGCAATGAGCTGCTTTTCCTTTGCGGTGAGAGCTCCGTCGGTAAAAACCGAATCATGATAAGCCATCCAAGAGTCATAAAGATCCGGGTTCAGCTTTCTGAGATGAGCTATATCCCCACCTATCTGGGCCTTCATTATAGTATCAGACATACCTGCTATACCTCCCCTTGATTATTGTTTCCCCGTCTTTTAAAGAACTGCGCTTGACCAAAGCACAGAAACTCCAAGTCCTCGGGCGTAGGGTAACTGCTTCAGACTGGAAAATCAACAGGTTCGGGTACACAGGTCAGGTACTGGAAAGTTGACAACCTCATGTACAGTTCCTGGCCGTGCAGGACCAATGTCCTGCTTCTCTTCCGTCCTTCCATGCGGACTTTAAATCAAGCTCCCTACCCGCAACAAAGATGCCTCGATGTTAATCGCAACGTTTACATCTCTGTCCATAACAAGCCCGCTAAAAAATCTGTTGTCAAAGTGCGCTCTGGACAAATTAAGAAGTGATTACAATATGATACGAAACGATTGATCCTTATCGAGCCGAGCCAGTTCTTCGGGTGAAAGATTCTTTGACTGTAGCAGAACCTTGAATTTTCTCCCCATGAATTCAGGCATAAAAAGCGTCTTGGCCGCGAGACGGTCTCCCTGATTCTCGGGTTTGTCGTACGTCTTGAAAATTTCGAGAATTCCCCAGTCAACAAGGAACTGCCCCTGCGTTGTATACTTGACGGTGGAAAGACCCAAAGTATCCCCGACCCGCATAAGTTCGGAAAAATTAACGTCAGCCGTTATGTCCTGCTCTCCAACTCTCATGTAGGGGTCGGAACTCAGTTCATGGTGATAAAAACACCTGAAAGTACCTTTTCGTCTTCCGGGAGAGTAAAGTTCGGGAGCGAGATATCCGTAGTCAATACACAGAACAAACCCTTTTTGAAGCGCCCTTCCCACCTCGGCAAGCCATTTTCCCGCAAGCAGGCAAGCTTCCGCCTCTTCGCCCTGAGCGTATCCTTCCAGATATCGTTTTGAAAAGCCATAAATCCCTTCAGTTTCAGGATCCCGCAGAACTTCCTCGATTTCCCCGTTGCGAAGGGAAAGAAAAACCTCCCGGATTTCCTCTCCGTCCGACCTAAGCCTGTGAAAGGGCAGGGAATCGAGAAATTCGTTGGCGATCACCACTCCACAGAAACCGCTTTTTTCGATTTCCTGCAGATCGTCTATCCATCGAACCCTCCCGCGGTGTCCCTTGAGTCTCTCCTTAGCCGCCAGTACCGCCGCCTGGCTCGTCTCGCTCATTACGTAGTCGGTCTTTGAGTAAAGCTCGGGGTGGTTTCGGCTAAGAGCCTCAAGTATATCAAGGGCAAGCTGACCGCCGGAGGCCCCGAACTCGACAACGCTGAAACTCTCCTCATGGAGCAGAAGCGACGCCTCGGCAAGGAACCGCGAGATAGTCTCCCCGAAAGAACGGTGAACCGACGGAGCGGTGTAAAAATCACCCTTTTTCCCTATCTTCGCCTTCCCCGATGAATAATAGCCGTGCTCCGGGTGAAAAAGGGAGAGTTCGACGAATCTGCGGAAGGAAATCGGGCCGAATTCCCTTATTTCCTCTTCTATGATTTCCAAAAGGGTCCGCATCTTTCCTCCGTTGCGGGAAATAACAGCTCGAAGATAAAATTACACAGCTTTTCCATACTTTAAAAATGAGTCGAAACCCTTTCTAATTGCCCGAAAAACAAGGCCGAAGAACACATTACGACCGAAAAAACAAGGTTGGCGCTGGTCGTAGCATTTCACAGAACACTAAAAAGCACCTTTTAAGGTCAGGAAAAATTATCAAGTGATTTCAGGTAATTAGATCTTTTGAACCACGCTGGATCAAAACATTCCACAATCTATCAACAGAAAAAAATTGTTTGATATCAAGCAATTACGAAAACCGGAGGCTTCTCCGGGCTCCTGGCACAGTACAACATTCAAAAAGGCATCGAGAGTGGAATCCTGCATTTACTATCAGCTAGGGGATACGGGCTGATCATGCCCGAAAAACGGCCGGAAACAGCTACCAGTACGGGAGTTCGCGCCGGTTTACTTGCTCGAGAATCTCTTACCGATGCTGGCAAAGGCGTTATGGCTGTGAATACTCTCGTAATTAAGAACCCTGAGTTCGTAAGAGTCGAAACTGGGGTTGCCGTGGAGTTCCGAAGCTATATTTCTTACGACATCCTCAACGAAGCACGGCTTGTTGTAGGCACTCATGGTAACGTGGCGCTCATCTTCCCTTTTTAAAAGCGGGTAAAGCGGGGAAGAGGCCCCTCTTTCCGCAATCCCTATTATTTCCTCAAGGCATATGCCTATCGGATCGTTTTCATTCTTTTTTTCGTGCGTGATGGTTATGAAAACCTTGGAACGCTGGTTGTGGGCCCCGTAATCGCTTATCTCCTTGCTGCAGGGGCAAAGGGTCTTGACCGGAACCACCACGCTCTGGGTGAGGCATATGCCCTCCGGGTGCATTTCGCCGCGGTACGTACATTTATAAGGCTGTGGAGATATCTTGCCGCTTACCGGAGCATGTCGGTCGAAAAAGTAATCAAATTCTATTTTGACGTCGGAATCTTCCGAACTCTGCCTGTCGCAGAGAGCGATCAGGAAAGAAGCCATATTCTTCAGGGAAAAGGATCCGTTGAAATCAAGAGCTGTTTCAAGCAGTCGGCTCATGTGAATCCCCTTCTGGTCGGGACCCAGGTTAACGCTCAGGCTCAGGGAAGCCTGAATGCTCTGGTCCTTCTCCGAATCGATCTCGCAGCCTTTTATCTTAAGCGGAATCTTGAGGTCGCAGACGCCGACTCTGTCTATGGAAATATTCCTGTAGTCCTTTCTCGCCTGTATGTCTTCAATAGGCTTATCTTCAAGTTTCATTTTCAAAACATTTTTCCTCTTTATTCAATAGAGTAACTGCCGCAAATCAATGGCGGACCCTTCTCAGGACGGGGAAGGATACCACAATGAAACACCTTTGCAACAAACAGAAGCCGCAACGGGGTCTTCAGCGAAGTTTGGGGTTGTCCGCGTGCCGCTTTCCGTCTCTCTGTGTTTTCTTCTCGAAATTCTTTCTCAAAACCTCCGTAAGATCAACTCCTGTCTGATTCGCTATGCATGTTAAGACGAAGAAGACGTCGGCGAGCTCATCCCCGAGTTCCCGGCGATTCTCGTCCCCCTTGAAGCTCTGCTCCCCGTATGTTCTGGACATGATTCTCGCAACTTCGCCCACTTCCTCGACAAGCTGAGCGAGATTTGTAAGCTCGGAGAAATACCGCACTCCCACTTCCCTTATCCACTCATCAACTTCCCGCTGATACTCCCTGACCGTCATCTCGTCAGACATAAAACCACCCTCGGCTTCTTAGCAGCCTCAACAAACCCTAAATTTTCCGTCCTCCAAACTCTACCACCCGAACTCTGAGAGAAGCGATTCCCTCATAACCTCGTAACTCCGAGGAACAGAAGACATCGCGTCTCCGCCCACGCGACTTACATAAACAATACCCGCACCGGCGTTGGTAAGAAAAGCGTAATCACTTGACAGAAGCTCCTCAAGGGAAAAATTCCCGCAGACGGGCTCATAGCCAAGCCGCTTGGCCGAACGCAAAACGATTTCCCTGGTTACCCCAGGCAAAACGGGGCATTCAGAAGAGGGAGTGAAAAGCCTTTCCCCCCTCGCCCAGAAAACGTTGTGGCACGAGGTCTCGGCCACGCTGCCTTCGGTATCAAGAAAAAGGGCTTCGTCAAATCCTCTCTCCATAGCCTCTCTTTTCGCCACGATGTTTCCAAGATAATTAAGGGTCTTGTGCGAAAAAAGACTGTTCTGCGTGGGTCTTCTCTCACCGCAGACCCACAGAGAGAGTGAATCCGGACTCTCCGCGCGGGGTCTTGCGGACACAAGAAGCGAAGCCGCCCGGGGCTGTGAGTGATAAACCACGTCCCCTTGGGCCAGAAGACACGCTTTTACGTGCAGATCGTCCCCGGGGAACGCTCCCGCGGCCTCCTCGATCCTGAGTCTTACCTGGGATTCCTGGGGAAACGGGATTCCGAGAAAATCGGCTCCCTTTCTCATCCTCTCAAGATGCATGGAGAGAAAAACTGGCGGGGACCCCTTCCACCTGAAACTCTCGAAAACCCCCTCTCCGTAAAAAAGAGCGCGAAGCGCGGGCACACCCTCAAGCCTTTTTCCGTCTAGAAAGAAAAGTTCTTGCATGTCCAAAGTATTATAGCATCCGCCGGGACGCAACGGATGTAAGCGCCTTTGCCTTGAGTTCCGTTTCGCGATATTCCTCGTCCGCTTTCGAATCCCACACGATTCCGCCCCCGAACCAGAAATCCGCGCCCTCGGGGCTGTTCACCCCCGTGCGGATCGCGACGCTCATGGTGAAGTCCCCGCTCGGAGAAAACAGACAGATCGCCCCGCAGTAAGGACCCCTCAGGTGGGGCTCGAGACTGTCTATTATGCGAAGAGCTTCCCTTTTCGGAGCCCCGGTAACGGATCCAGGGGGAAAGGTGCTGGCAATTATCTGAGAAAGTCCGACTCCGGGATGAAGGCGTCCCTCGATTTCGGATTCCATCTGGAAAAGGGTGCTGTAGGGCCTGACGGCGAAAAGTTCCCTCACCCCTATGGACCCATACCCGCATATTCTCCCGAGGTCGTTTCTCATGAGATCTACTATCATGAGGTTCTCGGCCCGCTCTTTGGGGTTGTTTCCGAGCATCTCGGCGAGCTGTCGGTCGCGGAGGGGGTCGGGATCCCTGCGGACGGTCCCTTTTATGGGCCTTGTGGTAATGCTGTCGCCCCTTTTCTTTAGAAAAAGCTCCATAGAGCCGCTCACGAGCTCAAAGCCCGGAAAACCTATAAAGGCGGCGAAGGGAACGGGCTGGGCGCGGTAAAAATCCAGAAACCACGGAAGCGGCTCACCGAGGGGCTCGAAGCGGAACTTTCGCGAAAGGTTCACCTGATAAACGTCCCCCGCCGCTATATGCTCCTTTATCGCCGAAATCTTCCGGGCGTATTCCTCTCTTTCAATGTTCGAGCGGGGAAGGGGCCCTGGGTCTGCACCCTGCTTCGGGAGGGCGGAGAAAACTTCCTCCAGGGGGGCTGTGTAAAAGTCGTCTTTTTCGTAAAAGTGGAAAAACAGGAAAGGAAGCCTCTCTCCCTGCTTTGCATTCGAGGTCGCAACCCCGGGAGTGGTGTAGCTCAGGTAATCGTAACTTATGTAGCCAAGAGCAGCGTATCCCTCGGCAGCCAGTTTCTCGACCAAACCTAGAGGATCTTCTGAGAAAGTCTTTTCCCCGGATTCGGAAAACACCCTGGTCCCGTCGCTTGAGAAGCAGAGAGTGAGAGCGGGGTCGCCGAAGAGCCCGGCCGTGGCAGAGGAACCCGAATCGAACCATCCTCCGCCCGAGTCTATCAAAAGGGACTTTGGTCTATCAAGCTTCATCGCCTCTTCCCCCTGAGACTCAAAGCCCGGCGGAGCACCTGGGAATGCCCTTACGACGGGGGAGGCGCATCAGATTTAACCGAGCGGTTAAGGATTTCGGCTATGTCCTGGATGCCGATATCCTCCTCCTTGCCCTTGAATCGCGCGGCGTCGTCAAACATCGTGTTGCAGAAGTAGCACGCCGTCGCCAGGGTGTCGGGATTGGTTTCCGCGGCCTCGTCGAAGCGGTTCCAGTTGACCCTGGGGGCCTCTTCCTCCATCCATATCTTTCCGCCCCCGGCTCCGCAGCAGAAACTCTTTGTCCTGTTCCTTTTCATCTCCACGAGATCGATCCCCGGAATGCTTTTCAGTATCTCCCTCGGGGAGTCGTAAACGTTGTTGTAGCGGCCGATGTAGCAGGAATCGTGGTACGTTATCCTCTCCTCGATCGGGCCATCGGGGTTAAGCTTGCCCTCCTGGATGAGCTGCAGGAGAAAATCGGTGTGGTGGACGACCTCGTAGTGGCCGCCGAACTCCGGATACTCGTTCTTCATGGTGTTAAAGCAGTGAGGACAGTTCGCGAGAATCTTCTTCACCTTCAATTCATTCAGAGTCTCGATGTTCTGGACTGCGAGCATCTGGTAGAGGGCCTCCTCTCCCAGTCTTCTCGCGGGATCACCCGTGCAGGTCTCCCCAGGACCCATGACTGCGAAATTAACTCCCGCGATCTTAAGCAGGGTCACTATCGCCTTTGAGACTTCCTGCCCCCTCGGGTCGTAGCCCCCGAAGCATCCCGTCCAGTAAATCACGTCAAATTCGCTTGCGTCCTCGGCCGAGACCCCGAGAATGGGAACTTCCATCTCCGCAAGCCATGCGCCGCGGTCGGCCTCGGGGAATCCCCATGGGTTTCCGTTGTTCTGGAGCTTCTGGAGGGTTCTCGTGGCGGTTCCGCTCATGCGGCCCTCAAGAGTAAGGAACCTTCTCATGTCCATTATCTTGCCCATCTGGTCAATGAAAAGCGGGCACTGCTCGACGCAGGCGTTGCATGTGGTGCACGCCCAGAGTTCCTCGGGCGTCACCCACTCGGTGTCGGGGAGGTCGGGCTGCTCTTCCTGGGGTTTTCCGGCGAGTATGTCCTTCCCCTCGCTTGAGACGTAGTGGCGAAGCTTAACGACGATGTCTCTGGGGGAGAGTACCTTCTCGGTGTTCCACGCCGGGCAGTTGTCCGTGCACCTTCCGCACTCGGTGCATGTATAGGCGTCAAGTATGTCCTTCCAGCTGAAATCGGCTATCTTCGAGGAGCCGAAGTGGTCAAGGTCTTCGGGGATGTCCTCGAAATCAAGCTTCGAGAGCTGCCCGCGGGGCTTTAGGCTCTGGAAAAAAACATTGAAAATCGCCGTCAGGACATGGCTGTGCTTAGAGTAGGGAAGGTAGTTGAGAAAGGAAAGCACTATGAGTATGTGGAACCACCAGAAAAACTCCTTCCAGAAAAAGGTGCTCCCGGCGCTCATGCCGTCGTAGAGCCCGGAGAATGCGCCTGACACCGGCAGCATCGCGGGGCTTGCCTCGGCAAGCGCTATCTTTGCCCCCGTGGTGAGAAGGGCGGTGATCATGAGGCCGAATATAAGACCCAGTATCACGACCGCGTCGGGCCCGTTAACTTCCCTTCTCCTCCCTATGGTGAGCCTGTTTATTATGCCCATACCTATGGCCACAAGAACCAGGGTCTGCACTATGTCAAGAACCAGCTCGTAGATTTGCCCCGGCAGCCCCGGGAAGAAATGAAATCCGGGAACAACGCCGCTTATCAGCATCTCCACCGTCCCCACCGTTATTATGACAAATCCCCAGAAGATCATGGCGTGCTCTATGCCGGCGAAACGGTACTTGAAAAGCCTTCTCTGCCCGAACACGTAGACGATGACCTTTTTTATCCTCTCGGGAATGTTGTCAAACCTGTTGTCTTCCTTTTTGCCGAGAGTGACGAGGCTTATGAGAAGGCGGATGTTGTAGGCGAAAAAACCGAAGGCCGCCACAAGCAGCAAAAGCATTATTGCGGATTTGGGGTTCATCTGGTTTCTCCTGAGCAAGACATGGAAAAAAGCAGAGTAAATTATATTGAATCCAAGGGGTTTAATCAAGCCGGGCGGGGAACGTGTTTGAGTGCAAATACACGCCCACCGGGGATAAAGACACCTGTTTCACAGATACAGAAGACGCTGCACCTGACTCTGTTCGGCTAAAAGCAGGTTCCCCGCGGGGCATCTTCCCTGAGGTAATCAGTCCCCGCGGCGCCCGTTTTTCCTAAGAAACTTCCCGCCCGGGCGTTCTCCCCGCAAAGATCGCCAGAAACAGAACCGCAGTGGTCACAAACAGGTTAAATGCCGCAGTTCCGGTCTCCATGGCGCCCCCGGAGGTAATCGCGCACCCTCCACCGCCCCCGCCCCCTCCCTGGGGCTTCGGATAAATACCGGAGCCGACAACGTAATACGTATCCCCAACGCCGAAGTTTGTCCGTATGAAGTACCCATGCTTGACCGACGTGCCGGTGGCTCTGCCGGGAACAGGGTTCCCCGCCTCGCAGGACACTCCTATATCCTCAGGGGCCGGGCCGGGAACAGGTCCTGTCTCCTCACAGACCACCTCGTCGCCCCTGACAGTCGGATCATCCCAGAGGTAAGTGAGAAAACCCCGGTTCGGGGTATCGTCCTGGCGGCGCACCTCTTCTAAAATGCGTTCTGCAATTTTAACTCCGTTGTCATCTACAAGACGCAGGGTCTTGTCCTGAAGCTGCGGGGTGTTTCCGTTGAAAATCCCGAACATCTTCTCCGTATCGGTGACTATATAGAAATATATGGAGCCCGATTCCCAAGGCGGCATCCTCCAGCACGGCATAAGAGGAGACAGAAGCTCTATCATTCTCACAAGCGAAACTCCGCCTGAGTGCTGTGCGGGGGCAAGTTCCTCGGAAACGTGATCCACAACCCCTTCGAGATAGTGCACCAGGCTCTCCTCGTCATCCACCATGTCGGCGCTCAGCCACCCCCTGCTCCCAAGGTCCTCGGCGGCAAGACACGAGTCTGTGACCCTGGAATGATCCACATCGCCCGGTTCATGATTAAAGCCGGCAATCTGTATAAAGGAACTCGAGGCTTCGGACCCGCCCGCATCGGAATCTTCAACAGCGCAGATATGGTTGCCATGTTTCCCCGTCATATCCCTAACGCACACCACTTCCCCATCTGCTTTTTCCACATCCGCGATCAGTTCCCGGAAAATCTGGATGCCCCTCAGGGATCCGCTCCCTGCGGCTGGATACTTCGCGTGAAAAAATATGATATCGCCAGAGGGGGCGGCTTGCCCGACGCCGGATTTATTAACGGTAATTACGTACATGTCGCCATGCCTCCACACTCCGTTATCGGTTCTAAGGGCGTTTCGGAATTCTATCTGACCGTCGTCAGTGTCGATCTGCGCGCGGTGGCTCTTTAGGTGCTCAAGGAACGCTTTCATATCATCCTTGTCTCCCGCGCTTGCCGTTTCGGCGGTCGCGCCGTCATGCGCAAAGGCAGGCGGGGCGGCGGAAAAAACGATTACACAAAACAAAAACAAAGTGGCTGTCGTGACTTTTTTCATGATTCAGAATCCCCCTCTATCTTCTTGGCAATAAAAGCTCTGAGTAAACTGCGGATTTTTAAATTTTACCAAATTGATGAAGGAATTATATACTTGTTTACCCAAACAACATGATTGACTGGTAAAACCTATTTTCCGGTAGAGTCGAAGAGAGGCGCACCTGCCTTAGGCATGGGGAATAGCTGTTCCCGGCGGCTTTCGCCATCTGCCGGAAAGTAGGGTAAAATACACTGTAATGGCTAAAGAAATACGTACAGTAGAATTTGTCGTTCTGCCTACCTCCAAGGCAAAGGCAACAAAGATGTTCCAGATAGCTGGGGCCTGTAGATACGTCTGGAACCATTTTCGGGAGAAGAACCTTGCCGACTACCAGGCGTTCAAAAACGGCAAGGCGGAGCGACCGCAGACCAGTTATTTCTCTTTTGGAGTGGAGTTTACCAAGCTGAGGCGCGAGACAGACTGGATGCAGGAACTTCCCGCCAACCCAATCAAGCATACCCTCAAGTATTTTGCAGATGCATTAAAAGAGGCAATGGCTGGCAAAAAAGGCTTTCCGAAGCCTAAGAGCAGAAAGAGAACCGCACCAAGTTTCACCATACCAAGTTCCGCCGGGGTAAGAATACGAAAGGTCAACGAAAAATATTCTTCACTTCTTATCCCCCTAGTTGGGTGGGTAACGCTTGCCCGCGGGGGAGGCAACCCCTGTGAGAACGGCACACCGAAACAGGTGGTGCTTCACCATGACGGGCACAGGTGGAGGGCCTTTGTCTCTTACGAGATTGAAGTGGAAGAAAAAATGGACGATGGGGAAGTTCTTGGTGTTGACATGAATGCCCGTCAGATTGCTACCTCGGATGGAGATTTCTATCACCTGCCCGATTTAAAGAAAAAAGAAGCAAGACGGAAGCGGTATCAGCGAAAGATGGCAAGGCAGGTAAAGGGGTCAAACAGGCGGAAGGACACGAAGAAGAAACTTAGGGGAGTAAGCAGAAAGATAGCCAACATCCGCAAGAACTGGGTTCATCAAACCACGAAAGAGATTTCCGGGAAATGCGGAACGGTAGCAGTGGAGAACCTCAAGGTTAAGAACATGACTGCTTCTGCAAAGGGTACTGTAGAGAATCCGGGAAAGAATGTGAAACAGAAGGCCGGGCTTAACAGGTCGATACTTGATACAGCCTTCGGGGAAGTAAGAAGAAATCTTGATTACAAGTGCGGGAGGTTAATAGAAGTGAATCCCGCATACACAAGTCAGAGATGCTCCGTGTGCGGGCATACAGAAAAAGAGAACCGTAAAACCCAAGCACGGTTCCAATGTGTGAGTTGCGGGTTCGTATCCAACGCGGATACGAACGCCGCGACAAACATAAGGCGTCTGGGAATGGCGCAACTGCACGAGGAGGAGCGTTCTGGTAGTAGACAGACTCCTTTGAACCGTGAAATTGATATGAGGCTACACAATGGTTAGTCAAGTATATAATTCCCAAATGATTCAGAGATTCCGTGGGCGAATTACACACCGAAATATCATCCTCGCATTGCTTCTCTTTGTGACGGGCCACTATACCGTCTTTGATGCGGCCGCAAGAGAAAAGAGCCCTGTAGGTAACCGACCGTATTCCGAAGCGATATCCGGCAACCTGCACCCCGTGAAGGTTATCACCCGAAGGGACATCGAACTTTCAGGCTTAAAAACGGTAACTGACTTGCTTAACCGGTCGAGTTTTAATGATTTCGGCCTCGAAAGACCGCTTGTTCTGGGAAGAGGACGCGCTTTGATCCTGGTTGACGGACGGGTGGTTTCTGAGCTGGGGATCAGCACGGACTCGATTCCGGTTTCTGCCGTCGAACGTATTGAAATCTTCAGCGACAGCACAAGCGCCCTTCATGGCGGAGGAGCGATTGGCGGGACCATAAATATTGTTTTGAGAAAAGATTATGAGGGCCTTGATATCCAGTTAAACGCAGGTCGTCCCCGCAGTGAGGGAGCCGATTTTGAACACTTCGGAGTTGTCTGGGGCACAAGCGTGGGAGAGGGAAATCTGACTGTCGGGGCGGATATATTCCGGCGGGACGAGGTTCGCGATGCCGACCGCGACTACAGCCGCGCCAGATACACGCCCGGAGGTTCCTTCGCCGACACCGAAGGGGTGTCAACTCTGGGAAACACTGTATTTCTGGAGAAAAATGACGGAGGAAGGGTCTCGGGGCCGCTGGGCGACTGTGATGAAAGTGTGTATACAGGAGAACTTGTGGATCCTCCGGGGGGATTTTCCGGCACCGTATGCGGATTTGCCTATGCGGATATCTCGTGGCACTGGCGGCTGTGGCGCAGGCAGAATGACAGCGCGTTTTTGAGCTTCTCTCATCCGCTCGCCGATACGGCCGACATATACATTGATGGACGCGTGAGCAAAGAAGAATTAAAACTGCTGTACGCGCCGGACCCTAACATCTTTCGCCTCGCGCCGGACGAGACGCTTAGAAACAGCCTCATTCAAAGCGGAAACTTTGAGGGTCTTGATGAAAGCAATTTCCCCGAGTTTATCACCGTCGGCCACCGTTTCCTTGGACACGGAAACCGCCAGTGGGAAACGGACGTTGAAGAATATGACATTGTACTCGGGCTTCGGGGAGAGATTAAAGACAACATAGAATACGACACATACATTCACTACAATGACTACGATTATGGTCAAGCAGGCCACACGTTCATCAATGAACCCGTAATAAACGCAGCTATCGAAAGCGGAGATTACAACCTCCAGAACCCTCTTTCAGACGACGAAAGACACAAAAACGCGATCAGCGAAAGCAGCGTACTGAGCGGATATAAATACGAAGATCAGTCCCTTGAAGCGGGAGTAACGCTTGACGGCGAGTTGTTTGAGCTTATGGGCAACAAGCTTCGCTGGGGCGGCGGCCTGCAGTTTGCCAAGGCAGAGGCAGAAAGTTACGAGAAATATTTTAACCTTCAGGGTGAACCCGTTGACGAGGATGACGTCCTAGGAGGATCTTCGTACTCGTTAAGCGGGGAGCGTCGACGATTTTCAGCTTTCGGAGACATCCTGGTGCCCTTGGGGGATACACTTGATGTGTCTTTTGCCCTTCGCCACGATGATTTTGACGATGTCGGAGGAGCGTTTTCGCACAGGATAGCAACTCTTTACCGCGTAATACCCAATATTGCGCTACGCGCATCATGGAGCGAGGGAGCGAAAGCGCCCGGGATTTTTGACCTATACTCAGAGGAATGGGTTTATTACCCCTATGTGTGCGACGCGGATACTCCAACTCCCGACTGTTCCAGGTACCAGGTACGCACAGTCACAAGCGGTAATACGGAACTCAAACCGGACGAGGCAGAAAGCTTCGGCGCCGGCGTCTCGGCAGGCTGGGGTCCGTTTTCGACTGATCTTGACTGGTTCCGGATTCGTCTTCGGAAAACGCCGAGCCGTCTCAACGTTCAGTCTATAGTCAACCTTGAGAGAAGCGGGATGCTAGAGCAGTATCCGGGACTGAGCGTGACACGTTCCGACGGTCTGTTAACAGAAATCCACAATCCTCTGACCAACAGCGGAGAAACCGACATAGACGGGTTCACTGCTCGGCTCGGGAGCGACCTCGAAACCGACCTGGCAAATTTCATACTCGATGCCAACTGGATCAGGATAACAAATTACGAGCAACGCATAGGGGTAGAGACAGAGCCCGGAGACATTCCGCGAAACCGTATTCACGTTCTGCTCCGTGCCGACCGAAACGACGTGTCCGCCCAGTGGACCACGCACGCGGTTACCTCTTTTTGGAACGATACCGAAACCAAACGCTTCAGAAAATGGGTGGGGCACGATATAGCGCTTAACTGGAGAAACGCATTTGGCTTTAACCGGTTTGAACTCACGGGAGGTATCCTTAATATCGGAAACGAGGGCCAGTCCCGACCTGATCCGGATGAGGAGCATATACTGTATCTGGATTCGATCCTGGGACGCACACTGTTTCTGACCGCAAAGCTTGAGATCTGAAGCCGTAAGCGGAATTTTCGCCTCCTGGTACAAGAAAAGACCTGACCCTGTACGAAAATCTTTTCTTTCCGAAAAAGGCGCGCTTGTGTATTCTTACGGGAACGTGAGGATTTTTCTCTACTACGACTACATTTGCCCTTTCTGCTTCCTAGCAACCGAGAGGGTGCTTGCCCTTGCAGGGGAGTTCGGCCTCGAAGCGGAGTGGCTCGGGGTTGAGATTCACCCTGAATATCCGGCCGAGGGTAAAAAGCGGAAAAAAACAGAGAGGACCATCCGCATTTCGGAGACCCTTGAGAATGTGGCCGCCGAGGCCGGGGTTGGGATAAAGCTGCCGGGATTCGTAACCAATTCGAGGCTCTGTCTTGAGGGAGCGGAATTTGCGAAGGAGAAAAACAGGTTCATGGATTTTCACAAGGCCTGCTACGAAGCCTACTTCGGGGAGGGAAAAAACATAGGTCTTCTCGAAACCGTCCTTGAGACGGGCGAGAGGGCGGGGCTTTGTCCCCAAGAGCTCTCAGAGGTTCTTCGGAAAAGAAGCTTTTCGGAGAAAATAGAAAAGAACATGGAAAGCGCCCGGGAAAACACGGTCCTAGGCGTCCCTACCCTTTACCTTGGAGAACTCAGGATACACGGGATTCAGCCCGTTGAATCATACAGAAAACTGATAGCGAAGGAACTTTTGCGGGAGCAGCCTCTTCACTGACCCGAGCATCCCGCTTCTTAACTTCTGCGACGGGACAAGTTTCCTTTGAATGTAGGCTCTCTCCGCGATTGTTTTACCAAAACCGGCAAAGGAGGTTATTTCCCCGTCCGCAGGTGAACCTCGTTTATCATCCTTGCGGTTGAAGAGACCACCGTGAAAGTTTTTCTTCCGAGAACTATCACGGTTCCGGGAGCGGGAATCGACCCGTATTTGTAAAGAAGGAATCCCCCCAGCGTTTCGTAATCCTCGCCTTCGGGAATGGCGAGCCCGAGGCCGTCGTTAAGCCGCTCTATCTCGACTGTGGGATCTATTAGATACTGTCCGACGCCGAGCTTTCTCCACGGGGTCTCGCCAGTGTCGTACTCATCCTCTATTTCCCCCACGACCTCTTCAATTATGTCCTCAAGGGTTATGATTCCGACCGACCCCCCGTATTCATCAACCACGACAGCCATTCCCGCGCGCCCTCCCTTCATCTCGTCCATAAGCTCATTCACAAGCTTCGATTCCGGAACGTAGAAAGGGGGAAGAGCGTACTGCTCAACGCTTTTGTCGAGGTCCTGCTCGCCGAGAACGTAAAACGAGTTGAGTATGCCGGTTATGTTGTCGACCCGGTCGCTGAAAATCGGGATTCTCGAGTGGCTTTTCTCCGCTATGAGCCTCCTGACGTCGCGAAGCGTGGACCTTCTCTCAAGCGCGTCCACCTTGACAAGCGGGATCATTATCTCTCCTACCGTGGTCTCGGAGTACCCGAAGATTCTGCGAAGCACCCTTCTTTTGTAATCCGAACTCGGCTTGCCCTTGTCCTCCTCCATCACGTCCTCAAGTTCCTCGCGGGTTATGGAACTCATGTTTTTGCCCGAACGGTTCAATATCCCCCGGGTGAAGAGATTGACGAAGAAAAGCACCGGATAAAAAAGCTTGGAGAAAACCCAGAGCGGATAGATAATCCAGAGCACTATGGAGTTTCGCTTGCTCTCAAAGACCGCCTTTGGAACCACCTGGCCGAAAACGACTATGAGCGGGGAGAGTGTGGCCACTGTGTAGAGACCGCTTCGCTGCCCGACGGTCTCCTCGAAATAAAAGGTGAGCACCAGGGTGTTTATTATCAGCGAAAGGTTAACCCCTATGAGGGTGGTGGCGATGAAGCTTTCGATCCTTGAGTGGGCGTCAAGAACGAGCTCCGCGGCGGCGGAGCCTTCCTCGGCAAGGGATCTCATCTTTATCTTGTCGCAGGAGATGAGGGCGATTTCCGAGCCGGCGAAAAATGCCTGCAGGAGCAGAAACAGCAAAATAAGAAGAATTACCAGTTCAATGGACATCACCGCGCGCCTCCCTCCGAACATCAACCCTTATCTCGGAAATCCTTTTCCCTTCCCTGCTCTTTACCGTGAAAACCAGTCCGCCGAACCCTATTTTTTCCCCTTCTGCGGGCAGTCTCCCGAAAAGATCAAATACGAAACCCCCCATGGTCTCGTTTTCCCGCCGAAGCGGGATAACGGCCCCGTCCAGTATTTCCCCCAGGCTATCAAGCCCTGCCGAGCGGGCAACTGAGAAAAGATAGTCGTCGTTGAATTCCTCTATCTTCATTCCCCCGGGAATCGTGATCGCTCCCCCGCGCACCGCGGGAGCGCTTTTCTTTAACACCGATCTTTCATCCTCTATCTCTCCGAAAAGTTCCTCCAGTATATCTTCCATGGTCACCAGCCCGTCGAACCTTCCGTACTCGTCAACCACTATCGCTATGTGAATTCTGCGCATCTGGAACTCGCGCAGAAGCGCCCCGGCGGGCTTGGAGCGGGGAATGAAATACGGTTTCCTTAGGCACTCGCTCACGTTGTCCCGAAGGTTGTGCTCGGTAAAATTCCACTTCAGAAGATCCTTGCCGTAGAGAACGCCCACTATGTTGTTTTTCTCCTCCTCGTAAACAGGGATCCGGGAGTGGCCCATCTGGCGGATCTGGCCCACGGCCTCCCTCACCTCAATATCGTGGGGAAGCGTGAAGCAGTCTATGGCGGGAGTCATTATTCTGTGGGCAGGCAGGTCCTCAAGTTTGAAAAAGCCGTCGGCAAGGTATTTTTCCACCTCGTTCAGCACTCCCTCGTCCCTCCCCATCCCCACAAGAATCTCAAGCTCGTCGGAGGAAATGTCGTTTCCCTGCGCGCGGTGCCCCAGGTCCGCACCGAAGGCCCTTATGAAAAAACCGGAAACAAACATGATCGCCCACCTGATCGGGGTGACCGCGATGTGGAAGAAATAAAGGGGAAGCGCAATCGCTTTTGAAATGCTCCTCGGGAACTTCACGCCGGCTGTTTTGGGAACAATCTCCCCGAACACAAGAAGCGTGGGGGAGGCTATGGCCAGGGATATGAGGGCGACTGTCTGCTCGGGAGTGCCCTGGAGGTATTCTCTCGCCGTGAGGCCTATTACGCTTGAGTAGGCTATGTTGAATACTTCGTCGGCCAGAAGAACAGTTGTGATGAGCTTGTGGGAATTGGCAAGGAGCTTTTCTATGGCCGCAGAAACCCTGCCTCCCTGCTTCGATATGCTTTCTCTCTGCGGACGGCTGAGGGAGAAAAGCGCCCCCTCGCTGAAGCAGAAAAACGCGGAACAGCACAGCAAAAAAAGAATCAGAATGAAATTTTCGCCCAAAAAATCTTACCCCCGTGGAGGAATCAGCAGAAGTGCTGAAACCCCCCGGTATCGTAAAAAACTTCCTCCCCTCCCTCGTCAAAAAACCTTATCTTCCGCCCGGCGGTAACAGAACCAATTTTCGAGATAGCAATCCCGCAGAGACGCGAAACCTCCTCTATCGAGACGCGGTTGCGCACAGAGGAGGTGAAAAGAAGCTCATAATCCTCTCCCCCTGAGAGCGCAAGGCGGTAGCCGTCCTCAGAGAGTTCGCCGCAGAGAGAGAGAAAACCGGGAGAAAGCGGAAGACTCCCGAGGCTTACTTCAGCACCCAGTCCGTGCTCCGAGGTGAGTTTCTCAAGGTCGCAGAAAAGCCCGTCGCTTATGTCTATCATTGAAGAGGCTATCCCGCGTTTCGCGACCATCCTGCCAACCTCGAGGCGCGGCGTGGGCTCTATGTGTCTTGAGACAAACCCTTCGCATCCGTCAATCCCGAAACCGCCCGAGAGAACCTTCAGGCCCAGGGCGGAATCCCCAAGGGTTCCGGTCACGTATATGTCGTCTCCCTCGCAAGCCCCCGAGCGCAGGACGATATCATTTTCCGACGCATCCCCAAGCGCCGTCATGTTTATGAAAACGGTCTGAGATTCCGAGAGATTCCCCCCGATAAGACAGACCCCAAACTCCCGGCAGCCCTCTTCCACTCCCTCTGAGAGATTCTCTATTAACTCCATCAATTCCGCGCTCCGGCAGCCCAGGGAGCAGAGAAGGTACTTAGGCACGGCTCCCATCGCTCCTATGTCGCTTACGGCAACGCAGACAGCCTTTTTGCCGAGCTGTCTTGGGGTCTGTGTGCCGAGATGAAAGTGAACCCCTTCAACGAGAGTGTCTGTTGAGGCGACAAGGCATGTTTTTTCTCTGAGTTCTAAAACAGCGGAATCGTCCCCTATCCCCGTCAAAACTTCTTTCTGAGTAGCCTTGAACCTGTCGGCTAAAAATCTCAAGGCGTCTTCTTCACCCATTTGCGATTAAAAATTGTATTGTAAACGCAGTTGCGTGTCAATTAAGGCGGATCATCCGGGAAAATTTCCCCGCGCGGCGCTGCCTTCGCGGAAAGTGCGGATTGGGCAGTGAAACCACGATTTTTCTTGACACCAAAGGCCGATGTAATTAAAATTATTTTCCACTTTCCGAGGGTGGTTCGGGATTTTCTGAAATATCCGTTTTTAGGGTTGTTCTTTGCTTTTCAGGAGAAAAGCTAGTTGAAAAAGACAGAGGAAGTTGCGCACGACAACCTGGCTGCCGAGAACCAAAAATCGCAACAAAAAGCAGAATTTGACTGGGACGCTGTTCTAGAAGGCGTAAAGAAAGACCTTTACTTTCCCCCTTCCTGGCTGTTCTCCATAAAAGTCGCAAGGATCGAGGGGAAGATCGTCACGCTTGAAGCGAAAACCCACTTCCAAGCCCTCTGGGTGAAAAACCACTACCTGCAGCTGATAAATGACACTGCCCGCAGTCTCTACGGAAAAGAAGGCTTAGAAGTGACCATAGACGTGGGCGAGGAGAACTCCTGGACCGGGGAAACCAAAAAAAACGCAGCTTCTGACAACCAGAGAGCCAAGGAATCTCACGATCCCCAGACAGCGAGCTTCTTCAGTTCATCCAACACGTTTGACAACTTCGTCGTAGGCCCCAGCAACCAGTTTGCCCACGCCGCGTCATACGCCATAGCGGAGAACCCGGGAATGGCCTATAACCCGCTTTTCATACACAGCGGAGTTGGCCTCGGGAAAACCCACCTTCTCCACTCCATAGGGAACTACATACTCAAAAAGTACGGAACCCGCATGAATACCTTCTGCATCTCGGCCGAGCATTTCACAAACGGGGTGGTGCAAAGCATAAAAACGGGCTCGATGGACAAGTTCAGGAACCTCTACAGGCTTAACTGCGATGTTCTGCTAATAGACGACATACAGTTTATCGCCGGCAAAGACAGCACCCAGGAAGAGTTCTTTCACACGTTTAACTCCCTCTACACCGCGAAAAAGCAGATAGTCATAACCAGCGACAAGCCGCCGAGCGTTATGAAGAACTTCGAGGAGCGCCTTAAATCCAGGTTCGAGTGGGGGCTGACGGCCGATATACAGCCGCCGGAAGTGGAAACGAAGATGGCCATCATAGAGAAAAAGGCTGAGGAGGAGAAAATCGAGATCCCGGCCGACGTGGCTTCATTTGTAGCCCAGAACGTCCTCTCGAACATAAGGGAACTCGAAGGCTCGGTGAACAAGCTCTTTGCCTACTCCAAGATGTTCGGGGAGAGAATAACCCTTGAGCTGGCAAAGCAGCTTCTAAGCAACCTGGTAAAAAAAGAAACCCCCAAGATAATAACCATAGACCTGATCCAGAAGGAGGTAAGCACCTTCTTTGACCTCACCGTAAAAGATCTGAAATCAAACCAGAAGCAGAAGAAAATCTCCGAACCAAGACAGATAGCCATGTTCCTCTCAAGAAAATACACCTCGTCGTCGTTCCCGGAGATAGGAAACAAGTTCGGCGGGAAAAACCACTCCACGGTGGTACACGCGGTAAAAAATGTCGAAAAAAAGATCGAGAAGGACCATTCGGTCCGAAACGCCGTAACGGTGGTTTCGGCCACCCTCGAGAAGTTCATCACATCCTGAACCAGCAAGAAAACAGCCTGTCGGGTAAAACTGAAAACACTGTGCAAGAATCTTTGTTTCCGCACAGTCACGCAACAAGCAAAAAAGTGAGGATGTGAATGCCTGTTGGGAAAAAGAAAAGTTATGAACATATCCCGAAACGAAAAACCAAGGCATCTCGGGAGGTTTCACTGATTTCACCTTTTTCACAGCAATTACTACTACTGCTACTAGAAAAGTTTTAAAGATTGTAAAAGATAGAACTAGTAGCAGAAAGACGCTAAGCCTTGTGATTTATGGTTTTGCGGAAAAAAAGTGGTTATCATATGGAGAATATATTTACATACATTGGAAGAAGAAAAGAAAATTTTACGTTCTTTCCGGAACCGGAGGTTTTTTTCTCAAGATGATGTTTAAAATCAAAGGCGGGGATTTTTCAAGGAAGCTGGGGATGATCCAGGGAGTCGTGGAAAAAAGAACGACCATGCCGATTCTCTCCCATGTTCTTATAAATTCTACGGACAAGGGTTTGTTTCTTGAAGCCACCGATCTTGAAAACACGGCCTCAGTTTTCTGCGATGCTCAAACCGAAGGGGAATTCAAGGTGGCTGTTCCCGCCGGAACCCTTTTGGATCTTGTGAGGGAGATAAATGAGGAAGAGGAAATTTCGGTTACCGCTGCCGATAACAACTGGATCGAGGTAGTTACCAGCTCGGGCTCTTTTAGGATAGCGGGGCTTGCGGCCGACGATTTCCCCAAAGGACCCGAGGTCTCGTCGGAGAACCTTTTTCAGGTTTCCTCGGAGAAGCTAGAGGAACTGATATCCAAGACGGTTTTTTCCGTTTCCGACGATGAAATGAGAAGAAGTCTCTCCGGGGTGTTTTTCGAAAAAAGAACGGAGCAGACGCTCAGGCTTGTCGCCACCGATGGTCACAGGCTTAGCTTTGTCGATGAAAAAATAGAGAACCTCCACCTGCCGAATGATATCCTGGTTCCCAAAAAGGCGGTTATGGAGATGAGAAAGCTTCTTCGTCTCTCCAGGGAAGTAAGGATCGGGAGCAGCGGAAACTTCTTCATTTTTGAGTTAAACGATGAGGGCCTTGTTTTCATTTCAAGAGTGATTGACGCTGAATTTCCAGACTACATGCAGGTGGTCCCGGTCTCGACTAAAAACATGGTCACAGTCGATGCCTCCAAGCTGCTGGTCGCGCTTAGGAGGGTTTCCATTTTTTCCGTGGACAACGTGAAGGGCGGGGGCAGGTTCGTGGAAATGGTTTTCGGGGAAGGAAGGTTGCTTCTGGGCGCCAATCTTAACACCGGAGAGGGAAAAGAGAGCATACCGGTTGAGTATTCAGGAGACGAAGTGAGGCTTGGTTTTAACTTTACGTATTTCCAGGACGTTCTTGACGCTGTGGGATCTTCTGAAGTGATAATCGGTTTTTCCGGCCACAAAAACCCGGTTTACCTGGTCCCCTGCGAGGAAGGCGAAAAGCAGGACGGCTACGTAAACGTAATAATGCCAATGGAACTTGACGCCAACGCGGCGGAGGGGCAGGCGAGGGGATAATCCTCGTACCTTTAAGATGCTAGGTGGATTCATCGGGGTCGATTTTTCCGGCGGAAAGACAAGGACCGTAAGCGTAAGAAAAGGGCTCAAGGGAACCGAGATCCGAAAAGCCTCTTTTGCCGGGGGGCTCCGCAGCGGCGATACCTCGACTTTTTTCAAGAACGAAATTTCACTCGGCACAAGAGCCGTTACCGGGATCTGCCATTCCCCGCTTCTTCTGAGGGTTCTTAAATTTCCTTTCTCTGATTCAAAGAAGCTAAAGGGGGTTTACCGCTTCGAACTTGAGAACTCAACCGGGTTTACCCTAGGGGAGGACGTGCTGTCTGACTACCACGAGGTAAAAAGACCGGAAGGGGCAGAGGCCATAGTTCCCGCTTTTAAGAAGGAGGTGTTTGAGGACTATCTCGGCTCCCTGCGGGAGTCCGGCGTGGATCCCGATCAGGTGACTTTCACCCCGGTTGCTTTTTCTTCACTTGGGGATCTCATTGAAGGGCCAAGGCCGCTTCTCCTTATAGACGCTGACTCTGAGCATCTCAACTTCTCGTTTTTCGACGAAGGGGGACTCAGCAGGGTTAGGAACTGTGATGATGCCGTTGCGAAAGTAAAAAAATCCCTTGCCGCAGACACCCTCGACCTGCCGCAGATAAACAGCGATGAGGAGAAGAGAAAGGCGTTTCTTAAAAGCTGCCGCCTGATCGCAGAGGAGATAAGAAACACCATGCGTTACTTTGAGGGAGAGGCCGGAGAGGAAGTAAAGAGCCTGGTTATCACCGGGGGGATATGCGAGGTAGACGGGGTTGCAAAAGAACTTACCGAGCAACTCGGCCGGGAGGTAAAGAGAATTTTCATAGAGCAGCTCGGCCACGACGACTCTCCTTTTTTCGCAAGGGCTTACGCTCTTGCGCTTTACGGAAGTTCCAAGAGGGGAAAACTCAACCTCAGAAGGGACGGATACAGGCCGCGGGGGATGGCGGGGGGTTTGTTGAAGGAGTTTCGGGTTCCGGTTGCCCTCTGCGCCGCCCTGCTTCTTGTGGTTGTTTTCGGGCGCGTGACGGAAGTGGTCTCCGCCAGGGGCAAGATGAATTCCATACGCTCCGAGATGGAGATGGATCTTAGAAAGGAGTTTCCCGAGGCTGCGGGAACGCAGGACCCGGTTGCTTTTTACAGGGGGAAGCTTGAAGTCATCAACCGCAAGCTTGACATACTGAAGCAGGTAAGAGGGGGCCACAGCCCGCTTGAGGTGCTGACGGCGGTTTCCGCCGCCGTTCCCAAGAACGTGAGTTTCTCCGTTGACGAAATAAGGATCGAAGACGGGGGTAAGGCCAAGATATGGGGCAGGAGCGATTCCTACGAGGAAATAGCGTCGATAGAGAAAGCCTTCTCTGAGTCAGGCAGCTTCACCCAGATAAAAATGGGGCAGGTTGGCAAGGCGGTTAACAGCGGTTTGAAATTCGAAATCTCAATGGTCCTCAGGTGAGAATGAAAGAGTTTGCGCAGAGTCTGGTTCAGGGATTAAAATCTCTTCTCTCGGCGGTTCTTGAAAAAACCGAACCCTTGACGAGGAGGGTAAGGGAGCTTGTAGACAGAGGGGAATTCTCCCAAAGGGATGTCCGCGCCCTAAAGATAGCCGCCGCGGCCCTGGCCGTTTTCATACTCTTTTCCGCCTACAGGGCCGTTTTCCCCGGGGGTTCCGCGGTAAGAAGCGAGGTAAGCCAGGTGAGGATTCAGCTAAACGAGATGAGGTCCCTTAAGGATGAGTACCGCCACTCAAGGGATCTTCTGGCCAAGTTCAGCGGTTCGATGAAGGAAGAAAGAGAGGCGCTTATTTCGGTGGCGGAGAAAGTGCTCGTCAGAAACGGTATAGACCGCCGCTCCTTTTCCATAAAGGGAACGAACCCGTCGGTCAGGGGGAAGGGAATAAAAAGGGAAAGAGCGGTCCTGGTCAAGATAAACAAGGTGCCTGTCCCCAGAGTGCTTAATGTTCTTTACACCTTTCAGAAAAGCAAGACCATCCTCAAGGTTTCTGACTTCAGGATAAAAACCAGATTCGACGACCCGAACCTGTCCGATGTCTCGTTCCGACTGTCCACTTTTTCTTTCAGTGAATCGTGATCGGGGAGAAGATGAAGATAAAAACCAGGATCAAAATGCCGGAGAGAATCTCCGTCCGTCTCTACGCAGGAATCTTCTTTGCGTTTCTTCTGATCTTTTTTCTTCTGGGGTTTCCATGGGACTCGGTTGAAAGAAGGGTTATCTTCGAGATACAGCAAAACGCCCCGGTTCCGGTTCTGATAGGCGATGCGGACCTAAAGGGTCTTTCCTCGATTGAACTCAGGGATGTTCGCGTGACCCTCGGGGAAAGGGAGCCGCTTGTGATTGACAGGGCCAGGGTGAGCGCCGGGATTTTCTCCGTTATTTTTTCAGACGACACCAGGATTTCCTTTTCCGTTAACGCCTACGGCGGAAAGATAGACGGCAAGGTTTCGCAGAACATCAAGAAAAACAAGCTCACAAGCGCGGAAGTGGATATGAATTCTCTTGAATCTTCGGCTGTTTCCCGTCTTTTTCTGGGCACTGGTGGGATCTCGGTCAGCGGGAAAGTCGACGGAACCGTAAAGTTCCTCGGAGAGGGGGAAAGCGGAGGCATCTCGAAGATGGAGTACCTCGTGTCCTCACCTTCTCTTTCGGTCGCCGTGGACAGGGTGTCGGGGTTTGAGGTTAAGGAGGAGTACAGGAACCTGAGCGTTGTGCTTCGCGGCACCGCCAACCGCTTTGAATCGCGTATCGAGAAGTTTTCTCTCACGAACCCCCAGCTTTCCTTGCAGGCGGAGGGAAAAGCCCCGTCTCCGCTTCGGCTGAGAAAGGGAGCCGCCCTTGATCTCTCCGTTACGTTCAGGCCCCCTCCGCAAGATGCGAAGCTTGTTCTTGTCGGCAGTTTTCTTGGTCCTCCGGTTGACGGCACCTTTTCCGGGAAGATTCAGGGAACGCTTGCGCAACCCAGGATCGTAAAGCGAAACGGTGGCGGCTGAGAGCCCCGTTTTTACCCCCGCGGGCTATTTGACTTTGCCCTACCCCCTCGCTATTCTTCTCGAAATATTCTCCTTAAGACTGCATAATGGCTCCCAACAAAGAACTTGCCTCTGTAAGAAGGGAAATAGACGCCCTAGATTCCAAGTTGCTTGAACTTATAAACAGGCGGGCCAAGCTTGCGATAGAGGTAAGCGGACTCAAGAAAAAGGGCTCTCTGGGAGTCTACGACCCGGGCAGGGAAAAGGAGATAGAAAGCAAGATAACGCAAGGCAATCCGGGTCCCCTCTCCGACGAGGACATCCTTTTTGTTTTCAGGGAGATAATATCGCGCTGCAGGTCTCTTCAGCACGACGAGAAAGTCGCCTACCTGGGACCCGAGGGCAGCTTTTCGAACCAGGCCGCGTTTCGGAAATTCGGCGCTTCTTCCGAGTTTGTTCCGGTTTCAAGCTTCGAGGACGTGTTCGAAGCTGTGTACGGCAAGAGGGTCGATTTCGGCATAGTGCCTGTTGAGAACTCGATTGAAGGTTCGGTGGGGGATGTTCTTGACATGCTGGTTGAGTGGGACCTCAGCATTTCGGACGAGTGTTTCGAGCGCATAGAGCACTTCCTGCTTTCCATCGGCGGAGACATCAGCGAAATAAAGACAGTGGCCTCACATCCCCAGGCGCTCGGGCAGTGCAGGAAATGGATTGCAGCAAACCTCTACGGCGTGGCGCTTGTTGAGACCCCGAGCACCGCGGCGGCGGCGAAGATGGCCGCAAGGGACAAAAACGTCGCCGCGATCGCAAGCGAGTTCTCGGGATCGATATACAACCTGAAGACGATACAGAACCACATAGAGGACAGCCCGCGCAACACAACCCGGTTCGTGGTAATGGGAAGGGAGAATCCTCCCCCGAGCGGAGAGGACAAGACTTCGATCGCCTTTTCCGTTAAGGATGAGCCGGGGGCGCTTCACCGGACATTTTTTCTCCCGTTTTCCGAATCCGGCATAAATCTCACCAAAATCGAATCCAGGCCATTGCGCGACAGGCACTGGGAATACGTGTTTTTCGCCGATTTCTCGGGACACCGCGAGGATAAGGCGGTAAGGGACGCACTTGAGAAGGTGGAAGCCAGCTGCGTTTTTCTAAAGGTGCTGGGATCCTACCCCTCAGGAGCGCCGGGCTGACGGCGGCCCTGGCGGACGAATCTCCATGGAACCAAGAGCAAGCGTAAAGAACCTTATTCCCTACGTTCCGGGAAAGCCGATTGAGGAGCTTGAGCGCGAGCTTGGAATCCGGGGCGCGGCCAAGATGGCTTCGAACGAAAACCCCCTCGGTCCCTCCCCGCTTGCGAAAAAAGCGCTCTCAGAACACGTCTCGAATGTTAACCTTTATCCCGACGGGGGCTGCTTTGAGCTCCGGCGGAAACTTTCCGAGAAGCTTGGGGTTCCCGAGGACACGATAGTGCTCGGCAACGGTTCAAACGAGGTGATAGAGATTGTCGCAAGGACTTTTCTTGAGCCCGGGGACGAGGCCATCTACGGCCGCCACGCGTTTATCGTTTACCCGATCGTCACCCAGTCGCTTGGATGCTCGCACGTAGTCTCCCGGATGCCGGACCTCGCGCACGACCTCGGGGACATGCTTTCTCTGGTGACTGAGAAAACGAAGATCATCTACATCGCGAACCCGAACAACCCAACCGGCACGATAGTGAGGAGGGACGAGTTCGAATGGTTTCTCAAGAGCGTTCCCGAGAATGTGGTAATACTTGTTGACGAGGCCTATTTCGAGTACGTGGACGACCCCGGGTATCCGGACACGCTTCGCTATCACTCGGTTCGCGAATCACTCGTGACGGTGAGGACTTTCTCCAAGATTTACGGCCTCGCGGGGCTCAGGGTCGGCTACGGGGTCGCGTCAAAAGAGGCGGTCTCCTACATGGACCGGGTAAGGGAGCCGTTTAACGTGAACTCGGCCGCGCAGGTGGCGGCCTGCGCCGCGCTTGACGACGAGAGACATGTTGCCCGCTCAAGGGAGCTTAACAGCGCTGCAAAAGAATATTTCCGCGAGAAGCTTGGCGAGCTCGGGGTCAGGTACACGGAGTCCCACACGAATTTCATTCTCGTTGACCTCGAAAGAGATCCTGTGCCGGTTTACGAGGCGCTTCTTCGCGACGGGGTCATAACGAGACCGGTGGGCGGCTACGGGCTTCGGACGCACCTTCGGGTAAGTTTCGGTCTCGGACGGGAAAATGAAAAATTCATTGAATCGCTTGGGAGAATTCTCAGAAGATGACTTTTGAAAAAGTGTCGGTTGTAGGTCTTGGGCTTATAGGAGGCTCCCTTGCGGCGTCCCTTCGCGAATCGGGGGAAGTCGGGGAAGTGTTCGGGGTCGAGCGGGACGCGGCGTCCCTTCGCTTCGCCCTTGAGAACGCAATAGCAGACGCGGGCGCCTCCGAAATCGGCCCCGGCATATCGGGGTCCGAAATAGTTGTCGTCGCAACCTACGTCGACGCCATAGCGCAGGCGGCCAGGGAAGTTTCGGGATTCGTTTCCCCCGGCGCGGTAGTTTGCGATGTGGGAAGCGTAAAGGCCTCTATAGTAAGGGAAATGGAAGATGGCCCCCGAAATATCCGCTTTGTCGGAGCCCATCCCATCGCGGGGAAGGAAACGTCCGGCGTAAGGGAGTCTGACCCGGGCCTTTTCTCGGGGAAAAGATGCGTTGTTACCCCCGTGGAGAGCACCAGCCCCGAAGCCCTCTCTGCGGTGAGAGCGCTTTTTTCGCTTGTGGGAAGCGAGGTGGTCGAGATGGATCCCGAATCCCACGACGAGGTTTTCTCGCTCGTAAGCCATCTCCCCCACGCGGTCGCCTACGCACTTGTAAGCACGGTTGCTTCCGGCGGGCGGGGCAGAAACCTTTTTGATTTTTCGGGCGGGGGACTTGCCGACTTCACCAGGATCGCCGGCAGCTCCCCGGAGATGTGGGCCGGTATTTTCATTGAGAACCGCGACGCGCTGCTGGGCGCCATCCGCGGCTTTGCGGGAGCGCTCGGGGAAATTGAAAAAGCCGTCGACTCCGGTAATGTAGAAGAACTGGCAGCCCTTTTGAGAGAGGCCCGGGACTCAAAGCTCGGGGAGTGAGCGGATAGTGTCTGAGAAGGTAGAGAAAACAGATGAGCAGTGGCAGGAGAAGCTTTCTTCGGAGGAGTTTCTTGTCACGAGGAAAAAGGGCACCGAGAGGGCCTTTACCGGAAAGTACCACGACCACCACGGAAAAGGCATGTATGTCTGCGTTTGCTGCGGACAGGAGCTTTTCCGTTTCTCTGAGAAGTTTGACTCCGGCACCGGATGGCCGAGTTTCTGGGAGCCTGTATCGCAGGAGAGCGTTACGGAGAAGGCCGACCGTTCCCACGGGATGACGAGAACAGAAGTTCTCTGCTCAAAGTGCGACGCCCACCTGGGACATGTTTTCCCCGACGGCCCGAAGCCCACGGGGCTTAGGTACTGCATAAATTCCGTCTCTTTGGATTTCGAGGAAGGAAAAGAGGAGTAGGGAAGTGGCGACGGGTGGGATCGAACCACCGACACAGGCCTTATGAGAGCCCCGCTCTACCCCTGAGCTACGCCGCCCCCGGAAAAAAGGCAAATCGAAAAGCAGGAGATTATACCGGAACTCCATGAGGATTCAACGCACGAATGCGAAGGTTCGGCGGAAATTGCCACAACCCCGGCTTTGCGTAAATCAGCCTGCTACCACTCCGTTTTTCTTCGTTTCTTCCTTTATTAGCCCCAGTTCCAGAAGTTTCCTATAGGTCTTGGTGTGGGAGCCGTGGTGGGAGAAGGTATCTATGTCCCCGGGCTCGTCGATGTCGATGCTGATATTGAAGTTTTTGTAGATGTCGCAGGGCACGTATCTTCGCTCGGCCTCTTCCCTGTGTTTTCTGAAGCTGTCGTTCCCGAACATCGAGGGTATGCTGTCGGGGGGCTTTCTCAGTATGGCGTTTGTGCCGAGTTCATCTTCTGAGGGAACGAGTATCACGGACTTGCCCTTTTTCTCTTTCTCCAGGACGGAATCGAGGTCCTCGCCGGTTATTAAAGGGGCGTCGCCCGGGATTACCAGCACGGATTTCGCGCCCATTTTCCTGCAGACCTGAATCGCAAGATCAACCGACGAACTCTCCCCGAGCTGGCTTTCTTCCCTTATGACGTCAAACCCCTCCCCAAGGGCCATTTTCTCCGCTTTGCGGTCTAGCGTAACAACGACCCTGTTGTCGGCAAGCTTCGAGTCGCCGACCGCGGAGAACACGTCCTCAAGCATCACGTAGGCAAGCTCGGTTCTCTGCTTGTTGCTGAGCACCGAGGCAAGCCTTTCGTTTGCCCTTGAAAGATCTTTTACGGGAATCAGTATGAATTTCAAAACCACTACCTCGTGAGCGGGAACCCCAATCCGCAGACTATTCTATCACAAGTTCATTTGGGTTCCCATATCTCTACGGGTAAACCGGTTACCGGTCTGTACGTTTCGGACGCTTTTACAGGAAGGAATTACTCGAAGGGCTAAATGACATCTGAATTTCAAAGTTGAATCACCTAAAGATATGTAGGAAACTTAAGATTGTGTAATGTTTTGCGGCATATTCCGTTGTTAGAAGTTTAATTTTGAGGTGTGCCATGCGATGTTATCTGTCACGTGGTAGCGTGCCTGATTCATGTAGCGGGTAAGAGTAAATATGAGTGAAGAGCCGAAAAAAAATCTAAAGCGCATTCGGGTTGAAGGATTTAAGTCCATAAAGAAACTCGATTTGCCTATGGAGAACATCAACATACTGATTGGTGCGAACGGGGCTGGAAAGACCAATCTGATCTCATTGTTCACTTTTTTAAGCCGTTTGTCTCAAGGGAAGTTGCAACAATATGTTAAAACCGAAGGCGGAGCGGAGCGGTTTTTCCATTTTGGCACTGCAAACACTGAAAGCATAAAGTTAGATCTGGAAATTGGAAACAATGGCTACAGCGTGGAATTTTTGTCCAATCTGAACGATGATTCACTGGTATTTGGTGTTGAAAGTTGTCGCATGGTTGATTCACCGGGGAAATCGCCATGGTCTCTTTATTCAAGGAGAAGTGAAAGTGGCTTGGCGACCGAAGATCTTAGTGATCAGCCCGTAAAGTACTACACGAAAAAGTATCTTGACCAATGCAGGGTTTACCATTTTCATGATACAAGCAACACTGCCAGATTCAAGAAAAGATCCAGCTTGGACAATTATTATTACTTTGAAGAAGACGCAGGCAATATTGCTCCTTTTCTTTATGATCTGAAAACCAGTCGGGATGATGAAGACCGGCAATCATACAAGCAGATCGTTTGCGCAGTTCAGAGCGCGGCACCGTTTTTTCATGATTTCTACTTGGAACCGACGGGAAATCAAGGAGATCAGAATATTTTACTGCGTTGGGTGCATACTGACTATGAATCACCATTCAGCGCTAATGCTCTATCGGACGGAACGGCTAGGTTTGTCTGTCTCGCAACTCTTTTGCTACAGCCTGAGTCAAGAAAACCCGACACAATAATACTTGATGAACCGGAACTCGGCTTACATCCTGCGGCGCTTTGCGTTCTTGCCGATATTATCCGCTCAATATCCGGGAAAACGCAGGTGATTTGTTCTACGCAATCCGTAGTTTTTGCAAATTTTTTCAGTCCCGAGGACTTTATCGTAACGGAGTTAAAAGATGGTGTTTCGGTGTTTGAGCGGCTTGAGAGAGAGCAGGTTGAGCGGTGGCTGGATGAGTATGGGATGGGCGAAATCTGGTCCAAGAATCTTATTGGTGGTCGCCCGGAATGGTAAGACTTGCCGTATCCGTGGAGGGCCAGACGGAGGAGCGTTTTATAAAAGAAGTAATTGCTCCCCACTTAGAAGGTCGGGAGATTTACGCCCAACCGATTCCGCTCGGAAGCGGAGGGGGCGATGTTTCGATGCCGCGCGTCAGAAAAGATTTGATAAACTTGCTGGGAAGTTTTGATAAGGTAACGACGTTCTATGATTTTTACGGGTTTAGGGGGAAGGATGAAGCGGAGAGCAAGGAGTCGTTAGAGGCGAAAATCCTTGATTGCGTTAAGTCCCAGTCTCACGGCCGACTTATTCCATATATCCAGATGTACGAATTTGAAGGGTTGCTGTTTTCATCACCTGAAGCTATAGAAAGCAATATCCCTCCTCACAAAGGCCTGTCAGGTTGGGCGCGAGAAGTGGTCAACAGCTTTGGTGGAAGACCTGAGTTAATAAATGACTCCGAACACTCTGCTCCGTCAAAAAGATTAGAAAGAAAAACGGAGTATCGAAAAACTATTCATGGTCCTCTCGTAGCAAAGGAAATTGGACTTAGTGCGCTGAGAGAAAAATGCCCGAATTTTGGAGAATGGCTTTCTGAACTGGAAAATTTGAGGGCATAGTTCCACATTCAAAAAGATCAAGTTTCAAGGACAGGAAGGAACCAGATTATTCACCTAGTATTACGGCCTCATTCCTTTGGGTTTATTGACAAGTTTTTTGACAAACCCAGAACATAATCAACCCCGTTATCTTCACACCACTTCATGAGTTTATCCCGGCAAAAACCCGCGTCCCCGCGTATGAACGGCCTCATTCCTTTGGGTTTATTGAAAACACGCCTGTATATAGAATGATTAGCAAAACCTGCCGTCACGCCACAATAACAAGGAGCCCATTCTGAACAATGACCCGCAAAGCCGTTTTGAAAAGAGAAACGTCCGAAGTCCGCGCCAGCGTCGAGCTTGATCTCGACGGAACCGGGAAATTCGATATCTCGACAGGGGTGCCGTTTTTTGACCACATGCTGAGCCAGTTCGCAAAACACGGCTACTTTGACCTCACGGTCAAGGCTGAAGGGGACATCGACGTCGATTTCCACCACACCGTAGAGGATGTCGGGATAGCGATCGGAGAAGTCTTCTCCGAGGCACTCGGAGACAAGAGGGGGATCACCAGGTACGGCCACGCCGTAATCCCTTTTGACGACGTGCTTGTAGTGGCGGCAGTTGATCTAAGCGACAGGCCCTGCTTTGTTCTCATGGGAGAGATTCCCGCGGGCAAGGTCGGGGACTTTGACTCGGAGCTTGCCGAGGAGTTCTTCAAGTCCCTTACAAACTCGCTTCGCTGCAACCTTCACATCGAGTTTCGCCACGGAACGAACCTGCACCACATAATAGAGGCCATGTTCAAGGCCCTGGGGAGATCAATGGACACGGCATCGTCGCTTGACGGGCGCCGCGACGATATTCCCTCTACCAAGGGTACGCTCTAGTGATCTCCATAGTGGATTACGGGATGGGGAACCTGAGAAGTGTTGAGAAGGGGTTTACCTCACAGGGCATAGAGGTCCGCGTTACCGAGGACCCGGGGGATATAGAGGGCTCAAGCGGCCTTGTGCTTCCCGGAGTCGGGGCTTTCGGCGACTGCGTGAGGAACCTTCGCGAGCGCTCAATGACCGGGCCCATAAAGGATTTCATCGCAAGCGGGCGGCCGTTTCTCGGGATATGCCTCGGCTTCCAGGTCCTGTTCGAATCAAGCGAGGAGGCTCCGGGGGAAGAGGGACTCGGGGTATTCAGAGGGAAGGTAGTCAGGTTCTGTGTCTCGGAGAAGAAGCTTAAGGTGCCCCACATGGGCTGGAACAGGGTGAGCGCGCCCGAACAAACCCGCATACTCGAAGGGATACCGCAGCGGAGCTGGTTTTACTTCGTTCACTCCTATCACGTGGTTTCCGACGAACCCGGCGCAGACGTTCTGCTCTCTGATTACGGGGGCGAGTTTGAGGCGGGGGTTGTTTCGGGAAACCTCTTCGCCTTTCAGTTCCACCCTGAAAAAAGCTCTGACTACGGGCTCATGATCTTGAGGAATTTCTCGAAGCTCTGCCTTGAGAACTGATCCTTTTCCCTGCCATAGACCGCCTCGTAAGCGGCGTAGCTCCTTATGATTTTCTTTACGTAGTTGCGTGACTGCTCAAAGGGGATTTCCTCTATGAATTCGTCTATGTCGAGCGCCCCGTTTTTCTCATGCCATGTTTTGGCGTTTGTGGGGCCGCCGTTGTACCCTGCAAGGCTTATGGCGAAGTTGTCCTCGAAGATCCCTAGCAGCCAGCTCAGGTAATAGCATCCAAGATCGAGGTTTATGTCGGGAGAGAAAAGCTGGGAAGTCTGAAAATTACTGAGACCCGCCTTGGTCGCCGTCTCAAGCGCCGTAGAGGGGAGGAGCTGCATGAGCCCCCTCGCGTCAGAAACCGAAACCGCCTCCTTGTCGAAATGGCTCTCCTCCCTTATAAGGGAATAGACCAGGAACTCGTCAAGTGAGTATTTGCGCGAAAAAAACCTCACCTGCTCCTCAAAACCCTTCGGAAAGGAGAGGCGGAGCGCCTCGGGGGACCTGACTCTGTCTGCCAGGCTTATGGAGGTTTTGTAATCCCCCGCCTGCAGGTAAAGCGAGGCGAGGTAGAGGCGCTGCGTGGTAGTTTTAGCCCGAGGCCGAAGAAGCTTGGCTTCCCCGAGGGCAAGATCGTATATCCCGGCCTTGGCGAAGAAAAGAAATTTCCCGAGCGCGGGATTTTTCCCGAAAGGGTTGCCCGCCCAGGCGGCGGGAGGCGGGGTGGGAAGCATGTTTTCCCCGAGCCTCATCTTCGCAAGAGCCGAGTAGTAGGTGATTTTCTGTGATTCGGCGAGTTCTCCAAGCGCAAACAGCGCCCCGGGCTTGTCCCCTGCCCGCTCAGCCGCCCTCGCGTACCAGTAAAGAAAGCGCTCCCGGTCTCCTCCCTTCGCCCAGGCGCGATCGGAGAAAATCTCAAGAGCCTTTGCGTACTCCTTTCCCCTGTAGTGCATCCATCCGAGGTTCCACGCGCTCTCCCGTGCCTCTTTTCTCCCGGGGTATTTCTCCATGACGAGGCGGTACAGGCGCCGGGCCTCTCCATGTTCTTCGCCCAGGTGGCGGAGCCTCGCGGCCTTAAGCAGCGACTTGGAAGCCCAGGAACTTTTGGGGTTAAGCTTGTGGAGTCTCTCGAAGACGCCTATAGCCTCCTCCTCCCTATCCATACCCATGAGCGTAACGCCCCTCCAGTAAAAGGCCTCAGGCGAATCGATCTCCGAGAATACCCTGATGGCTTCTGGAAACCGGGAAAGCCTGTAGAGGCAGATGCCGGTTTTCCTTTTTACCGCGCTTGTCCTGGGAGCCTTTCTGAAAGCCTCAAGCGCTCCCTTCCAGTTACCGGCCCTGAACATTACGTCCCCTCTTTTTTCAAACTGCCGCGGCGAAGGGATAAAGACTTTTTTGTTTTTTTCATAAAGTTCGAACACGTAATCAGAGAAGCTCACCTCGGGGTGCTCGGTCCATATCCTCTCGAATATCTTGAAGGCTGCGGGGAAGTTCCCCTGTTTTTCCTTTATCTCGCCGAGGTTCTTTAAGTAAACAGCTTTTTTCCACCTGCTCGTGGTCACCCGTGCAAGAAGCAGATACCTTTTTTCCGCCGCGAGGTATCTTTCGTCTTCAAGGTGGATTTCGGCTAGGTGCTCGTGGGCGCCAGCTCTTAGCACCGAGTCAGGGTAGGAAGCGAGGACCCTGAGAAAAAGCCCTCGGGCCCTTTCCCGCTCCCCGAGGCCGAGCGCCGCCTCGGCTTCGTAGTAAAGCAGGTAATCTCCTATTACCGAGAGACCCTCCCCTGTTGTGGAAAGAGACTCAAGCACCTTCCCGTGCCGGTCGTCCTGCGCGTGGCAGTAAAGCTTTGAGAACCGCACGGCGGGGGTTTTCTCCGAGGAGGCAAGAACTTTTTCGCAGTCGACCTTCTCGGCGCGCGCGCCGGCTGCGAGAAGCAGAACGAAAGGAAAAACGAAAAGAGAGATTTTTTTCAACAGCATTACCTTGTGCCCTCGGAAGCGAGAAGGTCCCTTATGCCTTCTCCGAACAGATTAAACGAAAGCGCCGTTATGAAAATCGCAACGCTCGGAAACACTATGAGGTGGGGGAAGGTCCTTATCCCCTGCCACCCGGTGCTCGCAAGCGTTCCCCAGCTTGCCTCCGGGGGGGATATCCCGAGGCCGAGGAAGCTCAGGGTGGATTCGGTGAGGATAGCGTAAGGTACGGAGAACGTGACGGTGACTATAAGGGGACTCAGCGTGTTAGGGAGTATGTGCCTTGCGAGAATGGTAAACGGCGGGGCCCCAAGTGCCCTTGCGGACTCGACGTACTCAAATGACTTTATCTGCAAAACGCTTCCCCTCACTATCCTCGCGACCCTCATCCACGACATCACCCCAAGCGATATGACGATGCCCGTAACCCCGGTTCCGATGACGAGAGTGAGAAGAACGATCAGCAGGAGGTCTGGAACCGCGTAGAATACGTCTACGGTGCGCATTATGAGTTCATCCGTTTTCCCCCCGGCGTATCCCGAGACCGCCCCGAGAACCGTTCCGATTACAAGGGCCATCGCCGCGGTTCCCACTGCGACCATGATTGATATCCTCGATCCGTGGATTACCCTGCTCAGCAGATCGCGGCCCTCCTGGTCCGTTCCCATAAGGTGCACCGAGTCGGGGGCGCGAAGGGCGTTTGGGAAATTCGTCCGGTCGTACTCGTAGGGGGAGAGAGCGGGCGCGAAAATCGCAACCAGAATTATGAGGAATATTACCGTTCCCGTGATTATTACCTGGGTTTTTGCGTACATGCCGTCTTGGGCCCGGGACGCTCAGGCGTCCTTTCTGTGTGAGGCCCGGACTATCGTCTTTATTCCGCCACGGACATTGAAGTCGCCCGTCACCTCTACCGACCTCGGATCGCACGCCGAGACGAAGTCGCCGAGAATCCTGTTCGTCACGTGCTCGTGGAACTCGCCCGCGTTTCTGTAGGAGAACATGTAGAGCTTAAGGGATTTAAGTTCCACGCAAAGCCTGTCGGGGACGTATTTTATGGTGATGGTCGCGAAGTCCGGCTGTCCCGTTTTGGGGCACACGCAGGTGAACTCGGGACACGATATCTCGATTTCGTAATCCCTCTCCGGGTTCTTGTTCTCAAAAGTCTCGAGGATTTCCGGATTCGGTTCGTCCATGGGCCAGAAACGCCGCGCGGCCTTTGCGGGCGCCACCTCCGTCTCTGCATAATCTATCAGATGTAAGTCGGTAATCAACCCCGGCGGCGGGAGTTTCCTTTGATTAACGGAACCAAGAGATCACGAAAGCACGAAATGTGACTTCTGGACCTCAAGTATTTTTTATTAAGTCAACTGATACCGAATGCGAAGAACTTGATTCTTGACACTTGGCACGTAATGTCGGTAATCTTGGAATACCTGAAGATCTACAAAGAGAAATTGATCTGGAACAGAAATCTCCAAGAATTGGAGAGACTGAGATTTTAGAGGGAAGGACCGGTCATGGATTTTTTTAAAATCGAAGCGGAATGGGACGTTGTTGAAAACAGATGGGTTGCCACCAGTGAAGACATCCCTGGACTCGTTGCCGTGGGTGACAACATTCCGGAACTTGTAGATGTTCTTAAGTCGATCGTTCCTGATTTGCTTGAGGCTAATTCTCATCTTATGGGGCGTGAAGGTGCCAGCAAGCAAAGTTCACAGGGGAACCGTTGCCATCTGGAGATAGACTGTCACCATTTGGAGACGGTTTATATATAGTGAATGGCCGATTACGCTGCGGAGTTAAAGCGGATACTTTCGGCGGAAGGTTGCTATTTTGTGCGGCAGGGTAAGGGTTCTCATGAAATATGGTACAGCCCGAAACTGGACAAGCGTTTTGTTGTAGTTTCAAAAATCAAAGGTCGTAATTTAGCAAACAAGATTCTGAAGCAGGCCGGAATAGAGAAGGTTTTTTGAAGAATTTTGGCTTTTGCTGAAGATTAACTCCGCACGACTGTGAATTCGCCATTCCGGTGGCGGTACGATTGTTGTCATGTTGTCGGCAATACTCTGGAAAAAACCGTGTTACAAACAGAAAGTTTTTCTCTGTTTGACACCACGTATTTTGGAGTAAATAATCTTTTTTCCCTCTGGGGCATCGTATAATGGCAGTACAGCGGACTCTGAATCCGCTAGTCTAGGTTCGAATCCTAGTGCCCCAGCCACTTGAAGAGTTAAGCTTTTCAAACTTACGGGTTTAGAAAGACAGAATCTGACCATTTCTATATTATTTCCAGCACTTAATCAATGCCTAAGCATGTCAGAAAATCAAGCTTAATTTAATCACAGATTATATTCTGCAATTTTATTCTTGACTTACAGTTTTTATTCTGTTAACATAGCTTCTATTTACAGAATATAGGCTGTGATATGACAAACAAATTTAAGTATATGCAATTGCAGATGCTGGATGACCACCTCTCCAGAGTGAGTGTTTGCGACCGTCCCTCTGGCGGCTGGATACGTGCTGTCCGCACCTCGCTTGGTATGAGCGTTCGTCAGATGGCAGAACGTATAGGTATTGCGCAGCAATCCGCCGCTCGTTTGGAGAAAAACGAGATCAATGATGCGATTACGCTTAGGTCGCTTCGCAAGGCGGCTGAAGCATTAGATTGCAGGCTCGTTTATGCTTTTGTTCCAAATGATGACTCCTTGCGAAACATCGTGCGCAAGCGGGCGCTTAGAAAAGCCAGAGATATTGTCGCTCCTGTGGACCACAGTATGATGCTTGAAGCGCAGGATGTAGGCGACAGGCAGGAGAAAATCGCCCAAATCGCCGATGAACTGGTGCGCAACCCTGACACCAAGCTGTGGGACTAAAATATGGTTCAGTACCATTACATAGAAGGTCAGACGCCGCTTGATGACGAAGAGAAGGAACATCTCATTCCTACCGTATTGACGCGTGAAGATCTGGACCGTCTCGAGCAGGAAAATATTCTTGAAGCCCGAAGATGGGTAATGCGGAAATCCGTTTTGGCGTCAAAACAGGATATTTTTACGGAGAAATTTATCTTGGATCTTCATAGGCGCATGTATGGTCGTGTCTGGAAATGGGCAGGGCAATACCGAAAATCCAACAAAAATATCGGCGTTGACTATTCCCTCGTCCGGACCGAATTTCGCAAGTTGCTGGACGATGCTGCTTATTGGCTGGAACACAATATCTACAGTATTGCTGAACTGGCCGTTATTTTTCATTACCGGTTAGTGAAAATTCACCTTTTTCCAAACGGCAACGGCCGACACGCACGCCTGTTCGCCGATGTAATAGTTGCCAAATATCGTGGTGAAAAACTCACATGGGGCGGTGGTGCTGACCTCACTGCGTCTGAAGGTGTCCGCAAGCGCTATATTGCCGCACTGCATGAGGCTGACGCTGGAAGCTATGATTCCCTGATTTTGTTTGCTAAATCATAATTCATTTTGAGCGCTAGTTGAGTTTGTGGTGGGTTGCAGGAAAAGCGCATTGGAGACTCTTTGACCCCTGGATAAACAGCGGCGGGCATACGGGAAGCAGTGGATGGCAAGGTAATGTACGGAGAAACTATGAGATGTGCTGATTTGCTCAGCCTTGCAGTCGACGGAAAATTCTGGCTATATTTTTGGCTACAACCCGATTGAGGTTATTTGGTTATGTCCATCGTCAATATTCATAAAGCCAAAACCCACCTGTCCCGCCTTCTGGCGCGAGTTGAGGCAGGCGAGGAAATCGTGACTGCCCGCAGAGGGAAGCCGGTTGCGCGGCTTGTCGGCTGTAAGCTTCAGGGCAAACGGCAACCCGATGTTCTCAAGGGAAAGATTGTCCTGCTCGAAGGTTTTTTCGAGCGCCATTGTCAGAGAATGAACTGAGGACGTGGGAGGGAAAGTAGGGAAAATAGTGTTGCGGGCGTTTACGACAAACCCGTGATTTGCAAGTCGCAAACCATTAGAAATTAACTATGTGAAGAGGTTTACCGCAATGTCTGAACACAAACCATTACCTGAAACCGGGGAAAAACAACCTGCTCGGGTCAAACCTAAAGGTAAGCCCGAATCCAGTTTTTTCTCACGCATTTCTGGTTCGTTAAAAGGCACGGTCACCGTCTCACCAGGTGTAGACTTGACCTTGCCTGTCGGTAGGGAATGGGATGTCGCTGAATAAATGAAAGCGAATTGGCCGAAGCAACGTCACTCCATTATCTCAAAGCGGAATATGTCGGGCCTTGAAAAGTGCCCAACGGAGTCTATGACGGTCTTGGCCCTTATTATCTGGTCAAGTTCGATCTCCGCGTAGAGAATCTCCTCCTTTCCGTACACGGGGCCGACTATGTACTGTCCCCTAGGGTTTATTATGCCGCTTCCCCCGGGATAGTCCCAGATCGTCTGCTCCTTCAGGGGAAAGGAGTCGGGAATCATGTCCTCTTCTATGAAGCCAGCTGAGATTATGACGAACACCTGTCCCTCAAACGCGTACTGGCGGCTTGCGAAATCCATCGTGTCCTTAACGAACGAGTGTCCTCCCCAGAGTCCAACGTGTACCTGCTCCCCCTTGGTGAACATCGCGTACTTCTCAAGGGTCATGTGGTGCTCGTAGCAGAAAAGCCCCCCTATTTTTCCGATTTCGGTGTCAAACACCCTCACGTCCTCGGCGGTTCCGTTCGCCCAGACGCATTTTTCGCTGTCAATCGACATCAGCTTTCTGTGCTTTCCGAGAAGGGAGCCGTCCTTGCCGAAGTAGAGTATGGTGTTGTAGAGGGTTCCTCCCTCTTTTTCGTTAACCCCTATTACTACGCATGCCTTGGCCCGCCTTGCCGCATCGCCGATTCTTTTGGTGTCCTCCCCCGGAACCTCGACCGAGTTTCTGTGAAGCTCCACGTGGGCGTCCATGGTGAGCTTCTTCTCGGCTCCGAACCCGAGATCCTTCGGCCAGTAGGGATAGGTGGGAATGAAAGCCTCGGGGAAAACCACGAGTTCTGCCCCGCTCCCCGCCGCCTCTTTTATAAGCCTCTGGACTTTATCGACCGTGCCCTTTTTGTCGAGAAAAACGGGAGCTGCCTGCACCGCCGCCGCCGCAAAGGATTTTCCGTTGCTCATGATGGGTTATTATACAGCGGAATTTGAGAAAAGGCAGGTTCATTGCGAGTCATCACGATCTGCCTTATCTGTCTTATGGAAAGATTCAGGGACTTGAGCCTCAGAATCTCCCTTATCACTTCCACACTCATTGTTCTTCTCGGCATCTCGTTGACCTCCTTGCCTTAGTCTGCAAGCAGGTTAACAAAACACTTTTCTATGATGTTTCTGGAAAAAAAGAGAGACTCAGGTGTTCACTTTCGCTCGGAATCGGCATTCACTTTCAGCCGTAATATGCAACAGGATGTCGGCTTGTTCTTCCGCATTTGACAGCGCCCTTAATGCAGGCAGCCGTATTTATATCGATGTTATTATTGTTTCGATAAAATTGTAAGAAGGATTTTGCCGGGACAGGCAAGATAAAAAAATGATTGACCTATGGAGAGCATCACCGACTCGGAAAAGTGGATTGCGAATACTCTTCGTCCTGACTGGGGGATGAGCAGTTACTAAGATTGAGAGAAAAAGTGAGTCAGATCATCAGGACTTTGCTAACAAGCTTTTAAACTGGATACCCTTTCGGGACGGCGCACTGATTTTAAGCATGTTTTCAGGGCAGTTATGTAAAGAGGAGCTTCTGGTTCTCCTTGATGGTTTTTTGTTTACGCCAATGTTTTTCACGCTAACGTAAAGCTGTTGATAAACTTCTTCTTCAAGAAATCCAGATTCTCCCCAAAACGTTTGACCGATGGAGCGGCAGTAATCGACAAAACACTTGGACCCCTGAAGTTGTCGTATTATTTCTTTCTCCAAACCATAGTTGCTACGTTTAATTTCGATGTAAATTATCCAATTCTTCTTGTTGCCTTTGGCGATAATAACAAAATCCGCCCTCTTGCATTCACCTTTGGTATTTTTAAAAATTTTATTCGGAGAGGGAAAGACATCAGATTTGATTGCGATGGCGTCTTCCGGAGTGTTAAGCACTTCTATTTTATACTCGGGCAAGTTTCTGCTTCCGGGTTCTTTCAATTCAAGAAAATTGCCGCCATGCGGATTTTTCTTGACAGTCACCACTGCTTCGTCTTTGATCAGGTCCCGTAATATATGAAGGTCCGGATTCATTCCCCGTCCCCCCATACGATGGCTTCCTGAATCTCGTTCATCTTGTTTATTTCCTCATCAAAGCTGCAGGCATCGATTCCTTGTTCACAGCTTACTTCGGTTTGCGCAAGTGTCTGGTGCCAACTTCTCCTTTTGTTGCCATTTTTTGTTTTCATCAAAGCTTTTTTCGCCACATAAACTTTTACACCCCCGGCGTCAACAAGTTCTTCGCTCTGGTAGCCTTCCCTTTCGGCAATTCGTTTCAGATAGGGCTTATCCTGATTGAGCATAATCAATGTGTTCAGTTCCTTGATGATATAGTCGCTGTGAGTGGTTATAAAAACACGAACTCCAAGATTTATCAGCCGGGCGAAAAGCCGCGCGACCCGGCGCTGGTTTTCAGGATGCAGACTCAGTTCCGGTTCATCCACCATCAGCAAGTCGCCTGATTTTGCGATATGACGCAAATAAGAACCAATATCCAGCATGGAGCGTACAGCACCGGAACTTTCTCCCATAGTCAGCCTGAGGCGTTTGCCCGAAGGTTTAAAATAAACCGAGTTATCGCTCCCTGAAATATATTCACCGCCAATGATATCAGTGAACTCATTTAGAACCCGAGCATGTTTTTTGACAATGAAGCTGTCTTCTTTGGTAATATCAGCAACTCTGCGTGTAAAATCCACGTTTGCCTTTACCGGCAAAGCGTAATCATTGTAGGATTTAAAAAGCAGTTCCATCGGGTCGATGTCCTTATCCGCACGACCCATTTCCTCAAGCAGCCGGTTCCTGGCAAAATCCAGTTCCTTGCTGAAAATCGCAACGCCGGTGCGCTCCGCGCTTGCAATAAAAGGGTCGGGGAAATATCGACCGAAGATTATTTCGTTAATGACATCTGAGATTGCACCCTTAATTATCTCTGTGGGCAATTCGATTTTTTCGGTGTCCGCTGACAGAGAAACTACAAGGGAACTGCTCCCCTCGGATTTGCTCAATGAGAGAAGTTCGCCTTTTTTAGACCTTATTTTTCGTTCGAAAGACGGAAACAGGGTTGATTCCATGTCCAATTGCAATTCCACTTGAAACTGGGTTTCTTTGAAGTGTTTGGAGTTGGACGCGAAAATTCTAGGCAGTTGCTGAGTGTATCTTCGGCAGCCCTGTGAAAGAATATTCTTCGCTTTTCTGGCGTGTTTCGTGATGTCAATTCGTGTTACACCATCATTAACGAGGTCTCTTATTTCCTGATCAGAGACTTCAGCTTTCATGAATCTCTGCCAGTTCAGCAGGAAACCAAACAGGGCATAAGTCGCATATGTTTTGCCCGTGTTGTTGCACCCGCAAATCAAAGTTAGGTCGCCGAGCTCAAATTCTGCTTCTTTCAGAACACCCAAATTTTTTATAATTATTTTCATAATACCTATCTCTAAAACGCCGAATCAACTTGTTGCTGCCGCGGAAACCAGTTTAGCAACCCCGACAGGGATATCATAGCATAATATCATTGCTGCCCCAACGCTTTCCGAACTAGCAGTATTCCTTTCTATAATGCTTCTGCCCTGTATTCGTTACGGAAACTATATCTCCACTCGCAGAAGAGAAATGAATGTGCTGCTTTGAGAAGTGGTCTGTCTGTCAAGCAACGAACCGACCATACCCCGCACAAGGCCTCGGCTTCGTAGGAATCGCGAGGCAAAGCTGGACAACAAAGATCCTGCAGGCGATGTCTGCAGAATCGGCCATGCGAGGTAAAAAGCTCTCATTCGCCACATGTTGCGAACTGAGAATCCACGACCGTAACGGGCAGAGAAATGGATGCATATTACGACTGAAAAGGGACAGTAATTCCGAGCGAAAAGGGACAGTAATTCCGAGTTAAAGGGGACACCTGAATCTCCTGTTTTTTTCTTCCCTCAAAACATCATTGAAGAAGTGTCTAGTGGTAAGGGTAGAAAAAAAGCTGAAGCCGCCATGGAACAAATCGCAACGGCTTCGAATGCTCCTTCTACTCATGGCAGACGAGACACTATATGCCTACTGCTTTTACTGGAAAAATCAAAAAGTTTTTTTATAACTGATGGCTTTGCCGTCATGACCCAGACCCTTCACTCCTCTTTTTCATACCGCTTGCGTTTCATGGTCCGGGGAAACCAGGGTTACGTGGTCTCCTTCAATTCTCTTCTGGAATTTCTCGGGTACGTCATCCCACACGAAAAGGTCCACGCGAAAAGGAAGATCGCTCTGTTCAAGAGCTTCCTGAAGATCGCCGACCTCTCTTCTCTGCCCGCTTCGGGCAAATACCACCATGTCGAGGTCGGAACTCCTCCGTGCCGTGAATCTCACTCGGGAACCGTATACCCAGACGCGGGTATTGGGAAGATGCTTTTTAAGCAGCGAAAGAAGAACGCGGCGCTGCTCAGAAGAGATGTCGATAGATTTTACCGATTCCATGGCTCACCGCTTATTGTTTCGTAAAGACTTGTGGCATCCTCAATAAAGCCGCTTATGATTCCAAGGCATCTCTTGGCTTTTCCCTCATCATAGTCGTGGCTTGTGTTGATGCGGCTGTTTGCGTAGTCGATCCATTTTTCGATCGGCGAGGGAAGGAGATTGTTTTCAAAAGCCAGCCTGAAAATGGGTTTCGGACTGTTCGGGGCATCCGGAACGCCAAGCTCCTCTGCGAGGTGGCGCCTCAGCACCTTCCAGAGGCAGTCGTAACAGATCTCAAACCTGTGTATGACCGACTCAGCCACAGCTTCCCGCATTATCGAATTCAGACGAAGATCGTCTATGCCGCGGTAATTTCCGTGCTGTTCCCGAAGGCGTTTCAGAGAATTTCGAAATTTATCATATTCAATCATGAAGATATCCCTTCATTGCGGAGCTTGACCTCCTGGTGAAGTCCCTCGTGACTGCGGTGGAGGATTTCGGAAAAGACCCGAAACCGGATTTCGTAACCGAAAAGGATTTTCCGTTGCTCATAATGGGTTATTATATAACGGAAGTTTAAAAAAAGCAGGGTTTCTTACCCGAAAGCGAGGAGGATAAAATGGGAAGACTTACTGGAAAAACCGCGCTCATAACGGGCGGGGGAGAGGGAATAGGAAAAGCGACGGCGCTTCTGTTCTCAGCAGAAGGAGCCAACGTGGGCATAATGTCGAGAACTGCGGAGAGGCTTTCGGAAGTGGTAGCCGAGAACCCGGGTCCCGGGGAGATACGGGCCTATCCGGGAGACGTTTCCAAGGAAGAGGACGTAGCGAGGGTGGTTGAGGCCTTCTACGGCGATTTCGGAAAGGTCGACATACTGTTTAACAACGCCGGGATTTTTGAGGGCGGAACCGTCGTCACCACCACGGACGATGTGTGGGAGAGGACGATCAATATAAACGTAAAAGGGGTTTTCCTCGTTAGCAAGTACGTCGTTCCGCTTATGGCCGAGGGCGGCGGGGGCGCGATAATCAATAACTCAAGCGTGCTCGGCATCGTGGGGATGGAGGACTGCGTCGCGTACAACGCCTCGAAGGGGGCCGTGAGGCAGATAACGAGAAGCATGGCCCTTGATCACGCGAAGGACAACATAAGAACTAACTCCGTTTGCCCCGGCTACATAAAGACCAAGATGGACCCCGAGTTCATGGGGAACCCCCCGGATGCGGAGGAACAGCTCGACGCCATAGCGGCCGATATGATTCCTCTTGTGAGAAGGGCCGAAGCGGAGGAAGTTGCCCACTCGGTGCTCTACCTGGCTTCAGACGAGGCCCGGTACGTTACGGGTTCGGATCTTGTCATAGACGGGGGCTGGACCACGCTTTAGGCACGGCGGGGAAGAGACTTTAGAAAAAAACAAACCAGAGACAAAGGAGGAATTTTACATGGAAGTTTTTGAAGCAATGGGCACGAGGAGAAGTTTCCGGTTCTACAAGCCCTGGAAAGAGGTTGAGGACTGGAAGATACAGAAGATGCTCCAGGCTGCGCGGTACTGCTCCTGCCAGGGCAACTGCAACTCTACCGAGGCGATAGTTATAGACAAAAGAACCTATCCCCCCGAGAAGTTCGAGAAGATAGTTGAGTGCGGGTCCACGTTTAACGAGATCCACCTGCGCCAGGCCCCGATTATCGTGGCGTGGCTAATAAACATGGATGCCTGGTACAAGGAGCTCATACAGACCTTCCAGGTGCTGTTTCCCGCAAGGGCCATAACCGCGGCCCACGGCTGGACCTACAAGATACTGACCGAGAACACCTACCCGAGGCTTATGAGCTTTCCCAAGGACAGGGCGGAGGATCTCCTGAGGGTAGAGGCGGGCCAGGCCATAGCGAACGCCATGCTCGCGGCCACCGATATGGGGCTTGGGTGCTGCCTTATCGCCACGGGCAGAAAGCCAGCGGAGTTCCCGAAGGTGCTCGGCACTCCAGAGAACATAGTTCCCATCTGGCTCATGACGGTTGGATACCCGGCCGAGGATCCCGGGCAGAGGCCGAGGAAGAGGTTTGACAGGCTTTATCACTCAAACGAGTACGGAACTCCGCTCGCTGAGGATCAGGACGTGCGGGCCGAGCTTGAGGGGCAGAAGCTTATACAGCCAATGGATCCGCTTCCGGGAAGGGAGGAGGAGCTTCGCCACATATGCAGGATGTTCGGCTTCACGGAAGATATGTGCGACATGCCGAAGGAGAAGGTCCTTGAGATGTACGAGGAGGACTCTCCCTATTACGGAGAGCTTCCCCCGGGCCTTGAGGAAAAGGGAGTCTGAGCGCTTACATATAATAAGGAAAAGGGCGCGGCTTGCTTCGGGGTCTTACCCGAGGGGGCCGCGCTTTTTTACGCTGCTGTTTTTTGTGCTCGCATTTGCAGAGGTTCCGCCTTATGTGCGCCGACGTATTATCTTCGGGATTTTAACTTGGAGGTCCGTTGGGAGGAGAAATGGTGACAGATGGAAGAGATGAAAAATGCGGTGAGCGAAGGCGTCCGCAAGACCGTTTTAGCGGGAGCGCTGAAATTTCATTGTGGTCATTTTGGGAATCTCTGACTATCGGGGAGCTGGCACGGCTGCAGAAGGTGAGCCCAATAGAAGATATCAGCCTTCTTTTCGGTACTTGGCCCGGCGAGCCTGACGACGGATTTGAAGAGGCGGTCGACGGACTTCGCCACAGATATGTCCTTGGGGGCAAAGGCGATGAGTGACGGTGGCTGCGCTTTGGGCATATAGCGTTTCGCTTTTACCGGGGTTTACGCTTTTGGTTTTCCGCTGTGCTGAAAAACTGGCTGTGTGTCTGTCGGGTTTTCTGGATCTGGATGGTTGAAACGCCCCGCCTTGGATTTCGTGGAAGTGCAGTGATAGCATTTTCTGTGGTCTCTACCATGGCAATAGAATTTTTGCCAAAAGACTTATTGCCAAAAAATCCCTTGTCATGTATTCTGTTTTCCATACTGATCTGAACAGGAGTCAAGCGAATGCGAAACATTACAGGACAGGCCGTAATCGGCGAAGACCTCTACGGACGAGAACCTGAACTGGAGCTGTTATGGGAAAAATTGGAACAGGGAGAGCATGTTCTGATGCTTGCCCCGCGGCGGGTCGGAAAAACCAGCCTCATGTTGGAACTTCATCGCGAACCTCGGGAAAACTGGGATGTTTTTTATGTGGATGTTGAAGGTGCCGAAGATCCGGCGGATTACTTAGCGGCAATTGTCGCCGCTCTGGCGGTGAACCCGGAGTACCGCCGAGGCATCGAAAAAATTCCGTTCGCAAAGACCGTAGTGGACACGCTCAAGAGCACATTTTCCTTCTCCGAAATTTCCGTCAGCATAGAAAAACTCCGCATTGAGCTCAAGAGGGCGATCGGTCGGGACTGGAGACGTACGGCGGACCAGCTTCTTGAACGTCTCGAGAGTCTGCCGGACCCCGGTCGCAACCTCCTGATCATCCTCGACGAATTTCCGATACTCGTCTCGCGCATGCTAAAAACCCCTGAAGGAAAACATGATGTCGAGTTGCTGCTGTCTGGGCTCCGGCGCTGGCGTCAGTCTCCGCAGATGCGCGGGAAGGTGCGCACACTGATCGGCGGATCCATCGGTCTTGAAGGCATTCTCAGACGCTTTGCTCTTTCGGGATTGATAAACGACCTGGCTCCGTTCCAGCTGGATTCATGGAACCGGGATGTCGCAGTTAAGTTCTTGGAGGAGCTTGGCGACAGTTATGACTTCCGTGTGGACGAACGCGGCGTCTCGCAAATTCTCGACCTCCTCTCGGATCCGGTTCCCTATCACCTGCAACTGTTTTTTTCGACCCTTCGTCAATCCTGCAATGGGGACCCCTCGCGCGTTTCCGAAAGCGCAATAGAGCGATGCTTCACGGAAAGGCTTGCGGGACCTGGAGGCACGCCTCATCTTGACCATTACGCTGCCCGCTTGGAAATCATGCTCAACGCAGATGAGCAGGAAGCGGCGCATGACATACTCAATAACGCCTGTCGGCGGAGAGACGGTGTGCGCATCTCGGATATCGAGAAACTGACCCGGCGGGGCGAAAACGTGTTTCTCTCGGCGCTTCGCAATCTGGAATCGGACGGGTACGTGCGGCGGGACGGCTCCTATGTGTGTTTCAGATCGAATCTGCTTAGGGAGTGGTGGAGGAAAAACCGGTCAGAGGGGATGGAGCCATGAAGCAAAGACGTATCTACAACCCGGCCCAACTCTCCCCGGATGAACTCAAGGCTTCCTTCGTCGCCCGCGAGGAAACTCTCACTGAGATGCTACTCCTCCTGGGCGAGCAGAACCTCGACCGACCGTGCCAGCACATGCTGCTCGTCGGCTCGCGGGGGATGGGTAAAACCACCCTCGGCCTGCGGTTTCTCCAGGCGGTACGCGAGACGCCCGGTCTTGCAGAAGCATGGCAGCCCGTGGCGTTTCACGAGGAAAGCTATCAGGTGACCGACTTGGCGGATTTCTGGCTTACGGCCCTGCATCACCTGACCCGCGCCACGCGGGATTCCCGGTGGGCGGATAAGGCAGAAGTGCTTTCGGCCGACGAGAAGGATCCACAACGGCTTGCCGCGTACGCACTCTCGGCCCTTATTGACTTCTGCCGAGAGCGCGGAAAGAGGCTCATTCTGTTTGTTGAAAATCTTGACATCGTTTTCTCACAGTTGGGTGATGAGCGCGAAGTCCACGCTTTGCGGGCCGCGTTGATCGAACATCCGGAGATACTGATGATCGGTTCCGCAAACGCCGTCTTCGAGGCCATACGGCACCGCGGCGAACCGTTCTATGAGTTTTTCCGGGTTTTTCTTCTGGAAGGTCTTGAGTGCGAAGAGTATCTTCAGATCTTCCGGGCCCTCGCAGAACGTGAAGGCAAAACTGAAATCGCCGAGACACTGAACCGCGAACGCGGGCGAATCGAGACCATACGCCGCCTGACCGGAGGAAACCCCCGATTGCTGGTGCTGACCTACGGAATTCTGATTGAGTCGCCGCTCGGTTCCGCGTTCAAGACTCTGGAACAGCTAATCGACGAACAGACTCCGTACTTCAAGTCCCGCGTCGAGGAACTGCCGACACAGTCCCGAAAGGTGTTTCATTGCCTTGCGGAGCAATGGAGCCCCATGCTCGCGAGGGAAGTATCCGTAGCGGCCAGGCTTTCCTCATCGCACGCAAGCGCCCAGCTCAAGCAGCTGGTGGACAAGGGCTATGCCAGGGAAGCGCGGTCAGAGAAGGAAAAACGGGTCCGGTACGAGGTTGCCGACCGGTTCTACAACATCTACTTCCTGCTGCGTTTCTCCCGGCGGGGATATCGACGCCTGAAGCTGCTGGTAGCCTTCCTAAACGACCTGTTCGGCCCGGTTCCGATGCGGTCGATGTATCTGGCAACTCTTGAGAGCAGCGGGGTCTCTGAAGATCGAGAGGGGCCTGAATTGCTTGGATATTATGACAACTCGGAATCAGGCTGCAAAAAGGCAGTGGAACTCGACCCCGAGTGTGGCGATGCCTGGCGCGTCATGGCGGAAGCGATTCTCAGGGGCGGTGACGCTGTGCGTCTGGAAGAAGCTAAACGCTACGCCTGCCGCGCGGCGGAACTTATACCGGAGGACCCTGCCGCGTTTCATACGGTCTCTGATGTACTGGCCCGCTGCGGGAACTGGACGGCAGCTCTGGAAAAAATTGATCGAGCGCTTTCCGTCGCCGACGGAAAGCGATACTGGAACACGCATGGTCTGACGGAATCCCTGATCAATCTCACGGCGGCTGGCTTCGGCCAACAGGTCAGGCGGATAATGGAAAGCCATCCTGCCCTGAGTGAAACCATGGAACCGCTCTGGCACGCTGTGCGGGCGGAAACGGGCGAAGAACTCGAGTCCCTGCCCGCGGAGATTACTCAAGCCGTAATAGATATAAGGAAGAGGCTCCCGGAGAAAAAAAAGATGTTGCAGGGAACAACGCCGCTATCAATCTGACAAGTTCCCCCTACTTTTTGTACTCACACTTGCGGAGGTTCTGCCTTGTGTGCCGACGTATTATCTTCGGGATTTTAACTTGGAGGCCCGTTGGGAGGAGGAGAAATGATGACAGATGGAAGAGATGAAAAATGCGGTGAGCGAAGGCGCCCGCAAGACCGTTTTAGCGGGAGCGCTGAAATTTCATCGTGGTCATTTTGGGAATCTCTGACTATCGGGGAGCTGGCACGGCTGCAGAAGGTGAGCCCAATAGAAGATATCAGCCTTCTTTTCGGTACTTGGCCCGGGGGCGCGCGATGAGCCTCCGGGAGGAAATCATCGCCGCGCTCGCCGAGGCCGCCGACCCGATGCGTCCCTCCATCGGCCATCCGGAGTTCTTCCTGCGCAAGGGCATCGGCTGGGCGCTGCGCGAATACGCCAAGACCGACCCGGCCTGGGTGAGAGCGTTCGTCGAAGCCCATCCCGGCCTCTCCGCCCTCAGCCGGCGCGAGGCGCTCAGGAACCTGGAGCGGTCGGGTGGGGCGCCTCCATTTCGCGTAGTATAGGGAATATACCCCAAAACGTGTCCCCGTTTCAGCCGGAGGCATGTGCGCTGTGGCGTTTTCTGGCGGGCTGATCCTCGGCTGGGACGCGGATCTGATCGAGATCGTCGGGCTGTCGCTCCGGGTGACGCTGAGCGCGGTGGCGCTGAACGCGCTGATGGGTCTGCCGCCGGTGGTGGGGCTCTGGCGGTCTACCTGATGCTGTCGGCGGCGGGACCACTCTTGGAGTCCCTGCCTTGACCGCCGCCTTCCATGTAGATTACGACATTCATGGGTTTGCGCCCAACTCACCCATTCGCCAAAGATCCCCTAGCGCGTAATCCTCTAGCCAGTGCGCAAGTTTGGCAGAGTCGAGACGACGCAGTGTTGTTCCCACTCCGGACCGCTCGCAGGCGACTACGGTATCCGGCTTGTCGCTAAGGGCTGAGACAAGTGCGTCTGAATGGGTTGCCACAATAAGTTACGTGTGTTCGGACGCACGGACCATGAGGTCTGCGACAAGGGATACTGCGTCCGGATGCAAACCTAACTCCGGTTCATCAATGCATACAAGCGGCGGCGGGGAAGGTGCGAGCAGGGTGGCAAGAAGTGCGACGAATCTGATGATCCCGTCCGAAAGACGCGTCGCCGGGACGGGAGAGCGAAACCCCGCTTCATGCAGATAGAATTGGATTGTACCGCCGGAAACCTTGGTGGACATGTGTTCGAAGCGTGGAAAGAAACGTTTGAGCAGGCTGGTAAATTCAGAGCGCCAAGCTAACTGATGGCTGGGCAGCCGGTGGAAGTCCGGCGGAGGTAAAAGGCTAACCACCACACCTCACCGCGAGCCGTGCGTGTGCACCCGTGAGGGTGCGGGCGAAGCGTCGGTAGCGGTGCGTATGGGCGGGGCGATTGAGCACCGAAAAAGTTAACATTTGGAGTGCCGAGGCTATGGTGTTAGTCGAAGGCAACACCTGGCGAGCCGCAATGGTAAGGAGCGTCAGGGCTCCACGGTGTCTGAGGAGTTCATGCACGTACGTAAGCCCAACATCGGGACTTGGGAGAGCTTCACTTTGCCCTGGGAGTCGTACCGGGGCCGCTGAAGGAAGGAGGCAATCCGAAATGAAGATGTACGAAGTGAAGCAGTCGGATGACGTCATAGTACCTATGAAGGCAGCGAACAAAGGGGCGGAAGCCCCGGCGGAGTTGCTGGAGGGAAGGGCGTCAATCAAAGGGAATCCGCAAGACCAAAGCACAGGCCGGACTCAGGGCCGGGGAACTGTGTCCCAGGCGGTGGAGCGGATACGGCAGGCTGCGAAGAGGAATCCGAAGGAGAGACTTACAGCGTTACTGCACCATATAACGCCCGACACGCTACGCTGGGCATACTACTCGCTAAAGGGTGGGAAGGCGGCGGGGGTGGACGGAGTTACATGGGAAGAGTACGAGGAAGGGCTGGAAGAGCGGTTGCTTGACCTGAATGACCGAGTACATAAGGGAACGTACCGGGCGAAGCCGTCGAGGCGGGTAGAAATACCTAAGCCAGATGGCGGAACACGACCGCTCGGCATAGCCGCGCTAGAGGACAAAATAGTTCAGAAGGCTGTGGTGGGACTTATCCTTGAGCCGATATACGAGCCGGAATTCCTTGGGTTCAGCTATGGATTTCGGCCGGGGCGTGGGGCGCATGACGCGCTTGACGCTCTTGCCTACTGCATAGAGAAGCGTAAGGTCAACTGGATAGTGGACGCTGATATCCAGAAGTTCTTTGACCGGATAGACAGGGACTTGATGATACGGTTTCTGGAGCACCGGATAGGGGACAGGAGGGTAATAAGGCTGATAACCAAATGGCTAAACGCTGGGGTAATGGAAGACGGGGAATGGAAGGACGACATGCGGGGGACTCCGCAGGGGGCTGTAGCATCGCCCGTGTTAGCGAACATCTACCTGCATTACGTACTTGACCTGTGGTTCCATAAGAAGTGGAGAGTGCGGAAGGCGAAAGGAGAAGCGGTAATCGTCCGCTATGCGGACGATTACGTAGTGGGCTTTGAGTGTAAAGAGGACGCGGAACAGTTTCTAGAGGATATAAAGGAGAGGCTGTCGGAGTTCGGGTTGAATTTGCATCCGGAGAAGACACGACTCATAGAGTTTGGAAGAAGTGCCATAGAGGACAGGAAGAGGCGGGGAGAAGGTAAGCCGGAGACGTTTGACTTCCTTGGGTTCACGCATTATTGCAGGAAGACAAGGAAAGGGCGGTTCGGGCTGGGGCGCAAGCCGGTAGCGAAGAGGATGACACGGACACTGAAGAGGGTAGGAGAGATTCTGCGGCGATGGATAAATGGCAAGATAAAAGAAGTAGCGCAATGGCTCGGGAGTGTGGTAAGGGGATGGCTTGGGTACTACGCGGTACCGACCAGCTACAAATATCTGAAGACATTTATACAACGGCTTAAAAGGAAGTGGCACAAGGTGTTACGCCGACGGTCACAGAAGGATCGATTTACATGGGAGAGGCTGGAAAGGCTGACGAAGGCGAAATGGGAACCAGTAAAGATACTGCACCCGTGGCCAGACAAGCGGTTTGCCGTCAAACACTTGAGATAGGAGCCGTATGCATTAACGTGCACGTACGGAACTGCGCGGGGGGTGCGGGGAAACTCGCATTCCTACCGCAACACAGACACCTGATCGTGTTCAATCTTGTTGAGAATCAAGGCAAGATTGGAGCAGTCGGTAAGCAACCGGTCCTCGGGAAGATCCGCCGGTTGAGTTCGTCGCGGCGCAGTGTAGCGTCCAAAGGTCCAGTCGCGCAGCATCTGAATCTGCCCGAACTGCTTGCCCAGCCAAGTGAGTTCCGGGTAAAGGTCGGGATCCCTTATCTGTGCCAGAACGGATTGGTCCGGGTGCAGTTCGTGTCGTTTAATTCGTCTGGGCGGCTCGCTCAGGTTGCTGGTCTTGGAACTGTTTCTTATGTTGATCGCCGGGCGTCCTTTCTGAAAACGGTAATAGAAATAAGGATCATCATGGCCGGGGAAAGGGTTTCTTTCCTCAATTGCCTCGTCAAGCACCTCAACGCGCGTATTGTCTGTCCCGAACTCAAGGCGGTATCTTAGAGCCCGCCCTTCGTTCGGTGTTTTAAGGCTGGCGGTCCTGTCACCGGTTTCTACCTCAATTCCGGCTATCTTTTTGCTGCTTTTCCCTTTCCAGAACCATTCCGTTGCCCCACCGCCATCCCGTATTGCTGCGGCGAAATCAATCGGCGTCGCGCGAATAAGTTCAATCACCTCAATAATGTTTGATTTGCCGGAACCGTTAGGCCCGATCAGTATATTGAGATCCTGAAGTTCAAAAGGCTGCATGTCGGGAGGGAAAGACAGGATGCCTTGCATTTTGAGACTACAGATGAATTTCATGGTACGTCCCCGAAATTACAGGTTCAGGTTGCACTTGCTGTCTCTGTATCTTTGCCGCTAGTAGCCGTCTGCGTTTGAGAAATGCCTGAGCAATTTCTCTCTCCCCCTACTTCTTGTACTCGCACTTGCAGAGGTTCTGCCTTATGTGCGCCACCACGTTGTCTATGTCCTCGGGACTTATTATCCCGGCCCAGGCGGTCATCATCGGGGATTTGCCGACTGCCGCTCCGCCGTTTGTTATCACGTTTACCAGGTACTCGTCCGTGTAGGTCTCGAGAATAGCGGCGCTTGAGAGGTCCCTCGGCTTGGGATCAAGAGCGGCTGCCGCGATTCCGTCGCCAAGCCCCGTGGGGCCGTGGCAGGTAGCGCAGTAGGTGGTGTAGATTTCCTGTCCCTTCGCGCTGTCGGCCGCCTGGGAGGGTCCGGCCGCAAGGAAAAGCGCGCAGGAAAAAACAAGCGTTGCGAGTAGAATTCTGTTTTTCATTTTCTTTGGCCTCTCTCCGGGGAAAAGTTTGATTTGGGGAAAAGCTTCCCTCTTCTTTGAATATATCCTTTCTGCATTTTATAATCAAACATGGAGGCGGCTTCCCGCAAGCGCCTCGGGCAGGGAGGAGAAAAGCTAAATGGTGGAGATAAAGTACTGCACACGTTGCGGCTGGCTTCCGCGCTCTGCGTGGATGGCGCAGGAGCTTCTCGGCACTTTCGGGGAGTCCCTCGGCGGGGTGTCGCTTGTTCCCTCAAGCGGGGGAGTGTTTGAGGTGCGCGCGGGCGGGGAGCTTGTGTGGTCGCGAAAGGACAAGGGAAGATTCCCCGAGATAAAGGAACTGAAACGCGCGGTGCGCGACGCCGTGTGCCCGGACATGGACCTCGGTCATACGGATTCGCTTTGAGAGCCGGGCACTCTCCATGCGAAACTGTTTTTGACAACTGCGCCCGGTGCGTGTAGAAATCTGCTTTTGCGGCAAGGCAAGGGCGAGGTTTAAGGGATGTCGAACAACGACTACATACACATATTCGATACGACGCTTCGAGACGGGGAGCAGGCCCCGGGCTGCAGCATGACCTCTGAGGAAAAACTCAGGGTAGCCTATCAGCTTGAGCGCCTGGGGGTGGACATAATAGAGGCCGGGTTTCCCATATCCTCTGAGGAGGATTTCCAGTCCGTAAAGAAAATAGCGCAGAAGATAAAGGGCTGCCAGATAGCGGGGCTCTGCAGGGCGAGTGTGAAGGACATAGACCGCGGCTGGGAGGCCGTACAGCACTCTGAGAGCCCGAGGATACACACCTTCATCGCCACCTCGGAGATACACCTTAAGCACAAATTAAGAAAAACAAGGGACCAGGTACTAGAGATGATAAGCGGCGCGGTTAAGCACGCGAGAAACTACACCAGAAACGTCGAGTTCTCCTGTGAGGACGCGACGCGAACGGACATCGACTATCTCTGCACCGCGGTCGACGTGGCCGTCCGCTCGGGAGCCACCACGATCAACATCCCTGACACGGTCGGGTACACGATTCCAGAGGAGTTCGCCTACATAATCCACACGCTTGTAAAAAATGTCCCGAACCTAGACGACGTGATCCTTAGCGTCCACTGCCATAACGACCTCGGCCTCGCGGTGGCCAACTCCCACGCGGCGATAAACGAGGGGGCAAGGCAGGTAGAGTGCACGGTTAACGGCCTCGGGGAGAGGGCAGGCAACGCCTCTCTTGAGGAAATAGTTATGGGCCTAAGCGTAAGAAGCGACAAAAAGCCCTACGGCTTCGGGATAAACACAACCCAGATTTATCCAACGAGCAGGCTCGTTTCCCAGGTGACTGGGGTTAACGTTCAGCCGAACAAGGCGATCGTGGGAGCAAACGCGTTTGCCCATGAGGCGGGAATACACCAGGACGGGGTGTTAAAAGAAAGCATAACCTACGAGATAATGACCCCGCAGGAAGTGGGGATTCCCTCTAACCAGATAGTGCTCGGCAAGCACTCGGGGCGCCACGCGTTTCGCGACCGTCTGCAGGAGTACGGGTATGTTCTCGAGCCCGAGGCTTTTGAGAACGCGTTTACGAAGTTCAAGGCGCTTGCTGACAAGAAGAAATATGTTTTTGACGAGGACATAGAGGCTCTCATAAACCAGGAGTTTCTGCGTTCCTCTGATTATTACGAGTTCACGGCCGCTAGCTACTCGGGCGGAACGGACACATCGCCCGAGGCAAGCGTCACGATCATAGCGGGAGAGGAGGAGATCTCGGTTTGCGAGACGGGCTCAGGGCCTGTCGACGCGATTTTCAAGGCGGTTAAGAAGGCGACGGGACTTGATCCCAGGCTTGAGAATTTTTCTGTATCGTCTATAACAGGTGGGACTGACGCGCAGGGAGAGGTCACTGTCAGGATATCTGACGATGGAGTGATATCGCAGGGGCAGGGGGTGGATACGGATATTTCCGTAGCGAGCGCGAAGGCTTTTGTAAGCGCGCTTAACAGGCTTCGCTGGAGAAAGGACCATCCGCGGCGGGGTTCTGAGCTTAAAGGGATTTAGCGTGCTTTGGGTTTCGGGCTGTTTAGGTGTGGGTGGCCGGATGTCTTCGAAACGGTTTTGAAAAATACGTTCTCGGTTTTATAATCGGGTGTTGCTCATTTCTGACTTTCACGCGACATGGCGATGCTTGATCTATTGGCAAATTCGGTGGAGGGGCAAACAATGAATTGAAATTTAAATTTATTAGTGTTATCGTTTGGAAAAGTGAGGGTTTTGTGTTTTTCCATGCCGTTCTTTTCCGAAACGGTGCTATTGAAGAGAATTAAAAAAACATGTTGACACTCTAGTGTGTTTTCGTGTAAAGTTAGTTAACGATGATGGATGATGTTCAGACTGTATACAAAATATTTGGAAACAATTCATAAGGAGGATTTTTCATTATGAAGTTACGTAACTTGATTTTTGCATTGTTCTTAGCGATAGGAGCAATTGGTTTTACTGCCTGCACAGGGGATGACGGTTCCCAAGGGGCTCAGGGTGATCAGGGGGAAAAAGGTGATCAGGGGGAAAAAGGTGAGCCAGGTGATTCGGGAGATGCGACTAATTTTTATCCCTTCCTAAAGTCATGGGGAAGCGAGACGGGTGAGATCGGTTGTGATGATCCGATATTGAAAGGTAGCGGGCCTTTCCCAGGTCCGGCGGCATTAGCGCCTATAACCATGCCAGGAGATACCGATGCCCCCATTGTGGCGCAGTGTGCAGACGAGGGGATATTTGAAACCATAACGTCGACTGCTGAAGCGGGACCGATTGCTGTCGGCGGAGTGAATATTGCAGCCACGGGTGAAATAGTTCTGGTAAAGACCATGAGAGGGGAAAAAGAAACTTCAATGGTTGACACTCCGTCAGGCGAGTTTAACCAAGCCACTCGAACCACCGTCACGAAAAACTTCGTGGGGGGATTGGTGTTTGCAGATTTGGATACGACCGGAACATTTGATGAGCCTGACGAAAGAAGGCTTCTCTACAGTGACTGCGGCGTTGGAACTTCTCCCTCGGATATAAGAGGACACTGGAGAGGCATACACATAAATGAAGCTTCTCAGATATTCGTAGATGGCGTAGGGGCGACAGAAAGTGACGGTACTGCAACTCTTGTGCAGGTAAACACATACAAGGTTTGCGTAAAGCTTGACGCGCACCCAGGTGTGACGAAGTGTTACGTAAATGTGACGGGCGGTCAGAATCCTGGTGCCCAAATAGCTCTTTACAACGAGGACGGCACCCTGACTACGCTTAAGGACAACGATGATTTGGTAGGTGGTGACGGTGGCTCATTGAGCTCAGGGAATGCCACAGGGGTTCTCTTTGCACCGAGCGACCTTGGCAGCGCGAACGAGATTTGCGAAATTCTTGCCGACGGAACGCCTTAATAATAAGCTTTTAGGCTAAAGACATAAAGGGCGCGGCTTCGGTTGCGCCCTTTTTTTTGTGTGCCGAGCATGAACAGCACAACTTGATGGCGGTGAAGTATTAGCGAAGCGCAAGGGCAAAGTCGCAAGGCTTTGTCTGATGGAAGCGTGAAGCAAAGCCGCAACCCGATGGACAAGAACCGGATACGAGTCCTGTGCAGCCGGACGAGCGAGCAAATGATCGCGAAGTCAATAGTTATCAAAGGCCGTGGAGGTAAATTCGGCGGGTGCGCGGTGAAGGCTGCTGGTCTTACCTCGGGAGATCTGCGTCGTGTCCCGGAAGGGACTGAGCGGCTCGCAAGGGCCGTGAGCGCGGTGCAGAAGTCAGCAGAGGGCATAGTAGTTGCGATAAGCAACGAAGGCCCGAACGAGGGAGTAAAGGCGGCGAGCTCATGCAGGCAGAGCGGCAGAATAACCAGCTGGAACTGGCTTTGGCAAGAGGAGCAAGGGTGAAGCCCGAAGCGGAGCTTGCAAAGGCACCGAAGTCCATGTGGCGCGAGCCGATACCGAGAGCCCGGCGGCTGGGCCGACACTGGAAGAAGTGTTGGAGCCTAGCAATCTGAACAACGCACTGGAGAGAGTCCGGCGCAACAAGGGAGCGCCTGGATCAGACGGGATGACCGTTGAAGAACTGGGCGATTATCTTAGAGAGCAGTGGCCCGAAATCAGGACCTGGCTGCTTGAAGGCAACTACAGTCCCCAACCGGTAAGGCGAGTGGAGATACCAAAGGCAGGGGGAAGCATGAGGCTGCTTGGAGTGCCCACGGTACTTGACCGGTTCATCCAACAGGCAGTGGGGCAAGTGCTGGGTAAGCAGTGGGACAGCAGTTTCTCCGAGAGCAGCTACGGGTTTCGACCTGGACGCTCAGCCCATCAGGCGGTACGGTGCGCGCAGGAACATATCCGCACAGGCTACTGGATAGTGGTTGACCTTGATCTTGAGAAATTCTTCGACTTCGACAGGGTGAACCATGACATAGCTGGTACAACGCGAGGCTCATCTGCACAGCGGACCCCTTCTCAGCGTCATGAGGGTTTGGACAAAAAGATTCTGTCCAGACGTAATGTCCGCTAATTCCTATAAAACCTTATTCAAAATGGAACCGGCTTGGATAGATAGGGGTGAGCAAGTACACAAAAAGAACCCTTCTTTTACTGTTCCTTTATTTATTAGGAACATTCAACAATGAGTACTATATTGACAGGTCAAATCACATCAGCGGGAATTGCTGACAAAAAGAAAAGTGGAGGAGGCATATTCAGATTTCTCACAGATATGCCTCCTCCACGAAAAAAACAAGAGTTGCCAACCAACGAATTAGTTAGTTAATTTGCAAATTCTCGGCTGGTTTAACCTCGTTAAATAAGTTGCAGAGTTTCTCTTGTTGAAAATCATTCTCATCCGCACTCGCAGAACCATCAGCCAAAGCATCAATAAAGTTCACATCGGCACCAAAAGTATCAGGTGTCAACAGTCCTACTTGGCTCGGAGCTGGCATAGTTGGAGTAATATCTTCATTTTCATAAATACCAACTACCTCCGTCGAACCTACTCTTTCACCAGTAATGGTCATAGTGCCATCGGCAAGAGGGGTGGTAGGGGCGGCAGCAGTAGCTCCTGAAATGGTTGTTCGAACGTAACACTTTACAGCACCAGGCAAAGAATCGAGCCTGACACAGAGCTTCCTTAGTGTTGTTACTGAGGTAGCACCGTCCATGAATGAACCATTGGAGGCGGCCAAACGCTCAGCTGTCCTCGTCTCCTTCTTCACTGCACGCCAATCGCCTTTTATCATGGAAGGAGTAGTACCTACTTCGCATTCACGCCACAGGTCACGTCTATCAACAGGTTCTAACCAAGAACCTGTCATAACCATGTTGCCAACAACTGTTCCTCCGGAGAAACTTGCAGTTGTTGTCGTTCGTGTTGGAGTACTTAACTCAGGTGCACTATTTACCGGGTCATATTTCATGCTACCCCTGCCCGTTTTTATAAAGAGCAGACCTTCTTGCGACGTTTTATCCCCATCTCCATCAGCATCATAGTCGAAATCTGCAAAAAAAGTGTCGGCATCATCCTGACTACACCTTACGTTTTGTGCAAGATTACTAGTAAGAGCAGCTTGGTCCATTGTAAAGGGTGTAAGACTCTCAGGTCCAGGAAAAGCTGCCTTACCCGTCAACAAAGAATCGTCACAGGCAAGCTTCCCCGACGGTGCCCCCCAGTTAACCAAGAAGGGATAACTGTACTCGCGCGTACTAGCATCCTCACCTGGAGGCCCTTGGTCGCCCTGCTCACCTTGGTCGCCCTTAGGCCCTTGGGAACCATCATCCCCAGTGCAGGCAGTAAAACCTATTGCTCCTATCGCTAAGAACAATCCAAAAATCAAGTTACGTAACTTCATAATGAAGAAGTCTTACAGATACATAATCACCTTGTAGAAAAAGGCTATCGTGAATATTTGGGGTGGATTTGTACTAGATTTGTACTACGCTGCGGGATTATTCCCAGATCGGATAATTCGGATTGATTTTCTTCTTCTCGGGAATCTTCTTACGGAACATCCCGTGTCTGCGTCCCCGCTTGTCCCACCCACGGAAAGCATTCTGCCGGTTTATTCTTGATCGTTCCTCAAAGGTCAGTCTATCCTTCCCACCCGGAAGTTCTCTACAATGGCATTCCCGGCAACAGGTTAAATCGTTTGGATCGGGGTTCCGTGGGAAGTCGGAACCGGGGTGGAGTTTTTCGCATGCCCTTCCCCTTTTCCCATGAACGCCCCTCTATGTGGAACCCCTGCTTTCCCCTGACTTTTGAGGTAAGGGGAAAACTGCCCGTACATCCGGTTACCTGATGTTACTGCCATACGGACACCCCCGGAACCGTTATTAAGGTTCTTCTCCGTTGTTTCTTCGGGCCGTAGTGCTTCCCCATGTATCGGGTTCGCAGGGACACTCCCGTTGCACGTTCCACCGTGTCCACATTTCAACTGGATCAAACCGTTTCCGGCTTCCTTGCTATTCAGAATGTTTGGAAAGTTCCACCTTTCTTTTAGAATCGTTCTTATTGTATGGGAATTATGTAATCACCCCATGCTTGCATAATTTCCCTACGCTGTTCGAAGAACTCACCCCGCATATACGCACCACGGACACCGGGGGTTGTATGTGCCAGACAGGCTTCTATCGCGTCAGGGTTGTAATTCTTCTCGTTCGCCCACGTACTGAAAGAAGTTCGGAATCCGTGAACCGTGGAATCAATCCCTTCCTTCTTCAGTAATTTGGTAAGAATACTGCTGTGTATGACTTTTCCGTTCTGTGCGGGGAATACCAGTCCGGTTTTCCTTTCTGAAGTCCTACTCTTTTTCGCTTTCTTCAGCACCGAAAGGACTGGTTCACTTAAAGGCACCCGATGTTCTTCTTTCGCTTTCATTTTCCCTGCCGGAACCGTCCAGACACCTTTTTCCATATTCACGTCCTGCCATTCAGCTTCCCGTGCTTCCACGGACCGTACACCTGTCAGGATAAGAAATTCCAAACATAGATTGATTCCGGGATACGATTCATTATTCCTTATCTTCTGGACGGCTTCGGCAACCTGTTCATGTGGCAACGCTTTATGATGTTTCCTTTCCCCGGTCAGCCTTGGCAGAATTTTCAGAATCTCGTTACTTGCCGGATTGTGGTTTACGTGATCTTCAGCCATAGCCACCTTAAAGGTTTCACTGACCCTTTGCAGTGCCTCTCTCATAGCCGCATTTTTATTTACCCACTCCGGTTCCAGAATCGCCTTAATGTCCTGCCTTGTTATCCGATCCACCGGTATATTGCCGATTAAGGGAAAAACGTACCTTTCAAACGTGGAACGCCATTTTCTACCCATGACTTTTGCGTCCTTCCATGAAGAAGACTTGAGTTCTATAACCCTTTCGGCTTCTTCTCTGAAGGTGGGTACGCCGTACTTCACTTCATTTCTGTAATGGGATACCTGAACCTTGTTTCGGGGATCGTATCCACGCTTGGCAACCTCCAGATTGTGAAATGCCTTTTCCCTCGCTTCCTCTGCCGTCATCATCCTAAAATCGCCTAATGCTATCAGGTTCCGCTTGCCGTGGATTGTTATTGACTGATACCATCTTCTGGAAATAAATCCTTTAGGGCTTTTCCTTACATATAAACAAAGCCCGGTTCGGGTAGTGTCATAATGTCTCCCCGGCTTCGCACTCTTGCAGGACTTATTAGTAAGTCATTTAGCCATTTAAATAAACCTCCTTGTAGTATTCAATCTCTCGTTTTTTGTACTATCTTTATACTACATTCTACAGGACTGTAGCATTTTGTTAAATAAGTTTTCAATGATTTCAGTACTTACAGAGAGGTTATAAAACGAGTTCGACTTCTACTGCGACAATCAGCGACACCCAGAGTATCATCCTGATTGTCGTGCTATAAAGCCTTAAGATCTACATCATCCACAATTACATTGACCTTAGCGCGCTCTGCCAGATAAATAAAAGCTTCTGGAAATTCTACAGCTACACATAATAGCTTATCCATGGCCTCCGACTGGGTAACGTCATCGCTTTCATATTTCGAAAATGCAACCGGGCCCCCGCCAAAGATTTTGGCAGCAGCTGCTTGTGTAAGCCCTAGTCTTTCTCGGACAGATTTGATTTCAGAACCCGCCAATAACCCATCAACCTGTTTTTTAAAAGCCACCATGTAGCGCTTGTTCATACGTACCTGTTGAGCATTGGCCTGCTCAGAACCACAAGAATCACACACAGAAAAATGTGAATCCAATTCAGTGGTTTTCCCCTTATAATCCATGCGATTTTTACCAACCCGCTCACTCAGATTTCCTTCTTCGCAAATCGGACATCGAAAATCTTTTTTCATCTTTTTTCTCCTCTATCGAAAACTGGATGGATGGCAAGATACCATCAAAACCAGCTTGCCTGTCTTGTTAATGGCAAACTTAATGTAATATTCAAATGATATTCCTTTATGAGCTATGTCGCTCCACTCCAATCTAAACACCTTGTAAGTGTCACAGGCAGCCCACGGACCACTTTCTCCCTGCTCACACCATTCGGAATCCATAAATTCCCCTTTGTCCAAACATATACTTATTAACTCGGCAACATCTGCCATATCAAACCTCCATTTCTGAAGGTCGTCTCTACATTTAGAAGTCCAAGCAATAATGTTTTCCTCTTCAGTTAATAGCGGCAAAATTTGATCTTTATCATATAGCGGCCCACCTTGTATTTTTCGTTTCTTACCAACCTCCGGTAATTTGGCGCCATATAAACTTACGATTTTTTTGCTTACCATTATGGTAAGTTTATTTCAATTGTCAAATTTTTTATAGCGCTGAACTCTGAAGAGCACTACTGACTTGGATAATCTTCTTTCTCAGGGAGTTTAGCCAGAAAAACAGGGGAAAACTTCAGTATAAGATTCACAAGGGAAGCCAAGGACAAGGGCGGCTGAACCAATAATTCGCGAGGAACCGCTCATCGCTCGGGGTCGGGTATCGATGCCAGCATCTTTTCGCCGAGTGCCGTCAGCCGGTATCTCTGATTCCTGCTCCGCGGCACGCTTGCCAAAGTTCTTTCCAAGATGCGCAAATCCAGAAGCCGATCCAGAGATCTTTTGAAATTTCCGGTGCGGGATTTGTAGCCGAGAGCCCCAAGAAGCTCGGACGCCTTTCGTGAGCCTCCCACGCAGACGCTCAATATTCGGCGTTCCGTAACGCTCAGATCTACGGCAGAACCGTCATAGGCCTCTTCATGGGCCCCGCGCTCCTTGGACGCCTTCTCGGTTTCCCCGTGAACGGAAGGATGCGCGGGGAAATGTACCGCATCCGCCAGTTCCGCCTCCCCTAAAGAATTCAGTATAATATTTTCTGCATGAGTTCGCAGACTCCACTTATGAACCAGTACCTGAGCATAAAGAGGGAGTATCTGGACACCATACTTCTTTTCAGGCTCGGGGATTTCTACGAAATGTTCTACGACGACGCAAAAACCGCGTCGGAGATACTCGGAATAGCACTCACCTCGAGGGACCGTTCCAAAAAAAATCCTGTGCCTCTCTGCGGCGTTCCCTTCCACAGCGTGGAGCCCCACATATCAAAGCTTCTCGGAAGCGGAAAGAAAGTGGCTATCTGCGAACAGGTGGGCGACCCGAAGAAAACAAAAGGGCTTGTGGAGAGAAAGGTCGTTAGGGTTCTTACCCCCGGGGCCGTTTTGGACTCAGAGAACCTCGAGTCAAAAAGCAATAATTTCCTCGCGTGCGTAGCCGAGGAAAAAGAGGGCTTCGCGCTTTGCTTCTGTGACATCTCGACAGGGGAGTTCAGGACATCTTTTTTCCCCTTGCCGGAAGATCTTATCTCAGAACTCGCGCACCTTGGTCCCAAGGAGATTCTCATCCCGCAAAGAGATGCGGAACCCCCATGGCTCAAGCCCCTGCTAGACGCAAGTCCCCGCACGCTCGTGACGAAGATTGATTCCTGGAAGTGGGAGCTTGAGAGGTGCAGGGAAATTCTAAAAGACGCCTTTTCGGTTCTTACCCTCGAAGCCCTAGAGATCGAAAAGGAGCCGGGATGTGTCTCTGCCTGCGGAGCGCTTTTCGATTACCTCCGGGAAACCCAGAAGGATTTCATGCCGGAAGTGGAGTTCCCGAGATACTATGACACCGTTTCCTACATGAAAATAGACGAGTGGACCGCGAGGAACCTTGAGCTTAGAAGCTCAACGCAGGGCTCCCAGAAACACTCCCTTCTCGGGGTAATGGACGAGACCCGCTCGCCCATGGGCGCAAGGCTCCTTCGCCGCTGGATGAGCTACCCGCTGCTTGACGCAGAAGAGATAAGCAAAAGGCAGGAGGCTGTGGGGGAACTGCTTGAGAATATCTCCGCGAGAGAAGAGCTCACAGAGGCGCTCGGGAAGGTCGGGGATCTTGAGAGACTTATACACAGGATCGAGACCCCTTCTGCAAGACCCAGGGATATTGCCTCGCTTCGGGACTCCTCTTTTTACGTGGAAAGACTCCGCGACGCCATGCTGGATCTCGGTTCGGATGCTCTTTTCTCCCTTCGGGAGAGAATGGATGATTTCCGCGACCTGCGCGCTTACCTGGAGGGGGCCCTTGTAGAGTCGCCGCCCGCCTCCGCGCGGGAGGGAGGAATTATAAAGGAAGGATTCTCCCCGGAGCTTGACCGCCTGCGCAAGATCCAGAGCGACGGGCGCAAATGGATATCCGCACTTGAGGAGCGGGAGAGGGAGAGGACGGGGATAGGGAAATTAAAGATCGGATACAACAGGGTGTTTGGCTACTACATCGAGGTTACAAGGTCAAAGCTTTCTTCTGTGCCCGAGGATTACTCAAGAAGACAGACCCTCGCTGGAAGCGAACGCTTCATCTTCCCGGAGCTTAAGGAATACGAAGAGCAGATACTCACCGCAGGGGAGCGTATAACAGAGCTTGAGGCCTCGCTTTTCGAGGAGGTGCGAAGCCGGGTGGCCACGGAGTCCCCGCGCGTAAAGGCAACGGCGGCCGTGGTCGCGCAGACAGATGTTTTTTGCTCCATGGGAGAGATCGCGTCTCGCTACGGTTACTGCAGGCCTGAATTTGTCCCGCACTCCAAAATCGAACTCACAGATTCCCGCCACCCCGTGGTCGAGAGGATAAGCACCGAGAGGGGATTTGTCCCAAACGATGTCACCCTTGATTCGCAGGACAAGCGCTTCATGATCATCACGGGACCCAACATGTCCGGCAAGTCGACCCTCATAAGGCAGGTGGCGCTCATATCGCTTATGGCCCAGATGGGAAGCTTTGTTCCTGCCCGGGCGGCGCGCCTCGGTATAGTCGACCGTGTTTTTTCAAGGGTGGGGGCATCAGATAATCTCACCGCGGGCCGTTCAACCTTCATGGTCGAGATGGTTGAGACCGCGCACATACTGCGAAACGCCACCCCGAGGAGCCTGGTCATACTCGATGAGATCGGGCGGGGCACGAGCACGTTTGACGGAATGAGCATAGCGTGGGCGGTCTCAGAGTATCTCTACGACCTGGGCCCCCTTGCCCTTTTCGCCACCCACTACCACGAGCTGTCTAACCTGGCGGACGTAAAACCCGGGGTCACCAACTCGAATGTGGCGGTAAAGGAGGAGGGAGGGGAGATACTGTTTCTCAGAAAGCTCGTCCCGGGTGCGACGAGCCACAGCTACGGAATACAGGTGGCCCGGCTTGCCGGGGTTCCCGCGAAGGTTCTTAACTCCGCGAGGAAGGTCCTTTTTTCCCTTGAGAAGTTCAAGGCGGGGCTCTCCCAGTCGATGCTCGGCGGGCAGCTTCTTTTATTTGACGCGGAGCCGGACGGGGAGTCTGAGGCCGCCTATCAGAAGGAGGAGCTTCTGGCTGATGATCTAGCGGCCCTTGATCCCATGAATATGACTCCCATGGAAGCGCTAGAGAAACTGATTGAGCTTTCAGAGAAGGCGAAAAAATAAGCGCAAACTCTCTCCGTGCGGAGGATGACCACCGCGAGGCTCGGCCTTGGAATCCGCCTGCCTAGTGATTATAATGTAATTACAAAAGGAAGCAGCCTCATGAAGATCAAGCTTGTATCTATTGGCAATTCGAAGGCTGGGTGTTCTGCCGCCTGGGCGCGCGCGGGGAGATTGCACATGCTGAGCTCGGTGAAAAAACTGAATGGGCGGAGAAAGAGGAACAAGATATATCTAGTGAAGTGTTCTCTGCCGAGCTAGCCGGTATTCTAAGCAATTTTCGGGAAGTGGCTGCGAGATTAACCTGAATTGACTGATTATCAGGGTAAGTTTTCCCAACTTTAGGTCTCAAAGTTTCAGCTAAAAACCGCTCAATGCCATTCCTGAATTTATAATCAACTTGAGCCCATGTAACAAAGAGGCCATAGAGGCGAGTGAAGAGGGATTCCCGACTCCATCTGAAGTGGCGACGGAAAATTCTGAGTGGTTGATCAGGAAAATTTATGAGATTTCGCCGGGTTCCTATGGAGTATATCCTACGCCGGATGGGGAGGTCGCGATTGACATTTTCAACGGAAAAGGGAGCTCTGTTATTTTGTTGTGTGATTCCAAAGGGGGAATTTTATGTCTGGTTAACATAGAGGGTAATCGCCGTCGCGCTCACTATTCCCAGAGAGACACTCTCCCCGATCGTATTTAATGGGTTTATGTTTATCCGAGAAGCTCTGACCGAACTGAAGCTGTAGATTTCCGCTGCAAGACCTTGACTCTTCCTGTCAACATTTCGGAGAAAGAAAATCTCGGGCGCATTGTGGTTTCACAAAGACAGGCTAAGTACGCGCGCAAGAATAATAGAAATCAAATCAACGTTTTTTTAGAAAAAGAAGGTCAGAAACTCATTTCGGTCGATCGGCTTGATGTTGCTCCATCAGTGGGTGTTCTTGTCGCAAACGGCGAGGAAGTAGCAACAGCTCTGACCGGCTCGTACGGAGAAAGCTCGTACGCTATCGAGCGGTATTCAGAGGACTTTTTACGGCTGGGCGGTAATTGAAGCTGGAAAGGCAACAGCTAGCGGGAGAGAAGTTGTATCCAGCCCGCAACGAGACAATCCCTACCATGCGGATATACTTTTACCTGATTCAGCCGTTAAGGATCGTGAAGAGCAGAAGGCGCATGCTCAGGAACTTGCGGACAATTCAGCTTGGCGTGAACGTCCGTAGCCATTTAGTTAGCGCCTTCCAGAAAACCCCTTCCCTTTTCCCGGGATTTAGACCATTTGGAAAGATAGTCGTCTTGCCTCTGCAGTTCCTCGGCGACCATACGTATACTGAACACCCTGTTTCTGGTTGAATCCTGATCAAGCCAGTCCCAGAATCCGGGACAGATTGTCATCCTGTAATAGCGGTTTTTGGCTTCGACAAAAGTATTGGTATCCAGAAGATAGATCAAATTCCAAGCTCCTTACATGCGTAATCAGCAAGTTTTTCCGGTCTTATTCCGGTCAGTCTCCATGCGTCCTGAAGCAACATCCTGCCGCTGAGTGCTTCGCTGGCCACTGCTTTTACAAACCTCTTGCTCACTTTTAACGTCTGAAGCCTGTTATAGTTAAGAGCGATTTTTTTTGCTTTTTTTCTGTAATCTTCCTGAAGCTTGCTGACGAAGGTCCAGCATTCTTTTTCCTTTATAAGCCGCAGTTCAAGAGCCCTGCGGGCGATTACCCAGAGACTCACGTGAAAATGCCCCGCCAGCTTTGGCAGTTTTGCTCTCCAGTCATCAGAGCCTGTGTTCCAGAGCTCAAGGAACTTGGTTTCGGGAGCGAGAAACTCCGCGGCGACGGCGTTACACAGGGTCTCGGTTTCCTGCCTGCTGTCCAGCCTCGCGTCAGATATGCCAGATTTGCCGATCCATATATGGGTCAATTCATGTAAAAGGGTAAACAGCCGGGATCCCGGATAGTCTGCGGTATTGATAAAAATTACCGGAGCGTAAGGATCGGCGATGGCAAAGCCGCGGAACTCATCTACGCTGAGCGGACGGGATGTGTTGCTTCCGACCACACTGCCTCGCATGAATAGAATCCCAAGAGACTCGACATGGTTTACCAGATCCCGCCAGTGAGATTCCCAGGAACCTTCTTCGGGCAAGTTCCCAATCCCAATACGGTTCCTTATATCAGCAGCGATGACTCGGGCGTCGCGTTCGTCAAACAGTCTTCCTACGACGTCAATCTCGGCGGCGTCCTGTTCCAGCCTGTATTCCCTGTACCAGATCTGGCGCTCGAGAACATCCCTGATAGTGTCCCTTAGATTGACGCTGATTTCCCTAAGGGCCTTGCTTCCCTGAGTGCGCAGGTCGGGTATGGGAATTTCCTCTTTCGGCGGCTGTTCTAAGAACAGGTAGCCGAAGGGAACATAAGTATGGCGCGCAAAGTTCCGGGCCTGTATGAAGGTTGGTTTTTCGTTGCCTTCTTCCCAGCAAAGCAGTCGTTCGGATTTGACGTTAAGTTTTCGGGCGAGCGCCTGCGGATCAATCCCCGCGCGCTTGCGTGCCCAGACAAGAATATCCGGATTGATCATTGCCCGTGTCATAAGATCACCGTTCCCGTGGATTGACTAAGTCAATGCTGTGTCAAGGGCGTATTTAAGCCCCTGTTTATTCAAGGCCATGGATTCATAAAGGGCGCAGATCAACTTTCGCTGATCTTCTAAGGCCTTCGCTCCTTTCTCGGCTTTTTTTTGGCTGTATCTAAAGCCCTCAAGGAGCAGGGTTTTATAGGAAATCGGTTCGGAAGAACCTTTTGGGTCTTTCCACTCTCTGCAATATCTATGGGCATAGTCAACCATGCCCCATTCGTCTCTGTCAGCGTGTTTGCTCCATACATCTTCCAGAGTTCTGATTGTAGCTACGCTTAGTAAATCAAGTTCATCCAAGCCAAAGTCTTTTGCTAAAGAGACCTTGTGGTTTTCCTTTGGAGATACCCATTTGTCCCAGCCGTTATTAGGTTTCCTGTATCCTTGCATGAAATTTAAAGTTCTGCTGAGGACCGGGCCGTTATCCATAGAGACCAACCTGTCTCCAAGGATAAGTTCTCCGCTCGTTTGAATAGAGGTTCTTTCGGCAAGATACAATAACTTTATCAGCTTGAGGTGAGGCATTTCCCGACCTCTTCGATTCTCTCTCTTTATAAACCATGCGGACATCTGGCCAGCTATCTCTATGTCAAACATGCTTCCTCCTGCTTTAAACCCAACTCAAAACGCGAATAATTCGCACGGAAAGTAAAACCAACCCGCAATTTTAATATAACACTACAGCGCAAATGCCTCAAAATACAAAGCGACCTCTTCTGGGGGGCGACACAAGGTTTCTGTGTTATAGTCCGTCGGCTAATCGGCTGCGCGCGGGAGGAGCGCGACGAGACCGTTTCGGCCAGCCCGCACAGGCTGGCCTCGGATTTTTTGTTTCTCCCTTACGGCCGCCTTTCCGCCTCTTTTTTCCCTCTCCCCCCTTGACACCCAAAGAAACGTGCTTACTTTATAGTTGGCACTTGGAAGACAGGAGTGCCAGACAAGCTTTAAAAAGTTAAAAAGGAGGTATTAGAGATGGAAATAAGACCATTATATGACAAGGTCTTGATAAAGCGTCTTGACGTGTCTGAGACGACGGAAGGGGGAATCATAATCCCCGATACCGCAGCTGAGAAGCCCCAGCAGGCGGAGGTTGTTGCCGTGGGGCGCGGAAGGCCCATTGAAAACGGAGAAATTCTACCGCTTGACGTAAAGGCAGGCGACAGAGTCATATTCGGAAAGTACGGCGGAAGCGAGGTTTCCCTCGGCGGGGAGGATTACATGATTATCCCCGAACACGAGATACTCGCGGTGATAGAAGACTAACAAAGGAGGAAACAATAAAATGGCAAAAGATCTGTTATTTGACACTGAGGCCAGAGAGAAGATTCTCGAGGGCGTTAACAAGCTCGCGGCCGCGGTAAAAGCTACGCTGGGTCCCAGGGGACGCAACGTGCTGATAGAGAAAACGTTCGGAGCTCCGGTAGTAACCAAAGACGGGGTTTCGGTGGCCAAGGAGATAGAGCTTGATGATAAGTTTGAGAACATGGGAGCGCAGATGGTGAAGGAAGTCGCTTCGAAGACAAGCGACGTCGCCGGAGACGGCACCACCACCGCTACCATACTGGCCCAGGCGATATACCGCGAGGGCATAAAGCTCGTAGCCGCGGGACACGACCCCATGAAGCTTAAAAGGGGAATAGACCAGTCGGTTGAGGTTGTGACCGACAGCATAAGGAAGTCAAGCAAGCAGGTTAAGGGACGCACGGAGATAGCCCAGGTTGCCACGGTTTCCGCAAACGGTGACAGCAACGTCGGAAGCATCATAGCCGACGCCATGGAGAAAGTGGGAAAGGACGGCGTTATAACCGTTGAAGAGGGAAGAAGCCTCGACACCGAGCTTGACGTGGTAGAGGGAATGCAGTTTGACAGAGGATACCTGAGCCCCTACTTCGTAACCGAGCCCGAGAAGATGACGGTTGAGCTTGAGGATCCGCTCATCCTGCTTTTCGACAAGAAGATAGCCAACATGAAGGATCTTCTCCCGCTTCTTGAGGAAGTGGCGAGAAGCACCAAACCCCTTCTGATAATCGCCGAAGATGTAGAGGGAGAGGCTCTCGCTACTCTGGTTGTTAACAAGATCAGGGGAACGATAAAGGTCGCGGCCATAAAGGCTCCCGGATTCGGGGACCGCAGAAAGGACATGCTCGAGGACATAGCCGTTCTCACCGGGGGACAGGTTATCTCCGAAGAGGCCGGCATGAAGCTTGAGAACGCCAAGGTAACCGATCTCGGACAGGCAAAAAGGGTCGTCATAGACCGTGACGACACCACGATTGTCGGAGGCGTTGGCACCAGGAAGTCTATTGGGGGTCGTATAGGCCAGATCAAGAACCAGATAGGCATAGCAAGCGGGGAGTATGACCGCGAGAAGCTCCAGGAGCGCCTCGCCAAGCTCGCCGGAGGTGTGGCCGTAATCAGGGTAGGGGCCGCAACCGAGACCGAGATGAAAGAGAAAAAGGACAGGGTTGAGGACGCCCTTAACGCTACTCGGGCAGCCGTCGAGGAAGGAATAGTTCCAGGCGGAGGCGTGGCCTTCATAAGGGCCTTAGCAGCGGTCAGCAAGTACGGCGGCGCGGATTCCGAAGAGCAGGCGGGAGTCAACATCGTGAAGAGAGCGCTTGAGGAGCCCCTTCGGGGAATAGCTTCTAACGCCGGATGGGATGGCTCCATAGTGGTTGAGAAGGTGGTAAACCAGAAGGGCTCAAACGGCTTTGATGCCGCGAAGCTCGAGTACACCGATCTCATAAAGGCCGGAATTCTCGATCCTGCGAAGGTGACGAGGACAGCCATGCAGAACGCGGCAAGCGTCGCGGGTCTTCTGCTCACCACAGAGGCGCTGATCGTCGACCTTGCGAAAGACGAGGCGGTAAGCGGTGCTGGAATGCCTCCTGGCGGACCGATGGGCATGGGCGGCATGATGTAGAAGCCCCCCTTGTACCTTGTAGAAACCACTAAGCGGGCACGGCGCACAGGCGCCCTGCCCGCTTTTTTGTAGTGTTTTAAGAATTTTTTAATTTTCTCTTGACAGTTTAAGTAAATTACTTATATTTACAGTGTTGGTTAGAAACATTGATCAATACTCATCCTTCATCCTCCTTTTTGTTTAGGAAGAGCGCCTCGGCCCCCCTGAGGCGCTCTTTTTTGTTCTAATCGAAAAGGTTGTGTATATTTCCTGCCCTGATCTGTTAGGGAGTCCCATGTAATGAAACGTCGCTACTTGCTTTTAACCGCTTTGATCCTGATCGCTTTTGTGTGGGTTGCGGTCCTTGGGTTTCTTCGCGCCGACAAGGGAAGCTTCCACGGGGATGAGTACCGCCGCCCCGCCTTTGATTTTTCCCTGACCGACCACCAGAACCGGCAGTTCTCTCTTTCCGATCACCCGGACAAGGTCATACTGCTTAACTTCGGCTTTACTAACTGTCCGGACATATGCCCCACCACCCTGGGGATGCTGGGAGAGGTGCTTGATCTGGTGGGAGACGAAAGGGCCGAGGCGCTTTTCATAACCGTTGACCCCAAGCGCGACACCGTGGCCAGGCTCGGGGCCTACATTCCGTTTTTCCACGACCGCATAGTCGGCCTCACCGGTCCGGAGCAGGCCATAAAGCAGGTAAACGACGCCTGCGGGACCTTTTATTCAAAGGAGCAGGGGGCCTCGGAATCAGAATACGGCGTGGTTCATTCGCCCGCGGTTTACCTGATAGGTCCCGGCGGCGAGATGCTGCTGCGCTACCCCAAGGAAAAACTTGACCCGAAAAAAATCGCAGGCGACGTAAAACGCCTTCTTCTGTAGGTGTCCATGAACGTTAGAAAAGCACTGCTCGTTTTAGCTGTTTTCCTTCTTGCTGCTCCCCCGGCCTGGAGCGAGGGGGGTATCTCTGTTAAGGATCCGTGGGTAAGGCGAAATCCCCCCGGGACTTCCGCAACGGCGGCCTACATGGTTATCGAGAACCCTGCTTCGGCGGGAGACGAGCTTCTGGAGGCAAGCTGCGGCTGCTCCGCTTCGACCTCGCTTCATGTTACGGAGATGAGGGAAGGCCAAATGGCGATGAAGAAGGTAGCTTCGATTGAGGTTCCGGCGGGCGCGTCGGTCGCCCTCTCGCCGGGAGGCTATCACTTGATGCTCGAAGGTCTCTCGGGCGACATGAAAGAAAGCGTGGTTCTGGAGTTAAAGTTCCGCTCGGGCGAGCGGATATCGGTTACGGCGCCTGTCCTCGATCCCCCGGAGGCAAATCGCCGCAGCCACCACCACTAGGGTTTTGCGGCTTGGGAGGCGCCGGGGGCCTGGCCTTTGTCCTTCGGGCTTTTCGGTGCCGGGGTTTTCATTTCGCACTTAGCTTTCATGATTCCTCCGGCCTCGGTTATCAGGGTCTCGATCTCGACTTCTCCCGTTATTTCTCCCGTGCTTTTGATCTCAAGCGCCTTGGCGTCTATCTTTCCGGTTACTTTCCCGAATATGATGACCTCTTTTGCGTTTATGTCCCCGGTCACCGAACCGTTAGGACCCACCACGATTGAGTTGGCGACTTTTATGTCTCCCCTGAGTTCCCCTTCGACCCTCATCGATCCATCGCACGAGACGATTCCCTCGAACACCGCCCCTTCGCCCAGAATCGTTTCCACGGCGCCCGAGTTATTGTTTTTGTTCTTCCGCTTGCTGTTGTACATGCGGGGTTTTCCTTACCTTAAGTGTTTTATGGGGTTGATCCTTCTTCCGTACCTTATTATCTCGTAGTGAAGATGCGGCCCGGTGGAGCGGCCTGTCGATCCCAATTTCCCTATTTCCTCTCCTGCTGCGACCTTCTGCCCCTTGGTGACATTTATTTCGGAGAGATGCCCGTAGAGAGTTTTGTAGCCTTTTTTGTGCCTGATGACAACGAGCTTTCCGTATCCCTTCTCGTACCGAGCCTTCTCAACGACCCCGTCTGCTGTCGCTGTGACCTGGTCTCCTGTCTTTCCCCTGAAGTCTACTCCGCCGTGGAACTCCCTGGCTTCCGAGAAGGGGGATTGCCTGTAGCCGTAGCGCGAGGAGATTCCTCCCCGGGTGGGTTTTCCGAAGGGAATCGAGTCCATGACCTCGGCGAGGCGGTCTATGTCCTTCTCTATCGCGTCAAAGTAATCGTGACCGATATCGCTTGCCTGGAAGCCGCTTCCTCCCGCGTGGAGAGCCCTTCTCCGCTTTTTCTCAGAGAGCGTTCTCTCCATGGAGGCAAGCTTTTTCTCGAGACGAAGGACCCTTTTTATGAACCTGTCCTCAAGTTTCTTGTCTACGATTATCTCATGCGACATCGCCTCGACGGCGCTTAGCAGTTCGTCTATCTCGGCCTGCTTCTCCGCCCGGATATCTTGCGCATCCCCGTAGAACTTGTATGAGAGAAAGATGGAGAAAAACGCGCCCAGCAGGAAAATCCCCACGCCGCCCAGCACCAGATGGAGCCGTTCCCTGCTTACACCCCAGGATCTGGTCCAGCCGAACTTGTTGCAACATACTATGAATGATAGTCCGTCGTTTCTTCTCTCCACCCTTTACCTCATTGCCGCCTGGAGCACGGCTGATTATATAGTATTAATGCAGTGCGAATATCGGGATAAGAATAATTGATAAAAGCCCCTTGTCAAAGAAATAGCAAGTGATCGCAACGCCTTGTAGCGGGGAGCTGTCACTTGCCCGAATAGCCCGAGATCTTCCCGAGCTGCTCGAGGGTCTTTACCCCCTGGTGGAACTCTCCGCCGATTTCCCAGGTGGGGTAGCTTTTTATGTTCTTGGCCGCGCAGAGAGCGGGGTCGGGGTCGGGACCGCTTCGGCTGCACTCGACGTAGGTTATGTGGCCGAAAGCCCCTCCGAAAAGCTCCTTCTGCTTCTCGCAGTGAGAGCAGGTGTATGAGCCGTACATGGTCGCTTTGCGCTCGGAGAGGTATTTCGCAAGGTTTACCTGGTAGAAGGTGGCCGCTGAAGGCGGATTCTCCCGTGGCGCGGGGGAATGAATGGAGTAGGATGCGGCAAACACCAGAACAAGCACCGCAGCCGCTTTGGCGAAGGACTTTACGGCGCCGCCGGTTACCTGAGAGGATGTGAGCAGAAACAGCGCCGCCGCGATTGCGGCCGAGGCGACGCACCATGAGCAAAGCGCCTCTATTATGAAAAGTTCAAGATAGGTGAGATAGGCTGAAAAACCGACGGCCGCAGCCGACAGCAGGAAGAGAAGGTTCCACCTCGCGCGCCGCCCAAGGGGCGAGACGGCCACAGCGGCCATTGCCGCGTACCCGCAAAGCCCGAGCAGCGAGACCGGGATGCCCCCGATACTGGAGTACCGGCTCTCTCTCACCATGTCGCAGCCCTTGCCCGTGAGGCAAAGCTCTGCGCCCCCGAGCAAAAAGTCAGCCACAAGCAGGTATCCCGATACAAGCGCCCCCAGTACGCAAAGGACAGTTGCCGCCGCGGCGCCGCCGGGGAAGATTTGTTTTCTTTTTGCAGCCATCCCGTCGGGTATTATACAGATAATTTTCGGGTTTTAGAAACCTCTTCGCCCCGTAGCTTTAAGGCCGGGTTAACGGTTTTTAAAGGGGTGATTAAAAAAACGCAAAACCTTCGGTTTAGCCCTTGTTTTTTGCGCTCCGTGCGGTTTTTATTTTATATAGGGTTAAGCACAGATGATTAACAACGACAACATAGCTCAGAAGATCACGTTTCCGCGCCCCGCCGAGGGCGGCAGGGCTGCGGGCGCGGCGAACTTCGTCTCCACCCTTCTTTCCCCCGCGCTTGTGGTTTCCTACGCGGTGATTCTCTGTTCCTACTCGCTTGACCACTCCGCCAAGTTTCTCTGGACCTCTTTTTTCATGCTCCTTTTCGTGCTCGTCCCGACGGCCTACATATTCTATCTCATGGGCCGGGGCAAGGTGACGGATTTTCATATAAGCGTTAGGGAGGAGCGGATAAGGCCGCTTAGCATTATTTTCGTCTACTCCGTGTTTTCCCTTGTTCTCTACGGTTTTGTTGGCGGGCCCGCCGCCCTGGTGACGCTCGGCTACTTGTGTCTGGCCCTTACGGGCCTCTGGATACTGGTTTCGCTTTACTGGAAGATAAGCGGTCACTGCGCCGCAATGGGAGCGCTAGGGGCTATGGTGTTTGCCTATCCGCACGAGACGCTGATTTTCGTTATTCCGCCCCTTGCCCTGCTGGTCGCCTGGTCAAGGATAAGGCTCGGGTGCCACAGCCTGGCCCAGACCCTGGCGGGACTGGTTCTCGGGGTTGCGGTCTTCTGGTTTTTCCTTCCCTGATCCCCTCGAGGTTTTTTTCTCAGAGAAAAAGATCGAGAAGCCCTTTCGCCTCGGCGTCTTCGATTGGGGAACCCGTCGGATGTCTGAACTCCTTTTTGTCCCCGTAGCGCTCGGCAAGGGCGAGTATGGTTTCCGATATGTCGGGAACGACGTCTCTGTAAGGTTCGGGCTGCGGCCGGGGGAGGGATACCCACCTCTCAAGCGTGCTTTCGAAATCCTCGCCCACCTTGTGGAGCACCTCGAATCCCATCTGCTCAAGCGCCACCGCGTTGCACTCCTGCTCGTACTGTCCCTTCATCGGCACCGCGAGCAGCTTTTTGCCCAGGAAAAGGGCCTCAGACGGCGTCTCGAACCCGGCGTTTGTGAGTATGCCCTCGCTTCCGGCGAAGCTTTTTATGAACTTCTCGTAGCTTACCGGGTACACGGTGACGTTTCCCTCGGTGTAGGGCTCTCCCTTGTAGTGCTTTGAGAAAAGCTCCCAGCGCACGTCGATATCCCCGAGGTGCCCGATCAGTTTCCGCTCGTCAAAGCTCGGGAGGTAGACCGTGTAGTGGCCGTTTCGGCGCAATTCGTAGCGGCGAAGTTCCTTTCTTATTATGGGGGTTTTTATGAAGTTGTCGTACTCGCGGAAATGAAGCCCGAGCGGTATGCACACGGGAGCGTACCACTTTATTATGAATTCCATTATCTTGTTCGGCTTCTCGGGCCTCGGGGTCTTGGGTGAGGCAAACGACGTCTGGTGGGAGAGGGACACGCAGGGCCTTTTCTTAAGGCGGCACGCCCAGGAGGATATGGGCTCGAAGTCGCTTACCACCATGTCGTAATCGGCCACGGGAAGGTCGTTCACGTCTCCGAGCAGCTTGTCGAAGCGGGCCTTCTTTATGGAGGCGTAGTAATCGATTCCGCCGTTTTTCCCGAAGACAAAGCCAAGTCCCCGGAGGTTGTACTTCACCTCGAAGCCGAGATCTATCTCGTGCTGGCGCTCGCTTACCAGTATATCGACCTCAACCGACTTTTGAAGCTCGGCTATCACGTCTCTTGAGCGGCTTATGTGGCCGTTTCCGGTTCCCTGTATGGCGTAAAGTATCTTCAACCCTCTCCTCCTTGCACAAAACATAATTGTAATCTTTTTTGCGGGCGTTGTTAAACACACCCCCGAGCGCTACTTATTCCCGATCTTCATCAAAGCGGCGTAAAGCTCCCGTTAAGGGGTGGTTAAAGTCCGGAACCCGGCGTTTTTCCTCGCGCGGATTCGCTGTCGGGGGCGAAATTGTTATGACTGACTGCACAAACCCATTGACTGTTTACGTGACTGGTCAATGCGGTATGCTGAAGCAGGGAAATGGTTAGAAGTGACGCGTATGTTTCAGATGGGAAGAAGGCGCCTGTGACGTGGAAGCCGCGGATTGTCACTGGATCGGCATAAAAACGAGAAGCAGGAGGTAAGGGCAATGGCCAGGGAGCTTATTCACCCCGGTGAGATACTTGTTGACGAACTCAGGGAAATCGAGGTGACTCAAACCCCGGGGCAAACGGCAGCCGGATGTCCTCAAGGGGAAAATTGTTCTGCCCGAGGGCTTTTTCGATCCGTTGCCGGATGACGAACAGTGGGAGGGGAAACAGCGGGCTTTGCCCTAGGGACACTTTCACAGTCTCGGCCAATTTGTTAAGAAACCGGTCAATTTAATTTGTTCCCTACACGGCCCAAAAGCGCACTTGCCCATAAGGTTCCGTTAAGTTAGCCTAATACCCCGTCAGGATATATCTATCCTCTGGGGGACTTTACATGAAAATCAAGTGGGCGGAGAGAATCGAGCAGCTGCCTCCATACCTTTTCGCCGAAATCGACAGAAAAAAAAACGAGCTGATTGAGAAGGGGGTCGACGTGATCGACCTCGGGGTGGGCGACCCGGACATACCGACGCCGGAGCACATAGTGGAGTCGCTTCGCGAGGCCTCCGGGGATCCGGCGAACCACCGCTACCCGTCCTACGTGGGCATGCCGTCTTTTCGGGAGGCCGCTGCCGAGTGGTACGAAGAGCGCTTCGGTGTAAGCCTCGACCCCGCAAGGCAGGTAGTGACCCTCATAGGCTCCAAGGAAGGTATAGCCCACGCGCCTTTGGCGTTTGTTGACCCGGGGGACGTGGCGCTCGTGCCAGATCCCGGATACCCCGTGTACCCGGTTTCGACCACGTTTGCCGGAGGGGTTCCCTACGCGATGCCGCTTCTTAAGGAAAACGGTTTTCTTCCGGACCTAGACGCCATTCCCGCGGAGGTGGCCAAACGGGCCGTCATGATGTTTCTTAACTATCCCAACAACCCGACCACGGTTCTTGCCAGCGAGGGTTTTTTCAGGGAAGCGGTCGATTTCGCCCGGGAAAACGAGATACTCATCTGCCACGACGCGGCCTACACGGAGATAGCATTTTACGGAAAAAACCCCCTGAGCTTCCTCGAGATACCGGGGGCGGCGGACGTGGGAATCGAATTCCACTCGCTTTCAAAGACCTTCAGCATGACCGGGTGGCGCCTGGCGTTCGCCGCGGGGAACGAGAGGGCCATAGCGGGTCTAGGGAAGGTAAAGACGAACATAGACTCGGGGGTTTTCCAGGCGGTCCAGGAGGCGGGCATAACGGCGCTTCGCAACAGTTCCGTCGGGCTTGAGGAGAGAAAAGAGGTCTACAGGGAGCGCCTCGAGATATTCTGCCGCGGCCTTCGGGAAGCGGGCATAGAGTACACCGTCCCCGAGGCCACCTTCTACGTGTGGTTCGAGGTTCCCGGGGGGATGACCTCTTCTGAGTTCTCGGAGAGAATGCTCACCGAAGCCGGCGTGGTCGTAACTCCCGGAAACGGTTTCGGGGACTGCGGCGAGGGGTACGCAAGGGTGTCGGTAACGTTTGACACGCAGAGGATAGAGCAGGCGGCCGAGAGGATAGCGAAATTCAGGCCGTAGGAACAACAGGGTCTTTAGAGATAAGAGGTTTTGAGAGTTGTTTGAGTTTATAAAGTACTTCTTCACCCTGCTTTACGTTATCTCCTCCGTTTTTCTCTGCATATTCGGTCTTCACCGCTATTACCTGGTGCATCTTTACTCGAGGACAAAGGCACGCCGCTGCGGAGCCCCGCAGGGACAAGGGCGCCTTCCGCGCGTCACGGTGCAGCTTCCCATCTATAACGAGATGTACGTGACCGAGAGGCTCATCCGCGCGGTCTGCGAGATTGACTACCCGAGGGACCTGCTAGAAGTGCAGGTGCTTGACGACTCAACCGACGACACAAGCCGCATAGCGGCGCGCTGCACCGAGGAGCTCCGGGCCGCGGGATTTGACATAAAGCATATAAGAAGGGAGAACCGCGAGGGGTACAAGGCGGGGGCGCTTGCCGCGGGCTGCGCGCAGGCAAGCGGGGAGTTGCTAGCGGTTTTCGACGCGGACTTCGTTCCCCCGAGGGATTTTCTCCGAAGGACCGTTTCGTGCTTCGAGGACCCTAAGGTCGGGATAGCGCAGACGAGATGGGGGCATCTTAACCGCGATTACTCGCTTCTGACCAAAGCCCAGTCGGTGCTTCTTGACGGACATTTCGTCGTGGAGCAGGCCGCCCGGCACTCAAACGGACTTTTTCTTAACTTCAACGGCACCGCCGGGGTGATCCGCAAAAAATGCATAGAGCAGAGCGGAGGGTGGCAGCACGACACTCTGACCGAAGATCTTGATCTAAGCTACAGGGCGCAGATAAACGGGTGGCGTGCGGTCTACCTGCCCGACGTCATATCGGACGCGGAGCTTCCCGTTGACATGAACGCCTTTAAGATACAGCAGCACAGGTGGGTTAAGGGAGGGATACAGACGGCGGGGAAGCTTTTGCCCTCGGTGCTTCGCGACTCCCAGATTCCGTTTAAGGTCAAGGCCGAGAGCGTTTTCCATCTCCTCGGCAATTTCAGCTACCTGTTCCTGCTCGCCACGATAGTTCTCATAATACCCATGAGCTTCCTCTGGGAGCGGATCTGGCTTAACGACCTTTTCATAGCAAGCGTCACGGGGGTGGCCCTCGGCACTTTCGCCATAATAAGGTTCTACATACTGGCGGTCCGCGAGGCCCACGGCGCCCAGGCGCGGGAGTTCTACAAGTACATACCCGTTGCGCTGAGCGTCGGGGCGGGCATAGGCGTCAACAACGCCAAGGCAGTACTTGAGGCGGTTTTGGGCAGGACGTCGGGTTTTGTCAGAACTCCCAAGTACGCCGTTGTGGGCAGCCAAGGCCGGTGGAGAGCCTCGGCGTACGTTTCCTCAAAAGGGATTACTACCTTTTTCGAGGTTGTCCTCTCGGTTTTCTTCACGTTCCAGGTGGCGTACGTTCTCTACATGGGATTTTTCATCTGGGTTCCCTTCCTGCTGCTGATGCAGTTCGGTTTCACCTACACCGCCTTTCTCTCGATATATCACGGTTCGTAAGCGGCCTTCGCCGGAGAGACAGCCTTTTTGCTGTTTGCTGATTTCAGGCGGGTTTGGCCCATAATTGACATCTGATTGCTTCTTCAATCTCTTTCTGGCTGCACTCATAGTCTCCGGCCAGTTCTCCTATGGATTCTCCGGCCCTGTAGCGTTCAACGATAATTTCTACTGGGATGCTTATGTCGGATAAGATCGGGCGACCGAATGAAATTTTGGGATCGATCAGAATTGATCTGGGTTCATCTGGCTTTCCGGTTCTTGAAAATGGATAGAGTTTTACGGGAAGACCGTGTGAGTCTCTTCCTATTCTCTGCATGTATTCTTTAATAATGTTTTCCAATGCTATCTGCCCGCTTCCTCTGGAAATGCCATAGGCGAGACCTGACTTCCTTAAGAACAGGGGGAGGCCGTCCGTCTCGAAGTTCTTTTCGGCCAAAGGATTGTCGGAGGGAAATATTTGCGATATGAAATCAAGGCATTTTCTGATCTTGCTTATGGGGAGCCTGTGCTCTCTTCGTATTGAAGCGAGGACATACGCTTCAACCAGGTTGATGAAAGACAAGGCGAGGGGGTTTTTATGAGCGGGGGCAATTAAAGGTTCGGAACTGCCTTGTCTTTTAACCCAAGCCCGCAAAGTGAACTTGGGAAGCCTCAGATATAAAGCCGCTTCAGCAACACTGTAAGAAGGCAGATAGCGCATGTCTTTCCTGGAAGAAATTTTCTTGGTATTGCTCAATTTGCTGAAGCTGCTGTTTGACTCCCTGATTGAATTTCCGGTCGGGCATTATAATCAATTCCGCACGGAAATCTATTCTTGCGAATCAAGCTTTCTTGCAAAGAATGTCAAAGCGGCAGAGTTTCGGGAAAAAGCCTCGGTTCCCGGGCAGATGCGACGGCGGACTTTCTGTCCGCGCGATGTCCTACGTTCGGTTCCAGATCGTTCCGAAGGGAACAGCCCACAACCCATTGCCCATGGAACCCGCGATTTCTCCCGAATAGAGTACGATTCCCGTAAACTGCCTTTCGCGGGCGATGTTTTCCTGAAACCATTTAAGGCTTCTGAAGTCATTTCTTCCAATGGCTGAGCCCGCCTTGATTTCGATCCCGAGCAGCGCCCCGTCATCCCTTTCAACCAGGAAATCAATCTCGCGCTTTTCCCGGTCGCGGTAGTGAAACAGGTCGTATTCTCCGGCATGGATGTCTACTTGGGTAGCTATTTCGTTGAACATGAAGGTTTCGACCAGCTTGCCCGAGCGATAAGCGTCCATGTGCACCTGCTGGCGGTCCCAGCCGAGAATCGAGGCCATGAGCCCCGAGTCGGCCATAAAAAGCCTGGGGCGTCGTCCCGCCCGCGCGTAATCGGTGCGTTTCCATGGTCTCAGACATTCGACCAGGTAGAGGGCTTCAAGGGCGTTTATGTAGGTCTCGACCGTGGGACGCGTGATGGGGAGTCCCGCTCCTATGGCCGAGATGTCCATGAACCTGCCTGACCACGCCGCGAGGGTGCGTATCAATTCCCCCATGGCGTCGCGCCGGCGGATACGCCCGAGATCCCTCAGGTCGCGCTCCAAAAGTGCGTCCACATAGTTCCGGTGCCACAGTCTTCGTTCCGCGCCGTCAAGCAGAATGGCTTCCGGAAAGCCCCCCGCAAAAGCGATGTCCAGCATGGAGTCACGGTCGTAAACGCGGTCGGGATGCCCGAAATCTTGCCTGAAAGCCCTGTCAAGAAAATCCGGAGACGCTCCCAGAATCTCTCCATGCGCAAGCGGGCGAAGCCGTACCTTTCTTATGCGCCCGGCGAGAGACTCCTGCACACCCGGGGAAGAGTCCATGTCCACAGAACCCGTCAGCAGGTATTGCCCGGGCCTTGTGTCTTCATCCACGCTTATCTTGATCGCGGAAAGCAGATCGGGGGCATGCTGGACTTCGTCGATAATGAGAGTTCTTCCCACGTGCTTTACAACCCCCCGGGGATCGGTTTCAGCAATCCGAAGTACGGCAGAATCATCCAGATTGCGGTAGGCGATGTCCTTCGAGATCAGTTCTCTCGCAAGTGAGGTCTTGCCGCACTGGCGCGCTCCGCGGAGCAGCAGCACTCGGCGTGTTTCAAGGGCTTTTTCAAGCGTGCCGCGCTGCCAGCGGGCATAGGAAGGCGACATGATCAGAAACTCTCCGCATTGTTATTTTTATATCCGCGGTTTTATAAAAACTTCTCCCGCGATTTTATAAGTAATATATCCGCGGTTTTATAGATAACAATGGATGCTCTACACATCAGCCTGCCCCGTCGTTTTTGCGCTGCTGCGCCCGGCTGCTTTCGATCGTCTTTTTGATCCGGGATGTTTCCCCCTCCCCGGAAGCGCTTTGCGGTCTGGCGTTATCGAGTCTCTCACGCACTCCTTGGGTAGAGCGCTTAAGGCGTTCCCCGTCTGAAAGTATCTCCTCCCTCCCCGCCCCGAGATCCTCCGCGGTTCTTCTTCCGCCGCCCTCGATTCCACCCCGAGCCCTCTCTCTAGCTTGGCCCACCTCCTCTCTCACCGCGGCGGAACCTTCCTCTATGGAGCTTCGCGTCTGCTCCACTCCGCCCCCGCCCGCCGATTTTCTGTATTCCCCGAAGGCCCCCTCCGCGTCGACCTCGAACCTGCGTACGTCCCCGAGACCGTAGCCGTCGGCGGGCATGGCGGCGACCGATTCTCTGGTCTCGCTCCCCGCCCCGATGAGTCCCGAAAGACCCGTAACCCTGTGTATCGACCCGGAGACGGCTTCCGCTTCCTCAGTGTCGTATCTTCCGTCGCGAAGGTCGGTGAGTCCTCTGGCCACGTAGCCATCCGAATAGCCCTGCCCCCTCATGTCGGCAAACACCGTCTGGGTGTACTCCCTCTCAAGCCCCGCGCCGAAGGAACTCTCCCCGGAGAGGACTTCTGAATATGCTCTGGCCTTCTCCCTCTGGGAGGAGTAGTCCTGAAGGGAACTTCTCGCTGAGCGAAGCTCGGCCCTTGTCTCCTCTGAGTCCCGGGCCGTGAACTGCAGGCTCTCGCGTGCCTCCTTTGATGAAAGCGTGCTCTCAAGCTCGGAAAAAGCCCTTGAGAAATTCACCCGGGAGTTAGAACTCGAGGCAAACTCCCGAGCCTCCTCGTACCTCTCGGCGGCGCTTGAGTCAGTCTTTCGCGCTCCCCGCGCCTTTATCCCGGCTCCGACCGACGCTCCCCCGCCGCCGAGGCCCGCGGAAGTCCCCGCCTTCGCTCCCGCCTCGTAGACCATCGCCGTGTCCCACGACATCTTAAGCGACTCCTGGCGGGATAGGCCGAACCTGCTCTGGAGGCTCTCGGCCGTCTCAAGCACGGTCGCAAGATCCTTTTTCTCACCCGTCGCGCTTGAGAGCCCGAGCACCTCGGAGTAGCTCCTCTCGTCAGCCGCCGTGTGCGAGGCACCGACCACCCGCACGGACGCCGCGGCCGCAGAATCCGTTACCGCCTCCCTGCTTGTCTCCATGTTCCTCATGGTGTCGGCAAGCTCCTCTCTCGCCGCGAACCGCACCCCTTCCGTTCCCGTTATCCGCATTCCGCCCACGCTTGAGGCCGGCTGATCGTAGACATTTTCGTAGCGGCGGCTGAGATTACCCGTTATGGTTTCCCGCGCGACGTCTGACTTGTTCGCCGTTACGGTATCGTAGCGTCCTGTCGCGACCGACACGTTTCCAAGCGATATGTTTCCCGCGGCGTGGGCTCCGGCCGTCTGGGTCGAGATCGACTGCGTGGGTCCCATGAACTGCTGCACGGCTCCCACCACGGCGTGCTGGCTTGCTGAGACGACGTAGTAGGCGATCATGGGGACTATGGTGGCGGCAAGCCCCGCGACCGCCATTGCCATGTCGCTCTCGTGGACCACGGATCCCCTCGATATCACGGTGAGCGAGCCGTCCGTGTAGGGCTCAAGCGCTCTTGCGAGCTTCAGGCTTGAGAACAGGTTCACTATGGCGTATATGGGATTCCAGAGCTCGGTCCAGAGCATCGCGATCAGGTAGGCGGGGATTATGCGCGCGGCAAGCGGCGTCATCGCCAGGAAGATTACCGCGGGAAATATGCCGTAGAGCATTCCCTGGAGAAGCCCCCTTATGTAGGGGAGGGTGTGGCGGGCCATCTCCCCCAGCACGAGAAACGAGTGTTTCTGCCTCGCGCGCGCCTCGGCGATAGAGAGGCTAAGAAGCGAGGCCTCCGATCCCCCGGCGACCGCGAGAGATCTCACCGAGCGGGAGTAGCTGTTTATCATGGCGTTCTGGATGATTATCTCCTTTGCCGACATCGAGACCCCGGCAAGCTCCCTGTACGATTCACGAAGGGCCTCTGTGAAGCCGGCGGTGTCGGTTATGTTCGTCTGGCGGTCAACGAACCCGGATTCCTCGGCAAGCTCAACCGCCCACCCGGGGTAGTAGGCACTGAGGCAGGCCCGCATCCCGGCGTGGGCCTCTCCGCAGTAGGCGAGTATGGGCCTTGGGGCCGCAGAGCAGTCCCCCGCGCTTGGAGGGGAGGCGTACGCGCCCCCGGGCAGAGCGACGTTTGTGTGGAGCTCGACGAAACGGTAGTTTGCCGTCCCCATGGAGGAGAAAAGGTCGGCCGACTTCTCGAGGCCGTCCGGGCTAAGCAGCCCCGAGGTTACGCTCTTAAGGCCGCACTCCCTCACAAACGAGTCAAGGGTGTTCGCGAGATGAGGCTCCGCGACTGTAAACGACGTCGAGCGCTTTATGAGCTCTGCACCGCGAAGCAGCCCGTTTTTCGAGTAGCTAAGCGCGTCGGGAAGCGAAAACGCCCCCTCCATAACCCTGGTGAGGCCGCTTCCGACCCCCGAGGTCGCCCAGGCGAACACGCCGATCCCGGCCGGCACCGAGGATATCACTCTCGTGTACGAGGTCACCCTGTCGTAGACCGCCATATCGACCTTAACGCCAAAGAGCGTCATGTAGATGAGTATGGAGAGCGCGAACTGGCGGCCGGGCGCCATCCTTCCTCCGAAAAGCGAGGACATAACCGCAAGCAGTATGCCGGCCACAAGCCCCAGACGTATGAGTCCCAGAAGGCCAGAGCCCGCGAGGATCGCTATGGAGTTAAGCACCTCGGCTATGAACTGCCCGTTTCCGTAGGTGTCTATCTGGAAGACTCCCTGCGCTTTTGCCGTCTCCGGGAAAAGAAGCGCCCCGGCAAGCGCGGCCGCCCCGAGCGAAAAAGCAGCCCCCGGGACCCCGCCGCGCGCTCTTTTTACCCATGGTTTTCTCAATTGGCCCCCTGTATGACCTCCTCGCCCGCCCCGTGGCGGCTTTTTCTCTCGAACACCACCGGGGAGCGGGAATCGAGGTGCTCTATTATGGAGAGGGCGTAGACAAGTTCCTCTATTTTCGTGTTCTCCTGCTCCATCATGAGCGAGACCTCCTCGCGAAGCATCCTCATCCGCTCGGCGATCTTCTCTCTGTCCATCGCCGAGAGAGTTCCCCTCCTCTGCGAGCTCCCGACTCCGCTCCAGAGGCTGCGTTCCGCCCGCTCAAGCCACGCCGCAACGGAGAACACGGCTATCGGCCTCGCAAGCGCCGAGACGTAGGTTCCGCCTATCTCGGGATCCACGGCCCCGGCCGAGGAGAGAAGCTTCCACGCGGGAAAGGGCAGGGCGTCAAGGAACCTGACGGTATCGTCCTGCGGTCGGCGGTTCCCGACTATGGCCGAGTGGGCCTCGAGCAGCTTCTCTGAGACAAGTTCAGAAAACGGCTTGAAGTTAGCCCCGACGGGCACCGTCGCGGGCGAAACGCAGTAGGGATCCCCGCCGCAGCTGTACACTCTCCCCGTGCCGCCTCCGCCCGCGAGGTACTCAAGGCTTATGGTCGGGGGCCTGTACTCAGAACCCGTCTGAGTGATTATGAAGGTTCCCGTGACGCTCATCACCTGCTCTTTTTGCTCCTTTGATAGAGTTCCCGGGGGAATGGCCCGAAGCGCCTCCCACACGGTGTTCCTTGCGGGCCGCACAAGCTCCTTGTCCTGCGCGACCGTGCCCGCGTTTATGTCCGCGACTGTGCTTGTCATTCCGCTCTGAGTGCGGCATTCGGAGAGCCCCTCCGCGGGATCGGTGAAAAGCGACTGTTTTACTCCCACAAACGCGCAGCGCCCCGCCTGCTCTCCTCTTATCACTCCCCCTTCCCCGAATATCCCCTCGGCGAGGCTCTCCCCCGCCCTGCACGTGTCGACGCTGAGTGAGTTTGCGGCGCGCGAGGCGGCCTCAAGCTTCTCCATTATGTTCTCGCACGGGGAACAGAGCGTCTTTAGCGCCATCATGAACGCGTAGCTCGCAAACGACGTTCCTATGGTCTTCATCTTCCGTATAAGGTCATCCGCGCTTATGTAGGAGATCGCCCCCAGGAAAAGATCCACCCCTCCGCACCCAGAGCGCATATGCGGCAGGCTCACGGAAAGCGGCTGTATGGTTTCGTTAGGCAGCCTCACAGAGACCGAGCCTCCGGTGACAAATCCCCTTGACTGCCCCTCGTAGACCCCGGCCGGGGTGGCGGTTCCCGAGAGCCCGAGGCGGTCGAACATGCCGCGGACCTCACCCCCGAGATCGGCGAGTGAGACCCGGGGCAAAAAAACCAAGGAGAAAACAAGCAGCGCCGCAAGGGATGTCCTCCTCATTTCCCCTCCCCTCCGAGCAGCAGAAGTCCCCTGTCTTCCGCCCTCCTCGCCCCAAGAACTTCCTCTCCCACTACGTGCAGCCTTCGCCTTATTTCTCCGAGAGTGAGATAGCCCGTGCCTATGCGGGCGATCTTTTTTCGCGAGGGAACGAAGAGGAAAAGCGCCGGCACACGCTCGACTCCGAGACGCGCGGCCTGCGCCGTGCCGTTGACAAAGCGCGGGTAGTGAGGAGCAAGCCCCCTTCCGTCAAGCGATGCAGCGAGGACCCCGATCCCGTGCCTTCTCTCAAGGGTTTTTATTATCTCCGCCTGCCCGCTGCAAAACGGGCAGTCAGAGCGGAAAAAGAAAACGAGCCTCCCCACCCGGGATATTTTCCCGATCACACTGTCGCGGGCGGTTTTCCTGAGGTCCCTTGAGATCTCGGCCCCCGCGGCGCTTACGGGATTATCAACCGTCGAGTCAAGAGCCGGACTCTCCCAGAGGACCCGTTTCCAGACTTGCGCGAAGCGCTCGCTTCGCTCAAGCACCCTCTTCTGGTGCTCCATGTACGCCCTCACGTTCTCCCTTGTCGGGGAGAGAAGGGCCGTCTCAAAAAGCTCCTCCCCCCTTTTTCTTATCTGCTCTACGGTCAGGTGTCTTTGGCCCTCGCGCCGCTTTTCTTCCCCTTGAGGCTCGTACCAGAACCAGCCCCTCTCCCTCTGGTCAAAGTAACGGTCAGCAAGCGCCGGGGACCCCATGGAGAGGAGAAAAAACATTGCGGCAAGCGCAGTGGCGACCGCTCTCACTGCTCCTCCTCCCCGCCGCAGTCAAGCGAGCCGTCCGGGCAGATGTCCTCGATATTCTCTTCTGCGCTCTCGGTCGCATCCACAAGTTCGGGTATGTCCGTGGCATCTAGGAGGTCTGCGTAAATCTCAGAGAAATCAACTGTGTCGAAGTCTATTTCCTGGAGCTGCTCTGCGGTCATCCCTCCGCAGCGGGGATTTTTGGGCCTGCCCCAGCCGCCGTTTGCGACCGTGGGCCAGAGTCCTTTTTGTATGAGCTGCCCCCTTGTCTGCTCGTGGACCACCCTTGCCATCTTGGAATTAAAGCAGCAGTAGACCTTTCTTTTTTTGAGCGTTAATCCGAGCACTTTCTTCTTGTGGATCCCGACGTAATGACACGCCCCCGCGTCGTCCCTCCTCGCGCGAAGCTCCTTCGTGCTCCGGGGGCACGCGCCCGAGAAGATTCCCTTTTTCGCGCAGCAGTTCTGTATGAACCCCGCGAGATTTAGATCGCAGCGGTAGCGCTTTCCCTTGAATATCGTCACTCCCCCGCCCGAAGTGTCCGCGCAGTCGATCGGTCCCGCGCTCTGCCCTGTGGCCTCATCCACCTCGATTGGGCCGTACCCCTCGGCTGAGCTCTCGCCGTCTGCGGTTGTCGCGAGGCATCTTTCCATGTCGGCGAGCATGGCCATGCGTGAGGCCACTTCTGGAAAATCGACGTTCCGCTCCGTCTGCGTATCGAAGCAGTCATCCCCCGAGGCGCAGCGGATTTCCCCGTCGCAGTCATACGTTACGTTTTTTTTCCGACAGAGGCTTACGGTCCTTTGGCATTCGTAGGCGTTCTCTTGGACAAGGCATACCCCGAGGTCTGCCCCCGGCGGGTCTGGAAGTTCGGGGTGCTCGCGAAACCGCATGACGCAGCGCGCCCCGCTCTTTTGGCAGCCCTCGGCGCGCAGCTTCGGGCAGCCGGGGCCTTCCACAAGGGGGCTTGCGCAGAGGTAGGTGCGCTCGCTGTTTGTGCAGACGGTTTCTCCTTCCGGGGTCAAGGCGCTCGCAAGGCAGCGGCTCCTGAAGGGTTCGCAGTTTCTGGCCGCTTCGTAGCCCGCGCAGCCGTTGTCGGTCTTGATGCGCGTTTCGGGCATGGACTCTTTGTCCCCGGGCACCGCGGTAACGGTCTTTTTGACGCTGCAGCGATGCTTGCTGAGCGTTGCCTCCTCGTAGCATTCCTTTTGTTCTTTCAGGATGCTTTCTGCGTACTCGGTGCACACCTCCTTTTTCTCGCATGAGGACAGAGGGCTCTCGATCGCGTCCCTTGAGCTTGTGACCATGGGGTCCGTTTCGGGGTCTATGGTGACCGCGGGGCGCTGCGCGGAGCTTTGCCTTAGAAACTCAGGGGCATCTGATGTGGCAGGGTCCCCGCCCTGTATAGCGCCCTCGGCTTCTGTTTTCATCCCCTCGGGATCCCCGGTCCACCGCGCCCCATCGCTTCTTAGTTCCTCAAGGGACTCCGTCCCGTAGCCCGGGGGCGCTTCTTCCCCTATGTCTGACGGTCGCAGGGCTTCTGAGTGGCGAGACAGCATGTCCGCTCCGTGGAGACGTCCTTCCCGAAGGCCCGCCTCGAAATCCTCCCCGGCACCGGAGATCGGCACAAGCAGAAGGCTAATCGTCATAAAAGCCGTTTTTCCCAAGCCTTTTAATAAACATCCCGGCATTTGCGTCCTCCTTTTCCATTAGCCCGAGAGCGTAGGGAAGAGATACGTCCCCCGAAACCTTTACGTGGCGAAGATCCCCGCACTCTGCGCCCGGCAGGTAGCCGTAGGCAAGCACAAGCTGCGGCACCGCCCCGACCGCGAGGCATTCGAAAAGAACGGGGTCTATCCAGACCTCAGCTTTGGTTTTCCCGATTACTCCCGATATCCGCGAGGCGGTTTCCCCGAGGGTCTCTCCCGAAAGGCCCCGCAAAACCATCACCGCGCCCCCGGCCGCGCTCTCCCGTGCCGCCTCCCGTAGGGAGGAGTGCGGCATCGAGAACGAGAAAAAGTAAAAAAGCTCGGGCGTCCCACCTCCCGCGTCTGCGTTTTTCTCAGGGGAGACTCCCCCGGGCGGGGGCTTTACCGAGAGCAGCTCCATTACTTCTTCTGTTTCTTTTTTCCCGGGGGAGTTTATTTCAGAAAGCGTCTTCTCCGCCCCCGCCATGTCGGGCGAGAGCAGCTCTCCCATGAGTTTCTTCGCGCGGGAGATTTCCGCTTCGCCGGGTTCGGTCCTTATTTCTCCGAGCGAGACGGGATTTTCTTTTGCTGCTCCCGAGGCAACAAGCGCAGCCGCGATCAGAGCAAACAGCAGTCTTTTTTTCTCCATAGCACCCATACCCAGTCCTCTCCCCGCCCGGGATACCACTTGCCGGGGGCCCAGCGCGCCGTCGTTCTTCCTATCGGGAACGCCCCAGTGTTTTTGGGAAAAGCGAGCTGAAGCTTGTACTGGTCCTTCACTATTACCCTGTGGGGCCGCGGCGCGCACAGGGAGCCCTCTCCCGTGGTCTTAAACGCCAGAAGCTCGTTATGCAGTTTCGCAAGCAGCTTCACTGCAGAGAGCGCGTAGACAGCCGGGAGGTCTCCTGTCGCCCCGTTGTTTCCCGTATGTGGGTAGACGCTTCCCCACGACCCGGCGCACCAGAAAAGTTCGTTTAGCCCAAAGCCCCCCGCTGCGGCCACGGCGTCTGCGGCGCACGATGCCTGCGCAACGGGATTTGCCACAAGCGCTATTTCGGGGTGGAGCAGAAACGAGAGCTCGTCGTTGCTCCAGAGGGGATCAAACGCCGTCATGTACGCGAGATCGAATCCTCCCTGGGTCATGCACCCGAAACTTGAAAAAAGGCTGAGCACCGAGAACACCGGGTAGATAAAGTGGTGGACGTGAAGAAACGAGGTTCTGTCCCCCCGCTGCCCGCCTCCCTCCCCGTATGCCCCCGCCATGGCGAAAGAGGGAAGGGGAAGCTTTCTGCCCCCGAGCGAAGGGAAGCATCCGGGGTGCCTTACGACCTCGATCAGTTTCACCGGCTCCCAGAAGGAAACCTTTATGCCGACCCTGGGGACCGGCGACCCGCAGAAACAGATAGGGAAATGGCTTACGGTGTCGGTTCCCTCTCCCGGCGTTACGGCGACTCCCCCTATCTTTATCGGAAACATGGCTCTCCAGTCGACGTCTGAGACCGGGTTAAAGAACCTTCCGCCGCATTTGGCCCCTGCGGCGGCGTCCCTTGCTGTGCTTGCGAGCAGGGCGATTAGGAAAAGAGCCGTGAGGATCCTCTTTTGGGACATGACAGTTATAATGTAATACAAAAAAGGGAACAAGGCAAGCAAAATCTTACTCCGGGTGCTCGGCGGGGATTATGGAGAAAATTGGGGCGAGGGCTGCTCTCCCCTGATTCCTTTACGGAAGAAGCTCTGGCCGTGTTTTGCCCGAAGGGCCCCATGGATATCTGTTAACGCTTTAATATGTGCACCAAGGGAAGCGACAAATTCCGGTTTCCCCACTGTTTGCGCGAGGGCCGGAGCGGCTCTGATAACCCTTCTGACTCTTTCAGTTAACGGGATTTCGGTCACGGATTATCTCATGATAAGTTTCCATTGAAACCATCTGAATGTTGCGGCCCACTCGCTTCAGATCTTCAAAAGCCATCTCGAGGCTTGCGATCCTGAGCGGTCTTTCGTCCTGCCAGTAAGTATTGCGGACAATCTCGGATTCTCGCCGTGAGGTATGCGTAAACTCTATTGTTCCGTAGGGGGTTGTGTATTTCTGACTCCTTCCCGTCGTCATCACCGTGAGGTAGTTAATCGTCATCTGGCTTATTGCGCCGTATTCCGAAAGGGCCGTCTCAAGACTTATGTAGGAGTACTTTCCCCCGCGAAGCGCGGCCGCTATGGATTCAAGCTTGTAGGCGTTGGCGGAGTTGTTCCGCATATATACGCCCCGGCAGGCTCTTTCGATTACGCGGCACGCCACGGCTCTTTTGAGCGTCTTTTTCAGGTTTTCCTCCGGTTCGCCCGGGAAAACATTCCTGATCATCCCGTTTGTGAAAGCGTATATACCGTTTTCTGAAAGCAGATCCAGAAATTCGATCAGTGCCGACATTTTCATTGTTTTGTCTCCACAGAAGAGGTAACTAATTTTCCCCTTTCTGTAAATCTTTTTCGGGAAGGCAATCGAGGATCAGCAACTCACAGAGAATCCTGCTTCGCAATCTGGTCGGAATCATGCAAGAAAAAAGTTTTCTGTGAGCTCTCCTGTCTTGCTTTTTTTTCATGGCAGGAATTCCAGCCGGATTGAACTCGGAAACAACGCCATGTTGCCACGGTTTGGCTAGCATTGCATGCTGTTCCCAGTTATTGATATTTAATAATATATCAATAACGGCATATTATATAGATTCGCATATTAACATTTGCCTTTCTCTCTCAATATGATATATTAAGCTATATTGAAAATTGATTTCAATATAGAATTAAATATCAAGGTGAACTACGTAACCGAACATATCGCCCGTGAACTCAGAAAAGCCCGTGAGGAGAAGAAGCTAAGCCAGCGTGAACTCGCCAGGAAGGCGGGCGTGCCGCAGGGCCATATCTCGAAGATAGAGAACTGCGCGGTCGACCTCAGGCTCTCAAGCCTTGTAGCGCTTGCCCGTGCTCTTGATCTCGAACTCGCGCTTGTCCCGCGCAAATCTCTGCCTGCCGTAAAATCGCTTGTGCGCGGCAGCTTCGCGGGCGTGCTCCCGGATAGAGGACCACAGGTTCCGCGGCCCCTCTACAGCCTTGATGGGGAAGGCGATGACTGACGTACATATTCTGGATGTACTGCTCCACGGCGACCCCGTAGGCACGCTTACGCGCGTCGGCGGCGACCGTACGCTGTTTGCTTTTCGCGATTCCTATATCGAGGACTCCGCAAGACCTGTGGTCGGTCTGGGGTTCAAGGACCGGTTCGGCGGACTGATTACCGGGTTTCCGCCCACACAGACGCGGCTTATACCCTTTTTTTCAAACCTGCTTCCTGAAGGGCGCATGCGCGCCTACCTTGCGGAGCGTGCCCGGGTGAACCCCGTCCGCGAATTCTTCCTGCTCCGGGCCCTCGGCGCGGACTTGCCGGGGGCTCTTGCCGTCAGACCCTCGGGCGGCGAAACATGGCCGCCCGAGGCTTCCGGCGGGGATCAAGGTCGGGGCGAGGGGGCCCTCCGATTCTCTCTGGCGGGTGCGGAGCTTAAGTTCTCGGCCGTCCGGGGCCCAAGAGGCGGTCTTACCCTTCCGGCAAAGGGGGTCGGCGGCTCATGGATAGTCAAGCTGCCTTCCCTTCGTTTCGCGGGCGTGCCTGAGAACGAGTTCTCAATGATGACGCTTGCCCGGCTCATCGGCATAAACGTGCCGGAGATAGGGCTCATAAACGTTTGCGATATCGCAAACCTGCCCGAAGACATCGGTCGCTTGAGTGGACAGGCGCTTGCCGTAAAACGCTTTGACCGGGCGGATGATGGCGGCGCGGTTCACATTGAGGACTTCGCGCAGGTTTTCGGCGTCTATCCGGAGGACAAGTACAAAAAGGCGAGCGCCCGAAACATTGCCGGAGTAATAGGGGCCGAATGCGGCGAGGAGGACATTGCCGAGTTTATCCGCCGCCTGACTTTCAATACGCTTATCGGCAATGCCGACATGCATCTTAAGAACTGGTCCCTTATTTATCCCGACGGGCGAAATGCGGCTTTGGCGCCGGCCTATGATTTCGTTTCCACGATCGCCTATATAAAGGACGGCGAGGCCGCTTTGAAATTCAGCCGGACCAGGCGCTTTGACCGTTATTCTCTGGACGAGCTTTCCCATCTCGCCGTCAAGGCCCTGCTTCCGGAGAAGCTTGTTCTGGATACGGCTCGCGAGACCGTCGCGTTGTTTCATCAGCACTGGAGCACGGAAAGGACGAGCCTTCCTTTGTCGGGTGATGCGATCAGGGCTATCGAGGATCATCTAAAGACTGTCCCCCTGGTGGTGTGACGGCGGGACGGAGTCAGTAAGCGGGAGAGAAAATCTCAGGGAGAAGTTTTCTTTCGATGTTCAGTGATTGCACCTGATATGGGCTTTTCCCTCTTCATCGAATTGCACTCTGGTTTCAACCATATCGGGGGCGTCAACGACTATTACGTAGTCTCCATTTTCAAGATCGATCTTTCTTCCCTTAAGAGTTGTCTGGGCGTTCTCCGTTTCTAGGGGCTCTGAGGAAGAGTGTGGTACTGCCTCGGTTTCATCGTTTTCGATACCAAGAGACTCCCACTGCTCACTGGTAAGGATTTCCCCTGTGTCGGGGTGGACAAATACCTTCACCTTGGCGCCCGGCGCTTCGGCGGGTTGCGAAACCGCCACTGTTTTGCCTGAATGGTCCTCGGGAGCGGGCGGGTCGCTGGCGAAAGAGCCTGTCGGCCAAACGCAGATTGAAAGCGTGACAACGAGGAGAATTTGTTTCATGTCAATGATCATTATAAGCGAGTTTGCTTTTTAAGTGAAGGATCAGATTCCGGGAGATTCTTAGAAGCAAATGGTTCTTTGAATATACCAACATCGCTTCCCTCGTTTCAGGTTATTAACTGCAACAAGTTCAGCGCTAGCATGCCTGTTATTATCAGGTGGAATTATTAGGGATAGTCTTTCCAGTCTCCTCAAGTGGTGCTTCTTTAAGTGATACAAATTTATATGCTTTCAGATGTCTTGAGAATGTGTGATATAGTTATTCCTGATGAAGGTTTTCTGGAACAGGGGACACCGAGGGTGTATTAGACTGTGAAAACTAGAATATTTATTGGAGCCCTTCTCGTAATTTCCCTCCCGGGCATCATATTTCTCCCTCAAGCTAAATCGGAAGAACCCCCGGAACCCAAAAGCTACTACACTAAAGCTAAGGAATACTCGACAGCAGTTAAGGCTTTCTTAGCATACTCCAAAGAAACTGGATACATGCCTTCTAAAGAGGACATGAAGAAAGTTACAGATATCGTCAAGAAGGTTCAGGAACACTGTCCGGCGATCACAAGCAGGAAATGTGTTATAGCTTCTCTATCTCTTGGTTTGGGGTTGCCATTAACTTCCTACATAATGGAATGTAAAGACGAGGCTAAGGTGTGCCTAGACAAGTTTGTAGAAGAGGAAGGAGAAGACAATGGGTAAGTGTTTTTAGCATATTAAATCTCGTTATGAGAGACTAAAGCGCATGGGAGACTGGATTTTACATTGTGCTCTCAAGTTTGATTTTTTCGCAGTACGGAGTGACCGCTTCTTGAATTCTTACAGCAATTTCTTCTTGCTATTATTTTTATACTTTGATACAGTAGAAAGCAATGGTCTAAGGAGAAGTGCCTTAGTCAGGTTTCAGATAGCGTAAAACCCGTCAGGGAAGCAATCGGAAAGTTAAATTCTTTTGGCTATGGATAATATTTGGTATCCATGGTTGAAGAAACAAGAGAGTTCATTTGCTAGGGAGGTGTGTGATGTTTAATAGAATTGTACTGATTTTTGCATTGTTAGTGGCGGTTGGTTGTACGGGGGATGACACGACGAAAATCCAATGTCCAAATAACGGGCCTTTAATTGCGGAAGGCGAAAGCTGTCCGGAACCGGATCCAGAGCCAGAAACACAACCACAACCGGAAACACAACCGCAGCCGGAAACACAACCGGAACCAGAATCGGGCGCTGATAGTGGAGACTGCAACCTTTTCGCTAAGAAAAAAGCAGAGCTTGTGGGTTCAAGCAATGATGACGTTATCTGTGGTGATGATGACAACAACACGGTTAGAGCTGGTGATGGGGAAGACATCGTTCGTGGCATGGACGGCAATGATAGGCTCTATGGAGAGAAAAATAACGATGAGCTTTATGGGGGAGCCGGGGATGATATCTTGGATGGTGGCGAAGGGGATGATGACCTCTTCGGAGAGGCTGGGGATGATACTTTAACCGGCGGTGATGGAGACGATTTGCTCAACGGTGGGCCTGGTAGCGATACCGTGAAATATATAGGTTGTAATACGGCGCTTGGCACTAATGGTGAATGCACACCAGATCCTAGCATAGACGGTCTCATGATCAATCTCGCTCAAGGGTTTTCTACCGACGAATATGGGGACCAAGATGACTACATTGATATTGAGAATGTCGAGATTGTCGGTTTCGACGACATTGCATATACAATCACGGGCAATGACGGTCCGAATATCCTTACGGGAGGTTTTGGCAAAGACACCATCAAAGGTGGTGGCGGTAGCGACACCATTTATGGCAAAGCAGGCGACGACGACATTGATGGCGAAGCAGGCGACGATACAATTGACCCCGGTGATGATGCCGGCGATATGGTCGAGGGCGGCGCCGGAACTGACACGCTTGTTGTAGGTGGTGGTGCTACTAAGGATTGGACAGAAGGCAGCAACGGGTTTGAAAACATGCAAGTAAGGGAAGGGGAAGGGGACGGCGGTACAACGTTAGCAACTCTTACGGGTGATGACGAGCCTAATGTTATTACAGGTGGCGGCGGTAATGATCTTCTTAGTGGCGCGGGGGGCAACGATACATTGATCGGCGGCGCCGGAAACGACCGGCTTACAGGGGGCTTAGGGAAGGATACGCTTACCGGGAACGAAGGCGACGACTGCTTTGTAATTGGAATTGAGGATCCTGTAATGACGGATACTGTCAGAGACTTCAAGGCAGGCAGCGATTCTGTCATTGTAACCGGTACCATTCCTGATACCCTTAACAGTAGGTTAAAAAGAGGAGAAAACTTAACAGCTGATCCTCAAGTTACTACTACCTTAAGCGTACAAATTAGAGCTGGAAGGGTGGTAATTGTCGAGACTAGAGACGGCCAAGAGTTGGGAGAGAGAGCGACTTTAGCTACTGTTAGCGGGCTTCCCGCAGCGGACGGAGTTCCTCCAGCGTCTTGTAATAACTAACAATTAACTAGATAAAAAAAGGGGCAACTCCCCCTAGCGAACGAAGCAAGAGTACCTGTCTTGTTGCATGGATACTTTACATTGAACCAAGTTGCCGTTCGTGTAAAGACCATCTGTCGCGGATTGGCAACCATGAACGTACCTTCCCCGAGTGCCTAGGAATTATCAGCGGTACTTGGGGAAGCAATGGCACGACCGAACTGCCCGGAAGTTGGCAGTCTTCTGGAGAAAACCCGCTTTGATTTGTGCTCACCAACGGCAGCCCAAATCATATCAGGTTGGAACTTTTCCGAAGTTTTGGAACTTGCAATCAAAAAATCTCCGAGGCACTTGTTATAGCACAACAATCAAGATTGAACTCTGGGTGTCGCGTTATACTTGGGAAGTCTCGGTTTCTGAGGATCCCTTTTCAGCTGCCTGTGTCTGTTTGCCTGAAAACGCCCGCGCCGGGTTTTTCTCAAGGGCAGATGCGCAATATACAGTTTTCTGTTCCAAGGGGCGGTTCCTCTATTGCGACAAGATATGTTTCCCCTTTTCTCTCAAACCAGTACTTAAGCATCAGGCTTTTCTCACGCATGTAGTCTTTTGCGAACGAAGCATTTTCTTCCGTCACGTTTTTTTCAAGCAGAAGGGAAATCGCAATCGCTGCTGTTACCTGCAGCAGAAACGCTCCGGGAATCAGTACAAGCACCCCGGAAACAACTGCGCTTTTGAAAATTCCTTCGGCTGCGGGTGCGGAGTTAAGGTCAGTTCCTGTCGCAATCGCGTACGCAACGGAGGAAATTACGACCAGGGCCAAAAGTGGGTTGGCGGAAGCTATGCTCATAACCCCTATCGTGCCAAGGGCTTCGGATAATTCCTCGGTCTGTCCTGTTTTCAGGTGATAGACTACCGTCGCCACTGCTATTCCCGCGGCTAATACTTCTGCGGCATCATAGGATAAAGCGTCATAAGTCCACTTCCTGCTGATTCCATATTTGTCCAGTTTTTCAGCCAGCGAACTATAGGTCTCGGGCTCCATGGTCACAAAAGGCAGCCCTTTCGGCGTAACTGCGTCTTTCCCCAGGGCTCTGAAATATCCGTTTACCTGTTCTTTGCGTGAACATCCGGTTTCGGCGCACATCCTGGATATGTTGCTCCATGCTCCTCCAAGCGTATGCCCCCCGTCAAACAATCTGTGGTTGCCTCCCCCCTTGGCGGTTTTGAGGTATTCTGAATCAAGCGCCCTGTCGAACTCTGTGGCCGCTGAAGCTGTCAGTTGCCTGAGATATCTGAGCCATTGATCCTGGGAGAGAACGGGCAGGATGGTCGGGAGGCTTGCTGCCATATCGCCCGCGTAATCTTTTGCGATTTTCACATAGTACAGTCCGTCTTCTTTTTTTTCACTGCCGTATATGAGGCCGCGCTGGGAATATTTATGTCCGGCCCTAAACAGGTCCCCTCCTTTTCCTAACACTTCTTTTCCGGTGTTTCCGGTAAATTCAGCCGTGCTCCCAAGGCCGCTTTTCACCCGCTCTTTCATCTCTGAATACAAGCCCGCGGTTTCTGTTTCCTCCGGCATTTGTCCGTATGCCTGTAAGTACGGACTTAAAACCAGAAGGCACCCAAGGAATATTGCGCAGATTCTCATTTAACAGTCCTCATCTTTTGAATCAGGGTTCGCTTTCGGCCGCACTGTACGACCCTTACGGAAAACAAGCGGGCACAGGAAACTGTATATGCCCCGGAACAAGCTAACATCCGCGCAGGAGGTTTTCAAATGGCGAAGATGCACCGGAGCGGGCTTCTGCCTCAGAACCCTCTTTTTTTCTCTTCCACGGAAGCAACCTGCCTGTGTCCAGAGTGCGTGTATGGGGACTTGAAAATATGCTCGGATCTGGATGAAGAACAGAAAAAGCGATGTTAAATGGAGTTATTACGTTCGGACGACAGGGAAATCTTCCGGACACTCAAAAACCGAAGATCAATCCTCCGATAGCGAGAAACCCTTAGCCTGTCTTGACGGTTCCATTGTGTCGGCACGAGTGGAACCGAACGCCGGGTCTTTCGGAAAAAGATGCCCTGCTTCCTTTCACCCGAAACAGCTAAAAGAGATTTTTTCTCTTTTAAATTGATTTTTAAGGTTTTTTATGTATAAAAACAGTGTTAAATGAGCTAATGTCCACATAAGGAGATGTCAAATGATTATAAGTTTTTCAATAGAGAACTGGATGTCTTTTCGCGATTCCGTTTCTTTCTCAATGATTGCCAGCCGCGAAAGACAGCATGGGAGCCGGATTCCCAGGATCGGGAAATATCAGATGAGGGTTTTGCCTGTAGCGGCTATCTATGGCGCAAACGCGTCGGGCAAGACGAATTTTTTCAAAGCCCTGGATTTTGTCAGGAATCTGGTTCTTGGGGGAACGGGCCCTGACAAGCTGATTCCCGTGGAGCCCTATCGACTTGCAAACGGGTATACGGAGAGGCCCTCCCACTTCAGGATGGAGCTGCTGATTGACGGAACAATCTACGAATTCAGCTTTGCCGCGACCAGAGGGGCCATTGTCGAGGAGAAACTCGTCGAGATTACCAGCACAAGCGAGAAGACTCTGTATAACCGCCAGGGGAACGAACCGAATCTTCACAGCTCACTGGGCAGAAAACAGTTTCTCCTTTTTGCTTTTCAGGGCACAAGGGACAATCAGCTGTTTCTTACAAACTCCGTATCCCAGAGAGTTGACGACTTCAAACCGGTTTATGACTGGTTCAGAAATTCCTTATCGTTGATTGCCCCGGATTCTATATATCAAAGGTTCGGATACCTGCTCGATGAAAAACACCCGATGCGTAGCGCGGTTAACAGAACAATACCGCAGCTTGATACAGGCATCTCTTATCTGAGTCTTGAAGAAGTGCCTTTTGAGAGCATTCCTTTCGAAGAAGAATTTAAAAAAGATCTGTACGGAAAAATTGAAGAAGGCGGATACAGGGACGCTCGCCACGGTACTGAACGTTTTGTCCTTGCAAAAAGGGGCGGTGAGGTGGTGGCAAGAAAGCTGGTCGCGTTCCACACCAGACCTGACGGAACGGATGCCAAGTTTGAATTCCATCAGGAATCAGAAGGTTCCCGGAGAGTGATTGATCTGCTGCCCGCCTTTCTGGGCGAGCCGCCTTTCGGCTCAAACAGTGTATATGTTATTGACGAGCTGGATCGAAGCCTGCACCCGCTTCTGATGAGGAAGCTGATTGAAATCTATCTTGACGGCTGCAGTGCGCAGAGCCGCGCACAACTGCTGTTCACCACGCACGATGTTTCCCTCATGGATCAGGGCCTTTTCCGCCGCGACGAAATGTGGGTTACCGAGAAAAACTCCGAGGGAAATTCGGATATTTTTTCCTTCAGCGACTACAAGGGTATCCGCTATGACAGGGATATCCGCAAGAGCTACCTTCAGGGCCGGTTAGGCGGCGTTCCCCGGTTTTCTCTAGTCGACACCGAGATTAACCGCGAGGATAACAAGTAATGCCTCCGGGAAAACGGAGAAAATTTAGGGAACTATCTATGAAAGTTGACAAAACAATTTCGACACAAAAATTATGAAAAGACTGTAGAGCCTCTTGCAAAATTATTGAGTAAAAAGGCTGTCTGAAGAATCTTACCACTGCCCCGGCAAACAGAACAGACAAAGTGCGATAAAAAACCGGTTTACGTCTGTTTTTGGGACAGTAACGAATAAATTTACTCCAATTACGGACAACTCAAGTTCCAGGGCACGGAACTCTCCCGCCAGCACACATACAGAAGCAGATAAAAGGGAAGAACAAACAGAGATCAGTTGAGCAGCCGCATCAGTTGATCAACTGTAAGCGCCAGAATGCCGAACATCAGATGGCAAAACGCCTTGGCATGCCCTCTCACCCGAAGATGTCTCCCCCCGAACTCGTCCTTTAACCGTCCGTTGGTTCGCTCAACCGTGGAGCGCTGCTTGAAACGCTGTCTTTGGGCATCAGTTATCCCAGTAACACTCTGCGCCTTTGCTTCGTCTCTCAATTCGGCCTTAAGTTCAGAATTGCGGCGGGGGTTTGGGTCTATAATCGGGACATGTCCAAGCAATCTGCTGTAATCACCTATAGCATCTACGTCGTAGGCAGAGTCCATAAGATCATAGAGGCTTATCACCCTCTGGGCAGTCATGGCTGCCAGGGGAATCGCAACTTGACTGTCGTGTACAGAAGCTGACGTAAGTATACAGCTCAGTGGAATGCCGTAATCTCCAGAGTCTATATGCAGTTTCCATCCCACCCAGGTGTGTTTGTAACCCTTGGAGTCTCTCTTCGCGCCGACATCGCATTTGTCGGGAAGGTCTCGCAGCATCTCCTTTAGGTTCATGTTCCCCTGACGTTCAATGCGTTTCGGTTCTTGCTTTGCAGGTTCGGAACCCTTGGGCGGACGGCCGGGTTTGCGTTTCTGTTTGTTCTGCTTTGTTTTGGGAGCGGGTTTTTCCCGAGCCTCTATAGAGGTTGAGTCCCTTGATACATGAAGCAGCACTTCGTCGTCGAGGAAATTCCTTATCATTTCTTCGTGAAACACAGCGGGGATGCTGTTTTCAGCAAATTCCCCGAAAGCGCGGGAGAAGGTTGATTCACAGGGTACTTCCCAAGGGTTGTACCACCCGCACAGACGGCGCATGGTTTTATCATAGTGAAGCCGTTCTATAAGGTCTCGTGTGGTGGGGATGTTGAAGATGGCTTTAGCGATGAAAGCGTTGAAGATGGCTTGGCGGGGTTGACGGGGTCTGCCCTGCAGGTGACGGCTGTCGCAGAGAATGTTCGGGGGAAGGTCGGACTTTATCGCGGAGATGGCGTTGGCCAGTTGGCGCATGGGTTCGGTGAGTTTGCCCAGGTTTTCCTGGAGAGTGGGGAACAGGTCCTGTTGCAAACAGGCGTGGAATCTGTATAATGGTAGTGCATGGGACATGGTGTTTCTCCTTCCATATTATGGATTGTGGATAACCTATAGTATACCTTGGGGGAGGCACCCTGTCTCTTTTTTATCCCTTCATTTTCAAAGAAAACCACTCGCTTTAAGAGTTTTGCAAGAGGCTCTGTAGATAGCAAATTAAAATGACCGCTTTTCTAACAAATGAATTGACCGGTTTTAGATTTGTCACGTCAGCCTCGGAGGGCGTAGCCCGAAGAGGCTGATGTGAAACTGGGATCACCTACATGACCTCCTATCTGGATACTGTCTCTTGTTACTCTTCTCTCCTCGCTTAATCTCCCCCCACTGTCATAACTCCCCACCCTGCGCTTCCCATGATATACAGCGATTCTCCCGTCATGATGCTCATGCACCACCACCTTTGCCCTCACAAAGTGATAACGATCCTTGACCGGAGGAATCTGCAACTTCATCCCCTTGTAGCTCACACAGTTGTCATTGCCCACAACCCTCGGATTCTTAAGACACAGTATGTTGTCAAGATCCACTCCGAGCAGAGGTACAAACGCGCTTCCCTGTTCCCCCGGCTCCACAGAGAACTTCTCGTTAAAGGGTCCGATGAACCTCTGCCATAGATACTCATTTGCCTCCTCCATCCCCCTGATACCCGCTTCCCTCAACTCCTGGGGAAGCCTTCCCTGCAAAGTCCTGAACATCCTCTCGCTTCGCCCCCGCGCCTGTGGTGAATAACCAGGTATCATCCTGACTCCCAATTCTGCCATCGCTCGCCCAAACTGCGTCAAATTCTCCTTGTCCACTCGACCTCCGGCCACAGGCGTATGCCAGTAATGAGACCCTCTGTCGCTGTAGAAACTAGAGAAGATACCTTTGTCCTCCAACACCTCCCGAACTCCCCTGAAACTGCTCCAGGTGCCCTCCTGACCTACGAAGAAGGCACTGTATATCTCCCCCGTGGCGTCATCCATCGTAACCACAAGATCCCATTTCTCCCCGGGAACCCATTCGTGGTCGCTTGCGTCCTGATGTATCATCATCCCCTCACGAGGTTTGCGGTCACGTAACTGTCGGTGAGGTCCCCTGCGCCGAGACGGCTTTACAAGCTCCGCGCGGTGAAGGCAGCTCTTAACCCAGTTGTAGGAACGCTTGCCCTCGTGGCGCTGGGTATAAGCCTCATAGAAGTGAACAACGTTACGTCCCATGTAGAGATCACGGTAAAGACTCTCCACCTCTTGCACTTCCTCGACGGATGCCCTTCTGGGGGAAACGCGCTCGACCCGTTTGTCCAGAAGACCTTCTGTGCCTGAGTTTTCATAGCGAATTGCGTAGCGGCGGAATGTTCTTTCACTCATGTTGAGTATCTCCGCCGCATCCGCTTGTCTAAGCTCCTTGTCCTTCCACTTCCGGTATATCTGCTCAAATCGCATCTTCCGTACCTTTTGTAGTGCCTCTGTCTGGTTCATAGATCCCTCCTGAAACGAAAAATCTAAAACCGGACAGTTCATTTGTTAAGAAACCGGACAATTAGTTTATTACTTACAAAAATTATGAAAAGACTTGTCAATATTAGACTGTAGTATTATTATATATAACAAAGACAAGTTTAATTTTCCCGAAGTTCCATAGGAAATAGGCAGAAGAGGTTTTGTTAAGTTGATGCCAAGTGACTCACTGACGGAAAAAGGTTCTTAAAAAACTTTCTCCACTAGGGTTGAGGGAGAATAAGATTATGGCCGGAAATAACTTGTACTTACTGTTGAATCTGCTCAGAACCGAGCGGAAATGCCTAGCATCCTGTAATTTTTATCCCGAATTTGATTTCAAACGATAAAATCAATTAGGAAAAGTCTTGTCGGGAAATATTGTGGGAAAGGGGATTTGGGAAAAACTTAAAAATAACAAGACATTATGAGTAACAGAGGTTATGGCAAATATTATTGACCTAGAAGAGAAATTTCGTCATCTATCCAAAGCGCCAATTGTTGAGGCTGTTCTTGATCTTCGAGTTGCTTGTTCTGCTGAGTTGGATGAGTCGAGTCTACAAAACCAGTTGAAAGAACGATTGCCTGATTACCCCAAACATGACATGGTTCAGGAAACTGAAGTTCAGCTTTCACCCAAGAGAACCAAGGTAATTAAAGACCTTGTTCACGTTGGTTTGAAGTGCCAGTCGGAAGATAGTTTTTATGTCGTACAGTTTAATAAAGATTCATTTGTTTTCAGTCGGCTAAAACCTTACGAAAACTGGAAGAAATTTAGTCAAGAAGCGTTACGGCTTTGGAAAATTTACTGTGAACTATTAAAACCAACTGAAATTGGGAGAATTGGTTTACGCTTTATAAACCGTCTAGCGGTCGAACAGGAACAGAAAGTTGAATTGGCTGATTATTATAAAAGACCACCGCGACCTATTGAAGGTCTGAACTGGCCTTTATCAGGCTACTTGCATCGAGATGTGCTTCAAGTTCTGGGGACTCCCTATTCAGTTAATGTTATAAAAACTGTTCAAAGAACTCAGCAAGAAGCTGGGTTGTTGCTGGATATCGATGTCTTTATGGGCAAACGCCTCAGTTTTAATGAATTACGAATTTCCGAACATATGAACAAAATGCGCTGGGTTAAAAATAAAGTTTTCTTTAGCAGTTTGACAGAGAAAGCTTTAGAGGAGTGTGAATAGTATGCCTGCTATTTCTGGTTATGCCGATCAGGGTTCTTCTAGTCAGAGTGTTTCCCCCGCACGCTATATAGATCAAGAAGTGGAGGAAGTATCTAATTATCTTCATAGATCTAATACCCTTGGTCTTATTGGTAGGGGTACTTTCCAAGAGTTGGAAAGTACTTTTGAAGAATGTTCGTTGAAAGGTTGGGATGGGGAGAGGGCGGAACCGATAACAGAACAGGTTTTGCTGCACGCCAAAATCTTTCTTTGGTCTTTTCCCTTGGGATTTGAATCACCGGAAATAGGCGCTGAACCGGATGGGGCAATCACTTTGGAATGGTATCGGTCTCCTGCCAGAGTGATCTCAATTAGCATCAATCCCGGGGGACGACTTTATTTCGCAGCCATAATTGGTGGAGATCAAAGACATGGAGACGGCTTTGCTTTATTTGAAGTTTCAAAGGACTTGGTAGAGTTGATTGAAGATGTTACGAGCGAAAACATATGACTGATCCTGTTTTACCCGAAGAGCTTTTAGCAAGATATATTGTTTTTTCAAGGTGGTGTCGACAAGACAAAACTGTTAAGCCGGATGCTTTTTTCCCGCCGAAAGGTACCTTTGAATTATCAATTACTCGCCACTTAGATTTTTCCGAAGATAGGATCTGGGATATTGGGCGGAAGGTTGCTGCTGGTCAATCTCGAAATCTTCATGGCAGGGCAGACATCAAAGCTTCTCATGTAGCCTTGCCGCCACTAAGTGTTGTAGCTGATCCTACCCCGGACAATCCTAACCACGCAAATATTATCAAATGGCCAGATAAGAAAAGTGCCAGAAAGTCGCTTGCTTTGAAGCTAGCAAAAAACGCCTGTTTTTTCGCTAATCCTGATCCATAAACAGCAACACTGGATCATTTAAAAACCACTTCTTTCACTCTAAGTTTTTTGCCTTCCTGAGTTACAAGCGCCGGTGTTTTCTCAACCCCAAGCCTTCTGAGCATAAAAGGAGTCGCCTTGTATACAGTCTGACCAGCGAGCAAGGAAGCCCTTCGGATATCACCGTCTGTGAGCAGCAGAATCGGTTTTTCACCTCTTTTATCTGTTTCCTCAAGCACCCTTTTCACCTGGTCCTCTCTCAGCACCAGGATGCTTTTTGAAAGCGGTACGTGATCAAGCGGATTTACTACACCCGCGGGGAAAATCATTTTCCCCGTGTGGTCATAGAGCGGATTTTGCACGTTCACCGAGGGGTCAACATAACGTACCCGCTCTTCCGTGGCTGAAGGGACGTCAAGAGAAACAAAAGAGTGCTGCGCCCAGGATTCCTCGAGTTTTCTCTCCATGCTTTCCCGAAGTGCCGCCATGTCGATTTCCCCGGCCTTTCTCCTGACATAGGAAAGCATGTCCTCTTCCTTTATCTCATAGAGTTGTCCGTGAACCCCGAGATCCTTACCCGAAGCCCGGGTCGGCACCGAGGAGAACTGGATAAAAAAGACCGAGGCTAGAACAAGGGAAATCCACGCCCGACTATCCATGATTTTCTCGCAAACCCCCAGTATCTTGAATCATAGCTTCTCTCCCCGTCTCCAAGAACGAAGTAGCTGCCGGCGGGAATTATCCCGTCGTGCCGGAAGCTCGAGACAGCCACTCCCTCTGAGTCATGTCTCTCGCGACGGCCACTTTCTCGCCGTTTAAGTAAAACTCCCTGCCTTGCGTCCTGAGCGTATCGCCCGGGCAGCCGACAAACCTCTTCGCGAAAACCGTCCCGTAACCCCAGTAGGGGTTTCGGACGTTCAGGCGAAAAAGCCCTATGCTCCGGGGCCCGCAGGAAACCTCCCCGCCCCGCACCGTGAGAAACACCCTGTGGGGAAGCGATCCCGATACGTTAAACGAGATACGAACCCCGAAGAGATATGCCCCAGCGAGCAAAGCAAGGACGCAGAAAACTGAAACCGCCCCCCGCGCTCCCGTGCAGACCCGAAAAAACTCACTCATCTCCCTCTCCCCGAACGGAGAGCTCCTCGAGTATCTCCCCGGTTATGTCGCGCCCGCCTCCAAGGACCGACTTCGCGTCAAGCACGAGGTAGCCCTCCTTTTCGTAATCGACAAGAACTTCGCCAAAGCGTAGGAAAAACCGCCCGACCCGCTCCTCTGCCTCCTCGCGCGACAGTTCCCCTCGAAGCACCCTTGAGAATATCCTTTTTTTCTCTTCCGAGATCACCGTCTCAAGGTCTATGAAAACCACCTTTTCGTCCCTCTGCTGAGTCCCGCATGAAAAAACTCCCAGAATAGCCAGGACCGAAAGTGCGGCCACAAGAACAGAAACCCTGATCCCTCTCATCTTCTCCCCCGGGAGGTCTCAACGCACCGTTCTATCGCTTCTCGCACTTCCATTCCCTCCGAGATGAAGCCGTTTAGAAGGGAGACGTCATCAGGGTTTGTGGTGTAGGTCCAGTAGGAAAAAGGGTCGACGACCAGGCGCCCGAGGCCCATGCCGCGCTCGCTGTTGTATATAAACACCTCTGAGAACTCCCCGGGGCGCGTAGAGAGCGTGGAGACGAGCTCCCCGAAGTAATCCCCAAGGAGAAGCTTCCCTCCCCTTTTTATCTCCTCCACGCTCTCGCCTTTTTGTCGGAGCATGAACATCCAGGCTGAGTTCTCAAGCACCGACTCCCCGAGGTCTCCCGCCCTGTAGAAATCAAGCAGGCTCTGGGTTACGGAGACAAACGCGCCGTTATACTTCCTGGCTCTCCGGTACCCGTGCGCTATGAACTCCCCCGAGAACCCCCCGCCGAGCAGATCCCACGCCTCGTCTATTATCGCGAGCTTTCGCCGCTCGCGGCCCCCGAGGTACATCTCCCTTTCTATGTGCCAGATGATCATGAGCACAACGACGGTCTGAAGCTCGGGCTTTGATTTAAGCTCCTCAAGCTCAAGCACGTTTAGGTCCTTTTCAAACGAGAGGTTTGACGGCCCCTCGAAAAACCTCCCGTACTGCCCGCGGGAGGAGTAGGCGTAGAGCATGTGCGCAAGGTCCTCTGAGCGCCGCTTCGGGTCAGAGATTCCCGAGAGCGCCTCCACCACGTCGTCTATCCGCGCCTCGGGACCGCGGCGCTCCCACGCTTTCTTTATCGCTTCTTCGAGAAGCGATTTCCCTAGGTCCCCTATTTTCTCAGACGGAGAGGCCATCTGGGCGAAAAGGGGCTTTAGCAGCTCCATGTCCTCGTCTATGTCCGTTATTCGGGAGAAGGGGTTAAGCGAGATCCCGCTTTTCTCGTCAAACACCACGAACTCCCCGCCCACAAGCCCGCAGAGCTTCTCGTAGGAGCGGCCTATGTCTATAACGAACACCCGCGCCCCCTCAGAGAGATACCCCGTGATCATGTCAGAGGTGAGAAAGGACTTCCCCGAACCCGACTGCGCGAACACGGCGCAGTTGTAATTGGATGCCGAGGCAAAAAGATCAAGCTTCATTATCTGTCCTCTCCTCGATATGAAGGTAAGCGGTCCCCCGCCCGTCCCCTTCCAGTCAGACATCACAGGAAGAATGGAAGCCCCCGCGGAGCTCTGCATGGTGGAGTTTCGCCTGAGAAGCCTTGTGAGGACCGCATCCCCGCCAAGGGGCAGACTTTCTAGCAGAAGGGGGAGCACTACGTATCTCTCCTCGCGAAGATCAAAGTTCCGCGCCCTCCATATCCCGGTCACCATCTCCCTTACCCTCTCTGCCTCCTCCGCACTCCGGGTGCGGAGAAAGAGGCTTAGTGATCCCATTACAAGCCCCTCGTCCTCAAGCGCGTTAACCAGAAAATCGAAGTTCTCAGACTTTCGCCTGAGCCTCGGTATGAATCTCGTTATAAGCCCGAAGCTCTGCTGCTTCACCACGGCGGCCTTTGCCCGCACTTGGGATGCCTTTTTTCTCTCGGGGATCACGAACCCCGCCTGTAGGAAAAAGTACGCGGGCACCTGCGAGAGTCCCCGAAGCGGGTCTCCAAGCAGCTCGTGGAACTCATCAAGGGAGAAGTACTCGGGCATGGACGCGGGTGAGTATCCCCGAAGGCGCGCGTCCCCGAGCGAAATCTCCCCCGCCCCTACCTCCATCATCGTCTCGCGGTCTATTATCTGGCTTCTTATCTCCTCTCGCGGGTCATAAGGTCCCCCTCCCTCCCGGTCAAGATAGTAAGGGTCATCATACCAGCGCCCATCGGGGTTAAGCGCCTCGCGGAGAATGAGGATGAGCTGCGCCGGGGGCAGGTCGCGGGGGTAAAGCTGCGCTGAGCCGAGAACCCCGGCCACGTTCGCCCCGAGCTTGCGGGCGCTCTCTGTGTGTTTTTCCCACTCCGTGTCTTTTTTCTTCTCGGAGGAGGCGGGGATCCTGATTGACACCAAAAAGCGGAAGTCCCTCGCGGGAACCCCGACCCTGTCGCGCATCCCGAGGGTGTAAAGCCTCTTTCTCTCGGCCGTGATCTCCCGGCAGATGCTGCCCCGTACCGACTCTTCCCCGGGGAAAAACGGGGATACGACCTCGGAGGCAAACACGTGGAACTTAACCGACGTCCCGGGCGGAAGCACCCGGTCGCCGAGCATTCCGCCCAGGATTCTTTTCGTGTCCTCCCCGGCAAAAAGAAGCGGGTTTATCTCCCACACAAACCCAGCTGACATGTCGGCAAGCACGTACATCCCGTCCTCCCAGGCAACGTAGGGAAGGTAGCGGGAAAGCGAATCCCTGGCCGTAAGCTCCCGAAGCCGCTCTTTTGAAACGCCCATCAGGGAACCCTCCCCTCGCCGCGAAGGCGCAGTTCCCCGGGATAGTCCCCCGCGGGGCCGCCAAGCGTAGCGGCCTTTTCTCCGATCATCCACCGTCCCTCGCCCGAGACCACGTACACGTACTTGCCCGAGTGAAAAACGCCCCGGGTGTCCTGCCACGGGGCTATAAAGAGACGTATTACGGGCGGGGGAACGTAAACGGGCATAGCTTCCTCTGTCTTTGAGACCTTTTTTTCCTCCGCCCTCACGCGAGTGTTTTTTCCCATGCGAAACGCTCCGCCCTTAAAAAATCTTCTCCCCTCATCCGTGCTTTTTTTGCTCTCAAGGGATTTTGGGAAAGACCGCTCCCCGACACCCCGACCCGCCTCGGCGTAAACCTGGGAGACGCTTTTGCACGAGTGGCCCTCCTCGACCGGGCAGCCATAGCGAGACGTCCCCCCGGCGCAGGCCAAAAGAAGCAGGGCAAAGAGCCAAAGAGCGAAGATAAGCTTCATCATCCCTCTTCCTCCGCTCCGGCATAGGCGGTTTTTCTCGGGGCAAGTTCCGTCCCTTCCGTTATTATCACGTCGACGCGGCGCCCCGCGTCTATCTCTATTACGGGAAACACCTCCTCCGCAAGTTCAAGGTAGTACTCGGCAAGCAGCCTTCCCGCTTCCCCAACTCCCCCGCCCACTCCGGTCTTAACGAGGTCGCGCGATGAGCTGGAGTTAACGGTAAACGTTCCCCCCGCGACCACCCCGGTGGTTGAGTTCGCGCTCTCTACCGCTCCGCCGAACCCCGAGGCGAATCCGGACAAAATCGCGCGCGAAAGCATCTTTCCCTGTTTTGAAACGAGCCGCCCGCGGATTCCCGTCTTTCCATCCTCCCCGGCCACGTATCCCTTTATCTTGGTGTCTATTACGTCCCCCGAGCGGAGCACGCAGGCTATTCTCTCAAGCCTTACGTACGCCCTCTCGCTTGCGAGCTGCCCGTAGCCCGCCCCCGTTATGTGGCAGCGCGCCGTGTCAAGGAGCCTGAGGCCGGGCAGGCGGGAAGGTTCCACGAGATATATGAGCACGGGGTGGGGGTTTCGCGAGGCGGCGGTCGCGGTGGGGGCGTCAAGGCCGCTTAGCAGCACGCCGGGGGTGAAGCTTCCGGAAGGAATCCAGTTAAGCAGCGCGGGTTGCGCGTCAGGTACGTCGCCCGGGGCGCCCCCGAGGGGGGAGAAAACCCGTATTTGCGCCTTCTGGGGCACGGGCGCAGGCGGGGCTGCGCCCGGCAGTGGGGTGGCGGGAGGGAATCCCGCTTCGGGTGAGATGTCCTCCCCGGGAGGCGGGTAGGGGTGAGGTTCCCGCGGTTTTTTCTCTAGATCTCCGAGTGCTTCTGAGACGGCTTCAAGCGTTTTTTTTATCTCTCTTTGCTCAGTCTCTATCATCCCGAGGCGCTTTTCTCCCTCTATCCGCCATTTCTCCCGGGCAAGGTCAACTCCCCGCAGGATCTTTATGCTCCCCCGCGGCTTTTTCTCCCCCAGAATCCCCTTTTCCTCTCCGCCGAGCAGCAGCAGGAAAAGGGCCACTACGAAAAGCCCCGAGAGCAGCACCCCCGCTGCGAGCACCTGGCGTTTTCTCTCTGAGTAGATTTTCCTGATCCTGGCGATCATCTGGGAGGCTCCTTTTTCGTTACCACAAAAACCCTCCCCGCATCCCCCGGCCCTAGCTCCACGCGCTCCATTCCCACTGCCACCGTCTCGGGGGAATCAAGGAACATGCTCTCCTCAAGCGCCACGGTCTCAGAGCCTGAGTTCCTTACAATGTAGAGCACTGCGAAAAAAGGTGGCGACGCCGCCTCCGCGCCCCGCGCGATGCGAAGCGAGCGGGAGAGCTTCTGCTCCCGCTCCCTCACGGTCGGGGAGCTGTTTTTGGCGAGTGAGACCACAAGATCCGTTATGGCTCTTTCATAGGGGAGGGCTTGCGTGCCTCCCGCGGCATCTGTGTCCGGGTCGGGGGGCTGAGTGTCTTTGCCCCTGATTATCGCGGTTCGCGAAGGCCCCTGCTCGGGCGAGAGCAGAAGGGTGAGCCTTCTTTTTTCGGTAAGGATTATGAGTTCCGCCGGGTCTTCGGTCCTGACGAGCACGGAGCGGCCGATTATCTTCACGTCCATTGCCTCGTTTGAGGAAAAAGCGTTTATCACGGTTTCCGGAAGCTCTATTCTGTTTGTGTCGGTGCGCGATACGTCAAGCGAAACGGGTTCTCCTTCCCGACTCCCCCCGAGATCTATCGTGAGGGCTGCGGCCTGGGAGAGAGCGAAGAGCGCCGCTGCGGCTACGGTGAGGGTGCGCTGGAGAAAATCAGTGTTCACGACCGCCTCCTGCCTCTTCGTCCTCTATGAGCTCCGTTACGAGAGGGCGGTTGAGGGCTCCGAGCGCGAAGCGGATCCTGTATGTAACCTCCCTCTGGTCTGTCACCACGTTTCCGACCACCCTCGTGCGCTGCCCCGAGACCGCCACGACCGCCCCTTCCTCAAGGATGGCCACTGTTTTCGGGAAAAACGCCTGGGCGATTCCGCTTGCCTTTATCTCCTTTGATTTCTGGAGCAGAAATCCCGAGATGGGGTCGTAGCTCTCGGGGTGTACGTAGAGGAGGAACTGCCTTATGTTAAAGTCAACGCTCTCGGCGGTGAAGGAAGCGACGAAGGGAAGGAGGCCGAGAGCCCACTGCTCCGTGTAGGCAAGAGACGCCCCTCCTGCCGCGCTCATGGTGAAGTCCTTATGCATGTACTCGGGGACATGGACGTGCACGGTCGTTCGCTCGGAAAGTCTTTTCATGTGGCAGCCCTGAAGCGCCACCGTTACGCAGAGCGCCGCGACGGCGAAGCGGAGCAGCCCGTTTTCCCGGGCGAGGTTAAGCCATCTCTCTCGGAACGTGCGTACGAGCATCACTCGCAGAACCTCTCTTTTCTGCTCTCGGGCCTTACCCCCGAGAGGCCGTACCAGTAGGCGAGGTGAACAAGAAAGGCGCTTCCCCGCCCGGACTTAAGACGCTCAAGCAGCCAGGCAAGCGCAAACCCCGCGAGCAGTCCGCCCAGCACCTGGCCCGCAAGCGCCCCGATTGCGAACGCTCCGCTGAAAAGCGCCACCTCGTCAATTTCCCACCAGAATATCTGCGGGGGGTCGTCTATGTACCTAGGGATTCTCGTTTTCATCTAGAATGTTCCCGTGGCTATTCCCTCTATAAGCGCCGGGCCGAGTGAGACCACAAGCGCCACCGCTATTCCCATGAGCGCAGGGAACAGGGTCTGGCGCATGATGGACGCCCCGAGACCCACTATGAAGGTGCAGAGCGCGAGCAGCCGTCCCAGGTAGCCCGTCGACCATCCCTTGACCTTGGTGTATATGCCCACAAATTCCGTGCCCGTGGTTCCCCCGAGCGCCCACTCCGGGTAAAGAAGCACAAGGGCAAGGGCCGCGATAAAAACGGCAGCAGCCGCGGGAGCGGAAATCCTTGCGGATGTTCTCATATGGCTATCCTCCTTTAATATTGCTTGTGTGCGTAAAAATGCGGCACATGTCTTTTTTCATGTCACATCAGGCGGGAAGAGGTAAAACCTTCCTCCCCCCGCTTGCCCCCTAGCGGGATGTTTCGCTCCCCGGGTCCTTCGGGTTTTTCCCCCGGGCGCCCCATATATCGACGACCGAGTGGAACCACCGCTTGGAAATAGGCCTCTCGGGAAGCATCTCCACACTCAGGTTTATTATCATCCCTGCGATTTCCTCCGGGGTGAGCCCCTCCCGCTCCGCGTTTTCGCGAAGCAGGGAGTGGTGCTTCTCGGAGATTGATACCGCTCCCTCCTCGGGCTCCTTGCCCCCGCCCCCGCATCTCTCCTCGGGCTCTTCGCCGCCGTTGTTGCATATGTAGTCCATCTCTATCAGCATCTCGAGATACTCTCCCGGCGAGAGTTTTCTCTTTCGGGATTCAGTCTCAAGCTGCCGGTGCGCGTTTTTCGCGATAACCATCGCGATGTTTCTTTCTTTTCTCATTATTTTTCACCTCTAACTACAATGTAGTTTTTGTTTTAGATCCCTGACACGTACCGCCGCTTGAGTGTAATTCATTTCTTCTTCCCCCGAACCCGACACGGCGAGAAGGCGGTTATGCGCCGAAGCTCCCCACCCTTTCTTTTTTCAAGCAGAGAGAGCTCCGCCCCGAACGCCTCCGCGAAAACCGGTATCCAGAATCCGCCCCTCGTGACCTTCTTTCCCCCGTAGGTGTAGTTCCAGAAAGACGCGTAGTATCCCTCGCCCACCCCTTCCCCCACCCAGTTGCGGGACTTAAGGGAGTTGGTGACGAGAAGCTTCGCGCGAAGCTCCCCCGTCCTCGAGGTATCAAAGAACCTCATGTCCGCTATGTTCTCTTTTTCCATGTGCTCCCGCACGCCGTCAAAAAGGTAGTGGGGGCAGACGTAAACAATTCCGTTTGTGGAGGAGATGGCGCGGGCGAAGGGTTTTTTCGGAAGAGCCTCCACGTTTATAGCGGGCGTGACGTGGCCCTCGAGTATCCGGGGGATGTCGCGTATGAGCCACTCGGGGGGTTCTGTGTCCGCCTCGTCTCTGCCCGCGCGCGGGTTTTTCCGGATGCCCGAGAATTCCTCCTCCCTCGCCGCCATGTCCGCCTTTTTCAGGCGCTCAAGCAGCGGGTCGGGGTCGCTTGCGGCCCTGTGATGGTTCCTTACCGCACTGACTACCGAACGAAACGAGAGCGCCCCCTCCTCTCCCCCGCACTCCATGGCCCACGCGCCGAGCGCCCGGGCGGACGCAGCCGCGTGGTCATCCTTTACGTAGCGCCCGTCCCCGCCGCGGCGCAGGTGCTCCATTTTTCCGACATCGTGGGCGAGGGCGGCTATCATGTGCTTTCCGTAAAGGAGCCTTTCCGTGTGGACCGAATCGTGTATTTCCCCCATGCACCGCGCGACGCGAAGAGAGTGATCAAGCAGGGTTACCCGTGAGAACCTCTTTGCGGTGGGAGCGAAGGCGCTTTTTCCGTCCCCCGAGACTACGCTTGAGCAGAGGCCGTGGCGGTCAAGCTCGGTGAGGATCCTCTCAAGAAGGGCGAGCTCTCCTAGGCGCGAGAAGAGGTGGCTGTGGGGCTCTATCTCCTCTTTCCAGAAAGCGCGGGTGAGGGGGTGGGTGAAGGAGGGGCCGGTCGCGGGTGAAGAGTCAGAGAGCACCGGGACCTCAGAATCAGAGAGTATCGGGACCTGCGAGTCAGAGAGTATCGGGATCTCCGCGTCGCTTCGCAGCCACAGGGCCTCAGCCAGGGTCTCTATTGTGCCGGGTTCTGCCGGGGGCTGTTTTTTTCCCTCGTTTGTGGTGAATTTTACTGCCAGGGGGCCGTCTGCTCCTTTTTTTCTCCGTGCCGTAACAAGCGCGAAAAGCGCCGCGCCGAACGTCGTGCAGAGAAGGGAGAAAAGAGCCGCCGCCTCCCAGCTCACCGCCAAATGGGGAAGATATTTCATTTTCGCTTCTCTCCTCTTTCTCATCAGCTTCTTATCTCCGGGAACCGTATTTCCTCACACGGCACAACGTCAAGCGTCCTGCCCCTGTATATGCCGTCGAAAGTGAAGGCAAAAAACTCCCTTCGCGGAAGCCTCATGAAGCTCTCGGGCGGCACCCTGCTCTCCTCCATCTCCCGGACGCTCAGACCCCCGCCCAGGCTCATTATGGGGGAGAACCTTTTTCTCATCCCCGCGAGCCGCGAAGCCCACGCGGCAGTGTCGGGGTCGTTTACGCGGAAAACAACCTTGGTGTTCGTGTTGTCGAGGATCTTTCCCGCGTACGCAGGGCCGAGTTCGGCCACGAGGTCCTGGCGGCTCTGAGTCAGCATGTGAAGCCACACCCCGGCCCCTCCCGCCTTGTTGAAAAGATCGTCTATTCCGAAGTAAAGGACGTTTGACGCCTCATCGGCGTACACGGCAAGCGGCGGGTCGATCTTGCGGTGAGAGGCAAGCACCCTGCCGACGAAGCTCTGCACCATGGAGAGAAGCACCCGCGCCATTATGTGGGCCGTTTTCCTGGTGAGAAGGGAGCCCGTCTGCACGACGAGTATCACCCTCTCTCCCGCCTCGAGGCGCTCGACAAAGCGGTTCGCGGTATCTTTTCCGATGATCTCTCCCACCGAGCCCGAGCTAAGCGACGTTATCACGGTGCGAAGGCTCGAGGAAACCTTGGAGAAGTAATCCTGCGGGGATGAGAGTATCTGGTCGAGGTTCGTGAGTATCTCCTCTGCCTCGGGCCCCTCTATCTCGGCTATCTGGGCGCGGAGGCCTTCAAGTTCCTTGTAGCCCATGTTCTCCTTTATCTTTCTGAACGTGAATACGGGGCGCTCCCCGAGGGATTTCGCGATCAGCATGAGCGACTGCACCACAACAAGCGTCACCTCGTAGGCTATGTTGAAGTAGAATTCCTCGCGGACCCGCACCCCCGAGACCACGTGATTAACGATCTCCTCCGGCATGAAGTAGTGAGAGAGGGGATCCATTTTGACCGAGTAGCGGGGATGGACGGGGGAGAAGAAGATAAGATCGTCCTCCCGTCCCGCCGCCCGGGCCGCCGTGACTATCTTTGAGAAAATGGCGTTATCCCCCTTGGGGTCTATCCAGAGGATGCTTCGCCCCGCCTGTATGTCGTGCTCTATCATGGCTTCTGCGAGGCGGGTCTTTCCGCTTCGCGTGGCGCCCATGGTGAATATGTGCCCCTCGCGGTCTGAGTCGGCAACGGTTATCGGCGCGGTTTTTGCGTCGGGGTCTCCGTCAAGCGCCGCGCCCTCTCCTATGGCGGTCCCCGCGGGCGCGGGAATGTTGCGAAGCTTCCTTGCGCGAAGTCCTATCAAGAGGCCTCTCTCCCGGATTTTTTTGTTTTTCCTGTTGACATCTGTTTCCTTTTTGTGCCCGTTTTTTGATATCTGAAATACAATGTATTACAATCAGGAATAAATGTCTACTATTTTTTTCGGGAAATTTTCGGGGACGGGGGATACGGCGCTTTCCGGGAGCGGGGAGATTTCTGGTTTTTTCCGCCGTGGGTGCGCGGGAGGTGGCCAGTGAGCGAGGGACGGGGAGGTTTCGTTCACGTATCGCCTTCGCCCCACGCGGCGCCGCGCGGCATCATAGACGCGATATCGGAGATACAGCAGTACCACATAATAGAGCGCACGGGGCAGGATATCCCTTCTGACTTCCTCACGATGAGGGGAATGCTCACTTTTTTCATGGTGGGTTTCAGAAGCGGTTTCTGGGAGGGGGCGTTTCTCGGGCTTCTGCTTCCGCTCGGGTGGGGAGTGTGGGAGGAGGTGATCCCGGCTTTCGGGGGGACGGCGGATTTGTTCGGGAAGTGCCTTATTTTTCTTTTCGGATTCGGGATAAGTCTCATGATGACGGTTGTGCTCGGGGGGATACTCGCCGGGTACTACGGGGGAAACCTCACGAGAAAGGCGGTTAACTCGCTTGTGTGGGGTCGGACGCTCAGCCTGGTCGCGAAGGGGCTTTTGGTTTTCTGCGTGTATAACCTGCTTGTGTTTCTGATGAGTCCCGGGAACGTGTATTTTGTCTGCGAGGCGCTTCGGGGGGTTATCGGGAACCCGGCATCTTTTTACTACGGGATAATGGAGATGAAGGAGCCACTTAGAAAAAGTGCCGCGACACAGCTTTACCTCTCCCCGGTTTTAAGTCTTATCCCCTTTGTTACGCTTCGGCTTTTCGGGCGGGGATGAGCGCGCGACGGGGCGGTTGCTTGCGGCGCTGGTTCTATAATTTTTGCGTGGTTTGGGGTTTCGCGCGGAGGAATTTTTCTCTTGACATGGGCGCGCTTCTGGTTTAGTGTTAAGGAAGTATTAAGGAGGAGTGTGATTTTCCGTTTAAGGAAGAAAACGCTTGAAATCGGATTGTTTTTGTAGTAAACTTGGAACAAGTTTGATTATGCTCTGAATCTGCTTTTGGGAATTCGGGGCGTGGTCGTTTATCTCGGAATATAAATTTACAGGAGGTAAGGAGAGATGATTCAAGCCAGATGGCTTATAATATTTTTTGCCGTTCTCGGCATGTCGGTTCCGTCTTTCGCGATTGACTGGTCGCTTGGCGGATTTCCGAGCTACATGAGGACGAGGGCGCGCGTCATTGACAATGCTACTGCCGTAAATAACGGCGACAGGATTAGCTTTGTTGATACGACGCTCAGGATTACCCCGCAGCTGGGCTTAAGCGACGCGGTTACCGTAAGAGCTCAGGTTGATGTTGCGAGCAACATGGTATGGGGTGGTGTTACCAGCGGCTTTTTTGGTGATGGTGACAGCGTAGTTCTGTCTGATCTCAGGCCAAGCGATCGCTTCAGGGGTGCTGTTTTAGCTGGCGACAAGGTTGGTGATGAAAGTGCTGTTGATGAAAATTTTGGATTTTTCAGTGTACGTATGCTTCACGCGGACATAGTTCTTCCGAACAATCTTGGTTTTGTGAGGATAGGGCGTCAGCCTTTTGACTGGGGTCTTGGAATTCTCGCAAACGGCGGACATGACCCGCATTCGGACCTTGGGTTCGTTGTTGACAGGGCGCTCTGGCTCAAGTCATTCCCGGCTGGAGCTGGAACTTTCACGCTTGTTCTCGTGTCAGATGTATTCAGCAACGGTGCTACTCTATTCGCTGGAGAAAGTGGTGTAGGTTATGACATACTTGCCGCAGCTGGTATTTACAACCAGCAGATGGGAGACGTGAACGTAACGATTGGAGGTTACGCATTCCCTTATCTGCATCAGAACAATATATTCAGCACAGGTGGTGCTTCTGGTTGGGATGTTGATCGCACCTCGCTTTACTCCGGCCTGCTTGTACTTAAGGCAGCTAGCTGGAGCTTCACATACGAAGTCCAGATGTTCGGAGGAGGAGAGCTAGATACTCCTCTAGGTATGGATGGAGCAAATCTCCCACTTGAGTTTGACTATGCTTTCGACATGGCAGGTCGCCTTGAGCTTATGCCTTCGATGATGGCACAGGTGAGCACGATAGGATTGGAAGCCGGTTGGGCGCAGGGTGATGATGCTTCGACCGGAACGACGATTGAAGGTAATGCCCTTCCGTTCAGCCCGGCCTATAACGTAGACAACCTTCTTTTCAAGCACGTTATTCCGACTATTTACAACATAGAAGGAAGCGTTATAAATGCTATCTACGTCAGGGCGTACGCGAACATGCAGCTTTCTGAGAATCTCGGATTCACTCCTCAGGTTCTTATGGCTTGGAACGACGAGACTAAAGCGGTTTCGGCTTTTGACAGTGGAGGCTTCGGTTCGGGTATTGCGAATGATGGAACTGTCGAAGTTGAGAAATACCTCGGAACAGAAATTGAGGGAACGCTCAGCTGGACACTTCATCCGGGCGTAAACCTTGACTTCATCGGAAGCGTGGTGCTTGCCGGAGACGGTCTCACTGATCTGCTTGTGCAGCAAGGTGCAACCGATCCCGAGGATACGATCTGGGCGGGCCAGACAAGACTGATGGTCTACATCGATCAGTTCGCGAAATAGAAACAAAACCAAATCAAAGCTAACAAAGCTTGAATGAAGCGGGCTCCCTCACAAAGGTTGCCCGCTTTTTTCATGCCCTTTTGATGGTGATGGTGGGGTTTTCAGGTGGGGTGGCAAGGGGATTTTCCGACATTTCCAGTAGCCAGGAGGCAGGGAGAAAATGATATCGAGAATTTCCATCTGTCTTCTGACAAGAGGACAGTGGTCTACAGTTCTTCTATGAAATCTCCGAGGAGTGCAATTTGCAAGAATTCCACTTCGACATCATTTGCCTGGTGCTTTGTCCACCAGTCTGAGTTCTGGGTAAGAAAGACAGGAATTACTTTCGGTAAATTTTCAAAATCCAAAATCCAGCCTAAATCATCTGCGATGCTCCTCAGATTTTCACACAGGTATTTTTGACGTCTTTTTACTTGGCGGAGATATCCTTCCTTTTCGCCCGGAACACCAAAAATCTTCTCGCGAAGCCGCTTTGAATCTTTTATACAGCGTACTTGAGGGATGTTTTTGCACTCAATGTTGAGGACTACGCCTTTTTCAGGAAAAAAAACAAGATTGTCATAATCCCCCAAGTCTGGCGGATGGCCAGACTTTTTATTTATTTTATGGAGCCTAACGTTTTTCTGTGCGTGTTGGGTGTAACGAGAAACGATTTCATGAACCTTATTCTCAAGAGCTTTGCCTAATAGTGACCTTATTTCCTCCAAAACTTTTTGCGTTGCTGTGCCTTGGAGATCAACCGGGAAATTGCCGCTCCCAACCCCGCCTGACCAGATAATGCCGCTTCTACGGGCAGAATGGGCTCCCCAGTAATAACGGTCTCCAATTAAAACAAGCGGACGTAACGTGTAACGCGCCGGGCGTTTGTTGCTTTCCCATATAGGGATATCGGCACACTCTTCAGGCTGGTCAGGCACCCGCAGGATGTCCTCGCTTCGTAACGTGAGAAAGTTTATTATGAGGCGAATTTCGTCTCTGGTTAAATTCTGGTGCTTGAGGAGAAAAGCTTCTGTTATTTTATCAATTGTGACAGAGTAAGATGTCGCTTCCTCCACATTGTCCAGATATCTTGGCCAATTGGAGAGCAATTCCAGAAGGCTGATCATATTTTCAAACTTAAACCCTAAATCCTCAGAAAAAGCGTTGTCCAGATCGTCCATAAATTTTTCCAGTGAATCATTTGGGATCAAGATTTCATCCTGAGAATTTCCTGTTTGTCCAAGGCTGATCTGGGTACGTTCTTCATTGAACTTTTTTGCCTTCTCCTCGATTTTCTCTTCCTGGTGCAGTTCAACAATCAGGTCATGCCTCACGTTCATCCGCATTTCCGCAACCCCGTAGTGCAGATAGTCGCTTGAATTCTGAAACGCCCTGAGTTCCCTGATAAATTCCAGCAGATACTTGCATTTTTCACTGTCAAGTTCTTCTTTTCCTTCGGGTTGAAGCTGAACAAGCTTCTCAATCAGATACTGGTAGCTTCCGTAATGTCGAACGTAGTCGTTTTCATGAGCGCTTAGGGTTTCGACTCGGTCGTAGTCAACCTCAAGCGCACCGGCTTCTTTCAGCATAATTCTTTGAAACTCGATCTCGTTTATAAGTGTGTCAATTCGCGCTATTGAAAGAGGTAGGGCCCTGCCGTAGTCAAGGGTTTTGACTTCACTGTTGATTTCGGCAACAAGAGCCTCTTTAAGGGTGTTCAGCTTGGTTTTAGCCTCTTCGTGAGAGTAGTCACCCTCGGCAAATCCGGTTTTTTTGGCGATTTGTGCGATACGCTTTCTGGCAGCTCTGGTGTGAGATAAGTCGGGTTTGCACGGGTGGACAAACTGGGGAAAAGCAACGGGCTTTTCTTGTTGAAAGATTCGAATGCATTTCGGCGTCCCTCCGGCAAATTTATTCAGAGCGACTTTGATTTCCCGAAAACTTGGATCTGGAGTCACGGCGTCTAGCTGAAAAAGGATTTTCCCTAAAAGATCCAATTCAATCCGGTTAGTCGTAATTCCTTCCAACTCTTCAGTTAACCTCTCAGTATTGAAAACCAGCCTTATCCCAAACAGTCCTGGTTCAAGCTCGATAATATCGGCCTTCCAGAGGTTTTCTCCAGGATTGAGGTTTTGTTGCGCCAGGGAAAGCCCTGGAAGGAGGGAGGCTACGATGTAGCTATAAATTCTTCATAGTGTGTCAGTGGGTTTGAGTCCCACCCGGCAAAGGCAAAGTCAGCCAGCCGGAAACGAGTTTTGCATGGCGTACGGTAACGTGCGTCGTGAAGCGTAAACAGTGAGTGGTAAAGCGCCGCTATCGAGCCCCGATAACAATAATGATGACGCCTTCAGCGTCAAAACACTGGGGGCAGCACCGGAGTGCCGTAAGAGACGAGGTGCCGAGGGTCGTCCGGGGTCGGAGAACGGAAGCATAGCCACGGGAAGGCATGCCAGGGAACCTGGGAGGCCCTGTATTGTCCACGCAACAAACCCCGGAAGGAGAGGGATCCGGGTGAAGAATATCTCTCGGCCTTGCGTGCGGTGTAACCGCAGAGCGCAGGGAGCGCGGAAGCGACAACACGAAGAAGCGGTTACGGCGTGGTACCGGAAAGCGAAACAAATAAGCCGAAGGGAAGCAATGCAGGGAGTCATAGTGCTCTGATAGTACCGAAGAAAGCGGGGAACCGCGTCCGGCGGGACCCGATGGAGGGAAGCGGAGCACCGCGTGAGTAGGGCCATTAACGGGAAACGTAAGGGGGTAACACAGAGTACAATGAGTACGTTAACGAAACGGGAATGGATAGCCGAGCAGGCAAAGGAGCATCCGGAGCGGGTATTTACATCACTGCATCATCTAATAGACCTTGAGTGGATGATCGTAGCGTATCAGCAGACGAGGAAGGACGGGGCAGTGGGGGTGGACGGAGTGACGGCGGCGGAATACGAGGAGAACCTTGAGAGCAATCTTGAGGACTTGCTCAGCCGGATAAAATCGGGGCGGTACAAAGCTCCACCGGTACGTCGTCACTACATACCGAAGGCGGATGGTACGCAGCGGCCGCTGGGTATACCGACATTTGAGGACAAGGTGGCGCAGAGGGCGATACTGATGTTGCTTGAGTCTATATACGAGGAAGACTTTCTAGAGAGTTCTTATGGTTTCAGGCCGGGGAGAGGGGCGCATGACGCGCTTGACGCCATATGGGCAGGGGTAATGAAGGAGGGGCAGAGGTGGGTAATAGACGCGGACATAAGGAAATATTTTGACAGTATCGACCACGGGAAGCTACGGGAGTTTCTTGACCTGCGGGTCAAAGATGGAGTAATAAGACGTATGATAGACAAATGGCTCAAGGCAGGAGTATTAGAGGAAGGGCAGCCGAAGAGGTCAACGGAAGGAACCCCCCAAGGTGGGGTGGTAAGCCCGATGATCTCAAACGTTTATCTTCACCACGTAATAGACAAGTGGTTTGAGGATACGGTGAAGCCTCGGATGAAGGGGCGGTGCCGGTTAGTAAGGTATGCGGATGATTTCGTAATGCTGTTCGAGGAAAAGACGGACGGGGAGAGGGTATACGAGGTTCTTGGCAAGCGACTGGAGAAGTATGGATTAACACTTCACGAGACCAAGACGCGATACGTGGACATGCGGGTAGACAGGAAGGGGGGAGAACACAGGTTTGACTTTCTGGGGTTCACGCATGTATGGGGGCGGTCGAGGAAGGGGAACAGGGTGTTAAAGAAAACAACGGCCAAGGATCGGTATGCGAGAGCGGTAAGTGCGGTTAATGAGTGGTGTAAGAGGAACCGACATCTAGGGGTAGACGCGCAGGCCAAACACCTTGGGCGAGTAATCCGCGGGCACTGCAACTATTACGGGGTAACAGGGAATGGCAAGAGGCTTGCCCAATTCCAACACCAAGTCACAAGGATATGGAGGAAGTGGCTATCACGGCGTAGCCGAAAGGGCCGGGTGAACTGGGAAAGGATGAAAGAGACACTCAGGAGAAATCCACTGCCGAAAGCCAGAGTCATGCGGTCTATATACGCCACATGAGCGAAACTGACACGTGAGGAACCGAGTGCGTTGAACGCGCTCGCTCGGGTCTGTGGGGGAAAGGGTGCGGAAACGCCCCCTTTCTACCCGGTCAAGTGCCTGAATTCTCCCCGAGTGATAAGCGAGTGAGGAAAGAAAATAATGTGCAGGCGGGCGTGTGTCCTGAAAAACCTGTGCTCCTTCGGTTCTTCGTATAGTTGCAGGTAGTACTCCGCACACTGCATAAGCGCTATGGCAATCAGGGCTTCATTATGGGTCAGTTCAAAAAATGGAGCAACTATGGAGACGTCCGTGTCTTCTACTCGGGAGCAGATTATTTTTTCGTGGGAACTTCTGGACTCAAGTACAATTCTCGAATCAGTTTCATGGGTGACTTTCCAACTCCGCGGGTGAGTAGCGAAATCAATGTCCGGATATTCCTCCCAGAATTTCTTCAGAGAGCGGAATCGATAGTAAGAACCGCCGTGGGGATCCAGAATAATAAAGTCTGGTTCCACCGCTCCCTCTATCGGTACGCCCAGTGAGTATTTGTACTCGGCGTACTTGTCCATCAGGGAGATGAACGGATTTACAGCAACTTTTTCAATCTCATCAAGAAAATTAAAGAACCCGGCTAGGTCGTTCCTATCGTTAATTTCGTCTACCATAGCGAGAAACTGATTCAAAGAGGCCAGTTTCCCTCCCGTAAATGTCAATGGAAGACCGATCGCTACCATTTCTATGGAAACCAGCGGTATCAGCACGAGAAGCTCCGGCTTTATCTGCTTTTTGTACTCCAGTATCTCGCCTTTTAACGTGAGAGCAAGCCTGTTCGGTTCACTGCTGATCAGGGAGATGGCTTCATTGATTTTCGGGGCTGCTTCTTTCATGTGATCAGTTACCGCTTGGGGATTTATCATAGGTGGTGTTATGTATACCAGTATGATTTTATCGCGGGAGGGAAACGCGAAAGGAAACAGCACTTCATGGGGTTTTCCTTCGGTCGTTAAAGCACGAACAAATGGAAAGCAATCTTTTTTACCGAATCTTTTAAGGATAAATCCGTACAGTTCTTCATGGATTCTGGCCGAGCACGAACTTTTTTCGTCTAGACTGTCGTAGAATTTACGAATAATCGACCCCCACTGGTTAAAGAGAACATGGGAGAATCGTCTAGGCAGAATTGGATAGAACCGAACCCCTGCATGAAGAAACATGCAGGGCAAAAGATCTCCTGTGTATGCTGCCTGCTCAAACTTTCCTTGCCGGAGCAATTCTTCCGGAAGGTCTCCCCAGTCAACGCTCATTTTCTCCGCGAATTTTTTCAGGCTTCCTTCTGGGTTAAAGCTTGAGTAGAAACCGGATGCCTCTTCCCAGAATTCCTCGGAGGGGATTTCGATATGCCCAGGCGAGATATCGATACTGTCTGGATCCGGTTGCGTTTTTAAGGATGTTATAATGTGGTCTTGCAGCCTGAGACAATTTTCCAATTCATCCATGGGGGATCGCCCGACGATACTGGCGTATTCCTTGTCGTGCCCTGAGTGAAGGACAACAAAGAGTTCCAGGAAATCGTAGATGTTTTCGATTTCGCATCCGTAGAAAATTCTGTAGTTTCTCTCACGATGGTGAAATTTTATATCCCCCCAGTCAATCTCCGGAACAAAATCTTCCATGCCCGAAAAGTCAGGAACTGCTCCGTACAGATTTTCGCAGAGTTGCCTAAAGTCTTCATATGATTTGATCCGGTTTTCCCTCGAAAAAAGCTTCGGGTCTGCCGAGGCGAAAATGGCGGTGAGATAGGTATGTTTTGTTGGACTTGCGATATTAGGGAGCCAGAGAGAAGAAACGAACAGCGAGGTTGCAACATCAAGAATGCTGTATTGACCGAAGAGGCTATGTGGTTGTTCAGGCATGTGTTTCAGGTTGCTTTCTCTCAGTGAATCTGATCTGTTTCTTGTGGTAATCAAGTTTTCCCGCAGTCGCGACGCATCGTTGCAATAGGGCATAGATTTCCCTAATCGGCTTTGTACTGCGAATCAATTTCTTCAACCATCTCCTTGAAATATTCGTGTCGTTCCGTCAGATAAAAATAATATATTCCCAGTACCTTTTACAAAGCTTGAATCAAGCGAAAAAAAACAAAAAGATAAATTTGATTGATTCACGTGTTTTCTGACCGGAAGTTGTCTTGCGTCTTCTGCGCAATATAACGAAGTCAGACCGGCGCGTCAATTAAATGCCGTGACAAATGTCCAATAGGAAGTTCGTGCCACCGAGCACCAGTACTGGGTCCGACAAACATCACGACTGACCTTGGATGTCGCCACATAACTCGCGGATCAAACTGAAAGCAGCGGAACACAAAGGAGGAAAGCTAAAGAAACAATTCAGACTTGATAAAAGACAGAAAAACTCGGAGTCGCTCAAAGAAATCCGGGTTGCCAAAGAAATTTGGAAACGGTTCATCGCACTATAGAGGGTGGCGACTCGGGTTCTGAGCGGAATATCGGCCCTCAGAACCCGAAAAGGACCTGACCTCTATCCCTCGAACACTCACGGTCGCGCGCTACAGGGCGTTTAAATGAACATTTTTTCAGAGATCGGGGGATAAATCGGGCATTTTGGGTCCCCAAGCCGACTCGAAGCACAGCACGCACTTTCCCTAAGAGACGCATGGTGTGCGGATTTCATCTCTGCGGAGCGGGCGTTCCCCTTCGCTCCGAAGGAGCATGGCAGTTCAGTGCTTTTGTCGAGCGAAAAAAACAAGTTTAACTTATATCACGGGTTGCCTGACCGAGAGCAGCCAAATTATTCCAGTGCCATCGAGCACCTGATGTGGACAAGCGCCTCGGTCAGGCTCCACCGTGACAAATGTCCAACAGGAAATTCGTGCCATCGAGCACCAGTACTGGACCTGACAAACATCACGGCTAACCCGAATTATATAGGAGGTATTAGTTTACATGAAGAATCAAGAATTTTTATTTTTTGCAGGCGTTGACTGGGGAAGGGATTACCACCAGGTCTGCGTCGTTGATAACGAAGGTTCCGTCATCGGAGAAAAAAGCTTCAAGCACTCAGGAAGCGGCCTTTTGGAAATGGCACAGTGGTTGATGAAGACCTCAGCCTCTGAGGCCTGTGACATAGCTGTGTCCATAGAAGTGAACCACGGTCCTGTTGTTGAAAGTCTCCTTGAGCAGGGCTTTTGGGTTTATTCAATAAATCCGAAGCAGCTTGACCGATTCAGAGACAGATTCTGTGTCTCTGGAGCCAAGGATGACAGAAGAGACGCCATGGTGCTCGCCTCGGCGCTCAGAACGGATCGTTCCCACTTCCGCTGCATTGAGCCTCAGGACCCTGATGTAATAGAGTTGCGGGAACTCAACAGAATCAGAGAGGAACTTGTCGCGGAACGCACCCGTTGCGTAAACCGTTTCCGCGGACTTCTCGTCAGGTATTATCCCCAGTTCGGAGAACTTCTGGGCAATAAGGTAACTGCATGGCACACAGAATTATGGGAGACTATGCCCTGTCCTGACTCGACAAAAAGAAAAAGAGTCTCAAGGGTAAAGAGTCTTCTCAAACGCAACAAAGTAAGAGGTGTCGGCGCGGAGAAAGTACTCAGTATACTGCGCGCAGAGAAGATAAAAGTGAGCGAAGCAACCACCGAGAGCTGCGTTCGGCACATAAGGATGATAATTGAACGCATGAAAGTGATAGACCGCCAGATAAAGGAGACTGAAGAGTATATCAGCAAAGTGATCGAGACCATGAACTCAAAGCTCAAGGCCGAGGGAGAAGGGCCAACCGATATTGAGATACTCAGATCCATTACAGGCGTGGGGCCTGTAGTGCTTGCTGCTATTATCGCAGAGGCCTGGGATCTTGTACGTAGCAGAGACATTAAAGCGCTTCGATGTCTTGGAGGTATGGCCCCGGTAACAAGACAGTCGGGCAAGACAAAGCAGGTTATCATGCGAAGAGCGGTATGCGAGAGCCTCTTCAACGCGTTTCATGTTCTGGGAGGGTCAGCTGCAATCCACGATCCTGTGAGCAAGGCCAAGTACAAAGAGCTTCGGGCAAAAGGTCATAGTTACAGCAGGTCTGTTCGTACTGTCTGTGATCGTCTTTTATCTGTAATCTGCGCTCTCCTGAAAAAAGGAGAGTTGTTCGACAAGGAGTTCAGGAAACCTTTGGGGGATATTGCAGCGTGAGCGGAGACCAGAGAGAAATAAAATCGTCGAAAAGAAAAAAAGAGAGAGCCAAAATAAAAAAAAAGAACAGAGAAAATCGAGGAGGAATCTTAAAAAAAGAAATTCGCTCTATACATAAAATTTAAGCTTGATAAAACACAGGAAGTCCACATCTTCCTCTGTCATCATCGTCCTTTCTCCAGAAATATATCTTTTCAAAACCGAAACGGCACGCTTGAATTCATCCAGTTCGGGAAAATCGCCGCATCCTCTTTCTCTCATGCCAGACTCAAATTCCGAATATCTGTCCTCAATAGTTTTAAGGCTGTCCAGAGTGCGGAACTGGTTTGCTTCCGACTGTGAGAAAAGTCCCTCCGCTATTGTCAGAATGTCGTCCTCTATAGCTCCTTTCGTTATTGCCGCGAGGCGGTCTTTATATTTTTCGTAGCACATTTTTTCTATCTCCTTGATTTTTTCTACAAGAGTCCGCAGGTCGTTTTCTATCGCGAGTGTCTGCTTTTTCAGTACGGAAAACAGATCAACAGACAGAAATTCATTGTCCTCTGCCTTGCCCTTTGCCTTGGAAGAACGAAGTTTTTTAAAGTGCCATTTAGAAAGAGAACTGCGGTTTATGTATGTGAAAACTCCATCGAAGGTCCCCGTAGGATGACCCGTAGTTTCATTTCTGAGTTGTCTTATCTTTTCTAGATCATCGCTCCATTTGTAAAGGAATTTCTGGCTCTGGCGAGGATAGCATTTGCGAAGGGTTTTAAACATATCCTCTACCGCGTCTTGCTGTAGATATAACGCTTGCAAGAGTCCGTAGACAGAAAGATACTGTAGTCCTACATCTTTATTCGGGTAATCGGATTTTACGTAACTTCCTATTGCCCGCATGGTATCGTTTATAACGTCAGAAGAACTGCATATACGGTCCCAGTTGTCTCGGTCCTCGCGCACCTCCTTTTTGTTTTTCAATCCCTGACCAATAAGGCTTTCAAGCGATCGCCAAAGCTCCCATGAACGGTTGAGGATGGCGAGAATTTCTTTTTGTTTGTCTTCTTCAGTCATAAAAACAGTTCTCCCAGTTCCTTATTTTTTTAGCATCTCTTCTGCTCCGGCGATGAAGCCGTTTTCCAGCATAGAACTGCATTTTTCCTCCAGCATAAGTGTAAGAGCGGTGCGAAGAATAATGTTGGATTTCGTAAGGGGAACCGGGAGGTTCATTTCTTCAAATGTAATCATTTCCGACTACCTGCATACCAGAAGCAGATGCCTTCTGATTTTCACTACTGCCTTTTCTTCTTCCTCGCCCGCCCTCAGAAATTGGCCGTTAACATTCAGGATTTTCTAAGGAATCCTATGTCATCACGGAGTCAACTCATCTCAGGAACCCTGCGAATTTGCTTCCGTGTGTTCATCAATTAAAAAAGATGTAAGAAGTTCAAGTCGCTGAACCGATTCCTTGAATCCGAATGTATTTCCTTGATTGTATGGTTTCTGCAATCTCTCGATCTTTGTGAGGACCCTATATGCACGTTCATAGTCTGGGTTCTTTGGTTCAGCATCAGTCAAGTTTTTATGCTTCTCATAAAAGTCCTTATGCTTCTTATAAAGTGGTGATTGAATTGTAGTTGGAAAAGGTCCATTATCCCGTTCGTGTGCACCCAAAATCACTACAGTTTCAAAAAGAGAACCTTCTCTTTTCCACTGCAAGTCTTTTACTCCAGGACGATCAAACACCGTTTTAACAGCCTCAGAGTCGGTGATTTCGCCACGGATAAACTTGTAATAAAGATCTGAATCAATTGTTCGAATGATTAGGAGCACAACAGCCATTGGAATCATTGACGGCTGATCACTACGTAAAGATGCGAGCACTAATCCAAGGCGATGAATTGCCTGTGCTATGGTCCGAAGACTGAGATCAGGGTCATTGAAAAAAGACTGAATTAGGAATGGAAGAATGTCGACATCAACATTCTTGTCAAGAGTTCTCTCGAAGTATCCTCCGATATTTACTACCTCAAGCATCGAGTCGATAAATGCCCTTCGTTCAGGCTCGGGAAGTTGGAAGTCAACATCAAAAAACCGACGCAGATAGTTGTCAGCATCAAACCCGCTTCCATAGAGTGCTCTGACCGAATGAGCGAGTTCGGAACGGTTAATGGCTAGCACGAAAACAATATGGTCCACTCCGAACAGGTGCTTGACTACTTCAAGCAGTTCAATGGCGTAGGAAGGACGACACCTGTCCAACTCGTCAATTACCACGACCAAGGGTCGGTTCTCGTGAGATTCTGACAGCGCAACAGCTAAGTCTTGGAGAACACGCTTAAATTCTTTGATGTGGTTCTTCGCGGCCAAGTATTCGTTTAATCTGTTTTCCGTAGGGGATTGGGAAACATGACCAGATTGTTCTTCCAGCAATGGATCAATGTTCAATATCCCACCGGTCAAGAATCGAATAGCGCCTGAAGTAGCTAGGTTAAGAAGCTGCTTAGATAACTTCTCCATGGAATTGATTTTTTCAGTAAAGTCTTTTTTGTTTGGGTTATTTTTCACACCCTCTGCTAGTTCTGTGGAGAGAGCGATAAAAGGGTCTCCAGAGAAGTCGGTCTCCCATGCATTGAATTCAACTACGGGGAATTTGATTTTGCGAAGATGATGTGCCCACATAGCGAGGAATGTGGTCTTGCCTGTCCCCCAAGCTGCATCCACGGCTAGGACGCATGGACCTTCTATAGATTCAATGAGGTGGGTTAAGACTTCAACGGATTCCTTCCGGTCGAGCAAATCGTTTTTGAATGGTTCATTCTCTGTTATATCAATTTCACGTGGTCGGATACGTATTCCCATAAAATTCAGGTCTCCTTGTTTAGATTGCTTCTTTTCTTTTCAAGAGGGTAATTATACTTGCTACTCAATGTATGCAGATACGTGCTTATTACAAAATAAAGGGGACACCTGTTCCGAGAATAAAGGGACAGTAAAATCTCCCTCCCGTTGAACTTCAAAGTGCACCAGTCCCCCTGAAAACGGAGTTCGATTCGTTTTGAGGAGTATCATCTAATCTCAATGAACTTTGGCTTCATATCTTCAACGATTGCAGGACTGCAGTAATTAGACCGAACTTCATTTAGCAAAACCGCAGATTGATCAATAACGACGGGGGCATCCTCAAGATTCAACCTGTCGGTTTACTGGCAACAAATCTGCCTGGTTCAACCCCAAGCAGCTCAAACGCCCTGCTCTGAATCGGCCTCGGTTCCGTAACCATGAAGAATCGGTGCTCCGGATCTTGAAGAAAGGGACTTTGCTTTGCTGGCAGTTATCGCGAATTTTCCTGACCCATCCGGCTTCCAATGGCCTCGCCCCAGGTCCCGACTCTCCGCCGACCGTCTGACTGAACTCTGGCTCTCTGGTTGAGGGATGTTTCAATCGGAGTACGCGCTGAGATGCCATGGAACGGCTCTGATGCCAGGCAGTAAGGATTGCGGTTCGTTAATGTTGCAGGCCAGTGCGCCATGCGCATTCGCGCCGGCCAGTTTCAGCCACTGTTTGAGGTCGTTGCCATGTTGTGCCCGAGGTGTCGCCGTTGCCTTGACTTCCAGCGCGTACAGTTTGCCGTCGCGCTCGATGATCAGATCAACTTCCTCGCCGCCGCTTGATTGCCAGTAATAGATTTGCGGCTCCTCCCCGTGCTGACGAAAAAACTTGAGCCACTCTGCCGCCACGGCGGTCTCCGTCAATGCTCCCAGGGAGGGACCTTGCAGAATGGAGCTTCGTGAGTGCAGACCCAGCATGGGCACTGCGGGTGTGCGCAACGGTTCGCGCTTGCGGAAAACAGATTTTTGTATGTCTTGATGGATATTTCTGTCTTCATTGCGATTTCTGTCTGAATGTGGGGACTCTTCTGAGAATGATCCGAAAATCAAGCGACAATGAAAGCCCGCGCGCAAGCGTCAGTCGCAGTATGCCAAAGCGTCATTCAGGCGCTTCACCTTCTCCCGTTGCGATTCAGGAGCTATAGCGACAAGCCTTTTCATCTCAATTAAATCTTCCGCATAGCGCCCGAGATCTTTTTCATGACCCGAGCGGTTTTTCATGCACACAAGCGTATACGGGCTGCCCTTTTTCTCAGTGTGGCAATCCATTTCAAGGTCGCAGTCATCAATGACCCTGCTCAAATGGCTACGGCGCTCAGCGTTTATCTTGAAGCGGTGCTCTTGGTGGTCCGGGTCCTCGCAGAATTTGCGAAGAGTCGCGCAGTCCTCGCATCCGCACCCCTCAACGGAAGCTATCTTCCAGTCCTTGGGAAATTCAGGCGCCGCCGCACTGCGCCCGACCAGAAACTCGGCGGACCGCACCCAAAGGGCGTTGAGACTCTCCGTCCACTCAAAACCCGCGAGCCTCTCAAGGGCACCCGGAACAGCGCGCCCGGGGTCCACACGTTCGGGATTATTGATCAGAAGCTTCACGACATGCGCCGCTTCTTCCGTCAGACCGAGGGCAAGAAACGCCGCGAGCAGGTTTCTCACCGCTTCAGGGGAAAGGCTTTCTTTTTTGCGTCTCCAGGAATAGAACTGTGGTTTTTCATAGGCAATGCAGTCTGGAAGCCCAAGCAGGATCGAACCGCACATGCCGCGGGCAAGGGTGTCTCTCCACTTCGGGTCATTCCCCGGGTCTTCGCAAAGAGAAGCGGCGAGGCGAAGGATATCTTCAGCGTTGTCCACAAAGTTTTCGCTGACCATGCCGGGAAGAAAACCCCCGGCGAACCCGGCTCCGAGCAGTCTGAGCGCTGGAATGATGTCTTTGTTGTCAACATCTTTATAATTTGTGACAGATTTACCCAGAAGAAGCTTGAGAGAGGAGATGTCCTCAAGTCTTGAAAAAATCCGAAGCGCGGCATTGATGGCTTTTTCCGCGCCCCATGGCACTTCTTCCTCCCATATGTGGCGAAGCCGTGAAGCAAAGCCGCCCGCCCGCGGATCATCGCGCTCAACAAGCGTTTCCACGTAACCCGCGGCTTCATGAATACTGTTTGAAGCAACTATATCAAAAGTGTTTTCTTCCGGCCAGAGAACAAGGGCGGCGGAACGATACGTGCGCTCTATGGTTGCCCCGGCGTTTCCGGTCCATTCCTCTACCTCCTCCTCATAAAAGCACATGTTCTCAAGCTCTTCGTTCTGGAGAACTTCTTCTTTTCTGAACTTTATCTTCTTGAAACCCTCTCCCGCTCCCCCGGGTGCGGTCAGATGCTCAAGAACGCAAGTGTAATCAAGCAGCTCCCCGGCGGAATAAGATTCATCGCCGTAGCCCCCGTCGGGGACGGCGTCTACTGTCTCCTCTATAGTCAGGGTCGCCGCGTAAAGAGAACAGAGCGCGGTGCCCGCCGCCTCCGCAACAACACCCGCGACCGATGCGTCGACATTTTTGAGGGTGTCAAACGAAAGCCCCGCCTCGCTGTAGTCATGATCAAGCAGCCAGATCATTTTTTCATTACGCCCGGCATTCTTTTTCCACAAAGAGAGTACGCGGGCTATTTCTGGCACTTTCTCGTTGAAATCAGGCGCTGCCGTTATGTCTGTACCGTTTGAGAGAACGAGGCTGTAGACAAGAACTATCCTGTGCCCCTCAAGAACCGGCCGTATTTCATGTTCGCAGTCAGCGTAGAACGCCGCCCACGCGATTTCCGACGGCTCGCCGCCCCGCATATCAATCACGGTCTCATGTCCTTTGTGGCGGACAACAATCTCCCCTCCGGATCCCCGTACCGGCAACGCTACCACAAGCGTTGCGACCATGCCGTCAGTTTTTTCCGTGTCGCGATGGGGAAGAAAAAAACCTCCCGTCTCGTATATGAGAAGTTTGTAAAGCTCTGCGTCCAACCTCTCTCTGGGACAGCCGATGCCTTCTGCGGCATCTTTGAGTATTTCGCTGAAAGCTTCGTTCCACCCCCTGCCCTCAATGCTGAACTCAGAAGGATGTATCTCCCAGCTGTCACGCACTTTCTGATCAATCAGAGTCTCCGGGCCCTTTCCGAAAGGGGAACGGCTCGAATATTCTATCAGGGTTCTTACCTGACTCTCGGGAACCGGAAAAGAAAGAGTGTCCATGCCGGGGACTCCGAGAACGGGAAGGGAAGCTAACATCTTTCCGTAAGCGCAGTAATCCCCGGGGCGGTCAATGGAGTCCAGAAGCTGCCTAAGCTCATTCATCTGCCTCATTGATTCATTACAACCTCTTCGGTTTTCCATTATCCTCACTCAAAACCGCGGCGGCAATGCGGAACGTTTCTCAGAGTTCCGCAAACAGCAGGCATACTGTAATCTTCGGGTTAAGAAAAACCATGCGACGCAGGAAAAACGACCTCCCCGACTACCCCGCTGGCAGAGAGAACCTCTTGGGTTCTTGTCATCAGGAAGGAACCTTTTTTTCCTACTTTACAACACATTGGCTTGAAACTCAATTTTTTTGCGAGGAGAGGGATTTGCGCTGTAGCGATTTTTGGTGTTGAGGTTTCCGAGCGCAAGCCCAACTGACAGGAAGTCCGTCAATCTGGCATTCCGCAAGCCGGAATCACTCGATTCGGACAGAACTCAGCGCTTACCCCTCAACAATCGCCAAGCCTTACCAGCACCGCTGGAAAAGAAACCATAGCCTTGCGGATTGATTCCTTACACAAAAACGTCTGCAGCTTGCGGAGTCGTGAAATAATCGTCAAAATAACCATGGGGAAAAGACCTTTTCTGACAGGCACGAGATAGTTTTTTTCTTCAGGGGGTGTGTGAAGAAGAACAACAAGAGATGTCTTACGAACCGTTATTCGCCGAACTGACCGGCATCCTCAGCGACCTTAGGGAGGTGGTTGATGAAGCGCGCAGATAGTGCCCGACGTTAGTGAGTCTGATCTTGACGATGTATTCTTGACCGGTCCTCTTTGTACACTGCGACATCCTGGAACGCCGTCAGACCCGCAGATCGTTTCAAGCAGAAAGATATTCACCATCGTGCGTCAGACTCTCTTTTACCCCAAAAATGAAAACTGCTCTTTGTAATCCGCTTATATCCCTGTACCGTTTTCTGGAGAGCGAGGCCGGCCGGGGCCGGGTCACCATGAGACCGCGACGGGAAATCGCACTTCCTGCAAGGTGTTTGTGAATCGGCGGAAAGACAGGTGAAGCAGTCACGGCAAAAAGACGCTGCGACAGCAGGCAGGGTTTTCTTGGCTGAAAAACTACTGGCGGGGGCAGGATTCGAGATGAATTTCCGGTCGGCGGGAGAAAAGGGAAAATGAAGGAAAAATCCTCAAAAATCGGCAGGAAAACGGGCAGGAAACGCGGAAAACCTGCCGGAAGCAGGCAAGAGAAATCTTCTGCAAACAAAAACCGGGTGAAAAGGGCGCCGCCCCGAAATCCTGACGCCCGCGACGCCATATCCGCTAAAACGGGGCGGGGAGAAATGGAAGAGACCCTTTCTCTGCTGAACAGAACCATCCTCGCTGATCCTGGGAACGTGGATGCTCTCTGTCATCGAGGGATGATTAACGTTGCCATGGAACGTTTTGAAGAAGCCATGGCGGATTTTGACGAGGCGATCCGCCTGGATCCGAAAAGCGCGGAGGCATTTCAAGGGCGCGGGCTCGCAAACGGCTGTCTTGACCGCCATGATGAAGCACTTAACGATATGGATATATCCATTCGACTCGACCCGGAAAACCCGTTTTCCTACCACAGCCGAGCGGTGTTAAAGGATGAACTCGGGCGGTACGAAGAAGCTATAGCGGATTTTGACGAGGCGATCCGCATCGATCCCGGCTTACTGGTTTTGTACATAGACAGAGGCAACGCGAAATCCAGTGTCGGGCGGTACGAAGAAGCCATAGCGGATTTTGACGAAGCGATCCGCATCGATCCCCGGGACGCCGAGATTTACGGTGTCAGGGCCCTTGCCAAAGACGATGTCGGACTCCATGAAGAAGCCATAGCGGATTTTGACGAGGCGATCCGCATCAACCCCGGCTTGCCCGACATCTACGACAGACGCGGAGTCGCGAAGCACAATTCCGGGCGGTACGAAGAAGCCATAGCGGATTTTGACGAAGCGATCCGCATCAACCCCCGTTCCGCCGACGCCTACTGCAACCGAGGCGTGGCCAAAACATATGTGGGCCAGGAGAAAGAAGCCATAGAGGACCTTGACGAGGCGATCCGCATCGACCCCCATTCCGCCGACGCCTATCACAACAGGGGTTTCGCCAAAATGGTGCTTATGATGTTTGAAGAAGCGTTGGATGATTTAACAGAAGCAATCGATATCGACCCCGAGTTCGCGCCGGCATACCGTGGCCGCGCGTTTGTGAACATCCCCCTTAAGCGTTTCAAAGAGGCTATCAGCGATTTGAACGAGGCCATCAGCATAGACAAGGGACAGCCTTCGGATTATCTTAATCGCGGGATAGCGAAACTGGGTCTTGAGATGTGCGAGGAAGCGGTAGCCGATCTCGATCTGGCGATCGGCATGGATCCCGAGGCCGCTCTTGCTTACAAAATCAGGGCAACGGCAAAGGAACTCCTCGGCAGGGACGAAGAAGCGGCGGACGACCTGGCGCGGGCTGCCAGTCTGAACCCGGTCTTTTCTGAGGGCATCTGACGATCCGGAGCTTTTCTGTCCGCGATCAGAGCAGGCACGACAGTTATCATGACTGAAAATCCTGACCGGTTTGAACCGGAATGGATGTCGCCACCCGTAGACGCTATTCTGGAAGTTCTTGAGGCGGAGTGCCGCGCGGAATAAAACGGGCGGCTTGAGGGCGATGTCGAATGGCTGAAGGAACTTCCCTTCAGGAAGCTTATGGGCCGGTCGGGGGGAAGCGATATGGCGGACAAGTTAATTGACAGAAATCCGGACATCTTGGGCGGAACTCCGGTGTTTTCCGCTGACAGAAGATGTCTATCCGGAAGAACTGCTCGAGCATCTTAACCTGCTTTCCGGCGGGCGTCCGACTAATGCGGCGATCTTGCTATTTGGAAAGTCGCCGCAGCGCTTTCTGATCTCTTCTGAGATCAGGTGCGCTCACTTTCACGGGACCGAGGCCGGGAAGCCGATTCCGTCCTACCAGATTTACAAGGGCACGGTGTTTGATCTGGTTGACCAGGCAGTGGACTTCGTTCTCAGTAAAATCAACCGCTCGATCGGTACCCGGTCTGAAAGCGTCCGAGCTCCCACCACCTATGAAATTCCGAAAGAGGTTGTGAGCGAGGCTGTGGTGAACGCGGTAGCTCATCGGGACTATACGGACAATGCCAGCGTTCAGGTCATGCTCTTTGCCGATCGCCTGGAGATCCGGAATCCCGGCCGCCTTCCGCCGCCCCTTACACTTGAGAAGCTGCGGGTCGCACACAGTTCGGTGCCCGCAAACCCGCTGCTGGCCGAGTCTCTTTATCTGGCCGAATATATTGAACGGATGGGGACAGGGACGCTGGACATGATTCGACGATGCGCTGACGCGGGTCTGCCGGAACCGGAATTTGCCGTTGCCGACGGATTCGTCGCGACGATACGGCGAGGTGTGCTTTCTGGACGGACTGCGGGGCTCCGGAAGCCGCGGCAAGAGTCACAGCAAGAGTCACAACCGAAGCCACTTGAAACGAAAGTGCTCAGTCTGCTGGCTGCCGACCGGCCGATGTCAAGGTCCGAACTGTCAAAGAGGCTGGGGCAGAAGAAGATCTCAGACCAGCTCAACAAAACCATCCGGTTGCTTATGCGTGAGCGGAGCATCGAGTATACTCTGCCCGACAAGCCCCAAAGCCGTTTCCAGAAGTACAGGCTGACGGACAAGGGCCGGGCCGCGGCATCGGACCCGGGTGCCGGGAACGTCGAGACATGAACCCGCGGGCGAGCGGGAACTTCTGATGCGACGGTATCTGGCCGGATTTTTCCGAGAAGCCTTCTTTTGAGGATTAAGGACAGATTCTATGCTCGTTTCCTGGAAGAACGTGAACATTGCCGGCAGCCGGGCATAGTCCCCGGCAACTTAAATCCATTCTCTTTGGGGGTCATTAATGAATCATAAGCGCAAACGCGCTCGCAACCGTCGCGCGGGATGCAAACTCTGTAAATAGAGTCTGTTTTGAAGAAGAAAAAATGGGGTCCACGTGTTCATTTTCCCTCGGAATTGGTGTTCAAATAAATCGTAATACGCAAAGTAATTGTCGCAAGATTCTAAACTAGATTGTCGCCCTTTAAAATTGACCAGTTATATCATCTTTGATACATTTACCTATGGTTCAGGTATCGAAGCGACTGTCTGCGTATTTTTACCGCTCGGAGAAAGGTCGGGAACCCGTTCGCAAGTGGTTGCGGAGTCTAGACCCTGTGGACCGCAAGACAATCGGTGAAGATATAAAAGATGTTGAATTTTCCTGGCCGGTCGGCATGCCTTTGGTGCGTTCATTGGGACGAGATCTTTGGGAGGTACGTAGCGGGCTAGCTGATGGGAAGGTGTCACGGATAATATTCTGCGTTGATAAGGGCAGGATGATATTGCTACATGGCTTCATAAAGAAAAACCAGAAGACTCCCAAGAAAGACATTGATCTTGCGGTCAGGCGAAAGAGGGGAGAGGGATTATGAAAGAGAAAAACATCGGAACATCTTTTGACAGCTGGCTGGATGAAGAGGGTATCAGGCAAGAAGTTACCGCTAGTGTGATAAAGCGCGTATTGGCACGCCAAGTGGTGGCGACGATGACAAAAGATGGTCTTACCAAGACTGCCATGGCGCGGAGAATGCGCACCAGTCGCGCCACTCTCGACCGTTTGCTGGATGCGGAAAACGGGTCGGTTACCTTGTCAACATTGCAGAAAGCCGCCACGGCGGTAGGACGTGAAGTGCGCCTGGATCTCGTATAGACGCAGTTTCAGAAGCCTTCACTCTATGTATCTGCTAAAGTCGCTGTCCTCTGATTTGTCCTCAAATGGTTTTCATCAATCCTGCTTTCAAGTACAGAGATATTCTGCTTTTCCAGTCATGTTGACCTGAGTAGCACTGAACAGGTGATTCCGGGAAGAGAGTCGAGAAGTTTTTGAGTGGGCTAACAACGTTTTTTCTTTTGGTAACATAAAGAAAGAAACACGTTCGGAATTACTGTCCCTTTTTAATCGGAATACGCACATTCACCTTGCGACTGCTTCCGTTGTCCGCAGCAAGCTTCAGCGTAACCGTTTCGGGTCTGCGCTTTCCAAACATCTGTTTCGGCTCTTGTCGTCAACAACCAGAAGCGCTTCTCTCGGGTGGAGGGGGCTTCGCTTGAAAGTGCTGGATATGAAACCCGACCGGAGTCTGCGGGAACTTGTTCTGACTGTGCATCACTCGTTCGTTAATGCGCTTATGAATACGCCTTCGTTCAAGATCATCGAAAACCATCTGAGCCGGGCTTTGATCAAGACTCTTGTACCGGGATAACGCTTCGCGCATTGGCATTTTCTCAATCTTGTCTGGAAGCTCCCCGCCGACCGTCTGACTGAACCCCGGCTCTCTGGCTGAGGGATGTTTCAATCGGAGTACGCGCTGAGATGCCAGGGAACGGCTCTGATGCCAGGCAGTAAGGCTTGCGGTTCGTTAATGTTGCAGGCCAGTGCGCCATGCGCATTCGCGCCGGCCAGTTTCAGCCACTGTTTGAGGTTGTTGCCATGTTGTGCCCGAGGTGTCGCCGTTGCCTTGACTTCCAGTGCGTACAGTTTGCCGTCGCGCTCGATGATCAGATCAACTTCCTTGCCGCCGCTTGGTTGCCAGTAATAGATTTGCGGCTCCTCCCCGTGCTGACGAAAGAACTTGAACCACTCTGCCGCCACGGCGGTTTCCGCCAATGCTTCCAGGGAGGGACCTTGCAGAATGGAGCTTCGTGAGTGCAGACCCAGCATGAAAGCGGCAAGCCCGGGATCAAGCAGATACAGCTTGGGACTTTTCCTTAGCCGTTTGCCGAAGTTTTTGTGATAAGGCGGCAGCAGACAGATCAGCTGACTTGTCTTCAGCACGGATAACCAGCGCTTTACCGTAGGTCCGGCAATGCCGATTTCGTTTCCAAGCTCCGCCATGTTCAGGAGTTGTCCGGTACGTGCGGCGACCAGCCCCAAGAACTTGTAGAAAGTTTCCAAATCGCTTACCTGAGTCAAATCCCGAACGTTGCGTTGTATGTAAGTTTGCAAATAACCGGAAAACCACAACTGCCGGTCTGCCTGCTTGTTCAGGCAAGGTTCGGGGAAGCCGCCGCGCAACAGCCAATCCTCAAGGTTGGGAGCAGCGACTTGCTTGCTTTTGTTCCGGAAAGATTCTGCGTCTGCCGTACTGGCAGGGTCGGACTTTCTGCTTGTCTTAGCGGGAATGTGCTTTTCAGGGGATCCGAACATCCATTCAAGCATATCTTCAGGGGAAACCTGTGGTTGCTGCGATAGTTCTCTTGCGGACAAGGGATCAAGGTTCAACACAGCTACGCGGCCGGCCAGCGTCTGGCTCACTCCCTGCATCAGCGAGAAGCTTTGAGAACCTGCAAGCAGCCACTGTCCGGGTCTGCGCTGCGCGTCTATCAGTTCCTTTATGTAATGCAGCAGCTCTGGCGCGTATTGAATTTCATCCAGAATCAGCGGTCCTGAAGTCTGGGCAAAAAACCCGACAGGATCCGCCAATGCCCTGTTGCGTATATCGGGGCGTTCAAGCGATACGTAATCATGCGAGGCGCCGAATTCAGTACGCAGCAAGGTAGTCTTGCCGGTCTGTCTGGCACCGGTAACCAGCACCGCTGGAAAAGAAACCATGGCCTTGTGGATTGTATGAGTCAGATAGCGTTGTATGTAATCCATGTTTTGCAAATATAACATGGAATAACAGATTTGCGTGCGCCAAGCTAACTGGTGCATGGGTAGCCGGTGGAAGTCCGGCGGAGGTGAAAGGCTAACCACCACACCTTGCCGCGAGCCGTGCGTCTGTGTCCGTGAGGGCAAAGATGAAGCGTCGGTAGCGGTGCGTATGGGCGGGGCGATTGAGCACCGAAAAATATAACGTCTGGAGTGCCGAGGGTCTGCAAATGGTCGAAGGCGACACCTGGCGGACCGCGATGGTAAGGAGCGCCAGGGCTCCACGGTGTCTGAGGAGTTCATGCACGTACGTAAGCCCAACATCGGGACTTGGGAGGTCTCCATTCAGCCCCACGGGGCCGCCAAAGAAAGGGGGTGACCTGAATCGAGGATGTACGGAATGGAGAAGTCAGACCCGGGCATAGTACCGAAGAAGGCAGCGAACAAAGGGGAGTGATCCCTAGCGGAGATGCTGGAGGGAAGGGCCGGGCCCAAGGGGAGAATGTTAAGTGGAAGCATATCCCGGACACAGGGTCGGAAAGGTATGCCACAGGAAGCGTAGCAGACACGACAGGCGAATAGCTTGTCGTCAACACCCGAGGGAGGAGCCGTATGCCTTAACGGGCATGTACGGATCTGGTGTGCCAAGCGAACTGGCAAAAGGTAGGGGGTGAAAGTCCCCCGAGGCGAAGGAGTAACCAAACCACGTCTCTCCGCGAGCCGTGCGCAGGTTCCCGTGAGGGGGCAGGCGAAGCGTCGGTAGCGGCACAGGCGGGCAGGGCTATAGAGCATCGAAAGTACGAAGATTCGGGGCGCCGAGGATTTCAGATCGACTGAAGGCAACACTGGCAGACTCGCAATGGTGAGAGTCTGACGGGCCCCGCGGTGTCGAAGAACCCATGCACGTATGTACGCCTTATGTCGGGACCTTGGGAGATCTTCATTTTGCCCTGGAGTCGAAGGGGCCGCATGAGAAAGGAGGAAACCACAACTTATGATGTACGAGATGAAGAAGTCGGATGAACCCATACGAGCTGGGAAGCAGGCGAACAAAGGGGAGCGATCTCTGGCGGAGACAGCGGAGCAAAGGGGTTCAACCAAGAGGAATTCGGGAGGCCAAACCACGTGCCGGACGCAGTGCCGGGATGGCGTGCCACATGCGGCTGAACGGATACGGCAAGCAGCGGAAAGGAATCCGAAGGAGCGAATGACAGCGTTGCTGCACCACATCACCCCGGAAGCACTGGAAGCGGCGTTCTACGCATTACGCAAGGACGCGGCAATGGGAGTGGACGGAATGATGTGGAGAGAGTACGAGGAAGGGCTGGAAGAGCGATTACTTGACCTGCACCGGCGAGTACAAGCGGGAACGTATCGAGCGCTGCCGGTACGGCGGGTAGAGATACCGAAGCCGGACGGAGGGGTACGACCGCTCGGAATCCCCGCGCTTGAGGACAAGATAGTCCAGAAGGCGGTGGTGGATGTGATTCTGACACCGATATACGAGGTGGAGTTCCTGGGATTCAGTTATGGGTTTCGACCGAAGCGAGGCGCGCATGACGCGCTGGACGCACTGGCCTACGGGATAGAACGGCGGAAAGTCAGCTGGATAGTGGACGCGGACATACAGAAATACTTCGATACAATCCCGCGGGATTGGATGATCAGGTTTCTGGAACACCGCGTTGGGGACAGGCGATTGATTCGCCTGATCAGCAAGTGGCTGAACGCTGGCGTCATGGAAGAGGGAGCATGGGAGGACACAGGGGAAGGTACCCCCCAAGGTGCGATTGTCTCACCCGTGCTAGCGAATGTGTTCTTACACTATGCGCTTGACCTGTGGTTCCATAAGAAGTGGCGACCGAGGACAGCGAAAGGGGAAGCCATCATCATACGGTATGCGGATGATGTGGTGGTGGGATTTCAGCATAAGCGGGACGCGTGGCAGTATCTCAAAGACGTTGGGGAGCGACTGGAGCGATTTGGGCTGAAATTGCACCCGGAGAAGACTCGGGTGGTCGAGTTTGGAAGGTTTGCGGAAGCAAACCGGAGGGCTCGAGGAGAAAGTAGGCCGGAGACGTTTGATTTCCTGGGGTTCACGCATTTTTGCACACGAACCCGGAAGGGAAGATACCGGTTGGGGCGTAAGCCGATAGCCAAGCGGGCCAGTAGGGCCTTAAGGCGGATTGCGGAGATACTGCGCAAGCGATGGCACCACGATATTTGGGAAGTAGGGGAATGGCTTGGGGATGTATATCGGGGATGGCTCAACTACTACGGGGTGCCAGGGTCGTCACGATGGCTGCGGAAATTCAGGCGACGTCTACAAAGGGTCTGGATGAAAGCAATCAGAAGACGGTCGCACCGTGCACGAAACTTTAAATGGGGGCGGATGGAGCGCATGTCGGATAAACTATGGCCGAGAGCGCGTATACTGCACCCATGGCCGGACAAGCGGTTTGCCGTCAAACACTCAAGGTAGGAGCCGGATGGTTTAGCGACCACGTCCGGAACTGCGCGGGGGGTGCGGGGAAACTCGCTTTCCTACCGCGATAAAACATGGACTTTGAGGGGGCGTATGAATCAGTTACCTCGGCGAAGGCAGGTACAGCAGGGTGGATGAATTTTGCCTCATCTGAAGAGCCACAGGAGAAAGCAAGACGAATGGAGAGACGAGTTTCTTGCGCTTGACCAGATGCTGGTGGAAGGTTTTGATGAGAAATGGTTACGCGGAAAAGCCCAAGAACTTGAGCGCGCCCCGAAATCAAAAGATGGTTCCCTTAGACTGCTTGAAGAATGTCTGATGGGGCTGGGTTTTGAAGAAGACCATGCCCGCTCAATCACCTCTCCTCTGCTACTGGAAGTTCAGTTTAGACTCTGAAATTATTATTCCGGCAAATCTTCTCGGCTTCAATAAAAGAGTCTCACGGCGGTTTCATGCTGGGGACAAAGCCAGTTTCCCGGTTTCTGAATATATTTCCTGGTAGCAGTTTGGTACAATTCTCCATATCGCAGCAACTCAGGATGCTCTGTTCATATGGTCAAAGGCGAACAAACAGGTAATGTCGAGTTTTCGAGTTGGTGTAAAATCGAAAGACCCAAACCTGTTGTTAAAGGCCGCCGTTTGCGATTCCTGACAAGTAAATCCAATTGTTTCGAAACCGCCGTCAAAGCCGTTTCTGAAATTATTCCGGAAACCTACGTCGACAAGAATGTTCTTGCCGACATATTCAATAGTTTGGGCCAGGAGGCCGCCGCCGCCAAACTGAGAGAAAAACTTCCTGATTCACAGCGGAGCCGCTCAGGCGACTTGGGAGAAATTCTCGCCGCCGCCTACGTAGATGAGATGACCAAATTCAGCGTTCCGATCAGACGTCTCTGGTGGAAGGATCATCAGAATGTGTCTGTGCGAGGCGAGGATGTTATCGCAATCAGAGTTACTGATTCCGGCCAGCTTAGGTTTCTGAAAGGCGAAGCGAAAAGCAGAAAGAATATGTCCCCTAGCGTCGTATCGGAGGCGGGCGAAGCCCTGCTGGCAAACGATGAACTGCCCGCTCCCCATGCGCTCGGTTTTGTGGCTGAGCGTCTTCGTGGCCGTGGCGAAACGGAGCTTGCGCATCGGATTCATGAAGCATCTCTGCTCAATCAGATCAGCGTGTCACAGGTCTCCCATCTACTGTTTTCTTTTTCTGGAAACGATACGAGAAATCTGCTGAAAAAGCATGTTGAAGAGTTCTCGGGCAAGGCCAGGCAACTCGCAGTCGGTCTGAGAGTTTCCCGGCATCAGGAGTTTGTTAAAGCCGTGTATGAAAAGGTGCTGAGCGATGGCCCATGATATTGAAGGGGTTGAGGAGGAAATATTGCGGGCTACGGAACCGGGTTTTCGCGGTGACCTGCTCGCCCGCGGACAGGCAAGGTCGATTATATGGCGTGAGGGGATATTGCCGCCGGATGCTCCCGGGTTCTCGGTTCAGCTCAGCTATGATCTGCTCTCCTATGGTTACGGCCTTCTGGGCCACGGGCTCTGGCTGCTTGAAGAGGGAGGTGATTCGGACATCGCCCGCAGGGCGTTCGAATTTTCAGCCGACGCCCTGGAATCCGTCGTGACTAACGGCGCGGACAGCCCCGATCGGGATTTTCATCGTTTCATGGCGGCGGCGGGTTATCATCTGGGCGGATTCTCCGCCCGGGCGTATTCAATGCTGGACGCCGGATTCGACAACCTGAGCTTGTCCGAAATGCAGAGAAGCCTTTCCCTGCTGATGCTTCGCAGGCTGGACGCGCTTGAGGAGAGGCTAAATCGATGGCGCCTGGAAGGAAAAGGCGACGATAAGTCGCTTGCGGACCGTATTGGCAGATTCCTGGAAGGTGAGGATATTGAAGATGAACCCATCTTCAATATGGAAGACACTCCCTCAGTTTCCGAATTTCTCGTCCGAAGTGCGGATCTGGCCCTTACGGATAATTTCCTTAGGGCCCTGAGCGCTTTTATCTTAGCCCTGGAACGTGGAGACCCGGAGCTGTTGGATGAATCAACCGACATGCTGTTTACCGGCCTTGAATCCGCCGCCGAACTGAACATGGTGCCGCAGTGGTGGTGTCACCGCATCGCCGTTTATCTCATCAACGATTTATGGGATTCAAGTTTCTATGCTCGCCTGCCGTCTTCTCTGGGTGGGTCCGCATCGCCGGACTGGCCGCGGCTGCGGGAAATTTTTATCGCGCTGCTCATGCGGCGCTCCCGCGCGGAAATCGAACTGTGGCCTTCCCAGCTCGAAGCCGCCCGCAAGGTGACCGGTTCCTCCGAGAACATGGTGGTGTCCCTTCCGACCAGCGCGGGGAAGACCCGAATCGCGGAACTCTGCATTCTCAGATGTGTCGCGGAAGGAAAGCGCGTCGTCTTTGTTACTCCCCTACGGGCCCTTTCCGCTCAGACAGAAGCCATTTTGCGGCGAACTTTCCGGCCGCTGGGGAAAACTGTTTCAACGCTTTACGGGAGTATAGGCGCGGGCGGTGTTGACAAAGATATATTGAGGAAAAGGAATATTATCGTTGCGACTCCCGAAAAGCTGGACTTCGCCCTGCGCAACGACCCCGGACTGCTTGATGACGTGGGCCTGGTGATTTTCGACGAGGGGCACATGATCGGTCCCGGCGAGCGGGAGGTAAGGTATGAAGTTCAGATTCAGAGGCTTCTGAAAAGAGACGATGCCGATAAAAGGCGCATTGTGTGCCTTTCGGCGGTGCTGCCGGAAGGAAACGAGTTAAATGATTTCGTCGGCTGGTTCACCGACGATGAACCTGCCGGCCTGGTGAAGGAGAACTGGCGTCCCACGAATATCCGTTACGGGGAAGTTCTCTGGTACGGAGACCATGCTAGGCTGAATATCACCGTCGGGGGTGAGAAGCCGTTTGTCCCGAAATTCATAGAGTCCACCGATCCTCAAGCCTCGGACAAACGCAGAAAACCTTTTCCCGCAAACCAGCAGGAACTTACCTTGGCTGTCGCCTGGCGTCTGGCAGAAGACGGACAGACTGTGCTTGTCTTCTGCCCGCAGAAAAATTCGGTTTTCAGCCTCGCCAGGAAGATCGTTGATCTTCACGGACGGGGTTTTCTCAATCCATTGCTTGAAGGAGGGGATGATTCGCTGGCCGTTGCTTTAGCCGTCGGAGAGGAGTGGCTCGGGCGCGACCACCCGTTGCTCCTGTGCCTTAAGCTCGGCGTGGCTGTTCACCATGGATCGCTGCCGACACCTTACCGAAGGGAAATCGAGCGTCTCCTGCGAACCGGAAACCTTAAGGTGACCGTTTCCTCTCCCACCCTGGCCCAGGGACTGAATCTGTCCGCGACGGCTTTGATCATGTTCAGTATTTACCGTGCGGGGCAGCCTATTCGCGGTTCCGAGTTCAGGAACATCAAGGGGCGTGCCGGCAGGGCCTTTGTCGATCTTTCGGGGCTTGTGCTGCATCCGGTTTACAAGGCGGGCAATTCAAAACAGATCAGAGAATGGCGTAATCTCGTCGAAGATGACTCGGGACACGATGTCAAAAGCGGACTGTTTCGGCTTTTGTACATTCTCTTAGACAGGATGTGCCGGAAGATAAGCCCCGATTCCTGTCAGGAAATGATTGAGTACATTGCGAACAACGCCGAAGTCTGGAAGTTTCCCAGGTTGCCAAAAGAAGATGAAAGCACTGCCAGCACGCAGGAGAAAATCTGGAACAAGAACCTTTCGACTCTGGACACCGCCGTGCTTGCCCTGCTGGGCGAGCGAGACATCAAGGACGACGAAATTGAAGAGGTTCTTGATGCGATCATGGGTTCTTCTCTTTTCAAACGCACCCTTGAGCGGGAAGACGACGAGATTCATGAGTTGGTCCTCGGCAGCTTCATTGAGCGCGCCTGCTATATCTGGAAGAACACAACCGCCGCCCAGAGAAGAGGCTATTTTCTCGCCGGGGTAGGTCTTGAAACAGGGCAGTCGCTTGACGCGCATGCAGAGGACCTTAATCGTCTGCTGAAAGAAGCCAATGCCGCTATTCTCAACAAGGATAAGGACGGAGCAATTGAGGCAATCTGCGGTTTTGCCGAAATTATCTTTAAGATTCCGGGTTTCAAGCCGGATGTTCTGCCTCAGGACTGGAGTTTGGTTCTTGTCAACTGGCTTGAAGGGGAATCCATGGCGGTATTTGCCATGAACGACAATGACGAAGCGCTTCATTTCATTGAGCAGGGTATCGTCTACCGGCTCGCATGGGGAATGGATGCGGTCCGGGTTCGCGGTCTGGCAAATGATGACTTCATCGAGGAGGCTGAAAGTGACTCATTCAGTTTTGACTTTGATTGCGCCGTGGCCGCGGTCGAGACCGGTACGCTTGAGCGCTCGGCTACATTGCTTATGCAGTCGGGCTTCGGGTCGCGTGGTGCGGCAATCAAGATTGCCCGGGAAAACGGACTCGACTTTCAGAACTCCGGTTCTCTCAGAAGCTGGCTAAAATCCGAAGAGGTCAATACTCTCTCCGGCGATTCCAGTTGGCCGACGCCACAGACTCATGACTTGTGGATGTCGTTTGTTGACAGTTTTTCTACGGCAGTCCAATACAAGTGGAAAAAGCGGAATTACTCCCTTGCCGTAAGATGGGATGAAAACAGTCCTGTGTCCGAATCCGTATTGAAAATTGTTACCGAACCGAATGGGAGATCAACAGTGCTCAATGCGCAAAATGATCGTCTCGGCAAGTTAAGGAAGAAACTGAATCCTGATCGCAAAGGTTTAGTAACGGCTACCACCAAAGATAATGATACAGAGATTCAGATAGTTTATTATGGCCCGAGAGATTTATTTCCTGAAAAGAGCTGAAACCGATAATCGGTCCTTGTAAAAAAACACGATGAAGTGTTACAGATTGAGATTAGAACCACGAAGAAAGAGATCACATCCTTCGACACCCTTGAGAATACAACCAATTACGACAATACTTTTATAGTCTCAGTTGACCGGTTTGAGGAGAGAGGTTGGTTGTATTTATCTTCTCTGAAGAAGGAGGAGATGGAGATGAATCAACCAGGATATCTTCAGATGGTCAGAACGAGCAATTTTGAGCGAGTATACAGGAGATGGAAAGCGAAGAGGCTTACGCAGGTTGAAGCTGCAGAGCAGCTTGAGATGAGCGAGAGGACATTTCGCCGCTACGTTGACCGTTACAGAGAGCAAGGCAAGGAAGGGCTTTTGGACAAGCGTCTGGGGAGGCCCTCGCCGCGGCGGGTGGGAGCGGAGGAGGTTGAGGAGGAGGTGGCGCTGTATCGGGATTGTTACAGGGGGCGCAACATAAGGCATTTCCCCTATATGTCAGGGGAGTTGGCGCGATTTTTGAAAAATCATCATGACCAGCACTGACACAGATTTGCCAGATTAGTTATCATATAACAACAATGGAGAGGTTCCTTATGGCTTCTGTAAGCGAGGATGAATTGAGCACAAAGTATCGCGATCTTGATTTTTTTGGATTTCCGCTTCGCCAGCAAGTTTGCCCAAGAGATGCAGAGAAACGCGCGGAGGTTTCAGCGCAATGCTTCTGACCCAGCTTGAAATCAGGAATTTCAGGGGAATTGAGGAACTGACGTTGCCTCTTGATGATCTGTGCGTGCTTATAGGCGAAAACAATTCCGGCAAGTCTACTGTGCTGGATGCGTTGCGCATCTGTCTTACCCGCTCGCTTATGCGGCGGGCAAGGGTGTTCGAGGAGTATGATTATCATCTGCCCGACCCGGCCTCAGAACCGTCAAAGACCGAACCGATCGAAATTACGCTCACGTTCGCAGAGAAGCGGGAAGACGAGTGGCCGGATGCGATATCGCAGATTCTCGCCGCCGCCGAGCAGGTTGATGACCGGGGACTTCGGAGCGTTAAGCTGAGAGTCAGGAGTTTGTTTGACGTTGCGGCCAACGACTTTGCAACGGAATATGACTTTCTTGACCTGTCGGGCAATCCGTTGCCCCGGGCCAGGAATTCGTTGATAGGGCTCCAGCAGCTTGCCCCCGTATTCTACTTGGCGTCCCTGCGGGATGCGGCCCAGGAGTTCCGTGCGAGATCCCAGTTCTGGGGGCCATTTGTCCGTGCGCTGGATTTTGGAGAAGAGGAGAAGGCTGAACTTGAGGCAGATCTCTCCGAGCTTAACAGGAAGGTACTTGAAAAGCATTCCGCCTTTGAGAGCGTCAAGGATCGCCTGAAAAAAACAGCTGATTTCCTTCCTCTCGGAGAAACTGACCCCGTTTCAATCGAAGCGATTCCCTCGAAAGTATTTGACATACTGTCGCGTACGCAGATCAACTTGGCGTCCAAAACCGGCGCCCGTATTCCAATCGTCCGCCATGGGAGCGGAACGCAGAGTCTTGCAGTGATCTGCCTGTTTGACGCCTTCCTGAACAGTCAGCTAAAAGATGCCTACGGCGAACACTCCGGACCGCTTCTCGCCCTTGAGGAGCCCGAAGCACATCTGCACCCCTCCGCTATCAACGCGGTAATCGGGATGCTGCGGGATATTCCCGGACAGAAGCTAGTTTCCACGCATTCGGGCGATCTTCTGGCGGGTGTTCCGCTTAAGAATGTCCGGCGCCTCCGCCGAAGCGGCGGAAAAATTTCCGTTCACAGAATTGATGAGAACGTTCTTAAACCCGAGGACATAGAAAAACTCAATTACAAGGTGCGGGCTACGCGAGGCGCCTTGCTTTTCTCCCGCTGCTGGCTGCTTGTGGAAGGTGAGACCGAGGCCGTGTTCCTGCCGGAATGCGCCCGCGCCATGGGACACGATCTGCACACAGACGGGGTGTCGCTTGTAGAGTTTTCACAAATCGGCGTCGAAAAGCTGATCAACCTTGCGGATCAGTTCGGAATAGAGTGGTTTACCCTAGTGGACAATGACAAACAAGGCAACGAATACGAAACATCGGCCAGGTCGCAGCTTGGGATGAGGAACAAATCCGATCATATACGCAAGCTCGATCATGGGAACATGGAAGTTTTTCTGTGCATGGAGGGGTTCGGCGATGTCTATGAAGCGGCGGTCTCAGAGCAGAAAAAAAGCCATATAACGGCGGAGAAGGGAACGCCTGAATACTGGTGGCAGGTGATAAAAGCGCAAAAAGACAAATCCAAACCGAAAAATTCTCTCGCGGTCGCGCAGAAAATCACTGCTGACGGACGCGGCGCAGTTCCGGAACTTCTGGCGGATGTGATTGAGCGGTCCCGGGAACTTGCGAGGAGTGCAGGCTGATGATGGAACTCTCCGCCCTTAACGACAATCAGCGCGAGGCGGTCAGCTGGAAGGATGGCCCTCTTCTTGTTCTGGCCGGTCCCGGTTCCGGAAAGACTCGGGTTCTTACGTACCGCATAGCATCCATTATTGAAGCGACGCCGGATAAGCACTTCAAGATCCTCGGCCTTACCTTTACGAACAAGGCGGCCGCAGAAATGCGCGAGCGTATCGCCTCTTTAGTGCCGAATGCGGGCGACCGCACCCTACTCACGACTTTTCACTCTTTCTCGGCGGACCTGCTGCGCCAGCACGGCCATCACGTCGGACTGAAGCCCGACTTCACTATTCTCGTTCAGAACGCGGACCGCTGTTCCCTTCTCGATGAAGCGATTGCCCGCGCCCGAAACGGCGCGGACGGACACGGCATGACGGCCGAGAGACTGCTGCCGATTGTTTCCCGGCTGATCGAGAATAATGTCGAGGCCGAGGAAGCGTTTGAAGAATTGCGCAACGGCTCGTTCGATGATGCGGAGACCCTGGCATCCGTATACGGAAACTACCGTGCCCTTATGATCGAGAAAAACTCCCTCGACTTTCCGGGTCTGATTGCTGAGGCGCTCGGCATGCTGGAGAAAAAACCAGGAGTGCGCAAGCAGATACAGAGAATCTATCGGTATGTCTGCGTTGACGAATTTCAGGATACGAATCTTCTGCAATACAGGATTCTGCGCCACCTTGTGAATTCTTCCACTGAGAATCTCTTCGTGGTTGCTGATGACGATCAGATCATCTACCAGTGGAACGGGGCGAGTCCCGAGAGGCTCTGGAAACTCCGCGAGGATTTTAGTATGCGCATTCTTCAGCTGCCGGAGAATTACCGCTGTCCCCCGGCGGTCGTTGAGCTTGCGAATCGCCTGATAAAGCATAATTCAGGCCGCCCCGCGGAAAAAACAGAACTGACCGCACACAAAAGAAACTCTGATGAAAATGTTGTGCGAGTGAAAATGTTTAACGATTTCGAGCAGGAAACCGCATGGGTCGCCAAGGATATAGGCAGACGTCCTGCGGACGAGCGCGCCAAGTGCGTTATCCTGGCCCGGACGAAAAAACTTCTTGAACAAACCGTCGGCATGCTTGGGCAGTCTGAAATTCCCGCCTATCTGGCGATGCGCAAGAACGAATTTGAAAGCGCGCCTCTTCAGTGGCTGCACTCCGTCTTGCGTCTGGCGAACGCCCGCTCAAGTCCCGAGTACCTGCGCCTTGCGTGCAGGGCTTTCTTTTTTCTTGAGGGCATTAATCTTGATGTGAGGAACATCATGTCGCATGCTGCCTCTGGAGACGGCGATTGCCTCAGAAGCTTTGCGCGAGCCGTGCTTGCTTGCAGAGAGTTGTCTTCGGGCGCGAGGAATCTGATGGAAAGATCTCTTCCCCGTTTGGACGAACGTCTGGACTTCCGCAGTTTCGAGAGGGATGCGTTTGCGTGGTTCGACGATTTTCAGGGAAAGGACCCTGTCGCCGATGGAGTTTTTGATGAGTACGGCGAGGAAAAAAAAGTGTGGCGTGGCCTTTTAGGCGAAATTGCTTCCCAGTACGGTGAGCGGGAAACCACTCTTCATCTTTTGCTCCAGGAACTGGACCTGCGGTCGAAAACACCGGCTCCTCCAGAAGACGCTGTTCCCTGCTTCACTATTCACTCCTCAAAGGGCATGGAGTTCGATCACGTCTATCTTATCGGTATGGTCGAGGATCAGCTTCCGAGCTGGGCGGCGGTTAAAAAGGGTGACGAAAGCAGGGAAATGCGGGAAGAGCGTAGAAACTGCTTTGTAGCCATCACGCGTGCTCAGGAGACGCTCAGCCTTTCCTGCTCTTCTCAGATTCAGGGGTGGGAGAAAAACCCCTCCCGTTTTCTCTACGAAATGGGGGTATTGGAACCTGGGCGGGTCTCACCAAAAAACAAGTCAAAACCCCGAATTCTTAAACCTGTTCCGCAGTGATGCTGCGGAGAAGCTCAGGCCCTAGATGTCAGGAAAGTTGCCTAGAACTCCCTGAAAGATGACCTAAAAGCATTGAGCCAAGAAGCGGATCATGAAACCTCAGGGTCAACGGAAAGCAGATTGTTTTGCATGAGACTTTATGCTGAGCATGGAAGGAGAAAGATAGATGGGAGAAATGATAGAATTGTTGGCTACGATAGTTCGGGAAACTAGATTCGAGGATAAAAATATAGGGATATTTACGCCTGCAGTCCTGCGAAAGATACTGCGTAGTGATAAGTTAAGAGGAAACATATCATCGGCAAGATGGGCAGAACCAAAGGTTCCTGAACACCTGCTTACTGAGTTCACGGATCAACTTCGCCAGTTGTTATCTGATTACTTGGAACCAGAGACTGGCCGCATAGGGAATGGACTAGTTGATCTAATGGGTGGTTCACCAAGCCTTGAGATAGGTGCCTTCGCCAAAAATTTAATTAGAGGTGCGGCTACCTTGGGACCAGAACGCGTGGTGAAATTGCTATTCGGATGGATTGAAGGTGAACCATTTCATTACAAAGCAAAAGCTTTGCTCCTTGGTGTAAATATTGACCAACCATTGGAATTGGAGGAAGGGATACATCTTAGCGCTCTCCCGAACTCACCAGCCGATATCCCTCCTCATCTTCCTCCATTCAGTATGCACCGTGGCTACGTAGATTTCCTTCGATGTGTAGTTTTATCCATTGATTGTAAAGCGGAACCGGCTTTTTACTTGCCGCTAAAAGGCGAGTCTTCAAGGAAATTCAAACACACATGGGCCAATGGAAAAATCCCTGAGCTTTCAATCGACACATTTTGCGAAGCTTTGTCCCTTGCATGTAACAATCATGTCTACTGGAAGTTTTTTTGGAGAGACTTTGAAGGTCTTGAAGAATTAAATCCTGGTTTTTCTGGTATGTCGCATGCTGATGTCCCAATTTGGGGTTCTGGAATATTTCTGCTGCAAGAACATTTAGAACAAGCGAGGGAGATTCATCTTACACGCTCCTCTTTCGTGGAAAAAAGTAGACATCTGGATACTACGGTCAGTCGATGGATGAAATCGAAACGATCGAATGCCACTCTTGCGGACAGATTTATCGATTTGAGGATAGCGCTTGAAGCCCTGTATCTAGAGAATGACCACGAGGGAGAGAAAAGATTTCGTCTTGCGCTCCGTGGAGCATGGCACTTGGGTGCTAATCTTGCCGAAAGAAAGAAGCATTATGAAACGCTACTTAATGCCTATAGTCGTGCTTCAAGGTTTGTACACGCAGGTGAAAAAGATGTTAAAAAACAAGACGGAGATCTGCTGGCAGCGGCGCAAGATGTGTGCAGAGAAGGGATTCTGAAGAGACTCAAGGAAAAACAAAAACCGGACTGGAACAATATAATATTAGGAATGTTTGAAGAAATTGACTTAGCAGTACAGAACCCTGACTTCGACGGTTTAGAGTTGTAACGTACTGAAATCACACGATCCGAAGCAGTCGTTGGAGTCACTACACGGGATATTGCTACTGGGCACCTCTAAAAATGGGTTTTTTACCCAAGATCATGAGCTGACTCGGTCAGTGGTGAGGTTGGTATTCGGGGCATCTGGTTCCATGTTTTGCAAATGTAATATGAAAGAATAGATTTGCAAAACATGGCTTGGCAGCAGTGAATCGATTCCGATTGATCCAGCACCTTTCTACAGGGAAGTTGGTCGATAGATGAGCTTATATGTTGATTTTTCTCCAAGCGCATAATCTGCTGGGTGTTGAGCCGGACAGGTTTGTTCCCAGTACAGATACAGGTTGAAATTGAGGAATACTCTCGTCGTTATTGATCAATGTGCAGTTTTAGCAAATGAAGTTCCGGCTAAACTCCCGAAAGAAGGTTGTATAAATCGCTTGTTCACTTTAGAGTTCAGGTGGTAGCAGAAAAAGAAAAAAAACGAAGAACTATTTAACATCTCCGGTCAGATCAAGATGACTCGGTCAGCGTTTCGGTTCCTGTCCTGTTTGAACCATTTCGATACCCATGTGCGACGAAAAAGATCATTCTGAGTCAAGTCCCACCATTGCGGAGCTCAAGCGGCTTCTGATGTCGATTGACCGCCCGGGCGGCTACTGCGCTTTCGGAAAGATCATAGCCCACCTTCCCCTTCTCAGGGTCTCCGGGATGGATGCTCTTTGCTTTCCGGCCCCCGACAACCAGATAAAAACCCTGATAGAGCGCTCGCGCCGTTCCCCTTTCGGAAAGGGTCCGAGGGCCGTGGTCGATCAGAAGGTGCGTGACAGCTGGGAGATACATCCCTCCGAATTCAGCCTTGAGGGCGCGGGGTGGAACGAGGCATTCGCTGGAGTGCTGGGGGCGGCCGCTGATGGTCTTGGCTGCCCGAGAGAGAGGCTTAGCGCCAACCTCTACAAGCTTTTCATATACGCCCAGGGAGGTTTTTTCCTTCCGCACCGCGACACGGAGAAAACTGACGGCATGGTCGCGACGCTCGTAATCACCTTGCCGGTCAGGGGTTCGGGAGGGGAGATAGTCGTGCGCCACAAGGGGCATGAGACCGTGATTGACATGCGGAGCGACGAACCGTCGGAGGTCGCCTGGGCGGCGTTCTACGCTGACTGTGAACACGAGATACGGCCGGTTCTTGAAGGACACAGGATAGTTCTGGTTTACAGCCTTGTTCTCTCAAGCGGAGCGGGGAAGTTTTCAGCGCCCGATTTCGGGGCGGAGACGGAGAGGGTTACAAGCGAGCTTTCCGCGCTGAGAAGCGAGTCCCGGGGCGACGGCAGGATTGTCTGGCTGCTTGATCATGACTACAGCGAGGCGGGGCTTTCGTTTGATTTGCTTAAAAATGTTGACGCAGCGGTTGCGGGCGTTCTTTTGGAAGCTTCTGAGGCTGCCGGATACTCTCTTTACGCCGCTATTTTGACGGTACGGAGATTCATGGGCGCAGGGGACAGAATGCCCCTCGATCTCGACTGGGAATATGGCTATGACTACGGCCAAGTCTCGGAATCATACGAGATAGGGGAGATATTCTGCATCCTGGAGCACCTTGTCACTCCTGATGGAATGGTGGCGAATTTCGAGAAGGTTCTGCTCTCAAGAGAAGAGGTGCTGCAGACAGAAGCGCTTGAAGATCTTTGTCGCGAAGATGAACATACAGAGGGAATTATAGACGTTCCCCCCGCGGCGGAATGTACGCACTGTCTTTCCGCTCTTGTTCTTTTGCCCAGGGAAATTCCCTCAAGCTGATGGCGCCCGATCATATTCGCGGCGCTGTGTCGAGACGCTGATTGAGGGCGGCCGTTTGGGATTTTCGTCGGTCCGGGAGACTTATCGTCTGCCGAGATTCTCGGAAATTTTGCCCGCAGGTTCTGCTTTGCCGCCCTGCGCCGAATCCGTAAAACATACTCTGCAGGTTTGTGGAAACGGTGGCAATTTCTGTCGTTAACGCTGTTTTGTTCAGTCCGCAATTAGTTTTTTTCGCTATTTTTCAGTAGGTTTTTACGGTAAATCCGGCAAGGATGACGAAAACTGGGTCGAGGCGTAGAGCTTCTGACCTGGATTTCGGCAACGGAGAATGTTGATGTCAAAACACTTGAGAATACTTGCGGTATTCGCCACATGCTTTCTCTTCGTCTCAAGCGGGGCCTCCGCACTTACTCTTACGCAGGCGAAGATAATGGCCCTTGAGAAAAATCACGACATAAGGGTCTGGATGTTCGGAGTTGACGCCGCCCGCGGTGAGCACAAAAGCGCACAGGGCGCCTATGACCCCGAGGTAAACTTCATGGCCTCCTACTCGGATTCCAAAACCCCCACGCAAAGTTCCTTCATAGAGGACGGAGTAATAAACTCAGAAGTTATTTCCTTCGGAAGCGAACTTTCAGGGAAGCTCCCCACGGGGACCTTCTACAAGCTCTACGACCTTGAGGTGTCAAAAACCGAGACCAGCTCCCCGCTTGGCAGCCTTGACCCCACATGGGCCGCGAGCCTGGGTTTCAGCGTGGGGCAGGAGTTGCTCCGGGGTTTCGACATCGCCTCAAGCAGGGTTTCCGTCGTGCTTTCAAGAAAGAACAGGGACATATCCGTTTACGAGTTCGAGCGCGTGGTGGCAAAGACGCTTTTTGATCTTGAGAAAAGCTACTGGGGTGCCGTGGCTGCCGCCCGCGACCGCGATCTTGAAAAAAAAGCCTACGAGCTCGCACTTGACCTTGAGCGAAGAACCGGCGTAAAGGTCGAGGTCGGGGTCCTGCCCAGAGTCGCCCTCACCCAGGCGCGCTCTGAGAGCGCCGCTAGGCGCGTGAGGATGATAAACTCCGAGAATGCTTACCACGCGTCTATGGACGCGCTTAAGAACCTTCTCTCCATGTCCCTTGAGGAAAGCGTCGAGCTGCTTGAGATAACCGATTCCGCGCCGACCAAGCACGAACCGGTCTCGGAGGCCGCGGCCGCGGTGGCGGCGTTTGAGAAACGCCCCGAGATGCGCCGGGCGGAGCGGGAGATGGAAAAGGCAAAGGCACTTAAGACCTTCTACTCCCGCCAGAGGCTCCCGCGCCTCACCGTCGAGGGCCGTCTCGAATATCTGGGACTCGGGGGCTCTGAGAATCCGGACAGGCTGGTTTTCGGAGATACGGGAAACCTGCCCCCGCGCTTTGTCGGTTCCTCAAATGCCTATGACAGCATCGTCGACCGCGATTTTCCGAGCTGGAGCGTTACGGGAAGACTCAGCTTTCCCATCTTCGGAAGAAAGGAGCGGGGAGACTACGCAAAGGCCCGCGCCGACTATGACCGAAGCGTTATAAGCTATGAGAAGCAGAAGGACGCGGTGCGCCTTGACGTGCGAAACGCCATAAGGGAGCTTGAAAGCAGCCGCAAGAGAATGGAGGCCGCCCTGCTTTCCACCAATCTCGCAAAAGAGGTGCTCGGGAACGAAGAGGAAAAGTTCAAGGTGGGTCTTTCCACAACGAGGGAGATTCTCGAAGCGCAGCGGGACCTGATAAGCGCCGAGGCAGGTTACATAAGCGCCTTTGCAAGCCACCGGGTCGCCATGGCCGATCTTGAGCGCGCGAGGGGGACGATGATAGAGAGCAACTCCTTTCTAATAGAGAACCACTCGGCCATCGGATCTTATCTTGAGGTTGACTGATTTTGAATGTCAAATAAGAGCAATTAATTATTCTTATTTGACCACGAATCAAATAATTTAATTATAACAGCGAGTTGTAGGCGTTAAATAGCGACTTGGTTCGGTCAGTTTATTCCTTTAGTCCCGAAATTTGAGAAAGTTTTTAAGGAGCATGCGGGAATACCAAGCCCGGAAAGTCACCGGATTCACATTTTGCCATTGTTTTTTGTTCAGTTTTGTATACCTTATTGGTATACAAAACTGAAACTGAATGACTCATTGCCCCGGCGAAAGTTAACTGACACTCTGAACTTGGATTTTCATGGATGGATATAAGTTTCCTCGACTTGGACCTGAAAAAGCTGTGCGAAGACCCGAAATATGCGACTAGGAAACTCGGTAGCGCTTCGGCTAGAAAATTACGGACTCGACTGGCGGACCTCGATGTTGCAGTGAAGCTTGGTGATATGGCAGTGGGCCGCCCGCACCCTCTTAAAGGCAATAGAACCGGAGAATTTGCTCTTGATCTGTCGGGCGGGCGACGTCTGGTATTTAAATCGTCTGATGATCCGGCACCACTGAATGCGGATGGAGATATGGAATGGAGAGAGGTTAAGTCAATACGTATTGTATTTATAGGAGACTATCATGACTGAGAATCTTGACCGGTTTCAGCCGAAGTGGCCGTTGCCACCGCCTGGAGATACGATTCTTGATATTCTGGAAGAAAAGAACTGGACGCAGTCTGAATTTGCCGACCGCGCTGGCTATACGACAAAACATGTAAGTCAGCTTGTACGTGGCAAGGCTGCAATTACTGAAGATACAGCACTTCGGTTGGAACGGGTGCTCGGCGGCAGCGCAGAGTTCTGGTTGTCAAGAGAGGCGAAGTATCGTGAGGCCATAGCGCGTGTGGAGGAAAACGAGCGCCTTGAGAACGAGACCGGATGGCTCAAAGAGCTTCCGCTCTCGGATATGATTAAGTTCGGGTGGATAAAAAGATGTCCGAAAAAGATTGAACAGGTTTCAGAATGTCTTAAGTATTTCGGTGTTGCTTCTGTATCGGCTTGGCGTTTGAAATACCCAATGCCCTCGCAGCTGGCTGCTTTCAAGTCTTCGAAAAGATTCGAAAAGAAACCCGGTGCCGTGGCGGCCTGGCTTCGCAGGGGAGAACAGATAGCGGAAGAGCGTCCATGCGAAAAATACAATAGGCGGGGCTTTGTAGATAGACTTTTTAGCTTCCGTGAACTTACGAATGAAACAGATCCAGACATGTTCGTCCCGCAGTTGATTAATGCATGTGCAGAGGTGGGAGTCGTCGTTGTTTTGGAACCGGCACCTACGGGGTGTCCAGTGACCGGGGCGACGCGGTGGCTAACTCCAGACAAGGCTCTGATGATGCTTGGTCTGCGGCATAAAAGCAACGACCACATGTGGTTTGGGTTTTTTCACGAAGCGGCGCACATACTTTTCCATGGGAAGAGGATGATGTTTCTCGAGATTAACGGGGGCATGGAAAACGAACATGAAAGGGAGGCCAACGAGGTTGCCGCCAACTTTCTGATTCCGAAAAACAAAGCGAAGGTTCTTTGTGATATTCCAATCAGCCGGTCAGCCGTGGAGGCGTTTGCCGATGAGGTCGGCGTAGCGCCTGGTATTGTAGTCGGTCGGATGCAGCACGAGGGATACTTGCCCATGAGTCACCTTAACGGACTGAAAGTGCGCTATAGGTGGAGAATTGAGCAGAGTTAGCGAGAAGTAAATCTTGGGTTCCAGTGTCGCCTCATGCTGGATTATGTTCTATGGGCTCCGTTCCTTCACTGAGTATGTTTACATAGTCTTCATATACGAATATTTGCCCGCGGTTTTTTCCGGTGACTTCCTTCAAGATGCCGAGAGCCTGCAAATGCTTTAAAGCTTTCCTTGTCGTCGGACGGGAAAGCTCAAGGCTTCTGTGTGCATCTGGGACGGACACGACAGGCATTCTCTGCAGGAGCCGATAGACCTGAAACACCGAGAAAGCCGGGCGGCCCAACTGTTCAATCCGACCGTGGTCGCGTTTGGAAATATCCAGTATTTTGTGAGCCGTGTCCGAAGCCTGTACCGAGGTGTGCACTATGGCTTTCAGAAAAAACTCAAGCCACGATTCCCAGTCGCCAGTTTCGCGCACGTGCTGCAGTAAACTGTAGTAAAGGTAACGATGAGTCTTGAAATACAGACTAAGATACAGAAGAGGTTCTGTCAGAATCCCTTGTGCGCAGAACAGAAAAGTTATCAGAAGCCTTCCGAGACGGCCGTTGCCGTCAAGAAACGGGTGAATCGTCTCGAACTGTACGTGAACAAGTCCAGCTTTGATTAGGATGGGAATATCCGGAGTGTCGGCATGAATGAAATTTTCTAGGTCTGACATTAAATTCAGCACATCTTTTGTCGGCGGTGGAACGAAGATTGCGGTTGCGGGATGGGGACCTCCGACCCAGTTCTGTCGTCTGCGAAACTCTCCAGGGCTTTTTTCTCCACCACGTACATTGGACAGCAAGATTCGGTGAATATCACAAATGAGTTTGAGGGAAATGGGAGAGCCTTTTTCTCTGATCTGTTCAAGACCATGGTTCATAGCCTTCACGTAGTTTGAAACTTCGAGAACATCTTGATTCGAAGATCTGCCCCTCTCCTCCTTGCTCTCGTAGAGAAGCAGGTCGAAAAAAGAAGACTGAGTCCCTTCTATCTGTGATGAGAGCAGTGCTTCTTTGCGTGTGTACATGTAAATGAAAAAATGAGGATCCGGCAGTATTGACGTAATTCCATCTAGACGGCCTAGATTTAGGTTCGCTTCTTCTAGGAGTCTGTTAAATCTGTCGATTTGTACAGGCGGAACTGGAGGAAGAGGTGGGGGCACGAAGGCGTGGATTTTCTGTTCGAGAAAAGGAGTTTCCACTAAATTTCCTAGACGTGCCGGTTCGGGTTTGAAATCCATTTCTATGAAATTTTTTCCTTAGAAGTTTCTTAAGAAAGGATAACCGGAAAAACCTTCTTAGCAAATCTTTTTAAGAAAAGATATCCTTAAATCTTTTCTTAAGGGGCATTCTAAGGAAAACATCCTTGTTTTAGAGTTTCTACTAAGAAAGAAAACCCCGAAAAGCTTTCTTTAGCCGATTTATAAAGAAAGCTTCCTTACTTTAGAGTTTCCGTAAGGAAAGGATATGGCCCAATCCTTTCTTTAGGCAGGTTGCCGTTCAGTGCTTAAAGTGTCTTTTGCCGGTAAAGACCATCGCCATTGAGTGTTCGTCCGCGGCGGCGATCACTTCAGCATCCCTTACCGATCCCCCGGGCTGGGCTATTGCCGTGATTCCCGCCCGGGCCGCCTCGTCAACCCCGTCTCTGAAAGGGAAAAACGCATCGGAAGCGAGCACCGAACCGTCAGTCGGGGTGCGGGCCTTCATCCCCGCAATCCTTACGGAATCGATCCTGCTCATCTGCCCCGCCCCTATGCCCACCGTCCGAAGGTCTCTAGCGTAGACAATCGCGTTTGACTTTGTGTGCCGACAGACTTTCCAGGCGAACCGCAGGTCTGCCATCTCCTCTGGGGTGGGTTTTCTCTTGGTCGGGATCTTCACATCTGAGAAATCATTCCCCAATCCCCTGTCGCTTTGCTGTATGAGCGCCCCGCCCGTCACCTTCTTTACGTCCCAGGTGCCCGCCGCGGCGATATCCATGCCCCCCGAGACAAGCACCCGCAGGTTTTTCCTTGCCGATAGCAGCATGAGCGCCTTTTCTGAAAAACCGGGGGCAATGAGTACCTCTGAGAACATGCCGGCTATCTCCTCGGCCGCGGTCTCGTCAACCTCCCTGTTAAAGGCGATTATTCCGCCGAAAGCGCTTTCCGGGTCGCATTCCCTCGCCCGGGAGAATGCCTCTGCGGGAGTGTCCCCGAGAGCCGCTCCGCAGGGATTGTTGTGCTTCACTATCACGCATGCGGTCTCTTCGAACTCCCTTACAAGCTCAAAGGCGGAGTCGGTGTCGTATATGTTGTTAAGGGAAAGCTCCTTCCCCTGAAGCTGCCTTGCGTTTGCCACGCAGTGCGCCCCGGCCACGTCGCTCTCCGTGTAGAAGGCTCCCATCTGGTGGGGGTTCTCCCCGTAGCGAAGATCAAGCTTTTTCTCAAGGTATAGGGTGTAGGTCGCCGGAAGCGGGTTCCTTTCGCCGTCAGGCCCGAGGGACGAGAGGTAGTTCGATATCGCTGCGTCGTACCTCGAGACGTAGGCAAAGGCCTTTGCCGAGAGGCGGAAATTGGTTTCGGGGGAGATTTTTCCCTTGTTTCTTTGAAGTTCCCTGAGCACCGCGCCGTAGTCTTCTGGATCGGTGAGCACGGTTACAGACGCGTGGTTTTTCGCAGCGGCCCGAAGCATCGCCGGCCCGCCTATGTCTATGTTCTCTATCGCTTCAGAAAACGTGGCCCCCTCTTTTGCTACTACTTCCTCAAAGGGGTAGAAGTTTACAACGAGCATGTCTATTGGCTCTATGGAATTTGCGGCCATTTCCTCTCTGTGGCGGGGATCGCCCCTCATTCCAAGAAGGCCCCCGTGGATTTTTGGGTGAAGAGTCTTCACCCTTCCTCCCAGTATTTCGGGAAACCCCGTGTACTCAGAGATTTCCGTCACTTTCGCCCCGGCGTCGCGGAGCGCCCTGGCGGTCCCTCCGGTTGAGAGCATCTTGACTCCAAGCTCCCCCAGGCCCTTTGCGAGCGTGGTTATTCCCTTCTTGTCGTAAACGCTTATTACCGCTCTTTTTACCCTTGTCATGAATGAAACTCCTTTTTGGGGTCGGGGGCGTGCCTCGGACGGAATAATTGAGGTTATCACAGCCGCCCGGATTTTCAATTGCCCGCTTACAAACAACGTGGTTTTTCGGTACAATACCAAAGATAAGGCGTGGCGGCCACGCCGGGAGAGCGCAGATGGAAAAAGAGAAATCGGCTCAGCTCAAGGTAGGGGTTTTCGTCCTTGTATCGATCGCTATTTTCGTTTACGGAGTTTTTACGATAAGCGGTCAGGAAGAGCTCTTTGAGAGGGAGTACAAGGTAAAAACCTACTTTGACAACTCAGCGGGGCTGCTTGAAGGCGCCTACGTGCGCCTCTCGGGCGTGGGCGTGGGGTCGGTGTCAACCATCCGCTTCTCAGATGACTCTTCCCTCGGGAAGGTTCAGGTTGTGATGGAAATCAACAAGCGGGCGTTTTACAGGATCTCGAAGGACTCTCACGCCACGATCAAGACCGAGGGGCTTCTGGGGGCGAAATTCGTCGAGATCGTTCCCGGCCAGGGAGAAAGCATAGGCAGGGCCCGCGACGGGGTCGTGATCAGGGGCTACACGTCGCCCGAGATGCAGGAGATAATAAGCCAGTCAGAGGAATTCGTTACGAACCTAACGGCCATCTCAAGGAATCTCGACAAGGTAGTGGAGGCGTTTGCTGACGAGACCAACCCCGGAAACGCGAGAAACACGCTGCTTGCCATGCAGGAGAGTTTCCAGATGATTTCCAACACCATTTCCGTGATTGAGAAGCAGCAGGGTTTCCTCCATACTCTCATCTACGACGAGCAGTTCGCGACGGACATGCGGAGCTTTTCCTCCAATCTGGCCGAGGTTTCCCGAATGATCAGGGAAGGGGAAGGTTCGATCGGGGGGCTTGTAGTTGATCCCTCGGTTCACGACGCGCTTAAAGGGGTGCTAGGGGAGGCGGAGAGAAACAGGTTTGTCCGCTCCGCAGTCAGGTATATGATAGAAGAAAAGGAGAAAAGGGCGTCGGGAGAGCAGTAAGGTTCAGGCGAACCTTGCTGCAGGCGGCGTCCGGATACTGAATCAGAAAGTTTTAAGGAGGTAATAGATATGTCAGCTAGAAGATTTCTGGTTTTTTTGATTGCTTTGGTTTTCTGCGCCGTTCCGCTTACGGCCACGCACTCGGGCGAGGCACCGGCCGAGGCCAAGTCGGCTTCGCTCCCGGGTCCACAGCTCGTAACCGGCGCGTGGATGTTCATTGCGGGCTACAAGGCCGACCCGGAGACTCTGAAGTCGATGCTTCCGGCGGGTCTTACTCCCCATCCGAACAATCACGTGGTCATAAACATGTACACGGTTCCCGACAAGAACCAGACCTCGGGATTCGGGGCGTACACGCTCACTTATCTCACGATCGAGCTTGAAGGTCATGACTCGTACGTGATGGATTCCGACATAACCTATCCGGGAAGGTACTTCGTTCACTACTATAACAGTTCTCCCAAGATGAGGGAGTTCACCAAGCCCGTCGGCATTCCTGCACAGGAGGGAATGACCACCACCGTAGTGGAGAACGGAGTGCTCAAGACAAAGCTTGAAATCGGCGGCCAGTCGATGATCGAGGCCACGGCCGAGGTCGGAAGCGAACTCGGAGGGTTCGGCGGAGGACACCTTAACTACTTCGGGTTTATGGAGGACAAGGGAGTGGTCAAGTATCCGATCCCCTGGAACGGGGGGACGGTCTCCATGGCTAACCCGAAAATAACGATCACGGCTCCCGAGGGCCATCCGCTTCACAAGCTTAAGCCGCTTGCGGACCCAACTTGGGCTGTCTGGACCAAGGGAAGCTTCGTCTACCCCCAGTACCAGGTAGTTAACTGAAGGTAAGGCGAGTACAGTTCTGAGGGTTGTATCCCGAAGCCTCTTGTTTCTGGGTGCAGCCCTTTTTTTCCCGAAAACCTCCATGACCAGATCGGATTACCCAGTCTTATTCATAATAAGCCAGATAAACGCGCTTTTCGTACTGCTTCTCTTCTTCACGCTTCGCGCCGAGATGCCCGGAGTGCATTCCACGCTTGTGGGGGGGCAGTGGGGGATTTTCATACTGAGTCCCGTGGTGCACTTTCTTTTTCTCGGGTTTTTCTCCCGCTGGTCATCACTGGTCCAGTTCGCGAAGTTCTGCGTCATAAGCTTTTCGAACCTCGTGATCGACTTCGGAATACTCAACCTGCTCATCTATTATTCCGGAGTGGCGGAAGGGGTTCTGTACTCGGTTTTCAAGGCGGCTTCCTTTATTCTGGCAAACGTTAACGGCTACGCGTGGAACAAGTTCTGGACGTTTCGCAGCAGGGAGGTAGAGGGGTGGATGAACCAGTTCATAAGGTTCTTCGGCGTTGTGGGCGTGGGGCTTGTGATAAACGTTACGGTCGCTTCGTATGTGGTCGCCGAGTTCGGCGGGTCGGGGGGTTCCATCTCGTCCACGTTGTGGGCGAATATAGGAGCCGCGGTGTCTTTGATATTCACGCTTTTCTGGAATTTCTTCGGCCTTAAGTACCTGGTTTTTGAGAAAAGGTCTTGAAGAAACGATGCTAGACATTTTGCCTGAGCGCTTGGTCGTTGTCCCTTTTTCCTTAACCGGAACTACACTACGAACCTCAACGACGTCTTCCTTATGATGCTGCTTTTGCCTTTCAATAATACCGTGGCTCACTACTGTCCCAACGTTTTGAGGTGAGTGTATTGTAACCACTTGATTACAGAGACAAAACAGCCAATTAATAGATGCGTCTGACTTGAAGTCCGAAATCTGTTTTTTAAATGGATGAAGCAACACTTGAGAATCAAGAGTTTCTACGGAACTTCGGAAAATGCAGTAAAATCTCAGATATGGATAGCGGTTTCAGTTTATGTGCTTATAGCCATCGTAAAAAAGCGTCTTGGGCTTGAGCAGAGTTCCCACACAATTCTGCAGATTTTGAACCTGACCCTGTTAGAAAAAATCCCGTTAAATCAGCTACTTACGAAAGAGCTGGATTTCTCTCCAGACTCAATGTATCATAACCAACTGAAATTGTTTGATTAAACGTTGGGACACTAGTGATCCGTCATATGTTTTCGCTTGTAACATCTTCGATCAACTTTACTAGGTCTTCTGAAACTTTAAACAAAGCAAAACCATCTCCATGTCTTCGTTCTCCACCAATTATGGCAGCAAAGTAAAGCCGTCCTCCAGGGTTGATGCTAATTGAAATTACTCTGGAGGGAGACCGATACCATTCCAAAGAGATTGCTCCGTCCGGCTCAGCACCTACTTCTGGTGATTCGATGCCCAAGGGAAAAGACCAAAGGAAGACTCTGGCATTCCGCCAAACCTCTTTTGTTACTGGTTTCGCTCTCTCTCCATCCCAGCCTTCTAATAAACATTCTTCAAGAGTTCTTTGCAATTCCTGAAAAGTGCCCCTACCAATAAAACTTTTTTTCATCATTGAGTCTCTTAGCATCAGCAAGATTCCTTTTGCCTATCCCCTAGGAATTTTGGGGAAATTAAACCTATCTTTGTTATATATAATGGTACTAGAGCCTAATGTTGACAAGTCTTTTGGAACTTATATACATTACTAGACGCATACTGTTCTTGGCCGAACGGGCCCGATTTCGGTCCGCTTCTATCTTGATAGGATGGCGAAATTATCAATAGAACAGTGGTGAAAGTATCAATAGACACCGGGTGGATTTGATATTAACTCGGTAACCGGAATTGAAATACAGCTTTTGGAGAGTGAGAGCGGGCGACGGGATTCGAACCCGCGACCCTTGGCTTGGGAAGCCAATGCTCTGGCCAGCTGAGCTACACCCGCAATATCCAAAGGACACTTTATACGGATATCGCCGACAAATCAAACCGGGCGCCGCGGATTGCTCTTCGGATAATCGGCGCGCGTTTCAGATATAATGTTCCCCGTGGAGAAGACTCGCCGGACAGGACACCTGCTCACAGAAAAAGTAAACCCGAGAACGGTCAGCATCGATGAACTTTCATGTTCTGAGATCATTGATCTTATAAGCGAGGAAGACCAGGGTGCTTTTAATTCCGTCTCAAGGGAAAAAGAATCCATATCCCGGGCGGCGGAGGTGGTTTTCCGGTCGTTTGAGCGCGGCGGCAGGGTTTTTTTCGTCGGGGCGGGAACAAGCGGGCGCCTCGGGGTGATGGAGGCGGCCGAATGTCCGCCGACTTTCGGAACGGATCCTGAGACAGTGCAGGCGGTTATGGCGGGAGGGCGGGACGCGGTATGGAACTCGGTTGAGGGTGCGGAGGATTCCGCTACGGCTTCCGTGGAAGCCCTCCGCGGCAAAAAACTCTCGGGGGACGACGTGGTACTGGGGATCGCGGCGAGCTCCGGTACGCCCTTTGTGATATCGGCCCTTGAATATGCCAAAACGGTTGGTTGCGCAAGCATACTTGTATGCTGCAGCGAGCCTGAGAATGCCCCAGCGGATCTGGTTATACCCCTTCTTGTCGGTCCTGAAGTGATAGTGGGTTCCACGAGGCTCAAGGCCGCGACCGCGACCAAGATGGCCCTTAACATGATTACGACTACCGCCATGGTGCTTCTCGGGAAAACTTACGGAAACCTTATGGTTGATCTTAAGCCCACTTCGTCAAAACTTGTCGACAGGGCAAGGAGAATCATAATGGACGTATGTGGCGTGGGGGAAGATGAGGCTGTCTCGCTTTTGCGGGAAGCCGGCGGGAATCTCAAGGTTGCCGTGGTAATGAAACTCGGAGGCCTCTTGCCCGAAGAGTCTGTCGAACTGCTAAGGGAAAACGGTGGATACTTGAAGAAGACCCTTGGGAGCATATCCCGAGGAACGGGCAATCAGTGATGCCCGCGACTTGCTTCCAGTACCCTTCTAAAAGCTTAAATCGAGCGAAAAAAGCAAAGATCGGATACCTGTCGGAAAAGGTCTTTTTTCGTCGATTTTCCGACGGGCACTAGTTATGTATATAATTCCCAAATGGTTCACCATTGTTGGATTCTAGTCGTTCCACAAATAGCCGGGCCGTTCTCTGAGAATGTTTTCTGCAAGATGCTCTATTTCAAATTCGATCTGGGTTCGAGAAACAGCTTGTTGTTCAAGCGCCATGTGGCTAGAGGCTTCCATCACGCGTTGCTCGGCCTTCTCTCTGGCGCGCCGCCTGACGATGGTTTCCGCGTTTTCTTCCGGCACAAAAGCATAAACGAAACGGCAATTTACCGCTTCCGCCATCGCTCGCATGGTTTTTAGAGTCACTCGACCGTCAAGTTCGGCCTTTTCTGTGTTAGAGACAAGCGCTCGGGTTTTTCCCAGACGGCGCCCCAGTTGCGCCGCAGACATATTAAGGGCTTTTCTTGCTGTGCGAATCCAGCCCTCAGAAGGTATGGCGGAACCCTGAAACTTCGAAGCGGCTTGGTTAAGCTTCTCGCGGTACTGTCTCGTAACAATCGTTTTAATGCTCATCGTATATCCTCTAATGGTTACGCAGGTAAATTTATTGTATAGTTATAAGTATACGCAACAACTAAAAATGTCAATATATAAGTATACATAATATGCGTACAGAAAGCCCTGCCTTTTAGAACGATTGCAGGATGGTTATCTCGTTCAGTTTTCTTAACAAGCTTGACGGGAGTTACCGGATCCCGAGATGGCACGCTTCTCGGAAGAATCTTGATGAAGCGCGGACGCTTGCGAAACCGCAAAACGGACGCTCGTGAAACCGCAAATTGGACGCTTGCCAAACCGTAAATTGGACGCTAAAATAATTTCCCATGGTTTCCGTACAGCCATTTATTCCAAGGTTGCTGACCCCGGCTATCCGGACTGCGCTGGAAGATACGCCCGTTGTTTGTCTTCTGGGTCCGCGGCAAAGCGGGAAAACTACCTTGGTCAGGCAGTTGGCTCCTGAGCGCTCATTCATCAGCTTTGAGAAACGCGAATACTATGTTGCCGCCACTGAGGATCCCGATGGTTTTGTGGCGAGCCTTCCGGATTCCGTAACTCTTGATGAAGTGCAGCGGGTTCCGGAACTGCTCCATGCCATCAAGCTCTCTGTAGACGAGAACCGTCGGCCCGGCCGTTTTCTGCTCACCGGTTCGGCCAACCTTTTGCTTCTGCCGAAGGTCACGGAATCTCTTGCGGGAAGGATGGAAATTGTTCGGCTGTATCCGTTAACCGAGGCGGAAAAGAACCACAGGCCAGGACATTTCCTCAAGGAACTGCTTGATGACAATCTGGCGCCGAATATTGCGACCCGCAGGGAACCTGCGGGACCGGCGCTTGAGGAGCGGATAGTAGGGGGCGGTTACCCTGAACCATTAACCAGAACTCCCGGCCGCGCGAGACAGTGGTACAGGCAGTACTTATCAAGCGTTATCGAACGTGACGCTCGTGATGTCTTAAACTTAAGAGATACAGAACAACTGCTCCGCTTGCTTGAGATCGTTTCACTGCGAGGCGGGGAGTTGCTCAGCGTCAGCAACTTGGCCAGCGATCTTGGTGTACACAGGGAGTCAGTGGAGAGGTGGCTTGCCGTTCTTGAACGTCTTTTTCTGTTACGCCGTCTGCCCGCCTGGCACTCCAATACCTCAAAACGCCTGATCAAATCGCCGAAGGTGCATTTGCTTGACAGCGGACTTGCCGCAATGCTTACGAATCTTGAGGCCTCTGACTGGTTATCCGACAGAGGGCGCATGGGGCATCTGCTTGAGACTTTCGTTTTGGGGCAGCTTGTCGCCCAGGCGACATGGACGAACCCTGACCTTCGTTTCTGGCACTATCGGGACAAGGATAAAGTGGAAGTGGATCTGGTTATTACGCTCGGCAGAAAAACTTGGGGGATAGAAGTTAAGGCGTCAAGCGGAATTGTCTCGAGGGACGGCCGCGGGCTTAGAAGGCTTGCGGACCGTTGCGGATCGGATTTCGTGCGCGGAATACTGTTTTATACCGGCCCGGATATCTTTAACTTAAAAGACGGGCGGATTTTGGCCATGCCGCTTAAAGAGCTCTGGGAGCGATAGTGTTTGGCTGCCTCAAGTACTCCCTGGAAGCGGCTGCCTGCTAAACTGCTTTCTCATCAGGTAGCTTTTTTCGAGTGAACTGGCTTCATCCGATAATTTCAAAAGAACAAAGACTGGTCGTCGGTCTCATTTCCGGAACCTCGATGGATGGTATCGACGCGGCCCTGGTAAGAATTCGCGGGTCGGGGAGAGATACCGAGGTTCGGGTTGAGGAGTTCATCTGCCGGGAGTACTCAGATGACGCGAAGAAGCTTCTTCTCTCGTCCGGTTCCCTGAGCGCGGGTTCGGTGTCCGATCTCAATTTTCTGCTCGGCCAGGAGTTTGCTGCCGCGGTTTTTGACCTTCTTCGGAAGGCGGCACTCAAGACTACCGACATTGATCTGGTGGGCACCCACGGCCAGACGGTTTTTCACAACCCTCCCTCTCTTGGAGAAGGGGTTTCCTCCACGCTTCAGCTCGGCGAAGCGGACGTTATATGCGAGGCCACGGGAATTACCACGGTAGGGGATTTCAGAACGAGGGACATCGCTGCCGGGGGAGAGGGGGCCCCGCTTATTCCCTATCTTGATTACCTGCTGTTCTCCGGGGCCGGGAAGGGTGTTATCGCCCAGAACATAGGGGGCATTTCCAACTGCACGCTGGTTACGGGGGAGTTTGATGAACTTCTGGCGTTTGATACGGGCCCCGGAAATTCCCTGATCGATTCTGTAGTGCGTATTGCCTCCGGGGGCGTGAGGAGTTTCGATGAAGACGGCGCGATGGCGAAAAGAGGCTCGGTCAGAACGGACCTTCTCCAGAACCTTATGAAAAATCCCTATCTGGATATCAAACCTCCGAAATCGACCGGCAGGGAACTTTTCGGGGAGGAAATGGCCGGAAGGCTTTTTTCTCTTGCGGAAAAAGAGGGGATATCCACTCCGGACCTTCTCCGCACGCTCGTTGAGTTTACCGTCTGCTCGATAGTTTCTGCTTACGAGAGGTTCGTTTATCCGGGTGCGGACGTAAGGGAAGTTGTGCTGAGCGGGGGCGGCGCCCGAAACCCGGTCATGGTCTTGAGGCTTCGCGAAAAGCTGGCCCCGGTTCCGCTTTCCCTCTCCGATGAATACGGTATTCCCTCGGACGCGAAGGAAGCCGTTGGGTTCGCGGTGCTTGCAAACGAGACCGTGTGCGCGAACAGGACGAACTTGCCGGGGGTCACGGGAGCCCGGGACGCCACGATCCTCGGAAAGATCTCAATAGGAAAGAACGTGGCATAGAAATGTACGAGAATCCGGCCGTGTTTTCGTCAGAAGATCTTCCCGCACCCCTGCGGGCGGCGCAGTTCCTTATGCCGAGAATCGATTTTTCCGACGCCGGGTCTGTGGAGCGGGCCGAGCGGCTGGTTCGGGATTTCGCCGTCTGCGGGTTCATAGTATTCAATGGGGACGTCGATGTGGTCAGGGAAACCACGAGGAAGCTTTCGTCCATCTCGGAATTTCCGCTTTTTTTCGGGTGCGACGTTGAGAGGGGCCTGGGTCAGCGGGTTTCCGGAGGGACCCTTTTTCCTTTCGCGATGGCCCAGGGAGCGATAGATGACGAGGAGACTTTGAGACGCCAGGCAGTCATAACTGCCCGGGAGATGAAGTACTGCGGGCTTAATCTTGCCTTCGCCCCGGTTCTTGACGTGAATACCGAGCCCCTTAATCCGATAATAAACGTAAGAGCCTTCTCGGATGACCCCGCGCTGGTTTCAAGGCTGGGCGGGGTATTTGCTGAAACCATCCAGAAAGAGGGAGTGCTTGCCTGCGCGAAGCACTTTCCAGGGCACGGAGCCACTCTTGAGGATTCCCATGTGCGTCTTCCCGTCGTCAAAAGGTCGCTTGAGCGCCTCATGGAATCGGATATTCCGCCTTTTCAGGAAGCGATTGCGAAAAGGCTTCACTGCGTGATGCCGGCACACGTTTGCTTTCCGGCTCTTGACCCGCTCGGAGTTCCCGCCACGCTGTCAGAACCTGTTCTGCGTGATCTTCTGCGGGAGCGCCTCGGATTCAACGGCCTGGTCGTCTCGGATTCTTTCAGGATGGACGCGCTGGGAGGAGATGAGCGGGAGGAGGAAAACATTCTGGCCGCGCTTGCGGCGGGGGTGGATATAGTTCTTGACCCAAGGGACCCGGAGGGATTTCTGAAAAGACAGGCGGAAAACGAGTTTTTCCAGGATTCCGCGCGCGGGGAGTCCCTCTCCAGAATATCCTACGCGAAGGGACTTTTCGTCTCGGGCAAAGAGGATGTCCCGGCACCTGATTTTGAGGACAATGCCGGGCAGGCAATGGATATTTCCCGCCGGGCGGCCTGCGTTTTTAGGGGAGGGGTTCTTCGGGGTGCCGAGGTCTCGGTTCTTCACTTCGGCAAAGAGGGTTCAGATGAGATTCTGGACGGGCTTTGCGAGGGGCTTTTGGAGAAAAAAGTGATGGTAAAGAGGCGCTTTTGCTGGCCCGAGACGCCGGAGCTTGATGTCTCCTCCTCGCTTGTCTGCGTTCTGTCCGCAGCGCCGGCTGGCTGGACTGAGAACTGCATTGTTCCCCCGGCGATAGCAGATTACGTAAACAGCTTTTCTTCTTTCTCCGGCGAAAAGATTCTGCTTGCCTTCGGTTCTCCCTACCCCGCGGCGGAGTTTTCTTTTTTCGATACGGTGATCTCGCTTTTTGACTCCTCGCGCGCGGCGGGCCGGGCGGCCGCGGAAATCCTTACGGGGAAGCGGGTGTCTTCGGCGAGGCTTCCTGTGAGAATAGATAAATGAAACTCTACGCCATAGACTGGATTCTGGTTGGCCTCTACCTCGTTTTTTCCCTGGGAGTGGGGATTTATTTTTCGAGAAGGGCGTCAGGGAGCCTTTCAGACTATTTCGTTTCGGGACGCGGGCTTCCCTGGTGGCTTCTCGGGACCTCGATGGTGGCCACCACTTTTGCCGCCGACACCCCGCTTGCCATAACCGGGTGGATAAGGACCGAGGGGATATGGAAGAACTGGTTCTGGTGGAACTACATCTTCAGCCATGCGCTTGTGATAGTGGTTTTCTCAAGACTCTGGAGGAGGGCGCAGGTTATAACCGACAACGAATTAATAGAGCTTCGTTACGGGGGCCGTCCCGCGGCGTTTCTCCGGGGCTTTAAGGCGTTTTATTTCTCGACTATTTTCAATTTTATAGTGATGGGCTGGGTGATAACCGCGATGACCAAGGTGTTTGAGGTCTTTTTCGGAGTGGGGCAGATATACGCCGTTTCCATCTGCGTTGGAATCGTGCTTGTCTACACGGTTTTCTCCGGGCTCTGGGGGGTTGTGATAACGGATTTCGTGCAGTACGCAATAGCGCTCGCCGCCACGGTGATACTCGCGGTTGTGGTCATAAACTCTGACGCAGTCGGAGGGTACGGACAGTTCGTAAGTAAAATCGCGGAGCTTCCCCGCGAGCAGACCTCCATGTTCATCACGCAGCCCGCAGGCACCGAAGAATTTTTCTCCTCTGACTTTTTCACCTTCCTTATCTTCATGACCGTGGTCTGGTGGTCCTCCCACAACGCTGACGGCGGCGGCTACTTCATACAGCGGCTCTCTTCCGCTAAGGACGAGAGACATGCCCTTGCGGGCACGGCGTGGTTCGCGCTTAACCATTACGTGCTTCGCCTCTGGCCGTGGGTTCTTGTTGCGCTGGCTTCGGTTGTAATCTTTCCCGAGGCGGCGGGGGTGACTGGCGGGGATGACGAATCGATGTACCTTGTGATGATAAGGGACTTTCTCCCGCCGGGTCTTCGGGGCCTTCTGCTGGTTTCCTTTCTCGCGGCGTTTATGTCCACGGTGTCTACGCACCTTAACTGGGGAGCTTCGTATCTGGTGAACGATCTTTACAGAAGGTTCATACGGCAAAGCGCCCCGCAACGCCACTACGTGGCGGTCTCGAGGATCGCAACCGTGGCGCTTGCCGTCATCGCGGGTGTGGTGGCGCTTCAGATAAAGAACATAGGGGACGCCTGGATATTTCTCTGGGCCATGAGTTCGGGAATCGGCCTCGTGCTGATACTCAGGTGGTTTTGGTGGAGGATAAACGCCTGGAGCGAGATAGTGGCGCTTGGATCGTCGCTTGCCACTATACTGGCTCTGGTTCTCTACACCGAGGCCAAGGGTATTCCGCTTGAACTGCGCCACCAGATACTTGTTGTTCCCGTCTCGATAGCATGCTGGGTTGCGGCCACTTTCGCCACCGCTCCCGAGCCCTGGGAAAAGCTCTCGGAATTCTACTCGAGGGTGAGACCCCCGGGCCTCTGGTCGCCTGTCCGCAAGAGAGCGGGGATTGCGCCGGGGCGGGGAGTTTTTTCGTCCGTTTTTCTTAACTGGTCGCTTGTCGTGTCCTTGCTTCTCTGCTTAATGATAGGGACGGGCAAGCTCGTTCTTGGGGACGGCGAAACTGCGCTCTGGCTTTTTTGCGGCTCGGCCCTTGCGCTTGGCCTGATTCTTCGCCGCCGCGGCAGTTTTTTCCGCTAGCGGCTTCAATGTTTCCCCTTTCTGTGGTATATAGATGGTTGCTATGGCGATAAACGTAAAAGTGCTTGAGCGCCCGCGGCTTTCTTTCTGGGAGAAGCTCTACATTCCCCAGGTGCTAAAGGGTCTCATGATCACCATAAGGCACATTACGCACCATCAGCCGATAACCGTGAAATACCCGGAGGAGGTAAAGGCGCTTCCTGAGAATTACCGGGGGCTTCACGTGATGCCTGCCGATGACGAGGGCGAGATAAGGTGCGTAGCGTGCAAGCTCTGCGAGATCGCGTGTCCCACCCAGGCTATCTCAATTGTTTCGGAACCCGCAGACGATTACGGAATCGAGAGAAGGCCCAAGGTATACAACATAGATTTCATGCGCTGCGTTTTCTGCGGCTTCTGCGTTGAGGCCTGCCCGTGCGACGCGCTTCGGATGGGAATGAAATACGAGCTTTCCTCGTATAACCGCGCGGGACTCGTTCACACCAAAGAGGTTTTCTTCGACCCGAACGTAAAAAGCGACGCCCCGAGGGACAACGCCAACTTTCTTTACAAGATGGGCAAGGGAGAGATTCTTGATTCCGCTGAGGAAATTTCAAGAATAACGGGGATGGACGGTACCTACTCGAGGGAAAAACCAGTTTCCGAATCACAGGATTCCTGACAGGACATAGCGGTTCCCCGACGGAACAATTGGTTGCGGACCCGGTTGCGTGAAGGCTCTACCCGCCCGGGATCTGTGTCCCCACGCGGTATCTCTTGGGTATGTGGGCAAATCGGACAATGAGGGACTGAATTTCGCTGTGTTCTGTTTTTCTGGATTATCCGGCTTTTCTGCTAAAGCCAGTCGTCTTCGTAAGTGCTTGCGGGCTGCTGGTGAAAAGACCCCGTGTCGAGGCTGTTTCTGAATCCCCTGAACTTGAGCAGCCCGGATATGGCGGGCTTTATCTGGCTCCTTTCAAGCACCAGGTGAACCCCTCCGTTTTTCTCGTAAAACTCAGAGGTCATTATTTCGGGATCGACCCCCCTGCCGCCGCTTGTGAGCTTGACGACCCGGTCTCCGGCAAAGGCTATAGTCGCTTTTTTCTCCGCTATTATAAAATCCCCTTGAACGGAGTAGCTGGCCAGAGCGCCTCCGGTTGTCGGGTGGCCAAGTATGGATATGTTCGGAAGTCCGCTTTCTCTAAGCCTTATGATTGCTGATATGGTTTTAGCCATCTGGTAAAGAGCCACCGTTCCTTCCTGCATTCTGGCCCCTCCGCTTACCGTTACGGTCAGCAGCGGAAGCTTGTGCTCTATGGCGTAGTCCACCACTATGTTCATCTTCTCGCCGAAAACAGCGCTCATCGATCCGCCCATAAACCTGAAATCGCAGATCGCTACCGCTACCGGTATGCCGAACATGGTTCCGTAACCGGTCACGAGGGAATCTTTGGAGTCGGTTTTTCCCGCGAGTTTCTTTATTGAGGATGAATAATTGAAAAACTTGTAAACGGGGTCGACATCTTCAATGGAGAGCTTGGGTTCTATCTCGTGGAAGGAAGTGTCGTCCAGAAGGAAGTCCAGGTAGTCATCGGAACTCAGCGCCTCGGGGCGGCCGCAGTAAGGACAGGAGGAGTTGTTCGCGTGGAGATCTTCTTTTGTCAGCTGTTTTTTGCATCCGGGACGTATGATTTTTCCCTGACCGTCTTTTTCGTCGTTGCAGAAATGAGGTTCCGCTCCGTAGATGGCTATCTGCATTTCGGAGATATCGGGATTCTCCTTTTTCCCGCTGAAGTAGTGGGGAAGCCATGCCTTTATCTTCTTTGATATTCCCTCATAGATAGGGCGCTGTTTTTTCGTCCGCCCGCATCTCTCGATTTTTCTCCGCAGTTCGTTGCGCAGATGCCTTACGTCAAAGCGGTCCACCTCCTTTGACGCGGCGGTGAGCGAGGCCTGCAGATTCTTAAGCGTTGAGGGGATGTATCCGTCTTTTCCTATGGAGGCTTCTTTTACTACATCGTCTATTATTCCATACTTCTTCATGTAGGTCGCCGTGGGCTGCAGCACCTCGAGCGCTTCAGCCACCTTGTCGGCGCTTCTGAACAGAATGGCGGAACATCCCTCTGCGGTTATTACGGAATATTCGGCTCGCGAGAGCATCAGTCTTCTGTGTCCAAGCTGTATCGCTATCGCGCCCCCACTCCCCCCGAGACCGAGCACCGTGCTTATTGTTTTTGTTCTCAGGGAAATCATTTTCGACTGGCAGTAGGAAATCAGCCAGGACTGAAGTTTCTCGGCCGAGTACTCATAGGGGTCCCCGCCCACGGTGTCAATGAAAGTGTAGAGTTTGAGGCGGTTCTGTTCGGCGTACTCCATCATGCACAGAGAAAGCCCGTACCCGTCGGCCTTTATCATTCCGTAGTTAAGCTTCGTTCTTTCCTTTTCGCTCGAAGGGGTCTGCTGGGCTATTATGGCCACTTCCTCTCCCGTGCCCTTGAACACGGCGGTACCCGCTATGAGAGCGGAATCGTTAATGAACTCGATCTTCTTGCCCGAGGGGGCGTGTATGAAGTTTCTGAACCCGTAGAGCTTGTCCCAGGGAGTGAAGTCGGTGAAAAGGGTTCCGATCAGGTGCTTTGACTTTATTCTGTCAAAGCTCTTTGCTTCCTCGTGGGCCTTAAGTGTTTTTGCCGTTGATGCCATGGTGTGTTCTGCGGTAACCGCTCAGCGGATCGACTATATATAATTATATAACCAAAACTGTTTACGTAAAAAGGAATCCGTTCTCCCGGGAACCCGCGACTTGCTGCCCACACGTCGACCCGCGGGTCCAAGAACCCGCTTTTTCGGCTTGCGTACGCTCAGTGAATTCTGCGACGAAGATTCGCTGCGGGGCCCGGCAAGGGTTTTGTTGGGGAAAGTCCGGATATTGGATCTTTACGCTGTGAAAGACTGTCCGCAGCCGCAGGAACCGGTCGCGTTCGGGTTTTCGATCGCGAAGCCCGTTCCGTTAAGACCGTCCTTGAAATCAAGAACCGATCCGTCGAGATAGGTATAGCTGATCTCGTCAATGGCGACTTTTATGCCTCCGGATTCAATCATGTTGTCTCCTTCATCGGTCTCGTCGTCAAATCCCATCTCGTAGGAGAACCCGGAACAGCCGCCGGGCACTATCCTTACTCTGAGAAACGCATTTTCGATGTCGTCTTCGGCAAGAAGCCTTTTTATTTCATCTATGGCTTTGGGAGTTACGGAAAACATATTTCCTCTGCCTCCTCGCAGTGCAATTTTCTTTTACCACTCCAACAACAAAATACATCTGTCGGGGGTGGTTGTCAAAGCGGGAGCGGGAAGCGGGCCGCTTGTGCGGCCTTAGGGGTTGCCCGTCCGCCCGGATTTACTGTATAGTTTTCGGCGTGAGCAGGACAGCCTACCTTATAATCGATTCAAGCGACCGCAACTCGGACCTTTACCACAGAACCGGTTTTTTCGTTCCGGATCCCGTTATTTTTTTCGAACACGACGGGGAAGGAACGCTGGTTCTAAGCGACCTTGAACTTGAACGGGGAAAAAAAGAGGCAAGGGCAGAGCGGGTAGTCTCGCTCGGGGAGTGGGTTGGCAGGATTCAAGGCGGCAGAAAAAAAAGGCCCGGCATTGCCGAGGTGGCCGCGGCAATTCTCAGGGAAAGAGGGATAAGAAGCCTTATTGTCCAAAGGTACTTTCCGGTTTCCTATGCCGACGCGCTTCGGGGAGCCGGTTTTTTCGTCAGGACCGCCAAAACGGATTTTCTTTTTCCCGGGCGCCTCAGGAAATCCCCGGCGGAAGTTTCACTCATAAAGAAGGCGCTTTACGCTACGGCATGGGCCATGAGGATTGCCATTTCAATTATATCGGATTCAGTGGTGAAGGGTTCCGTTCTTTACCGTGACGGAAAGCCCCTTACCTCAGAGATAGTGCGCTCCGCCATAAGCTCGTATCTTGCCGCGCGGGGGTACCTGGCTTCAAACACCATAGTGGCCGGAGGGGAGGAGGGCTCCATGCCCCACGAGGCGGGCTCAGGTCCTCTTAAGGCCGGGTGGCCGGTGGTGATCGATATTTTTCCGAGGTCTCAGGAAAACGGCTATTTCGGCGACATGACGAGAACGGTAGTCAAGGGCGAGCCTTCGGCTGAACTCTCAAGGATGTACAATACCGTTTTGCGCGGCCAGAAAATCGCGCTTTCCATGATAAAAGACGGCGTGAGATCAAAGGACGTGCACGGCGCGGTAATGGATTTCTTCACGGAACGGGGGTTTCTTACCACGGCTTCGGGTTCCGGAAGTCCCGAGGGATTCATACATTCCACGGGACACGGTCTCGGGCTTGACATACACGAACCGCCGAGGATCGGCCCGGGAAGCGAGATTCTGAGAGAAGGAAATGTTGTCACTGTAGAGCCCGGTCTTTACTACAAGCGTCTCGGGGGAGTCAGGATAGAGGATGTGGTTCTGGTGACGCGGGACGGAAACGAAAACCTGACCCGGTGTTCTAAGAGGTTTCGGGTCTAGGATGCCCGGGTGGCTATGGAAGAGAAAAAGAGTTTTTACGATATAGTTTCGCTCGCGAGGCGTCTTCGCGCTCCGGGAGGCTGCCCGTGGGACAGGGAACAGACCCTAGAGTCGCTTCGTGCGTACGTTCTTGAAGAGGCCTACGAAGTAATACAGGCAATAGAGCTTGGGGACACAGACGGGCTCATAGAGGAGCTTGGAGATTTTCTCTTCCAGGTCGTCTTTATCTCCCAGATAGCTAATGAGGAGGGGAAATTCGACGTAGGCGACGTCACCCAGAGGCTCCACGACAAGCTGGTGAGAAGACACCCTCACGTGTTCGGGGAGAAAAAGGCCAAGGACGCGGCCGAGGCCCTGAGGACCTGGAACGCAGAGAAGCTCAAGGAGAAAAAAGGGAAGCCCGACCTTGAGGAAGTACCGAGGGCCATGCCCTCTTTGATGAGGGCGCAGAGGGTCGGGGAGAAAGCGGCCCGCTCCGGGTTTGACTGGAGTGATGCTTCTTCGGTTCTCGCGAAGGTAAGGGAGGAACTGCTTGAGCTTGAGAGGGAAATTGAGGCCGGAGATAAAAACAGATCCCGGGAGGAATGGGGAGACCTTGTTTTTTCCGTCGTGAATCTGGCAAGACATCTTGATATTGATGCCGAGACTGCGTCTCACGGGGCCGTCGAGAAGTTCATAAAGAGATTCTCGCGGTTCGAGGAGAAAGTGCGGGCCGGGAAAAAAGAGATAAACGCTCTTTCCGAAGAGCAGATGGACGAGATATGGGAAGAGGCAAAAAAGACATCTGGACCTTCACGGTAGGGCTCAAGTATTATCTCTGAGGCGTCCTTCTCCTATCTGGCGACAAGCGTTCCAAGCAGCTTCCAGCCTTCTTCGACGAAGATTCCGCTTGAGGCGGCGCAGTCCTCGGTGTAGACAAGCGAGTCATCCCTTACAGAAGAGTTTGCGGAATCGAGTATGGCGAAGGGGACTGGTTCGCTTGAGTGAGTTCTAAGGTCTATAGGGGTTGGATGATCCGAGAGCACAAGCACCCTGTATTCACGGAACTGCTCCATCCCAGCGAGTGCGGGACCCACTACTTTTTGGTCAAAATCCTCAACTGCCTGTATCTTGAGACGGGCGTCTCCCACGTGGCCGGTCTCGTCCGTTGCCTCTATGTGGATCATCGCCAGATCGACGCGTTGCAGCGACTCAAGCGCGCCGGTTACTTTTCCCGCGTAGTTTGTGTCAAGGTACCCTGTCGCTCCCGGAACCTCGATTACTTCCATCGCCGCGAATATCCCTATTCCCTTTACGAGATCGACTGCCGATACCACTGACCCGGTGATTCCGTAAAGCTCCTTAAGGGACGGCATGTCGGGTCTTGTTCCCTCTCCCCAGAGCCATATGGAATCCGCGGTGTTTTTTCCTTCAGCTCTTCTTTTCCTGTTTGCGGGATGATTTTTAAGTATCCTGCGGGATTTCTCCATGAGGCCAAGGAGTTTTTCCGCCCTGTCTCCCGAAGGAAGCCAGGGAGCGATTTCCTTTCCTGAAATGTCATGGGGCGGGGTTGTCCGGATACCGCTGTTTCCTCCGCGCCAGAGCAGAAGATGCCTGTAGCTTACCCCCTGGCTCAAAGAGAACTCATCCCCGTCGAACTCTTTTTTTAGATCCTCGATGATTCTGGCCGCGTCATCGTCAGTTATGTGCCCTGCGCTGTAGTCCTCCATGACTGTCTGACCGTTTTTCTCTGCGAGAGTTACAAGATTGCATCGCACCGTGACGTCCGTTTCCCCGAGCGAAACCCCGATGCTCGCGGCTTCGAGGGGGGATCTTCCCGTGTAGTATTTCATGGGGTCGTAGCCCAGCACCGCCAGGTTTCCCACGTCGCTTCCCGGGGGAAGCGGGTCGGGAATGGTTTTCGCGATCCCGAAGATCTCGGCCCGCCTGGCGATTGCGTCAAGGTTGGGGGTGTCGGCGACTTCAAGCGGAGTCCTGCCCCCAAGCTCGGGGAGCTTGTGGTCGGGCATGCCGTCGCCTTGGAGCACTAGGTATTTCACGGTGAGAAGAGGGTATACGCAAATTCGGGGGAATCAAGGTTCAGGATACGTCGACTGCGTGTTTTTTAAGATCGGAGAGATCGATGATCTTGAGTACCGATTCGTGGGTCGACTGCAGGAAAACAGGGGGAGCCACGCCGCCCTCAAGTGCCTCCCTCCAGCGAAGCGCGCAAAGACACCACCTGTCTCCGGGCCGAAGCCCCTCGAAACCGAACTCGGGGCGGGGGGTTATGAGATCGTTTCCCCTTGATTTCGAAAATTCGAGAAATTCCTCCGTCATTTCCGCGCATACAAGATGAAGTCCCACATCCTCGACCGCCGCCCTGCAGCAGCCGTCCCTGAAAAATCCGGTTATCGGGTCCGTACTGCATTCCTTCAGTTCTTCGCCGAATATATTTTTTTCTTCGGTTTTCATTGTGTGCGTTCAGCAGAATACACCCGCTGAGTCTGCTCTATGTGACTATTATATATTGTTTTGCCGAGTATAAGTATATAATTCTCACTCGAGATATGGCCGATTTCACACTGAAGGAAAAAACCCGAGCGTTTGTCGGGGAGATAGTCCCTCCGGGAGATAAATCCATTTCCCACAGGGCGGTTATTCTGGGCTCGCTCGCGCGGGGAGAAACCAGGGCAAGCGGATTTCTGGCTTCCCGCGATACCCTTGCTACCGCAAATGCCTTCAGAAGCATGGGGGTCAGAGTGGATGTAAACGAAGGGGAAGTGAAAATCTCGGGGAAGGGGCTTTTCGGCCTTGAGGCGCCCCGCGAAACTGTAGACGCCGAGAATTCAGGGACCACCGCCAGGCTGCTTGCAGGTCTCCTGAGCGCCCAGAGTTTTCCTTCCACTATTACCGGGGATTCCTCGCTTCGCAGCCGCCCCATGTCAAGAGTTACCGTTCCGCTTCGCATGATGGGGGCTCGGATCTCAGGAGAAGGGGAGACCCTTCCGCTTCACATAACGGGCTCGGAGCTTCGGGGGATTGATTACCGCTCTCCCGTGGCAAGCGCGCAGGTAAAGTCCGCGATTCTGCTCGCTGGGCTCTACGCCGCGGGGCGGACCAGTGTTACTGAACCCGAAAGAACCCGGGACCACACAGAAAGAATGCTTCGCCACTTCGGGGTTCCGGTCGAAGCAAGCGGAACACGCGTTTCGGTAAGTCCGGGAGTTGAGTTTTCGGGAACCGAGCTTGAAATACCCTCTGACATCTCATCGGCGGCTTTTTTCATCGTCGCCGCGCTTTTGAACCCGGGGTCGGAAGTCATGGTAAAAAACGTGGGACTTAACCCGCTTAGAACCGGGGTGCTCGATATTCTTCGGGAAATGGGGGCCGACATCTCGGTTGAGAACCGCCGCGAGCGCTGCGGGGAACCCGTGGGGGACCTGATTGCCCGCCACGGCACGCTTCGCGCCGTGCGCATAGAGGGAGAGTCGGTGTCCCGCGCCATAGACGAGCTTCCCGTTATTTCCGTGGCCGCGTGTTTTGCCGAGGGTGAAACGGTGATAAGCGGTGCGGGGGAGCTTCGGGTAAAGGAAACCGACAGGATAAGCGCCATGACGGATGAGCTTTCAAAGCTGGGAGCAGACATAAAGGAAACGCCTGCCGGCATGATTATAAACGGCACGGAGGAGCTTTGCGGTGCCCGATGCGAGAGCCGGGGGGACCACCGGGTCGCCATGTCTCTTGCCGTTGCCGCCACGCGGGCCCGGGGGGAGACGGTGATCGGGGACGCTGGATGCGTTTCCATTTCGTTTCCTGAATTTTTTCCGCTCTTCAAGTCCCTTGCAAACACCAAATGAAACGCGACGGCGACAATATCGTTACCATAGACGGACCTTCGGGAGTGGGGAAAAGCACCGTCGCCAGACGAGTTGCCGAGCTTCTCGGTTTCTGGTGTCTTGACACGGGCGCCATGTACAGGGCCGTGGCTCTTAAGGTAAGCGGGGCAGAGATTGACCCGCGCGATTCCGCTTCGCTCTCTCGGCTGCTTTCTCAAACTGCGGTGGAATTCTCTGCTGAGGGCAGTGTTTTTCTTGACGGCCGCAACGTCTCTGAACTTATAAGGACGGAGGCGATGTCTTCCCTCTCCTCCGAACTCGCGGAGCTTGCCGAAGTAAGGGAATTTCTCATCGGGATTCAGAGAAAGATCGGGGAGGGGGGAAACATAGTTGCCGAGGGAAGGGATATGGGAACCTATGTTTTTCCCGGGGCAAAGCATAAGTTTTATCTTGACGCTGCGGTTGCCGAGAGGGCGAAAAGAAGGTTTCTTGAGAGCGAGCAGGGTGATACTTCCCTGTCAGATGTCGAAAGCGAGCTTGGCGCAAGGGACCGTCGCGACACGCTTCGCGCGGAGAATCCTCTTCGTCCCGCCCCGGACGCCGTGGTGATAGATACGACCCGAATGAGCGTTGAAGATGTGATCGCGGCGATATTTCTTCGCACAAAAGATATTTCTCTTCGTAGCGATTCAAAATAAATATTCTTCTCCGGCGCTCTTTTCATTTTAGGCAATTTTCATGTAATCTTGCCCTTATTAACAAAAGACTGATGGCGAAGGCGGCTAAACAAAATGACTCAGGATAATGGCATTACGGATTCTAAAGAGAAGAGCTTTGAGGAGTTACTTGATGAAAGTATGGAATCGCGCTTAAGCGAGCCCGAGAACGGAGAAATAGCGAAAGGAAGGGTCATAAGGGTTGATTCCGACGCTGTTTTCATAGACCTGGGGTTTAAGTTCGAGTGCATAGTTCCCATAAACCAATTTCTAAACAAAGACGGCGAATATGAAGTCTCAGTGGGCTCGGAGATAGAGGTGCTGGTTGAAAGACCCAACCCCAACACCGTCAGGGCCTCCAAACAAAAAGCAGACCAGATCAGAGAAAAGAGGGCGATCGAGGAGAAATTCAAGAGTAAGGAACCGGTCTCCACGAGGATTCTAAACAGAGTTAAGGGCGGTTTTAACTGCGATATAGGGCGCAATGCTCCCTTCAAGGTCTTTCTTCCCGGTTCCCAAGTCGGCCTGCGGCCGGTCGCGGATTTTGACGAGATGGTAGGACAGACGATCGAAACCCGCATTATTCAGAACAACGATAACGGAATAGTAGTGTCGAGAAGAGTGATTCTCGAGGAAGAGAGGGAAGAGAAGAAAAAGGAAACGCTCGCTACTATCTCCGAAGGCCAGGTTGTCCCCGGAAACGTGGTGAAGATAATCGACGCCGGCGCTTTTGTGGACATAGGAGGCATAGAGGGTTTTGTCCCGATAGGAGAGCTTTCCTGGGGGAGGGTAAGGCACCCTGGAGACGTCCTTAAAGAGCGTGAGGACATTCAGGTCAAGATTCTTCGCCTTGAGATCGAGAACGGGAAAATAACCCTCGGGGTGAAACAGACCACCGAGGACCCGTGGGAGAGCATACAGCAAAGATACAGGATCGGCGACAGAGTCAGGGGCAAGGTGGTCTTCGCGGCGGAATTCGGCGTGTTCGTCGAACTTGAGCCCGGAATAGAGGGGCTTGTCCACGTAAGCGAGCTTTCCTGGGTAAAGAATTTCCACCATCCAAGCGAAGTAGTTTCAGTCGGAAGCGACATAGAGGTCGCGGTTCTGGGAGTAAAGCCAAAGGAAAGAAGAATCTCGCTTTCTCTCAAGCAGATACAGGAAAACCCGTGGGATGAGTTCAAGCGGAGCAATCCTCCCAACACCAGGGTTAGCGGAACCATAAGAAACGTCACTGAGCTTGGGGTTTTTGTCGAAGTCGCACCGGATATGGTCGGGCTCGTGCGTCCGGAAAATCTGAAGTGGGAGGGGGAAGTGAGCCCCCTTGAGGTTTTCTCGGACGAAGACGTGGGAAAGGAAATAGAGCTTGTTGTGCTGAACGTCATCCCAAGACAGAGAAAAATCGGACTTGGAATCAAGCAGCTTAGCCCGGACCCGTGGAATAAAGTGCTTCGGGACTACAAAGTCAACGAGACCGTGGTAATCTCGAAGATAGAGGAAATTCTCGAAAGCGGCGTCACCGTGGCGCTTGCCGATAACGTGAGGGGATTTTACGCCATCCGCGAGTTTCATGACGATGAGTTCAGCAGGGATTCCATTAAGGTTGGGGACGAGATAAGCGGTCTCGTCACGGGTTTTAACAAGCCTAAGCATCAAGTGAATCTCAGCCGCAGAAGGCTTGAGAAGAAGCAGGAAAAGGACACGATGAAAGACTTTGTGTCTTCCCAGCAGGAGAGCTCCTCCAAGCTCGGGGACATCCTGAACGAAAAACTCAAGGCCCTTGACTGAGGGGTGGCGAAGTGAGAGTTCCCGACCTCAATTTCTTTCTTAAGACCTTCCTCTCGCTTCTGGTCATATTCCTTATCGGTTTCGCGGGAGTCCTAATAGGAGTGCTGATATCGGACCATGGCCAGAGCCCCGGCGGGGACGGGGTGGCGGTGGTAAACATCGACGGCATAATAATTGACTCCGACCCCTATATTAAAAGCATAAGAAAAATACGCGAGACCGATTCCGTAAAGGCTGTCGTGGTAAGGGTGAATTCCCCGGGAGGAGGAGTCGCGGCCTCCCAGGAGATATATGAGGAACTCAGAAGCCTGGGCGAAACGATGCCGGTTGTGGCCAGCATGGGAACGGTTGCAGCCTCGGGGGGTTACTATATCGCCTGCGCGGCGGCCACGATTTATGCCAATCCCGGCACCGTGACCGGCAGCATCGGCGTGATAGCGCAGTTTGCAAGCTACGAACAGCTGCTTAAGTGGGCGAAGGTGGAGGTCGAGGTGATAAAGAGCGGGGAGTTCAAGGATCTCGGCTCGCCGCTTCGCAAAATGCCCGAAGTGCAGAAGGCTTATCTGCAGACGCTTATAGACAGCGCCCATTCCCAGTTCAAGGACGTGATTTCCAAAAGAAGGAACCTGCCCCCGGCGAAAGTCGCTTCGCTTTCTGACGGAAAGATATTTATTGGAAGCCAGGCGAAGGATCTCGGCCTGATTGACCGCATCGGCACTCTTGAGGCAGCGATTGCCGAGGCGAGGAAGCTTGGGGGTCTGGATGAAGATTCGTGGATCAGGGAGTATCCCATCAAGGAAAAACATTGGTTGATTTTGTTTTCCCAGAAACTCTTTCTGAGCGCGTGAGTTTTGTCTCTCCCGTGAGAACCGGGTTGTCTCTACTACATAACCGATTCGTGATCAGGGAGTATCCCATCAAGAGAAAAACATTGGTTGATTTTGGAAACTCTTTCTGAGCGCGTGAGTTTTGTCTCTCCCGTGAGAACCGGGGTCTCTACTACATAACCGACGTGATCTACTAACCGGGTCTTTCTGAGTTTATTCCAGTTCAATTGTCTCTCCCGTGAGAACCGGGTTGCGTCTCTACTACATAAGCCGACGTGATCTACTAACCGGGTTTTCTGTTTATTCCATATCAATCCTCGTCTTGCAAAAGAGCAGGTGCGCGGCAGCTCGGTGTGGTTGGTATTTTCTCAAAAAACCGATATTCTACAATGCAGTGCCGCTTGGCGGACCACGCTGGTTTGGCAAAACCGTTTTTCAAAAGACCGATGAAACACGTAAAAAGATTTTTTCTCCTGATCGTGTGCTGTATTTCGTAGCCTGGCCGTTTTCTTCATTCAGAACCGCGAGATAGCCACGCATGTATTCCCAATCGAGCTGGATCTTCTCTTCTATGATCGTACGTGGGGGGTTTACAACGCCGACCACGCTGGTTTGGCAAAACCGTTTTTCAAAAAGACCGATGGAGATTTTTTCTCCTGATCGAATAGGAGCCTCGTTTCTTCTGGGTGCGTTTGTTTTCTTTCTGCTGACTTTCGCAAGAGGCCGTTCCTCAAAGTCCGAGCTGAAGAGGAGCAGGGAAACCGTTAAGACTCTCGAGAAAAAAGTCGGGAAGCTTGAGGTGGAGCTTCTGCAGAACAGACCTGCCGGCTACCAGGAGCAGTCTTCTCCCCATAATGTGTTCAACGCGCCGAAATGAGATCTGCCGTCACTGAAACCCGGATGCCTGATCGTAAGGGAACTCGCAGAAAGCCCGAATGGATAAAGGCAAAAATCCCAAGCGGTCCGAATTATACCAAGCTCAGAAACCTGGTGCGCGAATTTGGCCTTCACACCGTTTGCGAGGAGGCTAAGTGCCCGAACATAGGGGAGTGCTGGGGAGCCGGAACTCTCACTTTCATGATTCTGGGGGACGTCTGCACACGAAGCTGCGGCTTCTGCCATGTGAAAACGGGAAAAGGCGGCGAACTCGACTGGGAAGAACCCGCCAGAGTGGCCGCGGCGGTCTCGGAGCTTCGGAAAAACAACGCGCGGGTCGCGCATGTAGTTATAACTTCGGTAAACAGGGATGACAGAAACTACGAAAGCGCCTGTATCTTCGCGCGGACCGTAGAGGAGGTAAGGAAGAGCGCCCCGGGATAAAGATTGAAGTTCTAATCCCGGACTTCAAGGGGGAACCCGAAGCGATTCACAAAGTGATAGCGTCATCCCCCGACGTTTTGAATCATAATGTTGAAACCGTTTCGAGGCTCTACTCTCTTCCGCAGAAAACTCAGTCAGGAAGAACCAGGTCCGTGAGGCCACAGGCGGTCTACGGCAGATCTCTTGAACTTCTTTCGCTGTCCGCGAAGACGGGAAGGGCGGGGATGCTTACCAAATCAGGCATTATGGTCGGTCTCGGGGAAAGTTTCGAAGAAATCGTCGAAACTCTCAAGGATCTCAAGCGCGCCGGGTGCGACATAGTTACCATAGGACAGTATCTGCAGCCCACTGTCGATCATATACCGGTATCAAGGTTCTATCATCCCGTTGAGTTTGAATCTCTTAAAAACTACGGAGAAAAAATAATCGGTATCCCGCATGTGGAAGCGGGACCGCTCGTCAGAAGCTCTTACCACGCGGAAAAACAGGTTCTTGAACTTTCCCGCAATTTTATGACTGGAACGTGAAAATATATTTCTGCTATCGTGTCTCAGATATCTGAACAATTCCCACCATCTAAATTTGAGAGAGATTTATAGTATTACCTGTTTCCAAAAAGGGGTTGCCTGAGTCCCGTGGGGCCTGTGTTTATATATTTGATGAGATGGACACGAAATGTAAGCTCTCCATATGATAGAATCGAGGTAATGGGTTCGAGAGTTTGATAATGTGCAGAATTAAAATAAGTCTTTATGAAGTGTCTATGGTTTATGATCCAGTTGTATGGAAAAGATAATACAAGCAAAAGGAATAAAGCGCCTTAGCGTAAGAATCTTGATCCTGCAAAGTGCATTGTATTGCAGGCACTTCGAACACAACGGAGAAACAAGAGAGGTGTCTAATGGCTAGAGAGCAAATCCCTATTACTCCAGAAGTTCTGAAATGGGCGCGCGAACGGGCCGGTTTTTCGCTTGAAGAGGCACAGAAAGATTTCAGCAAAATTGAAAAGTGGGAAGCGGGCGAAGCCTTTCCGACCTATCCACAACTTGAAAGGTTGAGTAACAAGTTCAAAGTGCCAGTTGCGGTTTTTTTCTTTCCAGAACCGCCGGATGTCCCTCCAATACGTAATTCCTTTCGTACCTTGCCCGATGCGCATTTCAACCAACTTCCGCGCGAAATTCGCTTCCTTCTGCGCAAAGCGAAAGTTTTTCAGATTAATCTTTCCGAGTTAAATGAGGGAATGAATCCAGCAGGGCGGTTCATCCTGAACGATCTGCGTTTTACCCAAGACATGGACATAATAGCAATGGCACGTCGCGTTCGTGATTATTTGGATATTTCCTTTAAGACGCAAATGGCCTGGGCTAACAGCGATGTTGCTTTTGAGGCTTGGCGCGAGGTTCTTGAGTATCACGGTGTTGCGGTTTTTAAGGATGCTTTTGGCGGCGATTCTTTTTCTGGATTCTGCATGTACGACGAAACATTCCCCATCATTTACGTAAATAACTCTTCTTCTAGAACTCGCCAGATTTTCACGCTCTTTCACGAGCTTGCGCACCTTTTGTTTCACACAAGCGGAATTAATACGCGCGACGGCGAATCGGGTGAAGGCCTGTCTCCCTTGGGCAGACGGGTCGAGGTGATCTGCAATCGGTTTGCTGCCGAATTCCTGCTTCCCATGTCGCGCTTCAAAAAAGATATTCGCAGCCGTGTTCCGAACGAAGAAACCGCCAAACTGCTGGCTGACCGCTACCATGTCTCCAGAGAGTCGATTTTCAGGCGTTTTCTGGATGCTAATCTGATAACCTCCGATGAATATCCGAATTTTGCGCAAACGAGAGAAGAGCGCCACCGGGGCCAGGGAGGCAATCACTATTGGACTAAGATTGCCTATCTCGGCACAAACTACATTAATCTTGCGTTTTCCAGATACCATCAGAAGCGCATCACCGAACCCGAACTCGCGGATTATCTTGATACGAAGGTAAAAAACCTACCCCAGCTTGAAAACTATTTCTTCAGGAAAATTCTCTGATGTACGTATTTGATACCTCCGCCTTGTCCGAGCTGTTTGGAAGTTATTATCGGAGTCGTTTTCCAACTCTGTGGAAACTCTTTGATGAGCTGGTTAAAACTGGTTTGCTCACTTCCACGCGGGAAGTTGCCAGGGAAATAGAGCGATACAGCAGAGGGTCTCTTGAGGAGTGGATGAAGCGAAACAGGGAGTTCTTTTCGACTCCGACTGCCGCCGAAGCAGAGTTCGTCCGCGAAATATACGAAGTCAAGCATTTTCAGCAGAACATTGAACTCAAAAAGATTCAGAAAGGCGGTCTTAATGCGGACCCTTTTGTCATAGCCAAGGCTGCCGTAAACGATGCTATTGTTGTTACACTTGAGACCAAAAAGCCGAACGCGGTGAGAATTCCAAACATCTGCAACCACTTTGGAATAGAGTGTTTTAACTTGGAAGACTTTATGGAAGAGGAGGATTGGCAATTCTGATGAGTTTAGTTATATCCAAATCCTCCATACACCAAATCTGAATATAACACGGACTTCCTGACATAAAACCCAATCTTGGGCTTGTTTTTGCTCACCAGTTTCCTCATCGCTCGTCTGAACCGAGCCGGATTTTTCATGAAGTTCGGTTTGCGGCGTTTTTTAAGGTCTTGCCGTTTAGTTAATGAGTTTTCCGATCTCTTCTGCGATTGCTTCCAGTTTTTCCTCGGAAACTCCGTAGTCGTCTGAAATTCTTTTTATTTCCCGGGAGGATATCCGAAGTCTTGCGGTTTTCTCCGCCAATGGCTCCCGTTTCTCCCTGTCGATGAGGAGTTTGGCCACATCCCACCTTGAATAGTGTCCCAGGGAGTCGAAAACGGCTTTTACCGCCTTTATCTGGTTTGCGTAGCAGTCGGCGTAGAGTATGGCGTCTTTTTCGAAATGGGGAGGAAAAAGATATCTGCCGGCTGGGTTAACAATGGAGCTTCCTCCCTTGGCCCAGTCGTAATTCATGTGGTTCCCGTCGCGCACGTAGTGCCATCTTTCCGGGAAATCATCGTCGTCAAGGTAACCGCAGGCGCTTAGCACAAACGCCCCCGATTCAAACGCGTGAACCCTTATGAGCGGCTGCACTGTGCACCCCGCTCCGGGATCCTCCGTCTCGGCGGCAAGCAGCTTCTCCTCTCCTCTCCTCCAGTTTCCCGGCCATACCGCCACGTGGAAGTCCTGTCCGCTGTAAACCATTGCGGCCCTTACGAGAACCATATGGTTTTCCCAGCAGACAAGTCCCCCTATTCTTCCTATGTCGGTGTCGTAGGTGGTTATGTCGCTTCCGTCCCCCTGGCCCCAGTAGACCCTTTCTGTGTAGGTGGGCATGAGCTTTCTGTGCCTGCCGAGCACTTTGCCTTCGCGAGATATGAAAAGAAGGGAATTGTAAACGGTGCGGCTTCCCTTGCGGTCGTCAAGCTCGTTGCAGCCTATCACCACGTGAGCGTCGGCCGCGCGGGCGGCCTCTGCTAGCATCTCGGTGTCATCCCCGGGAATCACTAAGGAGTTATCCTGAAGCGCGATCATGAAATCCGTCCAGTCGTGCGGCGGGGTTTCGTAACCGACTGTGTAGTAGGCCGGGTAGCCTGGTATGAACGCCTCGGGAAATGCGATAAGCTCCGCCCCGTTGTCCCCCGCTTCCCTTATCACGCGACAGGCCTTCTCAAGGGTCCGTTCCTTGTCCATGAACACGGGAGCCGTCTGCGCAACCGCGACTTTTACTTTTTCCCTGCCGCCTAGAACTTTCTTCATGAGCCTCGGGCCGCAGGCGTACTCAGGTTATTATCCTGCTTCCGCCCTGGGGTCCCCCTTCGCTTTGTCTCTGCTGGTTCTGCCTGGCTCTTGCGTAGACGAGATCAAACAGTCTCTGCTTGAAGTCGTTGTCAAAGGCGCACACTCCCGGGATTATGTATCCCATAAGCGCTACCTGGAGAAAGTATTCGGTGTTTGCCTTGAGAAAAGCTTCGTTTATCTCGCCGCCGTATGCCTCTGCGAAATTCTGGTATATCTGGTTTCCCAGTTCCGTCGCGATCTCCACGACGCTTTTTGACTGGCCGGATTCCTGATGGGCAGCTACCCCGAGGTTAAAGGCCATGTTTATGGAGTTCATGAAGTTGTCTGCTACCTGTTCTTCCGATTCTGTTCCATCTTGTGGTTTTGAGTTTTCTTCTGACATTTTAATATCCCCCGTTTTTGTGTGGTTAAATCATCTTGCCGTATTATATTATATTGCTGCTTTGATTTTAACAATTCTGCTGGAGGAAAATCATGAAAGCTGACCACTTAATACAGAGACTCGGACTGAAAAGGCTTCCCGGCGAGGGGGGATACTACAAGGAGACTTACAGAAGCGAGGAAATGGCCGGGGAAGACCGCAGTCTTTCAACTGCTATTTACTATCTTATAACCTCAGAGGCGAATTCCAAGATGCACAGGGTGAATTCGGACGAGATTTTCCATTTCTACTTCGGCGATCCCGTGCAGATGCTGCTTCTCTACCCTACGGGAGAATCCAGAGTGTTGTTCATGGGCGACAATATTCCCTCCGGCCAGAGAACCCAGCTTGTGGTTCCCAAGGGAACCTGGCAGGGAGCGATGGTTGTGGAGGGAGACTGCGGGTACGCTTTTATGGGAACCACGATGGCCCCCGGGTTTGAGTTCGAGGATTTCGAGCTCGGCACACAGGAGAGCCTTCTGCTGAGATTTCCCCAGCACGAAGTCCTGATACGGGAGCTTACGTAAACGGGAGGGAGAGATTCCAGGGCCACAAAAACCGGTGATTTTTTTTGATGGCGTGTGCGGGGGGTGCAACAGGTTTGTTGATTTCGTCATCCGCACGGACAGCAGTCGGGAAATATTCTTTTCCCCGGTTCAGGGGGAGACGGCCGCTGAGTTCTCCCTTTACCAGAACGAGCCCCCGCGCGAGTGGAAAATCGTCTATGTTGATAAAAATGGGGTTCATGAGGGCGCCGACGCCGTTTTGCTCGTTCTAAGGAGGCTTGGAGGTTTCTGGAAGCTCCCCGCCCTCCTGATATACATCCCCCGCCCGGTGAAGGACTGTTTTTACAGTATCGTATCGAGGAACCGCTACCGTATTTTCGGAAAGAGGGATACATGCCGCGTGCCGTCCCCTGAAGAGAGGGAGAGATTTTTGCCCTGAGCGTTTTCTCTGCATGTACTCATTGCGACTTCCCCCGGAGCATTGTTGAAAGAAGTGTTTCTGTGTCAGTTCCGGATATATCCCGGGGAGACTTGTCGAATTGAGATGCAGTCGCGGGAAATCGCATTTTCCAGTCAAGTAAAAACTTGTTGCATAACACACTGATATACAAGATTTTTTCCAAATCCAACCCTAGAAAAACACCTCCAGGTGATTTTCCAGTCAAGTAAAAATTTCCGCTGTCCTCTGAGGAGAGGGGAAAGGTTTTTCCGCCAAGCGCTTCTTTGATAAATTCCCCCGTGTATGTATATTGAAGCGGAGGAGAATTTTCATTCGAGATGCCTTCACTTGAAGAACTTGTTTCGGCTGACGAGACAGCAAGCGAGATAGAGCGAGCGAGCGAGATCGCCAGAGAGGAATGGGAAAAGATAAGGGTTTCCCTGGCTCTTTGCGGGGATACGGGAGATTTCTGCGGGGATGATTTTATGTTCGGGACAATTTCCGGGGAAACGATAACGCGCGAGCCGCTCGGGAGCCCGACGAAATCCGTTTCGGTTTACTCCCCTACCTATTATCCGATGTACCTTGTGAAGAACCTGCGCGAATTCCGGGAGAAGTTCCCGGAGAGAAACTACCGCACAACAGAAGCACTCTATGTCTATGTCGAGCTTGTGAACGCGGCAGCGCTGAGGCTCGGCCTCGAAGGAACGCTGGCTATGGGGTTTGCCAGCGGCTACGCGAACGTGAGAACGGGCTGGATTGCGGAGAAGGGACTTCCGGAGGAAAGCGCCGTATTCTCCAAAATGTTTTTTTCAGACAGGCCGAAGAATTACGACTGGGATTTTCACTGGACCTCGATCAAGGAAAAATTCGGGAAAATCCACGAAAAATTCGTTGCCTGGCAGCGCTCCCCCGCCCTTTACCTTAAGGAGTCAAAGTCCAAGGCGGTAGTGAAACCCTTCATAGTCTAGACGAATCCCTCTTCGAATTCATCTGAAGGATTCTCGAAGCTCGGAACCCCGTTTTGCTCAAGGAACACAAGCTTCACGGTGCCCGTGGGCCCGTTTCTCTGCTTTCCGATTATGAGTTCCGCCATGCCGTCTTTTTCCTCGGGGTTTTTCCTGTATATGTCCTGGCGGTGAATGAAAAGAACGACGTCTGCGTCCTGCTCTATGGCGCCGCTTTCCCTTAGGTCTGAGAGTTGGGGACGGCGGTCGGTTCTGGTTTCGGTCTGGCGGCTCAACTGCGAGATTCCTATTACAGGAACGTTAAGCTCCTTGGCAAGCGCCTTTAGGGCGCCCGAGATCTCCGCTATCTCCCTTTCCCGGGTTTCGTTTCTCGAACTGCCTCTCATGAGCTGCAGGTAGTCGACCACTATCAGGTCGAGACGGTTGTCCTTTTTCAGCCGTCTCGCCTTCGCCCTTATCTCGAGTACCGTAAGTGCCGGAGTGTCGTCTATAAAGATGTTAGCGTTTGCGTACCTCTCGGCTGAATCAAACAGCTTCTCCAGGTCGTCATCCTTTATGTAGCCGCTTCGCATCGCCGAAAAACTGACTTTCGAGTTTATGGAAAGAAGTCTCATCATGAGCTGCTCCTTGGTCATTTCAAGCGAGAACATGGCGACCGAGAGATCTTCGTTTAATGTGGCGTTGCTTATTATGTTAAGGCAGAGAGATGTTTTTCCCGCCCCAGGGCGCGCGGCGATTATCAGGAGGTCTGATTTCTGAAGACCCGAGGTCAGGTGGTCGAGTTTCTCAAAGCCGGTTCTTATGCCGGTTATGAGCTCCTTTTTCTTGTAGAGCTGTTCGATATTGTCTATCGCCAACGGCGCAAGGTCCCTCGAGTGCCAGAAGCTTGGCTTTATCTTGTTCTGGGCAATATCGAGGATTGACTGCTCCGCCCTGTCTAGGAACTCGTCAACTTCGATGTCAGGTCCATACCCGCGGTGCGCTATGTCGGTTGCGGTAAGTACAAGTTTTCTCAGAACGGACTTGTCTTTTACTATCCTGGCGTAATGGGCGACGTTTCCCGCCGTGGGAACTGTCGAGACCAGGTAGGTGAGGTAGGCGGCTCCCCCGATTTCTTCTATAATCCCCTTGGAGTTCATCAACTCATACAGGGTGAGAACGTCGATGGCGGTGCCCTCCCTGTCAAGATCTATCATGGAGGTCATTATCTTGGAGTGGTTTTCGTTATAGAAATCCTCGGCTATAAGAATTTCGATAACCTGGTTTATCGAGCTGCTTTCAATGAGTATGGAACCCAGTACCGCGCGTTCCGCCTCCTCGTTGCTCGGAAGGGGGGCTTTCGTCAGATTCTCCATCGTTCGAGGCTCTCTCCTGTTCCACCTGTCCGATGGTTTCTCATTCTCCTATCAGAACCACTCCCACGTCCATGACGTTTGTTCCCGTGCTTCCGGTTTTTATAAGGTCGCCCAGGGTTTCAAAGAAAGAGTACGAATCGTTGTTGGCGAGATGGTCTCTCGCGCTTATGCCCATCGATCTCGCTATCAGCCGTGATTGTCCGTCGCATATCGCCCCGGCGGCGTCTGTGGGACCGTCTATTCCGTCGGTTCCGGCGAAAAGCCCTACGATTCCACTGCTCCCTATTATCTCAAAGCAGAAGGAAAGGGCGGTCTCGGTGTTGCGCCCGCCGCGTCCCCGCCCCGTTACGTTCACGGTTGTCTCTCCCCCGAAAAGTATGCAGGCGGGTTTCTTAACGGGCCTCCCGAACCTTTTTACGTCAAAGGAGATTCCCGCAAGCACCTTGGCCACTTCCCTTGCCTCTCCCGATATCTGGGAGGAGAGAAAAAGCGTGTTGTACCCCATTTTCTTTGCCATCTTCTCCATCGAGGTTATTGCCTTGTGATTGTTCCCGACAACAACAGTGGTGGCTCCGCTTTGCTCGTACTGTTCACGGTCCATCGTGGGGGAAGTGTTGTTCTCTCTTCCCCTCTCAAGATGCACCACCACCCTGGGAGGAATTTTATGCTCAAGCTCAAGTGCCTCTATGACCCGCCATGCGTCTTCGTAGGTCGTAGTGTCGGGAACCGTGGGTCCCGAAGCTATGAATTCAAGCCGGTCGCCCACGACATCCGAGAGAATCAGCGTGATGACCTGCGAGGGCAGAGCCTTTTTAAGAAGCCCCCCTCCTTTTGTCTGCGACATTTTCTTTCTCACGGTGTTGAGGCCGTAGGTGTCGACTCCGCTCAGCATCAGTCTCTCGGTCGCCGCTCTTTTATCCTCTATGGTAAGCCCCTCACTCGGCATCGCGAGTATTGAGCTTCCGCCTCCCGATATAAGGAAGATCACAAGATCCTTCTCTCCTGATCTTTCGAGAAGCGAGATTGCTTTTTTCGCTGCCTCGACGCTTTTTCTGTCCGGTACCGGGTGAGAGGAGAGATGAAAATCCATTTTCTGAAAAGCCCGCTTGGAGCGGACGTTCGATACCACGATCCCATCGGTTATCCGCTCGCCTAGAAGCTTCTCAACCGCCGCAGCCATGGAGGACGCGGCCTTTCCGAAGGCCACGACGTAAACCGACTCGAAATCGGAGAGATTGAAGCTCTCCCCTCCGACCTTGAGTTGCTTGCCCCTGAGTTTAATATGCTCAAGGACGCATTTTCCCGGGTCGGCTTCCTCAAGCGCCTGGTCAAAAAGCTCCCTCGCGTCCTTTCTCAGTTTCTTGCTCATCCCCTTTTCCTGATTTCATCAACTATTCTGTCAACTTCCGATTCGGTAAGGTTCTCATAAAGAGTATCGTCTACGAGCATCGCGGGGGCAGTTCCGCAGGAAGCAAGGCATTCAGCTTCGAGAAAGGTTATTTTCCCGTCGGCAGTCGTTTCCCCTGTTTTTACCCCCAGGCGCTTGCAGAGGTGATGTTCCAGGCCCTCGGCTCCTCGAAGCGCGCAGGAAAGAGTTCTGCAGAGCCACATGACGTGGGTTCCCACGGGTTCTGTGAAAAACATGGTGTAGAACGACGCAACGTTCTGAACCGAAGAGGCGGGAATGTTGAGAGCTTCGGCGACTTCCTCCATGGATTCGGTGGAAAGCCAGCCGAATTCGTTCTGCACTTCGCGCAGGACGGGAATAAGTGCCGAGAGCCTGGTTTCGTGGCCATCCGCTATTTGTTGTATTTTATCTCTGAGCCTAGGGGGGAAAGGCACTCCAAAACCTCCTCACTATTTACAAGCCGGGCATTGAAACTAACATGATATACCAATATGGACAATATGATAACTAACATATGATAACTAACATTATTTTTCATGCAGACGAAGTTTTTCAATTGACCTTCTTGCCCGTTCTTCTATCATCAGCACAAGCAAGCTCTTAGCCCTGGACATTGACACATAAAGAAAAGACTGTGAATTGCTGCTTTCCACCTCCTTTTTGCTAGCCAAAACGATTACGACAGGGCTTTCAAGACCTTTAAAAGAATAGGTGCTGGAAAATTTTATTACTTTTTTCTTTTTTGTTGCCTCTAAGTTTCGTGAAATATCTTCGAGAGAAAATCCAGATATTTCTTTAACTTCCTGTAGCAAACGTTTCGGAGAAAGAATAACTATGTCTTCCAAAGAAATTTGTTGCTGAAGCAGGAATTTGAATTTTCTGTCGAGGCAGGTGGTTAGGTGATCGTATCCTTTCCAGTACTGATATTTTACAGGCAAACCATCTTCTTTCCCCAGGGTGGAAGGTGAATTTTCAAATCCGGAAAGAAGATAGGTTTCTTCAGCAATAGGTTTAGTGTTTCTGCAGTTAACCGTCAAGTTAGCAATTATGAAATGACCATAGTTTTTCAGTATAGAGATTGGGTTCTTTTTCTCATTGTTGAAAGAGTAAATAATCTGTCGGGAAAAGTCGCCAAAAATCGCCCAGCGACCATCAGACAGTCCTCCATATATAGCTAAATCAAAAACATCCAATATTTTTTCTTTGCAGAGGTCCTGTGCCTCATCCATAATAAGCAAGTCAAACTGTGGCCCCAGTTCTTCTTTGTCCAGAGCCAGTTGTCCGTATTCTGGATATATTTCATCGTATAGTTCCTGATCATTTTGCGACTCTTTTATCTCGGAAAATTCTTTCTTGTAAGTACTTTTTTCTATCAGGTCTTCCACGATTCCGTGAAACGTTCCAGCCGTAATGTTGGTATATTCTTTTGTCTGTTCACGAAGCCATTGGCTTAGCAGTTGATTATAGCAAACAAGCAGCACTTTTTTTCCATTTAAGCTTGCACGACGTGAAAATTCTATAGCGAGCATTGTTTTCCCTGTTCCTGCTGCTCCCTTATAAAGACAGCGTGGATTATCTTCAAGAGAGTCTATCATTCTGTATTGCTCCTCAGTAAGTCTTAGCAGTTCATCATTTGTTTCTTTGAGCAGAATGCCTTTTTTAAGCACTCGCTCAAAATCCGGTCTCAGGTAGTTTCTGATATTTTTTGCTTCTGAGGCATTGGGTGTAGGTTTATTTAGTAATTGTCTGTGTTTTCTTGCGGCTTTTTTTATAAAAGAAGATATCAAGCGCTCCCCCGACAGGTCATCGCAATCAATGACTTCCCAACGTTTAAATTCGGGGGTGAGTTCAGGACATTTTACGTCGGGAAAAGCAACCATGCGGCCAACAGGGCAACCAGATTCACGGCGACCTTCAAATTTTTTCTCTATCGATTTTTTTAATGCAATTGTTGAGTCTTTAGCTTGCGTAAAGGGATTTTTGATTTTGTGTATTTCGTCGTTTGAATCAATGCTACTCCATTCGTCATTTTTTCGCTGAATTCCCCCGCCTTTAACTTCAAGACAAACAATTCCCTCTTCCGGAATAATGATGACAAAATCTATTTCGCCATAAGGTTTTCCTACTCCCCTGTTTGCCAACTCCATCGAGTGGAGGACAGTCCATCCTTCAGTATTCGGGTCATTTTTTAGTGCGGTAAAAATTTTGCGTTCAGCCTTTTTCCTTCGGTCTTGGGGACAATACGCCGGAATCATTTTTGTCATTTTATTATCACCTCTAATTCAATTAAGGATGGAAAAAGCAGAATTATCTTCTTTTGGATCAGAAGTTTCCAAATTATCAAATTCACATTCCCATCTGGTTGATTCAACAGTATAGGATGCAAGGCAGTTTGTATCTGTTCCATCAAATATCTCAACCAAAACTCCATCAGCCTTTCTGGTCCACTTGTCCAATTTTACAATTTCTATATTGAAGTTTTCAGCAGAGAAAAATTTCCACCAGTATCTATTATCCGACCACCTATAACTAGATTCTTTTAATTCTTCCTTAATATTGTAAGTAGGATCTGATCCTCTTTTTTTCATGTTGCTGACTTTAACCAAGCATCTATCAGATGCTCCTTTGTATGTTGAGGGTGGAAGTTTATCCCACATGAGTCGTTTATGTTTAGAAGAGATTAATTTTTCAAGAAAGGGGGATTTTTCAGCATCACGTGTAATAATAATCAGCCCATTAACCGCACGTGTTATAGCTACGTAAAAAAGTCTTTGTTCCGCCAGTATTACTTTACTAAGGTCATCTCCGAATATTTTTGTAAATATCCAATCCGGATGTATTAACGGGTAGTGGTTTTCTACTGCGTCAAGTATGATGACGACCTTTTTTTCAAGCCCCTTATATTTGTGAACGGTGGATGCCGAGATTTTTTCTCTAAGTTCTTCGGGAAGATACGAACAGACATGCTTTTCAAAATTCTGAATTCCGACATCCCTGTTTACTTCATCTGCTTCTTCCTCGTCTTTCTTCCTGTATTCTACAACGTTATTTGCTCTTGAAAGCAACACAATATCTTGATTTTTTTTCAGGATTTGTTGAGCTAACCGTAAAACTGCGGGAGTAATAAAGTCATCGTGGAAGTTTTCCACTGGGGATGGCTTAAATTTGTCCAAATCTGCAACAAAAACTGATATTTCTTCAGTAGTTCTAATAGATTTAGCGGCTTTTCCCAAGCCGGACATCAATATGTTCCCCGCTTTCACTATGGATTGTTGCGACCGATAATTGGTTGTCATGTAAAGACGTTTTGAATTGCCGAAATGCCTATCAAAGTTTTCAAAGAAAATTAAATCAGAACCAGCAAACCCATTGATTGCCTGCCAGTCATCTCCAACACAGAACAGTTCTACTTTTTGGTTTATCCTCCTTATTGCTGAAACAAGCTTGTAAAACAACTCAGAGAAATCCTGGAACTCATCAATGAACATGTAGCTGATAATTCTGAGATCACACTTTGAATTTCTCCTTGTAAACTCTGCATGTCCTGCGTTGATCTCATTTACTGCACGTTGCATTAATCCGTTAAAATCTTCTTCATTCGTGGTAGATAAGCGCTCTAAATAGTCCAGATAAATACGTTGGACGATCTGCAAAAACTGTTTCTCTACTAATGAAGATTCAGAATCGTCTTTACCAAGCTTAAGATATTTGGATATTCTTTTTTCTAGATCAACTGGGGTCCAAGAGAGCTGACGAGATCTGTTTACAAAGTTCTTCGTCGCTTTGGTGAAACGGTCGATTGCTCTCTTTCTTATACGAAGCCATATTTCTTCTTCTGACAGTTTGACGCATTTGATTCCATTTTCTTCAAGAGCTTTTTTCAGTATTTCTTTGAAATTTTCCGGACCTTTAGCTAGAAAATACTCGGGTAATTCAATTACTTCCCAGTTGTGCCTCTGTTGATATTCGACACCACTTTCCAACCCGAGGTGTTGAATTATCACACACCTTTTTCTTTCTTCCGAAATGGCGAAGTCAGGCCGCCATCCCCGTACCCCCTTACACCACGGTTTGTATCTATAGCTGACGTCGTGTTCAAACAAAAAATCCGCTATGAGTTTTTCTCCTTCAGATTTAACTTTTTCGCCATTGAGTGTTTGAAGTGGAAGAAAGCGTTTGCCCTGCAAAAACTCCTCTATGGATTTCCCCCAATCAATGCATCTCATGTGAGCCAGCATAAGTTCTCTGATCTCTGATTCAAGTTCTCCGTGAATATGTTCGACAACAACTTCCTGAAGCGATCCACTGAGTGCGAAAATGTTGTTCTGTGGGTCATCATAAATCAAGGTTTCAGCAGGTTTGGCTATTGCGTGTGCTAACGCATGAAAAGTCATTATGTGAGGCAACTCTACTCCGAGTCTTTCGGCAACCTCATCAATAAGATATTCCTCGAAATCTTCCTGCTGGTATTTCCCCGTGCTTTTCTGCTTCTTGGAATCCTCAAGTGCTTTTCTTTTCCGCGATTCAAATTCAGTTTTGGCGTCTTTGTGTTGGGTGAAAAGAAACCTGCGGTGCATTTCCAAGGCAGCCTTTTTATTAAAAGCGAGAAGGAGTAATTCCTCCGGATGGATATTGCAGTGTTCGACGAGAAAGAGCGCCCTGTTTATGACAGTTGAGGTCTTGCCGCTGCCAGCTCTTGCTACTAATTGGATATTTCCGTGAATTTCACCGATGGCTCTGGCTTGGTCATCATCTGGATGCATAGATGTTTTTTGCGATATCCATCCTTGAACAAACTTGATTTTTTCCTTTTCATATTCATGGTTCGAGAGAATGGATGACAGGTTCTTTTCATAAAACTGGTCTGCATGGAGAAAATCGTGTTCGAATTTTTCTCTGATTTGCCCCATCGCCTTTTCTCTTTTCAGGATTTCTTTTTGACGAATACGCTCTTCTTCTTGTCGGCGTTTTTCAACTGCCCGTTGCGCTTCTTTTTCCTGAACAAACCTAATTTTTTCCTTTTCATATTCATGGTTCGAGAGAATGGATGACAGGTTCTTTTCATAAAACTGGTCTGCATGGAGAAAATCGTGTTCGAATTTTTCTCTGATTTGCCCAATTGCTTTTTCTCTTCTTAGATTCCGTCTTCTTTTTAGTTTTTCTTTTCTACGATAAGCTTGATCAACAAAATAAGAGTTATCAGAACGTTCTAGGCGACCCACTTGATTGTAATCAGCAATGGCTTCTTCATCTTTGCCTAGCTTTTCGTTTACTTCACCTCGGGCGTAATAAGCGTATAAGTCAGAAGGATTTAGGCGAATGGCTTCCTCATAATCGGCAATGGCTTCTTTATATCGGTCGAGTTTGCACTTTGCGAGACCCCGGGCGCGGTAAATGAGCGAGTCTTCGGGATTCAGAAGGATTGATTGGTTATAATCGGCAATGGCTTCTTCATATTGACTAAGCTGATATTTTGCAGCACCTCGAGCGTAGTAAATGAGCGGGTCTTCGGGATTCAGAAGGATTGATTGGTTACAATCGGCAATAGCTTCTTCATATTGACCACGATTGTATTTTTTAGTGCCTCTACTGTAGTATGTCAAACTCAGATTTTCTGACATCACGCAACTAAGTTCTCAAACATTCTGTGTGTTTCTATAATATATCCTATATCCGAATGTATCTCATAATTTCCTTTTGATTGGATGACGAAATTTATAGGACACTTTCCAATCTGGTCAACGGAAAATTTCTTTTTAGCTCACAGGATGGCGGTTAAAATTTTTCCAAATGCCTAAGAAAAGAATAACCACTGTTTACACTGGTCTTGGAGATGACGGGAAAACCTCGCTTCTTGGCGGGAAGAGGGTGAGAAAATCATCACCGAGGGTAATTGCGTACGGTGATGTGTATGAGCTTAACTCGGTCCTGGGAGTTGCATGCACAAAAGTGAGCGATCTCAGGGTTAAGGAGCTCCTGCGGGGAATACAGAACGAGCTTTTCATCGTGGGAAAAGAGATGAAAGTCCATTTTCTGAAAAGCCCGCATGGAGCGGACGTTGGATACCACGATGCCCTCGGTTATCCGCTTGCCGAGAAGTTCCTCGAGCACTCTGGTCATTGAAGGCGCGGCCTTTCCGAAGGTCACGATATACACCCGGTGGTCACGCAATACAATCCGGTTATGATAAAGAAAAGGAGGTAAAAATGCCGAAATTAGAAGGGTTCCGGGTAAAGAACTTCGGAACATTGAAAGACATAACGCTCGGCCGTTTGTGGAATAAGTGGGAATACGAACCTCTTACGCCTATGACAGCAGTTATAGGCAAAAACGGGGTTGGCAAGAGCACGTTGTTTGACGCCTTCGGATTCTTGGCGGATTGCCTTAACTCGGGAGTTGAAGAGGCTTGCGACGCTAGGGGGCGAGGTGGTTTTGAGAAGATATTATCCCAAGGGCAGGAAGGACCCATGGAGTTTACTATCTACTATAAAGAAGATGGCAACGCCCGTCCGATCACCTACGAATTATCCATTGATCTTGATGCCTCGGGGCGACCCTTTGTCGTAAAAGAACGTCTCAGACAACGACGCAGAGGTCAAAGACATGGTTGGCCGTTTTCCTTTCTGATTCTTAATAACGGCAGAGGCCTTGTATGGAAGGGAGAGAAAGAAGGTCGTCAGATTGATGAAGAGGGAGAACAGCTGGATCTGTCTGCCTTGGTGAAGTCTATTAAATCGGGCAAAGCCAGCGAAGAAGCCGGAGAAACTGAGGTCGTGGAGCTTGATGACCTGCGCAAGCTCGGTATCGCTACGCTGGGATCATTGAAACAGCATCCCAGAATCTCCGCGTTTCGAAGGTTTATTCAGGGCTGGTATCTGAGTTACTTCACTCCGGATGCCGCCCGCGGTCTGCCGCTTGCCGGTCCGCAGAAACACCTGAATGTCCATGGTGACAATCTTGGTAATGTCGTACAATTCATGGAACGTGAGCACCCGAAGCGCTTCCGGGCAATTCTCAGCGGAATAGCTGAAAAAATCCCGGGAATAGACAATATCGATACCGAGAAGACGAATGATGGACGGTTGCTGCTCAGATTCAATGATAAAGGCTTCGATGACCCTTTTTACTCCCAGCAAATGTCTGACGGCACTCTCAAGGTGTTCGCTTATCTGCTTTTGCTTGAAGATCCCAATCCACCGCCGTTTTTGTGTATAGAGGAACCGGAAAACGGACTGTACCACAAGCTCCTTGAATCCTTGGCCGAAGAATTCCGTAAACACGCCACGGGTCGTAAAGGCGGATCTCAGGTCTTTATCACTACCCATCAGCCTTATCTGGTTGATGCGCTTGAGCCCAGCGAAGTATGGATTCTGGAAAAAGAACCCGATGGTTTTTCAACCATCCGCCGGGCAAGTGATGATCCGATTGTGGAAAACATGGTAGCCGAAGGATTACCATTGGGTGGTCTCTGGTACAGTGATTACCTGGATGCAAGGGATCCCAATGCATTTTGAGGTCCTTGTTGAAGATCAGTCTGGGAAAAAAGCTCTTGAAATCATAATCCCAAAAATAATTGGAACCGAAGATTCTTTCAAAATACACTCATATAAAGGGATTGGGCGCATCCCAAGGAATCTCATGGGAAATCCAACCGGGCGACTTCTCCTCGACCGACTCCCGAAGTTGTTGCGCGCCTATGGCGTTACATTCTCCAAATATCCTAAGGACTATCGTGCAACTGTAGTTGTGATTTGTGATCTTGACGACAGGTGCAAGAAGAGATTTCTTGAAGAAATGAAAGAAGTTCTTGAGGCCTGTGACCCAAAGCCTCAAGCCTGTTTCTGTTTAGCGATAGAAGAAGGCGAAGCATGGTTCCTTGGAGATATACCGGCCATAAAGCAGGCATATCCGAAAGCAAAGGATACGGTACTTAACGGATACGTGAACGATTCAATCTGCGGGACATGGGAATTGCTTGCGGATGCCGTGTTCCCTGGAGGGCATGCTGCGTTAGCCGCCAAGGGCTGGAGAACTGTTGGTACTGAAAAATCCATTTGGGCCGAAAAAATCAGCCCCAATATGAAGATTGACGGCAACAAGTCTCCCAGTTTTGCCTATTTTCGAGATCAACTCGTACGCCTTGCCAGAGTTCCTACCCGAAAGTAACCGAATTTTCTGTCTTGATTAACGCATTGAAGGTGTTGCCGACTTGAACTCCCAAATCTATTCCAAGGGACATCTGCAGTTATCAATTGCGAATCGAGAATGCTGCGGCATGCGAGACTGTAAAAGTGCGGCTTGTGAAACAGCCAGATGGTTTCCAGCCAGAAGATGTCCAGGCAGGCGGGGTCTTAAGTTGTAATTGAAGCCCGCAAGATGACGGTTAGAATTTCTCATGTGTCGAAAAAAAGAATAACCACTGTTTACACTGGTCTTGGAGACGACGGGAAAACCTCGCTTCTTGGCGGGAAGAGGGTGAGAAAATCATCACCGAGGGTAATTGCGTACGGTGATGTGGATGAGCTTAACTCGGTCCTGGGAGTTGCATGCACAAAAGTGAGCGATCCCAGGGTTAAGGAGTTCCTGCGGGGAATACAGAACGAGCTTTTCACTGTGGGAAGCGATCTGGCGACCCCGCGGGATTCGACTTTTTCCCCGCCTAGGGTGACCGCGGGGATGGCAAAGCGCCTCGAGGAGCGTATAGACGAGTTTTTGCCCAAGGTCGGAGAGCTTAGGGAGTTTGTTTTGCCGGGAGGGGCGGAGGGCGCCGCCTGGCTTCATCTTGCCCGCACGGTGTGCAGGAGGGCGGAAAGAGGCGTTGAGGAATTTTTCGGGGACTCTGAGGAGGGAAGGGAGGTTCTGGTCTATCTTAACCGTCTCTCTGATCTTCTTTTCGTTCTCGCGAGGGTAGAGAACAAGGTAGCGGGGACGGGGGAGATCTTCGTTGATTTCGGGCGAAGCGGGGAGGAGTGATGGATGAGAGCGTAAACATAACGAACCCTGAGATCGAGGAGTATATCCGCTCTCTTTACCCCAGCGTCCACGAGGTTTTCCACGAAATGGAGAAGCGGGCCGAGGGAAGCGACGTAAAGATAGTGGGGCCTCTTGTGGGAAGGTTCCTCTCGCAGATATGCCTTCTGCGCGGGCCGCAAAGCATTTTCGAGATGGGTTCCGGGTTCGGGTATTCGGCCCTTTGGTTCTCCCTTTTTCTGGGCGACGGGGGAGTGGTGACCTGCACGGACTGGCTTGAGGAGCACGCCGAGGCGGCGCGCGGATACTTCACTCGGGCCGGACAGATTCGCAAGCTCCGCTTTGTCTGCGGAGACGCGCTTGATGTGCTGGCGAATTCGGACCGCAAATTTGATATGATATTCAATGACATAGACAAGGAGAACTACCCGCAGGTTATCGAGCTTGCGCGGGAGAAGCTTAACCCCGGGGGAATGCTCGTTACCGATAACGTGCTTTGGGGAGGGAGGGTTCTCGGCGGCGGGGGCTCTGAGAGCACCGAAGGGGTCTTGGAGTTTAATCGGCTTTTGTTCTCGGACCCGGAGTTTTTCTCCACGGTGGTTCCCCTTCGCGACGGGTTGGCGCTAAGTGTCAGGATTTAACGGATATTTGTTTCTTGGGATCCCAAAGTGAAAGAACTTAAAACCACTGAGAATGAGCTTCTGGCTTTCTTTGCGGACTCCTACGAGCATATACGCAGGCGCCATTACGCTAGAAGCAGGAAGAACAAGGCCCTCATAGGTTACGAGCTTGCCCGGGAGAGAACCGTGGTAGTGGACGAGTTCATCAAGCAGGCCCTTTCGCGGTACGGCTACCCGGAACTAGAAGGTGTCTCCATAGTGGCTCTTGGGGGTTACGGCAGGGAAGAGCTTTCCCCGTACTCCGACATAGACCTTCTCTTTCTTCACAGAGAAGGCTCGAAGGACTTGGCCGAGGAGGTAGTGGAGCGGCTTCTTTACCTTCTGTGGGATACGAAGATGGACGTGGGGAACTGCACGAGAAGCCTTGGGGAGTGCAGGGAGCTCTCGATGGACAGAAACGACGTTACCATCCTGAGCTCTCTTCTCGACTCTAGGTTCATATGCGGGGACCGGGCCCTTTACGACGACCTTGAAAACGAAATTTACGGCGAAGTGCTCCCCAAGATTTCACGTGATTTCATAAGGAGAAAAATAGAGGAAAGGGATACAAGGGGAGAGAGGTACGGAAAAACCCTCTACATCCTCGAGCCCAACGTCAAGGAGGGAAGGGGAGGGCTCAGGGAGTTCCAGACGGCGATGTGGATAGCGCAGGCAAACTACAAGGCCAAAAGTTTCGAGGAAGTGCTCCAGAGGGGGTTTGTCTCGGAGAAGGAATACAGGGTGATGCGCAAATGCATTAACTTCCTTCTGCTCGTGCGCGCGCAGCTTCATTATCAGGCAAAAAAAAGGGAGGACAACCTGAGCTTCGAACTTCAGACCCAGGTGGCGAAATCCTTCGGTTACAGGGAGGGGAAGCTCCGTGCGGTGGAGAAGTTCATGAGGATTTATTACCTGCGCGCCGCGGTGGTGGTACAGCAGTCCCGGAGGCTTACGGAAAAATGCAACAGGGCCTACGCGCGGAGAAGGCTCACCAAAAAGGCCGTCCATCTCGACCACGGGTTTACGATACAGGGCAAATATCTCTCCGTTACGAGCAGAAACGTTTTCAGCGAGGACTTCTGCAATTTCCTGCGCGCGTTTGAGTACGCTGACCGCCACTCGGTCGAGTTCAGCGAATACCTTGAACTTCTCATGGGCGAACAGGTAGCCCGCATAGACGAAAAAGTCAGAAACGACCCAGAGTTCAACAGGATATTCCAGAGGCTTCTGCGTTTCGGAAAGGATGTCTCGAAAATGCTGCTCAAGATGAACGAGATACGCCTTCTGGGCCGCTTCATTCCGGAGTTCGCGAAAATAGTCTGCATGGTGCAGTTTGATTCCTATCACGTCTATACAGTCGACATACACTCAATATTCATGGTCAGGGAAATCGAAAGGCTTATAAATTACGAATACGAGAAGAAATTTCCCTTTCTCACCAAAGTCGCCGAAAGCCTGGTGAAAAAACATGTCCTTTTTCTCGCCTGCCTTTTCCACGACATGGGGAAGGGCCAGGGAGGGAGCCACGCGCAGAAAGGGGCCGCCATGATCCCGAAGATAGCCGAGAGGATGGGTCTTGGGGCCTCCGATGCGGAACAGCTTGAATTTCTGGTGAGACATCACCTGGCCATGGTTCATTTCTCCCAGAGAAGGGATCTTGACGACCCGGTCGTTCTGAAACGGCTGGCCAAGTCCATTCCAAACGAGGAAACGCTATCTCTTCTCTACCTGCTGACTTTCGCGGACATAAGATCGGTCGGTCCCGACGTGTGGAAAGACTGGACGGGGATGCTGCTTCAGGAACTCTACGTAAAAACCCTTCGGCAGATGTCGGCGGGTACGTACCGGCGCAAAACCGAGGAGGAATGGATGGAGAAGATGACCTCGGACATAGTGGCTGACGCCGCCGGAGAGATTCCCGAGCGCAAGGTGATGAAAACATTGAAGAAAATGCCGGTTTCCTACTTCAGCCAGTTCTCAAGACAGAACATCCTGCGCCACGTGAAGTTGATCAACTCCACTGAGGAGGAGTTTGCGACGGAAGTAATCCGCTACGAGGGGTACGACGAGTTTACAGTTTGTGCTCCCGACAGAAAAGGGATATTCTCGGTGTTCTGCGGGATTCTGAGCGCGAACGGACTCAATATCCTGGGGGCAAGAATCGTAACCACGCTTGATAAAAAGGCGTTTGACGTCTTCTATGTGGAAAGGACCGATTACCTGACCGAAGAGGAGTATGCCGAGGTATGGAAAAAAGTCGACAAGAACCTGAAGAAGGTGCTTAGAGGAGATGTAGAGGTTGACGATCTGGTTGAGAGGAGGAGGAGAAACTATTCCTCCTACGGAAGGAAGATTCCCGAGTATCCTCCGGAAATCGTGTTTGACAACGAGTCTTCGGAAAAGGCGACCGTGATGGAGGTTTACGCCCATGACCGGGAAGGTCTTCTCTACAGCATCACGAAAACAATTGCCGAGATGGAGCTCTCTATTGACTACGCCAAGATTTCGACCAGGGCGGATCAGGTCGCCGATACGTTTTACGTGCGTGACTCAAGAGGGCGCAAGGTAAGCGGTGCCAAGAAACTTAAAAAAATAGAGGATTCTCTTATATCGGCGGTGAGCTAGGGAGGGAGCCGGGCGGTTTTTATGAGCGCAGAAATTATTGACGTCGAGTGTGATTTTCTTGTTGTGGGCGGAGGGCTTGCGGGTCTTTACGCCGCGGTGTGCGCGTCTTCTCTTGGCCGGTGCGTGGTGGTGACCAAGCAGACCCTGGTGCAGAGCAATTCATACTGGGCTCAGGGAGGAATCGCCGCTGCGGTCGACCCTGAGGACTCGCCGGTTTTTCACCAAGAGGATACGATTGCCGCGGGAAGAGGACTTTGCGACGCCCGCGCCGTGCAGATCCTGGTCGAAGAGGGAAGGGAGAGGGTCGCAGACCTCATAAATCTCGGCATGAAGTTCGATTCCGACGACAGCGGTCTTCTGCTCGGCCTCGAGGGAGGACACTCGAAAAGAAGGGTTCTTCACGCTGGAGGCGACTCGACTGGAAAGGAGATGATCGAGTTTCTCATCTCTTTTGTAAGCTCAAGCGAATCGGTGGACATTCTGGAGCTTGTCACCGTTACCGACATAATCTCGGACGGGGAAAGATGCTACGGCGTCTGGGGCTACGACGAGGGAAGGGAAAGCTACGTGAGAATTTCTTCTCCCCGCACCATAGTCGCCACCGGCGGCGCGAGCGCCCTTTACAGAAGGACCACCAATCCCGAAGGGGCCTCGGGGGAAGGTATATCGCTTGCCTGGAGAGCGGGAGCCGAGATCTCCGACATGGAGTTCGTGCAGTTCCACCCCACGGTTTTCAGCGGCGAAAAAGGCGACGCCTTTCTTCTCACCGAGGCGATAAGGGGGGAGGGAGCCTATCTTCTTAACGCCCGGGGCGCAAGGTTCATGGAACGCTACAGTTCCCTGCTTGAACTCGCGCCAAGAGACGTGGTCTCAAAGGCGATTCACAGCGAGATGAGGTCCTGTGGAGAAGACTACGTGTACCTCGATCTCTCACACATGGATCCCGGATTCGTAAGGAAAAGGTTCTCCAACATAGACAGGCTCTGCAGGGACTCGGGTTTTGATCTTGCCAGAGACCGCATCCCCGTTGCTCCCGCCGCCCACTACACAATAGGAGGAGTAAGGACCAGTCTCATGGGAGAGACGAGCATAGAGGGTCTTTACGCCTGCGGAGAGGTTTCAAACACGGGCGTTCACGGTGCCAACCGCCTTGCGAGCAATTCCCTTCTCGAGTGCATGGTGTTTGCCAAAAGGTGTGTCGACAGCGCGTCCGGAAGGCAGAGTGCGGGGGACATTGGCGGGGATTTCGAAGGTTTTATGCTTGCCGACACCAGGGAAGCTGATGCAGGGTTTTTCAACGATGCAAAGGATGCGATAATCGAGGGAATGAGCACGCATCTCGGGATAGTGAGAGAACGGGAGGATATGGAGGAATTTGTCGCGCGGCTCTCTGAGATTTCCTCGGCGAGCGAGGGTGTTTCCGGATGGTTTGGTTTTAAGCTCGGGACGATGCTCGATGTGTGTCTGCTCGTTGCGAGGGCGGCTCTTTTGAGAAAAGAGTCGCGGGGAGCCCACATGAGGTCTGAGTACCCTGAGGAGGACTCGGATTATGAAAAACATCTGGTTTTCAGGAAGGATTTGGAGGTTTACGGAGCCGATTGATGCGTGAAAATTACCCCCGGGAAGTTGACGTCGTTTTGGAACTTGCCCTTCGGGAGGATATAGGAAGCGGGGACGTTACTACCGATAGCGTAGTTCCCGAAGATGCCGTCTTAACCGGAGAAATACGTGCTAAGGGTGCCGGTGTGGTTTCAGGAATGGGACTCTCCAGGGCCGTTTTCCGGAAGCTTGACCCGGAGTGCGAGTGGGAGGAGATTGTCTCTGACGGGGACAGGGTTTCCCCGGGAGACGCCCTCGCCCGCGTCACGGGCAGGAGCAGGGCAATTCTTTCGGCGGAGCGGACCGCTCTTAACATACTTCAGAAAATGAGCGGCATATCTACTCTCACTTCTTTTTTCGTCAAGGCCGTAGCAGGCTCCGGAGTGAAGATAAAGGACACGAGAAAAACCCTTCCGGGACTCAGGTGGATCAGCAAGTATGCCGTTGCGGCCGGCGGGGGGCACAACCACCGCGCCGGGCTCTACGACGGAGTGCTCATAAAGGACAACCACATAAAGGCCGCGGGAAGCATAGAGGCCGCGGTGGGAAAGGCGAGGCGAAGCGCGGGAGAGGATTTCCCCATAGAGGTCGAGACCAAAACCATGGAGCAGGTAAAGGAGGCGGTTTCCTGCGGCGTTGACGTCATAATGCTTGACAACATGGGTATCCGGGAGATTGAGGAGGCCGTGCGCCTGATAGACCGCCGCGCGCTTGTCGAGGTGTCAGGCGGAGTTACCCTTGAGAGTGTTGGGGAGATGGCCAGAAGCGGGGTCGATTTCATATCTGTCGGGGCTCTTACCCACTCGGCTCCGTGTTTAGATATTTCTTTTGATGTGTTAGACTGAAGGCAGCGGGCTGCACAGGGGATGCCCGGCTGTTGAGATGGACAGCTTACATGACATTTCAGAAGAAATAGACAGGCTCAGAAAGGAAAAAAACGCGGTAATTCTGGCGCATAACTACCAGATACCCGAAATCCAGGACCTTGCCGACTACACGGGGGATTCCCTGGGTCTTTCGCAGAAGGCTTCTGAAACCGACGCGGAAATCATCATCTTCTGCGGAGTCCACTTCATGGCCGAAACCGCGTCCATAATCTCTCCCGACAAAAAAGTGCTTATCCCCGATCCCGAGGCGGGCTGCTCCCTTGCCGAGACCATAAACCTCGAACAGCTAAAAAAGTGGAAATCCGAACACCCGGACGCGCTCGTGGTTTCCTACGTGAACACCTCGGCCGCCGTCAAGTCGGAGACCGACTACTGCGTCACTTCCTCAAACGCCGTCAAGGTGGTGGAATCCATCCCCAGAGACAGGGAGATACTTTTTCTGCCCGACATGTTCCTTGGAGCATTTGTCTCCAAGGTTACGGGAAGAAAGATTCACGTCTGGCCCGGGGAATGTCACGTGCACGCGGGAATACGGCCGAAGGACATAAGGAAGATAAAGGAATCCTATCCCGCCGCGGAGATGATAGTTCACCCCGAGTGCGGCTGCACCACGTCTTTTCTTCATTCCGCAGCCGGGGACGACGAGCTTGCAAAGGAGATAAAGTTTTTCTCCACGGGAAAGATGATTGACTACACGCGGAATTCCGACACCCCCGAGTTCGTGGTCGCCACTGAGACCGGGATTCTTCACACGCTCAGGAAACAGAGCCCTGAGAAGAAGTTCTACCCCGCCAAGGCCGACGCGATCTGCGAGTACATGAAAATGATAACGGTTGAGAAGGTGCTAAATTCCCTCAGGGAAGAGGTCCACGAGGTGAGGGTTCCCGAAGACATTGCACAGAAGGCTAAAAAATCGATAGACAGGATGCTCTACATCTCGGCTCAGTAGTTGCGTGAGACGGTTTCAGAGAAACGGACATTTTTCGGCCCGCGGCTGTCTGCCCTGAGCGGTGCCTGAGGTTAACGGTTTTGCGAAAGCCGTATGCGGATGACGACGCCACCCATGGTGTCTTTGAGCTTGAAATCGCTCCGCGGGCTGTCTTTGTGATTGTTATGACAGTTGATGCACGCGGGAGCCACGGCGATATCCGGGTAGACCGCGGTGAAGAATTTCTTTCCGCCCAGCGTTTCTTCCGCGTAAAAAGGCTTCCGTTTTGCCACAACCGCTTCGAGTCCCTGTCTTTCAGTCTCGGTTTTGGGCGCGTTCTGCTTGTTTACCGGCCAGAGTGAAAGAAGCGAATAGCTGAAAACATCGGTTTTCCTCGAGGTCATCTTGGCTCCCATGCGGAACATCTGGGCGGGGAGAGGCAGAGCCTTGTCATCTTTCCAGTGCTCACTTGCCTTGATGATTTCCTCTTCATCTTGCAGACGGTTGACCACTTTGGTGGTGTAGACGGTGCGGTCTGACTCCATCACGGCGTGAAGGGCGTCGGCCATCATTCTCGGCGTGAAGGTTGTGCCGGATTTCTGATCGTTCGGTTCACCGCCCCCGCCGCATCCGGGCGCTGAGGCGATCAGAAGTCCGCCTATCAGAAACATGGCGACAGTGCGTATAGCAGTGCTCATTTTCCCTTTCTCCTGAGGCTCTCCACCGCCCGCCGCACGGCCATATCGATGCTCTCGACGTGATGCGATGGCTTCCCCTTGAAATTGTGCTTGATGAGAACCGGGTCCGCAAGGGCGTCGATCGAAAAGGAGAGCCCGTGACATTTCATGCAGACGTCGCGGATCATCTTCTCATTCGGTTGCAGGTTCGCATTTTGATTGTGCTCGACGGAGGTACTTTTTTCATCTCCTTTTCCGTGTGTCTCCCGGGGCAAGTGACACGTGGCGCAGCTCACGCCGCTTCCCGGCGGCGCCGAACCGTTTGCCTCCGCCTCCCAAAGCCCGAAGTGGGGAGAGTCCTTGTAGGACTTGCTGTGAGCGTCGGTATGACACCCGAGGCAGGAATCCACCGCGGCCCGTACGGTATCGAATTTGTGGGCGCCGTGGCACGATGCGCAGCTGAGTTTGCGTTCCATTGCCTCGGGGTCCATCGGAAGGCGCGCGAGCGACGGCGACATGGGCGGGAGTCCCGAGGCGATGCGCATGCCGTGTTTTCCCGCGAGAAATCCCGAGACTTCGCTTTCGTGACATGATTCGCAGGCCTCATGAGTCAGCGAATCGCTCCACAGGGAGTCAGGCCCATCGGCGACATGGCAGTCAGAGCAGTTGATGCCTGAACGGGCGTGAGTGGTGGTGGCCCATTCGGCGAGCAGACCGGGGTTGACCTCATAGTTTGCAGGTGCGTCGTGCTCCTTGGACGAAAGGGGCGGCCCAGCCGATTCGGGCTCATCTCTTATGTCGACAAAAGGCCTCGCAAGCAGTTCCGGTGCGTCGCTGTGCTCAAGCAGAAAATCCTCGTAGAGAGCCCTGTTGTCGTGAAAGTTATGACAGCCTGCCGCGGCGCAGGTGTTAAAGTCCATTTCCGCGTGGCTCGGACGCTGTTTTGCAATATCGAAGTGGCAGTGAAAACAGTGATCGTCAGGTACCGTTACCCCCATGGCGGTTACCATCTCCGGGTGATGCTCCACGTGGCAGCTAACGCACCGCCGCGCGTCGATCAGCTCAAGCTCCGCGAGGCTGCGCGGATCCGTGAATACGCTTTCGGCGTGAGAATCCTCGGCCCTCTCAAGTTCCTCGGCATGGCAGTCGAGGCAGGCCTGCTGGGGAACGCCTTCAAAAGGTACGTGACACGCATGGCAGGCAAGTTCGATCTGATGATGTCCATGGGTAGCTTCACCGGGCAGAAAAGCCTTCTGGTTGTCCGTCCCAAGGCGCCAGAGAAAAAATGCCGCCAGCAGGAGATTGCAGAAAATCAGAAGTCCCCAGACAGTTCTTCTGCGCGTCATTGTTTGTCCTCAGAAATAATAAACCGACAGAATGTGCAAGGCGATGAGTGCCGGAAGCGGCAAGAGCGCCAGCAGGTGTATCCAGATCATGCGCTTTCTCCACGTGTGGCTCAGGTGTCTTGCGAACTGATACCGCGACCATATGCCGGAAGCCGCAAGCGCGCCACCCAGATTGGCGGCTATAAATGTTATCATCAGCGCCAGATTCAGATTCGAACCGAACCGCATTCCCGTATGGGCAACAAGCACAACAAGTCCCGCCACGCCCAGTATTCCATGCAGAACGCGCCAGGATGAAAACGATCCGAACCGCAGCCGCCTCCAGTGCTTGCGGAAGTAAAGCGAGAGCCCCACAAGGGAAAACCCGAGAAGCAGGAATCCGGTGACCTGCTGCAAGGTACCGCTGCGCCAGAGTATGTCGAGGGGTATGTCATGGCGGACAGTCTGTGAATACGGAATTACCGCAAGAGAGATGACCGCGACCAGCGCGGCGGCCGAGACGGCGGCGGCGATAAGCCCCCTGACTTCCATTTTGTGCCATGACCTGATTGTGACCTTGTCCTCCTAAGCGCGCGGCGTAATCACGTTATCAGCATATATGTTTTTTCTGTGCCTTTCCAAGCCGGAAGGGAGGGTGGCTGGGGGAGTCCGTGCGGCGAGAAGCTTTGGAGAAGTTGCGTAACTGTTTTTTTCGCGGCGGCATCTTTCCCGGAAACGGCCTGCGGATCAGTACCCTTGTGCCGACCCTCCCGGGTGTCTGGGATCGCTCGCTCCGTAAAAAACCCCATTTGATCCTCGCCACGCTCTGCGTGCTTCCCATCGGGCCGGTTCTTTTCACATCGTATCCTTTTTCCCGCAACCCGGCCTCAAGCTCCTTCCCCGTTTCTCTTTCCAGGTGCAGGGTGTCGGGGAGCCACTGGTGGTGTATCCTCGGGGCCGATGTGGCCTCCCGTATGCTCATTTTATGGTCAATCGCGTTCAGGATCACCTGAAGCACGGAGGTTATTATCCTGCTTCCTCCCTTGCTTCCCGTCGCGAGAAAAAATTCTTTGTCCTTAAACACTATTGTCGGGGTCATGGAGCTCAGCATTCTTTTGCCGGGAGCGATGGAGTTTTTTTCTCCGCCGATGAGACCGTATGCGTTCGGTACTCCGGGTTTTGCCGAGAAATCATCCATTTCGTTGTTCAGCAGAATTCCTGTTCCCGCCACGGCGAGACCCGATCCGTAGGCGAAGTTAAGCGTGTATGTGTTTGAAACCACGTTTCCGAACCTGTCGGCTACGGTGAAGTGAGTGGTGTCAGTGCTTCCGGCGGGGACCGGTGAGCCGGGCTTTACCTGTCTGCTCGGAGTCGCTTTTTTGGGATTAATGCGGTCTGCCAGGCGTTTTGCGTACTGCTTTGAGATGATGTGCTCCGTGGGAACGGGGGAGAAGTCCGGATCGCCCAGATGCTTTGATCTGTCGGCGTAGGCAAGCTTCATGGTTTCCGAGAGAATGTGGATGTATCGGGCGGAGTTGTGGCCGTATCGCGAGAGGGGGTAGCGCTCAAGGATGTTGAGCATCTCGATAAGGTGAACGCCGCCTGAGCTTGGAGGCGGCATCGAGTGGATGCTGTAGCCCCTGTAGCTCCCGATCACCGGTTCTCTTACAAGAGCCTCGTAAGACGCGAGGTCCCGTTCGGTTATGAGGCCTCCTTTCTTTTTCATGTAATCCGTGATTTTTTTCGCTATCGCTCCCCTGTAGAATGCCCGGGGGCCGTTTCTGCTTATCTCCTTAAGGCTCCACGCGAGGTTTTTCTGCCTGAGGATTTCTCCCTCACGGGGCGGCTCTGCGTTGTTTCTGAAAAAAACCTCCATGCTCTCGCTTGATTTCTTCATGCGCCCTTTTGCCCCCAGAAGCGATTTCCTGAGCTCCGGCGTAACCGCAAACCCCTCCTCCGCGAGCCTTATTGCCGGAGCGAGAACCTTTTCAAGCGGCATGGTTCCGTATTTTTCAAGTGCAAGCGAAAGACCCGCGACCGTTCCCGGAACCCCGCAGGAATAGACGCTGTGCCGCGCCCGCTCCATGTCGACCTCTCCGTTTTTATCAAGGAACATGTCATGTGTGGCTTTAAGCGGAGCTTTCTCCCTGTAATCTATGGCAATTGTCCGTCCCGTTTTGCCCAGATGCACAAGCATGAATCCGCCGCCCCCGAGATTTCCCGCTCTAGGATGGGTGACGGCAAGAGCGAATCCGACGGCGACCGCGGCATCAACGGCGTTTCCGCCTTCCCTGAGTACGGAGAGCCCGACGAGGGTAGCGATCCGTTCCTCGGATACAACCATGCCGTTTCGCAAAGACGCGGGCTCCGCGCGTGCGGAAGTGAGCGTGACGAATAAAACAAGGCAGAATGCGACTGTGTGTTTAAGGATTGAGTCCGCGGGCATATTAAGCGGCCGGGGAGTGGTCAGAAGGAAACTCCGTGCCTGTAGCGCTTCGACATGTTCATCCTGTCTTCGCAGATCTTTATCTTTTTGGAATAAAACGCTTTTTCAAAAGAGTCCTCGGCAAGGCCGATTGCGTGGTTGAAATTCGATATTGCGTCTTCATACCTGTGAAGCTGGAAATGAAGATTTCCAAGGGTTGAATACAGAAGATCGTGCGAACTCAGTTCCTCAACCCTGCGTATTCCCCCTATGGCGCGAAGACCTTCCTGCGGCCCCCGGGTTTTGGAAATGGCGATTGCTTTTTGAAGTTCGACAAGCGGGCAGTAGTTGCACGCCAGGTACTTGTCGTAAAGAGAGACGATTCCCTCCCAGTTCGTATCTCCGTATTTTTCGGCTAGAGAGTGGACGGCGTCAACACCTGCCTTCAGGTGAATCTCCGTGACTTCATCTCCCTGCTCAGCCGAGAGAGCAAGGTGCTCGAATCCCCTTCTGATCATGTCCCTGTCCCAAAGCTCCCTGTTTTGCTCCTTTATCCCGAGCGGTTTTCCGGTGTTGTCGTTCATGGTGCGAAGTCTCGAGGCGTTTAGCAGCATGAAGGATACAAGGGCGTGAACCCTGGGTTTCTTGGTCGCGGGGAAATCAAGCAGCATTTCGCCGAGTCTTATTGCGGAAAAGCACAGGGAGGCAATTGGGGGCGTTGCCTTGCGGAGACCGTTTTGACCGAGGCTGAAAATCTCGTATATGTTCCTGGTCACCGCTCCGAGGTTTCTCTCCATATCGGTCCCGCTCAGCCGAACGGCCGCTTCGGTTATCTTCTTTTTCTCAGAAGCGAGCTGTTCTTCCAGAGCCTTCTCGTTTCTCTCAAGTATCCTGGCGAGGGAGGAGCAGGAAAAACCGCAGAGCACGTTCAGTACGAGATATTTCTGTATGGAACTTTCAACCCCGGGCGCACACAGCGCGAAAAGCAGCTCAACCTGGTTTTTCGCCACTTCCTCTTTGCCTGGAAAGGGAAGGTGAAATCCCGATACGTCGATTCTGCTCTCTTTTGCCCTGGAGAGGTAGTTTATCTTTCTGCAGAAAAGCTTGTTTGAGCTCTCCGTTATATCAGCCCACACGGCGCTCTGGGGATCCTGGGGAATTCCGTCTTTTCCCCACCTGGTCCTCATCTTCTCAAAAGAGTTGGCGCACACCCTCTGCACGTGCTCAAGGCTCCCGTGGCCGAAAACCTTGACGAGGGTGGAAACGATCGCTCCGTAGTCGTCTATAAGCTGTTTTGTAATCTGCCTGTTTACTTCAGGCCGGCTGTATTTTATTCCCAACTGTCTGCTTCCTTATCCCACTGCGGGGAACGGTCCAATATACAAACCGACTAAAATACATACCGGAGCTTGAAAGTAAAGATCGAAGTTCTTGCTTACTCACCCTCCCTTGTGGCGAGTTCCCTGTCGAGAATCAGAAGCGCCGCGGGATTGTCCTCGGCAAGTTTCAGCTGCTCAACGACCGCCTCCGCGCTTTTTTCCTCCTCGACCTGCTCTTCTATGAACCAGTGGAGCATTACCAGGGTTGCCTGATCGTTTTTCGAGGCGGCGAGATCGTAGATGTTGTTTATCATCCCCGTAACCTCTCTTTCATGCTCCAGAACCTCTTCGAACATTTCAAGGAACGCCCCGAACTCAGACGGGGGCTGCTCTATTGAGTCAAGAACCACCCTGCCGCCCCTGTCGATCAGGTAATCGAAAAACTTCATCGCGTGCACAAGTTCCTCGTCGCTCTGATTGCGGAGCCAGCTCGCGAAACCGGAAAAGTTTTTGGATTCACAATAGGCGGACATCGAAAGATAGAGATAGGATGAATAGTACTCGTTTCTTATCTGCGTGTTTATCGCGTCCTGTATGTCGCTGTCAATCATTTTGATTCCTCCTTGGTTTCCTGTTTTGCGTTATAATGATAACCAACTTGTTAAAAATTACTACTAAATGGTAATTACTTCCAATAAGGATTCCTCCCGGATTATGCCTGACCTTCTTCGTGCTGTATAATAACTGGGGTTGTAAATATCCGAACCTGTATTATATACTCTTAAACAGCCTTATATATTGAGGAGAAGAAAATGTCAGATTCCGTAAACGTTGACGAGAAAGTCCTTCCGCTCCTTCCACTTCGCGACGTAGTTATCTATCCCTACATGCTGGCCCCCCTTTTCGTGGGCAGGGAAAAATCCATCAAGGCCCTTGAGGAAGCGGCTAAGGGCAGCAAGGAAATATTCCTCTCGGCGCAGAAAGACGCGAAGGTGAACGAACCCGGAAACGAGGATATGTACAGAATCGGAACCATCGGAACGATAGTTCAGATGCTCCGGCTTCCGGATGGTACCGTTAAGGTGCTTGTCGAGGGCAAAAAGAGGGCCTCAATATCGGGCTTTGTTTCCCACAAGGACATGTTCGTCGTAAAGGTAAAGGAGATAGAGGAGCCTTCGGGGGAGAGTGTCGAGGTTGAAGCGCTCATGCGTTCGGCAACCAAGCTTTTTGAGGATTACGTGAAGCTCAACACCAAGATCCCTTCAGAAACCCTCGTGACTTTCATGTCCATTGACGAGCCGGGCAAGCTCGGCGACACGGTCGCTTCGCATCTTAACATGAAGCTTTCGGACAAGCAGGAAATTCTCGAGGTACTCCATCCGCTCAAGAGGCTTGAGAAGCTTTGCGAGAAGATGCAGTCCGAGCTCGAGATACTCCAGATGGAAAAGCGAATAGGGAAGAGGGTCAAAAAGCAGATGGAAAAGGCCCAGAGGGAGTACTACCTAAACGAGCAGATGAAGGCCATTCAGAAAGAGCTCGGCACTGGGGACGACCTTAAAAGCGAAATAGACGAGTTTGAAGAGAAGCTCAAGGAGAAAGAGCTTCCCGAGGATGTGGAGCAGAGGGTAAAGAGGGAGATAAACAAGCTTCGCATGATGTCCTCCATGTCGGCCGAGGCGACTGTGGTCAGAAACTATATCGACTGGCTTCTGGATCTGCCGTGGATAGAAGAGAAGACCGAGGACCGCCTTGACCTCAAGGAAGCCGCGTCGATTCTCGATCAGGATCACTACGGCCTTGAAAAACCCAAGGAGAGGATACTTGAATATCTGGCGGTTAGGGTTCTTGCAGAGAAGCTAAAGGGCCCGATAATCTGTTTCGTGGGACCCCCGGGAGTGGGAAAGACCTCTTTGGCCAAGTCCATAGCGCGCGCAATGGACCGCAAGTTCGTCAGGACATCTCTTGGCGGGGTAAGGGACGAGGCCGAGATAAGGGGACACAGGAGAACCTACATAGGAGCCCTTCCGGGCAAGATCATACAGGGAATGAAGAAAGCCGGAACCGTAAACCCTGTCTTTCTCCTCGACGAGATCGACAAGCTCGGGATGGATTTCAGGGGAGATCCGGCTTCGGCGCTTCTCGAAGCCCTTGACCCCGAGCAGAACGCAAATTTCAACGATCATTACATTGAGGCCGACTACGACCTCTCGAAGGTGATGTTCATAATGACGGCGAACGTATTGCACACGATTCCCTGGGCGCTTCAGGACCGCATGGAGATAATCCGTCTTCCCGGCTACACGGAGCAGGAAAAACTCCAGATAGCAAGGAAGTTTCTCATAGGGAAGCAGACGGGGGACCACGGCCTGAACGACCACAAGGTGGACATAAAGAACGAGGCCCTTGTTGAGATCATAAGAAGGTACACGAAGGAAAGCGGCGTCAGGAACCTTGAGAGGGAAATAGCGGCGCTTTGCAGGAAGGTCGCCAGAGAGATAGTTGAGAAGAAAAAGACCAAGGGAGTCAACATCACCGCCAAGAATGTAGGCAAGTACCTAGGCACTCCCAAGCACGAGTACGGAGAGATTGAGACGACCGACCAGGTGGGAGCCGCCACTGGGCTTGCGTGGACGGAGCTTGGAGGGGAGCTTCTTACCATAGAGGTTTCCATTGTTCCCGGAAAGGGGAATTTCACCGTTACCGGCAAGCTCGGGGAAGTGATGCAGGAATCCGCGCGCGCGGCGATGAGCTACGTACGGAGCCGGGCGCAGCGCCTGGGGCTTGAAAGGCTTTTCTATCAGAATGTGGATATACACATTCACGTTCCCGAGGGAGCCACCCCCAAGGACGGGCCGAGTGCCGGCATAGCGATAGCGAGCGCCATTACGAGCGCTATTACAAGAAAGCCCATAAACAGGGAAATCGCCATGACGGGAGAGATCACGCTTCGCGGAAGAGTGCTTACCATCGGAGGGCTCAAGGAAAAGATCCTCGCCGCCCACAGGGGCAGGGTGAAGGAAGTGCTGATTCCCGTAGAGAATAAAAAGGACATTGAGGACATACCGGAGAACGTGAGAAAAGAGGTGAAGATAACCCCGGTTGAACATATGGACGAGGTTGTCGAAAAGGTAATTCTCTCGGATGAGCCCGTGCTCAAGAACTTTGTAGTTCCAAAGGCCGGTTACGCCCTCGAGGCCGACCCGGTGCCGAAGAACATAAACTGAAGGCAGACAATTGCTTAGTGCTTCAAAAGCCCCGAGGCGGCCCATGCTGCTTTGGGGCTTTTTAGTTTAAGGGAGACTCGTAGAGTGAAGCCGCCAATAAAAGGAAGGGGATCGCAGGAGAACCCGGCGGGAAGGTTCGAGCGGATTGATTTTGTTGCGGACGGGGATGCGCCCGCTGTCGCCCCCGGCACCGTTTACTACAGCGACCGGACCAAAACCATAATCTCCTACAACCAGAGTCCCGATGTTTCCTTTGACGCCAGCATAAATCCCTACCGGGGATGCGAGCACGGATGCGTTTACTGCTACGCGAGACCCACGCACGAATACCTGGGGCTCTCCGCGGGGCTTGATTTCGAAACGAAGATCTTCGTAAAGCAGAATGCCCCCGAACTTCTGAGAAAGGAGCTTCGCTCGGCAAAATGGGTCCCCAAGCCGATAGCGATAAGCGGAGTTACCGACTGCTATCAGCCGGCGGAGCGCCATTTCCGGATAACGAGAAAATGTCTTGAGGTTCTGCGGGAATTCCGAAACCCGGTCGGCATTATAACGAAAAACTATCTGGTGACCCGCGATATTGATATTCTCGCGGACATGGCCGGAATCGGCTGCGCGAGCGTGGTTATCTCCGTCACGACGCTTGACGGTGAACTTTCAAGAAAAATGGAGCCCAGGGCGTCGCAGCCCGAATACAGGATGAGGGCAATAGCCAAGCTTACAGACGCCGGCATTCCCGTGACGGTGCTAATAGCCCCCGTGATTCCCGGGCTCACGGACCATGAGATTCCTGCCATAATGAAGGAGGCTTCGGCACGCGGGGCGGTCGACGCGGGTTACGTGATGCTCAGGCTTCCCTACGGAGTTGCCGACATATTCTCAGAGTGGCTTGGACGTCACTATCCGGGGAGAAAGAAAAAGGTGCTGGGGCGAATCAAATCCATGAGGGACGGAGATCTCAGCTCTTCTGAGTACAGAGTCCGGATGAAGGGGAAGGGAATTTTCGCCGAGCAGACAGAAAGAATATTTCGCGTGGCTTACGGGAAGTTCGGTTTTGCGGGAAGGAAGGCGCCTCTTGATGTTTCCCGCTTCAGAAGAGGCGGACCCGCCCAGCTTGAGCTTTTCTGATGCGCCGTGTGAAAAAAAGGGGAGGCGGCCTATCTTGCCTCCTCGAGTTTCACGAGCAGTTCCTTTATTTCCTTTGACTTTATTTTCATGCTCACCTTGTTAACTACGAACTTGGCGCTTATGTGAGCTACGGTTTCCACTATCTCGAGGTCATTTTTCTTCAGGGTTTCTCCCGTGGCAGTAAGATCCACTATAGCGTCGCAAAGCCCTATTATGGGGGCAAGCTCAACCGAACCGTAGAGTTTTATGACTTCCGTGCTTATGCCTTTTTTGTTGTAGAAATCGCTTGCGATCCTCGGGTACTTTGTTGCGATCCGCAAGGATGTTTTGCCCGAATTCTCAAAGCCCTTCGGAGCGGCGACCACCATCCTGCATTCTCCTATTCTGAGGTCAAGAGGCTCATAAAGATTGCAGTCCTGCTCCATCAATGTGTCCTTGCCTACTATTCCGCAGTCCGCGGCGCCGTACTCAACATAGGAGCTTACGTCTGTGGGTCTTACTATGAGAAGCCTCATCCCCGCCTCTTCAAACTCGAATATGAGTTTTCTTGAATCCGTGACTATCTCCGTTATGTCCATCCCGGCTCTTTGGAAAAGTTCCACTGTTTCCTCAAGCAGTCTTCCCCTGGGTGTCGCTATGGTTATCACTCTTTTTCCCTCCAGATGCTGGCTCCTACTGATCGCAGTTTTTCATCAAGTTTCTCGTATCCCCGGTCAAGATGGTAGATTCTCGACACTTCCGTCCTGCCGGCCCCGCAAAGCCCCGCCAGAACGAGCGAGGCGCTTGCCCGAAGATCGCTTGCCATTATGGGGGCACCTCTCATCTCCTGGACGCCTCTTACCACGGCGCTGTTTCCGACAAGCTTTATGTCAGCGCCCATCCTCCGCAGTTCGGCGGTATGCATGAACCTTTGGGGAAATATGTTCTCCGTTATCACGCTCATTCCGTCTGCAACGCACATGAGTATCATCATCTGGGCCTGCATGTCGGTCGGGAATCCCGGGTATGGGAGCGTGGAGAAATCTATGCTCTTTATCTTCCCCGCACCCCGCACCCTGATGGAGTTTCCATTTTTTTCTATTTCCGTTCCTGTCTGAAGCAGCTTGCCCGTGAGCGCCCCCAGATGCTCGAACCTGCAGTTCCTGATCAGAAGATCGCTTTCATTCAGGGCGCCGGCTATCATCAGCGTTCCCGCCTCTATTCTGTCTGGCATTACGCTGTAGCCCTTGAGCGGACCGAGCGAACTTACCCCCGTTATCGTTATTATATCCGTTCCCGCTCCTTCTATTTTCGCTCCCATCAGATTGAGGGCGTTTGCGAGATCCACCACTTCGGGTTCGCACGCGGCGTTTAGGATGACGGTCTCTCCTTCGCAGACGCTGGCAAGCAGCATTATGTTTTCGGTTCCCGTTACGGTCGAGAGATCGAAGGGCACTGTGGTTCCCTCGAGTTTCTTTGCAACGGCGCTTACGTATCCGTCTTCAAGGCGCACCGACGTCCCGAGGATCCTAAGCCCCTTTATGTGCTGATCTATAGGCCTCTCCCCTATGGCGCATCCTCCGGGAAGCGAGACTTCGGCTTTTTTGAACCTGGCCACAAGCGGTCCCAGAACCAGCACGGAAGCCCTCATCGTCTTTACCAGATCGTAGGGAGCCTTGTAGCTGTCGATGGTGCTTGAGTCAACGACCAGTTCCCCGTCTGCGTACTCGCATCTAGCGCCCAGGGTTTCGAGGAGTTTTATCATGGTCCGCACGTCCGCCAGGTCCGGCACGTTCGAGATGGTGTTCTCCCCGTCGTTCAGTATGCAGGCCGCCATTATGGGAAGCACGGCGTTTTTCGCTCCGCCGACCGATACCTCTCCGCAAAGCCTATTTTTTCCTTCTATTAATATTTTTTCCAAGTCGCTTTCACTGCCCTTTCTGCGCCGCCGATATCAGTTTGGAAGCGTATGTCTGAAAAGCCGTTCTCACTGAGTATGCTCTCTGTGCTGCGTGCCTGCCCGGCTCCGATTTCAAGGAGCAAAAAGCCTCCTTCCCGAAGCGCTCCCCTGGCTGCGGCCGCTATTTTCCTTATGTACTCAAGTCCGTCCTTCCCGCCGAGCAGCGCCGCGCGAGGCTCGTAGTGTCTTATCTGCGGGGAGAGCTCCGCGTATTCCGCTTCTGACACGTAAGGCGGGTTGGAGATTATCATGTCAAACGAAGATTTTGCAAAGGAGCCCAGAAGATCCGAGTGGACGAACCGAACGCGCGCGCCGTGCGTGTGTGCGTTTCTCCTTGCTACCCTGAGAGCCGCGGCGGATACGTCCGAGGCGAGAACCTCGCAGTCGCGTGCTTCTAGAGAAAGGGTTACGGCGAGGCACCCGCTTCCCGTTCCGAGATCGAGCGTGCGGGGATTTTTCATCCGTCCCGCGGTTTCTATGGCAAGTTCCGCGAGCGTTTCGGTTTCCGGTCTCGGTATCAGAACGTCGCGGCTAACGGCAAAAGGCCTCGAGCAGAATTCCCGCTCGCCGGTGACGTACGCGAGGGGTTCTCCCGCGAGGCGTCGGCGAAGGAGCACCAAAAAGGCTTCACTTTGCCCGGAATCCACGCGTCTCTGCGGATGCGCGTAGAGTTCAATCGGGTCAGCGTCAAGGCTTCTTGCGAGTATGGCCCTTGTTTCTATTCCAGGGCACTCAAAGCCGTTTTCCTCGAAGCTTTTTCTTCCTTTCAGGTAAAGTTTTTTAAGTTCCATCTGAGCTTGAGACGATGAGTGTATACGCAGAAGGCGCGTTTTCAAGTTCCCCGTTCCCGAATCCGCCGCGACCCCACGGACAGTTCCACCCCGGACCCTGATTACAATCGCCGGGAAATTGTGATAGATTTAAGAATGAGTGAAGCTTTATGGCCGAAAAAACTTAAGGAGATCTTGACATGAGAACATGCACGAAAAATGAAAACCGCCCCGATAAAAAAACCTTCGCAAAAACGGTTTTTTTAGCCTTTACTGTGTCGCTGCTTGTCTTTTTTTCCTACGCGGCCTCGCTTCGCGCCCATGACTATACCGATATCCCGATCCGCGAAGGGCGCGCAAACAACCACAGCGCCGACAGCATAACAGCAAAAGACGTCACAGCCGGGGACATTGAAGAAATGCGGGAATTTGTGCTGCACGCAAGAGCTCACATGAAGCAGCTTGTGGATTACCCAAGAGGTCTCGCGCTCTTTCTTCAGAAAATAGAGCAGGAAGGAGGGGACTGGCGCAAGGATGGAATATACATACTCCGGATAAGCGGAGAAGGTACGATACAGCCGCCCCATCCGCGTTACCCCCTCGCTCAGGGCGGAACCTTGAATGAATATTCTCCCATGCGGGAACTCAGGGGAGAATTTGGGAACACCCAGAAGGGGTCAGCCGCATGTGTTGATTATGCCTTCGAGGGTGAAGACAGGGCGGCCTGTATAGTTTCTTCCGACCTGGACTATCAAACGCCGCCATTTCCAGCCATCCTGGTTGCGGGGCTTGACCACAATTTCTCCGACCTGGTTTTTTCCGGTTTGGAGTGTCCGCACTATGTCCCCGAAACCAGCGCCGCCGACGTTTCGGACAGGGATACACTCAAGAGATTCGTGGACGAAGTTGCCCATTTCTATGTCGATCTGGTGGGCAGGATAGGCACAACGAGGTTTATTAACTCGCTTAGCTGTTTCAGGGTTCTGCCCTGGAAGAATGATTCCGTCTACCTTTTTGCCATGATCGATGATAACCAGCAGGTTGTTTTTAACGGCAATACCCCCGGTCTTGAGAACAGAACTCTTAATGTTGTAGATGCTAACGGAACCAATGTCGGGGACCTGATAGTAAACGCCCTTAGGGACAAGCCCTCGCATGAAGGGGCGTTTGTTGAGTATCTCTGGGATGATCCGACGGATGATGTTCCCGCGATAGCCGAAGAGGGCAGGGCTCCGGGCGATGTGCCGAAGTTAAGCTACGTAGTCGGGGCTCCGCTTGGAGATAGCGGAAGACGTGTCATCTGGGGTTCCGGAATTTATAATGAAACAGATGACGACAGTGGCTGCGCGATCGCGGGCGCAGAGGGCGCGTCTGGAGGTGCCGCGCTTAATTTCTTCATGATAGTTCTCATGTTGCTGCCGGCGGTTTTCTGGGGAAAACGCTTTGGAGCAAAGAGAATTTTTGCGCGAAGCGAAACTGCAGCCTTCCTTGTCTTTGCGTTAGTCGCAGTTGCTTTTCTCTTGGGAACACCAACCGCTTCTGCACACCAAGGCAGTCACAGCCAAAGCGTAACTGCAGGAGATGTAGACCCTTCGGATCAGGACGGGATGCGTGAGTTTGCACTGCACGCAAAAGCGCACTGGGAAGCTATAGACGATCCGAACGAGAACATAAGGTTCGAGAAAAGCCTGACAGTGGGTGGAGGGGACTGGAAAAACAACACCGTATATCTCATGGTGATAGACAAAGACGGAACAATTTATACTAACGCGCACGATCCTTCGCAGCAGAACGGAACACTGCTGCACAGTTCAGAAGATCAGCCGGAGCCTATGCTTTTTCCCGAAGTGAGGGAGCTTGTTCTAAGGGCGGAGGAAGGAGACTGTATAACGTATGTGCCGGAAGCGGATGAAGACCCGGAAGAACATGCAAGTGAAGGGCACGATGATCATGAGCAAAGAGCGGCGTGTTCAGTTAAGTTCACTCATCCCGTCTGGAGAACAGAACTTATCCTTATAGCCGGCTATCATCATGATCATGAAGAGCACGATTACACAAACCTCAGTTTTGACAATGTAACCTGTCCTTATTTCGTGAGTGAGATCATTGATGAAGAGCCCTATTTCAAACAGGGAGTAACTGCCAACAAGGTTACAGACAGCGATACGCTGAAGGGTTTTGTGGGAGAGTTCAAAAAGCATTTAAGGGAGCAGGTAGGAGAAGCGGATAACCCGGCCAAGCTTGCAACCATACGCAACTGCTGGAGAGCGCTTCCGTGGAAATACGGAGGGGTATACCTGTTTGTGATGACGGAAGAGGACCAGCTAGTGTTTTTTAACGGTAACTCCCCGGCACTTGAGAACGGAACTCTGAGTGTTGAGGACGACAATGGATGTAACGTCGGTAGTGAGGTGGTAAGGGTGGCAAATGGTGAACAAAGGCAGTGCAGGGACCTGGGACTGCTTCCTGAGAACTCCCAGGGTTTTGTTGAGTACCTATGGGATGATCCTACTGATTCCACTCCCGCTATCTCGGAAGAAGGCGCGGCCCCGGGTGATGTGCCGAAGCTTAGTTATGTGGAGAAGGTCACGTTTGATAGTTTTCTAGGCGGCCAGGCCCTTATAATCGGTTCCGGATATCATCCTGAGGTAAGCGACGACGATGGCGGGTGCGCGGTCGCCGCAACTTCCGCCGAGGCCAAGGGGGCTTTATTCAGCCTGCTTGCGGTTGTGGCGGTGATGTTCTCTGCCGCTTTCCTCAGAAGCCGTTTCGAAGAAAAGTGAGAATACGGTGGTATGGCTTCCGCAAAAATGGGGAACCGCAGGATTTTCTTTTGCCAAACAGGGTTTTCATATCGGATAAGGATGTTGTAAATCCTGATGAGCTTGAAAGACAGAATAGACGGAGTAGAGCAGAGAATAGAGGAGTCGTGCCGAAGGTCGGGGAGAAAACGGGAAGATGTACTGCTGGTAGCCGTCTCCAAGAAGTTCCCTCTCGATATGATTTTCGAGGCCCGAAGGCTCGGGCTTCGGGATTTCGGAGAGAACTACGCTCAGGAGCTTCGCGACAAGCAGAAAGAAGCGGGCGGGGACGCGATTCGCTGGCACTTTATAGGGGCCCTTCAGAGAAACAAGGTGAAGTACGTTGTGGGCAAGGCGGATCTTGTCCACGCGGTTGACAACATGGCCCTTGTGGCGGAACTTGATAAGAGGGCTGCATCTTCAGGCGTCTGCGTGCGCGCGCTTGTGGAGATAAATGGCGGGGAGGAGAGCAAAAACGGGATAAAAGCAAGCGAGCTTCCGGAGTTTCTCGAAGGCGCATCAGAATTCCGCAATGTTTCGCTTGAGGGGCTCATGATCATGCCCCCTTACTTCGAGGATCCCGAGATGAGCAGACCGTGGTTCTCAGGACTCAGGGAGATGAGGGACAAGGTGTCGGGAGAGTTCCCAGGAATACAGGAGCTTTCAATGGGCATGAGCAATGATTTCGAGGTGGCGATTGAAGAAGGCGCCACGATTCTCAGGGTCGGTTCGGCGCTTTTCGGTCCGAGGCCCAAGAGAGTTTGAAAATGAAAAAGGCAGCATTCATAGGAGCGGGGAACATGGCCGAGGCGATGGTAAGGGGACTCCTTGCCTCGGGAAGTTTTAAGAAAAAGGACGTAACGCTCTCGGATGTAGACCCCGGTAGACTCTCTTACCTGTCCTCGAAGTACGGAGTCGCGACCACCTCCGATAACAGGGAAGCGGTAAAGGCATCTGACATAGTGATTTTTTCCGTAAAACCTAGTGTGATTCCCGGGGTCTGCAGGGAAGTGAAAAACGTCGCCACCAGAGATAAACTCTACGTGTCGATCGCTGCCGGTGTAGGGCACTCCTTCATAAAAAAGCTTATCGGAAAGGATATAAAGCTCGCTCGGGTTATGCCCAACACCCCGAGTCTCGTACTTGAGGGCGCATCCTGCGTTTATTTCGGGGAGGGTTTCTCAGGTGAGGAAGAGGAGATGGTTCTCGGGGTTCTCGGGGCCCTGGGAAAAGCCTTCCGGGTTGAGAGTGAAGATCTCATGGACGCCGTTACGGCTCTTTCCGGAAGCGGTCCTGCGTTTGTGTCGATTTTCATCGAGGCGCTCTGCGACGGCGCGGTCAAGATGGGGCTTTCAAGAAAGCTTGCCACTGAACTTGCCGCGCAGACCGTTTTGGGCACCTCGAAAATGATTCAGGAAGGCGCCGGGCACCCTGCCGAGATAAAGGACATGGTCACATCGCCCGGTGGAACCACGGCAAGCGGGATTCATTCGCTTGAGCGGGGCGGTTTCCGGGCCGCTGTTATATCCGCTATCGAGTCCGCGGCGAGACGTTCCGCGGAACTTTCAGGAGAGGAGGACTAGTTATGGAAATATTAGGAGGCAATTTTTTAAGGGCCATAGCGGAAGTTGTGGACATACTTCTTAGCGTTTACATATGGCTCATAGTGGGACGGGCGATACTTTCATGGGTGAATCCCGATCCCTACAATCCCATAGTGAAGTTTCTTTACTCGGCCACGGAGCCGGTTCTGGGTTTTGCAAGAAGATACATTCCTCCCATCGGGGGTTCGCTGGATCTAAGCCCCATAGTGGTTCTGCTTCTGATAGTTTTCATAAAGCGCGCCGTCGTTAACTCTCTTTTCCAGATTGCGGTCGGTTTGTGACAGGTTGGAAAGGGATATTGGGGACATGTCACCCGCATTTTTGCTTGATTTAAAAGTGCCCGTGGAAGGCAAGAGGCGCAACTGGAAAGAGCTTTCGATTAAAACCACACCAGCAATTATGCTAAATTTAACTAAATTAGTATAATATTAGTATTTCTATCTCCTTTATATTATTATATATTGAACAATCTCCATTTTGTTTCCTTGTGAAAACCACACCAGCAGTTATACTAAATTCAACTAAATTAGCATAACTGTTAAGATGAGTCTTGCACTTATTTGAAGAGAGGATTAGCATGAAGCTTCCCCTTAAGCCGCCGCCGTTTGAGGAACTGTTCGCAGAGGTGATTCAAAGCGGTAAATATATGGAGCTTTCAGAACGCTTTTATGGAAATGCTCCTAAAAAATATCTCCACTGGGATCAACTGAGGCATCGCCAGACTCCCGAAGGCCTTAACCTCAAGCAATGGTGGCATTTTATAAAAATTCAAAGGGTTGCGTCTTCGAAAAACATTACACTTCCAGACAAGCAGGAAAATCTTTTCAGTTACAACATGACCGAATCGATATCCCAAGCGCTGCATGGAATTGATATGAAGTCCGGAGGTTCAATCCAGATAGAGAATAAGGATATAGATTCTCATACAAGAGATCGTTACATCATCCGCTCGCTGATAGAGGAGGCCATCACGTCAAGTCAGATCGAGGGCGCATCTACAACTCGTTTAGTGGCTAAGAACCTGATACAGACAGGACGGAAGCCCAGGGATAGAAGCGAAGAGATGATTCTTAATAACTATAGAGCGATGGAGTCGATCAGAAGATTGAAAAATGAGCCCTTGACTCAGGAACTAGTGTTCCATCTCCATGAGATTATAACCAGAGGAACTCTTGATGAACCAACTGCGGCCGGACGGTTTCGCAAGGAGTCCGAGGACATAAATGTTTATTGGAGCGAGGGAGAAGACATTTTGGTGCATGCGCCTCCCCCTGCGTCAGAGCTTCCTTTGAGAATGAAAAAAATGTGTGAATTTGCTAACGGCAAAGACGGTGCTGGATTCATACATCCCGTGATTCGGTCTATAATTCTTCATTTCTGGTTAGCATATGACCATCCGTTTTTTGATGGTAATGGCAGAACGTCCCGGGCATTATTTTACTGGTCCATGCTCCACCATGGGTACTGGCTGTTTGAGTTCATATCAATATCTGAAATAATTCTTAAGGGTAAAGCGCAATACGTTAAGGCGTTTTTATATACGGAAACCGACGGCAACGACCTCAATTATTTCATCATTTACCATCTTCGCGTGATACGAAGAGCCATAAGGGCTCTGCATGATTACATAGATAGAAGAACTGGTGAATTAAAAGAACTTGAATCGCAGATCAAGTCTCTAGCTTTGCTCAATCACAGGCAGAGAGACTTGGTTGGCAGTGCTCTCAGGCATCCGAACCGTGACTATACGGTTAGGGGTCACCAGACAGTTCATAATGTTGTATATCAGACGTCCCGGACGGATCTGCTTGAACTGGTGGAACTGGGTCTTTTTGAGAAACAAAAGCGTAGGAAATCATGGGTTTTTAGGCCTGTGGCTGGCTTGGAGGAAGCGCTGGGGAGGCTCTGATCGGTTTTGTTTTCCGGAATGCCCGATGTTTTATTAGTTTATCGATGCTTGTCAGTTCCATGGACTGCTCTTAGGGGCTGTTAGTAATAAGTGAATTGTCCGGTTCCTTAACAAATGAACTGACCGGTTTTAGATTTTTCGTTTTAGGAGGGATCTATGAATCGGACAAAATTACTGCAGAGTATGCGGACGACGCAATTCGAGCAGACATACCAGAGGTGGAAGGACAAGGAACTGACACAAGCAGATGCGGCAGAGATACTCAAGATGAGTGAGAGGACATTCCGTCGCTATGTAGCTCGCTATGAGAGTTCAGGCGCAGAAGGTCTTTTGGACAAGCGTATTGAGTGCGTTTCTCCCAGAAGCGCATCTGCTGCATATTACGGCTAAAAATGAACACCTATTCCGAAGGAAAGTGAACGGTAATTCCGAAGGAAAATGAACACCTATTCCGATTTAAAGTGAACACCTGAATTTCTCGTTTTTTCTTCACACAAAACATCAAGAAGCATTTTGTTATCCTGCTTGGGATTTTTTCAGGCAAGGAGGGTGCAGAATGCCGAGAAGAAGAATGAAGACGAGAGTAATAAGAGAGATACTGAGGCTTAAGTCTATGGGCCGTTCAGTCAGGGAGGTTTGCCAGAGCGTTAACGTGAGCGCAGGGAGCGTAAGCGCTGTGTTGCGCAAGGCAGGGGAGGCGGGTCTTAAGTGGCCCTTGCCTTGGGACGTTGACGATCGGAAGCTTGAAGAGATTCTCTATCCGAAATCCGAAGGGGTTCGCGAGGGGAAGACGCTGCCGGACTTTTCTTACGTACATAAAGAGCTCAAGCGCAAGGGCGTGACGAGGCAGCTTCTGTGGAGAGAATATGCCGAGGAGAATCCGGAGAACCATTACAGTTATTCGCGGTTCTGCGAGCTCTACGACATCTGGCTCAAGAAGAACAAGAAGCCTTCGATGAGGCAGGTCCACAAAGCCGGGGAGAAGTGCTTTGTGGACTATGCCGGAATGACTGTGGACATAACGGATCCAATTACCGGCGAGGCAGCCGGGGCGCAGATATTCGTCGGGGTGATGGGGGCGTCGAATTACATCTTCGCCGAGGCCGCGGCGTCGCAGTCCCTTGAGCACTGGCTTGGAAGTCACACCCGGATGCTTGAGTTCTTCTGTGGAGTTCCCGAGATCATAGTGCCCGACAATCTCAGAAGCGGGGTTACAAAGGCATGCCGCTACGATCCCGACATCAACCCGGCTTATCTCCAATGGGCTAATCACTACGGGACGGTCATCATTCCCGCGAGGCCGTACAAGCCCAAGGACAAGGCAAAGGCCGAGAACGCGGTACAGATAGTCGAGAGAAGCGTGCTTGCGCCGATCAGAAACGAGGTGTTCTTCTCCCTTGCCGAACTCAACGGGCGCGTGGGGAAGCTTGTGGCTTCGGCGAACTCCATGTCCTTCCAGAAGCTTGAGGGTTCCCGCGCGGAGCAGTTCGGGAAGGTTGACCTCCCGGCGCTCGGTCCCCTGCCCCCGTATCCCTACACCTACACGGATATAAAGAGGGCGAAGGTGAACATCGATTACCATGTGGAGTACAGAAAGAAACTCTACTCCGTTCCTTGCGCATACAGGGGCGAGAGAGTGGAGGTTCACGCCACAGAGAACATTATTATGGTTTACTTCAAAAACAAGCTCATAGCGCAGCACAAACGGCTCGGCAGAGGACGTTACGCTACGGAACCCGCTCACATGCCCGAGGGTCACAGGGAGCATGAGAAGTGGAATCCGCGGAGGCTCAGGAACTGGGCCAGGGGACTGGGAGACGAGGTGTTCAAATGGGTGGACGTCCAGCTTGAATCAAGAGATCATCCCGAGCAGGCCTACAGGGCGTGTCTGGGCCTGATGAGTCTTTCCCGTGATTATCCTCAAAGGGTGAACGAGGCCTGCGGGGTGGCAAACAGGAACGGGCTTGTGAGGTTAAACCAGATAAAGGAGATTCTCAAAAACGGCATGGACAGGGTGGCGCCGCCAGAAGAGCAAAGCGCGTCACTTCCCCAGGACCACGAGAACATAAGGGGCCCGGAACAATATAAATGAAACCAGATGCAAGGAGGTGTTTTTTATGAGTTTACAACAGACATTGTCCCGTCTTCGGGAACTCAGGCTGGGAGCGATGGCGGGGGCGCTTGAACGTCAGCTTGAGCAGGCTCACACTTATGACGAGCTGTCTTTTGCACAGAGAGTCGGTCTGCTTGTCGAGAGAGAGTGTCTTGAGAGGGAGAACAGAAAACAGCGCAGACTCATTCGCGACGCTCGCTTCAGGCTCAAAGCTTCTCTTGGCGATATTGATTACGGCCATGGCCGTAATCTTAAAAAATCCCGGATAGCCGAGCTTGCCCAGGGAGAGTGGGTAGCCGGAGCCCGCAATCTTCTCATAACCGGTCCCTGCGGCAGCGGAAAGACGTGGATAGCGTGCGCCCTGGGGCATAACGCGTGCATGATGGGAATAACGGTTCGCTATTACAGGGTCTCAAGGCTGTTTCTGGCCCTCGCTCAGGCGAAGGCAGATGGAAGCTACAGCAAGCTTCTGGCGAAGCTTGCCAGGGTGAGAGTTCTGATCATAGATGACTGGGGTCTTGAGAAAATAACTACTGCCCAGAGATATGACCTGATGGAAATTATGGATGACCGTTACGGGGAGAACTCCACTGTGATTGTAAGCCAGCTTCCGGTGAGCGAGTGGCACGGAACCATCGGGGACAACACTGTTGCCGACGCGATCCTTGACAGGATCGTCCATAACTCTCACCGCATTGAGCTGGGAGGAGAATCGATGAGAAAGGTCGAGGCTGAAAAGAAAAAAAACGGAGGTGATTCTTAAGAAAAAAACAGACTTTTTGCTCGTTGTTTGACAGGGAAATTCCTGACGTGTTAAAGTCTGTTTTGAGGAAAAAGAAAAAGAGATTCAGGTGTTCACTTTAAATCGGAATCGCTGTTCATTTATTCTGGAATAAGCATCTGCTGAGGAAGTGCATAAGGTAGAGAGTCTTTACCGGGAGCGCTACATGGGGCGTAACGTGGTTCACTTCTATGAGGCTTATACCCAGCACCACGAGGGAAAGCGTAGCTATAGCTGGGTTAAGAGCTGTCTTCACCGCGCAGGACTTGTAAAGCCGTCTCGGCGCAGAGGGCCTCACCGTCAGTTGCGAGAGCGTCGAGCCCGCGAGGGAATGATGATACATCAGGACGCAAGCGACCACGAATGGGTATGTGGGAAGGTATGGGATTTTGTGGTTACGATGGATGACGCCACGGGGTTTATATACAGTGCCTTCTTCGTGGAGGAGGAAGGCACCTGGAGCAGTTTCAGGGGAGTTCGGGAAGTGTTGGAGAGCAGGGGTATCTTTTCGGATTTCTACAGTGACAGAGCGTCTCATTACTGGAATACGCCTGTGGCTGGAGGTAAAGTGGACAAGAAGAATCTGACGCAGTTTGGGCGTGCGATGGGAGAGCTTGGAGTTTTGATGATACCGGGTTATTCACCGCAGGCGCGAGGGCGTAGCGAGAGGATGTTCGGGACATTACAGGGGAGAGTGCCCCAGGAGCTGAGGGAAGAGGGTATCAGGAGCATGGAAGAGGCAAACGAGTATGTGTCGCAGAGATTCATCGAACCTTTTAACGAGAGGTTTCGTGTGGATCCCAGAGAACCAGGCAGTGCGTTTGTACCTCTGCTGGGAGTTGATCTTGATGACATACTGTGTCTTAAGCATCAGAGGGTTGTGGGCAACGACAACTGCGTGAGCTACAAAGGGAAGAGGTTGCAGATTCCCCCTGTTAAGGATCGTTATCACTTCGTTAAGGCGAAGGTACTGGTGCATGAGTACTTTGACGGGAGGATGTCTGTACACCACGGGAAACGAAAGGTTGGAAGTTATGACAGCGAGGGGAGATTGAGTTAGCAGGGAAGCGGAAACAGTCCCCTGATAGGAATTATGTAGATAATCAGAGCAATCAGATCAGTCTCTGCGGGCTACGCCCTCCGAGTCTGATCTGACAAATCTAAAACCGGTCAGTTCATTTACTAAAAACCGGTCAATTTAATTTGTTACCGACAGACTGCTCTTAGGGGCTTGAAAAACGCCCGGCAGGCATATACGATAGAAGTTCTGTAAAAATTTTGACGCAAGGAGAGATCAGAAATGAAAATTTCACTTCTAGGTGGAACGGGAGACATAGCGGAAGGCCTGGTGCTGCGGTGGTCAAGAGCGGGGCATGAGATATACATAGGTTCCAGAAGCGAGGAAAAAGCGCTCGGCATAGCGTCGGGCCACGCGGAGACGCTCAAGGGGCTCGGAATCAAATCGAACATACACGGCATGGCGAACGCAGACGCGGCGGCGGCTTCCGAGATAATAATAATAAGTATTCCTCCCGAGTACGCGGCGGCCACTGTGGCGGGATGCGGCGACAGCATCACGGATCAGATAGTCGTAACTCCGGTGGTTTCAATGAAAAGGGAAGGCAAGACTTTTCTGTTTGACCCTCCCGCACAGGGCTCTTCGGCTCTTGAGATAAAGGAATCGCTTCCCGAAACTGCGAGGCTTGTGTCGGCTTATCATAACCTTCCCGCAAAGGAACTTGCCAATATAGACGAGGACCTTGATTACGATGTGGTAATATGCGGGGATGACGAGGGAGCTAAAGAGGTTATCAAGAATCTTACCGAGGAAATGAAGAACCTCAGGGTGCTTGACGCGGGATCGCTTGAGGTCTCCTCAATGATAGAGTCCCTTACGCCCCTTATCGTTAACCTTAACGTAAGGTACAAGCCCACGCATTTTTCGGTCAAGTTCGTCTGAGGCGCGGTCATTCTCCGATAAGCTGGACGATTACCCTTCTCGTTCTGGGGCGGTTATCGAAGTCAACAAGCACTATCTGCTGCCAGGTTCCGAGTAACGGACCGTCCTCTGAGAATGGAACCGTAAGCGAGGGACCGAGCACAGACGCTCTCACGTGCGAGTGACCGTTTCCGTCGCCCCATCTGGCGTTGTGCGCGTAGCGCATGGCCTCGGGGGCCATTCTTTCAAACGCGTCTTTTAAGTCTGAGAGCACCCCGCTTTCGTATTCTATGGTCGTGACAGCGCAGGTCGAGCCGGCTACAAAGACCGTGGCCGTTCCAGAAGACAGTTCCGCATTTGAGAGCTCGCGGCTCACGTGAGGGGTTATGTCCAGTATGTCGCAGTCGCCCTGGGTGCTTATTGTGAATGATTTTGTTTCTACCGGCATTTTGTCCTCAGAAAAGTTCCAGCTGGCGCGGCTTTTTATGTGCCGTTATGTTCCACCCGTCTTTCTCGAGTCCATCTGTGAAGCTGTCATTGAAGTTTCCCCGTATGATCACGTTCCCGGGCCTTGAGACGCCGAGATATTCTGAGATCTCGTCGTATCCGAAGTGATTGCTTAAGGGAAACGCCACCTCGGCCCGCAGAGCCGATCTAATAAACGTTCCGCTTTCCATTGAGCGGCCGCTTATCACCGCAACTTTCTTCCTTTTAAGGTTCTCGACGACGGTGGAGTCCCTGTAGGAAAGAGGGGCTATCAGGACCTTGTTTTTAAAATGCTTCCTTTTTATTCCTCCGTAGAGGGGAATTCTCACTCCGAGTTCCTCATAGAGCCTTAGAGTCTTAACCATCGCGGGGTGAAGACTCATTTCGATGTCTCTTTCCCCGAGGAAAAGTATAAGGTCCTGCGCTTTTCCCATGGGGTTTACCAGAATTACCGGCACGCTGTCTTCAAACAGCGTCCTGTTTACGAATTCGAATACAGATTCCATCACTACTTCTGGCGGCGGGAAAATGAATTTCGGCGCTCCGTAAGCGCAGTTTACGACCAGCGTGTCGCACCTCCTGAGTTCCGCATAACCGGCGGTGGCGGTATTTTTAAGCTTGAAGCTGCCTGCGTAAATGATTCTCTTCCCGGCTTTTTCGATGACTACCTGCGCCGCCCCGAGCATCTGTCCCGATGGGATAAGCTCAATCGAGTAACTGCCCAGAGTGAAAGGTTTTCCGTAAGGTGAAGAAAGCACCGCCGAACCTTTAATCTTTTTCCCAAGAAGCTTTACCGTTTCTGGCGTAGCTATGATTTTTTCGCTTCGGGGAAGTCTGTTTAGATTTGCGCTTGTGACAAAAGAAAGCGGCACGGCCCGTTTCGAGTCGAAGTATATATCGGTACCGGCAAGCTTTATTTCAGAGCTAGAACTAATCTCCAGCATACGGAAGGAAATTTACTTTAGTTTTGCTCTCATAACAAGCGATCCGTCTCGGCCTCGGCGACTTCCTGAATCAGTCGCTTGGCGGTGGATGATAAAATGTTCGGCCTACAGATATCTCAGGACAAAAAGACGGTCAAGGTCTCCCGTTTTCTCGGTCGTTATTTCACTTGCTCGAGAGAAAGATTTTTTGCTACGCGCGGGTCGGATTATGGAGGCCGTGGCGCAAGGGAGTTTGCCGCATCTCCCCTGAGAAGTGCTTGACAGGCATATTGCTTTCTTGTTTTAATTCATTGAGTAATTACCACTAGATGACCCGGCAGAAACCGGGCTTCTTTAGGGTTTTGACTGAACAAATAATAAGGAGGATATAATGAGGATTTTAATGCGAAATACAGTATTTAAGACAGCTACCCTTGCGGGTCTTCTTTTGTGCGTGATGGCGTTTGCAGGTGCCTTTTCCGTTATTACGAATTCGGCGCACGCTATACACGCTGACGAGGTAGATACCGAAGAAGAACTTGAACAATTTGTAAAAGAAGCGGTTGATGAATATTACATAAAATTTCTCCTGCAAGAAGATCCTCCCCCCTGTGACCTTAGCCGATTAGAGCTCCCTGAAGGGCTTGATGGACAAATTCTTATCACCTCTCTTGGTGCTTTGGGATTATCTGCTTCTATTCAGGATCTTTCTCCCGATTCAATGCGAATGTTGTCGATAGAGGATATAAAAAAATTAATTGGTCTTTTTAATGAACCCTTCGTGCAGAGATTCCTCCCAGATGGCATAAATCTATGGGAGGGAGAAAATGCCCCTTGCGAGCTTCCCAACTCCTCGTCATTTCGTGAAGTATTTACAAAAGAAGAAGCAAATTGGCGATCAGGTTCCATATACCTTTTTGTCATGGATGATCAAGAAACGCTGCTTTTTCACGGAGCTGACTCAAGTGTTGAGAATATGGTTTTAGATGCCGAGGACGAGGGCGGAAGGGATGTAGCTGATTTAATTGTTGGCGAGGTGAAGACTCCCAATTCCGGTAACCCCGGCTTTATCAACTATTGCTGGGATGACCCGGATGTAAATGGTGATGAAATACTCGATTCGAATAGAGACCCCATTCCTGGAAGGGCCCCTGGCGATTCTTGGAAAACCAGCTATGTTGTGGACCCCTTCAAGTCCCTGGGAATGCCGGCTCCCTCTAACTCTCCGGGTATTATTTTCGGTTCCGGCATCTATCCGAAAACGGGCAACCCACCGCCAGGATGTGACGGGAACGGAATGGCTGATTACGACGAGGAAGGCATGGGTGACATGGAAGACCCCATGGAAGACATGCAGGAACCCGTAGAGGAATCCATGGATGAACCTGGGGAAGGGGAAATGGAACCCGCGATGCCTACTTCTGTTAGTGGAGGAGGTTGTGCAATTACAGCGGGGAGCGACAGTACCCCTCGGAATGATGCGCTTAACCTGCTGTTAATAGTGTCCGCACTGTTCCTTGCCGTATCGTTCAGAAGACGCGTGACGAGCAAGTGGAACGGTGTTCAGTTTTAGTTCCAAAGTGTTTCTTGGCTGAGGAACTGTTGCCTTGGAAACGGTTTCTAGGCCCGGGCGAAGTGATGTTTTAGCGAAGATGAGTAAAGGGGGAGCGTCGCTTGACGTTCCCCCTTTTTTACTTTTTTATCAATTGACTTCTATCTTCTTTGAAGGTTCATCCTGCTTTCTCGGCAGAGTGAGGCGCAGGACGCCGTCTTTGTAATCGGCTTTGATGTTTTCCCTGTCTATGTTGTCGTCAAGAAAAAAATTTCTCTCAAACAATCCGTAGGATCTCTCGACCCTGAGATATCCTTCTTTCTCGGTTTTGTTCTCAAGCTTTTTTTCTCCCTTTATAGTAAGCCGGTTGTCCTTTACGTCTATGTCGAGATCTTCCCTGCTTACCCCGGGCAATTCCGCCAATAAAACGAAATTGTTTCCGTCGTCAAAAATATCAACCCTCGGACTTCGGCCACTCTCCGTCGCATTGGAATCAAAAACCCTTGGGAAGACGCTTGCGAAATTGCGAAAGACATTGGCTGGCTCCAATAGATTCACTGCGTATTTCATTGTTTTTACCTCCGTTTAAATGAATTTTTATCCCCGTTTCCCCTTCCGCAATTCCATATTAATCATCATCCTGAGGCACTCAAGGAAAAAATTTTTCTTTTTCCCAAGGTTGTATTTCCCGCGAAATAATGGTTTGTTTGATTAACTGGAGAACCACTCATGGCGAGACTACAGGGCGGATATCTGGTCTCAAAGGCCCTTTACGACCTGGGAGTAAGAGACATCTTTACCCTCGGAGGGGGACACATAAACCCTGTTTACAGGGCCTGTACGGATCTTGGCGTAAGACTTGTCGACACCCATCATGAGCAGGGAGCCGCGATGGCGGCGGATGCTTACGGAAGACTCAGAAGAGTGCCGGGGGTATGCCTTGTGACGGCGGGGCCCGGTCTTACAAACGCCCTCACGGGGGTATCGGGTTCCTACCTGGCAAATTCTCCGATGATACTGATTTCAGGACGTTCGGGGATTGAGGAGAACGACAGGATGTCCCTTCAGGAAATAGACCAGGAAGCGATCGTAAGGCCTGTTACGAAGTGGGCGAGGACGGTTTACGAAGTCAGTAGGCTCGAAGAGTACGTCTCGGCCGCCTACGGGGCCGCGATTTCCGCCAGGCCGGGGCCCGCATACCTTGGAATGTCCTACGAGGTTCTTTATCCGAGCTGCGGCGAAAAGGAGACTTCACCCGCGAGGGCTCCCGTTCCCGATACGGACTGCGAACCGCCCGAGCGCAAGATCTCGGAGTTTTTCCGGCTGCTCTCCGCTTCGAAAAAACCCGTTGTGATTGTCGGAAGCGGCGGGTGGTACTCGGGCGCCGAGCAAAGCATTCTTGAATTCGCCGAGATGCTTGGCGCGCCTTTTTTCACTCTTAACATGGGAAGAGGGATCCTGCCGGATAACCACAAATGCTGCTTCGGTGCGGCATCACCCGCAAGTCCCGGGGGATTTCGGGAAATAAGCGCAAACGCGGATCTTGTGATCCTCCTTGGCATAAGGTTAAGCATCTACGCCGGATTCGGAAAGACCATAAACCCCAAAGCCAAAACCGTCCAGGTGGATATCCATCCCGAGGAGATTGGAAGAAACCGCCCGGCGGATCTCGGGGTCATCTGCGATCTAGATTCTTTTCTAGCAAAAGCGAACCTCTACGCCCGGGAAAACAAAACAAGATTCGATTTTCGTTCCTGGATGAAAGATGCCCGCTCCTCAAGGTCCCGCGCCCGCGCGGCGTTTCGCCGGACCGTTTCAAAATCGAAGGGAATCCACCCCTCCGCGGTGGCGAAAACTGTTTCGGACTACCTGGGGGGAGATGGGATAATCGCGGTTGACGGCGGGGACTGCCAGTCGTGGACAGACCTTTCATCCGAAGTGAGAAGACCCGGGCATTACCTTAAGGGAGGTCCGCTTGGGTGCATGGGCGTCGGAGTGCCTTTTGCCCTTGGGGCAAAGGTCGCTTTCCCAGAGAAGCCCGTGGCGCTTGTGACCGGAGACGGAGCCGTGGCCATGAATTTCATGGAGATGGAAACCGCGGTGAGGCATTCTATCCCGTTTGTTGTTGTGGTCTGCAACGATTCCGCGTGGGGAATGACCAAGCATCAGATAGAGATAACCTATCCTGACGCGGAGGCGACCCAGGGGGTGGACCTCGGTTTTGTCGATTTTCACGAGATAATAAAAGCGATGGGCGGATACGGGGAGAAGATAGAGGATATAAAAGACCTGACCCCAGGCCTTGAGAGGGCTTTTTCCTCGGGGCTTCCAGCGGTGCTTAACGTGAGAACCGACCCTGACGCGGTAAGCGGCGCGACGCGGGTCATCACGGAGATGATGATGAGGGCGATGGACTGAATTCCATCTCGGAGGGTTTTGCCGTCAGTCGTTTTTAAGCACGGCCAGAAAAGCTTCCTGCGGTATCTCCACCCTTCCCACCTGCTTCATCCTCTTTTTTCCCTCTTTCTGTTTCTCAAGAAGTTTTCTTTTCCTGGTGACGTCTCCCCCGTAGCACTTGGAAGTGACGTCCTTCCTCATCGCCTTTACGGATTCACGGGCTATCACCCTGCTTCCGATCGCGGCCTGTATGACTACCTCGTAGAGCTGGCGGGGTATAAGCGAGCGGAGCTTCCCTATAAGCCCCCTTCCCCTCTCGTAGGCCTTGTCCTTGTGGGAAATTATCGAGAGCGCGTCAACCGCGTTTCCGTTAACCAGGATATCAAGCTTTATGAGGTCAGAGTCCTTGTATCCGGCGGGTTCGTAATCCATCGAGGCATAGCCCTTGGTGACGGATTTCAGGTTGTCGTAAAAATCGTAGACTATTTCCCCAAGGGGAAGCTCGTATTCGATTATGGCCCTGTTTTCGGTCACGTAGCTCAGGTTCTTCTGTATCCCCCTTCTTTTCTCGCAGAGCTCAAATATCTGCCCCAGGTAATCCGAAGGGGTGTGAACGGACACGGACACGTATGGTTCCTGGAGCCGGGCTGAGCGGTCGCCGGTCGGAAGTTCGCTTGGGTTGTCGACGTAAACTTCCCTTCCTCCCGGATAGATAGCCTTGTAAATAACGGTCGGCGCGGTGGTTATGAGGTTTACCTCGAATTCCCTCTCCACCCTCTCCCGCACGATCTCCATATGCAGGAGCCCCAGGAAGCCGCAGCGGAAACCGAACCCGAGAGCTAGGGATGTCTCCGGTTCGTAAACAAGTGACGAATCATTGAGCTTGAGCTTCTCGAGACCTTCCTTTAGCCTGTCGTAATCTCCCGTGTCGATGGGGTAGAGCCCGCTGAAGACCATGGGCTTTATGACCTTGAATCCCTCGAGGGGATTTTCGGTGGGGGAATCGGCACCTGTTATCGTGTCTCCGACTCCAGCTTCCCCGATTTCCTTTATGGAGGCGGTTATGAATCCGACCTGTCCTGTTGTGAGCTGCTCAAGTTCCGTTGCCTGCGGGGCGAACGCCCCTATCTTCCTCACCTCGTATTTTTTGCCGGTCGCCATGAGCTTGATTCTCATGCCGAGCCTTACCGTTCCCTCGGATATTCTCACCAGCATCACTACGCCCTGGTATGAGTCAAACCAGCTGTCGAATATGAGCGCCTTGAGCCTCGGGTCCTCGGCGCTTTTAGGTGGCGGCACGAGCGCCACGATCGATTCCAGTATCTCCTTCGTGCCGGTTCCGTCCTTGGCGCTTGCCAAAACGGCGTCCTCGGTTGAGATTCCGACTATATCCTCTATCTCTTTTTTTACCCTTTCGGGTTCGGCGGAAGGCAGGTCTATCTTGTTTATGACGGGTATCATCTCAAGCCCTGAATCGGCGGCCAGGTAAGCGTGGGCAAGCGTCTGGGCCTCGACCCCCTGGGATGCGTCAACCACAAGCAGCGCTCCCTCGCACGCTATCAGGCTTCGCGAAACCTCGTAGCTGAAATCGACGTGTCCGGGGGTGTCTATCAGGTTGAATTCATAGGTTCTGCCGTCATCGGCCTTGTACTTCAGCCTTACCGCCTGGGCCTTTATGGTTATTCCTCTCTCCCTTTCTATTTCCATGTTATCTAGGAACTGCTCGGTTTTCTCGCGTTCGCTGAGGGTGCCCGTGAATTCAAGCAACCTGTCGGCAAGAGTTGATTTGCCGTGGTCGACGTGGGCTATTATGGAGAAGTTTCGAATGAGGTCTGTTTCCATGATCGGGCTGAAAGTATAAAGCAATGGGAATTATAGTGATAACTAGACACGTACTGTTCCTGGCCGAACAGGCCCTACATCAGCCTGCTTCTCTTTCATCCTTCCGACCATGCAGGTTACATTCCCGCCCGCAATCGAAGCTGAGCCCCGATGAAGGATATTTATCGCTGCGTTTACATCCCAGTCCTGCGTTGTTTCCCAAATATCCGAGACAGCTTCTCATGCCCCGACTTGGATACCTTCACCCTGCTTGTAAGTCCTTATCATTACTATATTATACCCGACCCTGTCTAGTTGTCACTATAATTCCCAACGCAATCTACTTATGTTTCAAACGCCGGAGAGCTTTGCTTAGCCCCTTAACAAATGCTTTCGAACTTGAAAAGCTCGTCGTGCTCGGCAGCCGTTTTGAGGAACGCAGCGTTTCGGACTCCCCGGTTCCCGTTGACGTCATAACCGAAGAGGAGATCGTCGCCACGGGCCAGACCGAGGTAGGCAGGATTATTCAGGAACTCATACCTTCTTTTAATTTCTCAAGTTCGACCATAAGCGACGGAACGGACGCTCTTCGCCCCGCCACGCTTCGGGGACTTGGGCCTGATCAGGTTCTGGTGCTTGTTAACGGGAAGCGTCGCCACAAAAGCGCGCTTATACACGTAAACACCTCCGTGGGCCGTGGTACTGCGGGTGTTGACATGAACACGATTCCCGTAAGTGCCATAAAGAGAATCGAAGTACTGAGGGACGGCGCTTCGGCGCAGTACGGTTCGGATGCCATTTCCGGCGTAATAAACATAATCCTTAAGGATGGTTATGACGGCAAAATAACGGCGACTGCGGGGCAGCTTTACGAAGGGGACGGAGAGACTCTTGTGGCGAGCATAAACAAGGGTTTTTCGCTCGGCGGAGAGAGTGTCGTTAACGTAACTCTCGAGGTGAGGGACAGGAAGAGTTCCAACCGCGCGGGGCTTATGGGGGATATACATTATCCGAATACTGAAACAATACCGGATTCGAGTGTGTACCGCGGGGAAAAGCGGCTGTAACCAGCTTGCGGCTCCCAGTGATACCAATGACAATCAGAAAGAACTCGATCTGGACAGGGATGCGTTCAGGGTAGGTGACGCGGATTCAACGCACGTAAGCTTTGTTGCCAACATGAAAGGCCCGGTGGATTTCATGAACGGTGAGGTTTACAGCTTTTTCGATCTGTCCATAAGAGATAACGAGAGCGGAGGTTTTTACAGAAGAGCAAATCAGCTTGACAGAAACCCTATTGGCTCTGGTTATCCCGACGGTTTTCTTCCTCTCATAAATACCCGCATAAACGATTACGCGTTCGGAGCGGGTTTTGAGGCCGATGTTACTGAAAACGTCGCAATGGATCTGAGTTATGTAGTGGGCGGAAACACTTTTGCTTTTGAGATAACTGATTCCCATAATGCTTCGTGGGTTGCGTGCCGGGAGGCAGAAGGTGTTGGATGTGTAGAAGGAGTGGACTACGAAGGTAATGCCCAGACATCCGCAGAGGCAGGAGAACTCAAGCTTTTTCAGCACACGGTGAATCTTGATTTTACCTCTCCTTTCAGTTTTGGAAATTTCGCTTGGGGCGGTGAATACAGAAGGGAGCAATATGAAATAGTTGCCGGGGAGGCGTATTCATATGCAGACTACGATGGCCCTGGTGGTCAGGGAAGTCCGGGAATACAGGTGTTCCCTGGCTTTAAATCCTCAAACGAATTTTCGGAGACAACAAACGAACTCTCGGAGACAAGGGATGCTCTTGGTGCTTACGCGGAAACGGAGTTTGACCTTGGGGAAATGCTGCTTCTAAGTCCGGCAGTGCGTTACGAGAACTACAGCGATTTCGGAAACACTTTTAACGGTAAGCTTTCCGCTCGTGCCAAGCTTGCAGAGTCATTTGCCCTGAGAGGTTCCGCTAGTACCGGGTTCAGGGCTCCTTCGATGCAGCAGATTTACTTCAACAACGTCTCAACCCAGTTCAATCTTAATGAAGAAACGGGAGAATTTGACGCGTTTGAAGTAGGAACCTTCCGCAATGACAGCGATCTCGCAAAAGCGATAGGGGTTCCTGAGCTTGAAGAGGAAACCTCAAGGAACTTCAGCGCCGGTTTTGTTTTTAACCCGCTTCCGGCTCTTACCATAACAACCGATTTTTATCACATAACGATTGATGACCGCATTATCCTGAGCGGCAGGATCAGCCAGAAGCAACGCGTATTCCGGGTGTTGTAAGGGAGACAGTATAAGGCGCAAATGCATGCTCAGGGTCAGTTTTTCATGAATGCAGCTGATACCACAACCAAAGGGGTGGATATAGTCGCAAGTCTTGATCACTCATTCGCTGACAGTTCCGCTTTAAGACTGGTTTTAGCGGGAACGATAAACGAAACGGAGATCACGGACATAAATCTTCCCGCCGGCCTTCCTGAATCGCTTTTTACCGATCAAGACCGCTCGATTGTGGAAGAGTGGCAGCCTAAAGATCGTTTCTCCCTTTCGGGTACTTATTCAAGAGGCCCGGCATCGCTGCTGGTCGCTGTTCACCGTTACGGAGAGTATACGGTTATTGATGCTAAGGTGTGACGTCAGACTTATGGAGCCAAGTATCTGACCGATGCCAGCCTGAGTGTGGATGTGGGCAAGGTAGGAACGTTCAAGATCGGAGCCAACAACCTTTTTGACGTGAAACCGGATAAAAACGAGATCGGCCAGTCAAGGGGCGGTACGATATACTGGATCATGATGGTTCAACCATAGTTGATTCTCCGGGAGTATTTACTTACTCAAGGCGCTCGGCTCCTTTCGGAATTAACGGCGGCTACTACTACCTGGCTTACGAGTACGCCTTCTGATTTGTTCTGACTTAACTTCAATTTCCGCGGGGATGGCAACACCCCCGCGGAAATCCTTCTTCACTCCATCATATTGCCGACGATCTTATCACCATCAGCTTCTCGTGGGTCATCTCCCGCATCGTGTACGGTATTCCTCCCGTTCCCATTCCCGAGCGTCCGGCTCCCCGAAAAGGCATCCAGTCGACCCGAAACGCCGTGTGGTCATTTACCAGTACCGAAGCAGCCTTAAGTTTTCTTACGGTATCAATGGCCGTGTCTATGTTCTTGGTGAATACTGATGCCTGAAACGGGTAGGGAATGCTGTTTGCAAGCGCTATCGCCTCATCAGTTTCCCCGTAGGAGTAAACGGCTATAACAGGTCCGAAAATCTCCTCCCGGGAGAGCCTGCAGTCCTGAGGCGGGTTAAGAATCACGGTGGGCTCATAGCAGGTTTCCCCGATTCTTCTGCCTCCGCAGACAAGCTCTCCGCCCCCGCTTACGGCTTCTTCCACCCAGTCGCTGACCCTCAGAACCTCTTTCGGGTTTATGAGAGGGCCTACCTCGGTTTTCTCGCTCAGGGGATCGCCGACCTTTGTTCCAAATGCGAGTCCGGCGAGTCCCCCGGCCACTTCCTCTACCACCGAGCTGTGCGCGAAAACCCTCTGGACGGAAACGCAGACCTGCCCCGCGTGGTAGAATCCGCCCTTTGCCAGGAGGGGGAGCATATCCTCTATGTCGGCGTCGGGTTCCACTATCACGGGAGCGGCGCCCCCGTGCTCAAGGGCGCATCTTGTTCCCGGAGCGAGTTTCGATCTCAGGTGCCATCCCACTTTTGCTGAACCTATGAACGTAAGGTAATCAACCCTCTCATCTGTTGCCAGAGCCTCGGCAAGGGTATTGTCAACAATAACCGCGCGCGCCCACTTTTCAGGAAGCCCGCTTTCGTAGAGAGCTTCGAGCAGGTTAAGGCAGGAAAGAGGGGTGTTGAGGGCGGGTTTTATGATTACGGGGCAGCCGACCGCCACGGCGGGGATCACCTGGTGTATGGCAAGGTTAAAGGGATGATTGAATGCAGAGATAGCGGCCACGACTCCTATAGGTTCCCTCAGGGTAAAAGCCATTCTGTTGAGTGAAGCGGGATTTATGCCCATAGGTATTTCCTCTCCCCCGAGGTTAGAGAGGGCATCTATCGTCACCTTTATTCCGTTTATGGCTCTTGTGATCTCGGCCCTTGTGTCGATAAGAGGTTTTCCCCCCTCAGCTGCGGCGTCCGCTGCGATGCGGTCGTAGTTTCTCTCGACAAACGCCCTGGTTCGCTCGAGGATCTCTGTTCTCTTGGGCAGAGGAATTCTCTCTGCCGGCCGGTCGGCAAGAGCCCTTGCTTCGGAAAGCGCTTTTTCCATCTCCCCTTTGGCGGTCACGGGAATCTTTTTTATGAGTTTTTCGTCGTAGGCTCCGAGCACTTCAAGTGTTTTTGGCATGTTTTTTCCTCCGCTGCCCTTTGGTGCGGGCTTTTTGTTTTTTTAGATACCTGATTTTGAGGCACTTTACATGCAGGTGACGGGTGTTTATATTGAGAAATGGAGGTTGTTTCCTGATTATGCGCGTAATTGCCCTGATTGTTTTTGCGGTCGCGGCTCTGGTTGTTTGGCCGCTTCTGCCCGCAGACGGCGAACAGGCTGAGAAACCCCTGCCCGAGGGGGTCATGGGGTTTACCGCTGAACAGTGGAGAGAGAAACTTTCGCCGCTTGAGTACAAGGTGCTCTGGAAAAAAGGCACTGAAGCTCCTTTTTCGGGAGAGTTGCTTTACAACAAGGAAAAGGGAACCTACGTTACCGCCGGCTGCGGACAGCCTGTCTTCTCCTCCGAGCACAAGTACGATTCAAAAACCGGATGGCCGAGCTTCTGGAAGCCTATAAGCAAGGATGCCGTGAAGATAGTTCCCGACAATTCCTTCGGACTCAGGCGCTATGAAGTGGTATCAAGCGAATGCGGGGAACATCTGGGACATGTTTTCCGGGACGGCCCTCCTCCTACCGGACTTCGCTACTGCATAAACTCGGTCGCTTTGCACTTTATCCCCTCACAATAACTCCGTTCTGTTCCGGGTTGCGAGTGAATTTAGCTTGACATTGAATGCGGACCTGTGATAAAAGCATAATTAGCGGCCCCTGTCTTGGGGTCAGGAACGGTTATGATTTCATACAGGAGGTATGGTTAATATGGTTCCAATAGAAGCTTTATTAGGTTACGTGTTACTGCTCGTAGGATTCGTGTTCTTTGCGAATGGGATGACCCTTTTGGGTAAAACCGGAGCGAAGGAAGTAGGTGTTCTAAATCTTGGAGTCGGCGTGCTTATAGCAATCGCCGCCTGGAAACTGCACACCCTTGGTCTTACGGCTGCTACCGCGCTTGTGTCGGTATTTGCATTGATATACTTGATAGTCTACGCGGTATTTGTACACGGACATGATGCGAAAGGACTTGGAGTGTACTGTCTTTTCGCTACGGTGGTGTTTGTATGGTACGGGGCTCATTTCCAGGCACTTGGGCTTGCGTACTTTGCGTATTTCTGCTGGGCTTGGGCATTGCTAGTGCTTCTTTGCTTCTTGGCGTTTTCACAGGGCAAGGATCTCGGCAAGCCGATAGCCTATCTGTTTATAGTAGAGTCAATAGTAACTCTGTTGATACCGGGAATGCTTCTGCTTACAGAGAAGTGGAATCCTCTCGGCGGAGTACCAGGCTAAAGCTGGTTTTGCCATGCTTTCCTGAAACTTCTCCGGCTTTTTAAAGTGTCGGAGCAGATGGGAAGCATGAGATTTTCAAGAATCTGTTTTGTTTCGGCCAGGCAGTCCGAAACTTAACGAAAGTTTGCGAGGCGATTTCGGCTTCAAACGATTTTCGTTGATGCGGTGCTCGCCGAGCAGATAATTCCTGGCCCTTTGGGCGAGGAAGTGCCGGTTTACAGGTGGTTAAAAAAAAGGGGAACCTTCGAGTTCCCCTTTTTTCGTTCTGTTGGTTTTGCAACTAAGGAAATTCCGGAGCTATTACGCTTCTTCCTTTCTCTGGACGAGAATTACCCACTTTCCCTTCTGGACGGGTTTTTCAGCGTCTTTGTGGGTAAACACATTTACCTCAAAGATGAAGAATCCCATGTTCGGACGCTTGTGTTCCCTTTTCTCAACGAGTTTTCTCGTTATGTGAATCGTATCACCTGGGAATACCGCTCCCGAGAATCTCCAGTCTTCAAGCCCCATGAAAGCGACGGTAGCAAGTCTCGGCATGGTGAACCAGAGGCCGGTTGCTATTGAGGTGACCAGCATTCCGTGGGCTACCCTTGTCTTGAAAACGGTTTTCTTGGCGAACTCCTCGTCTATATGCATATTGTTGTAATCTGCGGAAAGTCCCGCGAAGTTAACGACGTCAGCTTCAGTAACCGTTCTTCCTGAGCTTTTGTGCTCGTCTCCCTCGTTCAGATCTTCGTAAAAAAGTCTTGGCATCTTTAGTTCTCCTTATTTATCCAGCTGGTTTGAATTTGGGCAGTGTTACCTCATCGGTAACGTCATCGAAGCATACCTGCACTTCCATACCGATAGAGACTTCATTGGGGTCAACGTCAACAACATTAGACATCATCTTAACCCCTTCATCCATCTCAATAAGAGCCACTACATAGGGAGGTTCCCCCTTGTAGGCCTTAGAAGGTCCCATGTGGTGAATGGAGAAAGTCCATACCTTTCCACGTCCCTCACTCTCAACCCACTCTATGTCATCACTCATGTCCCCTCCTGGGGAAAGAGCCCTTGGGTAAAAGAAAAACTCCCCTGTCTGCCTTGATCTCGGGATAACCAGCTTGTGCTCCTTTGCAGCTTCCCAAAACGGCTTTGTCTCAGGTCTGAATTCAGGCAAAGGCTTGTTGTACGCTTTTTTCTCTTCTGACATTTTCTTGTTCTCCTTGTTTGGTTGTTAATTAATCGGCTGGTTACCAAGAACCACTGTGCTGTGAGCCGACACTATCCCTCCGTTTCCATGCACCACAGCCACCTCGGGGTCCTCAACCTGTCTGCTTCCCGCGTCTCCTCTCAACTGAAGGGTGGCTTCCACCACATGATGCATAGCCCCCAGGTGAGCCTGGGAGAGCAGTCCCCCGTGGGTATTAACAGGAAGGTCCTTCCCAATTTCCATTCTACCCTCAAGAGCAAACGCTCCTCCCTCTCCCTTGGGAACAAAACCCAGTCCCTCAAGTTCAAGCAGCACGGTTATGGTGAAGCAGTCATAAAGAAACGCTATATCCACATCCTTTGGTTCTATTCCCGCAGTTCCAAACGCCTTTTCCCCCGAGCGCTCAACAGCGTTGTATATCTGATCAAGGTTCTCAAGAGTGGTTAGGTACTGATGGGAGTATCCCTGACCCATTCCCCAGAGGTAGGCAAGATCGTTTTCTATTCCAAGCTCTTTAGCCTTGTCCTCGGTGGTTACTATGAAAGCGGCGCCTCCATCTGAGATAATCGAGCAGTCATACTTGGTAAGAGGCTCTGCTATAACCCTTGAGTTAAGGACGTCGTCTATAGAGAGAGGGTCTTTGTTCATTGCGTTTTCCTTGTCGGCTGCGTGTTTTCTCATGGTTACTGCCACAGCCGCGAGGTGTTCTCTTCTTGCGCCCCAGTCATGGAGGTATCTCTGCGCTGCAAGTGCGTATCCCCCTGGAGTGGTAAGTCCGTATGGGAATTCAAACTCCGCGTGGCACATTTCCCTTATAAGCGCGAGCATTCCCGAAGAGGATATACCGGAGAGGGTGTTATCCCCCCTTACGCAGAGTACCACTTCAGCCTGTCCCGAAGCTATGGCCATGGCGGCTTCAGCGACCATCCACACAGCTGTGGCACCGCCTACTGCGACCGAGGAGAAAAATCTCGGGTTCATGCCGAAGTAATCGGCAAAGGTGGTGCAGTGCATAAAAGTATGCTCAACTAGCGAGAAGGCCGTTACTAGGCCGTCCACGTCATCTTTTTTAATACCCGCATCCTCAATGGCGAGTTTTGAAGCTTCGCTTAGGAAGTGAAAGGAGCTTTTATCGGGGATTTTGCCCTGTTCCGTTTCTCCTACCCCTGCGATAACCACTTTTTTCTTTTTGAGAAGTTCTCGGGTTTCCTGTATGCCTGGAAGATTCTCTGACATTGTAATGCTTCCTCCTTGATGAATCTTTACGATTCAGTATTCAAAATCCGTATCATATTACTATATACATGTGTCTTTTGCCAAACTAGATTCCAAGTTCGCGCGAAATAACGATACGCTGTATCTCCGAAGTGCCTTCGGTTATGGAAGCCAGCCTTGCGTCGCGGTAGTATCTCTCCGCGTTGTACTCGACGCTGTAACCGTAGCCCCCGAGTACCTGCAGGGCTTCGGTGGCTACCGATTGTACTATCTCGGCCGAGTAAAGCTTGGCCATGGAAGCTTCCTTGAGGCATCTTTTCCCGTTGCTGTAGAGCCATGCGGCCTTGTATACCATCAGTCTCGCGGTCTCTATCTTGACCGCCATGTCGGCGAGCTTGAAGCTTATGGCCTGGAACTTGGATATGGGTCTTCCGAACGCCTCTCTTTCCTTTGAATACTGAAGGGCGTACTCAAAGGCGGCCTGGGCTATTCCGACGCTTTTCGCTGAATGGGTTATGCGCGCTCCGAGCAAGGTTTCCATCGCTCCCGCGAATCCTCCTTCTCCCACGAGCAGGCTTTCCTCGGGAACCTCGCAGCCCTCGAATATAAGTTCCGAGGTGTCAGCTGAGCGGTGCCCGAGCTTGTGCATCTTTCCGCTCACGGAAAATCCCGGTGTGCCCTTGTCCACTATGAATATGCTTATTCCATGACCCTTTTTCGTCTTGTCGGTGTAGGCGGCTACAACCGCGTAATCGCACATCGTGCCGTTTGTTATCCAGGTTTTCGTGCCGTTTAGCACGTAGCGGTCTTCTTTTTTTTCCGCCTGGGTTCTTATGCTCCGCGCGTCGGAACCGGCATTGGGTTCGGTAATTCCCAGGGAGCCTATCAGTTTGCCCTCGATTCCGGGGATGAGGTATTTCTGCTTCTGTTCCTCCGAGCCGAATTTGTATATGGGGAACATGGACAGGCTCGTGTGGGCGTTAACGCACATTGCTATGCCCGCGTTAACTTTTCCCATCTCCTCGGAGAATATGCAGTCCATTATCTTGTCCTGAGCGACCCCTCCGTATTCTTCCGGAAAGGAGATTCCGAGCAGTCCGATTTCCCCGAGCATGGGAAAAAGCTGCTTTGGGAAGGTCTGTGTGGCTTCCGCTTCTTCAACCAGTGGCTCTATTTCGTTCTGGGCGAAATCCACTATCATTTCCCGGAACATGCGCTGCTCGTCGGTGAATTCGAAATCAATAGGCAATTTGGCGTCCTCCTGTGCCAATCCTCATTAATGGCGAGGAAGTTTTTCGGGAAGGCAGTATAGCCGTTTTAGCGTGCTCTGGCAAAGCAACTTCGCAATTACTGCAAAAATTTTATTGACATCCCTGCCAAACAGACTGTACTATAAGAAATGTTCCACCTTCCGGTTGCCGCCGTGGCTGTTTTTTCCCTAACGGGATTAAGTGGCTTCGGCGGCTTTTTTTTTTGCCCGATTCATCATAAGCCGCAATCGGGTTTTGATATAAAAACCCCTCTTGTTTTCTTCACAGCTAAATCAGCGCTTTCATGGAGCTTAGCCGGCAGATATTCTTCGCCGCCCCGGAGCAGGAAAAGGCAATCCTTCAGGTAGAAAAAAAGTACTTGACAAAGGGTGGTAGGGTTTGATTAAATGTAAATCGGGTGAGGTTGCGTCTATTCGCATCCAACAGAGCTGCCAACATTTTATCAACAGGGGAGAGGGGGAGTTTGGTGAGGTATGGAATGTGTGGTTGAGTTTTGGCCCAAATCTACAGTTTAAGGAGGCTTAAATATGAGCCATAGTCATTTAAACGTCCCAACGAAGTACTGGGAGTTGACGAAAGAGGTCCCGCCCCCTCCGATAGAGCGGGATATCAAGTCATGGATCATAGCGAATCCGTCGGATCCGCTGTGGGACATAGACGTGCTGCCGCTGACATACACGGACAGCAGGTGGTCAGCATTTGTAGTAAGGTGCGACGAGGCAACTCGTAGTCGTCTGTGCCCGAATCCCCCGTTAAAGGTATGGGATGGCGAGAATGCGGATCTGGTAGAGTTTTGGTATGTGGATCACAAGAACACAATGTTAGGTCCATACCTTGAGTTTGGCGTAACGGTATCGGCTTCGTACACGGATCCTGAAGGGAACGTGTGGAGAGCGGGATACTATCCGTATATGTATCTGACGGGAGATGCGCCGGTGGACGCAGGACGTGTGCTTGGATTTCCAAAGAAGATGTCGTACATCAGATGTACGGTACATGGTGGAGAGAAGGGGACAGATTTCTTTGGATTTGCGATGAGTCGTAATGGTTACCTGATGCATAGCGCGACGGGACAGTTCGACGACAAGCAGGTAACGCCTCCGTATTTCTATGGTAAGACGGATTGGGGTAAGTTCAACATGAAGGTAATAACGCGACCGGACGTATCAAGTTCGGAGTGGCAGCTGACATATCTGCCATCGGCGTTACCGCCTCCGTTTGACAGCATGATTCAGGGACACAGGTTCAAGATAAAGCCGGAGCACACCAGGACGGCAAGCGGGGATGCGATTAATTGGTTTATGCAGGCAACACCGTTTGACAACATGGGAGCTGAAGTAAAGATTCAGGAAGTAACTGGATTGATATCGTTTGTGTTTGACCTGGTAATACCGCCAGCGGTAGTACTATGGACGGAGACATACGAGAGGCCGGCGAGTTATCGTGGATATGCCACACCATACAAGTATGGATTGAGGCAGCAGTTCCCGATCAGTCAGGGTTCATAAACAGATAAAAAGTTAAGGAGGTAAAACCATAATGGGATTACATGCAAATGAGTACAGTTATCCTTGGCTGGATGAGGGGGAAGTTCCACCATTACCATTGGACAGGGACAGGATCCACATAATCAGTCAGGGCGTAGCGGACCCGGTGTTCGACTACGACATCATCCCTCTAACGTACACGGAGAGCAGGTGGATGGCCTATGTAATAAAGGCAGACATCAATGCAATGAAAGCCGTAGTACCGGAGCCGATAGAGGTACAGGATGATGTAATAGAGTTTTGGTACGTTATACACAAGAACACGATGTTAGGTCCATACATGGAGATGGGCGTAACGTTCTCGGCAACAGTGGATGACGGGAGTGGGCACATATACAAGGCGGGGTATTATCCGTACATGTATCTGTCAAATGACTCACCGATATTTGCTGGTAAGGAGCCATTCGGATTTCCGAAGAAGGCTGCATACATAGCTGGGTATGAGCATGGTACCAACAACAACTATTTCAACCACTTGATGGAGCGCAGGGGATATATACTGCACACGGCGAACGGGCGTTATTCGGACAGGCCGCTTTCCGCGAGGCCGACTTTCTACGGGAAGACGGACTGGGGAAGGATGAACTACAGGATAACGACAAGGCCGGATGTATCGAACAGTATCCATGAAGTAACGTATTTGCCGTCGGATCTGCCGCCGGGATTTGGTACTGGGCACAGGTTCCAGTTGAATCCTGAGAGCGTGAGGACAGCTGTTACAGAGGATGTACGTTCGTGGTACATGTCGGGTACGCCGTTTGACTACATGGGTGGTCAGATACCGGCGACGGAGGTAGTAGGGTTGATAAGCTTCACGTTCAACCTGATAATACCGCCGGCGCAGACGATATGGACAAGGACGGTAGAGAGGGCGACAGAGGACATGGGTCATATTGTGTACTCGACACCGTTTGAGTACACGATGCGTCACAGGTTCCTGCTGCCGCAGTATAGCCAGGGATAATGGCGAAGAGCTTGTGTCGAGAGGCACTTAGTTCTTGATGAGTAAGAAAAGAGGAGGGAAGCCGTAATGGTTATCCTTCCTCTTTTTTTTGTGGCTGCTTAACGCCAGAGAGGGCTGAATACCAGTCCGGAGAGAATTTTCGGATAGAAATAGGTGGTCTTGTGAGGCATCTTGGTTCCGTCGAGAACCACTTTGAAGATCTCCTCTGATTTTAGCTTGGGAAGAAGAAATCCGGCCTCAAACTCCCCGTTGTGCACATTTTCGAATACTTCTTCGGGGAACTTGGAGTATCGTACGCCTGCCTTGTCTTCTTCTACGAGCGCTCCAAACACCTTACTGTGAAGAATTATCACGGCGAGATTCTCGTAGTCTTTTTCCTTCTTTGTCTTGGGAGTAAGCCTGAAGGTTCTCCCGGGATCCTTGGTTACGACGGATATCTGGTCCGGGCCGAGATCAAGCGAATGCTCAAGCGCGATTCTCTCGACTTCGAAATCACTCCGCAGATTCTCAATCAGTTTCCCCCCGACTTTTCTTGCTATCCTGTGAGTGGGGTTAATTATAAGTCCCTGGCCTTCTCCGCGCGAGAGATAGGTCATTACATAATCCCAGGGCATCTTTCCTGAACTCTCCCCCGTTTCTTCCCTCCTAAGGTTTCTGAAGTTTATCGAGGTTTCGTAACGGTGGTGACCGTCTGCGATCAGAATTGATCTGCCTGCGAGGTGGTTTTTTACGCGTTCTATGATTCTAGGATCGGATATCTTCCAGAGAGTATTTCTTATTCCTTCTTCAAAGGTGACGTCAACAAGCGGTTCTCCGATATTCTTATCCACATCTTCCTCAATCTCTCCTGTGGCGTCGGGATAGACACAGAAGATCTGGCTCAGGTTGGAGTCGCATGCGACTGTGAGTGCCAGCCGGTCTTCCTTGTGTTTCTTGAAGGTCTGTTCATGCGGCAGGACAACTCTTTTGTCGAAGTCTTCAACCTTAAGGTTCGCTATGAACCCCTTTCTTGTGTAGCGTTGCCCTTCGAACTCGAAATCCTGATAGTAAGGATAGATTGAAGGCTCATCGTCCCTTATGAGCACATTGTCGCCGAGCCACTTCGAATAGATTTCCTTCGCGTTTTGATAACGCTGCTTGCCCTCTCCTTCGGGCAGCTCGATTCTCACGGTGTTAAAGGGACTCCTGGCGCAGAGTTCCTCGCGTTGCTTCGGACTTATTACATCATAGGGAGGGGCAATGACTTTCGCGAAGTCCCCGACCGCTTCCCCGCTGTATCTTATACCTCTGAAAGGTTCTATTTCAGCCATGAAGAATTTTCTCTATTTCGGTTAAGGAAAGATCGCCCTCTCTGATAATCTCGGGTGACGTGGTCGTCAGGTTCACTATAGCTGAACCCATTGAGGATGGAAGATTACCAGAATCAACGATAACATCAATCCCGCTTGGGAAATCCCTACGGATATCAGTAAACCGGTTTGAGTTGCCCCTGCCGCTTATGTTCGCGCTCGTAGAGGTTATGGGTTCTCCCACGCGACGAATGATCTCTTTTGCGAAAGGGGAGGTGGAAATTCTTGCCGCGACCGAGTCCCTTCCTCCTGACACCTCTTGGGGGAAAACGGATTTCGGGGGCAGTATGAGCGTAAGGGGTTTTTGGCTCCGGGAGTATCTTCCGAGAAGGTTGCCTGGAACATGGAAGTGGCGATCAAGCATTTCCTCATTACTCACGAGAACTATGAGTCCCTTGCCCCCGGATCTTTGTTTTATCCTTACTATTCTCCGGCAGGCCTCTTTGTCAAACGCAAGACAGCCGATCCCGTAGAGAGTTTCGGTCGGGTATACGATCACCCCTCCGCCCGTAAGGCATTCGGATAGTTTGTCAAATATGAGCGGGTCTGTTTCTTTTATGATCTCGGTCAATTTTTCGCGTTCCCCGGGTTCCGATATACTATAAGTTTAACGATGGACTCGCAAGCTGTAAAAAGAAACGGCGGATGGAAATCCCGCATTGCCTCGGAACTTGTGGGGATCCTGGGCGCAGGGGCAGTTATCTCAGCCGAGGATGAGCTGATCGCCTATGAAAGCGACGGGCTTACGGGATACAGGGTAAAGCCTCTTTTAGTTGTTCTGCCTTTAACTGCTGAAGAGGTTTCCCAAGTCGTAAAAATCTGCAATCGAGAGAAAATTCCCTTTGTTCCGAGAGGGGCCGGAACCGGGCTCTCAGGAGGCGCTCTTCCCAGCCGCGAGGGAATAGTGATATCGCTTTCAAGAATGAACAGGATTCTTGAAGTGGATATCCCGAACCGCGTCGTTGTGGTCGAGCCCGGAGTGGTCAATATTTCCGTAACCGATGCCGTGAGCGCCGAGGGGTTTTACTACGCCCCCGATCCTTCAAGCCAGATCGTGTGCACCATAGGAGGCAACGTCGCGGAGAATTCGGGCGGAGTGCATTGCCTTAAGTATGGAGTCACGACCAACCACGTGCTCGGAGTGGAGATGGTTCTGCCCGACGGAGCGGTGGTCACGCTCGGGGGCCCTTCCCCTGAGAGTCTGGGATATGATCTTCTTTCGCTTGTGGTCGGAAGCGAGGGGCTTTTGGGCATAGTGACCAAGGTGTTTTTGAGAATAATAAAAAAACCTCAGATGGTTAAAACTCTTTTTGCCTCGTTTGAGAGAATCGAGGACGCCGGGGCGTCGGTTTCCGCGATCATTTCTTCCGGGGTTATTCCCGCGGGAATGGAAATCATGGACAATCTCAGCATAAACGCCGTGGAAACCACTGTGGGCGCCGGATACCCCAGGGACGCGGGAGCTATTCTTCTCGTGGAGCTTGACGGACCCGGGGCGGAGGTTTCCGCGCAGGTTCCTGCCGTAAGCGGGATACTTCGGGAAAACGGCGCGATTGAAATAAAGCTGGCGGCGGATGAAAACGAGAGGCAGCTTTTCTGGAAGGGGCGTAAAAGCGCGTTTGCCGCCATGGGGAAAATAAGTCCCGGATACTATGTCCAGGATGGCGTGATTCCCAGAAGCGCCTTGGCCAAGGTGCTTGGAGAGATAGGGGAGCTTGGCAGAAGGTACGGTCTTCGGGTTGCGAACGTCTTTCATGCGGGAGACGGCAATCTTCATCCGCTGGTGCTCTACGATCCAGAAGTTGAGGGGGAATCAGAGAAAGCCGAGGAACTCTCAGGAGAAATTCTCAGGGTATGCGTTTCGGTCGGCGGCAGCATTACGGGAGAGCACGGCGTTGGGTTTGACAAGAAAAGGTTTCTTCCGCTTATGTTCAGCGAACAGGAAATAGACACGATGAATCTGGTGCGCTGTGCTTTTGACGAGGAAGGGCTCTGCAATCCCGGAAAGGTGTTTCCGACTCCCAGGACGTGCGTTGAACCCGGGATGCGAAAACAGGGTACCGAGACTCCTCCCGCAAAGGAGATGGGGGAGCTTTTCTAGCTCCGCCGGGGCCATGTTCAAAATGGCCCATTTGTTTGGAAAAAAGATGTCTTACGTAAAAGAACTCTCAAGTATGGTTTCAAGTTTCCATGTTCCCGGTTCCGGTGATACGGACTCGGGTGTTCCGGAATTCGGCTTCTCTCCAGAAGTAATTCTCTATCCCGAAACCATAGAGGAGATATCCCGGGTCCTCAGCTTTGCTTCGCAGAAGGGCATCCGTGTTTTTCCTTTCGCGGGGGGAACCAAGCTTTCCCTAGGCAACCCGGTCTCTGCGGTCGGCGCTGCGCTCTCGCTCAGGCGTCTTGACAGGCTTCTGTTTCACGAGCCTTCCGACATGGTTTCCACCGTTGAATGCGGGATGGAGGTAAGGGAGTTTCAGAATGCAGTAGGGCGTGAGGGCCAGCTTTTTCCCGTGGATCCGCCCGCTCTTAACTCCGGGGCCACTGTGGGCGGGCTTGTGTCGACAAATCTTTGCGGTCCAATGAGTACCAGATACGGTACGTGCAGGGAGCTTATCCTCGGACTCAGGGCCGTGAGAGCTGATGGTGAGATCATAAACCTGGGAGGAAAAGTAGTTAAAAACGTAGCGGGTTATGATATTCCTAAGCTCATGACAGGTTCGCTCGGAACCCTGTGCGTCTTGGTGGAGGCGACTTTCAGACTATACCCCCGCCAACCCTTCTCAAGAACTCTGGTTCTGGGTTTTGACGACCATGTTTCCTCCTCCCGCGCGGCGCAAGCGATACTTGCTGCGGATGTCGTTCCCACATGCTTTGAAGTACTTGACGAGAGACTCTCTTCTGAATTCTCAGCCGCACCGGGGGCGAAAAGAACCATCCTGCTCAGGTTCGACAGCTTCGAAGAGGCGGTGGTCGAGCAGATAAAACAGATAAGGGAGATAACCTCCGGCAAATCTGCCTCTTTTATTGAGATGGGCGATGAGGATTCACGGGGGCTTTGGGATTCGGCAAGGGAATTCCCGTTTTCGTCCGGGGCAAGTTTCTCTTCGAAGCTGACTCTCCCCGTAGCGGCTTCAATCGAGATTCTCTCCGATATCGAGAGCAATCCAGCGCTCTTGGGAGTCGCGGTGCGCTGCCTTTGCCGGCCCGCAAGAGGGGTTGCGCTTGTTTCGGTAAGCGGTGAGGGTGAAGAGGCGGTCAGAGCGGCACGTTTCCTTGAAAATCTTGCCGATTCGCTCGGGGGCCGTATCATGTTCTCCGGGGTCCGTTGTGAACTCAGGGAGAGGGTAAAAGCGTGGGGGGATTTCGGAGATGCGCTTTTTCTTATGAAGAACATCAAACAACGTTTTGATCCGGGAAACATTCTGCCCGGCGAAAAAATATTCGATGCAGACTGAGGATACGGATTATGATAAGAAGGGAATCTGGTGAGGGATGGACTCTCATAACGCAGCCAAACCACGCTTTTCTTTCTTCAAGAATAATGAACTTCTGGGGGAGTGAGGATTTTGAGGCTATCGCACCCGGAGACGAAGTGATGCTGGCGATAAAGGAACATGACTGCGGATGGGAGAAAACGGATTCTGTGGCCGATCTTAACCCGAGAAACGGCTATCCGAGAAATTTCATGGAGATGCCGCCTGAAAGCCAGTTTGAGATCTGGTCTGAGTGTTTCGAAAGATTTGCCGGCGAGCATCCATACGCCTGCGCTCTGATAGCGCTTCACTTCTCCGAGCTTAATGAGAGGACCATATCAAGAAATCCGGATAACAAGGCGGCCGTTTCGCTCAGGGAGAAAATCAGGGAATTTCTGCGCCGAAGCCTCGGGATCAGGGCGGGGGAGGGAAATCCGAACGAACACCTCCCCGCCGATATCCGGACTAACCTCAGGTTTCTTCAGGTGGGCGACATGATATCTCTTGCTCTTTGCCGCGGATCAAAATCAGTCGCTATTCCGGACGTTCCGGTTAATTACCTTGGAGACACGGTGGAGATAGCCCTGTCATCGCAAGACGGGCTTAACTATACGGTCTGCCCAAATCCTTTTTCTCAAGACTCTCTTCACTTTGATATATCCGGCAGAAAGCTTGGGAAAAAATCGTTTGGCGCCCAAGCGGAACTCAGGGAGACTTTCCATAGCGCGGGTTTCGAGACTTTTGATTTTTCGATTTCTTCGGGAGCGGAGGGGCGCAATGTCGCTTGAGACAGCTTTTGACAATACGGATCGGCCGAGCAGGAAGATAATACAGGACTGCGTTCATTGCGGTTTTTGCCTTTCATCCTGCCCTACCTATCTTGAGACCGGAAACGAGCTTGATTCTCCGAGGGGGAGAATCCACCTGATAAAAGCCGCGGAGGAGGGAAGAATCCCGATGGGCGAGTCGCTTGTAAAGCATCTTGACCTGTGTCTTGGGTGTCTTGCCTGTGAGACTGCGTGTCCCTCCGGAGTCAAGTATGGAAGCCTGATAGAGATGTCGAGGGGACAGATCGAAAGGAGGTTCAAGAGGGGGCTTGGGGATAAGATCCTAAGGGCCTTCATCTTCAGAATCTTTCCCTACCCGCAAAAATTGAGGCTTCTTCTGCCGTTTGTCTACCTGATAAAAACGCTTGGCCTAAAGAGGGTTTTCCCGCCGTGGCTTCTTAACAGAATAAGTCCCTCGGCTTCTTCCATGTTCCATATGCTGCCCGAGGTAAACTCCGCTTTCGGGGAGACTCTTTCGGCTTTTTATCCGGCAGTTGGAGAGAGAAAAAAGAAAGTCGCTCTTCTCAGCGGGTGTGTTCAGAGGGTCTTCTTCCCGGAGATAAACAGGGCGACGGTTGAAGTGCTTCGCGCAAGCGGCTGCGATGTTTTTGTTCCCGAGAACCAGGGATGTTGCGGGGCCCTTTCCGTTCACTCGGGAAGGCTTGGGGAGGGAAGGGAGTTCGCAAAAAAACTGGTGTCCCTTTTCGCTACCTTAAACGTGGATGCCGTAGTCGTCAATTCTGCCGGATGCGGTTCCACTATGAAGGAATACGCTGAGATCCTGAGCGGGGATCCGGTTTACTCAGAAGCCGCGGCACAGCTCTCAGCGAAAACCGTGGATGTCATGGAATTTCTTTCGGATACAGAAATAGGGGCGTCGCTGCTGCACCCTCTTGATATAAGGATCACTTATCAGGACGCGTGCCATATTGTTCACGGACAGGGGATACGGTCCGCTCCGAGAGAACTTCTGAGAAGCATCCCGGGAGTGGAACTTGTTGAAATGCGGCGGTCGGATCACTGCTGCGGAAGCGCCGGGATATACAATATCGTGCAGACGGATATGTCAGCCAAACTTCTTTCGGGGAAAATAAGCGAGATAGGGAAAACCGGAGCCGATTATCTGGCCGTCGGTAATCCCGGATGCATGATACAAATTCGCAAGGGACTGCTTGGTTCAGATTCCAAGACCAAGGTTGTGCATCCAGTAGAGATTCTCAACTGGTCGCTTAGGGGTGGTATCAGCTAGGTAGAGTGTGAAGACAGTTCTAGCCTAGCACAGAATCCTTGCAGGCTTTCGCCACGCGGAACTTCAGGACCTTTCTTGCAGGTATGCTGATCACGTCACCAGTGGCGGGATTTCTCCCCATTCTGGCGCTGCGGTTGCTGATAACCAGTTTGCCGATTCCAGGAATCGTGAATTCTCCTTTTCCCTTTACCTCTTCACATGCAATTGATGCCATAGCATCAATAACGGCTTTGGCTGTCGCCTTGGTTATTCCCGCCTTCTCCGCCAAGCTGCTTGAAAGCTGGGATTTTGTTAAAGGTTTTCCGTTCACTAAACATCCTCCTTTAAAATCTCTTAATAATTATGGGGGTATTCTCGTCAAAAGTCAATCTGTTTTACCGGTTGTTGCTAAATCGCCAGATTCTCAATATTGTTATGAAGGTCTTTTTTACTGAAGCTTTTGTGGGTGGAAAAACAGATGAGATCTTGGTTCAGGGAAAGAAAAATGAAGAGCTGGTTAACTCTGGTTTTAATATTTCTTGGTTTCCTTCTGGTTCTTTTTCTTCTGTACGCGAGATTTGTTCAAGAAAGGGAATCGAGTGTAGAGCCCCACTCTGAAAATAATGTCCACAGGCCCATAAAGGTGATGACGCCTGCTGCGTCCTCAGGTTCAGTCTACACCGAAGTTCTCGGAAGAGTCCGCGGCAAGCAGACCGTCCTGGTCAGAACAACCGTTTCGGGATGGGTAAAGCGTATAGATTCCGGCCGAGGTCAGGAAATCGAAAAGGATGGAATTATCCTCGAACTCTACGATTACCGTGTGGAGACGCGTCTTGACGAGGCGAAGTACAATCTTGAATCCTCCAGGGGGAAGCTTGCCGAGGCCCAAAGGGTATACCGAAGAAACGTGGCTCTTTTTGAGAAGGGTATAGTCTCTGAGGATGAGACCGAGGCATCACGAAACCTGCTTGAATCCGCCTCGGCCGGCGCAAACGCCCTAGAGGCTTCTTACAAGAGGGCCAAATGGAATTACGAGAACCTCAAAATCCGCTCCCCTATCCAAGGTCAGATTGTTGAAATCGTTCCCGACATCGGACAGGAGACGAGAAACGGGGACGTGGTGGCCAAAGTCGTTAATCTAAGCGGCAGGAAAGTCATAGCCGGCGTGGATGTGTCCGTTGCAAGAAGCGTCAAGCGGGGAGATGTTCTTGAGGTATCACTTGCAAAAGACGGAACGGTGGAAACCGTCGCGGGCGAAGTTGCCGGCGTGAGTCCGGGCTCAGATGATCTCTCGGGCACCTACGATATCGAGATTGCCGTACCTGATCCTTCGGTAAAATGGTGGCCCGGAGAAATGGTTTCCGTGAAAATACCGGTGCAGACGCTTGATAATGTCGTCAGGATTCCCAAGACGGCCGTGTTGTCCGACAGCAGGGAGAATTCCTCTTTCGTGCTGGTTGAGAAAAACGGAAAAGTTCTAAAGGCTAAGGTAGTGCCCACGTGGATAGACGATAATTCGGCCTACATATCCTTTGATTCGCTTCCCCCGGCCTCAAGAATCATAACCGAGGGGAACTTCGGCCTCACGCCCGGTCAGCCGGTAAGGGTTGTCGACTGATTTCTGTCTCTCAGGGGTGTCCGGGTTCAGCGGGTGCGCTTCCTTAGAAATTCGCATTTCTCCCGGATGATCTCTGCCGCTCTCTGTACCTCCTCGAAGGTGTTCTCCGGGCAGAAACTGAATCTTACGCTTGAGTGCGCATGCTGTTCATCAAGCCCCATGGCGATAAGAACGTAGGATGGCGTAACGTCGAAATTCGTGCACGCGGAACTCTGCGAACACCTTACCCCCGCCTCATCAAGAAGGGTGACCAGTTCCCTTCCGTTGGTTCCGCCGAAATGGATATTGGTGGTATTGCATACTCTTTGCGCGCCGCCGCCGTTAATCGAGACCTCCGGGATGGATTCCATTATTGTTTTCTCGAACCCGTCGCGAAGATCTTTCATCTTTCCTATGGCCTCCTCAAGCCTTGTGCGCCTTGTCTCGCAGGCGGTCCCAAGGCCGGCTACCCCCGGGAGGTTCTCGGTCCCGGGGCGGAACCCTTCCTCCTGGAATCCTCCGAAAAGAAAAGGATTCACAAGCAGCCTGTCTTTTGCGTAGAGAACCGCGGCCCCTTGTGGACCGCTGATTTTATGGGCCGTAAAAGAGAGAAAATCCACGTGAAGCTTCGCAAGGTCAATCTCGAGCTTCCCTACGGCCTGGGCGGCGTCTGTGTGGAGGGGCACTCCGTTTTTTCTGCAGACTTCGGAAATGCTCGCCATATCCTGTATAACTCCGGTCTCGTTGTTAACCCACTGCACGGAAACAAGGTCGGTTTTCTCGGAAATCGCGCTTTTGAGTCTTCTGATGTCAATAATCCCCTGCCTGTCCACCTCGAGCATTTCGATGCGCACGTCGTTTAGTTCAAGAAAACTGCACATCTTCATTATCGAGGAATGCTCTACCTGGGTTGTGACGATGCGCGGCCTCTCTTTTTTCCTCGTGCAGGAATAAAAGACCATGTTGTTTGATTCCGTGCCGGAACTTGTGAATATGATGTCTTCGGGGGAGCATCCCAGAAGATCGGAGGTTCGTTTGCGGGCAAGGTCCATGCGGCGCCTCGCCCTCTCTCCAGCCGAATGGGCGCTTGAGGGATTGCCGAATCCCTCACCCATGGCTTCGTGCATGGCCTCTGTTACTTCGGGGAGTGGTCTTGTAGATGCGTTGTTGTCAAAGTAGATTTCGCTGGAAATGTCCTCTGTACAACCCATTGCAAAGCTAATAATACACGATTTTTCGGCTAATTATGTTGTTAACAACATAACGCGTCTTATGTTGCGAACTCAATTATGTTGCGAAGTCTGTGTAACTCCCTGTAAACCCTAGACGGAAGCGAAGACTTTACAACATAAATCAAATTGACATAGTGCTCCTTATTAACAATTAAGGAGGTTTTCACTATGTTTGAAACACTTTTCACCTGTCCTGCTGCTCTTCGTCGCCACAAAGAAGGTCCTATGGCTGCGGAACGGGTCAAATATCTGACTGGTTTAATTGCAAGGTGCCTTGCGCGACCAACAATTCTGACACGAGCCAGATATTGTTTGCGCGTGGCCGTAGAGCTTCAGAAATGGTCGCCACATCATCGTTTCGAAAGAGATGATGTGGCAAAGATGGTTTCCCAACACTATGACGATGGCCAGAATTCCAAGGGATGGAGCAACAATACCAAGAAATCCTTTCGGTGCGCAGCGATTGATTTTCTGCGAAGTCTTGGCCACCTGATTCCCTCACCTGCTGCGGTGAGACTGCCGCAACAATACGAAGCAGTGCTGTCCGAATTTATTGCTCTGCAGCAGGAAGAGAGATGTCTGGCCGAAACAACTTGTCGGGTAGCACGATGGCAGATCACGATTTTCCTTGATTACATTCAACGGCGAGGCATCGTCCTGCAAGATGTCGAAGCGGTTGATATAGATGGATTCTATGCGCACATGTCGTTGCGGTGGGGTCGAGGTTCTCTGCTTGTTTCCGCCCAGCATGTCCGAGCGTGGTTCAGATACTGCGAGCGGCGCAACTATACGCGGTCGGGACTTGCCTCCACTATCTTATTGCCTCGAATTTATTGTGACGAGGGGCTTCCTCTGGGCCCTACATGGGACACCGTCGGACGTATGCTTGCCAATACCAGCGGCGATGATCCGCTGTCGATCAGGAATCACGCAATCATCCTGCTACTGTCGGTGTACGGATTACGTTCGAGCGAGGTGCGGAATCTGCGTCTTGACGACATAGACTGGGCGCGCGACAGAATCCGCATCATACGGGCTAAAAGCCAGCGTTGCGAAGAAGTTCCCCTTGAGACCAGAACTGGCAATGCTATTGTCCGCTATCTACGCCACGGGAGACCTGAAACGCCAACCCGTAACGTGTTTGTGGGGTTAAGTCCTCCATTTGGACCAATATCATCATCGAGTCTTTACCATATAGTGAGCAGAAACTTTCCCGAAAACGAGCGCCCAGAAAAGGGATGTGGTCCTCATGGACTGCGCCACGCATGCGCTCGGTTTCTTCTGGAGTCTGGCAAAAGTTTCAAAGAAGTCGGCGACCACCTCGGGCATAGCAGCCCGGACTCGACAAAAATTTACGCAAAGGTCAATCTGAGGATGCTGCGCAGGGTTGCCTTTGACGATTTAGGGGGGCTGATATGACGATAAAACTTATTGAGGCTGTCGACATGTACATCAACTTAAAACGTTCCCTCGGAGCCGTCTTTAAGGAGGATGCGCGTATTCTTCGTTCCTTGGGCCGCGCTCTCGGCGACATTTATCTGGAGGAAATCGATTGTCGAGCCGTTCATGACTTCTGTCGTGGCAAAGGACCGCCGACGCGGACATGGAAACGCAAGGATACAGCTCTGCGCGGCTTCTTTGCTTATCTCGTAGCCCGCAGGCACATCACAGCCTGCCCACTGCCTGAACAAAGACCTAAGATTCTCAGTTCCTTCCGGGCTCACATCTATTCCACGAATGAATTGCAGCGTCTTCTGGACGCGACAGTGATTTTGAAGAGCAGTCGATCTCCTCTGCGACACAAGACCTTCAGAGCGTTGATTCTGACCTTGTACGTGGTGGGGCTTCGGGCTGGCGAGGGGTTGCGCCTGCGATGCCGTGACGTGGATTTCCGTGAGCGCGTTTTCACCATCAGCGACACCAAGTTCTTCAAGTCACGTCTGGTGCCCTTTGGTGCTGCACTCGGCACCGAGCTTGAGGCATACTACAGGGAGCGTCGGCATCTGCCCATGCCAGACAATGAACATTCCGCTTTCTTCGCTTCGCATAAGGGCAGCGCGGTTCCACTCAGCACACTTGAAAGCGTGTTCGCTCGACTTCGTACTCATGTCGGATTGCAAGACCCACAAGGTGGGAGTAACACTGCGCGCCTTCACGACCTGCGACATACTTTTGCGGTCAACAGGCTGGTTGCCTGGTACCGTGAAGGCGCTGATGTTCAGGCATGTCTGCCATTGCTGTCCACCTACCTCGGACACTCAAGCATCAGCGGAACACAAACTTACCTGACCATGACCCCGGAATTGCTTACAGAAGCGTCGGAATGCTTTGCGCGTTACGCCGCGTCATAAAACTAAGGAGAATAAAATGACAGATCATCTTATGGGCCGCTTCGTTCGCAGGTTTCTGCTTGAGAACTTGATTGCGGATCGCAATCTCAGCCCCAATACCCAGAAAAGCTACCGCGACACGATTCGCCTGCTTTTCAACTACATCGCCAGACATCACGATACCGACCCGGTCCGTGTCACGGTTGAGCAAGTCAATGCGACCGTAGTACGGAGCTTTCTAGCGGATCTTGAAAAGGAAAGGAAGAACGCGGTCTCTACTCGCAACCAGCGCCTCGCGGCCCTGCATTCGCTGTTCCGATTCATCGGTCGCCAGGTTCCCGAACTTGTTGACCACGCAGCTCAGATACAGGGAATCCCCTTGCGACGCAGTGCCACGGCAAGTATGCCGTATCTCGAAAAACGAGAAATTGACGCAATGCTTGCGGTTCCCGACCGCCACTGCCGTCAGGGCCGCCGTGATTACGCTATGCTTCTGTTTTTGTATAATACCGGAGCGCGAGCGTCGGAGGCAGCGGGGATAAAAGTGGCAGACATCATTGCCGACAACAACTGCGTACGTCTTAACGGAAAAGGGCGGAAAGTCCGTATCTGTCCGTTATGGTCATCCACTGTCGAGGTTCTGCTTGACCTGATTGGTTCACGTATTAACGGACTCAGAGAAGCTCCGGTCTTCCTTAATGTCCACGGCAAACCGATTACTCGCCATGGCGTACACGGTCTGGTTGTTCGAACAGCGGAGAGAGCCGCTGAGACAGTGCCATCTCTCAGGGACAAACGCGTCAGTCCTCATACCATTCGTCATACCACAGCTGTGCATCTTCTGCGCGCGGGTGTTGATATCAACACGATACGGGCATGGTTAGGACATACATCTCTTGAGACGACCAACCGCTACGCAGAAGTGGACTTGGAAATGAAAGCGAAAGCATTGCAAACATGTGCTGTCTCGGGCTCGGATATTGTGCCAGACGTAACGTCGGACTGGCATGCGGACAGCGAGTTGATGTCCTTTCTTTCCTCATTGTAGGATTATTTTATTATGTTGCGAAGTTCCCGTCTCCTCCCAATTCTTACAGGGAGTTACACAGACTTCGCAACATAATTGAGTTTGCAACATAAGGCTAAGGTGTTTCTTCCGGCAGGTCTTCGGGCAGCAGCAGGGTTATGCAGGGTTCCTCTGAGTCTTTCGTTACCGGGCCCAGGTAGGAAATAACCTGAAATTCCCGGCCTTTTCCGTCCTTGGTAACCGAAGCGGTAAAATTGATCAGGTTGGTTCTCTTCGTTTTCCTAGTCGCCCTTATGGACGACACGAGCGGGGAGAGTATCTCCTTTAGCCTGGTATTCTCATCCTCGCCGCGGGCCGATGCCTCAGAATCGGGCTCCATCATTTCCTTTTTAAGCGCGGAGGTTACGAATATGCGGATCATGAGGCCTGATTCCCTCGCCACGCTGGATACCTCAAACTGCTTTTCAAGCTCGAGGTCAGCTTCTCTTTCCAAACAGAACTTCTCCATTTCTCTACCCTGCAATATCGGTAATATATACTAGATGGTTTAGTCTGCATATACAAAACGCCGCTACGGCACCGGGAGAGTTTCCGTATGGAGAAGACTGGAGAAATCAGATTCGTTCCTTTGAGGGGAATTCCGGAAGTGAGAGAGGGAGACAGCATCGGGGAGATGATCCTGCGCTCAGCCGCCCGCGCGGGGTTCTCGTTTCTCGACGGGGATATAGTTGTAATTGCTCAGAAGGTGGTTTCAAAGTCAGAAGGCAGGATCGTTAATCTCTCCCGGGTGGAACCGTCGGGTTTCGCGGTTACGGTCTCAGAAGAGGTTTCAAAGGATCCGAGGCTTGTGGAGGTGATTCTGGGTGAAACCAGGAGAATCGTGAAGATGGACGAGAGAGAAAGCGGAAAGGGAAGGCTCATAGTTGAGACGACCGGAGGGCTTGTGCTTGCAAACGCCGGCGTTGATGCCTCGAATGTTTCCGGGGGCGAGGACGTCACGCTTCTTCCGCTTGATTCCGATCAATCCGCCGGGGATGTAAGAAAATATATAGAACAGGAAACCGGAAAGCATGTAGCCGTAATAATAAGCGATACCGTGGGACGTCCCTGGCGGGAAGGGCTTACCGACATCGCCATTGGCTGCAGCGGCATGAAGCCGCTTTCTGACCGCAGGGGAGAGACCGACAGCAAGGGTCTTCTGCTTACGGCAACCGAGATGGCGACCGCCGACCAGGTGGCGTGCGCAGCGGGGTTGCTGATGGAGAAAACCGCGGCGCTGCCCGTCGTGATAGCGCGCGGGGTTGACTACATCCGGGGGGAAGGAAGTTCGGATGAACTGATCAGGGATCCGGCCCACGACCTGTTCAGGTAATTTCCCCGAATTCCATGAAAGGTTTTTTTGAAAAAGACTTCCTCCTCATCTCTCACCGCGGCGCGAGTCATTACGAGCCGGAAAATACTCTTCGCTCCTTCCGCAGGGCCTTGGACATGGGGTCTTCGGTGATAGAGTTTGACGTGAGAAGAACTCTTGACGGCCGCCTGGTCGTCATTCACGACAGGACGGTTAACAGGACCACGGACGGCAAGGGAGCCGTTTCGGGGAAGACGCTTTCTGAGCTCAGGTCCCTTGACGCCGGTTTCGGGGAGCGGATCCCGACCCTGGAAGAGGTCTTTGCGAATTTCGCGGGGCGCTGCGGGCTGGTAATAGAGCTTAAGGAAAAAGGCACGGAAGAAGAAACGGTCTCACTTATAAAAGCCCACGGTCTCATAAAAGATGTTGCGGTGGTTTCTTTCCGCGAGGACTGTCTTCGCGCGGTAAGGGAGCTTGATCGCTCCATTCCTACGGGACTCATTACGGTTTTCGGCTTCGGGTGCGTGAAGAGGGCTCTTTCTCTTGGCTGCCGGGTGGTTGCTGCAAATCACCGCTTCATGACGCGCCGCCTTGCTTCAGAAGCCAGAAGAAGAGGTCTTTTTGTGTGCTGCTGGACGGTTAACGATCCGAAACGGGGCGAAAAGCTGGCCGGGGCGGGGATTAACGGGATTATCACCGACCGCCCTGACTTGCTCTGAATCTGGCTTGCTGGTGCGGATGACCGAGGCGTTAACCCGCTTAAACAACTTGAATCCGAAGTGGTTCCGCTGCTCTGTGTCACCGTGATTTACGCGGTCGATCGGTTATTATTCGCGGTTATACAAGCTGTTTAAGCGACGGTGAGAAAATGTTATCTGATCACGGACACCCCATATATCTTGACTATAACGCGACTACGCCTCTTGATCCACGCGTTCTTGAGGAGATGACTCCATATCTTGCCGGAAATTATGGAAATCCTTCCAGTATTCATTCTCCCGGAAGCGTCGCGCGCGCGGCGGTTGATTGCGCCCGCGAGAGAGTATCGGGTTATCTCGGGGCAAGGCCGGGAGAAATAGTTTTTACCTCCGGGGGCAGTGAGAGCAACAATTTCGCTATAAAAGGCCTTGCCTACGCTCTTTCCGACAGGGGAAACCACCTGGTTACAACCGCCATCGAGCACGCCTCCTGTCTTGAGACCTTCAGGTTTCTTGAACGCAGGGGTTTCGAGGTCACTTACCTTCCCGTGGATTCCTTCGGACGGGTCTTCCCCGAACAGTTCCGGGAGGCGATTACAGAGCGCACGATTCTTGTTTCCTGCATGTACGTGAATAATGAGACCGGAGTTGTAAGTCCGATTCGCGATATAGGAGAAATTGTCCGCGAGAAGGGGGTGGTTTTCCATACAGATGCGGTTCAGGCCCTGGGAAAGATGGAAATCGATCTTGCCGGTCTGCCAGTTGACATGGCATCTTTTTCCGCCCACAAGATATGCGGTCCCAAGGGGGCGGGGGCTCTTTACCTGAGAAAAGGGATTGGCCTTGAGCCTTTTGTGCATGGCGGAGGGCAGGAGAGGGGAAAGAGATCGGGAACGGAAAATGTGGCGGCCGTCTGCGGATTCGGCTGCGCGTGCGAGCTTCTGCGCGGGGAGCTTGAGACGGAAAACGAAAGACTGGGGAAGCTGCGCGACCGTCTTTTTGAGGAGCTTTCCCGCGAAATAGAGGATGTTTACCTGAACGGATATCCCGAAGCGAGAGTCTCCAATACTCTTAATGTTGGTTTTCCAGGAACTCCGGGTGATTCGGTGGTAATGAACCTCGATACCGCCGGAGTGGCGGTTTCAACCGGTTCTGCCTGCTCCGAGGGAAACGTTGATCCTTCCCACGTATTGATTGCCATGGGGCTTGAGGAGCAGGAAGCGCTCTGCTCGGTCAGGTTCAGCTTCGGCCGTTTTACCCGTTCGGAGGAAATCGACAGGGTGATTGGGCTTCTTCCTGCGGTCGTGGAGAGGATAAGGACGCTTCGGGATTTCTGATTACCTGACGGAGGAATTCTTTTCTAAAGTTCTTGACATATTGAAGTCTTTTGTGGTAGTTTTAAGGGCAAAGGCTTTGAGTGCCTTGGGAAATGGTTTTTATGTTCCTTAAGTGAAATTATGGAACATAAAATACCATGTAGAACGGGGGTAATTTTGCTTTGCGTTGCTATTTTTGCTTTCCGGTGCTTTATTTCTTTTTTTGATGAGATGATTTTCCTCTTTATTGACCTAAAACGTACTCAATTTTTAGACAGAATTACTCGATCCCCTCTGATAGAACTATTTGAGCAAGATTGAGTGCCTTATGGGAGTTGAGCTACGGCCCCATTTCTGTGCGGGTATATACAGCAAACGGAACGGATAGCTTGCTAGGCTTTTACGAACAGAGTACGGGAGGTGCGAGAACTCAAGCACCGACTGTTCAACCAGTTCCGAAATTGAAAACCCAAGGTCTGATCTCTCAAACCAATTGAGGAACTTATGGAACTGCTGAAAAGGTCTGGGTAGTTAACGATAGAAATGGACTGCACGAAAAGGAAATGAAACCAGGGGGGTTGATTTCTCCGGCTGAAGTTTACGTGGTTTGGTTACCTATATAGAACGGGGTTGATACGGTTGCCGCTAGGGCTCTGTTTAGTTGTTCTGGTCCGACATGATGGATGTTAAGTTTCACAATTCATAAGGAATCTGTTTAATCTTAACGATGTGGAGACATTAACGCTGTCAATTAATCTAGAGGGGCTTTAGCTGATTAGGCCTGGGAAGCGTACACCAACTCTTTTATACGGCCGGTGTCGGTGAAACAATCAAACCCTGGTTCAACATTTTGTCCATGCGTACGGTCTTGCTGTAACCGGCAGTGGGAGAACTGTCAAGGGATCATGATGTTGACCCACGGATACTCCGTCGTAAACCCCTTTGAATCATTTTTTGAACCAGTATCTGGAAGAGGGAATACCTCTAGAGAGAATATAATGTCAAGGATACAACAACTACAGCCTTCTTTCGCATGGCGCTTGCAGTTTAAAGAAGGCCTTGTATCCGGCATTTCCTGTCATTGAGCCGTGGAAAAAATTTAAGTGTAGTGCCGCCAGTTGCGTAAGTTGGCTCACCCATTGAGGTTCGTAAGCGCAGATCCGGCTTGCGGAAAGAGTGTCTTCAGTTGGGCTTCTGCTTGCCTATACCAAAAATACAGCGCAATATTGTCTTATCTACACCCTCTGACATATTGGAGTCTTTTGTGTAAAAGGCAGTGCCTTCACTTCCCATACCGCCGTGAACAAGAAGTGTATCGTCCAACACCACCGGTGCCAACGATTTCGCCCATGGCGTCATTCATCAATTTTTTCACCCGTTAAGAAATGAAGTATCATCACCGGCTCCGCCATTGATGGTATCGAGAATCAAGCACCCGGTTCCCAGTTACCTGAAATAGAAAACACATTATCGCCAACCGTCTCCAGTAAGGTAGTCAGCATGATGCATCTGGAAACACCGCAAGAAGGATTTTATGTCCGGGGATTTGTTCTCATCTCAATATGGGAGATCTGCTATCCTTAGTCCAGTTAAACCAGTTAGCAAGTATTTACATCGGTGCCGCTTAGCAAAATAGCTGAGCATTCTGTAATAGCCAAGTATCAGATTAGACCGTCAGTCCACCGTTAAGCCATCGTCGCCCATCAGGTCTCCGACAACGAGGGTCATCGTTACAGCGGTGCATCTCAACAGTCGAGCCTCATCGCATGGTAATCGTTCTCAAACTGCTTATCAAGTCATCAAAGTATCTACCCATCATTAGCCGTAGCGTTTCCGCCTGAGGATCAAAGTCATCCGCGTTGATCATGGAGGGTTCCAAATCGACCACAAGTAGTTCACCACGTCGCCATGGAACCTCCGCCACGTCATGTGTCCATCCATCTTTGCAGATCGTCATCATCCGTTGCCGCCATCCAGGTATCATTTCCCCATCTCCGCCGAAGACATCATCACCATCTCCACCGTGATTGATGTAGTGTCGTCACCATCTGTTCACCGTAGCGGCATCGTCACTTCCTTCCTTTGCCAAAGATTGAAAACGTCATCATCCTCCTACCGATCTATCACCGTTTCATCTCGCATTGATGACGTTCGCCTTTCGTCTCCGCAGCCATGATATCATCACCGCCACTGGTTCCCTGTCAAAGGCGGATTCTTTCTGTAAGAGTGGCCCACAAAAGTTACAGTCACATCCTCGCTAGTATTGGGTCAGTTATCCTTCACCATCCATTCCTGGAGGTCCTTGGAGGTCCTGGAGGTCCCGGAGGCCCTTGTGCACCATCATCACCGGTGCAAGCAACACTAAAAACACCTACTGTCATGCACAACAGCAAGAGTAAAAACAGATTACGTAATCTCATGTGTAAATCCTCCTTAAATAAATTTCCTTTTGAACTCTTAAAAACACTTTTACGCTAATTTCGTTAATGAATTAAAGAGGGATGCGACAATCTGCCCGAAGATTCTAAGCTTCTACTCCAATGGAAACATTTGGAATCAAGCCGCCCCTCTTTTAATTCGATTAACTCCTAATTTTCAAAGCTCCTCATATGTATCAGAAGAACTTTCCTTTACTTCGTTCCATAATTTCACTTATAGAACATAGACAGAATTGAGAGTGCTGTGCCTCTATAGAAGGTTGGTCTACGGTTTTCGTAAACCTCTGCGGCTGGAGGTTACGGTGTTGAAGATAGTATTCTGGGTAGATATCTATGTAAGATGGACAACCGCTTTCTCCCTATACTTCGAGGGGGTGAATTTTCAACGGGTGTCTAAAATAGCGGCGTTTCTTTCGGAAAGCCAAATGGACCTGAAACTGACCCACTGAGAAATCTTACGGAAGGGGAAAGCATCTTTCTCGTGTTATTGTCAGGTTCGGAAACCTGTTTCCGTTTAAGGATAAAGCGGGACGGAGTCAAGTCCCAGGCTCTCTGGAAGGTCAAGCATGATGTTCATGTTCTGTATCGCCTGCCCGGAGGCCCCCTTTACCAGGTTATCTATGGCGCAGACGATTATCGCGGTTTTTTTCTCTGGGTTCGCCCTTACACCTATGTCGCAGAAGTTTGAACCCCTGACGCAGGAGGTGTTCGGGAAAGTCCCCTCGGGAAGAATCCTGACGAAGGGAGAGTTTCCGTAGAATTGCCCGAGAGCGTCCAGCAGCTCCCGGGTCTTATGGCGTCCCGAGAGGCTTACGTATATTGTCGAGAGTATTCCCCTGTTTATCGGCACAAGGTGCGGTGTGAAAACGATTTCCACCCTGCTGCCCAGAAAATCCGAGAGCCCCTGCTCTATTTCAGGGGCGTGGCGGTGCTCGCCTACCTTGTAGGCCTTCATTCCTTCTGAGACCTCGCAGAAATGAAGATCAAGCGAAGGGTTCCTTCCTGCTCCCGAAGCTCCGGATTTGGAATCAATTATAATTCCCTCCGTCTCCACCATGCCGTTTTCAAGAAGCGGCGCGAGTGGAAGGATAGAAGAGGTGGGATAGCACCCGGGGTTTGCCACCAGTTTTGTCTCAGAAATCCGTTCCGCATGCAGTTCAGGGATTCCGTAGACGGCCCCCTCGAGAAGATGGGCGCACGGATGATCCCCGTACCAGTCCCTGTAGGTGCCTTCCCTGAGACGGAAATCCGCCCCGAGATCAATTATCCTTACGTCCCTTTCGTAAATCTCTTCTATGAGTTCGGCCGATGCTCCGTGCGGAAGCGCGGCGAATACCACGTCGGTATCGTCCGGGATGAGCGAGGGGTCCGAGCTGCTGAGCTCAAGATCGGCTATATCTTCAAGGTGCGGAAACACCTCGGCCAGAGCACGGCCCGCGTGCCTTGACGCCGTTAAATGCGAAATGCTGGCCCGGGGATGTCCACTGAGAAGCCTTATGAGCTCCGCTCCCGTGTAGCCGCTTGCTCCCAGAATACATACGTTAAGATTCTTCATTACCGTGAAACGATACTACGGGAATCGGAAAAACTCAATCCGCCGCCCGCAATTCGGATGTTTGTCCCGGGGCGGCGAAGGCAGCTTGAAACTTTCGGTATCCGCTTCGGAATTTTCGGGTTTTTCGGGGGAATTAAGTAGGAGTTTTTTTATCCGGTACAATTAACAAAGGTGTTTGTCTTGATGCCGTGATTGACCGCAGTTCGGATGGTGTTCCGCTTGGCGAGGGAAGACTCGGTTTTGAGTCCGCGGGAGGGGAGCCTGCGTATACCGAGAGGACATACAGCTTTACGAGTTTTCCGCGCGATCGGAATCATAGCATCGCGCGTGCCACGAATTATTGACTGATTCTCCATGCACATAGCAGATTTCTCAGTAAGAAACTCCTTTTTCGTGAACCTGCTGATGGTAGCCATACTGTTCGGCGGGCTTCTGCTTTCATTCTCCCTGCCCCTTGAGCTGTTCCCGTCGGTAAAGCTCGAAATGGTGACTGTAAGCACCTCTTTCCCGGGTTCTTCCGCAGAAGACGTGGAGAACCTCGTAAGCATTCCCGTCGAGCAGCAGATAAAGAACATATCCGGCGTTAAGATTGTGAAGTCCGTTTCCTCAGAGGGGTTCTCGCAGGTCACGGCGGAGCTTTATCCGGGCGAAGACACAAGAAAGGCCGCGTGGGAAATCGATTCAAGGATCAATCTTATAGCGGAAGATCTTCCCGCGGAGACCGAACAGCCGGTAATCGAGGAAGTGGAGGCCAGTTTTCCCCTTGTGAGCGTTTCGATTTCGGGAGACGTGACAAAAGAACTTCTCTACAGCCACGCGAGGAGACTTAGGGACGAACTCGGGCTCCTGGGCGGCGTTGACAGCGTAAATTCCGTGGGACTCCCTGATCCTGCATTCTGGGTCTATCTTGATTACCCGAAGATGGTGCGCTCGGGACTTGGCATCGAGGAGATATCAAAAGCGATAGGCGAGAGAAATCTCAATATTCCCGGGGCGAGTTTCACCCGCGGCGGCTCTGATTTTCTTCTGAGAACCGAGGGAAAAATAAGCTCTGTTGAAGACCTGCTCTCTATCCCGGTCTCCAAAAGCCCCGACGGCAAGCATATTCTGCTGGGCGACGTCGCCTCCGTAACCCTCGGTGAGCAGCGCGAGGAGCTTAAATCAAGGATAAACGGCCGCCCCGCGGTCACCTTCTGGGTTGAGAAGCAAAAGAACGTCGACATTGTCGATGCGGTGAATCGAGTAAAAGAGCTTGGCGAGAGGTACAGAAGCGAACTTCCGGAAAACATGGATATAACCTTCGCGTTTGACAGGTCTTACTGGGTTAAAAGCCGCCTGGGCACCATGGTTAAAAGCGGGGCGCTCGGCCTTATTCTTGTGGTGATTCTTCTCGGCCTTTTTCTTGAGAGCAGGGCGGCTTTCATAGCGGCTCTGGGAATTCCCGTCTCGTTTCTCGGGGCCGTAATACTGATGAAGACTACCGGCACGACTTTTAACACCCTTTCCATGTTCGGTCTCATAATGACCCTGGGAATGGTGGTGGACGATGCCATAATCGTCGTTGAGAACGTACAGAGACATATATCGAGGGGGATGGAGCCTCTTCGGGCTGCGGTGGTGGGGACAAGGGAAGTTGCCTGGCCCGTGATAGCGACGGTGCTCACGAATATCGCCGCGTTCATCCCGCTTCTTCTGGCCACGGGGCTTACGGGGCAGTTTCTCTCGGTAATTCCGAGGGTGGCGATCTTCGCCCTTTTCTTCTCCCTCTTCGAAGCCCTTCTGATCATGCCGGCCCATTGCGCGGAGTGGATGAGAAAAGGCAGCACAAGAAGGGTTCCCAGGGGAAACTCTGTGCTTCTTCGCGTAAGGGCTCTGTATCTGCGGGGACTTGTGTTTTCTCTGCGGAGACGCTATGTCGTAATAGGCGGCTTTGCGGCTGTCTTCCTTGTTTCGGTTTTTATGCTTCTGCGGATTCCAAACGTCATGTTCTATCTCCATGATATTCAGGAGATGGTGATAAGGGTTGAGAACCCTCCGTCCTCAAGCTTTGAGCGTACGGCTTCCTCTGTGGAGCAGGTGGAAGAGGTACTGAGAAAGAATATCCCTCCGCACGTTCTTAAAAACACGCTGTCCATGATCGGCCTTGACATGTCGGACCCCAACAATCCGCCTTCCACCGGGGACCATGTGGCCACTGTTCTGGTCGAGTACGAGGATTATTCCAAAAGAGAGGAAAACGCGCTTTCGCTCTCAAGAATTGCCGAGAGCGAAATGGCAAGAACTGTTACGGGGCCCAAGCAGATTGACTTTATCACGGCATTCGGTCCTCCCACCGGAAAACCGGTGGACGTAAAGATAAGCGGGGAAGACACGGGGGCTCTTATGGAGATAGCTTCCCGCATTCTTGAATTCCTGAACGCCGAGCGGGGAGTCAGCGCCGCGACCAGCGACCTTGTTTACGGCAAGCCCGAGGCGAGGATTGAAGTGGATCAGGGCAAAGCCGCGGTATTCGGTCTTGACAAGCGGGCAGTGGCCCGGGAAATCAAGGTGCTCGGGGATGGTCTCACGGTTGCTAAGACCAGGGTAGGGGCTGAAGAGGCGGAAATAAACCTGCGTTACGGAGCCGGGAACTCGGAAGCTTTTTCCGTTAAATCCCATCAGGTTCGGGCCCCGACGGGGTCATGGGTTCCCATAAGCGTCGTGTCTGAGACAAAAGACGCAAGATCCCCGCTTAAAATAAGAAGGGAGAATCTTCGCAGAACCGTAACCATAACGGCCGAGGTGGACGCCCAGATCACCACTTCAAGAGAAGTGAACTCCGATCTTTCCGAGTATCTTGAAAATCTGCTCAAGGGCTACCCCGGCTACTCGTTCCGGTTCGCGGGGGAAGAGGCGCAGTACACCCAGACGGTAAGCGACATAAAAAGGGCGGCGCTTATTTCCGTGATGCTCATTTATCTTATTCTTGCAAGCATACTGCGCTCCTGCTTTCAGCCTCTGATCATAATGGGGGTACTGCCTGTCTGCGTAACGGGAGTGCTTGTAGGGATTCTGCTGCGCGGCGAACCCATGACGCTTCCCGCCATAATAGGGATGGTCGCGCTTCTGGGAATAGTGGTGAACGACAGTCTGCTGCTGATGAGTTTTATCAACCGGAGGGTGAGAAAAATGCCGGGCAGGGCGGTAGCGGTGGTATTCTCCGCCAAGTACCGTTTCCGCCCGATTGTTCTGACCACGCTTACGACTTTCTGCGGGCTTTTCTCCCTGATGCTTGCCTACAAGGGTCAGGCCGCCATACTTGCTCCGATGGCCGTCTCTTTAGGGCTCGGACTCGTTTTCTCAACTTTCGTGATACTTTACCTGGTTCCCTGTCTCTACCTGGCCCTTGACGACATTTCGGGAAAGTGGCGCTACCTCACCCGAAGAAGAGCATCGGTTCCGGGTGCCGGCAGCTCTCTCTGAACTGGTTAGCGACGGGTTATCAAGTACAATTACGTAAATGTTTTTTCGGGCCTGGTTTGCTTGAGACCGGGTGGAGAAAATCAGGTCAGAATTTAAGTGTTTGGCTGTTGGGATGACTGTGCGTGCGTGCTTGTGCGAGAGAATGTGCCGATAGTTAATTTCTTTCTTGACTAACGGCGGGCAAGTGTATAGTTTTTGCGAAGTTCAAAGTCAAGTTTCGGAGGTTTTGCGATGTCCATCAGGGTTGGAATAAACGGGTTTGGGAGAATAGGAAGGCATGTGCTCAGAATTGGTCTCGGCAGAGAAGATCTTGAGTTCGTGGGTATAAACGATATTACAGACACCGAAACCCTGGCTCATCTCTTCAAGTACGATTCGGTGTTCGGCCGCTACCCGGGAGAGGTGAAGTGCAACGGAGAGGGAATAACGGTTGACGGAAAGTTTATAAAGGTGTTCTCGGAGAGAGACCCTGCGAACATTCCCTGGGCCGAAACGGGAGCGCAGGTTATAGCTGAGGCAAGCGGCATTTTCAGAACCCGCGAGGCCGCCGCGGCGCACATGGGCGAGACCGTGAAGAAGGTCATAATTACCGCGCCTGCAAGCGGCAAGGTGGATTTCACCACGGTAATGGGCATAAACGATAATGACTACGAACCCGAAGGTCACGACGTGATTTCAAACGCGTCCTGCACGACCAACTGCTTCGGCCTGCTGGTCAAGGTTCTCCACGAAAGTTTCTCGATCCGCCGCGGAGAAATGACCACGATACACTCCTATACGAACGATCAGAGAATACTCGACACTCCGCATAAGGATAAAAGAAGGGCGAGAGCGGCCGCGCTCTCCATTATTCCCACAAGTACGGGGGCGGCAAGCGCCATACAGCTTATCTTCCCGGAGCTCAAGGGGAAACTCTCCGCGGTCGCCGTACGGGTGCCCACGCCCAACGTGTCGCTTGTGGATTTTACCTGTGAAGTGGAAAAAGGAACTTCCGCGGATGAAGTGAACGCCAGGTTCAGGGAAGAGGCCGAGGGAACGCTTAGCGGTTACCTCGCTTACGTCGAGGACGAAATCGTTTCTTCAGACCTTGTGGGAGACACGCATTCCTGCTCTTTTGACTCAATGCTGACTTCCGTGGTGGAAGATAGCATGGTCAAGGTCGTCGCCTGGTACGACAATGAGTACGGATACACCTCCAGAGTGGTTGATCTTATAGAGCTCGTCGGGAGGGAGCTTTGAAGAAAAAGCTTCTAGTAACCGACCTTCCCTGCTCTGAGTACGAAGGGAAAAGGGTTTTCGTAAGGGTCGATTTCAACGTTCCCGTAAACGGCGGGAGGATAACCGAAGACTACAGAATAAGGCGCGCTATCCGCACGATCGATTATCTTACCAAGTGCGGGGCCAGGGTAATACTGGCTTCCCACATGGGAAGACCGAAAGGACGCAGGATAGAAGATCTTTCAATGGCTCCTGTGGCGGAGAGACTTAACGAATTTCTGGGGATCAAGGTTCGTTTTCCGGGGGCGGTTGTAGGCAGGAAAGTTGAGAATGCCTCCCGGAAACTCAAAAACGGCGAAGTGATGCTCCTTGAGAACCTTAGATATCACAATGAGGAAGCGGAAAACGACGCGGATTTCTCACAAAAACTCGCCTCTCTGGCCGATATATACGTGAACGAAGCTTTCGGCACTTCGCACAGGGCCCACGCCTCCACCTATGGAATGACCGCTCACTTCGAGAAAAAGCTTGCGGGTCTTATGGTGGGAAACGAAATAAAGTTTCTTAGCCGTCTCATAAGAAGACCCAAGAAACCCTACTTGGTCATTGTCGGGGGCATGAAGATAAAGGACAAGATAGGGGCGCTTCGGAACATAATAAAAAAGGCGGACAGGGTTCTGGTGGGCGGGGGAGTGGCCTACACTTTTCTTGCGGCGCGCGGGGTTAGCGTCGGAAAATGTTCCGTTGAGAAGGAAATGCTTTGCTGGGCCCGCGAGGCTCTTGAAACCTATAAGGAAAAAATCATCCTGCCTGTTGACCACGTGATGGCCGAGGCTGCGGGCGGCAGAAAAATGAGTGTAGTGGTTACCGGCGCGGAGATTCCCGATGATATGACGGCTTTTGACATAGGGCCGAAGACGGTTGAGAAATTCACCTCGCATATAAAGGGGGAAGGCACGGTTTTCTGGAACGGTCCCATGGGGTTTTTCGAGGCGGACGAGTTTTCAAACGGCACAAGCTCCATCGCCAGATCTTTTGCGCTTGCCACATGGAGGGGGGCCACCACGGTTCTAGGGGGAGGAGACAGCGTGGCGTCACTTAAAAAGTCCGGGGTCAAGTTCTCAGAAGCGACCCACGTCTCGACCGGGGGAGGGGCGTGTTTTGAATTTCTCGGAGGATCCGAGCTTCCCGGGATATCTGCTCTCAGTGACAGATAGGGGTCGATCAGGTATTTATTTTCGTTAGGATCTTAAGATTTTTTCAAGGGAGAACCCATGGCCATAAAGGAACTTAAGGGAATCGGCAGGATACAGGCGTTGCTGGGAGAGGATTCTGAATACCTCCTCGCTCACAAGTGCGCTACTATAAGCAAAAAAGACCTTTATCTTCCCGGCCCGGACTATGTGGACGAGGTGTTCGTGCAGAACGACCGCTCGCCTGGATGAAATGTGATTATATCGCAGAGATAAACCATGGATATTGTGGTGTGATAAGGAATCTGCAGACCATACTTGACCACGGACGTCTCGGAGGGACCGGATATGTATCGATTCTTCCGGTGGACCAGGGGATTGAGCACCTTTATCTTCCGACCGCTCGCCGGGAGCTCCGCGGGAGCCTCTTTTGCCGTGAACCCGCTTTATTTCGATCCTGAGAATATAGTGAAGCTTGCCATGGAAGGGGGATGTAACGCCGTTGCCTCGACCGTGGGGGCGCTTGCGTCGGTTTCAAGAAAATATGCGCACAAGATTCCCTTCATAGTGAAAATCAACCACAATGAACTGCTTAGCTATCCCAATACCCATGATCAGATTCTTTTCGGAAACGTGGATCAGGCCTTTCAGATGGGAGCGGTGGCGATAGGGGCGACTGTGTATTTCGGTTCCGAGGAAAGTTCCCGTCAGATCCAGGAAATATCGGAGGTTTTCAGCCACGCCCATTCCCTGGGACTCGCGACCATACTCTGGGCCTACCTGAGAAACCCGGCTTTCAAGCAGGACGAGGCCGATTATCATGTTTCGGCTGATCTCACGGGACAGGCGAACCATCTCTCGGTGACCATAGGAGCGGATATAGTCAAGCAGAAGCTTCCGGAGAACAACGGAGGTTTTACGGCTCTTTCCTTCGGGAAAACCCACGATCGGGTTTACTCGGAACTTACCTCTGATCACCCCATAGACCTTACCCGCTACCAGGTCGCAAACTGCTACATGGGGAGACTGGGGCTGATAAATTCGGGAGGTGCCTCGGGTTCGGATGATCTTGCAGACGCGGTGAGAACCGCCATTGTAAATAAAAGGGCAGGAGGGATGGGGCTTATAAGCGGAAGAAAATCTTTCCAGAAACCCTTTGGGGAAGGGGTCGCGCTTCTAAAGAGCATTCAGAACGTCTACCTGGAGCGGAAAATCACGATTGCCTGAGGAGTGTCGGGAGCCTACCTGAAGTGATTTATCACCTCTCCCGCAAGGGCATTAAAGGAGTATTCAAGGTCAGGGCTGAAATCTCTGATTATAAAGTGGGTGACTCCGGCCTCTATGTATTCTTCGAACCTTTTTATCGCGTCGGCGGCTGTTCCGTATATAACGAAGTCAGACAGTATATCCCTCGTGTAGTATCTCTCTCCCATCTGCCTGAACCTGGCTAGCATGTCCTGATCGTTGGGCATTATGCTCGTGTAGGAAAGCCCCTTGTACTGAGGCTCTATTTCAAGGTCGTACCCCGCTTCCTCTATCACGTCGGGCCAGATTATAGCGTGCTTTATCCTGTCAAGGGTCTCGTAGGCTGTGTCCTTGTCTCTGGCGACGGACACGAAAATATATATGCATCTCTCAAAATTCTCCGCCGCAGCGGCGCTCTGCCCCATGGCTTTTTCCACTTCGGCTAGTTTGCTCGAGAAAACCCATGTGGGCATTGCGTTTGTTACCCAGCCATCTCCGAGTGCGCCTGCGACCCCGAGAGCCTTCGGTCCCGTCGCGGCTATGTATACGGGAACATCCTTTCCGTTAACGGGGCTTACCCTTACTTCGGCTTCACTGAGAGAGAAAAACTCCCCCTCGAAGGTTACCGTCTCCCCGGCCCAGAGTTGCCTCATAAGAGGCACAGATTCCCTAAGACGCGCAAGGGGCCTGTTCCAGCTTATGCCGTAATAATCGAGATTCATTTTTTCCCCGTATCCAAGGCAGCTGAACACTCTTCCCCCGGAGAGGTTGTCTACGGTTGCGAGTCTGTGGGCGAACATAGCTGGATGAGACCTGTGAGGATCCCCTATGGCTCCAAGGCGGATTCTGTCCGTCTTTACCGCCGCGGCCGTGATTACCGACCATACTTCAGGAGTCAGTTTTTTCGCCATAAACAGTATGTGGTCTGGGTACCATACTGCGTCAAAACCGGCTTCCTCGCAGCTTACGGCGAAGTCCACAAGTTCCGTAACCGGTTTTCCCGGAAGCGGGGCAGTAAGCCCGAAACTTATTTTTTTACCCATTTTCACTCCTCCTCGGGTTCTTTGGTGTCCTTCAGGAAGTTTAGGAACTTGCTTACCATATTGTAGGAACCTATGTATATGGGGGCTCTTTGGTGAAGTTCCGTCGGCTGAATGTCAAGAGTCCTTTCCGTTCCGCTTGACGACGCTCCTCCGGCCTGTTCCACGATGAAGGCCATCGGGTTGCACTCGTAGAGAAGCCTGAGTTTTCCGTTGGGAGAATCCGAGGTTTGCGGATAAAGAAATATTCCTCCCATAAGCAGGTTCCTGTGTATGTCTGCCACCATGGATCCGACGTACCTAAGCGAAAGGTTGGAACTGTTCTCCCCGTCCCTGCAGTGATCCAGATACTCCTTTACCCTGTCGGGGAATTTCGAGTAGTTGTAGTAGTTGACCGAGAATATATTGCCGTGGCTCGGGATCTTTATGTTCGGATGGGAGAGACAGAATTCCCCTATTGACGGGTCAAGGGTAAACCCGTTTACTCCGTGGCCGGTAGTGTACACCAGCATGGTTGAAGAACCGTATATTATGTATCCGGCGGCCGTCTGGGCCTTGCCCGGCTGCAGGAAATCCTCCTTGAGACACGGAGAGAACATCTTGGACGTTCTTCTGTATACGGAAAATATGGTTCCCACGGACACGTTCACGTCTATGTTTGAGGATCCGTCAAGCGGGTCCATGGCTATGACGTATTTCGAGGTTTTCGATTTCTCATCCGAAAAGGCTATGAACTCCTCGTTTTCCTCGGACGCCACGCCGGCGCATTCTCCGCCATGCTCAAGCGCGGTCAGAAACCTTTCGTTTGCGAAGGAGTCGAGCTTTCTTACCTCTTCTCCCTGGATATTTACCTGGCCTGTCTTGCCCATAATATCTGCGACCAGACCGGCTTTGTTTACTTCTCTGTGAACTATTTTCGCCGCGAATCCTATATCCCGAAGCAGCCTTGAGAGTTCCCCGGTGGAATAGGGGAATTCATACTGATTTCTTATGATGAATTCGTCAAGAGTAGTTATCGAAACCATGCTTTGCGAGTCGTTCTGGAGAAAGGCCATGCAATAAACGTCTTCTCAATACAAGTCTAACTGAATCGGCGGGGTTAATTAAGAGAGGCGCGTGTTATGTGATTAAAATATGTTGTGAACGTGGGATGCACGGGTGTGGCTTTACAATTTTCCGGGAGCATATAAATTTGCTTTACAGGGGACATAAGACTGTTTTCGGTCTCTTGTTCGGAGAAAGAGAAGATTCAATGCACAAGGTTACGCTTAAAAATTTCCGATGTTTCGGTGAAGAGCAATCTGCCAGGTTAGCTCCGCTGACCCTGCTTGTCGGTGACAACAGTACGGGCAAGACATCTTTTATGGCTATGATACGGGCGCTTTGGGAAGTTGCTTGTCTGCACAGAATTCCGGATTTCAAGGAAGCTCCTTATGATTTTGGCAGCTTTGAAGAGATTATTCACAACGGGGGTACGAGAAACGGCAGGCCTGATACCTTTGAAGCGAGTTTCTGTTCCACCACCGGTCATTTCGGAAAATCAGGAAACGGCGGAACTGATGTGGATAAAACCTATTGCTTTGAAGTAACTTTCGCGAGAGACGGAACCATACCGGTTCCTGTGCGAAAGCGTTGGGTCTGCGAGAATCTGTGGATTGAAGAACTGGTGGAAGCGGAAAACCGCAATTGGCAGCTTCGCGTTGGTACGGAGAGGGGTTCCTGGAGTATCCCGGATGTGCGGGAACTGAATTTTTCTTCCGACTACATGAGAATGCCTTTGATTTACACTGTCAATTCCGCGGTTACGGAAAATGAGAAAAAATTTATGCCTCTTGAGGGTTCCGGGGAAATTGGCAAGAAAGACCTGAAGCGGATTTATGATTTTTGTGGTCATGTGTTGAAAAGTCCTCTTCTAGCACCGAGTCCCTACGCAAGTGCTCCCGTATCTTCCAAACCGCGTCGCACTTACGATCCGGCCGGTCTGTTCTCCGACCCCGAAGGCGATCATGTGCCGATGTATCTGGCCAATCTGTATGTCGGGCATAAGGAAGCTTGGAAAATTATTAAGAACAAGCTTGAAGAATTTGGGCGGGATTCGGGGCTTTTTGATGAATTTACAGTCAGGCATTTTGGAGATGCATTGGGTTCGCCTTTTCAGTTGCAGGTAAGAAAGTTCGGAGGTGGCAGAAAAGGGCCTTGGCACAACCTGATTGATGTGGGTTATGGCGTAAGTCAGGTTCTGCCTGTGCTGACAGAGCTGTTTCGCGAGGACAAGGCTCCGTTAATACTTTTGCAGCAACCTGAACTGCATCTTCACCCAATTGCTCAGGCATCTCTTGGGAGCTTGTTTTGCCAGGTTGCCGCGCAAGATACTCAGCTTGTAGTTGAGACGCATGGTGACTATATACTTGATCGGGTGCGCATGGAAGTTCGTGACAACAATATTCCGTTGAAGCCGGAGGATGTTTCCGTTCTGTTTTTTGAGCGCGTGGCACAGAATGTCCATATTCATTCCCTGCGGATTGATGAGGATGGAAATATCTTAGATGTGCCACAGGGCTACCGAAGATTTTTCATGGAAGAGAGCCGGAGACTTTGGGGTTTACAGTAGATGGGTGCTATTCTGGATGCAAATGTTGCTCACGAGGTGTTCAGCGATTTTGATCGTCCCGAGGCAGGAAAACACTTTTTCGATCAGATCAATAGTGGAGATGGTGTTTTGGTTGCTGGAGGCAGACTGTTGCAGGAACTCTTGAAGACATCAGCCCGAAGGAATGTAAATGAAGCATTCCGCTCGGGGAGAATTAAGAGGATAGATGATCAGAAAGTTAACGCTCTGACTGAAAAGATTCAGAATGAAGAGAATATCCAGTCGGATGATCCACATATCCTTGCCTTGGCTCAAGCCAGTGGGGCCCGTTTGCTGTATTCAAATGATGCCGATTTGCAGGAAGATTTTACCAATAAGCAGTTGATTGACAAACCCCGAGGCAAAGTCTATTCAACAAGATATGGCGGTGGCAAACTCCGAAGAGTTCATAGGACGCTTCTTCTTAAACTTAAGAAAAAGGACTTATGCGGTACCCCTCAGTGATTATGCTTTTAAGGTACTGTCGCTCACTCGAAGTCTGACTCTGGTTTTCCTTCCCGCAGTTCCCGCAGTCTCTCAAGGCTCTCGTCAAGATCATCCGGCGCCTGTTCCCTGATAATGTGATATCCGGTGATGACTTTGGGAGCCAGCACGGAATCCTTGAGGAAAGGAGCATCCTCATCCGCAAACTGCTTGACCCCGGTCACTGCCAGATAGCAGAGCAGCAGACCGACTATAAAGCCCATCACCCCGCCGAGGAGGTGGTTAATCCATCCCATCTTGACCCTCTCCAGCAGGTCTGTCAGGAAATGGGAAAGATAATGTATGAACATGTACGCAAGGCAGGCTACGATCAGAAATCCCGCAATCTCGGCGATTCTCGGTTCAGCGATAATGTTTTTTTCAAGCAGAATAGCCCCCAGCGGCCCATAGAAAAAAAAGCCCAGCGCTATTCCCCCTATTATGGCAGTCAGGGAAAAGGCCTGCTTTATAAGGCCTGACCTGAGTCCTGCCCCGAAACAGGACAGGATCATGAGTAAGAGTAAGATATCAAACAGGTTCAAAGCGGTTTACCGTTAGGCTCTTGTGGGCTGTTTTGAGAAAAATTTCATTTAAAAAAGGAAACTTACATCAGGTTAACGGTGGTGTCCAGTCCTTGACTTGCCGGTCTTTGACTTGTCGGGTTCATTCATATAGTCTAACCGTCCGATGGAGTTCTCAGACATAATTGAGATAATTCACCCTAGCCTCGCCGAAACGGAGAGGAAAATCGATGAATTCATAAAATCCGACGTTCCTCTGGTTTACGAAATAGCCAAGTATCTGCTTGGCGGAGGAGGGAAGAGAATCCGTCCCTCCCTCGTTCTTCTCTCAAGCGCCGCCTGCGGGCTTACCGATGGGGAGGACCGGATCGCGGCCGCCGCCGGGATCGAGCTTTTCCACGCCGGCACCCTTTTTCACGACGATGTGGTTGATCAGGCGGAGTTCAGAAGGGGAAACGCCTCTTCCAATATGGTCTGGGGAAACAAACCCACCGTGCTCGTTGGGGATTTTATGCTGGCCCGGGGTCTTGAGCTTATATACAGCTGCGGCAGCATTGAGCTTCTCAGAGTGGTTTCGAGAGCCTCATCGCGCCTTGCCGAGGGCCATGTGCTTGAGATTATGAGCGAAAGGAGAATGGTTGAAATCTCGGAGGATTTCTGTTTTTCCGTGATTGACCACAAAACGGCTGCGCTCATTGAGTGCTCGACTGAGACCGGAGCGCTTCTGGCGAATACTTCAAACGGGGCGGTCAAAGCCCTTGCGCACTACGGACGCAACATAGGGGTAGCGTTTCAGCTTATAGACGATGCGCTTGATTACTGCTCTGAAGAGAACAAGTTCGGAAAAAAGACCGGACAGGATCTGGCTGAACGGAAGATGACCCTCCCGCTTTTCTACTCAATTGAAAATGCCCCGGAGGACGTGAAACGAAAAGCGATCGAAACGCTTGATAAAGAGGATGATCTCGATAGTTCCGAGATAGCGGAGATAACGCAGATGGTAGACCACTACCGCGGGGTTGATCTGACCAGACAGCGGGCAAAGGAGTTTGTGGTCGAAGCGAAAAAATCTCTTAACGAGATATCGCAGAGCGATTACAGAGAATCCCTCGGCACACTTGCCGATTACGTGGCTGAGAGAAACTTCTGATAGTAACTCTCAAGAGCAAGACCCATGACATAGGCGTCCCCTTTTCCCTTGCCATAGTAGTTCTCGCGTGTTCTCAGAATTTCAAACCCGAGCTTTTCGTAAAGCGCGATCGCCGGTGTGTTTGTCGTCCTTACCTCGAGAATAACCGAAAGAGCCCCCATTTTTTCATAAAAATTAAACACATCCGAGAGCAGTTCAATCGCTATTCCCCTTCTCCTGTAGCATGATGCCACGGCGATTTTGAATACGTGAATTTCGTCGTAGATAAGAGTGGATATTGAGTAGCCTGCAACGTTCTCGTCTGTTCCGTCTATGGCTATATTGCAGAAAAATCCGGATTTTTTGATGTAATCTGCGAGAATCTGTTTCGGCCACGGGGTGATGAAGGACTCGTTTTCGATCTTCACGATCTCGTTTATGTATTTCGGAGAGAGAGCCTTTATGACCATTTTTCTTGTGCCTATTCTGTCGGGCGAATACTTTCGAAATAAAGATCAAGCAGATTCGCGGCTCCCGTGTAGGGATCCGTTTTTCCTTCCATTACTTCTTTTTCCACTTTGCCGAGCGTTTCTTTGACGAGGGGGTTTTCATAAAAGCTGTCCTCAAGATTCCCGACGAGCGCCTCATGAAGGCGGTATTTAGCCTGCCTTCTTCTTTTTTCCGCAAAGTATCCGTTTTCTCTGCAGATATCCTCATAGTCCATGACGCATTGCCAGATTTCTCCCACTCCGTAACCCGTCGCGGAGGAACAGGCATAAGCCTTGGGAACCCACCCGGATTCAGGCGGCCTGTGGAACCTGAGCGCCTCTTCCATCTCCTGTTTCATAAGTTCCGCCTTTTTCTTGTTTCTCCCATCCGCTTTGGTTATCAATACAGCGTCGGCGCGCTCGATTATTCCCTTTTTTATTCCCTGAATGTCATCTCCCGCCCCGGTAATCATGAGCAGCATGAAAAAATCGACCATGGAGTGGCAGGTGATTTCTGACTGCCCGACTCCCACCGTTTCTATAAAGATCGTGTCGAACCCTGCCGCCTCGCAGAGAATCACGGCGTCGCTTGTCTTTTTTGCGACCCCTCCCAGAGAACCGGACGAGGGAGAAGGCCTTATATAGACGTTTTCGTGCCGGGAAAGTTCCTGCATTCTGAGCTTGTCGCCCAAGACGCTTCCCCCGGTTTCGCTGCTTGTGGGATCGATTGCGAGCACCGCTATCTTTTTTCCGCGTTCGCGGGCCAGGTAGAGACCCAGAGATTCTATGAAGCTGCTCTTCCCGACTCCGGGTATTCCCGTAATTCCAACCCTTATGGATTTTCCGGACCGAGGCAGACACCACGTGATTATCTCCCGTGCAAGTTTCTTGTGCTCGGGGAGGGTGCTCTCCGCGAGGGTTATCGCCCTGCTGAGAGCGGGTATTTCTCCCCTGGCTATGCCTTGGCGGTAAGTTTCCGCTTCCGTTTTTCTGTGCGGGGTCATGTTCGGGTTTCTGTCATGGGCACGAGTATGGACACAGCCGCTTCTGACAGCACGGTGCCAGGACCGAATATCTGAGAGACTCCGGCGTCCCTTAGGCAATCGTAATCGCGTTTGGGTATTACTCCTCCTGCGACCACCATTATGTCGCCGCCCCCAATGTCGTCGAGTTTTTTTATGAGTTCGGGAATGAGCGTCTTGTGGCCGGCGGCAAGACTTGATATTCCGATTATGTGGACATCGTTTTCAACCGCCTGCCTCGCCGCCTCTTCAGGGGTCTGAAAGAGCGGGCCTATATCCACGTCGAAGCCGAGGTCGGCAAAGCCCGTCGCTATTATCTTCGCCCCGCGGTCGTGGCCGTCCTGTCCCATTTTTGCGACCAGTATTCTGGGTCTTCTTCCTTCAAGCGTGGCGAAACGGTCGGCAAGCTCTCTTGCCCTCATAAATCCGGCGTCTTTTGAGATTTCCGATGAATATACTCCCGAGATCGTGCGCCACCCCGGCTGATACCTCCCCCAGGCCTCCTCGCACGCGTCCGATATCTCTCCAAGGGTGGCGTTTTCCCTCGCAGCTGAAACGGCCAGGGAGAGGAGGTTGCCTTGCCCAGTTTCCGCGCATCGAGCGATTTTCCGAAGCGCGCGCTCAACCGCCCCCGAATCCCTTTCTTCCTTAAGTCTCTTTAGTCTTTTAATCTGGTTCTCCCTCACCTTGCGGTTATCCACTTCCAGTATATCGAATTCTTCCTGGGCGTCCGAATTATAGCTGTTGACTCCCACTATCAAGTCTTTCCCCGAGTCTATCCTCGCCTGTTTTCGTGCCGCCGCTTCCTCTATTCTCATTTTCGGCAAACCGGTCTCTATGGCCTTGGACATTCCTCCCAGTTCTTCTATTTCCATTATGAGTTCCCAGGCTCTCCTCGCCAGATTGTGAGTCAGGTTCTCAACATAGTAGGATCCCGCCCAGGGATCGATCAATTTGCACAGGTCCGTTTCTTTCTGAAGATAAAGCTGGGTGTTTCTCGCTATCCTGGCGGAAAAGTCGGTGGGAAGGGCGATTGCTTCATCCAGGGCGTTTGTGTGGAGCGACTGAGTGCCGCCGAGCACCGCGCTTAAGGCTTCGACGCATGTTCTCGTCACGTTGTTAAACGGGTCCTGTTCCGTGAGGCTCCATCCTGAAGTCTGGCAGTGGGTCCTGAGCATGAGTGAAGCCGGTTTTTCGGGCTCAAAGGTCTTAACGATCTTGGCCCAGAGCATCCTTGCTGCTCTCATTTTAGCGATTTCCATGAAATGGTCCATGCCTATTCCCCAGAAAAAGGAAATTCTGGGAGCGAAATCGTCAATGTTGAGTCCCGCCCCAACTCCTGCCCTTAAATACTCAAGACCGTCGGCGAGCGTGTAGGCAAGCTCTATGTCCGACGTGGCGCCCGCTTCTTCCATGTGGTAGCCGCTTACGCTTATCGAGTTGAACTTCGGCATGTTTTTCGATGTGTATTCGAAGATGTCCGAGACTATCTTCATCGAGAATTCGGGCGGGTAAATGTAGGTGTTCCTTACCATGAACTCCTTGAGTATGTCGTTCTGGATCGTTCCGCTCAGCTTCTCCGGTTCCACTCCCTGCCTCTCCGCGACGACTATGTAGAAAGCCATGATCGGCAGAACCGCGCCGTTCATGGTCATGGAAACCGAGATTTGGTCAAGGGGGATTCGATCGAGAAGAATTTCCATGTCGAGCACCGAATCTATCGCCACGCCCGCTTTCCCTACGTCTCCCGAGACTCTCGGGTGATCCGAGTCATATCCCCTGTGGGTCGGAAGATCAAAGGCTATGGAGAGCCCCTTCTGCCCCGCGGCGAGGTTTCTCCTGTAAAACGCGTTTGATTCCTCGGCTGTGGAAAAACCCGCGTACTGCCTTATGGTCCAGGGTCTTGTCGCGTACATGGTCGGATACGGTCCGCGAAGGTAGGGCGGGATTCCCGAGACGAATTCCAGGTGCTCGCAGTCGTCGAGATCCTCGCGCACGTAAAGTGTCTTTATGTCTATTTTTTCTGGCGCTTCGCGTATGATATTCGCGCGAGAAGGAGCGCTGCTTCCTTTTTTCGCGGTATCGTCAAGCTTTATTTTCGAAAAATCAGGTCTCATTGTCTTTCTTCTTCTCTCAGAATGAGCAACTCCAGCAGGTCTTCAAGCGAATTAACCATATCGCAGCTATCATGGATCAGGTTGCGCGCTCCCTGCGTCAGCAGTTCGTCTGAGAGCGGGCCGGGGGGAGCGCAGACCAGGATATCGAGCTGCTCGTCGGAATCCGCATCTACCAGCTTCCTTACGGCTTCGGGGCCCTCTGTTTGTAATCATCGTCAGAGCCGCAGATAACCACCGCAAGAGGGTTCTCGGCGAGCGCCGCGGCAACTCCTTTCCTCACTCCGGGACTCTGGGCTCCGTCTGTTACCGAAAATCCGCCGCATCTTAAAAAGTCCGCGGCGAAGGACGCCCTGGCGGCCGTTTTCGTGGAATCGCTTAAGTGAAGCAGGAAAACTTTCAGCACTTCGTCCGTCTCCCCTGCGAGGATTTCATTGAAAAGCCTTATTTTCTCAAAATCCTGAGACGCTCTTGCCTCTTCAAGGTACGCGAAAAGATACGGGTGAGGGCCTTTTGCTCCATTTTCCCACTCCATGGGCCTCTCTATGCGCCCCGCCATCTTCTCAAGCGGGTTCGGAAATTCGTTTGTTCCGATGATGTATTTTTTTCTCCGGGAAACACGGCTAAGTGCCGTGTCCCTTTCCGAGTCGATTTCTTTCTGTATGAATCCGCTTTTCGCACACTCAAGGTATCCGCCTTCTTTTTCCATCTTCTGGAACAGCTCGAGGGCGCGTCGCGAGATGGACTCCGTGAGTTTTTCTATGTGATAGGAGCCTCCCCCGGGATCGGTGACGTCGTCCAGATGGGATTCGTTTCTTAGGAGAAGCTGGATGTTTCTTGAGATTCTCCGTGAAAATTCATCGGGCTTTCTGTAATGGCCGTCAAAGGGGCGGACGGTGAGGGAGTCTGTTCCGCCTATTACTGATGCCATGGCTTCAAGGGTCGCGCGCGTTATGTTTACGTGAGAGTCGTAGATGGTTTTGTTAAAGGTGGTGGTGTTGCAGTGGATTCTCATTTTCGCTGATTCGGCGCAGGGCGGGGAGAATTGCTCCACTACCTTGGCCCAGAGCACTCTGGCGGCCCGAAGTTTGGCGATTTCAGCGAAGTAGCCTGAGCCCGTGGAAAAACGGAAAACCATGTGCCGGCAGACACTCTCGGTGCTCACTTCCTTTCGCTCAAGCGTGACCAGGTATTCTGTGGCCGCGGCGATTGCGAAAGCGAGTTCCTGTATTATCGATGCGCCCGCGTCCCTAAACGCCGCCGCGTTTACCGACACCGCCGCGTAGCCGGGCGCGGCCTCTGAGAGATACCGAACGGTCTCTGTGATTTTTTCGATGTTCTCATCAAGCTCATCCTTATCCGTCACTGGGAATCCCGGTTCCAGCATCTGTGAGAGAGGGTCGAAAAACACGGCTCCTTCAAGCTTCTGCGTGTCGATTCCTTTTTCGGCGCAGGAGGAGACGAAAAGCTCGCAGACCTTCTGCGGGTCTTCTCTCACGACGAAGTTAACGCGGACACCCAGGGGGTCTATATCCTTCAGCAGGGTTTTCATTGACCGGGGTTTTATTTCCGTTCTGGGGGTGAAGATAAGCGATTCCGCTCCACCCTTTATTGCCGCCACGGCGGCGCGCGCGACATCTTTCGCGGCGCCAGGCCCTATCTCCTCCGCTATTAGCCAGCCGTTATGCTTTTTCCCGGTTCCCCTTACAAACGGAAATTCTCCCGGAAGCGTGTCTTTCCCAAGGGTGAATTCCGCGGCTTCGGCTTCTGTGTAGAGAGGTTCGACCTCTATGCCTTCCTCCGCGTTCCATACGAGGTTTTCGTAGGAGACCTTTTTTTCGACTTCCTTCTTCCAGTCCTCTTTCGAGGTTCCCGGGAAATCATCGAAAAGAAGGATCTGTTCACGTTCTTTTTCTGATTTGCTCATAAAAGCGGCTTTGCCCCCTTGCTCTCGGGTGAATAAGTATATAATTTCCGTTTGTTTCTGCCAACATACTGAAACCGTTTGAGTTTCGATTTTCCACATTGGCGTGTCCGGGGGGAATTGTTATTTAATTTTTTCGACTTAATATTAAGGGAGTGTCTGGAAAAGCGGTTGTCATGGTCTCTGGAGGCGTGGACAGTTCTACTCTCTGCTACAAGGCGGTTCGGGAAGGTTACGAAGTCTTTCCTCTCACCTTCATCTACGGACAGAAACACGAAAAGGAAATCCGCTCCTCACAGAGCATATGTCGCCATCTTGGGCTTTCTCCCAACATAATTGATTTTTCTTCCGCAAGAACTCTTTTCGGGGCCTCAGCGCTTACCGACCGGGACGTTGAAATTCCAAGGGTCCCCGCAGCGGCGCGCAACTACGAGACTCTCTCGGCAACAGTCGTTCCGAACCGAAACGCCGTCTTTCTTTCCCTTTCGGTTGCCTACTCTCAGAGCATCGGCTGCGACACTGTGTTCTACGGCGCCCATCGTTCCGACAGGGGGGTGTATCCCGACTGCCGACCGGAGTTCGTTTCGGCTTTCGAGAAAGCCGAGAGGCTCGCGACTGATAACGAACGCCTCACTATAGTCGCCCCGTTTGTGGATATGGACAAATCGGGGATAGTCAGACTCGGTGTGTGTCTCGGGGTTCCTTTCGAAGACACATGGTCGTGCTACGTGGGTTCCCGTATGCACTGCGGCACCTGCAGTTCGTGTCGGGAGAGGAAAAGAGCCTTTATCGAAGCGGATGTGGACGATCCGACGCAATACGAGGCGTAACCGCGATGAAAGTAAACGAAATTTTCTTTTCAATACAGGGTGAGGGAATCCATATCGGACTGCCGACGATTTTTCTCAGGCTTTTTGCCTGTGATCTCAGGTGCAGCTGGTGCGATACCATGTACGCAGTGGAGGGATATGACTTCCGGGAAGCAGAAACCAGCGAGGTTCTGAGCAGGGTCCTTGAGTACGGATGCTCCCGGGTCTGCATAACCGGCGGGGAGCCGCTTATTCAGCGGGATGAAGTGGAAGAGATAGCGGAATTTCTCCTTGAGAGGAATTTTGTGGTCGTGCTTGAAACAAGCGGGAACAAAAAACCTCCCGGAATTTTCTCCCATCCCAATTCGGTTGTGAGCATGGACTGCAAGTGTCCCGGTTCGGGCATGGCCTCCAGGATGGATTTTTCGCTGTACGATGCTTTGGGGGAAAAGGATCAGCTGAAGTTCGTGATAGCGGACAGTGCGGACTATGAATACGCGAGGGATGTTCTGGCGAAGCGTCACATAAGGGCTTCAGTCATATTCCAGCCCGTTTACGGCACAAAAGCGGACTGGATAGCCGAGAGGGTGCTGCGCGACGGCATGGAAAACGTAAGAGTGCTTCCGCAACTTCACAAAATATTCTGGGGAGAAAAAAGAGGAGTCTGATCTCTCTGTTAGTTTTAAAATTTTCCGGGTCCAGTTTTTATTTTTAAATGTTCTTGTTGCTATTATGTTAGAATTCAAGGTATAAAAGATAGGTTGTGCGGGTGGCTTAGTAGCCGCGGGAGAGAAACGATGGAAAAGCATTCAGAAGATTACAACTATGAGCCTTTTGCCGATACCGAGGAATACAGAAAGGTAAACGGCGATATAACCAGAAACTGGATCCAGATAATGGTTGAGAGGGGAGTGGAGAGTCTCGACAGGTTCCTTGATATCGCTACAGGCGCGGGCACCATGGCGCAGCTTTTTTTCGAAATGCTTCCCGCAAACCTCAAGGAGTCGGCGGTGTTCTGCCTTGACCAGTCGGCAGGAGCTCTTAACCTTGCCAAGCGCAGGCTTGAGAAAGAGGTTGACAAGCTGACCCTTATCAATTCCTCCATACAGGAACTTGACCTGCCTCCAAAAAGCCTTGACGTGGCTATATGGGGTAACGGCATACATTACCTTGACGAGGAAGAACAACTAAAGAGCCTAAAAGCGATCAAAAAAGCGCTTAAGCCCGGAGGCTGGTTCTTTTTCAATACCTCTTTCTATGAGGGGGCAAGACCCGAGGAGACCATCCCTTTCTACAGAACCCAGGTGAGAAGCGCCGTCCAGTTCCTGAGGAAACAGGGAGTGAAGAGAGTAAAGGTTGAGGGGAAAGCCGAAGCCGCGAAGTTTCATCCGCGCTCCTACTACGAAGAGTTGGTGGGCAATGTAGGATTTGACCTTGTTGACGCTCAGGAATTCGCCGCCGATCTTACGAAAGAAGCATGGGAGTACATAAGCTCCTTCCAGCAGTATGCGGCCGGTGCCCTTCACGGCTATCCGGATGAGGCTGTTTCCGATGCCATGAAAAACGCTGTTGAGCCGGCAATTCTTCTCCACGGGGAAGTGAATGAGGACGGCAACCATTTCGTTACCAGAAAGTGGCTTTCCATAAGCGCCCGGGCGTGATTTTCCGTTACGGGAGTGCTATTTGCCCGAAACGCTGTTTCTCCTTAGAAAGTCGAATGTGTAGAATCCGGTTTCGCACCAGTTCTCGCCTATGAACCTTATGGCGTAATTCCCGACGTACTCTATTTTCTCCGGCGCCATGTCGCTTTTTCCGAGGGGAATTCGTTTTTTAAACGGCAGTTTTCCGGTTCTGCTTTTTTTTCTGAGTCTCCTGCAGGTTGCACAGGGACAAATCTCCCTGAGTTCGTCGTAAAAGAATATGCTTTCCTCTCCGTTGTCCCAGACGATCTGAAGGGCTTTTTCGGTAAATTCGTTTATCTCTTTCGGTCTTGTGTTCACGGCAGTATATTCTACACAGATTTTGGAACACAATCGATTTGATCCGGTGCGTTAAATACGGTCGACGGAGCATAGGCCTCTGCCGTACCGTATTCCGTTTGCAGACAGTTAATTCGAGCGGTTATAATCAGAACCTGAAATGAGCGAGCAGGAACAGGATGCGCTCTCGGCGACAGTGGAATGGATACAGGAAGCCTCCCAGATAGTTTTTCTGACGGGAGTTGAGCTCTCACTTGAGGTCGGGCTCCCGGATGTTTCGGATCTGAGCTTCAATCCCGACATAGGAAAATTCAAGAATCGCCCGGAGATAAGAAGAGAGTACTGGGAGAAGATAAAGGATTTTTATCCCAGGATTTCTGAGGCTAGGCCCTCTCCTGCTCACGAAGCCATTTACGAGATGGAGTTTCTCTGCAACGTGGACTGCGTTTTGACTCAGGCCGCAGACGGTCTGCACAGCAAAACCGGCAGCGAAAAAATAATAGAGATATACTCGACGATAAACTGGACCCACTGCCATGAATGCGGAAACGATTATCGCACCGACGGGATTTTGCTTTCCCTTGAAGACAGCAAAACCGGCATTCCGAAATGCAGGGAATGCCAGAGCGATCAGATGAAGCCTCCGATGTCCTTTCCAGGACAGCCGCTCCCTCACTGGGAGATAAGGGAGTCTTGGATGAGGCTTCAGCACTGTGATCTTTTCATAGTTGTCGGGGCGAATCTGGAGATTGAGCCCGTTGCGTCTTTTCCCTTTCAGGTCATGAACAAGGGTAACAAGGTCGTTATTATCGGCGAGAGGAACACTCCTGCCGACGATTATGTAAGCGCCGTCATATTCGGAAGCCCGAGCCAGGTCATGCCTTACATAGTCGATAAACTCAAAGAAACCCATACGGTCTCCTGAACCGCGGGAGCCAGGGGGACGGGAGAGCAGGTTTGTCCACCGAGACAAAGATAGATGATAAAGACGTCGCCCGGGAGATCGAAAGTTGCGTTTCGAATCTCGACAGGGACATCTACACCATAAGCAACATTCCCGAGGAAGTCGTCGCCGTCATTTTCGCCTACGTAAGCAGAAGCCCCAAAAGCTTCAGAGAAAACATAGACACCGTCATAAGGGAGCAGGAGATGGGGCGCGACAGGGCGGAGAAGTTCCATGAGAAATGGGTTCTTAACTACGGTCACGCTTCTGTTGCCGAGCACGCGACCGTGCACGTGGGAGTCGAGAGGGTTTCAAGGCTTTTTTCTTCCCTGCTCGAATGCGCAAACGAATTCCTCTCGTTTACCGAATACTCGCAGAGATACCAGAGACCGCGCAAAGGCGACAACTATATTCCCCAGGAGCTTGACTCGCATACAGCACTTAAAGGGGAGTTCGAGGAGCTTTGCGATTTTCAGTACGAGATTTACTCGCGGCTCAACACAGAACTCTTTGATTTTCTGAAAAGAAAATTTCCCGTCCCCGAAGGCAAAGAGGAGAAAGCCCACTTCAGGGCGCTTGAGAAAATAGCGTTTGAGGACGCGAGGTACGCGCTTAATCTCTCCACGCTCACGAATCTCGGTATGACGGCAAACGCAAGAGCCATGGAGCAGACTATCTCCGCGCTTCTCTCAAGCCGCTACCTTGAGGCAAGGAATAGGGCAGAGGAGATAAAAAGCGAGGTTAAGTTCTCGGTTCCGACGCTTGTGAAGTACGCAGACGAGAATCCCTACATGGTCAGAACTCAAGAGGCGCTCGAAGAGTTCTCACGCGGCCTCGACGACGCCGGGGGAAGCACGCCCGGCAACGGGTCTACGGTTACCCTTTTTGACTACACGGGGCGGGCAGGAGAAAATCCCCAGGCCGAGGCATTAAAGGAGATCGCAAGAGGTCTTCTTTTCGAATTCTCGGGGCTTTCAATTGGAGAGATAGAAAAGCACCTTTGCGAAAACACCTCGGAACTTGAGAAGATTTTTTCAATGGCTGTTGGGGAACTCGGAAAGCACGACAACCCGGTGGGGATATTCAGATCGGTTAACTACAGTGCGGAGTTCGTCCTGAGCGAGGCGGCTTGGCATCAGCTGCTCAGGCACAGGAAAGTAAGCTGGACCGTGAAGGAGCCTTCGGTTGGGGAGGGTGTGACGATTCCGCCGCATGTTGCGGAATCGGGAACGGAGGAGCTTCTGCTTGAAGCCGTCGGGCGAAGCGAGCGGTTCTACGAAAAACTTGTTCGTGCCGGTTTTCGCGACGTGGCGAGCTACGTTGTCACAAATGCCCACAACAGGAGAGTCTGCGGCAGTTTCGATCTCTGGGAGTTCTATCACTTGACGAACCTGAGGATGTCGGAGGGGGCGCAATGGGACATAAAAAACGTCGTTGAGCAGCTTGCGGAAGAAATTGGAGAAGTGCATCCGCTATTTGTTCGTTCCGCTTTGAAGAGGGTTGAGTAATAATAAGAGAGGGATGATCTGATGTCGCTTCAGCCTGTCAGAAGATGTGAAGAGTGCGGTTACGAAACCACCGCGAAAACTGATGTATGCCTTTCCTGCGGAGAGAGTTTGCGACGCAGGGGGAAAGGCGGCATCAGGGGACTTCTTCGAAGCCTGATACTCCTGGGAATTGCTGTCTACATACTTCTCTCGGCTTTTAAGGTTTTCGGATTATCACTGGCGGTGGGATGCTGTGGCTGATTCTGAGCACGTCTCGAAGGTAAAAGAAGGTGCGGCTGCGTGGAACCGCTGGCGGGAGGAGTCCGACGTTATGCCGGATCTTGGCTGGGCGAATCTTAACGGACTTGATCTTGACGGCGCGGTGTTTGCGAAATCGTCCTTGAAGCTTGCTTTTTGCAGGGGGTGCAGCATGGTAGGCGCGGATTTTTCCGGGGCGAACATGCGGGGAGCAAATCTCGAGGGATGTAATCTTCGCGGAGCTGTATTCAGGGATGCCAACCTCGAAGGGGCCCACATGCTGGGCGCCGATCTTACGGGTGCCGATTTTGCAGGAGCCAATCTCAAGCTTGCGAATCTTGACGGGGCGGTGCTTAGGGATGCCGACCTTACGGGGGCGAGAAAATTGCGTGCCTCCCAGCTGTTTTCCCTCAGGGACCTTGAGAATCTCAAGGTTTCAGACTCGATTCTTGAGAAAGTAAGAATCCGCTCACCACACCTGTTTGAATAGTTTCTCTGCCGGAATATTCTCTTGAAGTTTTCAGTGTTTGGGTGAAAAATTGTGTCTGACTTGTGAAATCACTTGCATAAAGTATCGGATAATGATACATTATGCATATGGATACGGAGACTATTTTTAGCAGCAATAGGCCCAGAGCAGGCAATGTCATAGATGAGTTTGCTTCCGTGGGCCACTACCATTTTACTACCGAGGAAATGCGTTTCGCACTTGGTACGTCGCAAGCCGCAACTAGGCTCGCTCTTGCGAGGCTGGCGAAAAAAGGGCTGATCGCAAGTCCCGCTCGCGGTTTCTATGTTATTGTGCCGCCAGCATATCGCCGTGTAGGCTGCCTTCCTCCCGAGGAGTTTATCTCGAAGCTTATGGAGTGCCGTGGACGGCCATACTACGTTGCTTTGCTCTCGGCCGCCGAGTATCACGGCGCAGCTCATCAAAGTCCGCAGGTGTTCCAGGTCGCCGTGGAGGGGAACCATCGGCCCATCTCCTGCGGTCTGGTCAGAGTACGGTTCATCTCACGGGCGCGAATCGCCGAGATTCCCGTCCAGACTCGTAATACGCGATACGGGTCGCTTATTCTTTCAACCCCTGAAGCTACTGCGTTTGATCTGGTGGGTTACGCACTGTGCGCCGGAGGGTGGGACAATGTGGCGACGGTTCTCTGCGAGCTTGCCGAAGAAATTGATCCAGATCTGCTGTGTGAAGCCGCGCAGACCGCTCCAGTTACCTGGGCTCAGCGTCTTGGTTACCTGCTGGAACTTGTAGAGGCGTCCGACAAGACGTTGCCTCTTAAAAACCATGTGCGGCGCTTCGCACGCAACCTGACACCGCTTGTTTCGTATGCCTCTTTGGATAACGCCAGACGGGAGGATGACTGGAAGCTGCTTGTAAACGCCGATGTGGAGTCTGAAGTATGATTCCATATTGCCATATAGAGGATTGGAGGAAGCATGCTCCATGGGCCCGAGACGTTAATGTTGAGCAGGATCTGATCATAAGCCGTGCGCTGGTTGAGATATTTTCGCATCCGCTTCTGGCCGAAGAACTTGCTTTTCGCGGCGGTACGGCGCTCTACAAACTCTATCTCAAGCCTCCGCGCCGTTACTCAGAAGACATTGACCTGGTCAGGGTCGCCAAGGGACCCGTCGGTTCCATAATGAGCGCTCTGCGTGAAGTCCTAGACCCGTGGCTCGGCAAACCTAAATACAAGCAGACCAAACGGTCCATCACCTTTTTCTACAGGTTTGAATCCGAAGGCGCAACGCCCTTGCATAGGCGTTTGAAGATTGAGATCAACCCGAATGAACATTTTTCTGTTTTCGGATACGAAAAAGTTCCTTTTTCCGTTGATTCTTCCTGGTTCAGCGGCACATGTGAAATCCTTACGTATCAGCTGGACGAGCTTCTCGGCACGAAACTGCGCGCCCTTTATCAGCGCAAAAAAGCCCGCGACCTTTTTGATCTGGCAACAGCGCTTGAGAGCGGAGCTGTCGATCCCGGCCGTATTCTCACCGCATTTGCTGAATATATGAAACGGGGCGGTGACAACATTACCCGTGCCTTGTTTGAACGAAACATGCAGAATAAGCTTCGGGACCCGGGATTCGGTCCCGATGTAGATTTCTTGCTTGCGCCCGGATACCTCTGGAATCTGGAGAAGTCAGCAAGAATTGTTTCCGAGCAACTTATCTCTCTTCTGCCCGGCGATCCGTGGAAGGGCGAAAGGTGATTGTGGGCAGTGACAGCATCTCTATATAATCACTTGTTGTTCACCTGTTTTTTAGCTGTACTTGCTTCCTGCGGTTAAAGTTACATTGAGGGCGGTTACCTGCTTTCATGATTCCTCCGGGATAGTGTCAGAGATCAGAGTGGGCTTGAAATGAGCAGAAAAATCTACAGCGTGTCGGAACTCAATTCCTCGATAAAAGAGGCAATTGAGCTTGAGTTCGGCGGCGGGACGATATGGGTAGCGGGGGAGATCTCCGGATTTAAGGGGCATTACGCAAGCGGCCACTGGTATTTTTCCCTTAAGGATGACCAGAGCCAGATTTCCGCCGCATGCTTCAGAGGCAGCAACCAGCGGATAAAGTTCACGCCCGAGAACGGAATGGATGTCATATGCGCCGCCCGAGTGGGAGTTTACGAGAAAAGCGGCATTTACCAGCTCTACGTAAGCGACATGGAACCCAGGGGGGTGGGAGCCGACGCTCTGGCGCTTGAAAAACTCAAGCAGAAGCTTCTTGAAGAAGGACTTTTTGACGTATCGAAAAAACGCCCCCTTCCTTTTCTCTCCCGCACAATAGGGGTTGTTACCTCCCCTTCGGGAGCCGCCGTCAGGGATTTTATCAAGGTTGCGTACAGGCGATCTCCCAATGTCGAGGTTGTTGTTTCTCCAGCCAGCGTTCAGGGAGACGGGGCTCCGGCTGAGGTGATCAGGGCGCTTGAGAGGCTCTATGGCATGGAAGGCCTTGATCTTGTTGTAGTGACCAGGGGAGGGGGATCGAAAGAGGATCTAAAAGCGTTTAACGACGAAGGGGTCGCGAGGAAAATCGCAGCTTCTCCTTTTCCCGTGATCTCGGCCGTCGGTCACGAGGTGGACGTGACGATAGCCGACCTGGTATCCGACGTGAGAGCGGCCACCCCTTCAATGGCCGCCGAACTTGCGGTAAGGGAAAAAAGGGAAATTCTCGAAGATCTCGCGCAGTACCGCCGCCGCCTCGATTTTTCCCTGACAAGCCGTGTAGACATGTTCTCCATGCAGCTTGACGGGTTTGCAACGAGCTTCAGGCATCATATGACCTCGCGGATCGAGAATCTTGAACGGCGCATTGAGAATTACTCAGGGAAACTTACCTCTCTTAACCCTTTCAGTGTTCTTGAGAGGGGATACTCGATAGTCTCAAAAGAAAAAAGCGGAGAGATAGTGCGGGATTCCCGGGCACTTGAACCCAAGGAAAAACTTGTTTTAAGACTAAGCAGGGGCAAGGCGTTTTGCAGCGTTCGGAAAACGGAGAACGAACCGCAGGTCTGATCCTCAGGGAACGACCGAAAGACTGCTAAGCTTGACGACAGATATGTTCTGCGCAGACAGCATGTCCCTTGTTCCCTCGGGCGGCAGGGAATCCGTAAGCAGAAGCCTTATTCTTCCCCCGAGATCGCTTCTCAGGTTCTTTGCCGAACCGTTTTCGCCCCGGAGACTGTTAACGACATTTTCGATCTCGGCACCTGGAAGAAAAAGCATAACCGGCATTATCTCTGGCACATCGGCGAAAAAATCTTCCGGGCCTTCCGCAATCGCTCCCCTGGCCGAGGTCTGCAGGTTGAGCAGGTTGGCGAATTTTGAAAAAGAACCGCAGCCGGGAAGATAGGAGAATGTCTGATCCTCAATTGAGATTTCTCCCAGTTCCTTCTCTGAGAGGCGCAGGAGATCGAGCATGTCTCCATGGGAAAAGCTGTTGTCCCCGCCTGGGTCTGCCCCCGCGTCAAATATCACGGCTGGGGAGTCCTCTTTTACTGAGCTTCCAATCGCGGTTATTTCATCTTTAGCTTTTTTCTGCTGAGAAAGCCGAACTTTACGACGTTTGAATAATTGACTGTTTTTTCCTCCACGGGGATCCTTTCGTTCACGCTGAGAAAGGCTTTTTTATTTTCTCTCCGAGTGCTGGGTCATCGGCGAGTTCCCGTGCGTCGTCCGCGCTTGCGGAAAGAAAAAAGCAGTTTCCAGACGAATTCTCGAGGATCGCTCTTGCTTCCTTCATGTTCCTTGCGGGCAGGCAGATTCCCCCCAGGGTGAATACCGCCAGTTCGAAGAAAAGGCACGCGAGGGTGTTGGGCGAAAGAACGATGATCCTGCTTCCGGGTGAGAATCCGGAATTTAAGAGAAAGCAGGCTATGCTTTCAACCTCGGTTAGGAGATCGGGCCAGGTGATCTGTTTCCAGCTCCACCCGTCTTTTTTCTGGAACACGAGCCTTGAGCCGTTTTTCTTCGTTTTTTCCACGAGGAAATTGCGGAAGTTCCTTTCCTTCATTCTTTTTCGGGCCGCCTTTACGGACTGTGATTCGGGTAGAATTAGAAACTATAACTTAACCGGTTTGCGCGCCGTGGTGGCGGATTTATGAAAAGGAAACTTGATTTTGAGGAAAAAATTTTCGCTGGAGCTCTTGAGGTCGTAAAGACCCTCCGGAAAAAAGGGCACGAAGCTTTTTTCGTGGGCGGATGCGTGCGCGACGCCCTGCTCGGCGTTTCGTGCGATGAGATTGATATAGCGACAAGCGCAACTCCCGAGCAGGTGCAGGGGTTATTTGCGAAGACCGTGGCCGTGGGGGAGAGCTTCGGCGTGGTGCTTGTTATCAAAGGGGAGATGAAATTCGAGGTCGCCACGTTTCGCAGGGAATCGGGTTACGGCGACGGGAGGCATCCCGAGAGCGTTGACTACACGAAAAGCCCTGAGGAAGATGTCAGGAGAAGGGATTTCACGATAAACGGGATGCTCTATGACCCGGTTTCCCTTGAGCTTTACGATTATGTCGGGGGACTTGAAGATCTTGAGCGCGGAATTGTCAGAACGATAGGAGATCCCGAGAAAAGATTCGGCGAGGACAGGTTAAGGATGATGAGGGCGGCACGGTTTGCCTCGTGTCTTGATTTTGAACTTGATGCAGCGGCCCACTCCGCCATACGCGATCTGGCCTCGGGGATATCCGCTGTAAGCGAGGAGAGAATACGGGAGGAGACGGTCAAGATACTCACCCGCCGGAATCCGGGCAACGGACTCAGGCTTCTTAGCTCCTGCGGTCTTCTCGGGCACTTTCTCCCGGAGGTTGAATGCATGAATGGAGTGCAACAGCCCCCGGAGTTCCACCCAGAAGGGGACGTGTTTGAACACACCTGCATTGTGATGGACATGCTTTACGGCAATACAGACGGTTGCTACTCAGAAGAGCTTGCGGTCGGTGCGCTTCTCCACGATGTGGGCAAGCCGCCTACCTACAGCGAGGCTGACAGAATAAGGTTTAACGGGCACGACAGGGTGGGAGCCAGAATGTCCGAGGGTATCTGCAAGAGACTCAGGTTTTCAAGAAAGCAGATAAAGAGAATTTCCGAACTTATACTTGAGCATCTTAAGTTCAAGGATGTTTTCAACATGAGAGAGAGCACGCTCAAAAGATTTCTGTCCCTTCCGTATTTTGAGGAGCACATGCAGATGCACCTTGCCGACTGCATGGCAAGTCACGGAAAAACCGACGCCTACGATTTCATCAGGGAAAAAATGGAGGAATACGGACGGGAGGAAATAAAGCCTCCACCGCTTCTTGGCGGGAGGGACCTTATAGCTCTTGGCTACTCTCCGGGTCCGATTTTTTCGGAAATACTGGGGCAAGTGGAAGAACTGCAGCTTGAAAACAGACTTTCTTCAAGAGAAGAAGCCATAGAGTTTGTCCTCAAAAGTTATTCCGGCAACAGTGGTTAGCCGCTATCATCCAGCACCTTCTTTATGCATGAAAGACGTCTTGTCGCTCATTTTTTGCCTGATTATGAGCGATAAACAAGTTTGTGTGTAATGTATGAGCATCAAAAAGCATGGAATTTCAAGGAGTGTTAATAGAACAAGACTATTAAGTCGTAATCTTGATTGAGCTTCATACCAAAGATTCAGCCGCTTTGAATAGCCGTGGCGTAAATGGCGATGTCATCGGAACTCATACCTAAGCTACGTGCCGTGCTTCGCCAGTTTTTCAGTGCAGTCTGTATTTCAGCAATTATTGCTTGGCCCTGCTTTTTATCAAGAGCGAAAAATGGAGCTGCCTTGAGTGCCAGATCAAGATCGGCCTCAGGTCCCTGTTCTGAGATCCAGGTTGTGAGTTCCCTAGCTTTTTCCGAAAGCGGCACGGGATTAAGGTCATAGGCGGGCGAAAGTCGCCATCTGCCGTCGCGATCGTAAAGGAATCCGTGATTGCGCAGATGGTCGTCGAGATTGCCGACAAGCACATTGAAAACGATCCGTCGCCAGAGTTCGTGCAGGTCTTCTGTCGGCGAGCTTGAGTGCTTGCGTATAATTTCCGCAATGTCTGTGTAAGTCGCTTCATCTCCGTCGTTGAATCCGAGAAGGCTCATGGCCGAGAGAAACGGGATGCGTCGGCTGCCCATCCGGTCAAAACGCCGGACGAGTGTCACCGGTCGACCGGCGACATCCAGCAATCTTGTGGCTGCCACTGTCAGCCCAGCCTTGCGCGCCAGGGTCATCGCCAGCACTTCTCCATGCGGTATGCTCCTTTCGTCATCGGGCTTTGGAAACTTGGCTATTACGAGAGATCCGTCTTTGTCCTCTACAGCGGATTTCGGGCGCGCGCCCCCGAGCGGCGAACCTTCGTTCAGAAGCATTTTAAGGTCTTTAGCCGTTTCGGTATTTGCCTGCACGGCATCAGCCGCGTTTATGAGCGCCGGAAGCTGTATCAGGGGCGGCACGCGCAGGTCGACAATATGGTGATCAAAAGAATTCCCTCCCTCGTATCTGAAGCGCAGCGCTCCTATACGCGTGTGGTCCGCAAGTGTGAGCAGGTAATCAGTTTCCAAGAGAGTCCGCTTTTTCCCGGCTTTAGCAAACTCGCGTTTGATAAGCTGGCGTCCCCATCGGTCTGGTGCCGCATCGCGCAGTGCTCCCGGCAGCGCGGATTTGTCCGAAGAGGTGTAAAACGCTCCATACTGAAGGGGCAGATTTTCGGGATCAATCGCAAAAGCATCGGTTTCGCGAAGCCATCCGTCTGCGTACTCGAACGCAGAACTCCGGCCGCGGCGCTTTTCGATGTAACGAAAACGTCCTACAAGCCTGGTGCCCTCAGGAGTGTCAATATGAACTTCAATCGTATCGGTCATCGGCGAATCCTTCTGCTTCCCCGGCGCGGAGACATGATTTTTTTTGGCAGGCGATCCTCTTCAAGATCAAGACCTAGGGGATCATTTACGCGGTCCGCGATCTCGGAAAGTCCTTCGGCAAGACCGAGAATAGCCAGAACAGTTGCGTAAATCCCCATTGAAACCGTGGGGTCACCCCTCTCAACCTTGTATAGGGTGGCGCGGCTGATGAAGGCGCGTTCAGCCATTGAGACTGTCGAGATGCGGCGTTTTTTGCGCGCGACGGCTATATCCGCGCCGAGCTTGACCAAGGCGCTGCGAGCCGATCGCGGAAGCGTTTTGGGTGCTTGTGATTTCATGATTTATCTTATATTATGAACAGATAATGATTTTTTGTCTATTATACAAGACATCAGACCGAAAAAGAAGCCACAGTCGCAACTATAGAACTCGCAGTCGCAGTTGAAATACGTCCTTACGGAACAGTTATTTTGGGTGATTTACAAAGAAAGTGCGGATCAAGAGGATAGAGCGTTCGGACAACGGCTCCCTTCCCGCGTTGGCTGGAAACAAGAAAACGGGGAACAACATGTCATTGCGCTGTTCCCCGTTCTTATTGTGTGTGCGTCAGATTTTTCCCTGGAGCAGAAATGCTATCAGCAGGGCGTAGATTACCAGAGACTCGATCAGGGCGAGACCGATAATCATGGGCGTCTGAATCTTTGCTGAAGCACCCGGGTTTCTGGCTATGCCTTCAACGGCGGAAGCCGTGGCGAGTCCCTGACCTACTCCTGCAACGCCTGCGGCTATGCCTATGCCTACTCCGGCGCCGATTCCAAGCCCCATCTTCGCCAGTTCTCCTAAGCCCCCCTCAGTTGCGGCAAACGCGTCGGGAACGAAAGCCCCGAACGAAGCCAGAGCCGCAAGACCTATAAAAGAAAACAACCTTCTCATTTCTTACCTCCTAGATTTATGTCAGTGTTCATGCGCTTCGGCAAGCGCGATATATATTGTCGAAAGTATAGTGAATATAAAAGCCTGCAGAAAAGATACAAAAATACCCAATCCCACGAAAGCCATCGGAATCAGTATGTGCGTGAGGTTGGTAAACACCCCGAGCACCATGTGGTCGCCGGTTATGTTCATGAAAAGCCTGAGGGAAAGCGACAGGGGTCTTACCAGGTGGCTTATCACCTCAATGATCAGCATAAGAGGCGCGAGGAAAAGTACCGGGCCCAGAAAGTGCTTTACGTAGCTGAATCCGTGCTCCCTTATTCCGTAGTAGTTGTACATGACGAATATGAGAAGCGAGCACGCCACGGTGGTGTTCAGATTTCCGGTAGGCGGAAGAAACCCCGGGACCATTCCCAGCAGGTTCGCAAACAGTACGAAGAAAAACGATCCGGCCAGAAGCGGAAAGTATTTTTTCGCTTTCGCGCGGGATCCGAAAACATTTTCTATTGTGTTGAAAAGGAACTCAAGCCCCACGAGTTCGAAGAAAATGTTCATCGACGGCTTTTCTTCGGGGATTACGGATGCGTCTTTCGAATAGTGACTTCTTACTCTGAGGCCCGTAAACAGTATGAACAGAAGCACGAGCACCCCGCCCAGAATATGGTCGTATTGTATGAGACCGAACAGTGAGAACCAGCTGAAATGTTCCATGTCTAACCCTTCAAACCTTTACCTATTATTACTATCACCACGGAAGTTAAGCCTATCATTAAACCATATATATTCAGTTTTGCAAATACGAGTAAAACCGCTATTATCGCAAGCAGCGCGAGCATTTTTGCGACCAGTATAAACATGGAAAACGCAAGGGAATACCTTTTTTCCGCAAGCGCCTTTACGACGAATTTTATGGCCACGTAATCGAGCAGGAAAAGCACCCCCGCAACCGCTATGGCCACAGCAATTTCACTTTCTCCGATAGCTATATTCACGGCGAAAAGCACCGCCGTTACAGCCAAAGACACTTTCTCAACGCCGAGACTAAGATTCTTCATTGTTTCCGTTTTCTCTTTCCTGCCTCAGTCTAAGTGTCCGCAGAAGCAGGGTCAGACCCGCTATCACTCCGCACACAAGACCTAGCAGGGTAAAGAAAGGGAAAGCGGTGTCAAGTTTTCCGTCGATGTAGCTGCCGAGGAAGAGCCCGGCTATGACGGAAAAAGCGAATTCAACTCCGATTACAGTGAAGAAAAGCCAGTTGGGATTTTTGATTTCACTCTCCCTGGGAAATTTCCCGAAGCGACGTGCGGATTGCCTGGAGCGTAAGGTCTATCTGCTTTTTCGTGTGTGCGGTTGAAACGAATACACTTTCGAATTGGGACGGCGGGAACATGACCCCGTTTTGAAGAAGACTTCTGAAGAATCTAGCGTACTTCGCGGTATCGCATCCGAGCGCCCCTGTGTAGTCCGTTACCCTCTTGTCGGTAAAAAACACTGTGAACATGGAACCTTGGGAATTTACGGTGGCGGTAGTGCCGAGTTCAGCTATTATCTCCCTTATTCCGGATACCAAAGAGGCGGTCAAATTCTCAAGACGTCTGTAGGCTCTCGGGTTAAGTTCCTTTATTGTCGCAATCCCCGCCGCCATGGCAAGAGGATTTCCCGAAAGGGTGCCCGCCTGGTACATGGGACCTTCCGGAGAAACCATACGCATTATTTCTCCGCTTGCCCCGTATGCCCCCACCGGAAGACCTCCTCCTATTATTTTCCCGAGGCAGGTTATGTCCGGAGTTACACAGAACAGTTCCTGCGCGCCTCCCCTGGCGAGGCGAAACCCCGTTATTACCTCATCGAAAATGAGAACCGCTCCGTGTTTTTTGCATGTGGAGCGCAGTTTTTTGAGGAAGTTTTTCTCCGGTGTCACCACTCCCATGTTTCCCGCCACGGGTTCGATTATCACTCCGGCGATTTTCCGGGGGTGCTTCTCGAAAAGTCTTTTGACGGAATCTATGTCGTTATACCGGGCAAGAAGCGTTCTGTTCACAAATGATTTCGGGACCCCGGCGCTGCTTGGATTCCCGAAAGTCGTGGCCCCCGAACCGGATTTCACGAGCAGAAAATCCGAGTGTCCGTGGTAGCACCCCTCGAACTTGATTATGTATTCCCTTTCGGTGACCGCTCTTGCAAGCCTTACGGCGCTCATGGTGGCCTCGGTTCCTGAGTTGGTAAGGCGAACTTTTTCTATTGAAGGAAAATGTCTTGCTATAAGTGCGGCGAGGTCTGTTTCGAGTTCGCACGGGGCGCCGAAGCTTGTTCCCAGCGGAAGCCTTTTCCCGACGGCTTCCACCACCGAGGGGTGTGAGTGTCCCAGGATCAGCGGACCCCACGAGCCCACATAGTCAATGAACCTGTTGCCGTCGGCGTCGTATACGCAGGAACCTTCAGCTCTTGATACAAAAAGTGGCGAACCCCCCACGGCCGCAAAAGATCTCACGGGACTGTTTACCCCGCCCACAAGAACATTCTTCGCCCTGCGGAAAAGCTTCTCTGAATTGGTGGTTCTCATGAAAACGGTTCAGTGCCGACCACGGCCGGAGCTTTTATTCTCCCGGAGTGGACAAGGTCTTAAGGTGTTTTTTTGCCGTTGCGGCTTCAGGTGAGTCCGGGTACGCCTCGATCAGCGATTCGAAAAAGAGACTCGCCTCGTTCGGTTTCCCTATCTTAAGGAGCGCTATTCCTTGGTTGAGCTGGCAAAGCGGGATTTTGGGGCTGGCGGGCCAGGTTTCAATTATGTTCTGGTATTCGAGTATCGCTTCCTCGTAGAATTTTTCCTTGAAGTAGGAATCTGCGACGAGGAACATCGCGTCTTCGGCCTCATCGCCTCTGGGGGCGGCGGCAAGATATTCTCGAAGCGACGCCCTTGCGGCCTCATAGTTGCCGTCTGTAAATTCCTTTAATCCCAGATCGTAGCTTCCCTTGGGGTCTGCGGGGGCTGGTTCCATTCCGGGTTTCCCGTCCGGGCTTTCAGAAGCCTGCTGGGGGGAAGTTGCGGCAGACGGTGTCTGCGGTTTGGGAACTTCTGCCTGAGATTTGCCTTCTGGCGTTGCCGAGAGTCCGGTTTCTATTTTCTTGAACCGTTCTTCGCTCTGCGCATGCATTTCGCCTATTATCTGCTCGAGTTCCAGGAGCTTGTTTTCGAGTTCGAAAGTCTTTTCGCTGAGATTGTGGATATTGTCTTCTTTCTCTGCTTCCGCCTTCAGCAAGTCGATATCCTTCTGCATTTTCTTGAGCGTTGTTTCAATTCCTCTTTGCCTCGAATAAAGAAAATCCAGGTCCCCTTCCGATGCTACGCACCCGTACATGAACATGGAGCAAAACGATATTGCGGCGATGGCCAGGTATTTCTTCCTCATTGGTTCTCTGAGGGATTGTTGTCAGAGAGGGCAATGAAGTGTGCTCGCCTGTTAAGGCTGTATGCCTCCTCCGATGTTCCCTCCTGCCATATTTCCGTCTCCCCCTTGCCGATGGAGTGCAGCATATCGGGAGACATCCCCTTTCCGATCATATATTTTTTGATTTCATCCGCTCTTTTCTTTCCAAGGGAGAGGTTGTATTCCTCGGTCCCGCGTATGTCGCAGAAACCGAAGACTAGAATGAATTTGATTTTGTCTTTGTTTTCTTCGAAGACTCTTATGTTGCCGTCGATTATCTCCATTGCCTCTTCCGATATCTCCACTCTGTCAAATTCGAAAAAGACGTCCGAAGTGGGAAGGTTTATCAAGTTTTCCTTGGAGAAGGCGTCGCTTAGCAGGGATTTCCGTATTTCCTGGGCTTCTTCGTCAAAGCCCTCCATGTAGGTGTCTTCCCTGGCAGTGCCGATTGCCTGAGTGGCCTTGAGTTCCGCTTGTGAAAGGACATCCTCAGCTTCCTCAAGTTCCCCTTCGCTTATAAGTTCCTGGGCCCTCTCGAAAAGCTTTTGCGCCTCTTCATACTCCCAGGTGTCTTCGGCGCCCTCCGCGCGGGCCTCCTCAAGCCTCTTCGATACTGCCAAGACTTTGTCCTGAGTTTCCGTCGAGGATCCTTCAGCGGAGCCAGGAGGAGGGACCTTCTTTGAGCACCCCGAGATGTGCAGGGCACCCACGATCAGAAAAAGAAAAGCGACCGCCGGGATTATTTTTTTCATGGTTAGGATCTCAGTCCGTTTAAAAGGCGACGCCGCGTTATAGCGGGTAAACTTAAAAGACGGGGTTACTATAGCACAAGGGGGATGTTTTTTCAATTCTCCCGCAGCATTTTCTGCCGGAGATAAGAACAAGGAGTTTTTCAGTGAACGACGCGCCTTCAGTTTCCGGGATTTTCTGGCATAACTGCCCTGTGGTGATCATAACCAGCAGGCGGGAGGACGAGATAAACGGCCAGGTGGCGGTGACGCTTGTCACTTCCTCCATAGTTCACACCGTGCCCAGGCTCCTTATGGGGATATGGAAAGGAAATCACACCCACGGGTTCATAATGGAAGGCAGGAATCTCGTGGTTCATCTTCTCAGAAAGGACCAGATCGCCCTTGTGCGGAACTTCGGCTTTTATTCGGGCAGGGACAAGAAAAAATTTATCGGCATAGACCATTTCGAGGGCAGAAACGGCTGCCCCGTCTTAGAGGGAATACATTCCTACGTGGAGTGCTCGGTGCTAAACGCCATGGACGGCGGAGACATGACCGCCTTTCTTGTAAGCGCCGACTACGGGGAGATAATGAGGGGAGGGGAATGGATGACGCTTGCGGACTTCTACTCGCTTGCGCCCGAGCAGTGGGTGATTCAGTACGGACAGAAGCTCATGGAGTCGGTAAGTTTTTCCATGCCGATAATACACAAGATAAGCCACGAACCGTTTGAGCCGTGAGCGGGCACCGTTTCTCACTTTCAGCGTATTATTATGGTCGCGGAGCCTGATCTTCTCTCTGCGTATTTTCTCAGTCTGCTTTGAAGTTTTTTCTTGAACCAGCTTCTGGTAAAGGGAATGAGAAAGGAAAACCCCAGAAGATCGGTAAGCAGTCCTGGGGTAAGAAGAACAACCCCTCCCACGAGTACCAGAAGACCGTTTATGAGGCTTTCGGTGGGCGGCCTGCCTTCGGCGACTTCCGCTCTTATCGCGCTTATGACCTGCGTTCCCTGACTTCTGGCAAGCGCCGCTCCCAGCACCCCCGTCGCTATGACTATGAATATGGTCGGCCAGAGTCCTATTACGTTTCCGAGCTTTATTAATAATGTTAGCTCAACGAGCGGAACCACGGTGAACAAAATTAGCAGTCTTGCGAACATCTGAAGTCCTTAGAGAGAATTCCCTGTTATCTATACGGTATAATAATGCATCAGGGGAGAAATGCCGAATTGCCGATGGGAAAGCCACCTTCTCGAAGAAAAATTCTCATATCTTTTCTGCTTGTTTTGTGCCTGGCAGTGGGGGGATGCCGGCTCTTCAGGTTCCTTGAGGTAAAAGGCCAGCTCGGGGGCTTCAGCGAGAATTTCAGCGTGAGCGACCACGACGGTCTTCGCCTCGCCTTCAAAAACCCGGTACTGCTTGCAGAAGACATAGAGTGGCTCATGGTCTACTCTCCGCCCGTAAAAACCCGCGTTGCCGCAGACACCGAGCTTTGGACCTATCATCTGGTGAAAAAGTATCCGGGCAGAAAGAGCGAAAGCGGAAATTTCGATCTGGCTATGGGGATGGGGCTTTGTCGGGGAAAGCTCTGCGAGATCGTCTTTCCCGAGCGCCTCACTAAGTATATAAACAAGGAAGTTCTCGGGAAGGTGATGGGTTCGGTGGGCGGAGCCGAAGTGAAAAAGCTTAAAAAGACAAGCACCGCGGCCGTAAGGTCCCTTGAACCCAAGGAAATCCCGAATTTCTCTGAGGTGATAGAGATTCTCGGTCTCCCGTACGCGAAGTTAGATGAGGATGGCGGCGTTTTTGTCTATAAATACAGGCTTCGGGAGAAAACCCCGGAGGGAAAATACATCGTGTTTCGGCTTCTTCTCAGCTTTGATGAAAACACTTCTAAGCTAAAAAGACTGGTGCTTCCGCTTAGAAGCGTGAGGCTTACGATGAATTTCGAGCCGGACGTGGCGCGGCAATGAGTTCCGTAAAACTTCTCTCCCCCGCGAAAGTAAACCTGTTTCTCAGGATTCTCGGAAAACGCCCCGACGGCTACCACGAGATTCAGTCGATACTTCAGCCCGTAAGCCTCTTTGACGAAATAAGCATTTCTGTGGAACCGGGAGACGGGATCAGCCTTTCGGGGTCGGGAAGGGCAGTGCCTTCCGGAAAGGATAATCTGGCCGTAGCCGCCTGTTGCCTTTATCTTGAGACATCGGGGTTGAGGAAAGAGGTTTCCGTGGCGATAAGAAAGAATATTCCCCTCGGGGCAGGTCTCGGCGGGGGAAGTTCGAATGCCGCAGCCGCTCTTGTGGGTCTCAACAGATTGCTTAGGCGATTCTCTGAGCGGGAATTGCTGGGCATGGCCGCGTCTCTCGGAGCCGATGTTCCGTTTTTCCTGAGATCCACCTCTTCGTTCGTCGAGGGAGTGGGGGAGAGGGTTAGGGTGCTTTCTGATTTCCCCCTTTTTCACTACGTTATCATTTTCCCGCGCGAGAGCATCTTGACACGGGAAGTCTACAGCAGGTGGGAGCCACCGGAGGGGACGCCTGAAAGAGTCGACCCGGTTTTGCTTGCCGAGCGTTTCTGTCGGGGGGATTTCCCTCTTGAAAACGGTCTTGAGAAGGCGGTCTTCGGAATTTCTCCGGGAATTGTTTCCCTGAGGGAAACTTTCAGGTCGCTTGGGGCTCGCTTTGTGCTTGTCTCGGGAAGCGGCTCATCGGTCTTTTCCGTTTTCAGGCAGCGAAGCGCGGCGGAGGAGATCCATGAGTATCTGGCAACATCCTCTGAGTTTGACGTTTTCCTGGCAAGCGGGATAAGCGGCTGGCACTTTCTTGCCGACTGAGCCTGTCTTACCCGGATTCCGAGCGGATATTCACCGCTGCCGGGCAATTGTTTTTGAAAGTTGCCTGAAATTCTGTTATACTTACATGTTGTAAGGGGACAGAATTTCTGATGCAGAAACAGGGGACGGTCAAAAGCAGGAGCAAGAAACTCTAGAGAACCAAAGTGGAGGGACTGACAATGAAAATAAGCCAACACGACAATAGTATTAGCCGAGCCGAGTACGAACCCGTTTCAAGCGGCACGGACTCGCTGGATTTTTGCCGCATCGGTAAGACCCCCCCCCCATCTCTCACTTGAGTGCATTCAAGACGCATCGCCGTCTTCAGCTTCCAAATTAGCATCTTCCTCTGTCTCTGGACACAAAACCCGTAAGTCTTCTTCCCCGCGCAGTCCTGATACGTTTCAAGCCCGCACTGTTGCGGGTTCTCAAGCTTCCGCCCGCAGACTGTGGCACGGCCTGCTGCCGGTGTTGCTGTTGCTGGCGCTGCTGTTCGGCATCGCCGCCCCGAACGAGTCTAACGCACAAACGAGTTGCGACGTCTCGACCGCCGAAATGGAAGCGAAGGGCGCCTACGATCATCACCGTAACAACACCAACGACGGGAAACCGCCGGTTGCGACGGCGACCTACCGGGTGCTGATCGCTATAGATCCCAACAACCTTCCGGCGTGGACCGGCAGCAACATTTCGGGATCTGCGCCAACGACTGCAATTTTGGAGACTGAACTGCGCAACGTGCTAACAACGCAAAACGAAATTGGAACTGGAAATGATTGGTCTGGCTGGGCCACGATCCTCACCGCGCTCACTTGCCTGGAAGGTCTCCCGGTGATCACGATCAGCGGCGGCACGGCGGTGACCGAGGGGGCGGGCGCGCAGTTCACGATCAATGCGAGCCCGGCGCCGAGCTCGAACCTGACGGTGGATCTCAATGTCTCAGACGTCGCCGGCAGCGACTTTGTGGCCTCGAATCACGAGGGTAGCCAGACGGTTGTTATCACGGCCGGCCAGACCTCGGCGACCTACACCGTTCCCACGGTGAGCGACACCAACAGCGAGGCGAGCGGCGACGTGACGGTGACGGTCGGCGGCGACCTTAACGCCCGAGTCTACAGGGTCGGCAGCACGTTTTCGGCCACGGTAACGGTGAACGATGACGACCCGGGCATCACCCTATCTGTGCCCGGCCCGCTCCGCCTGCTTGAGACCGGCAGCGCGACCTATACGGTGGCGCTGAACGCAGCCCCGACGGCGGATGTGGAGGTGAGCGTTTCCAGTATAGGGCAACGGACAAGCGACCGAGATGGCGACAGTGGTGCTGTGGACTCCAACATCCCTTCCCTCACCTTCACGACCACGAACTGGAGCGAGCCGCAGACGGTCACAGTGAACGGGGCGGACGAGTCAGGCACGCACCGGAACCGCACGCTGATTCTCGTCCATTCATTGCTCTCGACCGACCTTAGCTACCACAGCCTTTCCGTCCCCAACCTGCGGGTCAACGTGGACGACGCGCCCGAGGTCGAGGCGTGGGATACGGCGGTATGGAACGCCAATAACTTCGCTGCCAAACAGCGTCCGAACACCGTCAAGGCGACGCGTGGTTTCAGGTATTTCCAGAATGACTTCGTGCCGGTGACAAGGCTTTTCTACAAGCTGCGCCTGTCGAACCGCCCGGCGACCGGCGAAGCGGTGACGGTGACAGCCACATCGAGCGACCCCAGCAAGTTCGGCCTGTCGCTGACTCGGTTTGGCACGCCGCAGCAGTCGCTGACGGTGACCTTCGAGGACCGCGATGCTGACAGGGTCTGCTACAACGGGAGTCTCCGCTTTGCACACGACACGTCGAGCACAGCCACGTCCTGGGAGTGCTATCGCCGGATCTGGGTCATCAACAGGCAGAGCAAGAGCGATACGAATGCCGAGAGGGGCTGCTCCGACATCAGTCACACTGCCTCGGGCGGCGGCGTGCGCAGCACATACGTCGGAAGCATCCGCGCCCATGCCGTTGCTGGCGCCCAGGTCCGAAGCGATGCCCCGGGCCTCGGATGTCCCCTCATCACCGGAACGGACGAGGCTGGTGACGACAAGACCTACACCCCGACGCCATCGGCGTCGGCGGAGGCCACCCCGGCGCCCACCGAAGCGGTTTCCAACCTGCAGGTAACGGCGGTTGACGACACAAGCGCCAAGGTCACTTGGGACGCGGTGGCATACGCGACATCCTACGAGGTGTCCTGGTCGGCCGAGAGCAGTGATTCGCTGAACGCTTCCGCCGGCGCCTTGCCTGGCGTGACAGGAACCTCGGCCACCATCGACCACGGTGCCTCGGTGCCGATGACGCTTACAGTCACAGTAACACCTGAATATATAGACGAAAACGGCGTGACGCAGCAACTCGACGCGCTAGCCGGCACGGCGACGCTCGCCGTAGGGCCCTCGGGCCAGCGGCTCGAGAGCGGCGGTGGGACAAATGGCGGCAACGGAGGCTCGATCGACTCCGGGGAGGGGGCAGTGGATCTCCCGGTTCCCGTCTCCCACTGGCGCTTTGAATACGATGCAGTTGACTGGGTAGGGTCAAGCCATGGGACGGAGAAAGGCGGTGTGGCCTTTGAGGCCAACGAAGACGGTGAGGGAGTAGAGGACCACGCGCTATCGCTTGACGGAAGCGATGACTACGTGGACCTGGCTTCACACGTGTCAGACTTCCCGCTTGGTGATTCAACAAGAAGTGTCGCAGGATGGTTCAAGGCTGACGCTGGCAATCAAGGTCAGACCTTCTTTGCCTATGGCCCGAATGTAGCCGGGAAGCGTTTCTCCATAGCCGCAGACCGCACCCAGGTACTGGTAGCGGTAAGCGGCCATGCCTGGGGTGTAAACGGGCTTAACCTTCAAGAGGGCTGGCATCATGTTGCAGTGACCTATGCGGGAGGTGACTCAGACGACATATTGATCTACCTTGACGGCGAACTGCAATCCGCCTCTACCCTGGTTGGTTCCCCGAAGCGGCTTAACACAGGGACCGGACCGGCAGCGATCGGCCGGAGCGTAAACGGCACGAAGCACTACGCAGGATTGATCGATGATGTACGCCTGTACGATGTGGCTCTAAGCGCAGAGCATGTGCTTGCGCTGTTTGAGGAACATCCCCAGACAGTGCTTGCCGAGGACAACAAGGAGGTCTGTGTTTCGGATGAACTGCTGGCCGATGTGGAAGGCTATTCGGAAGAAACTTGGCGGGAATCAGCCGACCATGTAGAAAGGTGGCTTCGGGTTTTGGAGACTTTCTCTGGTACTGCCAATGATTCAAGGGTGATGACCCCCACCGAGGCAGAGGGCTACGTCAACCGCGGCTGGCAGCGTTGGGAGCCCGTGCTCAAGGCGCTTGAGTGTCTGGAGCAACAGGCCTTGGATACTGAATAACAGGCCAGGCTATCGTTTGTAAGAGAATCCAATGAGATTCTGCTCTCAAGTCACAGAGGGCAGCTTTACGTCATTGCGGCTGCGCGTGAAGCTTGTGCTTTGTAAACGCTTAATTTCTGCTTGACACGAACTGGGACTCAAACATACAATGTAGAAAGGCGGTGTTTGCCCAGATAACAGGTGTATTATGCTTAACCTGCGGAGGTTCGGATGAGGCGATTCAAAGAATTGAAAAACAGATTTCGGAAAAAAGGCGGCACTCGGGTGCGTGCCGGAACCACTTCTCTCTCTCGTGTTTTAGTTGTGGTTGCAGGTTTTTTGCTGGGGATTATGCTCGCGGGAGGACCTGAGTACGTAAGCACCCAGGAACCAAATGCAGACGGGGATCTAAGACTGGTGACTACGGATACTGATGCTGTGGAGGATCCCGCTGTGGTGGCCGCGGTCTCTGGCAGGCTTGAGATATTTGATGATCCCGATGGCGATGGAACGGGTGAATGGAAGGGTATATGCGATGACAGGCTTGGAACTCTTGGAAAAGCGGAAGAGGGCAATGTTCGCGTGATCGGCAGGCAGGAGGCTCGTGTCGCATGCCGCCAGCTTGGTTTTTCAGGAGGGGATCCGATAACCGAGCTTGCTATTCCTTCAGACTTCCCCGGTGAACCTTCTCAGTATTACCTGCTTGATGAGCTTGAGTGCTCGGGTTCTGAGGACAGGATTCTAGGCGACGGAAAATGCCAGCATCTGCCGCGTGGAGAGAACGACTGCGGTCATAATGAAGTCTTCGGCGTTGCCTGCGAACCACCGACCGGAAACAATGATGCAGTAGGTTATACAGCGATCAGGGGAACTGAGCCTAAAACCGGGGTGACTGTGACCGCGGATCACTCGGGAATCACCGACGCTGACGGAAAACCCACGGACGAAAGTGCGTTTTCCTATCAGTGGATAAGGTCTGATGTATTCTGGAATGAGACGATAATATCGGGAGCGACCGCCTCCACCTATACCCTGCAGGAAGCTGACGAGGAGGAATGGATCAAGGTAAGAATCCGTTTTAACGATAATGCCGGCAACCCAGAAGAGGTGGAAAGCTTTGAAGCGGGTCCTATCTATACGAACAAGCCCGACGGCAGCCTTAGACTGCGTCCCACCATTAGTTTCACCACGGGTTCCAACACGGTTAAGATGTCTGCTAACGAGCAGGAACTGCTACGGACATCTTTTAATGTTCCTGTCAGCTCGGGCGAGCAGTCCGGCGACCATGAGGGACTGCTTCAGGTATTTGATGAGCAAAGCAAGCGATGGAAGGGTGTATGTGATGATAACTGGGACGATCGGGACGCATCGGTAGCGTGCCGGCAGCTTGGCTATTCGTCGGGAGGAACAGCGGATACAGATATAATCTGGATTGGGACTACGCTTTTTTTCCTGCTTGATGAAGTGGGGTGCGAAGGTACGGAAAGTGAGTTGCTTGAATGTAACCACGCTGGACGGGGAGTACACAACTGTGCATCCTGGGAATACGCAGGTGTCATATGTGGTGTGGACTGATTTGCACGGGTGCTTGCATCACTGTAAAAATTTTGAGCTGCAAGAATTTTTAGGAGATCAGAGAGATGAGGCGATTTGAAGAATTGAAAAGCAGATTTCGGAAAGAAGACGGCACCCGGGTGCGTTCCGGAACCACTTCCCTGTCGCGCGTTTTAGTTGTGGTTGCGGGGTTTTTGCTGGGGATTTTGCTCGCGGGCGGACCCGCGGACGTAAGCACCCAGGAATCAAATGCCGATGGGGATCTAAGGCTGGTGAATGCGGATACTGATGCTGTGGTGGATCTCGCTGCGGTGACCGCTCCCTCTGGCAGGCTTGAGATATTTGATGATCCAGATGGCGACGGTGCGGGTGAATGGAAGGGTATATGCGATGACAGGCTTGGAACTCTTGGAAAAGCGGAAGAGGGCAATGTGCGCGTGATCGGCAGGCAGGAGGCTCGTGTCGCATGCCGCCAGCTTGGTTTTTCAGGAGGAACTCCGATAACCGAGCTTGCTCTTCCCTCAGGCTTCTCCGGTGAAACTTCTGCGTATTACCTGCTTGATGAGCTTGAGTGTGCGGGTTCTGAGGACAGGATTCTCGGCGACGGAAAATGCAAGCATCTGCCGCGCGGAGAGAACGACTGCGGTGATAATGAGGTTTTCGGTGTTACCTGTGAAGCCTCGACCGCAAACAATGATGCCATAGGTCATACAGCGATCAGGGGAACCGAGCCCAAAACCGGGGTGACTCTGACCGCGGATCACTCGGGAATCACCGACGCTGACGGAAAACCCACGGACGCAAGTGCGTTTTCCTATCAGTGGATAAGATCTGATATAGTCTGGAATGAGACAATAATATCGGGAGCGACCGCCTCCACCTATACCCTGCAGGAAGCTGACGAGGAGAAATGGATCAAGGTAAGAATCCGTTTCGAGGATAATGCCGGCAACTCAGAAGAGGTGGAAAGCTTTGAAGTGGGGCCGATATATACGAACAAGCCCGACGGCAGTGTTCGACTGCTTAGCACCATTAACCTCACCACAGGCGAGCGGTCCGGTGACAATGAGGGACTGCTGCAGATATTTGATGAGCCAAACAAGCGATGGAAGGGTGTATGCGATGATAACTGGGACGATCGGGACGCATCGGTAGCGTGCCGGCAGCTTGGCTATTCATCGGGAGGAACAGCGCATGGAGATATAGTCTGGATTGGGTATCCGTCGCTTCTTTTCCTGCTTGATGAAGTGGGGTGCGACGGTACGGAAGATAATTTGCTTGAATGTGACCACTCGGGACGGGGAGTACACAACTGCACATCCTGGGAGTACGCTGGCGTCACATGCAATGCGAACTGATTTCTAGAATTTCAGGAGGAAAGAGAGATGAGGCGATTTGAAGAATTGAAAAACGTATTTGGTTGCAAAGAGGGGGGAATGTGCCGGAAACTCTCGTTTATCCTGGGGTTTTTGCTGCTTATGGTCTGGCCCGCTTACGACGCAACTGCCCATTACCCTAACGACTCAGGCTGTGTGCGGCTTCTTAGACTTGGTTTAACCTACCCAGCTGGTAGCACATGCGGGCCCCACTGGCATGACCTGAATGATGCAGAATATAGACTGGTGGATGTGGATACAGAAAAAGTGGTGGATCTCGATACGGTTACCGCCCCCTCGGGCAGGGTTGAGATATTTGATAAGAACAAAGACTTAATAGGTAAATGGAAAGGCATATGCGATGACGGGCTTGTGACTCTGGGGAAAGACAGTAGTATTCGCGTGGTCGGCAGGCAGGAGGCCGAGGTAGTGTGCCGTCAGCTGGGTTTTTCGGGAGGAGAGCCTCTGACCAAGCTTGATGTGGCGCCAGACGATAGGGATCATCCATCCGATTTTTACCTGGTTGACGAACTTGAGTGTGCGGGTTCTGAGGACAGACTCCTCGGGACGGACAAGTGCAGGCATGCGCTGCTCGGATCCCATGACTGCGGGGAAAAGGAAGCTTTCGGCGTTAAATGCAGCGCTGCGACCGCAAACAATGACGCTGTTGGCCGGGTTGAGATTAGCGGCACATTCAAAGTCAGAGAGGAATTAACCGCTCATCATCACAAGATCACCGACGCGGACGGAAAACCCTTCGAATTAACCAACGATGACGGAACCCCTGCGGATGGAAACTCGTTTACCTATCAGTGGATAAGGGTTGATATTGGCAGCTGGGTAGAAACGGAGATTTCAGGTGCGACTAAGAGGACCTATACATTGCAGGATGCTGATGAGGAGGAATATGTAAAGGTAAGAGTCGGTTTCGTGGATGACGCCGGAAACTCAGAAGAGGTAGAAAGCTTTCATGCGGGGCCGATAGTTCCTCCAGACCCGGCAGACGGAGAACTTCGACTTTCGGGGGTGTTGCTTGAGATATATGACAACAATGAAGGGAAATGGAAGGTGATATGCGATGACAACTGGGACGATGATGATGCCCGTGTGGCCTGCCGTCAGCTGAATCTTACGGGAGGAGAAGCAAAAGCCGTGATCGATCTTAATACGTCGCGTCCTTACCTGCTTGATGAAGTAAATTGCGTAGGTACGGAATATCACATTTTTAACTGTGGACACAGGGGACGAGGAGTGCATAACTGCGCATTTGGGGAAGCTGCCGGCGTGAGGTGCCAGCAGTAACTTGGGGCAGATATTTGCTGAATAAGATTAAGGAGTTTTTGCCGCGTCAGACCCTGCGGCTTGGAGAGATACAATGAAAACAATGAGACATCTGATCTTTTTATTCTGTGTTTTGGGGCTGGTGGGGGCTGTTTCCTTCCATGCTCCTCCCGCGTCTGCCCATGGTAGCAGCGACCACATGATGAACATGACCGCCTCCGGTGTATCGGATGACCAGGCCCTTGGGGAATTCGTAAAGCACGCAGCGGCACATCTTTCAGAAGCCACGACTTTTTCCGAGGCGCTTGGAATACTGAATGAGTTCAGGGATGACGAAGGAGAGTGGAATGATGGTTCCACTTACCTTGTTCTCCTTACTGGCGAAGGAGGTGTATATGTTCACTCCAACAACAGGGAGCTTGAGGATCAGAACTGGTCCCAGCTTGAAGATGAAGCAGGAAAAAATGTAGGACAAGAGTTTCTAAAACAACAAGGAGGTCTGGTGACTTACAGTGCCGGCAAAGCCTATGCGCATCCGTTCACGGCCTCGGTTGTTCCGTTTTCCCATCCGAGCCAAGGTACCCAGTTTGTTCTTGTCGGGGGATTTACTTATGAGCCCCAAGTCATACGTCAGAAAGAGTCCTATGAGGATGTGGTTGAGAATCTGGTCGACTCAGTCCATGCTGATCAGATAGACCTGTTTCCGACCAAAAAAGCCCAGCAGGTAGGAAGTGCCGAAAAAGAGGATGGCGAAAAGAAGACCGAAGAGGAGAGAAAACAGGAACTTCAAGCATTCGTGGACGAGGCAATCCTTTTATTTACAGGGGCTATTGTGCTTCCCGGGATCGATCCAGTGAGACTGCGCACTATTTTCAGGCTTGATAACGGGCCATGGAGGCACGTATCCACCTACATATACATAATGGACGAAAAAGGCAACGTGATTTTCAACGGGGCGAACAGAAACATTGAGCAGACCAATCTGCTCGACAATCCCGATGTCGGGGATGATATTGCCCGGCTCATTGCTGCGGCCAAGATGTCTGGAGGAGGGTTTGTGGATTACAACTGGGAAGACCCCGCCATTGTGGGTGACGGGGAGCAGCACGGAGGTCCCGGCGGTGATTCCCCGAAGCTTGGCTACACGAAACTCGTTTCATCTGATAAGGACAACCCTTCTGCCCCTGTCTACATCTTTGGTTCGGGGGTTTACCTCGGGCCATCGGAGGATGACGGAGGATGCGCTCTTTCGGAGACCACAAACAGTGCCAAAGGTGCTCTTGTAGGTATGCTCATTGTCATATTCGCAATGCTTTGCGTTGTTTTTGTCCGGCGAAGATGTCGGGCGGTTCTTCGTCCGTAACGCGCGTCTTTGCTCTCAGGCCCGCTTCGCAGTCTCTTGCCGGAATTACGCTTTCCTGCGCTTTGTCTCGCGGTTTTTCTTTAACAGTCGCACGGATGTGGTAACATTAGGAATTCTTTGCAACTGGGGCGTCGTCTAACGGCAGGACACCGGGTTTTGGTCCCGGTAGTGGGGGTTCAAGTCCTCCCGCCCCAGCCAGGAATTTCTATTCGCGATACCATGTCAGACAACTCTCTCAAAGGGCTTAACATTTCCCAGCTTGAGGCCGTAACCCATGGGGAGGGCCCGCTGCTTGTGCTCGCGGGACCGGGTTCGGGAAAAACCAGGGTGATAGCCCACCGCATTGCCTATCTTGTAAACGATCTTCACGTTCATCCGGAGAACATACTGGCCGTGACATTCACCAACAAGGCCGCAGGGGAGATGAAAAAAAGGGTCCGCGGCCTGAGCGAAGGCGCGGGGGGCGGAATGTGGATGGGTACCTTTCATTCCATATGTCTGCGCATTCTTAAAGCGGAAGCGGATTTTCTCCCAGGCTACACAAAAGATTTCGTTGTCTACGATCAGGACGACCAGATCAGACTTCTTAAGGACTGCCTCAAAGAACTTGACTACGGGGAAAGTCTCTTTGTGCCCAAGAACGTGATTTCCGAGTTTGACAGGTTCGAGAACAGGACCATCGATTCTTTCAAAAATGATTTCTACGGCAACGCGCTCGGGGATCTTTACGAACTGTTCAAAAGCGAGCTCATCAGGCGAAACGCCATGACTTTTAATGACCTGCTCTGCGCAACGGAGAGGCTCCTGCATGAGAACGAAGGCGTGTGTGCGCGCTATCAGAGCGGATTCTATCATGTGCTTGTCGATGAGTATCAGGACACAAACCCCGTTCAGTACAGCTTTGCGAAAATTCTTTCGCAGCTCCACCGGAACATCTTTGTCGTCGGCGACGACAGTCAGTCGATTTACGGGTGGAGGGGGGCCGATCTTAACAATATTCTTGATTTTGAGAGGGATTTTCCGGGCGCGAAGGTGGTAAAGCTTGAACGGAATTATCGTTCCACGGAAACCATACTCGGCATCGCGAACTCGGTGATAGCGAGAAACCGCAGGAGGAAGGAAAAGCACCTCTGGACCGAGAACCCCAAGGGGGAAAAAGCCGTGCTGTTCAGGGCAATTGACAGCGAAGATGAGGCAAGGTTTGTGGCGAGGAGAATCTCTCATCTTGTCGAATCCGAGGGGCTTAACTGGGATGAGATCGCGGTTTTCTACAGGGCAAACTTTCAGTCGAGGGTTGTTGAGGATGCTCTCAGGGCGCGGCGGATTCCATACAAGATAGTGTCGGGAGTCGGTTTTTACCAAAGATCGGAGATAAAGGACATAATCGCCTACCTGAGGCTTGTGCAGAACCCAAGTGACGACGTGAGCTTCGAGAGAGTGGTGAACGTGCCGCCGAGGAGGATAGGGGATGCCACGGTCGCCAAGCTGCGGGAAGTCGCCCGGGCGGGTGGATTCGTCCTTTCAGACGCAATTGAATACTGCGGGGAGCGGGAACTTCTGCCCGAGAGGACCCAGGGGGCGCTTCGCGCGTTTACGGGCATTCTGGAGGAGCTTAGGGAGGCGGCAAAGAACCTCCCCGCTGCCGGGGTTCTCAAGCTGCTTTTTGACCGTACGAAATATATTGACTATCTGGGGAGCGATCACCCTAGGGTGGAAAACGTAAATGAACTTTTAACTGCGGCCAAGATGGCCCAAAATATGAGCCTTTCCGATTTTCTCGACCTGGTGCTGCTTTCAACCGATGAGGACAGGCAGGACTCCGAAGGAGAAAAGGTCTCCCTTATGACCATTCACGCCGCCAAGGGACTTGAGTTTCCCGCGGTGTTCGTGATCGGGGTTAACGATGGGCTGCTTCCGCACAGCAGGGCCGCCCAGACTCCGTCTGGAACCGAGGAGGAAAGAAGGCTTTTCTACGTGGCGATAACCAGGGCAGAGAGGCGCCTGCACATGAGCTACTATTCAAAAAAAAGCGGCTCTGCGCGCAGCAGCCCCACCATTGAAGGGTCGATTTTTCTTAACGATATCCCGCCGGAATACCTTGTCCTCGAGTCAGCAAGAACGGAACTGTCGGATCACTACTCAGGTCGCCGCCGCGACGTATCCCCGTCCCCCGCCCCCGCGCCTGAGTCAGGGAGCGCCGGTCAGATATTCCGCCCCGGCCAGAAGGTCGATCACGAGATTTTCGGCCCCGGGACCGTCAGGCAGGTTGACGGAAAAGGGTATGATGCCGTGGTTACCGTATCTTTCTCCGTCTCGGGGGTAAAAAAAATCCGCGCGAGTTTTCTTGTCCCGTCCTAGGAAAGACAGCTTACGACCAGCCCCTTTGCCCACTCGGGAGAAGGAGCCGCGTAGTTTGCATACTCCGGCTGCTCTGAGAACGGATTCTCGAATACCTTCTTTACCTTTCCTATCTCCGAATAGTCGCCGCGCGAAACGGCATCCCTTATCGCGGTCTCCATTATATGGTTTCTCAGAACGTATCTGGGATTGACGGAGTCCATGAGTTTTTTTCTTTCACGGTCAGGGAGGGAATTTTCCCGAAGCTCTCCGGCGTACTCCGAGACCCAGCGTCGCCATTTCTCCGAGGCCGCGCAGAATTCCGCAAGCCAGGGGTTTTCTTCAAAAGAGCCGTCGCGGCTTACGTCAGAGAGGCTTCTAAGAAAGATATGGTAGTCCGTTGCGGATTCGGCCAGCATGCCCAGGGTTTTCTCGATAAACCGAAGGGATTCCCTTTTTTCCTTTGCGAATCCGAATTTTCGCAGCATGAGCCTTCTGTAGGCTCTGGAAAAAGCCGCATTGTAGGTTTCAGCGGCACGGGCGATTTCTTCTTCATCCACAAGGCCCTCCAGGCATCTTGCGAATTTCTCAAGGTTCCACCGACCGATTGCGGGCTGGTTTGCGTAGCTGTACCTGCCGAAATGATCCGAATGGTTCGGGACGTAGTCCCTTTCGAACGTCTCCAGAAATCCGTACGGTCCGTAATCAAGGGTGAGACCCGTTACGGACATGTTGTCGGTGTTCATAACTCCGTGGGTGAAGCCGAAAGCCTGCCACTTGGCGACGGTAATTGCCGTTTTTTCTGCCGTTTCGAGCAGAAAAAGTCCGTAGCCCTCCTTTGTTCCACAGGGAATTTCCGGGTAGTGACGAGCTATTACGTAATCTGCAAGCGTCTGAACACTTTTGTGTTCTCCCCTATGGTAAAAACCTTCAAAGGAGCCGAAACGCACATGGGTCGTGGCGACCCGGAGCATCATTGCCGCGGGTTCCGTTGTCTCCCTCTCGATTTTCTCGGTGCCTCCCGTAATGCAGAGCGCTCTTGTGGAAGGAATCCCCAGGTGGTGGAGGGCTTCGCTTCCGAGATACTCCCTTATGGAGGATCTGAGCGTGGCCCTTCCGTCAAACCCTCTTGAGAATCTGCTCGCTCCGCAACCCTTTAGATGAAGGTCCCACCTGCGGTTGCGCCCGTCGATTATCTGCCCGAGCAGAAGCGCCCGATATTGTTTGTGGAGGATTTCCGTCGCCAAGGTGCGGGTTGTAGACGCCGAACTGCCATCCCGCGTAATACATTGCCAGGGGGTCCGCTCCGGGAATCGGTCTTTTCCCGCATAGGTATTCTGCGAGAAAAGGGTTGTGTTTCTCTCCGGGGTCTATTCCGAGTACTTCCGCCAGGGTTTCGTTAAACGCCACCATATGAGGGCTCTCGAATGGAACGGGATCTTTTTTCTGGTAGAACCCGGACGGCAGTTCCGCGTAGGCGTTTTCAAAACGAAGCTTTGTTATCTTTCTCATCTCACGGTGCCTTCTCTGCTTCGTTGCGCATTATTGCTGGCGGAGGATCGGGCAGCCGGGATAAATCTCCGCGCACGAGTGTTTACTAACCCTTGATCCTATAAAGAAGTATAATATTCCAGAGAGATCATGAAATACAGAAAAAACAAGATAAAGACCGAACATGCGATAATAAAGGGACTGCGGCGTTTTCTTGAGAACAACATCTCGGATCTTGACCACGTAACGGGAATCATCCCCGGAGAGATAAAGGTCGGTCGCTCCACGGGGGAGAATCTCGCGGTTGTCTACAAGTACAGCACCCTAAGCGGGGCCAAGCTCATAGCTAGAAGCGGCACTTCGGTGCAGGAGGTGTTTGTTATCACGAAGAACCCCGAGGATCTGAGAGAGCTTATAGAGTCTCTAGGCAAATGAGCTTTCCCTGAGGGTCACCGCACCTTCTCCGAGCAGCCCCTCGACGTTTTCTATCAGCTCGTCTCCGAAGTCGACCTTGCAGTTTCCGACCCTGAGCAGTGTTTCCGAGCGGTCCGTCTTCAGATCTATTATCACGGTGGATCCGCCGGGGAACTTCTCCAGGATTTCTCTCAGGCCGACTATGTTCTCCTCGCTCGCCGCGTCCCGGGCGATGCTTATGCGGACCGCGCAGTTCATTCTGGTTTCCGCAAGCGAGGATATGTCGCTTACGAGAAGACGTACCTTGTCATCGAGCACCTCCGCCCTTGCCTTGGCTATTATCGGTTCAATTTTCTGCTCAAGGAGCATTCGCGAACGCTGCAGGGTATCGTTGAAAATTATCCCCTCGGTGAATCCGTTCATATCCTCAAGAATCATGTAACCCAGAAGGCTGGTACCTTTCTTGGTGTTTTTTATCTCTATTGATCTCACCACCCCGGCGATTCTCACTTCCGACCCGTCTTTTACCTGTTTTACGGACTCGCTGTTGTGCAGGGCCCTGTATCTTTTAAGCTCTGAAGAGTACTTCTCAAGTGGATGGGATGATATGAAGAACCCGAGAACATCGAGCTCATTCGCAAGCCTCGTGCGGTCATCCCACCTCTCGGTTTCGGCAAGTTTCGGGGCATCCACGGAATCTGAGAGGTCAAACAGAATTCCCTGCCCGCTCACCGGAGCGTGATGTTTTATCGAGTTGTAGCGCATCAGGTCATCAACAGAGGCAAACAGCCGCGCCCTGTTCGGCTCAAATGAGTCGAATGCCCCTCCCTGTATCAGGCTTTCAAACGCCTTTCTGTTGAGTTTTTTTGAATTCACCCTGGTGCAGAAGTCGATAATGGATTTAAACGGCCCGTCTTTCTCCCTGCACTTCGCTATTTCCTCTATCAGCCCGTCACCGACGTATTTGATGCCGGTGAACCCGAACCGTATCCTCTCATCGAGGACTGTGAATCCGGAGGAGCTCTGGTTTATGTCGGGCTGCAGCACTTCGATTCCCATTTTCCTGCACTCGGTTATGCCGGAGATCACCTTGTCCACGTTGTGGGCCTCTACGGACATAAACGCCGCCATGAATTCAGCGGGGTAGTGCGCCTTCAGGTAGGCGGTCTGGTAGGTGATCATGGCGTAGGCGGCACTGTGGCTTTTGTTAAAGGAATACTCGGCGAAATTTTCCATGGTGTCGAAAAGCTCTGTGGCAAGCTTGGGCTCGATGCCTTTTTTCTTCGTTCCGGTGAGGAATCTCTTTCTCTGCGCCCTCATCTCGCTTGATTTCTTCTTGCCCATCGCCCTTCGCAGAAGATCCGCCTCGCCCATGGTGAAACCCGCAAGCTCGCTTGCCGTCTGCATTATCTGCTCCTGGTAAACGAAAAGACCGTATGTTTCCCCCAGTATTTCCCGAAGCGCCGGGTGGGGGAAATCGACCTTTCCCCCGTTTTTTCTCTGGATGAATTCCTCCGCCATGCCGCTGTCAAGGGGGCCTGGGCGGTAAAGGGCCAAAGCGGCCGTTATGTCCCCGAAATCCGTGGGCCGCAGTCTCGCCAGAAGATCCTTCATCCCCTGGGATTCAACCTGGAACACTCCCATTGTGGCGCCTTCCTGAAGAAGCGCGTAGACCTTCGGCTCATCAAGGGGGATTCTCTCAAGATCGAATTCCACGCCTTTTTTCCCTCTGGTTTCCCTTATGTATTTCACCGCCTTGTCAATTATTGTAAGGGTCTTTAGGCCGAGGAAATCGAATTTCACGAAACCGAGCTTCTCTATGGAGCTCATGTCGAACTGGGTGACGATCTCGTTTTTGCTTCCCCTGTAAAGCGGTATGTAGTCGGCAAGCGGCTCGTCCGATATCACCACGCCCGCCGCGTGGGTGGAGGAGTGGCGAACCATGTTCTCAAGCGATTTCGCAAGCTCAACCACTTCGGCAAGTTCCTTGCTCCGCGAGAGCTGGTCCTTTATCTCCTTTACCTTCCCAACGGCCTCCTCTATGCTGAACACTTTCCCCCGGAAGGAGGGAATCAGTTTCGAGATACGGTCGACTTCGGAGTACGGAAGCCCAAGCACTCTTCCCACGTCCTTTATCACAGCTTTTGATGACATGGTTCCGAAGGTGCCTATCTGCGCCACCTTGTCTGCTCCGTACTTCTCCGTGACGTATCTTATCACCTCGTCGCGGTGCTCTCCGCAGAAATCAACATCTATGTCGGGCATGCTTATCCTCTCGGGGTTAAGAAACCTCTCGAAAATAAGATTGTGCTTTATGGGGTCTACGGCCGTTATGCCGAGCGCGTAGGCGACCAGGCTGCCGGCGGCGCTTCCCCGGCCCGGCCCCACGGGAATATCGTTTTTCTTCGCGTGCAGTATGAAGTCGGAGACCACGAGGAAGTACGCGGAAAATCCCATCTTGCAGATGGTGTCAAGCTCTGAGCGGAGCCGCTTGTGGTACAGATCGTGTTTTTCTTCAGGTATTTCGTTCTCCCGCAGCATCTCTTCGAGATTGGCCCCCGATATCTCGCGCATGAACCCGTCGAGCGATTTTCCCTCCGGAGGAACGTATTCGGGGAACCTGTACCCGTTGCTTTTAAACTCGAAATCGCAGCGCTCGGAAATTTTCACTGACTCCTCAATAGCGTCCTCGAAGCCCTCAAGCTCCTGCGCCATCTCCTCCCGGGTCTTCACGTAGAAATCATCGCTCTGGAACCTCATTCTTTTCCGGTCGGCCACCATGCTCGCGGTCTGGATGCAGAGAAGGGCATCGTGCGATTTGTAATCCTCTTTTCTTAGAAAATGGCAGTCGTTGGTCGCCGCGAGCTTTATGTCCAGGCTCTTGGCGATTTTACGAAGCTGACTGTTGATCCTGCGCTGCTCCGGGAGGCCGATTGCCTGTACCTCAAGATAGTAGCGGTCTCCGAATATCTCCTTGTATATCGACGCGATTCTTGCCTGCTCCTTCTGATCCTTTTTGAAGATCGCCTGGGAGAGTTCGCTGCTCATGCACCCGGAGAGCACTACGAGCCCCTCGTTATGCTCCGAAAGCATCTCGTGGTCAACGCGCGGGCGGCGGTAAAACCCCTCGAAATACCCTTTCGTTACGAGCCTTGAGAGGTTTCTGTACCCCTGCTCGTTCATGCACAGCACGGTGAGGTGGTAGTTTTTCCCGTCAGACGGCTTTTCAAGCTTGAGCGTGGGAGTCACGTAGAGTTCGCACCCTATTATGGGCTTTACGCCCTGTGCCGTCGCCTTTTCAAAAAACTCGTACGCGCCGAAGAGATTTCCGTGGTCCGTCACGGCGACGGCGGGCATCGAGTGGTCCTTTGCCCTTTTGACAAGGTCGTCAAACTTGATGGAACCGTCAAGAAGCGAGTACTGCGAATGTAGATGTAGGTGAACGAAGGAATCTGCCATCGCGGGTTACAGCGAAAATTATACATTCTCCTGCGGTTTCATCCAGTGGCGGGGAGAAAATACGGGCAAAAATGCCGACGAAAATGACAACCGGACTCTGATCAAGTAAACTGAAAGTTCTGGTTTCCCCTAAAACCGGGTGGTTGAGCATTTGCGTCATGTACGAGGAAACGGAATTCAAGCTTTCCCTTTCGCCCTCCGTGGCGGATCGGATTCTGCGTCACAAGTCTCTTAAGCCCCTTCGCAGGGGCCGCCCCACGAAGCGCCGCCTCGTAAGCACCTATTTCGATACTCCGCGCCACGCTCTCAGAAAATCCGAAATAGCGCTTCGGGTCCGGGATAACGGCAGCGGCAGACAGCAGACCATAAAGGCGCCGTTTCGAGGCCCTGCTGGTCTTCAGAACTTCAGGGAATGGACCGTGGCGGTAAACGGAGTCTTTCCCGATCTTTTTGCCGTGGACGATCCCGCCCTTTTGCGCAAAATCTCCCACCGGCGTTACGAAAAGCGCCTCGGCCCGGTGTTCACAACCGACTTTGAGCGCGAGGCGATTCGTATCAGGACCAAGGGCGCCGAATTCGAACTGGCGGTGGACCGGGGAGTGATCCGCGCTGAAACACGCGGGGGTTGTGTCTCGGAGCCTGTCTGCGAAGCGGAGTTTGAACTGCTCTCGGGAGACCCCGCCCGCATGCTCGACGTGGCGCTTGAGCTCTGCGAGACCTATGACCTGTGCCTCGGACACCTCACCAAGGCGCAAAGGGGCTACGCGCTTGCGAGTCCGTCCCTTAGACCAAAACCTCTAAAGGCTCAGAAGATTGTGCTCACAGAGGAGATGAGCGTTCAGGAGGCGTTTAATTTAATCATTGCGGGCACGCTTGAGCACATGTTCGCAAACGAGGTTCCGACCCTTGAGGGAAGGGCGGAAGGGGTACACCAGACGAGAGTGGCGATGAGACGCGTGCGAGCGGCGTTACGCGCATTTAAGAGAGTACTTCCCTATGACAAGCGAAAGGCCTTTAACGGAGAGTTCCGGTGGTTCCAGCAGCGCATGGCCCCGGCCCGCGACTGGCAGGTGTTTTTAAGCGAGACGCTTCCCAGAATAGCCTCAGCCGCGCCGGAGCAGAAAGAAGCGACAGAGCGCCTCAGGCGCATCGCGCGCGCCGAGCGTCGCCGCGCCGTCGGGGATGCGGCCGCCTGTCTTAAGAGCCGCCGCTACGCCCGTTTGCTGCTCCAGTTCGAGCGATGGATCGCGTCTTTAGAGAAGGAGGTCTGCTCAAAGACTTTCGATGAGCCCGTGGGGCCGTTTGCAAGAAAGGTGCTCAGGAGAACATGGCGTTATTTTCTCGAGGATACAAGACCCCTTTCGCGTCTTCCCGACGAGGACCTCCATGAAATAAGAAAACGCGGAAAAAAGGCCCGCTACGCAACGCAGTTTTTCAGCTCGCTTTGGAGCGTCCCCGAGGTTTCGCCCTTCATGAAACTCATGGGAAGTTTTCAGGACAGCCTCGGAAAGACAAACGACGCTATAGTCGCGCGGCATATACTGGCGGCGGTAAAGCCCGGGAGAATCGATCCCTCGGTTATTCGCCTCGCGCAGGAGTGGTCCCAGGGGCGGGTTAGGAAGTGCCTTCGCGTGGCGCAGCCGCAGTGGCGGCGCCTCGGGCGGATCACACCGTTTTGGGAGGCAGAGAAGTGAGTGTGGCTTTTCACGCGACTTGCAATTCGGCCAATTCACAACTGAGCGTCCGCATGTGGTATATTATGAGTTCAGGAGGTTGCAGGTGACTTCTTATGTGACCGATATCTCAACCAAAAGGTTCCCGTTTCGTTCTTCAAAGCGGTATCTTAACAGGGAGCTTTCATGGCTTGATTTTAACCTGCGGGTTCTTGAGACAGCGGGCAGCGATAAGGTTCCGCTTCTTGAGAGGGTGCGTTTTCTCTCCATTTCCGCGAGCAACCTCGATGAGTTCTACATGGTCAGGGTGGCGGGTCTTGCGGTGCAGGTTGCAGAAGGGGTGGTGGACCGCAGCAAAGACGGCCTTACACCGTCTCTGCTGCTTGAAGCCGTAAGGGACAAAGTCCGCTCCCTGCTTGACACCCAGTACGAGTGCGAAAAAGAGCTTTTCTCCCTATGCAAGAAGGCGGGGATAAAGATCATGACTCCCGAGAAGCTCGACCGCCAAAGCGCGAACTGGCTTTCGGAGTGGTTCAAGAAAAACCTCTTTCCGGTGCTTACCCCTCTTGCCATAGACCCCGCGCATCCGTTTCCCTTCATACAGAGCGGAAGCCTTGTGTGCGCCGTGCAGCTTGCCCGCGCCGAGGACGGAAAACGCATGAAGGGTCTCATACTGCTGCCTTCGCAGGTGGAGCGCTTCATAAGGGTTCCCGGGGGAAAGAAAGTCCAGTTCGTCCCGGTTGAGCGCGTTATAGAACACAACATGAAATCCCTTTTCCCGGGTTTTGAAGTGGAGGCAAGCGGAATCTTCCAGGTGACCCGCGACAGCCTCCTCGAGATAGATGAAGACGCAGAAGACCTTGTGGAGACGTTTGAGACGGCCCTTAAGCGCCGCAGGGGAGGGTCCGTGATAAGGGTTGACGTGAATGCCGACATGCCGGATGCGATCGTTGATTTCATAATGGAGAAACTTGAGGCCCGCGACGCGCATTTTTTCAGGATCAAGGGGATGCTCGGGCTTGAGAGCGTGAAGGAGATAGTGCTCGATGATCGAAGCGACCTTCTTTACAAGCGCATGAGCATACGCTACCCCGAGAGGGTAAGGGAATTTGGAGGCGACGTGATAGCCGCTATACGGCAGAAGGATTTTGTCGTCCACCACCCATACGAGAGCTTTGACGTAGTCGTTGAGTTTCTGAAGCAGGCGGCCGAGGACCCGGCGGTGGTCGCGATCAAGCAGACACTTTACCGCACCTCGGAAGACTCCCCCATAGTGAAGCGACTCATAGAGGCTGCCGAGGCCGGAAAATCCGTAACGGCGCTTGTGGAACTAAAGGCCCGCTTCGACGAGGAGGCCAACATCCGGTGGGCGCATGATCTTGAGGCCGCGGGAGTTCAGGTGGTTTACGGATTCATCGATCTTAAGACCCACGCCAAGGTGTCGCTGGTGGTGAGAAGGGAAGGTTCCGGCATACGCACCTACACACACTTTGGCACCGGCAACTACCACCCCGTAAACGCCAAGGTGTACACTGACCTCAGCTACTTCACGGCCAACAAGGCGCTCGGGCGCGACGCCGCCAAGCTTTTTAACTACATGACCGGCTATGCCACTCCCAAGAAGATGGAGAAGATATTCTACTCTCCTGTCACGCTTCGCTCGAGGACTCTTGAGCTCATAAGGGAGGAGATGGGTCACGCGAAGGCCGGTCGCCCAGCGGTTATATGGGCCAAGATGAACTCCCTTGTCGACAGCAAGGTCATAGACGCGCTGTATCTGGCGAGCTGCGCGGGGGTGCGGATAGAACTTTTCATTCGGGGGATATGCTGCCTGCGACCCGGGGTGGAGGGGCTCTCCGAGAACATCAGGGTGAAGAGCATCGTGGGACGTTTCCTCGAGCACAGCAGGGTCATCTGCTTCGGCGCCGGGGAGGGGCTTCCCTCTGATGGCTGCAAGGTCTTCATTTCGTCCGCGGACTGGATGCCTCGAAATCTTGACCGCAGGGTGGAATCTCTTGTTCCGATCGAAAACGCTACAGTGAAAAAGCAGCTTGTCGAGCAGGTGATGGTTGCTAATTTAAGCGACATTGAGAGCAGCTGGGAGATGCGCCCTGACGGGTCTTTCCGCAAGCTTAAAAGCGATGCGGACAGCTTCTCGGCTCACAGGTATTTTATGACTAACCCCAGCCTTTCGGGGAGAGGCAAGGCGCTTGCCGAATCCAGGCCGGTAATGCCGGCTGAGTTTGTGCAGGAATAATTCATGACAAAAATCTCTGCTCCAGCGGCTCCGCCCGGCAGGAGCGAAACCGTTGCGGTAATAGACGTGGGATCGAACTCCATACGTCTTGTGATATACAAGGGTCCGCGACGCGCCCCGCTTCCGATACTTGACGAGAAGGTTGTCTGCGGCCTCGGGCGCGGTATGGACTCTCGGGGCAGGATGTCGCCGCAGAGCATGGATCTTGGACTGCGCACCGTGAGACGCTTTGTCGATATCGCGCGTTCGATGAGGGTCTCCGGCATAAAGGCCGTCGCCACCGCCGCGGTGCGTACCGCCGCAAACGGCCCCGACTTCAAAAAGACAGTAGAGCGCGAATGCGGGATTTCTCTTCGGGTACTCTCCGGGGTGGAGGAGGCGAGGCTTTCGGCGCTCGGAACACTGTGCGCCATCCCTGATGCCGACGGCATAGTGGGAGACATAGGTGGCGGAAGCCTTGAGCTTGTGGAGATCCGCGGCGGAAAAACAAAAAATCACGCCACATTGGCGCTTGGCACCATTCCACTCCTTGAAAGCGGTCTCAGTCCCGAAAAAGCCCGCAAAAAACTTATCGCTCCGCTCCTTTATGACCTTTCGTGGCTTTCTAACGCGAAAAAAAAGACCTTCTACGCTGTCGGGGGCTCGTGGCGCGCCCTTGCCAAAAAACACATGGACTCAGAGGATTATCCGCTCCGCATAGTTCACGGCTACAGCCTTTCGAGGTCCCGGGCGCTTGAAATGACCCGTGAAATAGCGGGGATATCTTCGGGTTCGCTTCAGGCTCTCTGGATCCTGGGGCGAAACAGGGTGGAGTCGGCTCCTTACGCCGCGGTACTCATGGAAAGTCTTATAAAAAAAACGGGGGTTAGCGGCCTTACGTTCTGTACGTACGGTCTTCGGGAGGGGTGCATATACGATGATCTTTCCCCGCAGCAGCGCTCCCTTGATCCTCTGGTTGTCATGTGTGAGGAGATCGCCCTTAAGATGGGCAGGTCGGTTGAGGCAGGCAGGACATTTTTCAGGTGGATAGAGGCGGCGGTACCGGATGAATACGCCGGGGACTCAAGGCTCAGACTTGCCGCTTGTCATCTCTCGGACATAGGGATTTTCGAACATCCTGAGTACCGGGCGGAGCAGGTATTCCTGAGGATACTCAGGATGCCCCTTGTGGGAATCAGTCATGCCGAGAGGGTAAGGGTGGCTCTTTCGGTGGCGTCCCGGCACGCGGCGATGGGAAATCTGCTTCGCCGCTGGGAAGTTTCCGGGTTTCTCTCCAATGATGATGTGGAGGAAGCCAGGATTACGGGGCTTGCGCTTCGCCTTGCCTACACTGTTTCGGGAGGGGCTGCGCGGATTCTTGAGAGCACGAGGCTTGAGAGAACTCGAGAGAAGCTTTTTCTGTATATGCCTGACCAGATACCGCACCCTGAGACTGTGGGCAGACGCCTCGGGGCGCTCGCCAAGGCTGTAGGATGCGATTATGAGACGATTGCGCGGGAGATGCCGGAGGAGTAGAAGCAGGTTCCGCTGGGCAGAGTGGCTGAAAAGGAATAGGTTGTTTTTCAGACGGAATAAAACTACTTAAGGCCATCTAATATAATTTTTTTGCTGTGGACAGAATGCGGCCGTAAAATTGTCATGCTGAAAGGTGTTTGGAAGTGGTTTGGTTATGGGCTACTTCTCCAAGGACGAAAGGATTGGAGCTGACCCGCTAGGCCCAGACCACTCAGGAATACGATGATCATTGTACAACCGCATCCGTTGCAGGTTCATAGCGAAGAATACGTCATCAAGTGAGGGGTTGGATTCCCTCAATGCGGGCAACCGTGCCTTTGCCTCTAACAGGAACCGTTCGCTTGTTGCCTCTTCCCTGCAGTAGGCGTTGTCCCACCAAGTCATGATCCGGTCTTGTGCATTCCGGATGGTGGCCTTGTTGGGCAAATGATCTTTCTTGCTGAGGTTGGAGCTTTTATTAGCAGGCATCAAATTCCAGAGATCGTCGCATGGCCATGCTCCCCAAGGGAGACAGTGGTCGATATGCATGCTGTCCGCGCGCAGTTTCCTGCCGGTCCATACGCAATATACCGATTGCGTCCTCAGCAACTTCAGAGCATGATTGCGAACTTCCTGCTGATTGCGCTCGGGTTCATAAGGGCGCATCATCTGCCTTAACCGCAATTCGTCGACTTGTCTCTTCTGTGTATGCGCATATCCATGGATCAGTCGGATCCATTCCTCGACCAAGGCAGGCTCGACCCAGACGCTATACCTCTGAAGAGCTTGCCAGAGATGGGCGGGAACAGTCATTTCTCCAAATTCCGAAAAATAATCCTCGTTCAGTGTGATGGAGTGACCGACCTTGGATTGCTTGTTCCTCATCACCTTGAAAATTGGTTGCCCGTCAGGATAGTTGATGTGTTGCACAGGCATCTTTTCGATGGTTGTGGCGGCGTCCCGGAGCGACTTTGTCAAATTTGTCCCGAGATCCGCGTACAATGATACACCTGGTCGAAGAGGTATAGTCGCCTGCGGGCTGAGGTTGTCGAGAGCAGCCTTGGAAAAGCCGAGGCGATGACCGCCATAAGTGTTTCTCGGATTCTGCGGGATATTCTCCCTCAACAGAGGGAGATAAAGCTGGATCCAAGATAGAGCCACAGCTCCCAGGGGGATGGTGACCTGATCAGGTCCGGATTCGCGTGCGAACCCGGGGGATATGCTGGCCACTCTGCACAGTGACCGCAACAGTGCGAGTTTGTAGGTTGAGGATTTGTCATCAAGCAACACTATTCGTCGAATTAGCGGCAATGCGCCAGTACCGTCGTCGGGCAAACGGATGATGATCTGGTGCCATTTTACTCCAGGTCGTCCGAGGAGATCATCAACTTCTTCGGCTGATTCTATGTAGGCGCCGTGTCGCTGAGCGAGTCCTTCGATCTCCGATACGGAAACAGGATGCATACCCCGGTGTGTTTCGCACGGTGTGCGAAGCGAGAGTGCTATGACGCCCCGAGGCTTCAGAAGTGCGATCAGTTTCCGAAAGCTGCGTTCCCGTGCTGCCTCGGGAACAAACATCCAGACGGCGTTTAGAAGAATCAGGTCAAACGACAGGCCGGTCCGGCAGGTCATTGCCAAGTCGGGAAGTCGGTCTGAGAACACTGTGAACTCGGATTTGGAATGGAATCGTTCGGCCTCCTTGCGCATACCGGATGACGGTTCCACTGCGACCACCTGATGACCCTTCGACGCAAGCCAAGCAGCATCCCGACCGCTGCCAGCACCGACATCTAGGATGCTGGAAGGTTCGTGTGGGATATAGGGCTCAAGCCAAGCATTGAGTTGTGCAGGATTGATGGACTCATAACTGGCCGCTCTCTGGGCAATCTCGGTTTCTGTGGGTTTTGAGACCTCGCTGCGGGTCATGTATCTGTCCTAGCCTTGATCTTCATTAAGTATTATACCTCCGGCAGTAAATTCCTAGTCTGTTAAAGAGATATTGACTAACGACAAACATTTTTTCCAGGAAGGATTCACTATCCTCATGGACGGAAAAGACTTGTAATGGACTGTAAACATCTCAAGTCAGTTTCTTGCTGCCTTCTTGCACTGCTTGCTTACCACTCTCTCTATATTCTGCAGAAGTGGATACTCGCCGAACTGCTTCTCGAAAAAAGTTCTTGTCAAGGCCAAACTCTCAAACAGTCGTGCGGCGACCTCGTCAACGAGACCGAGCAGGTACCGGGGCCTTAAGTCGCACTCCCCGGCCATCTCTTCCCAGTTGCGTCTGACTATGGCATCCGGGTTTCTTTCTTCCCCCACGTATAACGCCAAGTTGTGGTCGATTTTGGGTATGGCCCGGGTGCATACGAGATCGTAAAAAGGCGCCAGCCGGACCTCCCCGTTGTCCTTGTGGAGAAGAGAGAGATTCTTGGCATGGCCATCTGAATTTCCCGCGAGCACGTTGAAGATCTGCCAACGAAGCAGGTGTACGGTATCCGTAGCCGGGTCGCTCGACGTTTCCCGGAGCATTCGTAGACATTCGGCGAAGGGTGGTCCGCCATCTTCCTGGTATTTTTGTTCATGGCCGTATCCAAGCGCTTGGCAGAAGTCCTCCTGATGCTCCCGCTGCACTTCCCCGCCCTCGTCTCGGAACCGGTCGTAGCGCTCAAGGAGCGTGTAGCGGAATGTTTCTATAGAACACAGTTGTATGTCGACGACCGGGAGACCCGCGGCGCGTGCGAGCAGAGTGGAGAAAGTCTCGTAAGCGGTCACGCTTTGGTATTCCGCGGTCTCGAACTTGAGTATGTGGCTTGACGGCGAGTCCCCTCGGGGCAGCAGGTATTCACCTTCCTGCAGGAGAACCGGGAGTTTGTCCTGGGCACCCGCGAGCGAGAATCTCGACTTCTTTTCCTCCGGCCAGGACCATGGCCGTCCGCGCTGGGCGACTAGGGTGGCCAATTCCTTTTCCGTTATCGGTATATAGCTGCCTTCAGCCGAGGGCTGCTGACCTTGGGGAAGAAGGGACAGGGCGCCTGCACACTCACCGCCGATAGCCCGCAACAGGTTAAAGTCCGTGTTTGACGTCTTGAGTTCGCGGACTATGCGCTCCCTGAAAGCGCCTTCGGGAAGCAGGTTGGCGAAGAACCGATGGGCGACTCCGGCCTCGGCTGTGAATTCCCCGGGGACGAGAGGAATGGTTCGCGAGATGGCGAATCCTCCACCCGAGAGCCAGTCGGGATCGTAACGGAACCCCATCTGCCCGAAGGTATTTCGCCGCAGACGGCCCACGAGCCGCTGTCCGTTCCATACGTTCAATGTGTCGGGGTCAGTCATCAGCTTTTACTCCGTTTTCCAGGAACCGGGACTTGAGGGCTGCCGCTCGGGGCATGATTATGACTTCAAGCCCAATGGTGCGAAGCGCCTTAATTACCTTGCCGATCTCGGCTGTCTCCTTGCCCCGTTCGAATTCGGAGAGAAAGCGGGGGCTCAGATTCCCCAGCCCGGAAACCGTTTCAAGTGTCAGATGTTGGTTTTTACGGTGGGCGCGGGTCATTCCGCCTAATTCTTTCGCTGAGCGGACGATACCGTATTGTGGGTCTTGTTTTTTCATTATGTCACCAGAAATATTACAGTACGGTAAAAAATAACCATTTATGTAAAGAAATTCAATTGATAATTCCCGTACGTGATAATTCAAGTCGCCAAAAGCATTTAATGCAAGAGAAAATCACGTACGGTAAAAATCTGAAGCTTTACTTCCCAGTCTTCGTTGGGATGGCATAATTTCCGGGTTGAGTTCTGTCAGCTTTTTCTTATATTGCTTACGAAACAATAAGGAGTGAAAATTACATGCCCAGTATGTCCAAACAGATTATGGAATACGCGGAAACCTTGCCCGAAGGGTCGCCTTTATGTCCCAAGGACTTTATGCATCTAGGCGACCGTCAAGCGGTTTACCAGGCGTTTTCCCGCCTTACGCAGCGGGACAGGCTCATGCGCATATATCAGGGTGTGTACGTGCGAACTATTGAGACCCGTTTTGGGAACCGTCCCCCGGATTTCAACAAGGTTATAGAATTTCTTTCGGAGATGTGGGGAGAAACCATTGTACCCTCGGGCGGCGGAGCGGCAAACTTTCTCGGCCTTACCGAGCAGGTGCCGATGCACATGGTTTACCTGACGTCGGGACCCAGTAGGCGTCTATGGTTTGACGCGCTCAGGATAGATTTGCGGCATGCTCCGTCCTGGCAGCTCGTAGCACCTAACCGTCCTGCGGGCACTCTAATTCGCGCGTTGATTTTCCTGCACTCTGACGAGATTGATGAAGCACTGAGCAAGGTTGTTCCAAGACTCTCAGAGGCCGATACGGAGGAACTCTTAGCTGCGCGGTCCATACTTCCGGAGTGGATAGCGAAATCTTTAAGTGATCATGTGAATCATGAACAATAGGATTTCATTGCCCTTGGTTTACAATGTATCAATCTTTACATTATATTCCTCCCTTACATGTATTGAGAGGAGAAAAATTTTATGCCCAGCATACCTGAACAGATTATGGAATATGCGGAAACCTTGCCCGAAGGGTCGCCTTTATGTCCCAAGGATTTTATGCATCTAGGCGACCGTCAAGCGGTTTACCATGCGTTTTCCCGCCTTACGCGACGGGACAGGCTCAGGCGGATATTTCATGGTGTATATGTAAAAACGGTTGATACGCCTTTTGGTAAATGTAGTCCAAAAATCGGGAATGTAATTGAGGCACTTTCAAAATTATGGGGAGAAAAGATTGTTTACTCGGGTGGCAGTTCGGCTAATTTCCTTGGCCTTACCACACAAGTTCCCATGCGTGAAGTCTATCTGACGTCGGGACCTAGCCGGGAACTACGCTTTCAGGCGCTGAAGGTCAGCTTACGTCACGCCCCGAATTGGCAGTTGGTGGGAGAGAACAGGCCAGCCGGTATTCTCATCCGTGCGTTGACTTTCTTGCATGTTGACGAAGTGGAAGAAGCTTTGAGAAAAGTTATACCCGGATTTTCTGAGGAGGATATCGCCGAACTTGCGGCTGTACGTTCCATGATGCCGGAATGGATTAAAAAGCCTTTAGGTGCTTTTGTAGAATGACTAATCAGACCTTGTATCAGTCTTTATCGACTGATTACTTATGTGTTCAGGATAGCTGTATACCATAGTGAGTATCGGCCGTTCGTTTTCGAAAAGGACATCTGGGTTGTACAGACATTTAAGGTTCTTTTTGAAGCACCGTTTGGAAAGAATCTGGTATTCAAACAAGGCACGTCTCTATCAAAAGCCTATAACGAATCCGGCGGTTTTCAGAAGATTTTGACATCACCTACAATATTCGTACCTTCGCTCCAGATATTGCAGAAGGGTGAACAACGTTTAGGGTCATTTAGCACCTGATTTTTCACTGCAGTGGTAAAGAATGTCCTTCACCATGTCCGGTGCCCTGCTATCGATTCCGTTTCCGCGGAGGCTTTCAGACCAGGAGTCAAGGTAGTCGGGAAAAGTTTCATCCCTTCCTGGATCCCAGTGATTAAGCCATCCACACTCTTTCCAGAGCGAGGGGTCTTTGCGAAAATAGTCTAACAGGGCAACTGCCACCACTCCGTTCAGCTCCCTTTGTACAGAAGATGTCTCAAGAATAGAGGTGTTCTCGGCAAACCACTCGGAGATGTTTTTGTTGGAAGATATGCTGTATTTCGCTTCGATGCATTCGGCGTATTCTCTATGGTTCGGTGCGAAATCTGCCGCCTCAAATACGTCTGCGGGCGGACTTTCGGCCCAGACTTCAGCCAGTCGGTGCAAAACGAAAATGGACGATAGTTCACACAGGCTTTCCTCAAACCACTTGTGCCTGTGCTGCCTGGCGCGGTCAAAGTTAATCAGTATATGGCAGAGTTCATGGGAGAACTGGTAGACATACTGGCTTCAGTAACTGTCCCGTGCGGACAGGAAAATCAGATACGGGCGTTTGTTATGGACCACAAGGGGATGTTCCCGGTTCCAAGGGCTTATATGGATTGAGTCTTCAGGCTCTTTTTCGAATGCTTGGAGCAGTACCGCGTATGCGGATTCAACAACCGCGCTTATCGCTCTCAGGCTCACCGCTCCCCAGTTTCCGTTTTCGACTACAATCGGTATTCCGTTCTCAGCAGCTTCTTTCATTGCTCATTCCCACAGATTTTTGCTGAATCCCCGCGCTTCTTCGATAGCTGTCTGCTTATCTCTTAATCTTATAGCCAGCCTCTACCATGTCCCAGGTGTCTTCGGTAACTCCCTGTTCGCGAAGCTTGTTTTTCTGGGTTCTCTGCGTTCCCGTCTTGGGAAAGGAGTCGACAAACCGGATAAACCTCGGAATCATGAAGTAGGGCATCCTCGGCTGCAGGTAATCCATCAGCTCCGCGGGATCTATCTCTTTTCCTTCCTTCGGAATCACGAGCACCATGAGTTCATCTTCTGCGTATTTCCCGGCTTCTGACTTTATCCCTATCGCGGCCGATTCCTCAATGTCGGGGTGGGAGCTAACGATTTTCTCTACTTCAAAGGAGCTTATGTTCTCTCCCCTTCTTCTTATGTAGTCCTTCACCCTGTCAACAAAATATATGTAGCCGTCTTTGTCCATTCTTCCCGCATCGCCCGTGTGGAACCAGAAGTTCCTGAAGTCTTCGACTGTTTTCTCGGGCATCTTGTGATAGTAGTGAAGCATCACGTTCGGTATCCTGGGGCGCACTATGATTTCCCCTATGGCCCCCCTCGGCACCTCCTCGTCAGTCTCGGGGTCGGCGACCTTTATTTCGTAGTTGGGGGCTTCCTTTCCGCAGGAACCAACCCTGAAAGGTTCTCCTGGCCTCATCCACGTGCACTGGCCTATCTCCGTCAGGCCGTAGCCTTCCATGAACTTTATGCCGAAGCGTTCCATGAATTCCTCTATCATGTCGTGGGGGGCGGGGGAGCCCAGAACCAGTTTTATTTTATGCTCTCCTTCTTCAGGCACGGGAGGTGTGTTCCAGAGAAAATACGACATGGTTCCCACGGTGTTAAATTTCGTCACCCCATGGTCGACCATCCATTTCCAGAAACGGCTTGAGCTGTATTTCTCTTCCACTACGGTTTTCGCCCCCTTTATTAGCGCCGGGTAGACGGTCATCACCATGGCGTTTGAATGAAAAAGCGGAAGACAGGTGAAGCACACGTCCTCGGGGCCGACGTCCATTATCTCTGCGTAGTTCCTGGCGCTGCTGTAATCGGCGGCGCAAGGTCTCATGACCCCCTTTGAGCGCCCCGTGGTGCCTGAGGTGTACATGAGCCTCGCATAGTCCATGAAGGTAACCTCGACGTCCGGTTCCTTGCCCGAGCCCGAATTTATGAACTCCGAGTAGGAGATCATGCTTCTGTGCCTGTATCCGTGTTTTCTGAATTTCTCGCCCCCGCTTCTCGTCCAGACTATCACGTGGCGAAGCCCCGAGAGGTTCTTCGCTATGGGTGGCATCCGGTCCAAGTACTCTTCCGCTATAAAAAGCACCTCGGCGTCTGAGCTTGTGATTATGTATTCAAGAAAATCCATCTTGTAGGCCGTGTTTATGGGCACCATCACTGCTCCCATCTTGAGGATTCCGAACCAGGTTATCACGTAGTCATCAGAATTGGGCATGTAGACGGCAACCTTTTTCTGCTTCTCAACCCCGAGAGAACAAAGCGCGTTTGCCACGCGGTTAGCAAGACGGTTTGTCTGATAGAAGCTAAGCGGCTTTTTGTAGCCGAACTGAAGAAAGGGCTTTTTGCCGAGCTTCTTTGCCTGCTCGCGCAGCACCTTGGGAAGCACCCAGGCGGCCCTGTCTTCTTTTAGATACCAGTCGACGTCGAATTTCCCGTTCTCGCGCTTGTAGGTAACGGGATGCATGAGGTCCTTAGGTTTTTTTCTTGTCATTATTTCTCTCCTTTTCCGCATTGCGGCGGGGGATGTCGGATTAAAGGGTCAGGTCTTTTTCTTTAATCAAACTCCTCTCCGGCCGGTTCTGTTTCGGGTTTTTTCTTTGCGAATATCTTTGCGATAATTATTCCAAGTTCATAGAAGATGAAAAGAGGAACGAGCATGAACATCATGGATACGGCGTCTGTGGTCGGGGTGATGAAGGCGGCGAGAATGGCGTTTAGGAGAAGCGCGTATTTTCTGTTCCTAGCGAGAAATCCCGCCGTTACTAGCCCAAGGCGGGATAGGATGAAAACCACAAGCGGAAACTCAAACACGAGTCCGAAACCTATCATGAGCGCCGTTAGGAATGAGAGCGCCTCCTGTATGCTTGGAAACGCCTTTACGTACTCGGTTGTGTATTCCCCGAGCAGAAACCGGAGTCCCTGCGGGGCGGCGACGAAGTAGCAGAAAAGGGCGCCGACGACAAAAAATATCGTTCCGAACGTTACAAGCGGAATGACGACCCTTTTTTCCTTCTTGTAGAGCGCCGGGGAAACAAACTGCCAGGCGTTGTACAGAATGAAGGGAACAGAAAGGAAGAGGGAGAAAAACAGCGATACCTTTAGATAGGTGAGAAACCCTTCGGCCGGGCGCGTGAATATGAGGGAGCTTCCCTCGGGCAGGCTCCTTATTATGGGTCCCATGAGCAGAGTGAAGAGCTGTTTTGAGAAAATATAGCAGGGAACGAAGAAGACAAGTATCGGAATCAGAGAGTATATGATTCTTTTTCTGAGTTCTTCTGCGTGCTCAAGAAAATTCATGCCTCTTTCTTCTTTCATTGCAGCAGGTTAGGTTAACCCAAACCGCGGTTTTTAACAATTTTGGGCTTTCCCGCGGCTTCTGCCGGCCCGTTCCGGAAACACGGCCGGGCTGATTGACATTGTCTTTCGTTTAACTATTATCTTAGTGGTTTTTATCCCGCCATCCCGGAGGAATCTCTTGAAAATACTAATAACTGACGGACTTGCTAAGCAGGGCCTTGCGCTTCTTAAGGCCGCCGAAGGGGTCGAGGTTGACGAGAGAAAAGGCATCTCTCCCGACGAGCTTAAAGAGATAATAAAGGACTACGAAGGCCTCGTGGTAAGAAGCGCCACGAAGGTTACAAGGGAAGTCATAGAGGCTTCGGGCGGCAGGCTCCGGATCATAGGACGCGCCGGAATAGGGATAGACAACATAGACCTTGACGCCGCGACCAGAAACGGGGTAGCCGTTATGAACACCCCCGAGTCAAACTCGATAACCACTGCGGAGCACACCATCACGCTGCTGCTTTCCCTCGCCAGAAGGATTCCCCAGGCCCACTCCTCGATAAAATCGGGTAAGTGGGAGAGAAACAAGTACAAGGGGGTTGAGGTCTACGGAAAGACAATAGGACTTGTGGGCCTCGGAAACATAGGAAAGCTGGTGGCCGAGCGCGCCATGGGTCTTAAGATGAAGGCGATCGCATACGATCCTTACTTAAGCAAGGAAGCCGCTAAGAAGCTCAGCATCGAGCTTGTCTCCCTTGATGAGCTTTTCCGTCGCTCGGACGTTATAACGGTGCACACGCCCCTTACGGATGAGACCAGGGATCTTATAGACTCTGAGTCTTTTTCGAAGATGAAAGAAGGGGTGATAGTGATTAACTGCGCCAGAGGGGGGATAGTGAACGAGGCGGATATGGCTGAGGCTCTGCGCGAAGGGAAGGTTGGAGGGGCGGCGTTTGACGTTTACACCTCAGAGCCCATAGATCCTGAGAACCCCGTTCTCTCAATCGATGAAAACATAGTGCTTACCCCGCATCTCGGCGCTTCAACTGAGGAGGCTCAGATAAAGGTCGGGACCACCATGGCGGAGCAGCTTATAGATTTCGCGCAGAAAGGGGTTGTAAGAAACGCGGTTAACATGCCGTCGCTTACAACGGAGCAGCTTGCGGTCATGAAGCCTTATATGTCAATCTGCGAGAAGATAGGCAGCCTTCACGGGCAGCTCTGCAAGGGCGCGGTTCGCACAATAGAGGTGACTTACGAGGGCGAGGCGGCCGAGGTGGACTGCAGTTACCTGACGGTTTCCGTTCTGAAAGGCTTTCTCTCGCACATAATGGATATCTCGGTGACCTACGTTAACGCTCCGTCGATAGCCGAGGAAAGGAAGATAAAGGTAGTGGAATCAAAATCCGCGGCCATGAGCCAGTACACAAACCTCATTGCCGTGACTGTCACAACCCGCGAGGCGACCAACGAGATTCTGGGAAGCGTTTTCAGCGGTAACCACGGAAGGATAGTCAGGGTGAACGGGGTAGAGATCGACGTCGTTCCCGAGGGATTTCTGCTCGTGAGCCACAATTACGACCGCCCGGGCTTCATAGGTTCCATGTGTTCTGTCCTCGGGAAAAACGGCGTAAACATCGGTCGGATGCACCTTGGAAGAAAATCCGCCGGCGGGGAAGCCATAGTTTTTACGAATGTCGATGCAGAGGTCAGCGAGGAAGTCATACAGGAGATTTCCACCGTAGAGAATATTATTTCTGTAACCCAAGTCAGTTTTTCAGATGAGTAAATTTTTGACACTGCCCGAAGGGGTGAAGGATTTCGGCCCCGTTAAGGCAGAGAACCTCAAGCGGATAGAGAACGTGCTCCTTGAAGAGTTTTCCTACTGGGGTTACAGGAGAGTTATAACTCCTCTTTTCGAGTATCTTGACACCATGTCTGCGGGTATCGGGGAAGACTTCAAGCACAGACTGATGAAGTTTGTCGATCCGCACACGGGTGAAATCGTGGTGCTGCGCCCCGACATTACTCCCCAGATCGGACGTATGGTCGCCACGCGTTTAAGCGATCATCGCTATCCCCTCAGGCTTTGCTACTCCGGAAGGGTGGTGAGATACGAGGAGAAGGGCAGCGGCAAGGAAAGGGAGGTTTTTCAGCTCGGCTGCGAGCTTCTGGGGCTTAGTTCGACTGAAGGGGATTCCGAAATAATCGCACTGGCCCTAAAATCGCTTAACCGCCTCGGCCTTAAAGAAATAACCCTGAACCTCGGGCATACGGGCATTCTTGACGCTGTTCTTTGCGACGCCGGAGAGATAAGGGACGAGCTTCTGGGGGCGCTTGTGAAGAAGGATCAGGAGTGGATAAAAAGGATAGTGGAACCCTCCGGGATTCCTACAGATGTAAAGGAGGTCCTTTTCTCTCTTTCTGATTACTACGGCGATGCCGATATCCTTCGCAAAGCCGCCCGGAACGAGAGATTCAAGCCCTGTATCGAGGAAATCGTCTCCGTGATCTCCGTGCTCAATGAATACAATATCGAATGCGACATATCGGTTGATCTTGTGGAGGTCAAAGGTTTTGAGTACTACACCGGAGTCACTTTCGAGGTAATATCATCCGTGGCTCCCACTTCTCTGGTGACGGGCGGCAGATACGACGGCCTCATCAGCCGGTACGGGCGGAGCGTCCCCGCGGCGGGATTCGCGATAGATGCCGAGGCGCTTATGCAGAACACCAAGAGCAGCGACGGTGAGAACCAGGTCCATTTCATAATAGTGCCCAAAAGCCAGGATCTCAGAGGTGACGCCATAAGGCTTGCCGAGTGGCTGCGCTCAAGCAGCTTCAAGGTCATACTTGATTTAAACGGAAGCTACGAGGACATGATCGATTCCAATGATTTTTTCGAGGGGGACGGCTCGTTCGCTACATACGGGGTCATAAAGCTTGAATCCCCTTCCGAGATGAAGCTGGTCGAATCCCGGACCGGGTCCATCAGGGAATTCTCCAATCTCGAGGAACTTCTTACCGGAGGAGGGCTCTAGGCTTGCCGAGCATAGTGGTCCTGGGTACTCAGTGGGGGGATGAGGGCAAGGGAAGGATAGTAGATCTCATAGCCGAAAGAACCGACTTGGTGGTGAGATACCAGGGCGGGAACAACGCGGGCCACACCATCGTCACTGACGGCGAGAAGATCATACTTCACCACGTGCCCTCTGGCATACTCAGGGAAAACAGCCTGTCTCTTATCGGAAACGGGGTGGTTGTTGACCCCAAGGTGCTGATCGCGGAAATAGAGGCGCTCAGAAGCGCCGGGTATCCGGTTAGCCCCTCTAATTTTCTTGTGAGCGAAAGAGCCCATGTGATAATGCCCTATCACAGGGAGATAGACCTGCTTAGGGAGAAGCGGCGCGCGGGCGGAAGGAAAATAGGCACTACCGGCAGGGGTATAGGTCCGGTCTACGAAGACAAGTACGCAAGGCGGGGCATAAGGATGCTTGATCTCACCGAACCCGAATCCTTCCGCCGCAGACTCGTTTCTGTCATGGCCGAGAGAAACGCCTATATCGAGAAGGTTCTCGGGTCGGAGCCCATCTCGCCCGAGAGCGTGTATGAAGAGTATGTCCGCTACGGCGAGGTTCTCGGACCTTTTATCTCGGATGTCTCAGCGATTGTCCGCAGAAGCGGCGATGAGGGCAAGAGTATCCTTTTCGAGGGAGCTCAGGGCTCGCTTCTCGATATCGATTTCGGCACTTATCCCTACGTCACGTCATCAAATGCGGGTCTTGGAGGCGTGTTTTCCGGAACCGGAGCGGTGCCGGCGCTCGTAAGCTCCATAGTGGGAGTCGCTAAGGCGTATACCACCAGGGTCGGGGAAGGTCCCTTTCCAACGGAGGAATCGGGCGAGATACAGGAGGCGCTCAGAAGGGAAGGGGAGGAATACGGGGCCACCACGGGAAGAAGCAGAAGGTGCGGGTGGCTCGATGCGGTCGCGCTTAACTACGCGCTTAGGACAAACGGCGTAACTGCCATTGCTCTAACGAAGCTTGACGTGCTTTCCGGTTTTGAGAAAGTAAGGATATGCACGGGCTACGGATATAACGGGTCGGTCACGGAGGAATTTCCCGCAAGTCTCTCCGTTCTTGAGAACTGCGAGCCCTTATACGAGGAGATGGAGGGGTGGGATGAGGATCTGGCAGGGATAAAGAGCGCCGAACAGCTGCCCCCAAACGCCCTTCGTTTCATAAACAGGCTTGAGGAACTGACCGGAGTTCCGGTCTGGATTGTTTCGGTGGGCCCCCAGCGCGACATGTATTTGGAGCTGAGGGACTGCGTGTTTTCCCGCTAGTACAAAGCTTTGCTGTATATAAGTCCCAAAAAATACGGCACTACGCTAGTCAGTCTTCCTTCAGAACCCTGATTGTCTGTGCCGCAAGCGTGGGATCAAACCTGTTCTCAGAGGAGATGAAGTTGCTGTCGAAAAGGCCCGAAGCTTCCACTATGTCCTCCTCGGCAAAAGAGAGTTCTTTTTCCCAGACGACAGTTATGTAGTTTCCGTCGCTGTCTGCCAGCTTGAAGGTCGCCGATTCTGCCGGTTCCCCAATCGTTTCAATTTCCCAGACTTTCCCCCTGACGCGCACTTCCTGCATTGTGTATACCGAGGGGTTAAGCACGAGAACTGCTACGGATTTGTCGGCCGAGACCAGGGAAGTCGCCGGGTTCTCCCATCTGGTGCATGAAGGAGCAAGCAGCATGGCTGCGAGAATAAGTGCGGCGAGTGTTTTCATCTGTTTTCTCCTGTTAATGGGGTACGTCCACTGACATTATCCTTAATTTGTTCGTACGCGTCTATTATTTTCATCACGAGCGGATGCCTTATGACGTCGGTTTTCGAGAAATTGACGAACTCTATTCCCTTTATTCCGGAGAGAATGTTCATGGCTTCGATGAGCCCGGAGTTTTGTTCCCTGGCAAGGTCTATCTGGGTGATATCTCCCGTTATGACCGTTTTTGAGCCGAATCCGAGCCTTGTAAGAAACATTTTCATCTGTATTGCTGTTGTGTTCTGCGCTTCATCGAGAATTATAAACGCGTCATTCAGCGTTCTTCCTCTCATGTAGGCTATAGGGACGATTTCAATCATGTTTTTCTCAATCAGCCTGTTTGCCTTCTCAAATTCCATCATGTCGTAGAGAGCGTCGAAAAGGGGCCGCAGGTACGGATTCACCTTTTCCTGGAGGTCGCCGGGGAGAAACCCCAGCTTTTCCCCCGCCTCCACGGCGGGCCGCGCGAGCACTATCCTGTTTACCTTCTTGTTCGTAAACGCCGAGATGGCCATCGCCATCGCCAGGTAGGTCTTCCCCGTCCCCGCTGGCCCTATGCCGAACACCATGTCGTTTCTTCTTATGGCATCGATATAGAGTTTCTGATTTATTGTCTTGGGGCTTATTATTTTTTTCCGTACGGATATGCAGACAGTGTCTAAGAATATCTCTTCAAGAGACGTACCTTTCTGGCTTAGGAGCCTCTTCGCTATCTTTATGTCTGAAGGCTGAAGAACGTATCCTTTCTCTATAAGAGAATACATCTGCCCCATGAGCATGCCCGCTTCCGCGGTCCTCTCCTCATTGCCCTTGAGAGTGATCTTGTTGCCCCGGGTGTGGATGCTTATGTCGAATTCGCTCTCTATTTCCTTGAGGTTCGAGTTAAGTTCCCCGTAGAGAACCTTTACCGCTTCTATGTTCTCAAGTTCGAGTTCCCTGATTCTGTCCATAGGCACCTAGTCAAATGGGAATTATATACTTGCGGTTGGGATCATCGGCTGGTTCCGGTCTTTTGAGCGGTTTTTCCAAGAAACACCGAAAACAGTACTGAGGCTGCCAAAAACAGGTTAAACAAACCATTTTTGGCCGTACCATCGGCCCCCGCAATCGCACACCCGTTGTCGCTGTCGCCAGCTTCCGGATGATATCCTGAACCTATGATAAGTTTCTCACCCTCGAAAAAGCCGGGATTGCTGAAACTCACAACATAGCTGAGTTTGGGTACGTCCCCGGGGGCTCTGCCTTCTTCGCTTACGGGGTCTTTACCATCCGTCGGATCGTCCCAGAGATATTCGACAAAGCCTTCGGAGTCCTCGGTCAACAGTCCCAAGTCTCTGCATTGCCTGGCTTCGCCATTTATCACACCTATTACCTCCTCGCCTACATTGCACCCGTTATCATCCGTGACATTAAAACTTCGGTTTTCAAGATGAGGACCGTTACCGTTAAAAAACACTAGACCATCTTCGGTCATGATAAACAGATAGATTCCATCATGTTTCCAGGGCAATATTCTCCAGCAGTTTCGTATTTTCGCTAACTGGGCAGGACTTTGACTGTTCTTTTCTACCTGTTCGTTAAAGTGATCCCTGAAATTCTCAACAAATGCTTTAAGCGTGTGACTGTCTCTAACTTCGTTAGCAGTTGTTCCCTGGGTGAGATAGGGTTTTTCATCAATAGGCTTCGTGAAAAAGGGACACTCTATTGCGTCAAAACTCAGTTCAGTTTCCTCATTCTCCTCGTGATCATTATGATAGCCCGCAAGCAGGATAAGCTCGGTTTTCCATACGGGATGAGTAAATTTAACGGCGCACGCAACCCTTTGTTCCTCGTGATCATACGGGACACAACCTCCTCCTTTCATTTTTGAAGCTTCAATGAGGCTCATTACTTCCGGATGAAGGCTGCCCGTTTGCGCCTCGCCTTCACCTGAATAATGAAGCAGTATTCCGTTCTGTGCTTCGGGGTCATCACCGTGAGTAAAGATTGTGCCTTTTTCATCTATCAACATGAGATATATGGTGCCACTCTTCCAGTCTCCTTCCTCAGTCAGGCTTTTCTCGAATTCTATATTTTCATTAGGATCCTCGCTCCTCCAGTGAGCCGTTGCGTGCAGCAGAAAATCCTTCATTGTTACTGGGTCGGCAGCTGTGACACCGCTTGCAGTTACGCTGTCGTTGTGGTCGCCGTCATGGGCACCCGCTGTATTTGCCCCGGAGAAGAAAACCAGTAGCGCCAAGGCGCAGACAGAAAAAGCTGTCGTCGCGTTTTTTATAAAAAGCTCTTTTTTTCTCATTGTTCTTTTCTCTACTGAGCGCTTTTTCCACAAGGCCGCTGAAAACAGGATGGAGACTATGAGGAACAGATTGAATATGGTTCTCTTGGGGGTAGTAGTAGCGCTTCCCGCAATTGCGCATCCTCCATCATCCTCTTTTTCTTCAAGGTAAATGCCGGAACCGAAGATAAAATCAGTTGTACTTGTTGCAGTAATCTGAAAAGATACTTTTTCAACATAAGTCCTCTTTGGCGTAGTGCCTGGGGCGCAGGTCTGCGGACCATCCGGGCACATCGTGAGGTCAACATCATCATCAGTTGTGGTCGGATCGTCCCAGAGATAGTCGACAAAGCCATCACTGTCGGGATCATTCACCTCTGCAAGAATCAGATCTCCTACATTCACTCCATTGCCATCCTTAAGATTAAGAGTTTTATTTTCAAGCTCCGGGGTATTTCCGTTAAAGGCTACAAGCTGATTCTCCGGCATAAAGAAAAGATAGATGGAGCCATATTTCCACGGTAATGTCCTCCAGCAATGTCGGAATCCAATTAGGCGAGGACCACCAATCCGCTCTCTCAGGCCTGTGTAATAATCAACAAATTCTTTTACAAACTCCTTCAGAGTTTCTTCGTTCACCACTTCAGCAGCGGTTATCTTGGGAACATAGTAGGGACATGTTGCTTTGGCAAAAGATACATCTTCAAAATTATGGTGAAGGCCACCAATCAGGATCTCTGTAAGCTTAGAAGTTTCACGAAAAACCGGATGGAGAATTTCGACAGCACAACTGACCCTTTGACTTCCGTTCATAACATAGTCCACGCAACCTCCATCCTCGTTTTCATTTGCAAGCCTGATGAGTTCTTCCATAACCCGTTTTCCTTGGTCGTCCTCAAAATCATATAAAGACCCGTTTTCCGCGAGAGGCTGGTCTGGTTGATGAATTAACGTACCGTCTTTTCGTAACCGAATTATATACGTGGTGTTGCTTCTCCAGTCTCCTCCATCTATCGATGACAGGTTCTTAAGTTCGACAAGCTCAGGTACAGTTTCCGGGGTTTCTGAGGGAATTTCGTCCCAGTGTGCTTTCATATGCAGCACGAAATCCTTCACGCTGTCTTCATCCGTATGTTTAACCTGGTTGGCAGTTACTGTGTAGCTGTGGTCACCATCATGGGCAATTGCGAGTTGTGTGCCGGAAAATAAAGCTTGCAGCAGCAGTGTGCAGATTAAAAGAACCGCCACGCTGCTGAATCTTTCATAAACCTCTCTCATTGAAGTTGTCATAGGGATGTCTCTTCCTGCTTGAATCAAGTGAAACCAGAGGTGTTGTTTATTCTTCGGTATTTTCTGACTTCCTAAAATAAAACTTCCTCGGCGCTTAGTATAACATAAAAAAGTCATCATTTTTGCCTCATGCGAAAACCTTTGCATCTATCATGTAAGCGTAAATGCTTTGGATTGCCACTTCCTTACCCAAACTAATCCCCGCTATGGTCTCTTTATATAAACAGGGCTTTAAGTGAAGGTTTTTCAGATGTCCTTTATCTCTTTCGGAATCCCAAGCGGATCCGGGTAAATCAGCCTGTATCCGAGCGTTTTCTTCAGTTTTTCGTTTGAGACTATCTTGTACTGCGGGGGACTTTCCGTTTCAAAAAGCGGCGGCGGGATTCCGTATTTCCGGGCTTCACGCAAGTAGTACTCCCTTCTTGTTGGATGCTCATCGCATGTGGCGTTGAGTACCGTGTTTCTTACGTCAAGATCTATTATGCCTTTCACCATTCCTATGCAGTCGTCACGGTGTATGAGGTTAAGGGGGCAGTCGGGGTTTAACACCAGATTTTTTCTTCTTATCGACCTTATTGGAGCCCTGTCGTAGCCTATGAGTCCTGAAAAACGTATCACGGTCGCATCGAATTCGGGGTTGTTCATTAAAAGCCTCTCCACGCGCACAAGAGCCTTTCCCGACGGCTTCTCGGGACGGAGAGTATCCTCTTCTCTAACGACTCCGTTTGTATTCGGATAGACGGAGGTTGAACTGGCGAAAATGACCATTTTCCCCCGGGGGTCCGGTATTGCCTCGATTAGGTTTTCGATCTGTTTTTCGTGGTAGGTCTCAATATCGTCTCTTCGCTCGGGGGGGAAATTTATGAAAAGAACGTCAGAGGAGAAAAATTCATCCGCCCTTTCTCCCTTTACCTCAGGGGCTATATCTAAGAGGTAGGGCTCTATCCCTTTTTCTGAAAGAGCGGGGAATCCCTCGGGCCCTCTAACCGATCCTCTTACCGAAAAACCTGCTTCCTTAAGAGAGCATGCGAGCGGTTCTCCGAGCCAGCCGCAGCCAAGGATGCTAACGGTCTTCACTGGTTCCCCTCCGCCTCCCGCTGCGTTATTTTACGCATGACTTCCGCTCTCTGTTCGTCTGAATAATCTTCCCAGTTGGCTATCTCGTCGCTTGTGCGAAGGCATCCGACGCAAAGCTCCGTGTCCTCGTCCATTATGCATATGCCGTTACATGGAGAAGCTGTTTTTCCCAAAGCGCTATCCTCCGCAGAAAAGCCTGAGCATCTCAAGATACTTCTCGCTTGTTTTTCTCACTATGTCGGGTGGAAGCTCGGGAGCCGGGGGATTCCTGTCCCAGCCCGTTTGCTTGAGGTAGTCCCTTACGAACTGCTTGTCAAAACTCGTCTGCGGCCTGCCGGGGGCGTAGTCCGCAAGGGGCCAGAATCTTGAAGAATCAGGCGTCAGGGCCTCGTCTATCAGGATGAGCTCTTCTGTGTCGCGGTCTATACCGAACTCGAATTTCGTATCGGCTAGTATAATTCCCTTCTCTTCGGCTATTTTCACGGCGGCCGCGTAAATCTCGATGCTTGTGTCCCGTACCCTGTCCGCTAGTTCTGTGCCTATCATGTCGCGCACCCTGCCGAACGATATGTTCTCGTCATGGGTTCCCTGTTCTGCCTTTGTTGACGGGGTGAAGACGGGTTCCGGAAGCTTTTGCGACTCGACTAGACCTTCTGAGAGCGGCATCGCGCAGACGGAACCGGTTTTTTTGTATTCCTCCCACCCCGAACCGCTTATGTAGCCCCTTACTACGCATTCCACTGGAAGCGGGTCTGTCTTTTTCACGAGCATGGAGCGGCCGGCGAGCGTCTCGGCGTGCTTTGCGAAGGGCTCGGGAAAATCCGCGGGGTCTGTTGAGATCAAGTGGTTCGGGATTATGTCCTCCGTTTTTCGAAACCAGAACTCGGAGATGCGGTTCAGCACCTCCCCCTTTGCGGGTATTGCGTTTGGAAGTATCACGTCGAAGGCCGAGATGCGGTCGGTGGCTATCATCACGATACGCTCTCCGAGATCGTAGATATCCCTTACCTTGCCCCTTCTGGGTTCTCCCAGTCCGATGAAATCTGTGTTGAGTACAGTTTTGCGAATGGTTCCGTCACTTGATTCCCGTTTTTGCGGGATGCTTTGACTGAACGGTGAAACTACCCGAAAGCACCGTCATTCTCAAGTGCCCCCGCCGTTCTTGACAATACGGCATAATTGAAGACAATACCAACTTTTTGAGCACGTAGCTCAGCGGCAGAGCACTTGCTTGACGTGCAAGGGGTCGCAGGTTCAAATCCTGCCGTGCTCACCATATAATTCAGGGGACGAATCGGTTGGAAATACAGGTAAATATCGACGGGGACCAGGGCACGTTCTCTTCGGGGATCACCGTGGGGGACGTGCTTGCGGAACTTGGCGGAGACAAGCGTACCGTAGGCGCCGTTGTGGATGGCCAGATGGTTGATTTCTGGCACCGCCTTGAGGGTGACTGCGATCTTCTGTCTGTAAAAAGTAATACCGAGGCATCTTTGGGACTTCTTCGGCACACCACGGCCCACGTTCTGGCCGAAGCCGTCCAGTCTCTTTTCCCCGAGGCCCGGGTCACCATAGGTCCCGTGATAGAAAACGGGTTTTACTACGACTTTGATTTCGAAAGGGGCTTCACTCCGGAGGACCTTTCGAACATTGAAGAGAAGATGCTTGAGATAATAAAGAAAAACCGCCCTCTTGTAAGAAAATCGGTTACCAGGGAAGAGGCCGTCGCCACTTTCTCCGGGATAAAGGAGAACTACAAGGTTGAGATAATAAACGACTTTCCCGAAGGGGAGGAAATAACAATATACGATCAGACTGACTGGTATGATCTCTGTAGAGGACCTCATCTGCCCTCAACGGGGCTCATAAAGGCCTTTAAGCTCACCAGTTCCGCGGGGGCTTACTGGAGGGGCAACGAGAACAACCCGATGCTTCAGAGGATTTACGGAACGGCCTTCTGGGACAAAAAGGATCTGCGCAAGTATCTGCGCGATCTTGAGGAGGCCAAAAAAAGGGATCACCGCAAGCTTGGAAGGGAGCTTGACCTTTTCAGCGTGAACGACGAGATAGGTCCCGGTCTTATTCTCTGGCATCCGAGGGGAGCCAAGGTAAGGGGCGTGATAGAGGATTTCTGGAAGAAGGAGCATGTCTCCAGAGGCTACGAGGTGCTCTACACCCCGCACATGGCCAAGCTTGACCTCTGGCGCACAAGCGGTCACGTGGACTTCTACTCGCAGAACATGTTCTCGTGCATGGAGGTTGAGAACTCCGATTACCAGGTAAAGCCCATGAACTGTCCCTTCCACATACTTGTGTACAAAACAAAGACGAGAAGCTACAGGGATCTGCCGATAAGATGGGCGGAGATAGGAACCGTTTACCGCTACGAGCGCTCTGGGGTTCTTCACGGCCTTCTGAGGGTGAGGGGTTTTTCCCAGGACGACGCCCACATATTCTGCCGTCCCGACCAGATACGCGAGGAGGTCTCCGGGGTGCTTCATCTCACTCTGGATTTTCTGAGAACTTTTGGGTTTGATAATTACGAGATTTTCCTTTCGACGCGTCCGGAGAAGTTCGTCGGAAGCGAGGAGAACTGGGAGAGGTCGATAGAGGCCATCGAGCAGGCTCTCTCGGATGTCGGTCTTCCCTACGGAGTGGACAGCGGCGGGGGAGCGTTCTACGGCCCCAAAATAGACCTTAAGATAAAAGATGTGATAGGCAGGGCTTGGCAGTGCTCGACTATTCAAGTAGATTTCAACCTGCCCGAGCGGTTTGGTATGGAGTTTGTGGGTGAGGATAACGCCAGACATACCCCGATAATGATTCACAGGGCCATATTCGGCTCGATTGAACGGTTCTTCGGAATCCTGATAGAACATTACGGGGGAGCGTTTCCGCTTTGGCTCAGCCCCGAGCAGGTGAGAGTGGCATCAGTTGGACAGAGTCAGGCCGAGTACTGCGAGAAAGTCTGCGCCGAGCTTCGCGGCCGGGGAATCAGGGTGACAAGCGATTTGCGAAACGAGAAGCTAGGGTATAAGGTTAGGGAAGCGCAGATAATGAAAATTCCCTATCTGCTGGTTGTAGGAGACAAGGAGGTCGAAACGGGAACGGTTGCTCCCAGGAAATACGGCGGGGACGCCATGAAGGCGTTGCCTGTGGATGATTTCATCGAAATCGTCGCCGAGGAGAACGATCCCTATAGGTGGATGGAGGTAACGGTATAGCTAGGAGGAGAAGTCATAATTCCAGGCCTCGTGTTCCTGAGACTCGCATTAACAGGAGGATTAACGCAAAGGAGGTCAGGCTCATAGATGTCGAGGGTGAGCAGCTGGGGATCGTAAGTATTGAAGACGCCTTGCGGATTTCGGAGGAAAAGGGAGTCGATGTGGTTGAGGTTTCGTCAAACGCCACTCCCCCGGTATGCAGGCTCATGGATTACGGGAAGTTCAAGTATGAGCTTAAAAAACAGCGGAGCGCGAAAAAACAGAAAGATCAGACGATAAAGGAGATAAAATTTCGACCCAACATAGGTGACCACGACCTTGAAGTCAAGGTAAACCGGATGAGGAGTTTTCTTGAAGCGGGTCATAAGACCAGGATGAGGATATTTTTCAGGGGCAGGGAAATAGTTCACCCGGAACTCGGTCGCGAGCTTGCCAGAGATGTTCGCGAAAAGCTGTCCGATGTGGCCTCGGTGGACATGGAACCCAAAATAGAGGGCAAGAACCTGATAATGATTCTTGTACCGGCAAAAAAATAGTGAGGGATGTAGCAGATGCCTAAGATGAAAACAAACCGCAGCGCGGCGAAAAGGTTTTCCGTTACGGGAAGCGGGAAAATAAGAAGAAACAAGGGCGGCAAAAGCCATATAAACGTAAAGAAAAGCTCAAAGAGGATGAGGAGACTTCTGGAACCGGATTTCATCGAAAGTTCCGCCGCCAAGAAGATCAAAACCTACGTTCCTTACCTGTGAACTGACACGGACGGAGAATACCGATGCGTATAAAAAGAGGAGTTACTTCCAGAAGACGGAAAAAAAGAGTTCTTAAGCTTGCCAAGGGTTACTGGGGCAGAAGAAAAAACAATTTCAGAAGAGCAAAGGAAACCATACTCAGGGCGCTTGCCTATTCCTACAGGGACCGGCGCCGCAGAAAAAGGGATTTCAGGGCGCTTTGGATCATGAGGATAAACGCTGGGGTAAGACCCTTTGGGTTTTCCTACAGCAGGTTCATTGACGCGCTCAAGAAATCGGGGGTCGAGCTTGACCGCAAAAGCCTCTCTGAGCTTGCCGTAAGAAACCCGGAGAGCTTCAAGGCCGTGGTGGAGTTCGCGACCTCGAAAAAAGGCTGATTTCCGCCCCGATCGGGGCCTGCTTCATTTCCTGACTAGAACGAATTTATCCCGGGATCGTGCGGGTCGCCCTCAAGCGGGCAGCCTTCGCAGCAGGGAGTCCTGCGGCAGTGAAGTTTTCCCGTTTCCACTATTAGCGCGTGGTACTCTCCGAAGACTTCTGCATCTGGAGAAAGGCTTTGCACAAAAAATTTCTGTATTTCCGAGTAGCTTGCTCTCTCGGGGATCAGGCGGTGGCGGCGGAGAATTCTCCGGGAGTAGTTATCGACCACAAACACGGGTTTGCCGAGCGCGTAGAGCAGTATTGAGTCGGCCGTTTCTTCGCCGATTCCGTTTACCGAGAGCAGCTTTTCCCTGAGTCTCTTGGTGTCCTCAGCCAGCATGTTCTCCATTTCTCCTGCATAACCGGCAAAAAGGAAGTCGATGAAGTTCTTAAGTCTCCTGGCTTTTAAGTTGTGATATCCGCATGGGCGGATCAGGGCGGCGAGACGCTCGTGCGGTACAGTCTTTAGTTTTTCCGCAGACAGCATGGAGTGCTCCCTCAGTGCGTCTATCGCCTTTTCCACATTCCTCCAGGAGGTGTTCTGCGTGAGTATGGCCCCCGTTGCGCACTCAAGACTTGTCTCGGCGGGCCACCAGTTCTGCGGGCCGTATCTCCCGTAAAGAGCGGAGTAGAAATACTGTATCCTTCGGGAGTCGCCTCTGTGGGTCAACCTTCCACACCCCCGCCGCTTTTGCTGTTGACGTGGGAGACAATTATGAAAAAGGCGGCCGAAAGAGCGTATCCGACTGCCCACTTGGCTCCCGTTGCAAAACCGAGAGAATAGAGATTTCCTTCAACCGAGATGTCTCCTGTGTGTATGAAGCCGAAAAACGCCATCACGGCTCCCGCTCCCATCCACGCTGCCGCCTCGGTGAGCCTTCGTTCAACGAGGCAGACGGCTGTTGCGGCCCAGACCACCGACGAAAGCATGAATCCCTGGGAAAGCGCTACCAGTCCGGGGAGATGAAGACCCGAGAGGACAAACGCATTTAGGTTCTCAAACGCGCGTGTACCCACCGAGCCGTCCGAGATAGCGATTCCCACCGCCGTGACGGTCTGGGAAACCACCACGGTTCCCCATGCTGCAAGCGCGGGTATCAGCCCTAGGGCCACGGCTGGGGCATGAGAGCGGGGAGTGGTCTGAAATGCCTGGGACGTCATCACGAGACCTATCCATACAAGTATTACTCCGGCGGCCTCAATCGGCACCAGTGCCGAGACCAGGGAACCCAGACCGACGAGCGATACAACGGCGAAGAAAATTCCGTTTATTACCGAATATCCACCCTTTGCGCCCATCTCCTTCCATCCCGGATGTCCTATATATATTGTCGTTGGAAAGCACGACCCGAAAAGTGACGCGGCTATCGATCCCGTGCCGTTAACCGCAAGACACGACCCGGTGGGGTAGGGATCTCCCGCGGCCTCGGCGGACTCTATGTTCTGAAGGGACCCGAGGATATTGTAAAGACCCATGGGAAGCACGACCGGAATCAGCACCGAGCGCACGAGAGGGTCCGAGAGCCCAGCTACAAGATCGCCTAGAACTGGAATGGGAAGGTAGAATCCCACGTCGCCAAGAGCCCTGCTCACGGCAGGTCCCGACACCGTCGTTTCCGCTTCGAATCCCGCGGCAAAGAGAAGCCACGCGGTGAATATTCCCAGAATGAGCGCCAGACCGACTCCCGGAATTCCAAACGGAAGTCTCGTTCTTGAGAGCAGGGCGAACAGCAGCACTCCCAAAGAGAGCAGGCCGACCAGAGGATGGGCAAAGCACCTTGCGGCAAAGTCCATGCAGAGAAACGCTACGGCTATTCCGGCGAGGGAAGTGAGCAGTGCGGCGCGCGGAGTTGCCTTTCTGATCCTCTCGGCTACAAGAGATCCCGCAAGTTCAATAATTCCAGAGAGAAAGCACGCCGCGACCCCGGCGCGCCAGGCAACAAGCGCGGCTTCATGGGGCGGGACTCCCCGGCTTTCAGCCGCCAGTTTTGCCGGGATCATTACCAGGAAGATGAAGGCGAACAGGGAAATCGTGTTTACCCCGTAGGGAAGCGCCGTTACGTCTTTTCTTCCGGTGGTTGCCGAGAGCCGTTGCGCCAGCCAGGCGTAGTAGAGATTGCCGATAATAAGCGATATAGCTATGGCCGGGAGGACCGAGGAGATAACGAACTCCCTTTGCAGACCCACAAGACCGGTGAGCAGTATTATAATAAGAACGTACTGGACAAGATTGTCCACCATGAGGCCGAAAAAGCCCTCTGCGTCGGAGAACGAAAAAAGGGGCTGTGCCCCCGAGGGAAAAAAGAGGTTTCTCATGTCTTGTTCCAGGGTTGTGCGGAACCGCAGAACCAAATGGCGAACCTGCGATCAGATATCGATTATAATGAAAAAGCCGCTTACGGGCAAAGCCCCGTGTCTGATTCCCGCGGATGTGCCGCAATCGACGATAACAAGGCAAGCGAACAGAGGCATATTGTGCAGACAATTATTCTGGAAGATTCCACCTTGCGTTTGCCGCTTGGCTTCTGCCTGCCAAAGCGGCATTGCCGATGGTCTGTTCTGAATTTGCTGTTTCGACTGCGCTCAGCATACATTTAATTCCCGAGTTTATCATAGAGACAATTTCCATGTAATATATGCATATTGACCGTTACCATGTTTCTCTTGACTTCCCTCAGCAGGTAAATCTAGTATATGACTTACACCCCTTTATACGAAACACACAAGAGTTTTGGGGCGCGGATGATCGATTTTGCCGGGTGGAAGCTTCCTCTTCAGTTTGACGGTATAAGGCAGGAGCACATGGCTGTCAGAACCGCCTGCGGCCTTTTTGATGTAAGCCACATGGGAGAAATAGAGATAACCGGCCCTCAGTCTGAAGCCCTATGTCAGAGGCTTAACACAAACGATATGGCTGGACTTCGCGACGGCCGGGCCCGCTATGGTCTTTTCTGTTATCCCGACGGCGGAGCGGTTGACGACCTCATAACCTACAGGTTTTCGCAAGAGCATTTCCTTGTGTGCGTAAACGCGTCCAACACCGAAAAGGTCTACCGCTGGATCGGCGATAACTGTGAGGGACTTGACGTTGAGATAACCGATGCAAGCTCGGCTTACGCGCAGATCGCCGTTCAGGGACCCCGTTCCGTGTCAGTAATGGAAAAGGCGCTTGGCGAGGAGAGTGTGAAGGATTTCCCGAGGTTCTCTTTCAGGGTTCTTGAGGGTGACGCGGCAGGAGTTATAGCGGCGCGGACCGGTTACACGGGTGAAGACGGTTTTGAGCTGTTCGTGCCCGCTGGAGACGCAGTCGGGATCTGGGAGAAGCTTTTTGAAAGCGGAAACGAGTTCGGGATTGCTCTTTGCGGTCTGGGAGCGCGCGATACGCTTCGCATAGAAGCCGGATATCCTCTTTACGGAAACGAACTGGATGGGGAAACGACACCGATTGAAGCTGGTCTGGGGAGATACGTGAAGATGGACAAAGGCGATTTTATCGGCAGGGATACGCTTTTGGAGCAGGTGAAGAAAGGAGCGGCGAGGGAGGCTGTCGGTTTTAAGATGCTTGAAAGAGGGATTGCCAGACACGGCTACGGAGTAGTCAAAAACGGAAAGAAAATAGGAGAGGTTACAAGCGGCACCATGTCACCGGTTCTTAATGTGGGCGTTGGTATCGCTTCGGTGGCCTCGGGTGAGGTTGAGTGCGGAGATGAAGTAGGAATTGAAATCCGGGGACAAGTGAGAAAGGCTGTTTCCAGAGAATTTCCGCTTCATAAAGACTGAGAAAAGCGATATGAAGGAGTATTTGAGATTATGAGTGTACCGAAAGACTTGAAATATACAGAAGAACACGAGTGGGTGAGGTTCGAGGAGGACAGAGCCGTGATCGGAATAACGGATTATGCGCAGGAAGCTCTCGGGGAGATAGTTTTTGTCGAACTGCCGGTTGAGGGGGATGAACTTGTCCAGGGAGATTCCTTCGGCGGAGCGGAATCAACAAAGGCGGTCTCGGAACTTTTCGCCCCGATTTCCGGGGAAATTGCCGAGGTAAACGATCTTCTTGTGGATTCCCCCGAACTTGTGAACGCGGACCCCTACGGTGATGGATGGATTGTAAAAATCCACATTGACGAGCTTGACGAAAGCGAAGTCGAAAAACTTCTTGATCCTTCGGACTACGAAGAGTTTGTAGAAGGCGAGGAAGATGCCTGAGAAGTTAAGGTAACCCGTCTGAGTTTTTCCGGGGAGTTCTGATTGCGAAACGAAAACAGTATTTATGAAAAAGAGGATTTTTTTGCGGCGAGGCATATAGGCCCCACGCCTGAGGAAGTGCGTCGCATGCTGCTGAGCGCTGGTGCGGAGAGTCTTGATGAACTGGTGCGGGAGACAGTACCGGCCGACCTGCTTTCGGGAACCGAGATGGCCGTTCCCGCGGCCATGACCGAGAGTTCTTATCTTGACCACATAAAGGGTGTCGCGCGGGAAAACACGATATTCAGATCGTACATAGGTCTGGGTTATTACGACTGCGTGACTCCGGCTGTCATACTGAGAAACATTCTCGAGAACCCGAGCTGGTACACCCAGTACACTCCTTACCAGGCGGAAATATCACAGGGACGGCTTGAGGCCCTTCTTAATTTCCAGACCGTAGTCTCGGAGCTTACGGAGATGGAGCTTGCAAACGCTTCGTTGCTTGATGAAGCGACGGCGGCTGCCGAGGCTATGGCCATGTTTCACAGGCTGGGCGGTACGAAGCGGGAGCGTGCGCATGCCGACGGATTTTTCGTCTCCCGAAGATGTTTTCCCCAGACAATTGATGTTCTGAAGGCCCGGGCGGAACCTCTGGGAATAAGGATTGTGGAGGGAGAAGAGGATGAAATTTCGCTTGACGGGAGCTTTTTCGGGGCGCTTTTGCAGTATCCCGATGCTTTCGGAGAAGTAAGGGACTACTCGGAGTTCGTAAAAACCGCCCACAGTCACGGAATAATGGTCGCGGTTGCGGCCGATCTCATGAGCCTTGTGATGCTTACGCCTCCCGGGCGCTTCGGCGCCGACGCCGTCGTTGGAACTTCGCAGAGATTCGGAGTTCCGGTCGGCTACGGCGGTCCCCACGCCGCATATTTCGCCACGAGGGATGAGTTCAGAAGGCAGGTTCCCGGAAGGATAATAGGGGTGTCTGTTGACAGGGATAAAAACCCCGCATACAGAATGGCCCTTCAGACAAGGGAACAGCACATAAGGAGAGAGAGGGCTACTTCCAATATATGCACCGCTCAGTCTCTGCTTGCCATAATGTCCTCGATGTATGCGGTCTATCACGGTCCAGCCGGGCTGCGACGCATCTCAGGGAGGATAAACACGCTTGCGAAGATGCTTGATCTGGGTTTCAGGGAAATGGGGGTGGCTCAGCTAAACGGAGCGTTTTTCGATACCCTGCTCGTAGATCTTTCGCCGTGCGGGCAAGGGGCCTGCGAGGCGCTTCGCGCAAATGCCCTCAAAAGAAAAATCAATTTCAGGTACCTTCCGGATCAGAAAGTCTGCATATCGCTTGACGAGACCGTCACCGAGGAGAATGTAGCGGAGATACTTTCGCTTTTCTCAGAATCTCTCGGATTCGATGAGAAGGTATCTGTTGCCCCAGACAGCGTTTCCGCCATTGCGTCCGTGCCCGATGGTCTTGCGAGGAAGGGGGATTTTCTTTCCCAGCCGGTATTTAACCGCTACCACTCAGAAACCCTTATGCTCAGGTACATAAAGAGTCTTGAGGGCAGGGATCTTTCCCTTGCTAATTCCATGATCCCTCTAGGTTCCTGCACAATGAAGCTAAACGGTACGACCGAGATGATTCCGATAAGCTGGGAGGATTTCTCGAGAATTCACCCCTTCGCGCCACGGGACCAGACAGCGGGTTACGCACGGGTGATTCGTGAACTCGAAGAATATCTCTGCGAGATAACCGGACTCCAGGGCTGCTCGCTTCAGCCCAACTCGGGAGCCCAGGGAGAGTACGCGGGTCTTATGGTCATACGCAGGTATTTTGAGGAGAAAGGAGAGAGTGAAAGGAACGTGGTGCTGATTCCCTCTTCCGCCCATGGAACCAATCCTGCAAGCGCGCGTATGGCGGGAATGGACGTCGTGGTGGTAAAATGCCGCAAAAACGGGGATGTGGACATAGATGACCTTCGCCGCCGCTGCCTGAAAAACGAGGGGAAAGTTGCATGTCTTATGATTACCTATCCTTCGACTCACGGCGTATTTGAGTCTGGAATAAGGGAGATATGCGACATAATTCACTCAAGTGGCGCTCAGGTGTACATGGACGGGGCGAATCTTAACGCGCAGGTAGGTCTCTGCTTTCCCTCCCTGATCGGTGCTGACGTATGCCACATAAACCTGCACAAGACTTTCAGCATTCCCCACGGAGGAGGGGGTCCGGGAATGGGCCCCATATGTGTCGCGGCTCACCTCTCCCCGCATCTTCCCGGACACGCGGTTGTGGAGGGAGTAGGGGGTGAGAAGCCCTGCGGAGCGGTGTCCGCTGCCCCCTGGGGAAGCGCAAGCATACTGCTTATATCCTATGGATACATAAGGCTCCTTGGAAAGTCGGGAATAAGCGACGCTTCGCGATACGCTATACTCAATGCTAATTACCTCAAGACCCGGCTCGGGGAGCATTACGATATTCTTTACGAAGGTGAGAACGGAAGGGTTGCCCATGAATTCATACTCGACCTGCGGGAGATTTGTAAAAGCGCGGGGATAACCGTGGAAGACGTGGCTAAAAGGCTTATGGATTACGGGTTTCACGCGCCGACTATGTCATGGCCGGTCGCAGGAACCCTTATGGTGGAGCCCACCGAGAGCGAGTCCATGGAGGAAATGGACAGGTTCTGCGAAGCTATGATAAAGATACGCCGGGAAATCCAGGAGATCATAGACGGCGCCGCAGACCCTTCGGATAACGTGCTTGTAAACTCTCCGCACACGGTGCTGAATCTTGTGTCTTCTGACTGGGAACACCCCTATTCCCGCCAGCAGGCGTTTTTCCCGCTTCCGTATCTGAGGGACAGCAAGTTCTGGCCGCCGGTTTCGAGAATAGACAACGCCTACGGTGACAGAAATCTGGTGTGTACGTGTCTTCCCCCCGAAGCCTATGCGGATGAAGAGTGAAAACGGGGAATTATCTCTGTTATGTAGAGATTGTGCCTGATGTTCTCAAGCCACAAAGAGGGCTGGAGTTCTGAAATTCAAAACAGTTGTGGTTCCCGTGTTCGGATGCGGAATGTTATTACGCTCAGACGGGATGCTGTTTATTCAGGGCAGCGATAATTATTTTCCGTCACAAACCTTTTTAAGGTTTCCGCATTAGGCCCCTCTGAGAAATCCTGTCCCACATAAACCGGAAGGCGGGTGCGGATTAGAAGCGGTCCAGGTTCAATCCATCTTCCTTGTATTTCTTCTCCTTCTTCCCGTGCGCCGCCAGCGCTTGTAGAACTCAGGGAAACTACTTTGCCGTTTCTGTCTACAACGGGACCCCCGCTCATGCCGGGGACAGTAAAGTGGGAGAGAAATTCGGATACGTATGTTTCTGTATGCATGTAAACGGCTCCGACTCCCTGCAAGGGGCCTACGTTGTTGTATTTGCCGCCGGAACCAATAGCGACAAGCGGGTCTCCGCACTTAGGTGAAGAGGATTCGTCAGCTATCTCGAGATTATGATATCCTGACAAAGGTTCATCCATTCTTATAACCGCGATGTCACATCCCCCAAGGCCAGAATCCTGTGTTTTTTCAACCTCTCCATAATGCTTCTTGGTGTCGTAAGTAGTAATTTCTGCCTTGAGGCCTTTCTTTGTGCCTAAGTGTCCTACAGTGACGATAGTATTCTCGTCGTATATGAACCCTGAACCAAACGAATCACTCCCCCCTTCACTGATCTTGATTGTCACGGCGCCTTCACGTGCCTTCTTGTATTCTTCGTTCATGCGATCGAACTGATCAAGCGGAAACGGGCTGTACTTGTCGCCGAATTCATGTCCGGTTTCCCACGTGTTATTGTCCCTGTACTCACCCGCGTTATGAGGTTTTTCAGAATCGGGAATCATCTCGTAAAGTCTTTTAAGTTCCTTGATATTCGGCCCGAGGGAATAAGCATGCGGATGCGGTTGCTCAAAAGCGTAGACCCAGAGATCTTCTGGAGGATCCTCGGGAACCTCAAACGGCATGACGCCAAATCCGTTTCTGACTGTCTTTCCGTCTCCACTTCCCTGGGATACGATGGAAACCACTTCTCCATCTTCGTTGAATATGGGTCCTCCGCTCATGCCTTCAGAAGTCGGTACCACATGATACATCCTGTCAGGGCGCGAGATCTGATATCCGCTTTCTAACCCAAGGGCGGGTCCCGCGGAAACTGTCCATCCTCCGATACCTCTTTGCAGAAAACCCACGCCCATGGCCATCAGAAAATCGTTCTTCTCAGGGACTTTGTCCGCTATTTTCAAGGGAATGGCGTCAATTTCTTTTTCAAGGCGGAGCAAGGCCAGATCGGTTGCACTTGTCACTCTCTCGTCAACATGTACTCTTTGTACTACTTTTATTCTATCGCCGTCAAAGGTGTGGATAAATACATCTCCTACTTTTTTATCTTTGAAGGTTGTGTTGTCAATGAAGGCATGGGCGGCTGTAACTACATACTCCGGGGCAATAAGCCATCCGGTACCAATTCCAACAACTGGGCTATCAATTCGTCTGAATTCCATATCGAATACAGAGCGGCTTAACTTTCTTGCAATATCCTCATGCTCTTTGGTGGGAGATATATCGGCACCGTAGTTCTTCTTGAAATCACGGCTTGATCTCTTGGGATAATAATCATCTCTTCCTTTATCTGCCCCCTCGAGGTACAGTCTGTGTTCGTTTCTCTGGGAATCAAGATTGCATACGGGGGGAGGGGTATAATCTTGACCACTGTCCCCGCTGCCACCGCCACCGCAGGAACCAATACCTATAGCGCCGAGTATAAGGAGGGCGGGGAGAAAAATTCTTAACGATATGTATCCTTTCAAGCGATCGGTTGATTATCTGAAAAATTTGCCATCTCTTTTAAGCTATGGCTTTTTCGTCAAGGTTAAGTAGCTGCTAACGGTTTTGGGAATTATATACTTGACTAACCATTGTGTAGCCTCATATCAATTTCACGGTTCACAGGAGTCTGTCTACTACCAGAACGCTCCTCGCCGTGCAGTTGCGCCATTCCCAGACGCCTTATGTTTGTCGCGGCGTTTGTGTCCGCGTTGGATACAAACCCGCAACTCACACATTGGAACCGCGCTTGGGTTTTACGGTTCTCTTTTTCTGTATGCCCGCACACGGAGCATCTCTGACTCGTGTATGCGGGATTTACTTCTATTAACCTCCCGCACTTGTACTCAAGATTCCTTCTTACTTCCCCGAAGGCTGTATCAAGTATCGCCCTGTTAAGTCCTGACTTCTGCCTTACGTTCCTTCCCGGATTCTCCACAGTACCCTTTGCAGAAGCAGTCATGTTCTTAACCTTGAGGTTCTCCACTGCTACAGTTCCGCATTCCCCGGAGATTTCTTTCGTGGTTTGATGAACCCAGTTCTTGCGGATGTTGGCTATCTTTCTGTTTACTTTCCTAAGTTTTTTCTTCGTGTCCTTCCGCCTGTTTGACCCCTTTACCTGCCTTGCCATCTTTCGCTGATACCGCTTCCGTCTTGCTTCTTTTTTCTTTAAATCGGGCAGGTGATAGAAATCTCCATCCGAGGTGGCAATCTGGCGTACATTCATGTCAACACCAAGAACTTCCCCATCGTCCATTTTTTCTTCCACCTCAACTTCATAGGAGACAAAGGCCCTCCACCTGTGCCCGTCATGGCGAAGTAGCACCTGCTTGGCGATGCCGTCTTCCCAGGGATTGCCTCCACTGCGGGTCATCTTTACCCAACCGACTTTGGGAATAAGAAGCAGAGAGTATTTTTTATCAATATTCTTTATTCTGAAATTCTCTTTGCTTGGAAGTGTGAAGCTCGGTGCGTGCCTGTTTCTGCTCTTAGGCTTCGGAAAACCCTTCTTTCCAGCCATCGCTTCTTTCAGTGCGTCTGCAAAATACTTGAGTGTATGCTTGATTGGGTTGGCCGGAAGTTCGAGCATCCAGTCCGTATTGTGTCTTAACTTGGTGAACTCCACACCAAAAGAGAAATAACTGGTCTGCGGTCGCTCCGCCTTGCCACTTTTGAATGCCTGGTAGTCGGCAAGGTTTTTCTCCCTGAAATGGTTCCAGACATACCGACAGGATCCCGCTATCTGGAAGAATTTACTTGCCTTGGCTCTTGAGACAGGCAGAACGACAAACTCTACGGTGCGTATTTCTTTAGCAGTCATCTTACATGCAGCTTAGTCAAGTATATAATTCCCATATTTTTTCTAGGCATACTGTTCATCAAGCAATTAACAACACTCCATAGTGTACGTGGAGAGTTCTGGTTTTTCAAAAGGAGATGTCCGCGACTCAGAAAGTTTCTTGCAGGCTTCGCGTTTCGGTCGGATGCGGAATGTGGTTGCGCTCAGACTGCCTGCTGTTTATTCAGGGCAGTAATAACCATCTTCTGTCACAAACCTTTTTATGATTTTTGTATTAGGTCCCTCTGAAAAATCCTGTCCTATATAAATCGGAAGGCGGGTGCGAACTACGAGCGGCCCAGGTTTAGCCCATTCTCCCTCTTCACCCACTCTGCCGGCGCTTGTAGAACTCAGGGAAACTACTTTGCCATTTCTGTCTACAACGGGACCGCCGCTCATGCCGGGGATAGCGAAGTGGGAGAGAAATTCGGATACGTACGTTTCTGTATGCATGTAAACGGCTCCGACTCCCTGTAAGGGACCTACGCTGTTGTATTTCTCGCCGGAACCAATAGCGACAAGCGGGTCTCCGCACTTAGGTGAAGAGGATTCGTCAGCTATCTCGAGATTATGATATCCTGACAATGGTTCATCCATTCTTATAACCGCGATGTCACATCCCCCAAGACCAGAATACTGTCTTTTTACAACCTCTCCATAATGCTCCTTGCCGTCGTACGTCGTAATTTCTGCCTTGAGTCCTTTCTCTATGCCTAAGTGTCCTACAGTGACTATAGTATTCTCGTCGTATATGAACCCCGAACCAAACACACCACTCTCCCCTCTCCTGATCGTGATGGTCACGGTGCCTTCACGTGCCTCTTTGTATTTTTCGTTCATGCGATCGAACTGATCAAGAGGAAACGGGCTGTACTTACCACCAAACTCATAGTTATCGAACTCATTATTGCCGAACTCATGACCGGCTTTCCACCTGTTGTGATCACTGTAATCACCGGCGTTATGAGGTCTTTCATCTTCGGGGATTCTCTCATAAAGCTTTTTAATTTGCTCAATGTTCGGTCCGGCGGAATAACGATGCGGATGCGGTTGCTCAAAAGCATAGACCCAGAGATCTTCCGGAAGATCATTCTTCCGAATCTCAGACGGCATGACGCCAAATGCTTCCCTGATTGTATCTTTGTCTTCGCCTGATCCTGCGGATACGATGGAAACCACTTCTCCATCTTCGTTGAATATGGGTCCTCCGCTCATTCCTCCAGAGGTCGGCACCGCATGATACATCCTGTCGGTGCGCAGAGAATATCCCTTTTTTAACTCAAGGGCAGGTCCTGCCGAAACTGTCCATCCACCGAGGCCTTTTTGCAACTGACCTCCGCCCATAGCCATAAGAAATTCATTTTTTACAGGCATTTTATCCGCTATTTTCAAAGGAATGGCGTCAATTTCCTTTTCAACGCGGAGCAATGCCAGATCGGTTGCCCGTGTCACTTGCGGGTCAACATATACTATTTCCGCTTCTATCCTATCGCCGTCAAAGGTGTGGACAAATACCCTTTCTACTGGTTTTTTTATTAAGGTGTTGAAGTCAATGAAGGCATGGGCTGCTGTAACGACATACTTCGGGGCAATGAGCCATGCGCTGCCCACTCCAAGATCATGGCTGTTGATTTCTCTGACTTCTATCTCGAGTACGGAGCGGCTTAATTTTCTTGCGATATCCTCATGCTCTTTGGTGGGAGATATGTCCGCACCATAGTTCTCCTCGAAATCACGGCTGAACCTCTTGGGATAATAATCATCTCTTCCCTCGCGTTCTCTCTCTAGGTACAGTCTCTGCTCGTTTCTCTGGGAATCAAGATTGCATACGGGGGGAGGAGTGTAATCTTGACCGCTGTCACCACTGCCACCGCCACCGCAGGAACCAATCCCCATAGCGCCAAAAATAAGGAGGGCGGGGAGAAAGATTCTTAACGATATGTATCTTTTCAGGGGCATTGGTTGCTTACCTTGAAAATTCGCCATTTCTTTTAAGCTATGGCTTTTTCGTTAAGCACAAGTGGCTGCTGCCGGCTTTTCACTATTACCATGGCTCCTTATTGATCAATATAGTTCCTAAGCAGCCTGTTCATCGAGCAATTAACAATACTCATTAACATACGTGAGAGTTCTGGTTTTAAAAAGAGATGTCTGCAACGCGGAATATTGTTACGCTCAGACTGCCTGCTGTCTATTCAGTGAAGAGGTGTAATCCGAACTGCCGCAGGCGGCATGAATCCCCGCGTCGCCTGACGCGGTTTTCTGATCCACTCAATTTCAGCTTCCGCTGCGTTCTGCGGCCGAATAGTGAACGGTATCAGGGAACTCAGATTTTTATCTCTATATAGGAATTTTTCTTTATATCCTCAAGCCATGAAGTTATGTACCGTTCAACTTTCTCCATATAAATCTGGTGTTTTATGCCGTCTTTATAGCGCGAGATTGAAGATTCCTCTCCTTCTGTTCTCTCAAGAACTTTTATTATGTGGTAGCCTTGGGAAGTCCTGACAGGCCCCGCTATGCCGTTTACTTCTGTTTGTTCCACAGCGTTTTCAATCTCGGCAACCAGATCTCCCTTCACGAAATATCCCAGTACTCCGCCCCTTTGCGCCGATGATTCATCCATTGAATATTTTCTGGCGAGCTGAGCGAAGGGTTCCCCGGATTTTGCGAGTTCCAGAATTTCCTGAGCTCTGGAGTCCGCATTTTCCGCTTCTTGGTTGATCAGTATGTGAGCGATCTTAGTCTGCTTTCCGTAAGTGGCTTCTTCTTCTCCGTAGTGTTTTTTATGATATTTCTCTATTTCCTCATCCGTTACGGCTATGCTTCCCTGAGTGACTGAGTCAAGAAGTCTTCTTGAGAGTATCTGGTATTTCCACTGGCGGTAGAAAAGCTTCTCTGTCATGTTCTGTTTTTTAAGCTCTTCAGCTATGGCTTTTTCATCAAGGTCAAGGGCCTGCTGCTGACTTTTCACTATCGCCCTTACCTCCTCATCGCTTACCGATATCTTTCTCGCGGCCGCCTGCTGGTCGAGCAGGATGCGGTCCACCATCGCGTCGAGCACTTCGTGAACATCTGCTTGCGCCTCGGGAACCGTGGTTACTTCCCTCAACTCCTCATGTAACTCGCTGAGCGTCACTATCCTGTCATTTACCACGGCTACCACTTTCTCGACGACTGCCGCCTGGGCGTGCTGGGAAATAAAAATTGCAAAGAATGCCGCAAGCGCAAGACACCATGGTTTTTTCATGTCAAATCTCCTCTGAAGTTTTTTCTGAATGCATCCTCTCCACGACCGCACCGTGGAGAATTACTGTATATTCTGCCTGATTACAGCGTGAAAGTCCTGTGCTATATGCTCAGCCGCGCCGGTCTTTCAATTTTTTCCACAGCGCTTATCAGCGCTTCGTATCTGTGCGCGGAGGGAAGAGGTATGGTGAGTTTTTTCTCCATGGTGCTGCTGTCTTCATCCGCAAGGCTGAGAGTCGCTCTGCTCTGCGCTATCTCCGCTTTTTTTATGCGTCTCTCACCAAGTACGATCCTGAGTTCGGCGATTAGAATCAGCTGCTTAAGGGCCTCGGGCATCGCTCCGAACCTGTCTTCTATTTCCCCGGCGATTTCTCCCGGTTCCCCGCGTTTTGCCGAAGATGATATTTTCTTGTAGTAAAAAAGCCTTTCCGAGCCGCTTTCAATGTAGTGCTCGGGTATATAGGCATCGTCCCGTGTTTTTATTTCCGGCCGTATTTCGCGGGCGCGGTCACCGCCCTCTCTCTTTTCCTCGATCGTATCCCTGAGTATTTCTAGGTAGAACTCAAGGCCGATATCCGCTATGTGCCCTGACTGCTTCTCTCCGAAAAGCGTGCCGGCTCCCCTTATCTGAAGGTCCGCCGTGGCAAGTTTGAAGCCGCTTCCAAGATCGGTCAGGTGCGAGAGAACCTCGAGCCTTTTTCTGGCTTCCTCTGTAAGGGAGTCGGTTGGGGGCACGAGAAAATAAGCGTAGGCCTTTTTGTCCGATCTTCCGACGCGGCCCTTGAGCTGGTAGAGGTCCGCAAGCCCCATCATGTGGGCGTTGTTCACTATTATCGTGTTGGCTTTCGGTATGTCGAGGCCGGATTCCACTATCGCGGTTGTTACAAGCAGGTCTATTTTTCCGTCAGTGAACTGTTCTATTGTTCTTGAGAGCCGTGTCTCGTTCATGCGCCCGTGCGTTATCCCTATTGAGAGCTTCGGCATGAGTTTCTGAAGCATATCGGCCTTCTCGAATATGTCCTGTATCCTGTTGTGTATGAAAAAGACCGTGCCGCCCCTCGCAGTCTCCTTTTCCACCGCCTGCTTTATTACTTCCGCGCTGAACCGCTGAACGTATACATCCACGGGCTGGCGCCCCTCGGGAGGGGTGTTTATCACGCTTATGTCCCTTACGTCGGCGAGTGAGAGCTGCAGGGTTCTCGGAATGGGAGTCGCTGAAAGGGTGAGCACGTCTACCGTGTTTTTCATCGATCTTATGGATTTTTTGTGATTTACCCCGAATTTCTGCTCCTCGTCTATGACCGCAAGCCCCAGATTTTTAAATTTTATCCTTTTTCCGAGAAGCTTGTGCGTTCCGATTACCATGTCCAGGGATCCGTCTTCAAGCCCCTCCAGAATCTCTTTTTCTTTCCTCCCCGCCGTGAACCGCGAAAGCATCGCGACGCTCACGGGGTAGTTTCCGAACCTCGAAAGCGCGGTCCGGCAGTGCTGGCTTGCGAGAAGGGTAGTGGGCGCGATTATCATGACCTGCTTTCCGTCTAGGCATGCCTTGAATGCGGCGCGCAGGGCCACCTCGGTCTTTCCGAAGCCGACGTCTCCGCAGATAAGCCTGTCCATGGCTTTTTCCGACTCCATGTCGGACATTACGTCCTCTATCGCCGTTGACTGATCCGGGGTCTCGCTCCAGGGAAATTCCATTTCGAATTCGCTGAACATCTGGTCTCTCGGGGAAAAACGGAATCCTTTTCCTACTTTTCTCTCCGCGCAGAGTTCCACAAGCTCTGTCGCAATCTCCTCCACCGCTCTTTTAACCCTGCCGACGGTTTTTTTCCAGTTCGCACTTCCTAGCTTCTCGATCTTCGGTTCCCTTCCGTCTCCCGTGTATTTCTGAACCAGCGCCAGTTTTTCCACCGGGACGAATATCTTGTCCCCGTCTTTGTATTCGCACTCGATAAAATCACCTTGGCGGTTGTTGAACGAAAGTCTTTTTAGTCCCCTGAAAACCCCTATTCCAAACTCCTTGTGGACTATGTATTCTCCGGGTCTGAGCTGGCTGAAGGATGTCAGAAACGCGGAGGGAACATTACTTCCTCCAAACTGGGCTCTTTGTCTCTGCGTTTTTTCCTGCAGATTTCTCTCCGTTAGAAACGCGGTTTTAAAATCGTGAAGAACCGTGCTTTCTGAGAGCTCTCCCGTTACGTGCGCCATGCCCTCGCGGGGGCGGCCCTCCGTGAGCTTAAGAAATTTTTCCCTCTCCGCCTCCGAAGGGAAAAACACGAACGTCTCGTAGTCTTTTTCTATAAGTTCTTCGGCGGCTGTGATAAAGGCGCTGAGTGAGGGTTTCTGAAACGATATCTCTTCTGTGCGGAGCCTCAGGCTGTTTCTTCCTTCGCTGCCTATTCCAACCGTGCCCATGTACAGGCGTTCTCCCCGCTCGAGTTTTTCCGCAAGCTCTTTTTCTCTCAGGTAGATATTTTCAAACGGAGGGAGTGATTTCTCCAGTTTTCCAAGTGAGTTTCTTTTCGCTTCGAATTTTTCCTCAAGTCTCACAAGCAGCGCTTCTTCATCGAATTCTTCGGGCAGGCTTACTGTGAGACCATTGCCGGGATAGTCGAGCAAGCACCGGCGGGAGTTCCAGAAAAAAGGCGTGAACCACTCGATTCCCCTGAAATACGAGCCGCTTTCAAACGCCTCGACAAGCGGTTCCACTTCGCTTGACGTAAGTCCTTTTTCGTTCGCCCTCTCAAGTATGCTTTCGACAAGGGAGTCCGTGGCTTTGTTGCGGTAGATGGCGAACGATGCCGGGTTGATCACGGTTTTCCGGGTTTTTCCGACTGAGATTTGCGTTTCCGGAGAGAACTCCCGAAGGGAGTTGATGCGGTCTGCGAAAAACTCCACCCTGACGGGGTTTGCGGACCCCGGGGAGAAAAGGTCAACCACTGAGCCCCTGATGCTTGCATCCCCTCTTTTTTCCGTGAAATCCCCTCTTACGTAACCTATTCCAAGGAGCCTCTCCACAAGCTCATCCCTGTCAACCCGCTCCCCTTCCTCAAGAACGAACCTTTCGGCTTCAAGGTCACTGGGCGCGGGCAGCACCTCGGCAAGTGCGGCTGTGTCCGCGCAGAGCACCCCGGTCTCCCTCCACCTGAAAAGAGAGTGGAGTCTCTCGGGTTCGCTGATTTCTTTTCTCTCGAAAAGCGAGCGGGTTTTCTCCATCCCCCTTGAGAGCAGTACGGGGATTTGAGTTCCCTTGAAGGCGGAGATGGCCCGGGCGGCCGCTTCACACGTCTCGCGGCGCTCGCAGACATGCAGAACCATTCTGTCCGTAGATTGCGAGATAAGAGCCAGAAGAAAGAACGCGGAGCTTCCGTAAAGACCGCCAACGCCGGTGGGCTTTTCCCCCAGGCTTGCGAAAAGCTCCCTGACCAGCGGGTTTTTCAGGTGAGATGAAAGTTCAATCGGGTGGTCCTTGGGTTTCACTTCGCGGCGGTGGATGGTTATTGCAGTTCATTGAGGATGAGAGACCCCATTTCCTCGGTTCCCACTCTCGTTTTTCCTTCCTCGTATATGTCGGATGTGCGGTAGCCTTTCTGCAGAACCGCCTCCACGGCTTTTTCAACCGCCTCCGCGGCCGTGTCCATGTCAAACGAGTAGCGAAGCATCATGGCCATGGACAGAATCGACGCTATGGGGTTTGCTACGCCCTCGCCGGCTATGTCAGGCGCGCTTCCGTGAACCGGCTCGTATATCGCTCCCTTCTCTCCCACGCTTGCCGAGGGAAGCATCCCGAGAGAGCCCGTGAGCTGGGCGGCTTCGTCGCTTATTATGTCGCCGAACATGTTCCCTGCGAGTATGACGTCAAAGTCCGCGGGCCTTCTTATAAGCTGCATGGCGGCATTGTCGACGTACAGATGTTCAAGCGTGACGTCGGAGAACTCGCTTTCGCGCAGTTCCGTGACCGTGTCTCTCCAGAGCACCATTGACTCAAGAACGTTAGATTTGTCTATCGACGTGACCTTGTTTCTTCTTTTCCTGGCGATTTCAAAAGCCGTTCTCGCCACCCTTTTTATCTCGGAGGTGCTGTATGAGAGAGTGTTAAATGCCCTTGTCTCCCCTCCGTCTGTCTGTTCTGCGCCCCTTGGGTGTCCGAAGTATATTCCGCCCGTAAGCTCTCTAACGACCATTATGTCCACTCCTTCCACAACTTCCCTTTTGAGCGTGGACGCGTCGGCAAGCGCCGAGTAGACAATCGCGGGTCTCAGATTGGCGAAGGCGTCAAGGCGTTTTCTGAGTTCAAGAAGCCCTCTTTCGGGTTTAAGATGATGCTCGATATTCTCCCATCTGGGGCCGCCCACGGCTCCGAGCAGCACGGCGTCGCTTTCCCTTGCCTTCTCTATGGTTTCTTCCGTTACGGGAACCCCGTGTGCGTCTATGCAGCATCCGCCTAGAAGCGCCCTCTCAAGCGTGAACTCAACCCCGTTTTTCTCGCCTATGGCCTTAAGTAATAAAAGGCTGACTTCGGTTACTTCAGTTCCGATTCCATCTCCGGGAATCACTAGTATTCTCGACAATTTTGCTTTCCTCTCTGGTGTTGATTTCAGGGAAGGATTAACTTACCTGAAGGGTTTCGGTTTTGCAGGAGCACGGAAAATTTTCGCGATTCAAAAGCGGGCAGGACATTCGCGGGCGCAGTATTCTCGCCGCGCTCAGACGATCTGATGTCTGTCAGGGCGGGGAGAAGAAAGATTTTCATCAGTCTGTTATTTGGCTTGAGCACTGGTTATCTGCCCAAGAAGCATCGGATCGTTTCCATGTTCAGGATGTATATTCTCCTGAATTCATCGAAAAACAACCTAGGGTCTCCCTTCGGACTTCCCGGTCGGGGCTGCGCAGTTCCGCTACAGGCTGACGCGGTTTTCGAGTTTTCCGATCCCCTCGATTTCCACCTCTACCACGTCCCCCGGCTTCATGGGGCTTATTCCTGATGGAGTTCCCGTTGCTATTATGTCTCCGGGAAGAAGGGTCATCACCTTTGATATGAAGCTTATGAGTTCCGGTACGCTGAATATCAGGTTTTTCGTGCTTGAATCCTGTTTTACCTCGCCGTTGAGAAGAGTTTTTATCCGGAGGTCTGCGGGGTCGGCTTCTGTTTCTATGAAAGGACCTACGGGAGCGAAGGTGTCAAAACCCTTGCCCCTTGTAAACTGAATGTCCTTTTGCCTGAAGATCTCTTGCCGTCACGTCATTTACGCAGGCATATCCGAACACGTACTCAAGAGCCTGTTTCTCCTCGACCATATGTGCTTTTTTCCCTATTACCACTCCCAGCTCCCCTTCGTAATCGACCCTTTCTGACATGTGCGCCGGGTATTTTATCTCTTCGCGGTGGGCTATCACGGCAGTAGACGGCTTCATAAAAAGCATTGGATCTTCGGGAGGAGTCCGTTTCATTTCCCTCGCGTGGTCTTCGTAGTTAAGTCCCACCGCTATGATTTTTGTCGGAAGACACGGGACAAGCGGCACGATATCCGCGTAGTTGTGTTCCGTGTTCGTTACCGACCAGTCTCCGAAGATATCCCCTTCTATTTCGAGAACCGCTCCGTCGATATATTTTCCGAAGACGGGTTTTTGTTGGCTGTTTTTGAATCTTAGGAATTTCATTGCGCGCTTGCTTGAATCAGACTGTAAAAAGAAACTTATCAAGACTTTCATCTCATGTTTGCAGTCCGGTCGTTAAGCAGAGTACATAAATGTTTTGGAAACCAAAATCAACTGAAGAAAAAGCTGCAAGACTCGGAACGTATCTCCGCTTGTCATGTATAGCCAGTATGAGTTGCTGTCTATTCAAGGTGTTTTTTCAGGAGGTTGAGGGCATCCGAAATTTCAGCTATATCCGGCAGATCGCCATGGACCAAATGTGAAAACGGACCTGTGTAAGTCCTCATTCAAAGAACTGCGCCAAGTTTCAAAATCAGAAAATATAGGTGCCTTTATTAGCGATTTTTCAAAGTAATTAGAATTTTCAAATCTTCCTGCTTTTTCATCCTCAATACACTTATCACATAGCGACTTGAACTCGTTGCTCGCGATAAAATCCTGATATTCGTCATGCCGTAAGACTAAGCATATATCATAAAGATGGCGAATATGTTTTGACAGTCTCGGCAACAGGATCATTACTGTAACTATCTTTGATAATTCGAAGCATTTTCTCGGTCAGTGTGCGTTTTGGGGACAGTACCTTAATCGAGAAATCCATCAAGCCCGAACCGAGCGATTAAATCAGCTCTCTTGCCTTTACTAAGCAGGTGTTCGGCGATAAGAGTTTTCATTTCCCGCATTTCGATACGGTTCGGGACGGGCAAAGGCATTTATTTCGATTAGCAGTTCCCGGGCACCTGCTTGCCCGAAGTCACCGTCATCAACACTCTGCAAGGATATTTGATAGACCGTTCTTGCGGAATTTTGAACCCTTGGATTCCCGTTCGTCACCCTTAAGAGAAATGAGGTTTTGGGTAACGACCTTTTCCACATTTTTTAGCAATTTTTTTCTTTGATTGTCTCCTTTCTCGCTGCTGCAGAGCGCAGCCAAGTCAATATCTTCGGAAAAGCGGTCTATTAATCTATATGCTTTAGATAGAGATGTTCCTCCTTTAAAAACCACACTTTCTCTGTACGGAGATTCAGATAGAAGTTTAAGGGACATTGTTATCCAGTAGTCTTTTTCCACATAGACTTGACGCAGACCCAAGGCGTTTGCTGTGTCTTCTGTTAATTCAGCAAAAAATTCTTTATCTTGGTGCAGATTCATCAGAGGATATTCCAGTTTCTTGCCATCAGGCCACTGCGACTGATCTAGATTGAGTCTGTATAAGTTGTTAATGGGTTAAGCGAAAGTGCTAGACTGTTCGGTACGGATGAGTTGCAGACTTGAGAGAAGCAGACATACCAAGCGCTTTGACTCTGAGGGGGGTAATAGTCTTTCGGCCAGAGAAGCGAGTTGGGACTGCTCACGTTTGGATAGTTCGGATATGTAACGGCGAATAATTTTGAGGGAGAGGTTTATATCCGAATCCGGTATGTTTTTTATATCTTTAAGGGCGTCCAAATACTGCAAAAGCTGTATATTCTTTCTCTTCAATAGGTTTGCGACTTACCACGGTATCAACTCGGATCGTGCCGAATTCCTTTTTCTGGCTACTGCCTTTGCAGGCAACGGTGACTACGCGGGGCATCTGGGTCGTAAGTCCTAACCGGTTATAGAGATATGGGCCGGTTACATAGCCGCACAAACGGCCATCTTTATATAGCATTGAACGAATAATTTCTCCGTCTGAAGGTTCCATGGGGCCTAGAAGCCCCTTTTTAGATACATAGAAATATCCCTTGGAAAAACGTTCAATTTTCCCATCTGAAACCATTCTGTTTACCGTCTTGATAACTGCGCCTGGAGATTTTAAATAATCCGGCAGTTCCCGATAGCCAAATATCTGCCCAGCAGGCATTTTCTCAACGCTTTCCTGTACTGCCCTGGCAATGCTCATGTTAATCTCCTTGGCGTTAAAGTTGCCTAAATCTTCGGAATATGCAAGTTTTTTCTTCCAAAAACATGACATATTCTTAACCAAAGATTTCCAGTCTCTCTGTCGCCAAGATTTGCTCCGCCACGAATTTAATAGATCACTTTTTTAAGAAAAAGCCCCTGAGGGGGAGCGGTAATAACATTTTTCGTCTTTTTTCCCTCAGAGAGTATATGCCCGAATCCCTCAGAGCCGAGTTTTCCCCTTCCTGCCTCCACGAGGGTTCCCGTTATCATTCTCACCATTCTTTTAAGAAACCCGTCCGCCTCTATTTCAATCATGATTATCCCTTCACGGGTTTTCCTGACATGTGTTCTCTTTACGGTGCGCACCGTGGTTTTGACCGTTATATTCGCTGTGGCGAAGACCGAAAAATCATGCGTTCCCTCGAGATATGCGGCGGCTTCCTTTATTTTTCCCGCATCAAGCTTCTCCGGGACGTGCCATACCCTGTTTCTCTGCAGGGCAGGGGGATGTGGTCTGTTGAAAATCCTGTATTCATACACCTTGCTTCGGGAGCTGAACTGTGCGTGAAAGTCCGGCGGCACCTGCTTGGAACTGATGATTGATATGTTCCGGGGAAGGGTGGAGTTGAGCGCTTTTCGCAGGGTTTCGCAATCCATTTGCCTTTCGATGAAGAAATTCGCCACCTGGCCCATGGCGTGCACCCCCGCGTCGGTTCTGCCCGAACCGGTTATCTTGACATTCTCCCCGGTTATCTTCCGGATGGCGTCCTCTATTGTCTTCTGTACGGTGGGAAGATCGCCCTGGCATTGCCAGCCGTGGTATTCCGTGCCGTCATACTCGATGACAATTTTTATGTTTTTCATTTCCGTCTGAGTTTGTCCCCTCATCAGGAGACTGACTCCTGTTCTCTAAGCTCTATTCTCGGGTCCAGCACCGCGTAGAGAAGGTCGACTATAAGATTCGCTATCACGAGCAGAAGCGCGTAGATGATCGTTATTCCCAGTACGACTGAGTAATCCCTGTTCGCAACGGCGAAAACGAAGAATCTCCCCATTCCGGGTATCGCGAATATATGCTCGACGACAAATGATCCCGTCACAAGGTAGGCGGTCAGGGGACCGAGCACCGTTACGACCGGTATAAGAGCGTTTCTCAGGATATGCTTTGTGAATATCTTCGTTCTTCCAAGTCCTTTAGCTCTTGCGGTTCTTACGAAAAACTGTCCCGACACGTCAAGCATGTTGGAGCGTACAAGCCTTGAGATATAGGCAAACGGAGCTAGGCTCAGTGTGAGTGCCGGAAGGACAATGTGCTTCGGCTCTCCCCAGAGAGCGGCTGGCAGGACCCCCCATTTGACGGAGAAAAAATATATAAGTGCCGCTCCAACGACGAAACTCGGAACCGATACCAGGGATGTGGAAATCAGCACCGAAATGATATCGTGGATGCTTCTTGGAAACAGCGATGAAATCATTCCGGCCGTGGTTCCCAGGAAAAACGCGAGCACGAGGGACGCAAGCCCGAGTCCCATTGAGACCGGCAGCGTATCCCTTATTATGTCGGCAACCGGTCTGTCCTCGTATTTGTAGGAAGGCCCGAAATCCCCGCGAGCTAGGTTCCCCATGTAGATCAGGTACTGTGTGTGCAGCGGCTCGTCCAGATGGTATTTCTTCTCGATATTCTCGAGTATGTGAGGAGGGATGCTTTTCTCGGCGTCAAAAGGACCTCCGGGAAGCACTCTCAGCAGAAAGAAGGTAATGCTTGCGACCACGAGGATTACGGCTGCTCCGGTCAGTATTCGAAAACAGAGAAACTTAAGCATTACGTCACCCCCGGAACTTCATCCACTGCCTTCGGTGCATGCGCGATACACATCCGGAGTTCAGGAAATATCCTTTCTTATGGTCAGGGTTTTTCTGGATGTCATCCCGTTTTCGTCCTTGGCCACTATGGTGAAAAGATTCATTCCTTCCTCCAGGGCTAAGGGGAAGAACAGAGGAAAGTTGTTTCTCTGCGGCGTGAAAAGCTTTATCTTGTCACCCTCTCTCCACACAGAGACGCTCTGTATGCGGTTGGTGTCCCTGACCGATCCCTCAATTGTTACTTTGGAAGCTTCTGTTGATATCGGGAAGTCCGAAATCAGTATGAAGGGAGGTTGCTCGAATGTCTCCTCAAGAACTGAGATTTCCTGTCCGCCGCCGGCCCCGTTTTTATCCGTCCCTTCGCCGGACGGATCGTCATAGCCGGCACGGAAAACCCTTATGTCTTTTTCCTCAACCCAGCCCGAAACGGAGTTTTTTCCCTCAACCCTTATCCATTGCCCCGAGGTGCCTAGAACCTTCACAGTGGAATTTTCCTGAGCCAGGGCCACTGTGGAAGCTTCGGGGAAAGACCCTCCCGCTATGGGTCCCGGGTTCCTGAACACGGCGGTTTTCTTTGCCGAAGCAGGCAGAAACTGTCTTTCTTCTCCGAATACCGGCAGGGTGATTTTCCGCGTTTTCACTTCGCGGAAGTCCTCATCCATTACAAGAAGCTCAAATTCGGCCATGCCGCCTTCGCCGTTTTGCCTGAAGCGAAACGGCACGGAGCGGGTTTCCCCCGGGCGGAAGTTTTCAAGCTCAACCCTGCCTTTTTCAAGGAAGATGTTGTCACCCGAGAGGTTCTTAAGGGTCGCAACTGTCTTCTCAGACATTCCGTCTCCCATGTTCTTGAGCTTTACGTTGAGCACCACCGTTTCTTCAAGCTCCGCGCGGCCGTTTCCGTTTCCGCTGCTTCCGAATCTTCCGTCATCCACCACTTCGCGGTTATATGAGTAGACGGGACGTTTGTCCTCCACTGTTTTTACGAGCAGGTTTCCCTCCGTAAAGGTTTTGTTTTCCGAGCTGGTGAAAACCAGGCTGATATTGTCTTCTCTGGTGGCGACCCATCTGGGCACGGAAAATTTAACTTTGGCGTTTCTGCTCTGCCCGGGGAGCAGCTTTCCGAAAAGAAACTCTTCGTCGCCGTAAATGCAGTTCTCACAGTCGGTGACGGCGCTTAACCTGTGAATGGGTTCTGAGCCTGAGTTTGTTACCTTTATCTCGAGAAAATTTTCTTTCCCGGCGTGGAAAACGGTCTTCGGGGGGACGGTTTTTACCGAGACCGAGGTTTTTTTCGTTTCGCCGCCCGACCAGTCCACTCCCGTATCTTCAATCCGGGCCCTGATTTTCTCAGACTGGGTCTTTGAGAAACCAGTGGCTATGGAATACATCTGCCCCCGGCTCCGCGCCAGAAGCAGACTGCTTGAGAGTTTTACGTAAAAATCGTTTTCAAGCTTTTCAAGTTTCTGCGCCTTCGTGAGCGATTCGTCCGGCTGGGTTTCATCTTCGTCTTCTTCTTCCTGCGGCGCCAGGCTCTCGTCTATGTACTTGATGGTGAGTTGAGGAGTCAGCGGGTCTGGGTCATCCGCATTTTCTTTTTTCTCGGGCAGGGGATTATAGACGATTTTCTCCGCGGTTATCACTGATCCCTGAAGAAGAATGTCGGGGGTTATACCCCTGTCCTGTATGGAGATGTCGCCCGGGGTAAAATATTTCGCTATGGTGAGTTTCAGGGCGGCTCCGTCGTCGAACTCGAAGACCTTCTGGACCGAACCCTTGCCGAAGGATCTTTTTCCTACCACAATCGCCCTTTTGTTGTTCTTAAGCGCTCCGGCCACTATTTCCGACGCGCTCGCGCTTCCCTGGTTCACAAGTACGACCACTTTACCCTTGTACTCGGGCCGCTTTGCAGTCGCTCTGTAGGTTTTGGAGTAGTCCCTTGCCCTAGTCGTCATTATGGTTCCGGAGGAAAGAAAAAGGTCGGCTACTTTCTCCGCCTCCGAGAGGAGACCTCCGGGGTTTCCCCTGAGATCAAGGATTATTCCCTTGATTGCGTAAGAGCGGTTTTTTATCTCTTTTTTCAGATCCGAGGAGGTGTTTTTCTGGAAATTTCTGATTCTCAGGTAAAGAATGTCGTTTTCAAGATCAAACCCCTCAACGCTTTCTATCTTTATCGTATCCCTTACTATGGAGAACTTCCGGGGCTTAGAAAAATTTTTTCTGGAGATAAGAAGGTTTACTCTGGTTCCCTTCTTGCCTCTTAGTTTCCCTACGGCTTCGAGAAGAGGCATATTTATGGTCGACTCGTTTTCTATCTGTACGATCCGGTCTTTAGTTTTTATTCCCGACCTGTATGCCGGCGTGCCCTCTATTGGAGATATAACGGTCAACTGGCCGTCTCTTATGCCGACCACTATTCCCAGTCCTCCGAAACTTCCTTCGGTGTCTATGAGAAACTCCTTGTAGATATCAGGTGGAATCATCGCGGAGTGGGGGTCAAGGACCTTCAGCATACTGTCCGATATGGAATATTCTATGTTTTTGACGGTACGGTCTTCGGCTCCCGTGTTAGAAAGGACAAAAGACACGACATCGCCAAGAGTGCTTGTGACGTCGTTTGCGGATGGCGACTCTTTTTTTCCGAATCTCTTTGTCTTTTCCTTTACTTGAACGGTGAAGATGTTGTCTCCGTCTTGCGGAAATTCCACCAGTACGTCGTCAACAAAGGTTTCAAGGCTGGAAACCGCTTTTTCAAGCATTTCCGCATAGTCAATCTTGCTTTTATCCAAGTAAAACTTGTTTATGTGCTTAAGAGTCTCTTCGGCGATTTTTATGCTCTGACCGTTGTATTTGCGGTCAAGGGAGACTGGTTCGGCGACGAGGAAAAAAGACAGGATGATAATGGTTCCCAAAGCAAGGGCCAAGTACCCGTTTTTGAGAAAACTGGGGATTTTTTTAGACAACTGATATCACCGTCCCGGAAACTGTATTATCAATTATAAAGTAGATTATATCAAACCCAAGAAACGGGCACGGGAAGGAAGAGAAAAACAAAAAACAACGGGCAGAGAGAACTCATTACGATTCCCTCTGCCCGTTGTTATAAATCAGCTAAAAACTATTAATCTTAGCCTGGCACTCCGCCGAGAGGATTCCACTTCTCTGTAAGCAGAAGCATTCCCGGTATCAACAGAGTTACTATCGACTCTATTATAAACAGATAGGCTATCGGCTTGCCAAGATCCTTGCCCTGCGAGAACGCAAAGAAGCAAAGAAGCACTAGCAACGCCCAAGCCCAGCAGAAGTACGCAAACTCTGCAAGCCCAAGTGCTTGGAAATGAGCCCCGTACCATATAAATACCACCGTAGCGAAAAGACAGTATACTCCAAGTCCTTTCGCATCATGTCCGTGTACAAATACCGCGTAGACTATCAGATATATCAATGCAAATACCGACACAAGCGCGGTAGCAGCCGTAAGACCAAGGGTGTGCAGTTTCCATGCGGCGATTGCTATAAGCACGCCGACTCCAAGATTGAGAACACCTACTTCCTTCGCTCCGGTTTTACCCAAAAGGGTCATCCCATTCGCAAAGAACACGAATCCTACGAGCAGTAACACGTAACCTAACAAAGCTTCTATTGGAACCATATTAACCATACCTCCTGTATGAAATCATAACCGTTCCTAGCCCACATACTATTAGGGCTCATTAAGTTTTCTATCACAGATCAGCACTTGATGTCAAGCATAATTTTCATTGAGAAGAGTTTCGGGAGATTGCATTAACTTATGAAGTAAAGAACTTCTTATCATTGTAAGTTGATGCGATTTTGTCTGTTTCGGGATCATTAGTGAAGATTTATCTTTCTCAAATCGTTTTTGTGTTTTAAAAACTAAGCTATTATCTTACATCACTATGAGTCGATCAGCTCCTATTGACAGGCTTTTCTGAGTAATCAACCCTGATCTTGATCTGGTCTTTGAGAAGTGGGGATTCGGAAGAGACCGAGGAGTAGTTTTTCTTGTCGGAACTCGGTAAAATTAAAACAATGAAGTTCTTAACTTAGAATTTCTATGGTATAATTACCTCGTAATAGATTGCTTTTGCCAAAGAAGGAGGAATTCCATGCCGGATGAAAAGGCAGGTGACGGAGTAAATCTGAATATCTGGATAAGACCGCCTGACGAAAAAGCCGTCAGGAGCGGTATTGCGGGCACTGTCCAGGATTCGAAGCCCGAAACGCCGCCGAAGTACAAAACCTTTGACGTAGTTACCTTAAGGATAAGCAGTGAAGATTTCGAATTTCTTCACAATCTTGAAAGGGAGATAATGAAAAACCGTTCCAGGGAAAACAAAAAGGAGAGAATAACAAAAAACAGTATTATAAGGGCGATGCTTGCCTGTCTTAAAAACGTAAAATTCGACAGGAAAGACATTCCAGACGAAAATGAGCTTCGGATCAGGATGATGAGAGGCCTGAAAGACCTGCCTCCTTGGGTGTTTTAACCCTTTCTCTTTGTGATTTTAGCCCGAAATATTTTGTAAAATTTATGAGTTTACAGGTTGTTATTACAGGAACCGAAGGCAATCCTTCAGGTAGAAAAAAAGTACTTGACAAAGAGTGGTAGGGTTTGATTAAATGTAAATCGGGTGAGGTTGCGTCTATTCGCATCCAACAGAGCTGCCAACATTTTATCAACAGGGGAGAGGGGGAGTTTGGTGAGGTATGGAATGTGTGGTTGAGTTTTGGCCCAAATCTACAGTTTAAGGAGGCTTAAATATGAGCCATAGTCATTTAAACGTCCCAACGAAGTACTGGGAGTTGACGAAAGAGGTCCCGCCCCCTCCGATAGAGCGGGATATCAAGTCATGGATCATAGCGAATCCGTCGGATCCGCTGTGGGACATAGACGTGCTGCCGCTGACATACACGGACAGCAGGTGGTCAGCATTTGTAGTAAGGTGCGACGAGGCAACTCGTAGTCGTCTGTGCCCGAATCCCCCGTTAAAGGTATGGGATGGCGAGAATGCGGATCTGGTAGAGTTTTGGTATGTGGATCACAAGAACACAATGTTAGGTCCATACCTTGAGTTTGGCGTAACGGTATCGGCTTCGTACACGGATCCTGAAGGGAACGTGTGGAGAGCGGGATACTATCCGTATATGTATCTGACGGGAGATGCGCCGGTGGACGCAGGACGTGTGCTTGGATTTCCAAAGAAGATGTCGTACATCAGATGTACGGTACATGGTGGAGAGAAGGGGACAGATTTCTTTGGATTTGCGATGAGTCGTAATGGTTACCTGATGCATAGCGCGACGGGACAGTTCGACGACAAGCAGGTAACGCCTCCGTATTTCTATGGTAAGACGGATTGGGGTAAGTTCAACATGAAGGTAATAACGCGGCCGGACGTATCTAGTTCGGAGTGGCAGCTGACATATCTGCCATCGGCGTTACCGCCTCCGTTTGACAGCATGATTCAGGGACACAGGTTCAAGATAAAGCCGGAGCACACCAGGACGGCAAGCGGGGATGCGATTAATTGGTTTATGCAGGCAACACCGTTTGACAACATGGGAGCTGAAGTAAAGATTCAGGAAGTAACTGGATTGATATCGTTTGTGTTTGACCTGGTAATACCGCCAGCGGTAGTACTATGGACGGAGACATACGAGAGGCCGGCGAGTTATCGTGGATATGCCACACCATACAAGTATGGATTGAGGCAGCAGTTCCCGATCAGTCAGGGTTCATAAACAGATAAAAAGTTAAGGAGGTAAAACCATAATGGGATTACATGCAAATGAGTACAGTTATCCTTGGCTGGATGAGGGAGAAGTTCCACCATTACCATTGGACAGGGACAGGATCCACATAATCAGTCAGGGCGTAGCGGACCCGGTGTTCGACTACGACATCATCCCTCTAACGTACACGGAGAGCAGGTGGATGGCCTATGTAATAAAGGCAGACATCAATGCAATGAAAGCCGTAGTACCGGAGCCGATAGAGGTACAGGATGATGTAATAGAGTTTTGGTACGTTATACACAAGAACACGATGTTAGGTCCATACATGGAGATGGGCGTAACGTTCTCGGCAACAGTGGATGACGGGAGTGGGCACATATACAAGGCGGGGTATTATCCGTACATGTATCTGTCAAATGACTCACCGATATTTGCTGGTAAGGAGCCATTCGGATTTCCGAAGAAGGCTGCATACATAGCTGGGTATGAGCATGGTACCAACAACAACTATTTCAACCACTTGATGGAGCGCAGGGGATATATACTGCACACGGCGAACGGGCGTTATTCGGACAGGCCGCTTTCCGCGAGGCCGACTTTCTACGGGAAGACGGACTGGGGAAGGATGAACTACAGGATAACGACAAGGCCGGATGTATCGAACAGTATCCATGAAGTAACGTATTTGCCGTCGGATCTGCCGCCGGGATTTGGAACTGGGCACAGGTTCCAGTTGAATCCTGAGAGCGTGAGGACAGCTGTTACAGAGGATGTACGTTCGTGGTACATGTCGGGTACGCCGTTTGACTACATGGGTGGTCAGATACCGGCGACGGAGGTAGTAGGGTTGATAAGCTTCACGTTCAACCTGATAATACCGCCGGCGCAGACGATATGGACAAGGACGGTAGAGAGGGCGACAGAGGACATGGGTCATATTGTGTACTCGACACCGTTTGAGTACACGATGCGTCACAGGTTCCTGCTGCCGCAGTATAGCCAGGGATAATGGGGCGAAGAGCTAGTGTCGAGAGGCACTTAGTTCTTGATGAGTAAGAAAAGAGGAGGGAAGCCGTAATGGTTATCCTTCCTCTTTTTTTTGTGGCTGAATTGATTTTTCCGTAAACATGTTTTCTAATATAGGTGATGCCTTCCAGTACCCTTATAGTGTACGAGCCTCTGGATTCTTTCAGAGAGAAATCTGAATACTGGAGCGAGTATCTTAAGTTTTATGAACGTTACTGGGGCGGCCCTACCTCTCCTTTCGGAATATGGTTCGGCAATGAGTACAGCGCATTTCGCCAGGCTCTCTCCGACCATCTTGATCTGCCTCACGAAGATCTGCCCGATTGTCTTTTCATGAAGGATGAATCTGGCAGCTATTTTGTCGCACCCACTTCGGATTCCCTTAACTGCTTTTCATCTGAAAACGTTGTTCCATTTGAGTGGTTTCTTCTTTTTTCCGAGGAAGGGAGAAAAAACTTTTATACCCACTGGGGCTTTAACTCAATTCATTACAACTCAACCCTTGAGCAGTCAAAAAGGAGGCTGATTTCCTCCAGGGAAAAAATCGAAAAGACGATGTCTGGAGAATCCGCGAATCCTCTTAAGGTTTTCCTGGGCAATCTTGACCGAAGTCTTGAAGACCTCAGAAAATGGCTTGTCCAGTTTGATTCCCAAAGCTATCTGGTGCTTAACTACGGCGACATCTGCAATCACATACATCCATACACACTGAAAAATGAAAACAGCGTACCGGAGGTTTCGAGAATTCTGGAACTTATCTCACTGTCGGACTTCAGCGAGGCGGAGCTTGCGCTTAAAGTGTTTTTTCGGAAATGGCAGGACATAGCAGACAAGTGCGTCGGCGGCACTGAAGGTACCCAAATCCAGTAAAGACCCGCTCCCGATTGAGATGACTGTGAAGCTTGAGAGAAAGAATATCGGAAGAGTCCTGGGAGTGTTGAGAAAAGAAGCCGCTGGATGGAATGTTCCCGTGGTTACGCTTACGGCCGTCTCCTCAAAAAGTCCTTTCAGGGTTCTTATTTCCACCGTACTCAGTCTGAGAACTAAGGACGAAACCACGGCCGAGGCCTCCGCGAGACTTTTCCGCGAAGCCACAACTCCGCACGCGGTGCTTGAGCTGGGTGAGAAAAAGATAAGAAATATTATATATCCCGTCGGTTTCTACAGGGTAAAAGCGCAGAACATCATCGGGATATGTGAAAAATTGATAGACGAGTATGACGGTCAGGTTCCGGACACTCTTGACGAGCTTTTAGAGTTCCGTGGGGTCGGGAGAAAAACCGCCAATCTGGTTCTTTCTCTTGGGTACGGAAAACCCGCTATCTGCGTTGATATTCATGTGCACAGGATTTCGAACAGGTGGGGTTTTGTGGATAGCAAAAGTCCTTATGAAACCGAAATGGCTCTTCGGGAGAAACTGCCCCGCAGATACTGGATAGAGTATAATTCTCTGCTCGTGGCCCTCGGGCAGCAGATCTGCAGACCCTTATCTCCTCTTTGCAGCCGTTGTCCCGTAAGTGGTTACTGTCTGAGGAGGGGAGTTTCCAGAAGCAGATAGAACCTCTCGACCGGTTTGACTCTGCCCGCATTATAACTATAATTGATTGCCAAATCTCTTTCCGGAAAACCCGTTGTCTCATACTGTCCTTTTTTATATTTTTTCTACGCTTGCGGTACTAGGGGCCATTATGGTCGTGAGCCATAAAAACCCCGTTTCAAGTGCTATCTCGCTTGTTCTTACCCTTTTTTCCACCGCGGTGCTTTTCGTTCTTCTCCACGCCCATTTCATCGCGGCGATACAGATACTGATTTACGCGGGAGCGATAATGGTACTTTTTCTCTTTACCGTCATGTTCCTCAATATAAGGAACAGCGAACTGAGGTTTGACAGTATGAACAGACCGAAGAGGATGACGTTTCTTTTCCTGTTTATCGCTGTTGTCGGATTCTTCGCCTCAAAGCTTTTCCTGTCTTCTCCGGTAGTTTTTCCGAAACTCGGGGATCCCGAGAATTTCGGTACCGTGGCCGAAGTGGGAAGATCCCTTTTCAGCGACTATCTGCTCGCGTTTGAGCTTGCCTCGGTTCTTGTGGTAATAGCCATGGTGGGCGTCCTGGTCATAGCCAAGGGGAAGGAATCATAAGATGGAAATCGCAGTCTCTCACTACGTAATTTTGGCTTCCGTACTCTTCGCTATCGGGGTTTACGGGGTAATTACCAGAAAAAACATACTGATCGTGCTTATGTGCCTTGAGCTCATGCTTAACTCCTGCAACCTGCTTTTCGTTGTTTTCTCAAGGCTCTACGAGGGGGCCACGGGACACGTGTTCGTCTTGATGTCAGTAACTGTGGCGGCGGCCGAGGTCGCGGTCGGCCTTGCGTTTGTCGTTTCGATCTACAGGCAGAAAGAGAGTCTTGACATCGATCTGCTGAAACTGCTTAGGGGTTAGCTTATTTTCGGAGGTTTGCCTGAGTGCTTGCTTTAATAGTTCTTGCGCCGCTTGCGGGGGCGATTTTCAACGGACTTTTTTTCGCCACCGGACTCTGCGAAAAACTTACCGGGACCGCAAGACATACAACTGACAAAATCGTCGGGACGGTGGCATGCGCGGCCGTTCTGGTTTCCGCTCTTTTGTCCACGTGTCTTTTTCTCGATCTTCTCTCGCAGAACCCGGCGGGAACTGAACCCATTACGACCGAGCTTTTCACCTGGATGCTCTCGGGCACCCTTAACGTCAGCTTCGAGTTTCTCTTTGACTCCCTCTCCGCCGTAATGGCCCTTGTAGTTACGTGGGTTGGGTTTCTTATACATGTCTATTCGATCGGCTACATGCACCACGACCGCTGTTACGCGCGTTATTTCACTTACCTGAACATTTTCGTTTTCTTCATGCTCGTTCTGATTCTGGGCAACAACTTCCCCATGATGTTTGTTGGATGGGAGGGAGTAGGACTTGCGTCATATCTGCTTATAGGGTTCTGGTATGAAGACTCATTCAGGGTGTATGCGGGGAGAAAGGCGTTTGTGGTGAACAGGATAGGGGATTTCGGTTTTATCCTCGGCATCTTTCTCATCTTTACAGTTTTTGGTTCGCTTAATTACCAGGATGTTTTCTCCCAGCTTGCAGACCCGGTCTTTGTTTCCGGAGTCTCGCAGTCGCTTATAACCGCGATGGCGCTTTTACTGTTTGTAGGCGCTGTCGGTAAATCGGCTCAGTTTCCCCTCCATGTCTGGCTTCCGGACGCGATGGCGGGTCCGACCGCGGTGAGCGCCCTTATTCACGCCGCGACGATGGTTACCGCCGGGGTTTACATGCTAAGTCGTTGCTCGGCGCTCTTTGACCTCGCTCCTGTGGCTTCGAGCGTGGTTTTGATTGTGGCAACGTTCACCGCGTTTTTTGCCGCAACCATAGCTATCACTCAGAACGACATAAAGAAGGTGCTTGCGTACTCGACCGTAAGTCAGCTCGGGTACATGATGATGGCCGCGGGAGCGGGGGCCTATGTGTTTTCGATATTTCATCTGGTTACTCACGCTTTTTTCAAGGCGCTCCTGTTCCTCGGTGCGGGAAGCGTTATACATGCCATGGCCGGAGAGCAGGACATAAGGAAGATGGGAGGGCTTCGCGGGATGATTCCCGTGACGGCCATTACTTTTCTGGTGGCGACTCTAGCGATTTCCGGCTTTCCCCTTCTTTCTGGATTTTTCAGCAAGGACGAAATCCTGGCTTCGCTTTATAACGGTGGACATACGTTTTTCTGGGCCGCGGGGCTCCTTACGGCCGTACTGACCGCTTTTTACATGACAAGGCTCTACGTGCTCACGTTCGAGGGAGAGACGAGAATGGACTACAAGACGAAAAGCCGTGTGCACGAATCTCCGGCCGTGATGACCGTGCCTCTTGTGATTCTCGCGGTTCTCTCCGTTTTTGGGGGTCTTTTTGGCGTGCCTGGATTCATGGGCGAGGCCGTGGGCTTTCATTACACGGATCTTATCAAGAAGTTCCTTTCTTCTTCAGTGGCAGTGCACTACGGCGCGGAACATGCTTACTCCCATTATTTTGGCCACTGGACTTTAGTGGGGTTCTCGGTGCTTGCTGCGTTTGTCGGAATAGCGGCCGGTGTTCTGATCTACTATCGCAGGCGTGCAGCGGCTACTTCGGCGGGGGGCAAAATGGCTGCCGTGCTTAAAAGCGGGTCCTTTAACAAGTGGTACGTCGATGAGATATACGAGGCGGTTTTTGTCTCTCCGTTTAACTACATCTCGGGACTTTGCTCTGATTTTGACCGCTCCTTTATAGACAGCTCGCTTGACGGACTGAGCGATTTTGTAAGGAGTTTGTCAGGACGCCTGAGCGTGCTGCAGACAGGTCTGCTCAGGTATTACGTGGCGGCCATGGTCGGCGGAGTCATAGTAATAATCGCGCTTCTTTTTGTCTACGGTTCACTTGCTCCCTGATCCTCCCGCTTTCGGTACCATTCAATTCCGTGTCTTTCGATCTGCTTAAGCAGAGCCTTGCTGTTTATACTGTTGTGCAGAAGAAGATCAACCCGTTGCGCCATTGGAAGCTGGTCGATAGCGTCGGCAAGCCCTGCCAGGTCTGTCAAGGTCAGATGGTCCCCGAACAGTGCGAGGTCTACGTCGGAAGTTTTCTTATGGTTCCGCATGGCCCGTGAACCGAACAGCACCGCGCGTTCAACCCGATTGTTGGATGACAGAATGGTGATTATTGCGTCACGATGTTTGTTTTTCAGTCCGTCCATCAGACCGCACGTTTTTTCCGCAGCGCCTCGCACAGCCGCAGAAACATTGGGTGATACTGATTCCTGATCATGCTTTCCGCTTCAAGCGCAAACTCTTTTTGGTAAATATGGGCCAGCAGGTTACGGGTTTTTAGAATTCCCAGGAAAATTTCGCAGTCGTCTTCATTTATATGTTCAGATTCAAAGCTCTTTCGAATAACCTCCCGCGGATTTTTTGCCTCGTAGCCTTCGTAAAATAGGAGGTCTTTAAGAACCTTCCAGGCAAGCTCAAAGCATGTTTCAAACTCCTTTATCAGTCCGGCCCTTTCGAGTTCGCTGTAATCATCTTGGTCGCAAGCCCTGGTAAGGGAGGAGACGGCCTTGACGAAATTGTCAAACCGCTGTTCCCAGCGAGTCTCATCGTTATTGCTCATTCTTCCGTCCATCCGAGCTGTTTGAGCCCGGCACCGTTTACCGGATTTAAGCGCGCTACTACTGCTCGGACAATAGTTTAATGTGGCTCGAAACAGGGTCAAGATAACGGGAATACATGCGTGCGGATGTGGGACAAAATGGACGCGATCCTCATAACTTCTTGATGAGTCGGGAAGTTTTTCCAAGGCTGACGCACCGGTTATGACTCTTTATGCTTGCAGGTCGGGTTTTACATGGTGAGGTGAGGCAGTGAATTTTTACAGTTTCCCCTTTTCACTTGACAAATAATTTCTAATATGGATATTGAATGTCCAATATATTATGGATAGAGCATATCTATATTAAATTTCTGAATACGCTTTGAGGATGATACTTATGAAGAAAGACAGATATCTGTTGTCATTATTTGCTTTTTGTATTGCCCTTTTGTTTCTATCGGGAGCGGTGAGTGCTGGAGAACCGGACGAACGCGAACGGGAAATAGAAAACCTCAAGAAAGAGTTTCGTGAAGCAAAACGAATAAGGGAAGAGTATGACAACCGGATGAAGTCCATTGAAAAGAAATTAAGCGAGCTTGCCGGGGAAGAAATACCCACTGAGCATGAAGTAGATACTGCCGGCTCGCAGGATACCGAAGAAACGGATTTTCAGGAAAAGATTGCCGGTGCCGAAGAGCCCCCGAAACCTGTTGATACCGTCTCGCCGTTTGAACTTACTTGGAGCGGGTATTCGGATATCATTTTTTCATGGTTTGATCATGGACCGAACCAAAGCCGTCCGGGAGGAGCGGAGTCCGACAGCCGGCTTGAGCTTGACCTTGCAAGATTCATTCTCGAGCTTGAAGGGGAAATGCCTGCGGGGCTGGGTTTTGAGGCTGAAATTGAGTTTGAGCACGGCGGAACCGGCGCCGCGTTTGAGATTGAGTATGATGAGTTCGGAGAATTCGAACAGGAAATTGAACAGAGCGGGGAGGTGTTCATAGAGGAGCTTTACCTCAGCAAGGAATTCGGCGACTGGGGCAAATTGAAAGTAGGGCGTTTCTATATCGGATACGGACTTCTCTCGCAGTTGTACAAGCCTTCTGGATATCTTGGCGGCAGGCGTCCCGAATCCGAGACTATGATAATTCCCGCCGTATGGGATGAGATCGGCATCGGCTTTAACTATTACGTAAATGATAACCTGGATCTTGCTTTTCAGGTGGCAAACGGTCTTGACTCCAGCGGGTTCGGTTCCCTTAACTGGGTGAGGGAAGGCCATCAGGGAAAGTTCGAGACTATACAGGCCGACGGGCTTGCTTTTGTAGGACGGGCGGATTACAGATTTTCAGACATCGGTCTTACGGTCGGAAGTTCAGTCTATTACGGTATGAACACCAACGCGAACAGGCCTAAGGACGATCTTGAAGACGTTGATTCGCCGCTGCTGCTGCTTGATGCCCACTTTGTCCTCAGGCACGACAGATGGCATGGAAGCGGAGTGGTGATGTGGGGGAAACTGTGGAATGCCGAGGATATTTCCGCAAGGAATTCGAGACTCTCCAACAACCTGAGCGTTCAGAGGACCCCGGTCGCGGACAACGCTTTGGCACTTTGGGGAGAAATTGGTTATGACATAGGCCCATATGTAGGATTAGGGCTGCATAGCAGCCTGAGCCCCTTTGTACGGGTGGATTATTATGATTCCATGTACAGGCCGCGCGAATCCCTGTTTGATAATCCCCGTTATGAAAGGATGGTGCTGACAAGCGGACTTTCCTACTCTTTTGCGGAATCCGTTTTTGTTAAGCTTGATTACGCGTACAGGCGGGTCGGTGATTCCACACTGAATAACGAGGGCACGGCGAATCTCACGCTTGGCTGGATTTATTGATGGAAGTTTTCTGAATCATGATTGAAAAAATTTTGAGAAGAAAAAAATTGCTGATAGCGGTTTTGATTGTTGTCGTCATAGTCTGTTATTTTTTCGGACTTTACAATATCTCGGCCACAAAACCGCATCCTGGGATTGTGAATACAGTTTTTCACATGATTGCCGAGAGATCGATACAGAGAAACTCAGCAAGTCTTGTGGTCCCATACGATGTCGATGATGAGGACATGTACGTAAGGGGCTTCAAGGAGTACGAGGAGATGTGTGTCCAGTGCCATGGAGCGCCTGGCGTTGAGCCTTCATCGACGGGGAAGGGGCTTTTTCCTCCAGCACCGAAGTTTCCTGAAAAAGAACTGTATGAATATTCTCTCAAGGATATTTTCTGGGTCACGAAAAACGGGGTCAAAATGACAGGTATGCCCGCTTACGGACCCACACACGAAGATGAGGCGATCTGGGCTGTCGCCATATTTCTTGACAGATCAAGAGATTTGTCCGAGGTGGAGTATAAAAAGCTAAGGGACAAGTATCTGGATATGAATCGCTGATGGCCGCGGCCTGAACGGTTTGCTGAGATTGTTTTCAGAAACACTTCCTGTTTTCGGAGTACCTCTTCTCTGCCGACCGTTGCTCCCTTGATGTGACGGGGGGAAATGATTGAGGAGATTCGCAGTTGTCTGGGAGCTTCCTTCAGTTGACTTTGCCTGAATAATGGTAAGGATTACCATCTGAATAGCTATTTTATGGATATACAAAGTTTACAATAACATTATGCAGGTAAGCAGAACCCTTGATTACGCCGTCAGATGCCTCATCCATATGGGGGGCAGTCCGCAATTCAAGTTCAGCATGAAGCAGATATCCGAAACCCAGCATATTCCGCAGAACTACCTTGCCAAAGTGATGAGGAGACTCGTTAACCGGGGCATACTCAGGTCCAAGGTAGGACCCGAGGGTGGATACAGGCTCCGCAAGTCCCCGCATGAACTGAGCCTCAGGGAAGTGTACGAAGCCATAGAGGGGGAGATAAGGATAGTGGACTGCATGGACGACGACGGCCCCTGCGCCCTCTATGAAAACTGCGGGCAGCTTCCTCTCTGGGACAAGCTCAAGGTTTCAATGATAAGGATTCTCGAGGATACTACCATCGGCGACATGGTGGAAGAGGCTCGCGGCGGAAAAAGGCACTAGCAGGAGGATATTCTTTAAATGAGCGTTGATCTTGAAAAACTTGCGCAGGAGGAGTACAAATACGGATTCGTAACCGACGTTGAGCAGGAAGTTGCGCCCAAGGGGCTCAGCGAAGACACAATCAGGATGATCTCCTCGAAGAAGAATGAACCGCAGTGGCTTCTCGAGTGGCGCCTTGGGGCGTATGAGCGCTGGAAGAAGATGAAGGAGCCCCGCTGGGCTTTTCTTCGGTATCCGAAAATAGATTTTAACGACATAAGCTATTACGCCGCTCCGAAAAGCAACCCCAGGCCGAAGAGCCTTGATGAGATAGACCCGGAAATAAAGGAAACCTACGACAAGCTCGGCATTCCCCTTGAGGAGCAGAAGATGCTTGCGGGCGTCGCCGTTGACGCGGTTTTCGACAGTGTCTCCGTTTTTACGACTTTCAAGGAGAAGCTTGCCGAGGAAGGGGTTATTTTCTGCTCCATGTCCGAGGCGGTGGAAGAGCACCCTGACCTTGTGCGCAAGTATCTGGGCTCGGTCGTTCCGCGCGCAGATAACTTCTATGCCGCTTTGAACTCTGCTGTTTTCACTGACGGTTCCTTTGTCTATGTGCCCAAGGGAGTAAGATGTCCCATGGAGCTTTCTACCTATTTCCGCATAAACGCAGAGAACACCGGACAGTTCGAGAGAACGCTTATAATTGCAGAGGAGGGAAGCTACGTAAGCTATCTTGAGGGATGCACTGCCCCGCAGAGAGACGAGAACCAGCTCCACGCCGCGGTTGTTGAACTCATAGCCCACGATGACGCCACCATAAAGTATTCGACGATACAGAACTGGTACCCTGGAGACAAGCAAGGCAAGGGCGGCATATACAATTTTGTAACCAAGCGGGGAAGATGCATAGGCAGGAACTCGAGGATCTCCTGGACGCAGGTCGAGACCGGTTCAGCCATCACCTGGAAGTACCCGAGCTGCGTTCTTGAAGGGGATAATTCGGTCGGGGAGTTTTACTCCGTTGCCCTTACAAACAGGCGTCAGCAGGCCGATACCGGAACCAAGATGGTTCACGTGGGGAAAAACACCAGCAGCACGATTATTTCCAAGGGTATTTCCGCGGGCGAGGGGCAGAACATATACAGGGGGCTTGTTGAAATTGGCAAGAATGCCGATAAGGCGAGAAATTACACGCAGTGCGACTCAATGCTTATAGGGGATCGCTGCGGAGCACATACTTTTCCATACATAGAGGTCAGAAACTCTACTGCCCACATGGAGCACGAAGCTTCTACCTCTAAAATAGGCGAGGACCAGATGTTTTACTGTCGCCAGAGAGGGATTTCCGCCGAAGACGCGGTTTCGCTCATAGTGAACGGTTTCTGCAAGGAAGTTTTCAAGGAGCTGCCGTTTGAATTTGCGGTTGAAGCTGAAAAACTGCTGAGCATAAGTCTTGAGGGAAGCGTGGGTTAACAAAAGTTCCGCTTTAATTCCAAAAAAAAGATTTTCAGGAGGAGCAAAGCATGCTCGAGGTGAAAAACCTGCATGTGCAGGTAGATGATAAGGAAATACTGAAAGGAATGAATATTACCGTAGCACCCGGGGAGGTTCACTCCATAATGGGTCCGAACGGTTCGGGGAAGAGCACCCTCGCCCAGGTTCTTGCGGGCAAGGAAGCATACGATGTTACGGAAGGAGATGTAACTTTCCAGGGAAAGGATCTTCTCGACCTTGAGCCCGAGGAAAGGGCGTGCGAGGGGATATTCCTGGCTTTCCAGTACCCCGTCGAGATCCCGGGGGTGGCGAACACCTATCTTCTTCGCGAGGCCCTTAACGCGAAAAGGGAATACAGAGGCGAAAAACTGCTTAAGCACATTGAGTTCGCAAAGCTTGCCAGAGAGAAAATGACAGCGCTCGGCATTGACGAAGACCTTCTTAAAAGATCCGTGAACGCCGGGTTCTCGGGTGGAGAGAAGAAACGAAACGAGATATTCCAGATGCAGATACTCGAACCGACACTGGCGGTGCTTGACGAGACGGATTCCGGTCTTGACATAGACGCGCTCAAGATAGTGGCAAACGGGGTGAATTCGATGAGGGACTCCGGGCGTTCCTTTATAGTAATAACCCATTACCAGCGACTTCTTAACTATATAGTTCCCGATTTTGTCCACGTGATGGTCGATGGAAAGATTGTAAGATCGGGAGGAAAGGAACTTGCCCACGAGCTTGAGGAAAAAGGTTACGCTGAGTTTTAAGGCATTGGGCAAACTGCAAGGAGCACAATACTATGGCTATTGTTTTTGACGGTACGCGCGAGAGTTACGTCGATAGACTCTCTGAGTTTCTCAGCAGCGCGCAAAAAGATGCCCCCGAGTGGGTAACTACTCTTCGCCGTGAGGCGATCTCCGGATTCGGCAAGCTCGGATTTCCAACGCTTTCTGATGAAGAGTGGAGGTTCACCAATCTTGAGGCACTTCGCAGAAGTTCCTTTTCAATCGCCGAGAATGGAATCTCCGGGGTTTCTGAGAAATCCGTGGATTCCTGCGGGTTTCCCGGGCTTGATTGTCTTAGGCTTGTATTTGTAAACGGCCGTTTCGCCTCTTCCCTTTCAGACGTTGGAGATGTCGGGGAAGGAATACTGGTGAAAAGCCTGTCTGAGGCGATCTGCGAGCAGGGCGATCTTGTGAGAGAGCACCTGGCGAGATACGCGGATTATGAAAAAGACGCGTTTATTTCACTTAATACCTCGTATTTTGAAGACGGAGTGTTTGTTTACGTTCCCGACGGAACCGTTTTCGAGAAACCCGTGCATGTTATTCACGTATCCACGGATGAAGGCCGTCCTTTATTCATAAATCCGAGAAATCTCATTATCGTTGGACAAAGTTCGGTCGCCAAGGTCATAGAACATTACGTGTCGGCGTCCCAGAGCGTCTATTTCTCAAACGTGGTCACAGAGGTTGTCTGCGGGGAGAACGCGAACCTTGAGCATTACAGGCTTGAGTTTGAAAGCCGAAAGGCGTTTAATTTTTCCACCCTCAGGGTGAATCAGCAGAAAAACAGCAACATCGTTTCTCACTCGATTCTCTGCGGAGGGGCCATAGTTAGGAACAACGTTCATCCCGTCTTGGCTGGGGAAGGATGCAACTCCGATATTTACGGCCTCTTCATATCTGAGGGACGCCAGCACATGGATAACTTCATGCGCGTTGAGCACTCAAGCCCTCATTGCGACAGCCGCCAGTTTTATAACGGCGTGCTTGATGACCGTTCAAAGGGAGTTTTTCACGGAAGGATACTTGTTCACGAAGGCGCCGAGAAAACGGACGCGAAGCAGACCAACAGGAACCTTCTTCTCTCCGACACGGCACAGATAGACACTAAGCCTCAGCTTGAGATATACAACGACGATGTCAAATGTACCCATGGCGCTACGATCGGGCAGATGGATGAAGAAGCCCTTTTTTACCTGCGCTCAAGGGGAATATCAACGAGGAAGGCGAAGATCATAATGCTCCAGGCCTTTACTAGCGAGACCCTTGAGCATATGTCGATTGATTCCGTGAGAGAAACTCTTGAGAGTGTGGTCATGAAGTGGTTTGAACAGAGACTCCAAAACGGCAAGGGTAGCTGAGCTTATGTCCGATTACAAAAAAGTGGCAAAGGTTTCAGACATAGGTGAAGGAGAAGTGGAATCTTTCTTCGTTGATGGAGAAGGGATTGCCATATGCAGTGTAGAGGGAAGTTTCTACGCCTTTCGGGATGAATGCACCCATCAGAGTTTTACTCTTTCAGATGGCGATCTTGATGGAGAACGCATTACCTGCTGTTATCACGGGGCTGAGTTCAACGTTAAAACTGGAAAGGCTCTCTGCCTTCCGGCGGTTGAACCTCTGGAGACATACCCGGTGAAGGTTGACGGGGACGACATACTTGTAAAACTTGATGACTGACCGTCCCCGCTTTTTTATGCTGGTTTGAATTTGGGCAATGTTACCTCATCGGTAACGTCATCGAAGCATACCTGCACTTCCATACCGATAGAGACTTCATTGGGGTCAACGTCAACAACATTAGACATCATCTTAACCCCTTCATCCATCTCAATAAGAGCCACTACATAGGGAGGTTCCCCCTTGTAGGCCTTAGAAGGTCCCATGTGGTGAATGGAGAAAGTCCATACCTTTCCACGTCCCTCACTCTCAACCCACTCTATGTCATCACTCATGTCCCCTCCTGGGGAAAGAGCCCTTGGGTAAAAGAAAAACTCCCCTGTCTCCCTTGATCTCGGGATAACCAGCTTGTGCTCCTTTGCAGCTTCCCAAAACGGCTTTGTCTCAGGTCTGAATTCAGGCAAAGGCTTGTTGTACGCTTTTTTCTCTTCTGACATTTTCTTGTTCTCCTTGTTTGGTTGTTAATTAATCGGCTGGTTACCAAGAACCACTGTGCTGTGAGCCGACACTATCCCTCCGTTTCCATGCACCACAGCCACCTCGGGGTTCTCAACCTGCCTGCTTCCCGCATCTCCTCTCAACTGAAGGGTGGCTTCCACCACATGATGCATAGCCCCCAGGTGAGCCTGGGAGAGCAGTCCCCCGTGGGTATTAACAGGAAGGTCCTTCCCAATCTCCATTCTACCCTCAAGAGCAAACGCTCCTCCCTCTCCCTTGGGAACAAACCCCAGTCCCTCAAGTTCAAGCAGCACGGTTATGGTGAAGCAGTCATAAAGAAACGCTATATCCACATCCTTTGGTTCTATCCCGCAGTTCCAAACGCCTTTTCCCCCGAGCGCTCAACAGCATTGTATATCTGATCAAGGTTCTCAAGAGTGGTTAGGTACTGATGGGAGTATCCCTGACCCATTCCCCAGAGGTAGGCAAGATCGTTTTCTATTCCAAGCTCTTTAGCCTTGTCCTCGGTGGTTACTATGAAAGCGGCGCCTCCATCTGAGATAATCGAGCAGTCATACTTGGTAAGAGGCTCTGCTATAACCCTTGAGTTAAGGACGTCGTCTATAGAGAGAGGGTCTTTGTTCATTGCGTTTTCCTTGTCGGCTGCGTGTTTTCTCATTGTTACTGCCACAGCGGCGAGGTGTTCTCTTCTTGCGCCCCAGTCATGGAGGTATCTCTGCGCTGCAAGTGCGTATCCCCCTGGAGTGGTAAGTCCGTATGGGAATTCAAACTCCGCGTGGCACATTTCCCTTATAAGCGCGAGCATTCCCGAAGAGGATATACCGGAGAGGGTGTTATCCCCCCTTACGCAGAGTACCACTTCAGCCTGTCCCGAAGCTATGGCCATGGCGGCTTCAGCGACCATCCACACAGCTGTGGCACCGCCTACTGCGACCGAGGAGAAAAATCTCGGGTTCATGCCGAAGTAATCGGCAAAGGTGGTGCAGTGCATAAAAGTGTGCTCAACTAGCGAGAAGGCCGTTACTAGGCCGTCCACGTCATCTTTTTTAATACCCGCGTCCTCAATGGCGAGTTTTGAAGCTTCGCTTAGGAAGTGAAAGGAGCTTTTATCGGGGATTTTGCCCTGTTCCGTTTCTCCTACCCCTGCGATAACCACTTTTTTCTTTTTGAGAAGTTCTCGGGTTTCCTGTATGCCTGGAAGATTCTCTGACATTGTAATGCTTCCTCCTTGATGAATCTTTACGATTTGGTATTCAAAATCCGTATCATATTACTATATACATGTGACTTTTGCCAAACTTTACGAGCCCAGGTCGCTTCGAAACCATTCTCTTTTTACGCTCAAAGAAAGTATAATGTTCGGGAAATGGAACTAGGATATTTCACTATGCCTCTTCATCCGTTTGGCGCTCGCCTCTCCGATACGCTCGAAGCGGACATGGAGCAGATGGTCTTTCTCGACGAAATCGGTTTCAGGGAAGCATGGATAGGGGAGCACTTCACTGCAGGCTGGGAGAACATACCGGCTCCCGATCTTTTCATAGCCAAGGCGGCTGCGCTTACGGAGCGGATAATCTTCGGTACGGGGGTTTCCTGCCTGCCTCAGCATGACCCTTTCATGCTGGCACACAGAATCGCGGTTCTTGATCACCTGCTTAAGGGAAGATTCTACTGGGGAGTGGGGACTGGGAGCTTCATCGGAGACTTCGAGGCATTCGGCATAAACCCGAAAACAGGGGAGCAGAGACGGCTTATGAACGAATCCCTTGAGATGATACTTAATCTCTGGAATGATCCGAGCCCAGGTGCCTACGCCAATTCCCGGTGGAAATTTTCTGTTCCCAACCCCGTGGAGAAGGTCGGTCTTGGGGTGCACACGAAACCTTACCAGGACCCTCATCCTCCCATAGCGGTTGCGGGAATCTCGGAGAATTCCGCGAGTCTGAGGACTGCCGGGGAGCGAGATTGGATACCCATGAGCATAAATTTCGTTATCCCCGACGTGCTTAAGTCTCACTGGGCGGGTTATGAACAGGGAGCGGGGGCCGCCGGCAGAACGCCGGAGAGGGTGAAATGGAGAATCGCAAGGGACGTCTATGTCGCGGAGAGCACCGAAGAGGCGAGAAAAGAGGTGATAGAGGGCACGCTCGCAAGAGATTTCCGGGATTATTTCTTCACTCTAGTTCCCATGATAAGAGACAACCTGAATCTGTTTAAGGTTGACAAGTCAATGTCTGACCGGGAGGTAACCATAGACTACATGATCGAGAACATGTGGCTTGTCGGGAGTCCCGAAGATGTTGCCCGGAAAATAATCGAGCTTCATGAATTCGTCGGGGGATTCGGAGTGCTTCTGGTCATGGGGCACGAGTGGAATCCGAAGGAGAAATGGCAGAAATCGATGAGACTGCTCAAAGAAGAAGTTCTTCCGCTTGTGAAAAAGAGCCTGCGGCGGGGAACCTGAAAACGTCCGCGGTTTTTAGGATTGCGGCTCGTGACTGAAGTGTATTCCGCATTCCTTGTCAGAGCCCTGCTCCCACCACCACCGCCCGGCCCTTGGATCTTCACCTTCCTCAACGGCCCTTGTGCAGGGATCGCATCCTATGCTCGGATATCCCATGTCGTGAAGCTTGTTGTAGGGAACATCGTTTTTCCTTACGTAATCCCATACCTGATCGGTGGTCCAGTCAAGGATCGGATTTATCTTGAGCATCCCTCCATGAAGGTAGTCAATCTCAAACCTGCTTGAGTCAGAACGCTGCTCCGTCTGATCCGCCCTTATGGAAGTAATCCAGGCGTCAAGTGTTTTTAAGTATCCGTTAAGCGGGTTGGTTTTCCTTACCTGGCAGCAGAGTCTTCTGTTCTCGACGCTTTTGCGGAAAAGATTCACCCCGCGCTCCCTCACCATCTCCTCCACTTCGGCTGTGTCGGGGAAAAGCACCTCGATGCTGATATCGTACTTCTCTCTGGTTCTGTCCATGACGTCGTATGTGTGCGAATGAAGCCTGCCGGTATCAAGAGTGAAAATTCTCGCCCCCGGATCCGTTTTCGCGAACATGTCGACAAGCACCATCCCCTGGATCTGAAAGCTGGTCGCGAGAGCCACAGAGCGGCCGAGATTCTCCGAAGCCCAGGCGAGAATTTCCTCTGGGGAACTTCGCTCAAACTCGCGATTAAGGCTTTTTACGTCTTCTTCAGAGAATTTCATTTAACCCAGAAAGCCCAGATACGACGACAGGCTGTACTTTACGTATACGAGGGACACGAAATAGCTTACCCCCACGGTTATCACAGGAACAACAAACCAGAAAAAACCGATTCTGACAACATGGCTGTTTCTGGAAGTCCGGGCGAATCCGTGCTGCGCGCATGAAAAACCCACAACTCCGGCCGTTACTATCTCCGCGATCGAGACTGGAATTCCGTATAACGAGGCAAGCAGTATTATAACCGCGGCAGTGAACTCAACCGAGATGGCCCTTATTATGCATATCTCGGTTATTTCCTTTCCCAGGGTTTCAAGAACCCTGCCTCCAAGCAGGATTGCTCCCACTCCCATAGCGACGCCTGCAAGAATTGCCCCCGGGTAGGAGTCTATCAGCCCCAGGCTTACTATGGGGCCTATGGCGTTTGCGGAATTGTTTGCGCCTCCTGAGAAGGCGATAAAAGTTCCTGATATGGTGATCAGAATGGTGAGGATAACGTTGACTCTTTTTTCCGAGAAATTGCTTGCGAGATAGTGAACTATTCTGAAATAGAAAAGTTTCGCCACGGCGAAATTTATTAACCAGGCCACTATCGGCGCCGCAATCCACCATTTGAGTACCCGGAAGAAGCTGTCGGAATTAAGCGTCTGGGTATAAAGACCAATTCCTACTATAGCGCACACTATGGCGTGGGTGGTAGCTATGGGCGTGCGGACCACGTTTGCCCAGACGATGAATCCTATTCCCAGAAGCAGAATTATGAATATGAAGCCTATATCGGAGGAGAGCGTCTCGGCAGGCACTATTCCCTTGCCTACTGTTTCCACCACGGGAGCTCCGGCCGTAACCGCCCCCAGCAGCGCGAAGATGGCTATGAGCCATACCGCCTGTCTTTTCGATCTTACTCCGGCGCCGTATGAGGTTGCCATGGACGCCGCGGAATTGTTGGCTCCTATGTTAAGGGCCAGAAATCCCGAAAGCACGAGTGTTACAACAAGTAAGACGCTCAATAAATTATCTCCCCGCCTAAATGCAAGCGGCAGTAATTACGTAAAACCAAATATCATTCCGGTTTGTGCGAAAAACAAAAGAGATTTGCGTAGAGTTTTCTAGAGAAGTTCTGAAACCCTGAATATAGAAAAAAAGCGACAGCCCCGCTCAGCGAAGGTTTTTTCCGTTTCCTCTCCCCTGTCAACGACGCAGAAAACCCCCCGGACCTCGGCACCGGCGGCCTCTACAAGATCAACGGCTCTCAGCACGGAACCGCCGGTTGTGATCACGTCCTCGACTATTACTACCCCGTCTCCCCGTAGAAGTTCGCCCTCTATAATTCTTCCGGTTCCGTGTTCCTTTTCCTTCTTTCTTACTATGAATCCGCGAAGCGGCATGTCCAGCTGATGACTTCTGAGTATTGTAGCTCCCACAATCGGGTCGGCGCCTATTGAAGGTCCTCCGACTGCGGTTACGTCGCCCAGGGATGTGATTTCGCCCAGGAATATTTCCGATATCAGAGCCGCGCCTTCGGGGTTCAATGTGGTGCGTCTGGCGTCAATGTAGTAGGAACATTGCTTTCCAGACGCCAGAGTGAAATCTCCGCGCAGAATTGATTTGCTTTTGAGAATTAGTTTTAATTTCTCTCTGCTCTTGTTCATCTTCCGGAATTCCGAGCCGAATGTAGCTCTGATCTCCTAATTTTACCTATTGATGCGGAAAATCAATAAATCGAACGGGTTCCTTGTTCTTTTCGGAACAGCCGTTTTTCTCCTGCTGGGTGCTATTGCCGCAATTTCTCCGCAGCTTCGCTCAGGGGCTTTTGAAAAGGAACTGATACCGGTTTTCATATCGCTTCTTGTGGCTGCTGCTGCTGTTTATCTCGTTGCGGTGCGGAGTTTCAGGAAAAACCGCGCGTGTTCGCTTCTTCTCATAGTTCTTTTTGGTCTCGGGTTTCGTGTTCTGTTTCTTTTTTCAACCCCTATACTTGAAAACGATTATCATCGCTATTTCTGGGATGGCGCTGTTGCTACAAGCGGGATGAATCCCTATGAGCATTCCCCGGAGGAAGCGGCGGAAGGCGTTGGAGATGAAAAACTTAAAGAACTCAAGCGCCTGTACGGCGACACGCTTGAGAAAGTAAACCACCCTCGCGTAAAGACCATCTATCCGCCCGTCGCGGAATTTTTCTTCGCCGTATCCTACAAAATATCTCCCATGGGCCCCACGGCGTGGAGGATTCTGCTCATGGTTTTTGATCTGGTTACGCTTGGGCTTCTGCTTGCTAGCCTGAAGAAGCTCGACATTCCTCGTCAATATTCCATTATCTACTGGTGGAATCCGCTTCTGGTAAAGGAAATATTCAACTCCATGCACATGGACATCCTGGCGTTTCCGTTCGTAGTGGGAGCGATTCTGCTTTTTCTCTGCGGAAGAAAAAGACTCTGGACGCTCGCCCTCTCTCTTGCGGTAGGAGTCAAGCTCTGGCCGGCGCTTCTTTTCGGGATGTTTCTGAAGCCCCTTAAGGAGAAGAGGGAAACGGTACTGCAGAGCCTTATTTTTGTCGTCGCGCTTTTAATCATATTTCTTCCGATGTTTGTGTTTAAACTGGATCCATCTTCCGGCATCGTGGCGTATGGAAAAAGCTGGCAGAACAACAGCCCGTTTTTCGCGATGATTCTTTCTGCATGGGAATTCGTTCTTGAGACACTTGACATTCACCCCGGACACGCGCAGATGTACTCAAGAGCGGGAATTATCACGATTCTTATTGCCTGGAAGTTCTATGTGGCGTTTGCAATCGGCTCCCTGGGTCTCCACAGAAAGGCTCTCCTGATAATCGGAGGCGCGTTTCTGCTGAGCCCGGCGCAGTTTCCCTGGTACTACACGTGGCTTCTTCCGTTTCTATGCGTGGCTCCGAGCCCGGGTTTTCTTGCACTGACTGCCCTGCTTCCGCTTTATTACCTTCAGTATTATTTTCCTCCCGACACAGGGGGGCGCGGAATATTCGGCAATGCTGTGGTGTGGGTGGAATTCGCGCCCGTTTGGGCACTGCTTGTCTGGGAGTGGTGGAGGTTCCGGGCTTCGAAAAAATCTCCGTCTGTTCACCCAGACGTTACCAGTGGCGATTGAGAGCAAGGACTGTCCTGGTTTCAAAACGGCTCTTATGGTGATTACTGAACCGGAATCCTGCTTTGTATGGCGTTCCTCACGGTCTTGTAGTCGTTTGGAAGTTCCACCGGAACATTGCTCAGACCAGACGAGATTCCCTCAAGGGCGGAGCGGTGGTAGCCGGCTTTGAACTCCACGAACTTAAGTCCGTGAGCGGTGGAGACCACCACTATTTTTTCCTTGGGGGAGAGGATTTTTTTCTTAAGCAGCTTCAGGAACACCGCGAGCGCGACTCCCGTGTGGGGGCAGTTAAACGTGCCCGTTCTGTCCGCCATCGCCGAGGCTTGGGAGAGTTCTTCTTCCGATGCCTGTTCCACAATCCCGTCAAAGCGCCTGAGGATTGAAATCGCCTTGTTGATGCTTACGGGGTTTCCGATCTGTATGGCGTTTGCGAGGGTTTTCTTCGCCGTTACGGGGACAAATTCCTCGAAGCCCTTAAGGAAGCTCAGGTAAAGGGGGTTTGCGTTCTGCGCCTGCGCGCAGACTATTCTCGGAAGTTTTTTTATGACTCCAAGCTCATACATCATCAGAAATCCCTTCCCGAGGGCGGACACGTTGCCCAGGTTGCCGCCGGGAATTATCACCCAGTCCGGCACTTCCCAGTCAAACTGCTGGCAAAGCTCTATGCTTATGGTTTTCTGTCCCTCTATGCGCAGGGAGTTAATGGAGTTTGCAAGGTAGATGTTATGTTCGCTCGTTATCCTCTGTACCATCTCCATGCAGCCGTCAAAATCAGTATCCAGGGAAAGAACCAGTGACCCGTTCGATATGGGCTGGATGAGCTGGGCGATGGATACCTTGTCCTTGGGGAGAAAAACTATGGATGGAATGCCTGCGGACGCGCAGTAGGCTGCCAGGGCGGCTGAGGTGTCCCCTGTTGAGGCGCAGGCCACCGCCGGGATGCTCATGCTGTCGCTTATCATCTGGTTTACGGCCGATACGAGCACCGTCATCCCCAGATCCTTGAATGACCCCGTGTGACTGTTGCCGCACATCTTTATCCATAGGTCCTCGGCGCCTACCTGCCTCCCGAACCTCTCGGCCCAGAAAAGGTTCGTGCACCCCTCATACATTGAAACTATGTTCTCGTTTTCAATTGAGGGCAGAACCCATTCTTTTTTCCCCCAGACGCCGCTTCCGAAGGGCCAAGACTGCTTTCTGTATCTGCTGTCGAAAAGCTCTTTCCATTCCCCGGGCGTCTTTCGCCCCAGGAATTCCATATCGTGCTGAACGTCAAGAAGGTTGTCGCACTTCCTGCATCTGTAAATGATTTCATCGATTGGATAGGTTTCAGAGCAGTTCTCGTCTATGCATCTGAAATGGACTCGGTACTCATTCATCAAGCTAAGAAAATACATTTTGCCTTTTTCCCTGTCAACGCCGTGTGAACCCTTGTGTTTGCCTTTGGCGCTGCTTCCGAAGCCCTAAATTGCCGTGTTCATTGTCCCTTGCAACCATCGATCCGGTATATTTATTTTTTGCAGTGATGCGACATGCGATACACCACAAGGGAGGAAATCCCCATGGTTAACCTCGATCTCTCACCGGCGGCGCTCGCCGGGTAGGCCATGTTCGAAGCTGCGACAATGATGTTCGCGTTTGTCGTGGTTCTGTTCGCCGGGTCGATGGTACTACCCGGACGCACAGGGTCAGGGCCGGACCTTGAAGGTAGACAGCTAGTCTACAGACTCAACGGTCTTGCCTCGTTCCTGAGTGTTGTGATGCTCTGTTGCCTCGCCCAGGTCTTCGGCCTGTTCTCGCTGTCGGCCATCCATGAGCGGTTTGCCGCGTTGTTTGTCGTGGCAAATGGATTTGCCTTTGTTCTCTCCGCCTTGCTCTATCTGTCCGGACGGCGCACCCGTGGCACGGTGCCGGGAACGGGGCGCGGGTTCTTCTTGGGTCTAGATCACAACCCTGCTTGGCTGGGAGTGGATCTTAAGCTGTTTAGCTACCGTCCCTCGCTCGTGGCGCTTGCCTTAATTAACGCATCGTTTGCGGTGGTGCAATACGAAACGTACGGTGAGCTGACGTTGGCGATGACGGTGTATCAGATTTTTACCTTCCTGTATGTCTTTAACTACTTTGGGACTTATATACATCGCTACACATATACTGTTCTTGGCCGAACGGACCCTACTTCAGCCCGCTTCACTCTCATCCTTCCGACCACGCGGGACTGCTTGAGTCTCCCACCCGCGACCGGGGACAAACCCCGGTGAAGGATATTAATCGCTGCGTTTACGTCCCTGTCCATCTCAACTCCACAGTCACACTTGTGGACTCGCACGGACAAGGATTTCTTCACCACCGCCCCACAACCTGAGCACTCCTGAGAAGTCCCCCTGGGATCCACATACACCACATCGCCGCCGGCACTCTCAGCCTTCTCGTCAAGCAGCGTAATGCATTTACCCCAACTCTGCTCAGATATGCTCCTAGCAAGTTTCCTGTTGCGAAGCATGTTCTTTGTCTTTAGTCTCTCAACTACTATAAAGTCGTACATCTTCACCAGTTCCGCGGTCAGGCGGTGAAGATAGTTCCTTTCTTCCTCAGTTACCCTCTGCCACTCCTTGGCAAGGCTACTTACAGCCTTTTTCCAGTTATTGCTTCCCTTAACCTTGCGGGATACAGAACGCTGAAGCCTGATGATTCTGCGACGGTCTATCTTCCGCTTCTCAACCGTTTCCCCATTGCTTGTGGTAAGACGCTTCGATACTCCCATGTCTATACCCACTGGATTCTTCATTTCTCCTGTCTTTTTTGGTTCAGGCAGTTCGTAGGACAGTCCCACTTCCGTACGAAGCTCTTTGCGGGTAATGCGTATCGCCTTGAGAGTTGCGTTCGGGGGAAGTTCTCTGGACGATATGACTTCAATGCGGGGAAGTCCCTTTATCTTGAGAACAAGCTTGTTTCCCTCTTGTTTGAGCATACTCCAGCACTGATCGTTTATCTCTATAGTGCGCCACCGTTTCCCCTTTTTAAACCGGGGAAACCCCGGTTTTTCCTTGTTCTCAAGCCTGCGGAAAAATGACTTGAATGCCTTGTCTATCCTGCCGACTGCCCCGCGGAACACCTGAACGCTGATATCTGCGTACTCAGGGTCATCGGCCCTCACTTCGGTCAGTGCCTTGCACTGGTCGTAATATGTACGGGATTTGCCTGTCTTTTTGTAGCAGTCAATACGTTCCTGAAGACAGGCGTTGTAAATATCGGCGCACATCTGGAACACACGGGAAAGCCTTTCATGTCCTGACTTTGACAGGTTCACTCTGCATCTGTAAGTCCTTACCATGACTATATTATACCCGGCCCTGTCTAGTTATGTATATAAGCCCCACTACTTTCAGTTTGAATACGGCATGACTTATACCTGGGACATGACCAGCGAGCGCTTTGGATGGATGTTTGTATGGGGTGATTACGTGTTAGTGCCGTTTTTCTACAGCCTGCCCGGCTGGTGGCTCATTCACTCACCGGATTCCCTCTCCACAGCCGGCGCCACAGCGATCATCCTGCTGTTTCTGTTCCGAAACCCAGAGCGGTTTGCTCCGGATCGTTTTGGCTCACCCGACTTCGAGGACAAGCAACACCGCTACGCATTGATCGGGTTCGGCGGCGGGAAGTACCGATGTATGGGGAAGCACTTTGCCTACGTACAGCTGAAAGCAATCTGGACTGTGCTTCTCGATCGCTTTGATTTCTTTCTTGACACTGCCGTGCCCGCTCCCAATTACGGAAGTTGGGTGACAGGCCCCATGGAGCCTTGCCGACTGCGTTACCGTAGACGGCGGGAAGCAAGCGTCTTCCGATGAGCGGCGGCTGGGTTTGTGCTGCGGAACCCGCAACCCAAAAAATTCGGCAGCGCAAATGCCTCCTGCAGAATTTCCATGTTCATTGACACCGAAAGAGCCTTTCGGTAATCTGGAAGAATCGGATGGAACGAAGAGCCGTTATCCTGGTGAAGGGAAGGGTACAGGGAGTTTATTTCAGAGCCTCGGCGGCGCGAAGGGCTGCTGAGCTTGGCATCAGGGGACATGTAGAGAACCTCGTTGACGGAAACGTCAGAATAGTTGCTGAAGGAACGACCGGGAACCTTGAGAAGCTGATTGAGTGGTGCGGAGAAGGCCCGCCCCGCGCAAAGGTCGAATCGGTTGAATCCAAGTGGCTTTCGCCCGAGGGCGGGTTCATCGATTTTCGTATAAACAGGACTCAAAGGAGATCAGGTTGATAATACAATGCATCCCGGGCGGGATATTCATTGAAAATTGCTACATCATAGGGGATGAAGATACCAACGAGGCGATGCTCGTTGACCCAGGAGAGCAGATAGATGAGATATCCGCTGAGATTGAGGGGTCAGGGCTTGAGGTAAAGAAAATAGTTAACACCCACGCGCATCTGGATCACGTGGCCGGTGTCGAGGTTTTTAAGAAAAAGCTTGGCATACCCTTTTACATACACGAAAAAGAACAGCCCGTGCTGGATGTGCTCCCCGAGGCGAAGATGAGATTCCCCGGGTTTGACTTTGTCGAAGTCCCCGAGGTAGACGGTTATGTGAGAGAAGGAGAATCCCTTTCTGTGGGAAATCTCAGGGGAGAGATACTTCTTGTTCCGGGACACACCTGGGGGCACATATGTTTTGTTTTCGGGGAATCGATAATAGCGGGCGACACAGTTTTTGCGGGAAGCGTCGGCAGGGTGGATCTTACCGGGGGAACGACCATGGCGGAACTTGTCGGGTCGATACGCTCCGAGATTTTCAAGTATCCCGACCACTACGAAATCTATCCCGGCCACGGTCCGCAGACAACCGTTGGAATTGAAAAGAGAACCAATCCTTTTCTTGTCGGAACTTTAACGCTTTAATGTATATATGACCCCGAAAGGACTTCTGAGACTGGCTGTATATTTCGTGATTGCGGTGGTGGTGGGTCTGGTGTTTTTCAACGAGATTTCCAAGGTCTACTTTCTAAAGAACGAAAACAAGAGGGTTGAGAAGAGGATAGAGGACATAAAGGCGCAGAACGAGACATACAGACAGGAAATAAACGCCATAAAGCAGGACCAGAGATACCTTGAGAAAATACTGAGAGAGGAACTGGGGATGATAAAGGACAAGGAGAAGATATTCAGGTTCAAGGAAGAATAATCTTGAAGTTTCTCCTCTCTGCTTCCATAGTCAGAAATCGTTCCGGATTGATTATATGAATCGGGAGCGGACATTCCATCAAACCAAGAGGCTTGGACAGAACTTTCTCCGCGATCCCAACATACTTCGTAAAATCTGCACCGCCGCCGAACTCCACGAAGAAGATGAGGTGATTGAAATCGGCCCCGGCAAGGGCAGCCTCACGGAGCATCTCGCGCGCAGCGCCGCCAGGGTCACGGCGATTGAGAAAGACGAGAGACTAAGAACCTTTCTTGACGAAAAATTCGGAGAATACGAAAACCTAAGATTCATTTACGAAGACGCTCTTAAAATCAACCTCAGCCGCTTCTCCGGCGGGGGAAAAGTAAAGCTCGTATCCAATCTTCCCTACAATATCTCAACCAGAATTCTGCTGAAGCTTCTTGATGAAAGAGAGCTTTTCTCAAGGATGGTAGTGATGCTGCAAAAGGAAGTGGCCCAAAGAATATCCTCTCCGAAGGGGAAAAAGAGCTACGGTTCCCTCTCGGTGCTTCTTCAGAGCTGTTTCAGGGTGAAGCCTGCCTTTGGGGTTTCCCGCCACGCGTTTTATCCGGTTCCCGATGTGGATTCGGCGGTAGTGATCCTTGATCCGCTTGAAACCCCGGCGTTCCCCGCGTCAAACGAAAAAATTTTCAGGGCCGTTACCCGGCACGCGTTTTCCACTCGGAGAAAGACCATAAGGAATTCGCTTGGCAATTTTTTCGAAAGAGAGACGGTCGAGCGTGCGCTCTCTCGGGCGGGAATCGATCAGGGGAGGAGGGCGGAATCGCTTTCGGTTGAGGAATTTGTGAAACTGGCGGACAGTTTCCACAGAACAGATCAGTAGACAAGCTCCCGCAGCAGCAGGTTTTGGAGTTTTTTCACCTTTGCCCCCATCCCGTTTGATATGATGGAAAAAACATATGTCCGTCCATTTTTTCCGAAGACATAGCCGGACAGGGATCTGGCTCCTTCAAGATATCCGGTCTTGGCGTAGACCCTGCCCCTTAAGTTTCGGAATCTTTTCTCCAGAGTTCCGTCAACTCCGGCAATCGGAAGGGACGCGACAAACTCTTTGGAAATATCCGGATTCCGGTAGGCCACGGCCAGTGCTTCGGTTATATCCTCGGGCGACACCCTGTTCAGCCTTGAAAGACCGGAGCCGTCGGCCATTGAGAAGTTTCCGTTGAGACCCATTTCTCTCAGGCGCTTTTCCATTACATCCGTGCCGGATTCCCACGAACCCGGTGCTCCCAGGAACTCGGCGCCGACTATCTTGACTATGCTCTCGCCGATTATATTAACACTTTCCTTATTGTACTCGCGGATAACGGTGCCCAGGGGTTGTGAGTAATGGGTCAATACCCGTCCCGCCCACCGGGGCACTCTCCCACGTTCCAGAGGACCGCTTACCTCGATTCCATTTTCCTCAAGAACCATCCTGAGTGCTCCCCCGAAGTAAAGGAACGGGTCGGGAACCGAAAGTTCCAGAGTTTCGGCTTTCTTCCTGGAGGAGACATGCCCGAAGAGTTTGAGTTCGTTTCGCTCGGTGTACTTGGCCGTAATGCCTGATTTGCTGCGCGAAGTTGTGACCCTGTTTCTGATCGAAAAGGGAAACTGCCTGGGTTCCGTTCTCACTGTTGCGGGTGCGCCCTGTACTCTGGACGAGGAAACCTTTATCTTGACCGAGTTGTAATTAAACGAAATCGCCGTTACCGGAGGGCAGAATCCTTTGTCGAACCACTCGGGATCCCAGCCATCCCCGTGACGGATGTTGTCAAAATATGAGCCGTCAAGGTACACTCCGCCGTCTATTCTGGTTATACCAAGGGCCTTGATTTTTTGCGCAATCTCCCGAAGTTTTCCGATATCTACAGTGGGGTCCCCGAACCCTTTCACATAAAGGCCGCCGTGGCCCACCCCCGAGTGTATTCCTCCGCCCAGATAAAACTCCGTTTTGAACCGGAAATCTTTTCCCAGCAGGGAGAGGGCAGCGACGGATGAAAGTATCTTGTTGTTGGAGGCGGGGATAAATTCCTTTTTGCTGTTATAGCGGAAAACCGTTCTGCCGTTATCGGCACGACGGACCATGATACCTACCTTTTTTCGCGAGGAGGTGTTTTTTGAAATAAAGGAGAGAATTTTTTTCTGGTTTACGTCGGCGTGGGAATATGCTGCCGGCAGAAACACGAAAAGCAGAACCAGGATGCGCAGAATCAGGATTTTTCTTCCGGAATTCATCGTTGCTGTTTTATCAGTGTGCATCGGCCCAGTTCTCTGCGGCGCTAATCTCTACCCTGAGAGGCACCCTGAGATCCCAGGCGTTTTCCATGTCGTTTTTTATAAGGGTTCGCAGTTTTTCAATTTCCGTTTCATGAACCTCGAAGAGAAGCTCGTCGTGAACCTGAAGAATCATCTTGGAGCGAAATCCATCTTCCTCAAGTCTTCTGAATATGCGGATCATGGCCAGATTTATTATATCCGCCGCGGATCCCTGTATCGGGGTGTTTATGGCCTCACGCTCCCCTCTCTCCCTCTCCATCCTGTTTCTCGACGCAAGTTCCGGTATCGGCCTTCTTCTCCCGACGAGCGTCTCCGTATAGCCCCTGCTTCTGGCTTCTTTGACCGATGACCGCATATAGGATTTCACCTCCGAGTACCTGTCAAAATACCGTTCTATGTAGTTCCTTGAGACGGAGACCGTGGTGCCGAGCTGCTTTGAGAGCCCGAAAGCGCTTATCCCGTATATTATCCCGAAGTTTATGGTCTTGGCGAGATTCCTCATTTCGGATGTGATGCGGTTCTCGTCTGCGTTAAAGATTTCGCAGGCTGTCGCGACGTGCACGTCCTTGTCGGCCCGAAGAGCCCCGAGCAGGGTCGGGTCCTGCGAGAAATGGGCGAGCAGGCGAAGTTCTATCTGCGAGTAATCGGCCGACATTATCAGGCAGCCGCTTTTTGCCACGAACGATTTTCTTATTCTTCTTCCGTCCTCGGTCTTTATAGGAATGTTCTGGAGATTCGGGTCGCTTGAACTCAGCCTCCCGGTTGAAGTGCCTGCGGGATTAAAGGAGGTGTGTATTCTTCCCGTAGCCGGATTTATGAGTTTCGGAAGCTGGTCGATGTAAGTGGATTTAAGCTTGGAGAGAGATCTGTGTCTGAGTATGAGGCGCGGCACCTCGTGAATTGTCGAGAGGTCCCGCAGAACCCCTGAATCGGTGGAGAATGCTCCCTTCGCGGTTTTTTTCCTTGCCGGGAGCCCCAGCTTGTCGAAAAGCACTTCTGAGAGCTGCTTTGTCGAGTTTATGTTGAAGCGCTCGCCCGTTTTTTCATATATCCCGGACTCAATGGAATCTAGGTCCTTTTCAAACTCTTCGGACATCTCCCCGAGCGCCGCCGTGTCGACGCTCACTCCCGTATACTCTATGTCGCAGAGAACAGGGAGAAGGCCCAGGACGTTTTCTCTGTAAAGGTCCCATAACCCCTCTTCCCTGAGAGTTTCGAGGAATTTTTTTGAGAGGATAAGCGCCACGTCCGAATCCTCGCAGGAATATCTTGTCGCCGTCTCGATATCAACTTCTGCGAAGCTCTTTCTCGATTTCCCCTTCCCCGTGACATCATCGTAGGAAATCATCCTGTGACCCAGTTCGGTTTTTGAGAGCTCGTCAAGCTTGTAGCTTGTGCGTGAAGCGTCGAGCAGGTGCGCGGCGAGCATCGTATCGAAGTAAACTCCCCTGAGTGTGACTCCGTGGTTTCTCAGCACGAGCATCTCGTATTTTATGTTCTGCCCTATTTTCCTTACGTCCCCGGACTCAAGGACCGGTTTCAGCATCTCAAGCGCCGTTTCAGCTTTTATCTGTCTTTCGGCTTCGGGAACCCCGGTGTGTCCCACGGGAACGTAAAAGGCCAGACCCGGAGCCGTGCACAGTGAAAACCCCACTATCCCGGCGTTCATCGGCAGTTTCGAATCCGTTTCGAGATCCACTGAGAGTTCTCCTGTCTCCTCTATCATCTTTATGACCTGCTCGAGGGACTTTTCATCAAAAACGGTTTCGTAGGAATCGTATTTTACCGCTTTGGCTTCCCCGGGCGTTCTGCGGGCGCCGATTTCATCAAGGAGCCTTTCGAATTCAAGTTCCGAGAATATTTCCTGGAGATTTTCGGCTGTGTACCCGCCGTAGCTGAAGTCCTCGATGCCGGTTCCCACGTCGACATCCGTTTTTATGGTGACCAGCTCGCGGGATAGGTAAGCCTTGTCTTTTTGCTCTTCGAGTTTCTTCGCTACACTTGGGCGAAGCTCTTTTATGTTGCCGTATACGCCGTCTAGGTCGCCGTAACTGGATATAAGGGCCGAGGCGGTTTTCTCGCCGACGCCCGCTACTCCCGGAACATTGTCGACCTTGTCTCCCACAAGTGCGAAGAAATCGATCATCTGTTGTGGTTCTATCCCGTATTTCCGCCGCACTTCCTCCACCCCCGTTACCCGTTCCCTCATCGTATCTACAAGGGTCACGTTCTCAGACACAAGCTGGCAGAAGTCCTTGTCTCCCGTTACCAGAACCACCTTTGATGCCTTCTGCGCCTTGGCTACGGTTCCCATGATATCGTCGGCTTCGTACCCTTCCATTGCCAGCATCGGTATGGAGAACGCCTGTACCAGCTCGAATATCTTCTGGAACTGCGGCTTGAGGCTCTCGGGAGCCTCCTCCCTGTTGGCTTTGTACTCGGGGTATATTTCGTTTCTGAACACATCTCCCTTGGAATCGAACACCATCCCCAGGTATTTCGGTTCGTATTCCCTGAGAAACTTAAGGAGCATGGTAGCGAATCCGTAGACGGCGTTGGTCGGAAATCCGCCGGAGGTGGAAAGATCGGCCCTTACGCCGTAATAGGCCCTGAATATGTATGAACTGCCGTCAATCAGATAGAGTGGGTGCTGGGACATGAAAGAAAATCGCTTGCGCGTTTATTGTGTAAGTATACCCAACTGTGGCGGGGAATCGGTCTGCCCGCGGCGTTTTGGCCGGAGCTGACGTTATTTCTCCGCGCTGTAGACGAACGCGGGAGGAAAATTGGACCACACTGTTTTCGATTTGGCGACGTTTGTGAACCTGCTTCGCAGTATCGAGCGGAATCTTCTGGCGTTTGGAACCATCATGCTGATCGAGTAGCTGAATGTGATCATCCTGCCTCCCGGTTTCAGAACGCTCCAGATAACGTCAATGATCCTGTCCTGGGTTCCGTGGTCAAGCACTGCCCACGGAAGACTTGAAATAACGCAGTCACAGGAATCTTTTCCGTGCCGCTCAAGATATTTTTTCATATTCTCGGCGGAATCCCTGTAGACCGTCGCGGAGGGGCATCGGGACTTGGTCGCTTCGCAGAACTCGGGGTTGATCTCTATTGCGAAAAACAGCGCTTCGGGGTTTTTCTTCTCGAGAATCTTCTCGGTGAAGACCCCGGTTCCGGAGCCGATCTCCACCACGGTTCCCATTTCGTCGAGCCGCGCGGTGTCGGTTACAAGCTCCGACAGTTCTTCATTTGAAGGAGTTAGGGAACCCGTGCTCTTCGGATCCCTGAAAAACTGTTTTATGTAACCGTATGCTCCGAGTTTCAACGGCGTCTCCGGTGAGATGCAAATCCTTATAATTATAATAGTCTGCGATGTTTTGTCCATTTGGCGTTCTCAAAGTGTAGGTTTCTTTGGTCTTTGTGCTTGGGCAAATTCCCAGTGAGTTTTCTGATAGCTTCTTTTTAAATGGGCTATACAATGCCCGGTTTCCGGATTGCTGAACCGTGTTCAAAGTAATTGCCGCAAGAATTCAAATTCAATTGATACTTTACGGAAGTTGATTGGGTGGAGCTGACCCGTACTGGGCATTTCATGAATTCACTGCCTGTTTTTTCCCGAGCCGCAGAAAAATTTTTGACAAGTTGGCGATAAATGGTATTGTATGCGGTACTACATTGGCGATGATTTAAGTATAGACTGGTTGCTGATGACAGTTTCATCTCTGCTTTTGCTGTCTTTAGAGATTCTGTGCTTTTACTTGATGATTTGTGGGGCAGGAGAGTGTACAAGTGTCGATTTAATTTATTGAAACAGGCGTCTCGTTTCATTCGGAATATGCGAGTTTATGGGTTTATGTGCTAAAAGCAGTACAGGGGCTGGTGAAGATATCGAAAATAAACGAGACCCTTGGGATGGCGGAAAAACATGAGAGAAAATTTGTATGACAACAAGTCTGAGCTGAAAAAACTCACACATGCTGCAGAACAGGGAGATGCCGAGGCTCAATTCAATCTAGGCGTGAGGTATATTGAGGAAGAAGGTGTTTCCCAGGACTATGAAGTTGCGTTTAAGTGGTTCACGTGTGCCGCAGAACAAGGGCATCTCGGTGCTCAGTGTGCTCTAGGCAGGATGTACATAATGGGGAGAGGCGTTTCGCAGGACTATAAAGCTGCGTTTGAGTGGTTCACGCGTGCCGCGGAACAGGGAGATGCCGAGGTCCAGTTCCTTCTGGGTGAGATATGTATCAAGGGAGAAGGTGTTTCCCAGGACTATGAAGTTGCGTTTAAGTGGTTCACGCGTGCCGCGGAACAGGGGCATTCCGGTGCTCAGTTCTACTTAGGTTTGATGTACGCTAAGGGAGCAGGCATTTCTCAGGACTACAAAGAAGCGTTTAAGTGGTTTAGTATGGCTGCTGAGCTAGGATATGTTCCTGCCCAAATCAATATAGGTGAGATGTACGCCTTTGGAAAAGGCGTTATACAGGACGAGGTTTATGCCCATATGTGGTGGAATATTGCTGCATCACAGGGAGATGCACTAGCTACTGAATTCAGAGACAAGATTTCTAAGGGGATGACACGTGAACAGATTGCTGAAGCACAGAAACTCGCCCGAGAATATGTACACAAAAAATAAAGAATAAATGTCGAAAAAAAGACGTGACAAACTGTTCAAGAAGATCAAACAGAATCCTAAGAATGTCAGATTTGAGGATCTGAAAAAAATGTATGAAATGTTTGATTATGAAGTTATTCCGCCGAGAGGCGGTTCGCATTATGTGGCCGTAAGAGGTGAAAAACAAATGTCTTTCCCCAAACCTCACGGCAAGCGCGGTGGTGGCGGCAAGCACATGAATGAGATATATGTCAAAAAGGCAATTTATGAGTTTGAGCAAATTATAGAAAGCGAGGAGGACTGAAAAGTGTCAGAAAAAATCAAAGATCTGGACTACTATATGAAACTTAACTACGAGGTGAAAATAGTTGGAACTGATACCGGATACTTTGCGGAAATACCGGACCTGCCTGGATGCATGACTTTCTGCGATGAATTCGATCAACTCCGTGAAGTTATTGAAGATGCTAAAAAAGCATGGGTCAGGGTTGGCATTGAAAGGAACCTGGAAATCCCCGAACCTAAGGAAGAAAGGGAATTTAGCGGAAAATTTCTCCTGAGGTTGCCAAAAAGTCTTCACAGGAAACTATCGAATCAGGCGGAAGAAAATGGAGTAAGCTTGAATCAGCATGTCCTGAGTTTGTTATCCGAGAGATCTTCCGTACTGGGGATTCTGGGGGAAATAAAAGATAAAATCAATGATATGGGTAGACCTGAAAAGTCAGAAGTGGTAGACAAACCTGCTGCTGGACACGGGCTGGATAGTTTTGAACTTCCCTACAGCCTTGACCTCGAAACGGGAGCAATGTCCGAAAATGAACCGAATCTAACTCATTGAATTTTCAAGTAGAACAGGTTCGGAGGATAAATAAAACAGATGTTGGCGGAGATTGAAAATGGAAAAGTACAATAAAAAAGCCAGAAGAATTCTTGAAGGAGAGTACTTCAAGATTGAAGAGAGGTCTGATCTTTCTGATGATCAGAAAGTGGACAGGATCATCAAAATTACTTCTGCGGTCTGCGCGGGGGTGGCAATCCAGCCGATTCCATTTGCTGATATTTTTGTTCTGACACCCATACAGGCAGTCATGGGTTCACGAATTGCAAAAATAAGAGGTGTTCCGGTAACAGACAACGATATTACAACTTATATCAAAGAAATTGCCGGTGTCATCGGGCTTGGATTGCTTGCCCAGCAACTTGCAATAGGTGCATACAAGACTGTTCTGCCTTTTGTTGGAGCTTTGACTACCATACCTCTTGTCTACGGTCTTACTTATGGAATCGGGCGCGTCATGGATGCGTATATGGTCAGCAAAAAAAAGGGACAAGTTCTGGATCCAGAAGAAATAAAAAGGATATGGAAGGAAGCAAAAAAGGAAGGCGAAAAAGAAAGTAACGAGAAGAGTTCCAAGGAATATGCAAAGAAGATCAGTTGAATACGAGGTAGCGGTCGACCTGATCCAAGTTCCAAGCTTTGTCTGTTACACAACACCATCGCTGATTGGAAAAGACACATTTAACATAGAAGATTGCATATGGGTAAGAGTTCACGAATAAAGAAAGCTGCAGACACGGGAATCAGGTTTTTTAAGACGAATCTTGACGAAATCCTGATTCTTTCATCGTTTTCAGCGATAAAATACGGTGGTGAACCCACTGAACACGACCCAGTGGTACTTGCGGCCTTTTCAAGATATTCCAAAGAGACCCAAGATCTGGAAAGCGTACGTGATTACCTTAGCGGATTGTCTGATGAACAGGTTGCGGGAGTTGTTCCCAATATAAAAGGCATAGTTCACGAAATGGAGTTTGTGAACCTTGAAAACAGCGATGGTGACTCCGTAACTGCCGCATTGTTTCCGGAAAGCAACCATAAGGGTTTTGATCTGGTCCTGACTGATAATGCGACTGGAGACAGTTGGGAAGTGCAACTGAAAACCACAGACAGTTCTGATTATATTCAGCAATGGATTGACAAATACCCGGAGGGAGAAATTCTTGTTTCCGAAGAGATCGCTTCTGAAATGGGTTTGCCTTCTTCAGGCTTCTCAAACGAGGAAATTACTGTCAAAGTGGAAACATTTGTCGATGGGCTTATCTCTGCGAGACCGGACTCAAAAGCGTTTGATCTGTTTTCTTCGCTTCCGCTGGTCTCCGTTGCGTTTACTGTTTCTGTAGCGTTTGTTGTCGTGGAATTGCACAAAAGGTTCAAAACGGGTGAGATTGACCGGAAGCAATTCATGGACATGGTTATGCGGACGACGGGGATAAAGGCAGGAAAATTCGGATTGTTGATGGTGGCATTAAGCATTCCTGTGATCAATATTGTGGTCGGGGCTGGGCTGGTGGCAAAGCTTCTGATTTCTTTAAGTGACTTGTGGACAATATCTAGGCATGATCCCCATACGCCGGGTCCGGCAACAGTTCTTCCCTCCCCGAATCAACCCTGAAACGAGAAAACGAGTGCGTTGACAGGCACATAAACTAAGGAGGTACAGTCATGCTTGACGCAGACATATTGAGTTCTATTGAAGAGCTGGTGAAAGAGGCAAGGAAGCAGAACGAGCTTTTTGATGAGCGGTCAAGAAAACAGGAAGAGCTTATTGAGGAACAGACGAGGATATTGCGGGAAATAGCCTCAAGTCTTCGGCACCTGGAAAACAGATTACAGTAAGTCAGACTTTTCCCCGCAAGTCTGATGACTGTGACTTTTATCCCCAGCGCTTTTCATCAAATCTTGAGTCGCGGGTTGCTTCTCGAGTTTCCGCAGAACCGCAGTGCGGGCAATGCCTTCTCGCAAGTCCCCGAAAGTCTTTTTCTGTCTTTATCCGCTCCAGAGTCTGAAGGATTGAGTTTCCTGATACTGGTATTATTATAAAACGTGATCATGATCCCGGTTGGGCGTACAAGCGATGTTTGAAGGAATCTCGAAAAAACTCGGCACCACCCTCAAGAGAATAGGGGGCTATGGAAAGCTCAGCGAAAAGAACATAGAGGATGCTCTTCGCGAGGTGCGTCTCAGTCTTCTTGAGGCTGACGTCAACTTCAGGGTGGTCCGCCAGTTCACGGAACTTGTCAAGGAAAGAGCCCTGGGTCGGGAAGTCGAAGGCAGCCTTAATCCCGGACAGCAGTTCATAAAGATAGTCAAGGAGGAACTCACCGGAATCCTCGGGCGGGAAAACGAGCCCCTTAACCTCAATGTTCCGCCTCCCGTGATAATAATGCTGGTCGGGCTTCAGGGTTCGGGAAAAACCACCACGGCGTCTAAGCTCGCCAAGTTTCTAAAGGAACGCCATGGCAAGACCCCGCTTCTGGTTCCCGCCGATATCTACCGTCCCGCGGCGATAGAGCAGCTAAAGGTGCTCGGAGAGAACATAGGCGTAAGCGTTTACGATACCGTGGCCGGAGCGGATCCCGTGGATGTGTGTGCGGATGCGGTCTCGGCCTCCGCAAAACAGGGGGCAGACGCGGTGATCATAGACACGGCCGGGCGACTTCATCTTGACCGCGAGCTGATGGATGAGCTGGGGAACATAAAGAAGAAGGTAAATCCCCATGAAATTCTTCTCGTTGCCGACTCGATGACGGGGCAGGATGCCGTGAACGTTTCGCAGAGCTTTGATGAAGCTGTTGATCTAGACGGCGTGGTACTTACCAAGATGGACGCGGATGCCAGGGGAGGGGCGGCCCTTTCGATAAAGTCCACCACCGGCAAGCCCATAAAGTTTTTCGGAACTGGAGAGAAGTCAGACGCTCTTGAGGTCTTCCACCCCGAGAGAATAGCCTCGAGAATCCTGGGAATGGGAGACGTCCTAAGCCTCATAGAAAAGGCGGAAGACGCTTTTGAAGAGGAAAAAACGAAAAAACTCGCGGAGAGAATATCGAAAAAGCAGTTCTCCCTCGAGGACTACAGGGAATCGATACTGGCCATGAGCAAGCTCGGTTCTATAGAGAACATAGCCAACATGGTCCCGGGAATGAAGAAGGTCACCGATAACCCCGAAGCGATAGCGAAGGCGGAAGATGAAATAAAAAAGAGCCTTGCGATAATCAACTCCATGACGGTGCCTGAAAGAAGGAATCACGCTATTCTAAACGGCAGTCGCAGAAAGAGGATCGCCAGGGGAAGCGGCACTTCGGTGCCTGACGTGAACCGCATGATAAAAAACTACATACAGATGCGAAACATGATGAAAAATATGGGAAAAATGGGTAAACTAGCAAAAAGGATGATGAAATTCAGATGACGGGAGCATATCTTCAGCCCCGAATTCAGGAGGTAGCAGCAGTTTGGTTAAGATAAGATTGAGCAGAATAGGGTCAAAAAAAAGGCCGTTTTACAGGATAGTCGTCGCGGATGTCCGTTCCCCGCGCGACGGAAAGTTTCTTGAGATACTTGGGCATTACGATCCGCGGAAAAAACCCCATGAACTCAAGGTAGACATGGAAAAAGTGAAAGCATGGATGGATAACGGCGCCAAGACAACCAACAGGGTGAGCAAGCTCATATCTCAGGTTACGTAGCACATTTTCTTCCACGCGAAAATTCAGACACAAAGATTCTAGCTTCAGGAGGGATGCTCCTTATGAGTCAGCTCAAAGATTTTGTCGAATTCATGGCCAAGTCCATTGTCGACAACCCCGAGGAAGTTAAGGTGATGGAGGTAGCGGGCGAGAAAACCACGGTTATTGAGCTCAGGGTGGCCTCCGAAGACTTGGGGAAGGTAATCGGAAAACAGGGAAGAACCGCAAAGGCGATTCGCAGTATATTGGGCGCTGCGGCAGCAAAAACAAAAAAACGCGCCGTCTTAGAGATCCTTGAGTAGCATTGCCGGAAAGCGCGAAACAAAACCTTGTTCTCTACGGGAAGATAACCAAAAGACACGGTCTTTATGGTGAAGTGAAAGTGTTCGCCTTCGGCGGGCATCCCAAAACCCTCTCCGGGATAAAAAAAATCTATATAGAAGTCTCCGACAGGAAGGAACCTCGAAGATTCAGTCTGTCCCGGATAAAATTCCAGAAAAACGTCGCAATTGTGAAGTTAGAGGGCGTCGATACCCCCGAGGCCGCCGACGCGCTTAAAAATTTCCACGTGCTGGTCGAAAAAGACGATCTGCAGCCCCCGGGAGAAGATGAATATTACTGGGCTGATCTCATCGGCCTTCGGGTCAGCACCTCCCACGGAAATAATATTGGGGAGGTTAAGGATCTCATTGATTCGGGCGGACATGACATTCTCGTGATAAAGAGTTCAGAGCGGGGCAGGGAATTTCTGGTTCCATTTATCGAGAGGTTCGTGACCGCGGTGGATCTTGACCGCTCGATGATCACCGTGGAATCGATAGAGGGGCTCCTTGAGTAGCCCGGTGATACTGTGATGAAGTTTGACATAGTGACAATCTTCCCCGATTTTTTCGATTCCGTTTTTTCGTTCGGGGTGATAAGCAGGGCAGTTGAGAACAAGGCGGTGGAGATAAACGTCCACGACCTTAGAAGCTATTCGGGGGAGAAGCACGGAAAAACCGATGACACTCCGTACGGAGGGGGAAGCGGAATGCTCATGACTCCGGGGCCGATAGGGAATGCCATCGGCCGTATAAGGGAAAAGGGACGTCGCTCCGCCGTAATTCTCACGACCCCCAAGGGAGAGGAGTTTGACGACCGCAAGGCCCGGGAACTCTGCGAGTTTGAGCAGCTCATAGTCCTTTGCGGTCGGTACGAAGGCGTGGATGACAGGGTGAGCGAACTTTACGTCGACATGAAGATATCAACCGGGAAGTACATAAATTCCGGGGGAGAGTACGCATGTTCCCTGATAGTGGACGCTGTATCGAGATACCTTCCGGGGGTTCTTGGAAACACGGAATCTCTTGTCTCAGAGTCTCTTACAAACGGCCTTCTTGAGTATCCTCAGTACACAAAGCCCCGGACTTACAAGGGAAAGAAGGTTCCCGAAGTGCTTCTTTCGGGAGACCACGAAAAAATAAGGAAATGGAGGAGACAGGAGAGCATAAAAAGCACTTTCACCCACAATCCCGCCTGCCTTGACGACGCCCGGCTTTCCAAGGAGGAAGATGCTTTTCTAAAGGAGCTTAAAGTCGGCAATTCCCCGGATTTCAGGGTTTACATCGCGCTTGTGCATTATCCGGTGTACAACAGCCGGCTCGAAGTCGTCTCGACTGCCTTTAAGAGCATAGATGCGCATGACATATCAAGGGACGCCACAACGTACGGAGTCAAAAAGTTCTATCTGATAAACCCCGTCCCCGAGCAGCGCCGCCTTGCGGGCAGACTCGTTGATCACTGGATCGAGGGAGAGGGAAGGAATTTTAACGAGACCAAAAGCAAGGCTTTCGGCATCATAAGCATAATGAGCACTATCGAGGAGGCCGTCGAGCGGATAGAGAAAATTGAAGGGGAAAAACCCAAAATAGTAGTTACTGACGCCCGCTTTTCAGATGACATGACCGGTTACCGGGCGCTTCGGGAAAAAATATTCAAAAACACAGAACCCTATCTGATTCTTTTCGGTACGGGGTGGGGACTCGCGCTTGAGACGATAAAGGCGGCCGATTATGTGCTGAAACCTATAAATGGCTACAGTGAATTCAACCATCTCTCGGTAAGAAGTGCGGCTGCCATAGTGCTTGACAGGCTGCTTTCCTGCGGAGCCTGATTCGCCGAGGCGGGCTGGGACGGGTGCTTCGGAGAGCCTCCGAGAGCGACTGAAAAAAAGCCCTTCTAATATTTTGACAATCCCCAAGAGGTTCTGTATATTCAACATCCCGCAAAAAGGAAATTGAAAAAATGGGAATCATAGCAGAAATTGAAAAAAAGCACCTGAGAACAGACCTGCCGGAGTTTCGTGCCGGGGACACGGTATCGGTCCACTACAACATTAAGGAAGGCGAAAGGAGAAGGATCCAGGTCTTCGAAGGTACCGTGATAGCCAGAAAAGGTTCGGGCTTCAGGGAAACTTTCACAGTAAGGAAGGTCTCCTACGGTATCGGTGTCGAGAGAATCTTCCCCGTGCATTCCCCGCTTATAGGGAAAATAGAAGTAAAAAGAAAAGGCCGCGTAAGAAGAGCCAAGCTTTACTACCTAAGAGGCCTTTCAAAGAAAGCCAGCAGAATAAGAGAGAGAACCTCCTAGTCCTCGGCTTTTGCAGTTCCGTCCGTCCCGCCGTTTCCGGCTTCCTCTATCTTGGTCATTACGTGAACCATTCTCTGTATTGATGTGTAGAAGGAAAAGATGAGGAGAATGATGATGGAGAGCTTGAGAAGATAGTCCCTGCCCCCGAGACCCAGAAGAAAAGCAACTATGTTGCCAAGGAAGTTAAACGTTGCTAGTACCCCCAGGTAAACCACCCTCTCGGTTCTCTGCATTATCCCCACCTCGCAGTCGATTCCAAGCCCCTCGGCCCTGGCTCTTGTGTAGCTGACCATCATGGAACAGCTGACTATCAGGAAAACGATGTAAATGAAATAGGTGTCCCTGAAGAAGCTTAGAAGACCCAGGTAGATAAGAACTTCCGAATATCTGTCCACGCAGGAATCGAAAAAAGCTCCCTTGGGTGAATTAAGGCCTTGGGCTCGCGCCACTCTCCCGTCGAAAATGTCGAAAGTCGAGCCGGCCAGCAGCAAAACTCCGGCTATGAAGATCATGCCCAGATGGAAAAACCATCCCGCAAGCGCGGAAACCACCAGGGTGGTAATTGTTAGTACGTTGGGGCTAAACTCCCTTTCTATGAGAAAGTCCTCTATGGGCTTCATGAGGAAAACCCACCAGGACTTGATCCCGCCTGAGAGAAGCTTGGAGGAGTCCGGTTTTCTCCCGGTTTTAGATCTCTCGTCAGCTTGCTCGGAGTTGGGTGTTGACAATTCGTCTTCCATGGAAAAATAATACCCTGAAAATTCCTCTATAGTCTATTGCGGGCAGACGGCATACAGCCGTCCTCCTCCGCTCAGTCGTTAACAGTTACGTAGAACTTGAAGTCTCTTTCTTTTCCCTTTATTTCGTTTCCGTATTCCTTCGCCTCTTCCTTGGACTCAAAGGTTCCTATTCTCACCCTGTAGAAAGTCGTGATTTCAGAAGGCGAGTACTCCCTTATAAAAGCCGGGTATCCCTTGTCTTTGTAGAACCTTACGGTTCGGCTGGCGACTTTCTTGCTCAGGAAGGAGCTGATCTGAATGGTGTATTTGTGGTCGGGGTTGATCATAGCCGACAGGTACTCGTCACGGGCGGATGTGTCTTCTTCGTCCGCAGTGACGACCGGGTTTTCCGCTTCGTCGCCTGGAGTTTTCTCTCGCAAAGCAAACGAAAACAGTTTTTCCATCAGACCGGGAGATTTCTCTGCCGAGGCCACCTCATCTGCGGGGATGAATTTTTTCCCCACAACGACTCCCAGGGAGAACACCATTGTAAAAATAACGAGAAAAACCAGAGAAAGCGGCAGAACCCGGGGATTTTTTTCTTTTTTTTCTTCAGCCATTTCTTACATGCTTCTGGGTGCGTTTATTCCGAGAAGACCGAGACCGTTTTCTATTACCACCTGTACGCAGCGTGCCAGGTAAAGCCTGGCGGAGGCCATGGCGGCATTCTCCGAGTCAAGGATTCTCGTCTTATTGTAATAAAAATGGAACTCGGCCGCCAATTCCTGAAGATAATAAACCACTTTATGCGGTGAAAGCGACCCGGCCGCCGAAAGGACTACCTCGGGGAACCTGAGAAGTGTTTTCATTATGCTTCGTTCCTCATCGCCTGAAAGGAGATTAAGATGCTCCCCCGAAGCACTCACTCCCGCTTCCTCGGAGTTTCTTATCAGACTTGAAATTCTGGCGTTTGCGTACTGAACATAATAAACGGGATTTTCACTTGACTCTTTTTTCGCCAGGGCAAGATCGAAATCAAGGTGGCTGTCGGAGCTTCTCATGAGCAAAAAGAATCTCGTGGCGTCGCACCCGACTTCGCGAAGCACTTCGCGGAGCGTAACGAAATCACCTGTTCTTTTCGACATCTGGACTTCCACACCGCCTCTTACGAGCCTAACGAACTGCATAAGGAGCACGCTTAGGGAGGATTCATCCAGGCCGAGAGCCTTCATTGAGGACTTAAGGCGCGATACGTGGCTGTGGTGATCCGCTCCCCAGACGTTTATCAGCCTGGAAAATCCTCTTGAATATTTATCCACGTGGTAGGCTATGTCGGATAGAAAGTAAGTCGGAGCACCGTCTTTTTTTATTATTACCCAGTCCTTGCCGTCCCCGTACAGAGAAGCCCTGAACCAGAGCGCCTGCTCCTTTCTCTCGACTGCCCCGAGATCTTCGAGTTTGGCAAGGGTGTTGCCCAGTTTTCCCTCTTGCGAACCGCGGCCGTGTATTTCGGTTCTCTCGCTGTACCAGTTGTCAAAATCGACCCTCAGGTCCGCAAGATCAGTCTTTATTTCCTCAAGAAGCCTTGAGTAGGCAAATTCCCTGCAGAACTCTATAGCTTCCGATTCATCCCCGGGCACTTTGGGGCATTGTTCCGATTTCTCTATTTCCCCGGCGAGTTCTGAGATGTACTCTCCGTGATAGCCGTCTTCCGGAAGCTCTCTTTTGAGTCCGCGGGATCCCGCAAGAGCCGAGTATACCGACTCGCCTAGCATATCCATCTGCCTTCCCGCGTCATTTATGTAGAACTCTCTGGTCACCTCGTATCCGCAAAAGGAAAGTATTCTGCACACCGAGTCTCCGACAACGGCGTTTCGGGCGTGGCCGAAATGAAGGTAGCCCGTAGGATTGGCGCTTACGAATTCAACTATCACTTTCTCCCCGGAACCCTCGCGGGAGGCCCCGTACTTTTCTCCGAGACGGAGGATCTCTCTTAGTTGCGATTCGAACAGGGTTTCGTTAACGAAGAAATTTATGAATCCCGGCCCCGCGATATCAAGCCTTTCTATGAAACCGTGGCGGCGCTGCTCTATTGCCTCGACTATTTTTTGCGCGACTTCACGGGGGTTCTCACCCATCGTGCTTCCTATGATGAGCGCCGCGTTTGTGGAGAAATCTCCGAACTCCTTTTTTTTCGGTACCGATACCTCGAACTCTGCCTCGTTTCCCATCGTGCTTCCGGGTAATGCGAGCGAATCCACGGACTCTTTTATAATCTTCAGTATTTCGTTTTTCATGAGTTTCTGCGACCTGACTTACTCGACGGGAGGGCTCAGGTGATCGATATCGTTAAGGGATATTATAACGAACCTGTCGTCGTATACTTCAACGACGCTTTTTGAGGCTTCTTCCACTATGTAATCACGCAATTTTTTAAGGGAGTTTCCGGTAAAACTGCAAAGCAGCGTGCCTATAACCATATTGTGGCTTACAACCACTATGTTCTGCGATCCGAAACGGTTTTTAATATCCGCTACGGCGTCAAGGGCCCTTTGCTGAACGCCTTTTAACGACTCTCCGCCTGGCAGCTGCAGGGTTTCCGGGTCTTTGCGCCAGTGCTCAAGCACGTCGGAATATTTCTCCCGTATGTAGGAGAAATCAAGCCCTTCGAAAACCCCCTGATCCATTTCCCCCAGATCATCCCTGATATCAACGTCAATCGAGTGGTATGCGGCGATTTTCTCAGCCGTCGTCTTCGCCCTTGCGAGGTTGCTTGAGTATATGCGGTCTATGCTCTCGTCCTTAAGAGAGTGGGCCACTTTCTCCGCCTGCCTCTCTCCTGTGGTGTTAAGCGGAACATCGCTTATCCCCTGGCATCTTCCGGTTTCGTTCCAGTCTGTTTTTCCGTGTCTTACGAGTATAAGTCGCATGCGAATTATTTTTTGCTCTCACAGGAGATGACAAAGAATTCTGACTTTATCCTGTCTCTCAGCTCACTTGGCGGAGGAGGAAGAGGCGAAGCGCCGTCTACGGCCTTTATGCAGTAAGAATCGAACTTCACGTTTCCGGAACTTCTTTCTATTCCCACATCGTACACTTCACCGGTCTCTGTCATGTAAAAATTTACCTGAGCCGCTAGAAGGATACCGGAATCTATGTTAAGTGGCAGGATCAGGTTTCTCTGTATTCGTTTCGATATTGTTCTGTAATAGACGTCAAGCACAAGTGATATGACTCCCGGGCCGGGTTTTCCGGAAACCGGTTCGACAGACGCTTGTTCGGCGTTTTTCTTGATGCTGCTTAAAACGGATTCCTTTTTGATGTTCCTGATCACTTCTTCTCTTCCGGATTCAAGAGCTTTTTTCTCGGCGGCAGCTTCTTTTTTTTCGGTTTCTGGTTCTGCGCGCGGCGGTGTCTCCTTGCTTGGCGCTGCAGGTTCTTTTGGCTTGGGGGCGGGTTTTGTCTTTGCAGGGGCGCTTGCGGTTTTCTTTTCTTTTTTCGGTGCCGCGGCCTTCGGGCGCGCTTTTTTCTTCTTTACCTGCTCCTTCGGAGTTTTTTTGATTTTCTTTGCGGTTTTCTTCGGTTTTTGGGGATGGCTGGGGGCGTTTGCGACTGATTTTTTCTCGCTCGCCTGCGGAGCCTGGGTCGAGAGCGACACTTCTATTGACTGCTCAGGGGAGACCTGCTCGTGCCTTCCGACTCCAAGAGCAAGCAGGCAGACAATCAGCAGATGAAGACCCAGGGAAACAAAAAGCCCTTTGCGAAACTGATTCTTTTGTCCCTTCATCTTTTTACATGTCCGCTTATTTATCCCTTATGTTCTTTGATTCTGTGATCAGGCTAAGCTTCTCGACGCCGGTTTTCTTTATCTCGTCTATGACCTTTACCACGAATCCGTAACTGACAGACTTGTCTGACCTGAGAAAAACCCGTCCGCTCTCGGGCGTGGTTCCCTCCGCCGCCATCAGTTTGCCGAGAGCTGCGGCGATATCTCGAAGTGAGTAGCTTGTGTCCTCAAGATATATATTTCCGGATTTGGTCACGGTCACGGTTATCTGTTTCTGGTTTTTTACCGGGATCTTGGAAGATGCCGTCTGCGGAAGGCTCACCTTGATTCCCTGGTAAAGTATGGGAGTTGTGACCATGAAAATGACCAGCAGAACCAGCATTACGTCGACAAACGGAGTGACGTTTATCTCGGAGAGAACTGAACGACGCTTCCCGACATTGAAATTTCCTGCTGCCATGAGGCAAAATTCCTCGCTACCTGTTTAGATACCGCTCCGCCGTGTTTAGAAATCCGGCGCAGAAATGCTCCATTTCCACCTCCATGGCCCTTACCCGGTTGACGAAGTAGTTGTAGGCTATTGTGGCGGGTATGGCGGCCGCAAGACCGATGGCGGTCGCTATAAGCGCCTCAGCGATTCCCGGAGCCACGACCTCAAGCGAGGGAACCCCTTTGCTTCCCGCAAGCCCTATAAAGGAGTTCATAATCCCCCACACGGTTCCGAACAGTCCTATGAACGGAGCTGAACTGCCGGTGGTTGCGAGGAAAACCAGGGATTTCTCAAGTTTCGAAGCCTCTTTGGTCATTGCTCTGTTAAGCGCCCTTTCCACAAGGTCTATAGATTCGGAACGGGAAGAAGTATCTCCGGGCCCATTTGGGTCGAGTTCGCTCCGGTTTTTCTTCTTGTCCGTCTTTATTACTTCCGCGTAGCCGGCCCTGAACATCTCGGCAACCGGACCGCCGACTTTCTCCGAGAAGGAGAGAAGCGCTCTCATATCTTCGTTTGAATGGTAAAGATTTAGAAACGCGGTTGATTTTTTGGAAGAACTTCTTAGAAGGCGGAATTTCGTGTAGATAATCGCCCAGGAAAAAACAGACATGAAAATTAAAAGCAGAAGCACGGCCTTTACCACCGGTCCGGTGCTTACAAGCAGCATTAAGATGTTGTTTGTTCCTTCCGTGAACAGATTCATAAAGTGGGCCTGGGAGAAAATCGAAAACCCTTGTTCCGCCAATAAATTCATGTCGCGGGCGACACTCAGATGGATAACCTGATTATGGACGGAGAGATGACCGCCGCACAAATCTAACCGTGAAATCCTGCCTTCTAACCTACCTGTTTTGAGGAAAAGATAAAATCGCTCGAAAATTGTGTTTGGGTTTGACCATCATTCTATATTTCAGTATGTTTTCAAGTGTTCTGTAGGCAAGTTTGGTTTTTTGTCATCAATGGCACCAAGCTTGTGTGTCCGGTTGTTTGCACGGTCTATGGCTTTTTCAGTGATACTGTTTTGACCCGTCTTTTTGAGCGGGAGTGATTATGCCTTAGGGATTATCTGGCGGTTTTTTCTTTCTAAAGTTCTTGACATATAGAAGTCTTTTGTGGTATTTTTTAATCGTGTTAGCAGGGTAGTGTTTAATGTTCCATAAATGAAATTATGGAACATTAAACCCGATTTGCTTTAGTTGGTTTTTTGGTTTCTGGTACCTTCCCCTCCCTTGAGATGGTCTCAATGCTATTTATTCCCACTCAATTCTTAATGTATAGGGGAAGGGTTGTATTTTTTGGGAATTACATAAATAAAGAATCCCCCGGCAGGTCTGAAGTTACGAAAGAACCTACCGGGGGATTTTACCCAAAGATAAAGCAGCTAGTTCGATGATGGATGATGTCTCTAAGGAAACAATCCACTAGGAGCTTTTTCATTTATGGGGTTTATGGTTTTTTATCGTGCACCTTCTTCAAAAAAACGACAGAGTTGCCCTGTATCTGCTATTGATAAGTTGAAATCCGCACCAGTAGCAAAAAAGTTTTCTTGTTCCTGATTTGTTATTGTGCCAGGAAGCGGATCAAGAACCTTATCATTAGCTGTATTATCAGCCGGAGTCTGATCTTTTCCTGCAATTACAGTGGTGATCTCCATTCCTGCCTCAGCCATGCCATCATAGAGGGCTATCTGTTGGACCAAATCGCCAGTACTACCAGCAGCAATGTTAGGATCCATTTCTATGAAGCACTTAACGACACCCGGAAGGGAATCAAGTCTTATACAAACTTTCCTTGTTCTCTCCGTAGTAGTGGGCTGAGCTACCTTCTGAGCATTATACGGAGTTGTGACTTTTGTGATATACACACTCCGCCATTCTCCCGCTACGGCACTAGGAGCCGTTCCTATCCTACAGTCATCATGAAGCCTCATTCTTTCAAAGACTTCATCATTACCGCCCTTTGTGCTCATATCGGCTGCCAGTGTACCTCCGGCAAAGTGTTTTGTGGAAACGACAGTTTTTGCCAGAGACACCTCAGTGGAAGGAATAACCTCAGGATTATTCCTATTTGTTTCCATAGCCGTACCAGTCTTAATGAAAACAAGTTCAGCTGCGGGATACATTGGAGCAACTGTAGCAGCAGGCATCTCATCAAATAGAACAGCACTGCACTGAGCTGCAAAAGCAACTGGAGCGGGCTGACCCGTAGCAGAGTTTACCAAGGGTGCTAACTCATCAGGTCCGGGAAACATTCCCATTCCAGTCAGAATCGGATCAGTACAGGAAATTTCCCCTGTCTTACTCCCCCACTGCTTAAGAAAGTCATAAAGACCTGTGGTATCTTCTGGGCTAGCCCCTTCTCCCGATTCACCTGGAGGCCCTTGTTCTCCCGTATCACCCTTTGGTCCTTGCGCACCATCATCACCGGTACAGGACACACCAAACATTCCTACTGTCATGCATAACAATAGAATCATAAAAAGATTACGTAATCTCATGTGTAAATCCTCCTTAAATAAATTTCCTTTTGAACTCTTAAAAAACACTTTCACGCTAATTTCGTTAATGAAGTAAAGGGGGATGCGACAATTTGCCCGAAGATTCTAAACTTCACTCCAATGGAAACATCTCGAAGCAAACCTGCCCCTCTCTTAATTCGATTAACTCCTAATTTTCAAAGCTCTCATATATGCATTCAGAAGAACTTTCCTTTACTTCGTTCCATAATTTCATTTATAGAACATAAGAAGTTCCGCACATCACGACTGAAAGCGCTGATTTCGAGTTAGAGGAGGCGCAAAAATGAGGGGATTACAGTGATCTCCGAAGATCCATCAGAGCATTGATCTGTGTTTTGTAGAATCCTGCTGAGGAAGTTGGGAGCCGTAGTCCACCTTCTTAGTCCTAGGTCTTATGATTATCGAGAGGATGAACCCTGTAGCTGGGGAACCGTGGTTTTGATGACCTTGGCAATCCGCATTGGAGCCTCATTCCCAGATAGGTTCCACGCCGTGAGACAGGTCTGTAATTAAAACGTTGCGCCAGTAGATTGATGCCGTTACCCTTTTGTCATTCAGGCATTTGAGTTAGAAAGGTTTTTATTTTCAACAGGGAGGGATTTTATGTCGAAAAAACATTGTTTTCCGGTCGTTTTCATCTTGATTTTCTTCCTCGTGACCACCACGGTCGTTAGCGCGGAAGAGGACAGGTACACGATTGTGGTGGAAGAGAGTTTCTATACCGTGGCGCCCGAGAACCGTGAGGAATTTCTAAGGGTATACAGAACCCGTCTTTTCCCGTTCTGGCAGGAAATGAAAAAGATGGGCATCACCGTTGACGATTACAGGATGTATTCACAGAGAATACATACCGTAAAGCCGCTTTGGACCTATAAAACCGTGGTAAAATTCAAAAACTACGCGGCGATAGACAAGTGGCTTGAGGTAAGGGACGAAGTATACGGAAAACTGTTTCCCGGGGAGAAGGGTTACAAGGAGCCGAGAAAAATAATCGACTCCATTTCCGGGAATCACTGGGATGAGTTCATAAGGGAAATACCGCTTGACTGAATGCCTTCGCGCAAGTCGCGCGGATCAGAGAAGTTTCGGTTGCCCCTCGCTCAGGCTGAGTCCCAAGTGACTGTAGGCGAGTTTCGTGGCCTTTCTTCCCCTGGGGGTTTTCTCCACTAACCCCTCTCTTATCAGGAAGGGCTCGTAGACGTTTTCTATCGTGTCCTTGTCCTCGCTCACCGCGGCTGAGATAGTGTCTACTCCCACGGGACCCCCTCCGAATTTTTCGATTATGGCAGTGAGTATCGCCCTGTCGAGGTTGTCAAGACCCCTTGAATCTATCTCAAGCATCGAAAGTGCGTCCCTGACCACGGTTTCGGTTATGCGTCCGTCCGATTTCATCTGTGCGTAGTCCCTCACCCTCTTAAGAAGCCTGTTGGCTATCCTGGGGGTTCCCCTTGCCCTTGAGGTCATCTCGCTTGCCGCTTCGTCCGTTATTTCGACCCCGAGAATCCCGGAGGATCTTTTCACTATGCTTGAGAGCTCTTCCGTGTTGTAGTAGTCAATCCTGAGTTCAACCCCGAAGCGGGAACGGAAAGGGGAGGTGAGAAGCCCCGTTCTGGTCGTCGCCCCTATGAGGGTGAACCTGTTGAGGTTTATTTTTACCGATCTTGCCGTCGGGCCTTCTCCTATCATGAGGTCGATTTCGAAATCCTCCATAGCGGAATAAAGATATTCCTCGACGACCCTGTTTATCCTGTGTATTTCATCAATGAAAAGCACGTCCTTTTCATTGAGATTGGTAAGCATGGAAGCGAGGTCTCCGGTTCTTTCGAGAACAGGCCCCGAAGTAAGATGCAGCCCCACGCCAAGTTCATTTGCGAATATGTGGGCGAGGGTGGTTTTACCAAGCCCAGGGGGGCCGGAGAGAAGGACGTGATCGAGGGCTTCGCCTCTTGCCTTGGCGGCGCCGATGAATATAGCGACCTGTTCCTTAACGCTCGGCTGCCCGATAAAGTCCCGAAGAAGAGCGGGACGAAGATTTACGTCCGTAAGCTCGTCTTTTTCCGTGTATTCGGGCGAAACGGTTTTTCTTGTGTTCTGTGTCATCTAGCTTCTGATCACTTTAAGAGAATCCCGAAGCACATTCTCTATGGAATCTGAGACCTCAATGATTTTTTTGATCTCGGGGGTTTTTTTCTCCACTTCGGCCCTAGTGTAGCCCAGATTAAGCAGGGCGGAAATCGTGTCGTCAAGCATGGTGTTCGATATCGGGGACTCTTCGTCCACCGCAAGGTCATCAAGTTTGTCTTTAAGCTCGTTTACTATCTTGGTAGCGGTTTTGGTGCCGATACCGCGGATTTTTCTTTGCGCCAGGTTCCCGTTTTTTATGCACCTTAGGAGTTCCGGGACGGAAATGTTCGAAAGCACGTTCGTGGCCGCTTTCGGTCCTATGCCGGAGATGCCGATGAGTTTTTCAAAGAGTTTTTTTTCCGTTTCGGTGAGAAACCCGTAGAGCTCAATACTGTTTTCCCTCTGGCTTGTATGGATTTTGAGTTCAACTTCCTCCCCCACGGCTCCGAGATCATAGTAAGTGGAGAGTGACACGGTAACGCCGTAACCGACTCCGCTTACGTCGATGATGACGGTCCCGATTTCCTTACAAGCGATTGTGCCTCTAAGCAGATAGATCATTTATCGTGAATCTTTTTTTCCTGCGCCGGTTTCTTGCGCTGCCAACAGTGTCGTCCGGCAGCCCGTATTTTGAAAGACTTAAGTGACAGATCGCGATCGCGAGCGCGTCTGACTCATCTGTGCTTTGAAATTCGCTGACTCCGAGCATGTAGGAAAGCATTTTCTGCATCTCTTCCTTGCCTGCTCTTCCTCTGCCGGTCAGGGCGAGCTTTACCCTGGTGGGTGCGTACTCGCTTACCGGAATTCCTCTCTGCGCCGCCGCCAGAATCGCTATGCCTCTTGACTGGCCGAGTTTTATGGCGCTTCTCGCGTTTTTGGCGAAAAACATTTCCTCGACCGATACGATCGAGGGAGCGTAATCGTCTATTACCCTCAGGATCCCCACATAGATATCGTTCAGCCTTTCAGAAGCGGAGTTACCTTGCGCAGGAGTGATTGTTCCACTTGCTACGTAACTTAACCGGCTTCCCGCGCCATCCACGATTCCGTAGCCGCAGGATCTTGATCCGGGGTCGATCCCCATGACCCTGGTGTCGGAGATTTTATCCAATTGCCTCGAGTAACTGCTCGTCTATATCGAAGTTGGCGTACACGTTCTGAACATCATCGCTGTCTTCAAGCGCTTCCATCAGCCTTATCATGTGTTCGGCGTCCCGGCCATCGATTCTAACGTTTGTCTGCGGTATCATGGTCACTTCGGCTGATTCGTACTGGATTCCTGCGTCGGAGACCGTTTTTTTCACGGTTTCATAGTTCTCCGTGGGGGTTATAACCACGATATCGCTGTCCTCGGTACGCACGTCGTCGGCTCCTGCGTCTATTACCAGGTCGAAAAGCGCATCCTCATCAACCGAGTCTCCGGCAAACTCGATTCTTCCCTTAAGATCGAACATCCACGCAACGCAGCCGTTCTCCCCGAGCCCTCCGCCGTGTTTCGTGAATAGTCTTCTTATCTCGGAGACGGTCCTGTTCCTGTTGTCAGTAAGGGTTTTTACGTATACGGCACTTCCGCCGGGTCCGTACCCTTCATAGAATATCTCGTTGTAGACTACTCCCTCGATGTCCCCGGTGCCCCGTTTTATAGCCCTCTCTATAGTGTCGTTGGGCATGTTGGCGCCCTTTGCGGTCGCTACAGCGGTGCGAAGGCGCGGGTTAGATTCCGGATCGTCTCCCCCTTCCTTGGCGGCGACCGTAAGTTCCCTGATAAGCTTGGTGAATATCTTTCCCCGCTTGGCGTCAACCGCGGCTTTTCTGTGTTTTATGTTTGCCCATTTGGAATGACCTGCCATCTTGACTTACCACCTCGTTTCTCTGTATTTCTATATAAAGTATAACCGAAAATCCCCTCAAATTGCCACAGCGCCTTGAAGATCGCTTGGAAAAGCCGAGATTGACAAATGCTCTACCCAAACTGCCCTGGGAACGAAATCTCTTGACATTCTCTCTCATTCATGTATTCATTAAAAGTAATTGCAGTCGTACAGGCCTGTGGTGTTAATAGGTTTGCGAGGCAGGGCAAGGGGTCTTTTCTTTCTGATTCGGTTTTGCGTATTGACAAGTCCATTACGCGGCAATAGTATTAACTGCATAAGTTGTACTGATTTTTCACTTCGAATTCTTAAACGCGCGCAGTTGTCGTGCTCCTGACACTTCAAAAGATTTCGATTGTTTTTTGAACCGATAATTTAACAACAATCCCTTAGTTCAAGGAGTTTTACCGTATGGCAAAAGTCTCTAAAGCGGAAGTTGCAGATGCTGTCGAGAGAAAAGAGGAGCAGAAAAACGGAAACGGCAAGCTGCTCTACCTGAATGATCTCAGGGCGAAAAAGCCCTCGGACCTGATAAAACTTAGCAGGCAGGCCGGCATTGAAGATACCGCCAGAATGGCGAAACAGGATCTTATCTATTCCCTGCTCAAGGCGCAGAGTGAAAAACATGGTTCCATAATAGCCGAGGGGGTACTTGAAATCCTTGCCGAAGGTTATGGTTTTCTGAGATCTCCCAAATACAGCTATCTGCCGAGTCCGGACGACATATACGTTTCGAAATCCCAGATAAGATCTTTCAGCCTGAAAACCGGGGACACGATAAGAGGCCTCGTGAGGCTCCCCCGGGAAGGGGAGAAGAACCTGGCTCTTCTCAAAATAGAGGAGGCAAACTTCGACTCTCCCGAGATATGCAGGCAGAGAACGCCTTTTGAGGGACTCATTCCCCTTCACCCGGAAAAGAAAATAGATCTTGAATATGAAAAAGGCGAATTCTGCTCAAGGGTGATGAATCTTTTCGTTCCAGTGGGGAAGGGACAGAGAGCCGTGATAGTGGCTCCTCCCCGCACCGGCAAGACCATAATAATCCAGAGAATAGCCAATGCGATAACGGAGAATCATCCTGAAATTGAGCTTTTCGTTCTGCTGATAGACGAGCGTCCGGAAGAGGTCACCGATATGCAGAGGTCGGTCAATGGAGAAGTCGTGAGTTCGACTTTCGACGAACCGGCGCAAAGGCACATACAGGTTGCCGACATGGTGATCGAGAAGGCAAAAAGATATGTCGAGCACGGAAAGGATGTCGTTATTCTTCTCGACAGCCTTACTAGGCTTGCAAGAGCGAGCAACACGGTGACTCCCGCGAGCGGAAAAGTGCTCTCCGGAGGAATAGAAGCAAGCGCTCTTCAGCGACCCAAGAGATTTTTCGGGGCGGCGAGAAACACCGAGGAGGGAGGAAGTCTTACTATAATAGCCACCGCTCTTATAGATACTGGAAGCCGGATGGATGAGGTTATCTTCGAGGAGTTCAAGGGAACGGGAAACATGGAAGTGTATCTTGACCGTCGCCTTGCTGAGAGAAGAGTGTTTCCTGCCATAGATATTCAGAGGTCAGGGACCAGAAAGGAAGAGCTTCTTATCGCGGAGTCCGAGCTTAACCGCATATGGCTTCTTCGGAAAATCCTCAATCCGATGAACACCACCGAAGCGATGGAATTTCTGCTTGACAAGCTTCGGGGAACTAAAAACAACACGGAATTTCTGAACATGATGCACCAGTAAGACGGTGCGGTGTCTTCTTAAACTATTTCCAATAAACCATCCTTTTTCCTAGGTGAATAGTAAAAAAAGCAAGTCGAAGATCGCCGGGGTTTAAGAAAAATGGAATGGTTGCCAATTCTCTCTATTTCGTCTCCTCATAAAGTCTGTTTTGAGGAAAGAAAAGAAATTCAGCCGTCCGAATTCGCCCGGAATTACTGTCCGAATAAATCGAGGAATACGCATAAAGCTTATTCGGCAATGGCGGGATGCAAACCGCAGACGCATTCCGCAATCATCTCTCCAATCATTTCAGCCTGATCGGAACCCGGTTCCGGGAGCTCCGTGATTTCGCTGTGGGACGGATCCGCCCCACGTTCAACTCGGCGAATCTCCCGTTTCTTCGGAGTTCAAGACGAATCACCTTGCGTATTTCCGCAAGCTGCGCTTCTTTCGGACAATTGGCGTAGCACTCAAGCCAGTTAACCGAAACCCCTTTGTCGCCGGTTCTGCGCAGATTTAACTGAAATTCGGAACTGTCCACACGCCCTTCGTGCATGCTGCTCGGCTTGACGTAGCGGACGATATGATCTTCAGGGGAGAGTTCTTTGCCATTCATTCATGCAGGAGAAATTCCAGGTCCAGTTCCTCAATCATACGCCCTATGTTGTTCAGACTATCGCATTGGGCATCACGCCATACTTCTCCGTCCGCACGGCGCTTGAAAACAACATACTGAGCCGCAGAATCCCCGAAGAATTGAATCCCTACGCGATTACCTTCGTCATCACTCCAGACGGCCCGAAGGTTGCCGTTGTCCCTGAGAAACAGGCTTCCCTTCCGAATGCATGAAGCCGACCGGACGAATTTCCAGAAATCCGACTCGGAAGCTTCGTTAAAAGGGATTTTATCCGTAACTGCCTCGTTACGAAGTATTTCAATTCTTGAAGCGTAAAAACGACGGGCTTCCTCGGCGGATTCCGACTTTTTTGAGAGTTTCGAAGATGCAGAGATCCCCTCGGTTTCCTTATCGCGTTGTTCTCTGTCCTTACCTGAAAACCACTCGCGCAAACGGACATAATCCTCTCTGGAAAGAGTCGAGATCGCAAACTTTATTTCTTCTACAGTTGACATGACCAACCGTCCCTTTGCCGAAACACCGCAATTGGATAGTAAACATGCCGGCACAATTTGTAAAGAGCATCTGCGTACCAGCACCTTTTTCGTTAATCCGTCCGCAGTCCGGCTACTCATTCTCTGAATTATCTTCTTTTTATCGCTGTGTGCTTTCGTCTACACCGGTTTTCTGCCCGACTCTGCGCAATCTGGGGTCGGCAGTTCTGCTCAGGCTGATAGCCAGGCCGTGTTCTGATATGCAGTGCTCAGCAAGACGGAGAAGCTCTTCGGTTATTTGATGTTTTCTCAGGAAGTGGTGGAACCTGCGGATAGTGGTTTCATCCGGGATCCTCTGCATTGACACGCCGGCGAAATGTCGCATGGACTCAATATCATAAAGACTTTCCTCCATGGCGAGATTCGACAGTCCGTGCCATTGCTGCATCAGGTAAATCCGCAGCATGACCTCGGCCGGGAAAGGTGGGCGTCCCCTGCGCGATTTCGGGTATTTACTTAATATTGGTTCAAGCAACAGTTCCCATGGCAGTATCTCGTCCATTTTTTCAAGAAACCGCTGCTTGCGGGTCACTTTCTTTCTGCTTCTGTAGGCTAAATCAGAAAAACTGGGCTTATTCGACATTACCCCCGTCCTCACTTCTCTATAATACTATACCACAGCGACTCAATTGAGATTTCTCGCATTGAGTTAGGACCTTAAATCATACATAATTAACCCCTGAGTCCGGTGATCAGATTATGAGCGAACCCAAAGACATGCAGCTTGACTTAAGTGAGAAAGGAAGAGGCGGCGAGTCTCTCGACAGAAGGCTTTTTATGCAGTTTCTGGGTTTCGGGGGAGTTGACCCCGTATCTGAATCCCTCTTGATTCGCGATCTTGAAAACTCTTCTCTAACGGCAGCTCTTTATTCGGACATAAATGATCACGCAGGCACAGGCCTTCTGACCATGAGTGAGACCCCCGAGTTTTTCGTTACGGAGCTCAGGCAATTTCTCTCCGGCTCCTCTTTTGCCGGACTTAAGCCGAAGCCTGAGTACACGATGCTCGGAAGGACATACTCGATCGGTTACGAAAAGGACCTCGAAAGGACACTGATTCTGGGCCCGAAACTGAAAATCTTTGACCCGGAACTTGCGTGGGCCATCTGGTATCCGCTCAGAAGAGCCAAGGCCTTTGAAACCCTCTCGCCCGAGGAGCAAAGAGCCGTTCTGGCTGAACACGGCAAGATAGGGTTTCAGTTCGGGGACTCGGGATACGCAAAGGACATCCGTCTTGCGAGCCACGGGCTTGATAAAAACGACAATGATTTCGTGATAGGGATTCTGGGCAGAGATCTCTATCCGCTCTCCGCACTGGTGGAGAGGATGAGGAAGACGCAGCAGACTTCAAGATATCTTGAAAGTCTGGGGCCGTTTTTTGTCGGAAAAAAACTGTTTTCAACCAAACAGGCAATATGAAGGAGATTACTGAATTTTTCTCGGGGCTCGGAACCCATGTCGACCCGGCGGTCGTTATCCCGGCAGCGATAGCGGTCATCGTATTTGCGGCGGTTTATTTTCTCTTCAGGAAAAAAGAAGTTCCGCCGGAGACAGTGGCGAAGGAGCCATCCGAGGCCGTTTCTGCTGAACCCGAAGAGGCGGAGCCGCCGTCTGAACCCCCCGCTTCGGAACTTCCACCCGCAGAAGTTTCGGAACCCGCGGCAGAATCGCAATTCACCGCCCCCAAGCCCGCTGTCGCTGAAGAAAAAGAGGTTGCGGCCCCGCCCCCCGATCCCGTAACTGCGGCTGAACCGATCGAGGTTGCCGAAGAACCGGCTCTTCCCAAGGAAACGGAAGTTGAACCTGAAGAACTGAAAGCTGAAGAGGAACCGGAAGAGAACAAGGTTGCCCAGGAGCCGGAAGAGGAAGTCTTTGCAGAAGAGAAAGAAGATGATGCGGAAGGGGATTTCTTCTCGAGACTGAGCATCGGACTTTCCAAGACTCGCAGGGGACTTCTTCAGAACCTTGAGCATGTTTTTTCATCCGGAAAAATTGATGACGCGTCCTGGGATGAGTTCGAGGAGATACTCATAATGTCGGATATGGGGGTTGCGACCACCGCGAAACTGAGGGAGAAAGTTTCATCTGCCGTTGGGGCCGGGGATGGTGGAGATATGCAGAAAATAAAAAGCCTTCTTGAAAAGGAAATCCTCGATATCCTGAGAGAAGTCGAGAGTCCAGTGGCCGAGCTTTCCGCCAAGCCGACGGTTTTTATGGTGGCGGGAGTTAACGGCGTCGGAAAGACTACCTCCATAGGGAAAATCGCCAACAGGTTCACGCGGGAAGAAAAAAAGGTAATGGTCGCGGCCGCCGACACATTCAGGGCGGCAGCGGTTGAACAGCTCGGAGTGTGGGCCGAACGGGTGGGAAGCGATTTTCTTCGCGGCCAGACCGGGGCGGACCCCTCCGCCGTAGCTTACGACGCGATAAAGGCGTCGGTCACAAGAGGGGTTGATCTGCTCATAATAGATACCGCCGGGCGGGTTCACACGAAAACGGGGCTTATGGAGGAACTCAAGAAACTGAGAAGAGTGGTTGCCCGTGAACTCGAGGGAGCACCCCATGAAACTCTCCTTGTCGTTGACGCCACTACTGGGCAAAACGCCGTGGAGCAGGCGAGGGTTTTTGGCGAAGCAATCGGGGTGAGCGGTATAGTGCTTACCAAGCTCGACGGAACCGCCAAAGGAGGAATAATAGTGGCGATAGCGCAGCAGTTAGGTCTTCCGGTGAAGTACATAGGAGTTGGGGAAGGTCTTGGGGATCTCCGCGAATTTGACGCCGAACAGTTCACAAAGGCGCTTTTCACATCGGACAAGGAGGCTTTGCACTAGGTTTTTTGATGCCCGCTCGAGATGACAGGGAGTTCATGAAAAAAGCCCTGAGACTTGCCCTCAGGGCAGAAGGGTGCACCAGTCCCAATCCCATGGTCGGTGCCGTCTGCGTACTGGGGGGACGGATCGTGGGCCGCGGCTATCATAAAAAAGCCGGGGCTGCCCACGCGGAAATAGAAGCGTTTGCGGATGCCGCGAAAAAAGGAATCTCACTGAAAGGCGCCACGCTTTACGTGACGCTTGAACCCTGCTGCCATACAGAAAAGCTCACTCCTCCGTGTACTGACGCCATAGTGGCCTCGGGAGTATCCGATGTCGTAATTGGAGCTATTGACCCTAATCCCGAGGTAAGCGGAAAAGGGGTGGCGAAGCTTCGCGAAAACGGGATAGCGGTAAGAACGGGGGTGCTTGAGAGGGAATGCACGGAAACAAACGAGTTTTTCAACAAGCACGTCGTCTCGGGCCTTCCTTTCGTTATCTTAAAATGTGCTTCCACCATCGACGGCAAGATAGCTTCCGCAACGGGTGATTCCAAGTGGATAGGCAGCGTAGAGCAAAGGAAAATGGCCCATCGTCTGAGAAAAAAAGTGGACGCGGTAATTGTCGGGATAAACACGGTGCTTGCAGACGACCCGGGACTTGACGTTCGCCTGGTTGGCGGGACCGTGCGCCAGCCGGTTCCGGTGATTATGGATTCAAAGCTCAGTATTTCGCCCGAGGCGAAGGTTCTCAGCACTCATCCCCGCTCGATAATAGCCACTACGGGGACCGCGGGGTCTGTTAAGGAGAGGAGGCTTCGTGAACTCGGCGCCGAGATCGTGAGACTGGAATCCGATGCCACGGGCCGTGTGTCTGCCGCAGACCTTCTTCGCAAGCTCGGCGCCGAGGGCATGTGCGGGGTTTTGGTTGAAGGGGGAAGCAGGGTAGGGGCCTGTTTTCTTCGGGAGGGCCTGGTTGACAAGGTGGTTTTCTTCTACGCGCCCAGGATTATCGGAGGCGACGGGATTAGCATGGTCGGGAATCTTGGAAAACAGTCGATAGAGGATGCGATCAGTATCAGGAATATTAAGGTGAGAAGGTTCGGCGATGAAGTGATGATAGAGGGCTACATATGAAGACGGGTCTTATGGGCGGTTCGTTTGATCCTGTGCACGCGGGTCACCTGAGGGCCGCTGAGGAGATAAGCGAAAGACTGGCGCTTGACGAGGTGGTTTTCATTCCGACTCTTGTCTCTCCCCATAAAGATTCAGAAACCATGTCTGCCCCTTCTCACAGACTCAATATGCTGAGCCTCTCAGCAAAACATAATTCCCGTTTCAGGGTTTCCGACATGGAACTGCGCAGGGAGCCTCCTTCCTATACTATCGACACTCTCAAGTCACTTAACGAGGGTAATCCGCAAAACCGGTATTACTTCATAATGGGCTCTGAACTTTTCGCGGAAATAGACACGTGGAAAGATTTCGCGGAGCTTTTCAATTACTCAAGTTTCGTTGTTCTTCGCCGCCCCGGTTACGACTTTGGTGATTCCGCCAGTCCGATTCCTCTTGCCCTCGAAAATGACTTTCGATATTCTTATAACAACAGGGGTATGGATGTTTTTGCTCACAAAAGCTCAAATGAGCTGCTTTTCATAGATATCGCCGGTATAAGGGTTTCTTCGACGGAGGTCAGGGAGCTTGCGCGCCATGGCAGTTCGCTCAGGTATCTGGTCCCGCGCGATGTGGAGGAATATATAGCGAAAAACGGCCTTTACCAGATGGAGGAAAAACCATAGAACCCAGGGAAAAAGCCTTGTTTGTCGCCCGCGCCGCCTGGGAGAAAAAGGCGGAAGATCCCGTGATTCTGGAAATTGGCGAGAAAAGCGACGTGGCGGATTATTTCGTTGTGTGCAGCTCGAATTCCGACAGGGGAGTGCGGACCATAGTGGAGAACGTTGAGCGGGAACTTAAAAAACGCGGAGTGAAGATATTCGGGACCGAAGGCGTCTCCGAAGGCCGATGGGTGCTGCTTGACCTAGTGGACGTGGTTCTCCATGTGTTCTACCGGCCCGTACGAGGATTCTACGACCTTGAAGGTCTCTGGATCGATACCCCGAAGGTGGATCTGCCATTCCTCAAGGAAGGCAGATCCGAGGTTGTCTGACACCGCCTGGTGTGTTCTTAGCGGGCAATTCTTTCTTTTCTTCTGACAAAAGTCGGTATGTCGAGGTCTTCTTCTATGTCGACGGGGCTGTACGGCTGTTCCAAAATCATATCGGCCGCCTTTTTGTCGATATAGTTTTCTATCCCGGTTGCGACCACGGTGATTCTTACAAAATCCTTGGCCTTTTCATCGAAGACCAGACCGAAAATCAGGTCGATATCGCCGTTTGCCCTTTCCCTCACGTGGCTGCACGCTTCGTTCAGCTCTTCAATTCCGAAGTCATCCGAAGCCGTTACATTCATCAGTATTCCCTTGGCTCCGGCAATGGACACGTCCTCGAGAAGAGGGCTTGTTACGGCCATCTGCGCTGCCTGAGTCGCCCGGTTCGGACCCTGCGCGAATCCGGAACTCATAAGGGCTTTGCCTCCGTGGTTTGCCATTATGCTTTTCACATCGGCAAAATCGACATTGATGTATCCAACTCCCGTAACGATGTCGGAAATTCCCTTTACCGCCTGGTAAAGAACTTCGTCCGCCTGATGAAAGGCCTCAAGAATGCTGACCTTATGTATGGCCGCAAGCTTGTCGTTTGGAATCACAATCAGCGTGTCGACATGTTTGTCGAGCTCCTCGATTCCGTAATCGGCGTTTTCCTTTCTTGCAACTCCCTCGAATTCAAAGGGCTTTGTCACTATAGCCACGGTGAGAATATCCTTCTCCTTGCATACCTGGGCAATTACGGGAGAAACGCCGGTACCGGTTCCGCCTCCCATTCCTGCCGTTATGAAAACCATGTCGGCCTCTCCGAGAGCCTCTGCTATCTTCTCCCGGTCCTCAACAGCGGCTTCTTTTGCAATCTGGGGATTTCCCCCGGAACCGAGCCCCCTCGATATACTCTCTCCTATCTGGAGCTGCGTCGGTGCCAGTGATTTGCTTAGATCCTGGAAATCAGTGTTTACGGCGACGAACTCCACTTCTTTAAGTCCTCTGCTTATCATGGTGTTAACGGCGTTTCCGCCGGCCCCACCTGTTCCTACAACCTTGATTTTGGCTCTGCCAAAGCCCTCATCAACATTATCAACATTCTCAATTCTAAAACTTGCCATATGTTTACCCTCCGGTTGGATTTTTCCTTTAAAAAAATTCGTTAAACCATCCTTTCATTCTTGTAAAAACATTTTTCTGTGTCAGTCTGCCTGCTGTAACGGCGCCTCCCTTATTCGAACTTGCGTATTTAACCAGCCCCACTCCGGTTGAGTAGATGGGGTCGGTGATAATTTCCGTTAGGCCGTTTACATCGTGGGGTATCCCGATGCGGACAGGCATCTCGAGTACCTGCTCGGCAAGAATTGTCATTTCCCGCATCTTGCTGCTTCCCCCGGTGAGCACCACTCCTGCCGGAAGCATGCCGATGAAACCCTGCTTTGAAAATTCTTTTTTTATCAGTGTGAAGATTTCATCCATTCTCAGCTCGATTATCGTCGAGAGATCTCTTTTGAAAACATTCTTGGGTTCGTGTCCTGAAGCGGTTTTTACCTCTATTCTCTCATCATTCATCATCGATCCGTTTTGCTTCGCCGTGGCCACTCCATGATTTTCCTTGAGTTTTCTCGCCTCAGGAAGCGGTACCGAGAGTCCGAAGGCTATGTCCCTATCGAGATGGTCTCCTCCCAGGGTGATGCTTTCGGTATACTTGACGCTTCCGTTCACAAACACCGCTATATCGCATGTGCCCCCTCCGAAGTCTATCATCGCTACCCCGATCTCCCTTTCGTCCTGTGTGAGAACCGCCTCGCTTGAGGCTATCTGCTCAATCACCATGTCAACGGAAGTCATTCCCGACATTTCTATGCATTTTATGATGTTTCGGGCTGCGGTCACGTCTCCCGTGACTATGTGGACGTCCGCCTCGAGTTTCAGGCCGTGAATCCCGACCGGATCGTTTATGCCGCTTTCCCTGTCAACCGTGTAGTCCTGCGGGATGGCGTGAATAATTTCCCTCTCCGCCGGAATCAGGAGGGCGTTTGCCGATTCTATGACTCTCTCGATATCCTTGGGAGTTACCTCCTTTTCCCGCAAGGTGACCATTCCGTGCCCGTTCATTCCCTTTATATGTCCGCCGGCTATTCCTACTATGACTTCCTTTATCAGATGTCCGGACATGTGTTCGGCTTTGTCGACCGCGTTCTGTATGGAGTCCACGGTTTCCTCTATGTTGACCACTACCCCCCTTTTGAGTCCGTGGGAGGGGTGGTTACCGACGCCGATTATCTCGATCTTGCCGCTTGGGTCAGACTCCCCAACCACTACGGAGACTTTGGTCGTTCCTATGTCGAGACCAACTATCTGTGCCAAATTGTTTTTTCCCTGCGCCATTTCGTGATGTTAGAAGTCGTAGCCTATTACGCCTACGTCGCCCGAGCTTATGTCTATATCCTTTTCCACCAGGTTGTTCTTGCGCGAGTGAACTATTATCCTCTCGACTTTACGCCACTTGCTTTTCATGTTGTTTTTTCCGAAGGTTACGAATCTGCGGTCAAGGGTCAAGAGCTTGATGCCGAAGCTCTCTTCCACTACCAGCTCCGAGATTTCAGACCAGCCAAGAGCCGGACTTGAGTCAGAGAGTCTGAGAATCTCGATTGCCTGGAGCATGAGACCCGGACTGACCTCCTCCTTGCTTGAGATAACCGGGAAATCAAGACCTTGCGACGGTCCCGCAGCGCCGAGGCGTTTCCCCTTTACGTCTATGTAGTATGGCTCGATCCCCTCCCGGGCCACTATGCAGAAGGGCTTGCTTTCGTGGATATCAATTTTTATTTTTCCGTGAAGGAGCTTCTTTATACGTACTTCGCTTATCCATGGATTCTCAAGGATTTTCTGCTTTGCTTTAGAGGTGGAAAAAAACAGCATGGATGTCGAACCGGCTCTTATTCCGGAGCGTTTTATGATCTCCGAGGAGCTTGCCTCGCTGTTTCCCGAGATTGAGATCTCTTTCACTGTAAGATGCTCCGACGGTCCGATTGCGAGAAGAGCGATTCCGCAGACCGAGAAAAGAAAAGCTGCCGATATTATTTTTGTAAGCATTTTATGCGGCTCCGGTATCCCTGCCCATTATTTCAACTTCGGGCTCAAGAGTTATGTTCCGTTTCTCCAAGGCGGCTCCCCTCGCTTCTTCAATGAGCGCGATGATATCGTCGGCTTTCGCCCTGTTGAAGTTCACGATGAAATTCGCGTGGATTTCCGAGAACTTGGCTCCGCCGACGCAAAGCCCCTTGAATCCCAGCCCCTCGAGCAGCTCTCCCGCGCTGACCGTGGGCGGATTCTTGAAGACCGAACCCGTGTTGGCCATTTTTACGGGCTGGGTCCTGTTTCTGTACGCGAGGTACTGCCTTATGTTCTCCTCGCTTTTCCTTCTGTCTCCTGCGCGCAGTTCGAACACGGCTTTGGTGACTATGGCGCCCTCGGGCAGGTTGCTTTTTCTGTACTCGAAGTTTATCTCTTCTCTTGACAGTTCCCGCTCCTTGCCCTCGTGCCATACATAAACTTTTCCCACCGCGTCCTTTATCTCTCCCCCGTTCGCTCCGGCGTTCATGTATATGCTTCCCCCCACGGTTCCAGGTATGCCGGCGGCGAACTCAAACCCTGTGAGTCCGAGGCGGATCGATCTGTTCATTATGGATGAGAGCATTGCGCCGCATTCGGCATAAACGCGCGTTCCGTCTATGCGAACTCCCTTCAGCTTCCTCGTGCTTATAACCACGCCGTCTATTCCCTGCTCGGTTATTATGGTGTTGGAACCGGCTCCGAGCACGGTGACTTTTTCCCCCGTCTCGTGACAGCGCCTGAGCAGTCCGAGGAAGCTTTCCATGTTCTGGGGATACACTAGGCGCTTTGCCTCACCCCCGACTTTTATGTACAGGTATTTCCTCATCGGATAGTTATCCAGTATTTCAAGGTCGCTGTTTTGAGTTGAGTTGTTCATCCGATTCGCTCCGCGATCCTGTCTCCGTACCGCCAGACGTTTCCCGCGCCTGAGGTAAGCAGGATGTCCCCTTTTTTGAGCTCGTCCGCCATGCGGTCAACGAAAGCATCGGGGTTATCCACGTGACGCGCGCTTGTGTTGCCCGCTTTTTTTATGTCTTCGACCAGCTTTTTAGAAGTTATACCCTTTACCGGCTTTTCCCCGGCGGGATATATATCAAGAACATATAGGTGTTTTATTTTTCCTAAAACCCTGACGAAATCATTGTAAAGAAGCTTTGTCCTAGAAAATCTGTGGGGCTGGAAGAGCAGAATCGGTTCTTGGGAAAAGGCTGCCTTAAGAGCTTCTATGGTGACTTCCAGCTCGCTTGGGTGATGCCCGTAATCGTCTATTATTTTTACACCTTTGCTATCGCTTTTCAACTGCAGTCTTCTCTCCGTGCCCTCAAAGGCCGCAAGACCCTCTTTTATCTTCTCGAAACTGAATCCAAACTCCATTCCCACGGCTATCGCGGCCAGGGAATTAAGCGCATTATGGGCCCCAAGGGTGCTTAGGTCCACCTCTCCGAGCAGGTAGCCTCCGTAGGTCACTTCAAACGATGTGCGGAGCCTGGAAAAGCGTATGTTCTCGGCCATCAGGTCCGCGGGTGCGCTTATTCCGTAAGTCAGTATCTTTTTGTTGAACTTTCTGCTTATCTCCGCGGTTCTCGGACAGTCGGCGCATGTTACCGCGAGTCCGTAGAAGGGAATTTTGTGCAGGAAGCTTGAGAAGGCAGCCTCAAGTGTTTCCATGTCTCCGTAGTAATCAAGATGCTCCTTGTCGATGTTTGTTAGCACTGTGACGACCGGGGAGAGTTTCTCAAACGATCCGTCGCTCTCGTCAGCTTCCACTACCATGAACCGGCCGGTTCCAAGGTGGGCGTTTGAGTCTATGGTCCGCAGTTTCCCCCCTACAACTATGGTCGGATCCGCGCCGCAGTGGGAAAGCACCGAGGCTATCATGGAAGACGTGGTGGTTTTTCCGTGGCTTCCGGCAACAGCGATGCCGAATTTGAGTCTCATCAGTTCAGCGAGCATTTCCGCTCTGGGTATGAGGGGGACTCTGGCTGCGGTGGCGGCGATCATCTCGGGGTTGTCTTCCCTGATTGCGGATGAGTATACGACCACCTCGCTTCCCTTGATGTTCTCAGTGCTGTGACCAGCGTGAACGACGGCTCCCAGGGAAGCCAGACGTCGTGTTGTCTGGGTTTCTGTTAGGTCGGAACCGCTTACCTCAAGACCCATGTTGATCAGCACTTCCGCTATGCCGCTCATTCCTATGCCGCCTATGCCTATGAAATGGACTTTCTTTATCTTTCCGTACATTCGATTACCCGATTATACACTCGATCTCGTTTACAATTTCCCGGGCGGCGTGTGGCCGCGCGAGTTTTTTCGAACTCTCCGCCATGCGATCGAGGGTGCCCTGCTCAAGGGTTCTCTCAATAACCTCGCGAAGACCTTCGATGGAAAGTTCCTTTTCCTCTATCACCGTCGCCGCCTCGTTTGACTCAAGAACCCTGGCGTTTTTTAACTGATGGTCGTGCGTGGAGGAGGCAAGCGGGATCAGTATTGACGGTATGCCGAACGCCGTTATCTCTGACAGCGTTCCCGAGCCCGCCCTGCAGATCACAAGATCCGTTTTTTCGTATATCCGCGACATGTCGTCCGTAAATCCGAACACCTCGGCCGAAATGCCGAGTTGCCGGTAAGTCTCCCTCACGCTCTCTGCGTGTGCTTCCCCTGTCTGATGGGTTACGGCTACCCGGGGGCCGAGTTTCGCCAGGGACCGGGGGACGATTTCATTCAGTTTCCGAGCTCCCTGGCTTCCTCCGAGTACGAATACGTTCCGCTTGGCGCTCTTGTGGGTTTTTCTCTCCGCAGCCGAGGTTGCGAGATTGCGTCTTATGGGGTTTCCGGTAAGCACGGTTTTCTCCGCGGGGAGATGTCCCCTGCTTTCTTCAAAGGTTATGAATATCCTGGCGACGAATCTCGAGAGAATTCTGTTGGCAAGCCCCGGAACGGAATTCTGTTCGCAAACGGCGGTTGGTATGGAACCCATGGAGGCGCAAAGCAGGGTAGGTCCGGACGCGTATCCTCCGACTCCTATAACCGCGTCGGGCCTGAAATCTCTTAGTATCCTGAGCGAACTCAGCATCGCTCCCAGTATTGAAATCACTGCCATCACCTTCTGTGGGAAGCTTTTCCCCACGATTCCCCTTGAGTTTATAAATTCGACCGCGTATCCCTTTTCGGGGAGAATCCTTTTTTCAATTCCCTGTTCTGTGCCAACGAACAGAACCTCGTTTCCGCTGTTTCTCTCAAGTATTTCCTCCGCGATTGATATCGCGGGAAATACATGTCCACCTGTTCCTCCTCCGGCTATTATCACTTTCATCTTACCTTGGTACTGAACCTCGAGACGCTGAGGATGATTCCGAACGCCGCAAGCGTCGATACAAGAGAACTTCCTCCGTAGCTTACAAGAGGCAGCGTCAGTCCCGTAGTGGGAAGAAGGCCGACTGCCACTCCCATGTTAAGCGCCGCCTGGAGCGTTATGAGTGCCGTGAAACCGAATACCATGTACCTTGAAAAAAGATCTTCCGTTCGCATGGATATCCTCACGCATCTTCCCAGAATCATGAGGAAAAGCACAATTAACGTTATTACCCCTATGAATCCGAATTCCTCCCCTATTATCGAGAAGATAAAGTCCGTGTGGGCCTGGGGAAGGAAAAGCAGCTTCTGGGAACTGTTTCCGAGTCCGCTTCCGTATATTCCACCGAGACCGAAGGCCATGAACGACTGAACGGCCTGGTATCCCGAGCCGAGGGGATCTTTCCATGGGTCAAGAAAGGAGGTTACTCTCTCCATTCTGTAACCCTCTTTGACGATAGCCAGCGCGAGCAGCCCCACAGACCCCACCCCGATGCCAAGCAGGTACCGCAGTCTCGTTCCTCCGACAAAGAGCATTATGAAAAGAATCGCCAGAACCAAAAAAGAGGTCCCGAGATCCGGTCCGGCCAGAATGAGCCCCACGTAGGCGCCGCCGGCAAGCAGCGGAGAAAAAAGGCCGATCCAGAAGCTCCCCATGCTGTCCTGCTTCTTGAACAGGAAGTGCGCCATGTAGATGATCAGCATGTACTTGCAGAACTCAGACGGCTGAAACGAAAATCCCCAGACAGAAAGCCACCTTCGCCCCCCGCTTACTTCCTTCCCTATCTCGGGAAAGAGCACGACTACGAGCAAAACGAGTCCGAGCAGGTAACCGGGGTAAACCAGTTTTTTCAGAAAAGACGGCTTCACGTGCATCAATGTCACCATTACCGTTATTCCTATGAGAAGATATATGACATGGAGTTTTAGAAACCGCATCGAGTTGTCGTAGGTTTCAAGCGAGTATATGGAACTTGAGTTGTACACGGCCACAACCCCGATTCCCGCCACTATAAGCACGAGCCCGAGGAGCAGTATGTCGAAATCCCTGTTCCTGAAATCAAACATCTCTCACAATCTCCTTAAACAGATTTCCTCTCTCTTCGTATGAGCTGAACATGTCAAAGCTTGAGCATCCCGGCGAAAACAGCAGCGTGTCTCCCGTTTCGGACAGTCCAAAAGCGCTCTGGGTCGCCTCTTTTAAGGAATCCGCGCACCTGGTCTGCGCCAGATCACCAAGCTGCGCGCGCATTTTTTCCCTTGTCTCCCCTATAAACACTAGGGCTTTCACTTTGCTTGCCACTGCGTCCTTAAGGCAGTCGTAGTCAATTCCCTTGTCCTTTCCCCCGGCGACCAGGATGATCGGAGAGGGGAGGCTCTCAATTGCTCTCAGGGTGGAAAAAGGTGTTGTGGACTTTGAGTCGTTGTACACGTTTACTCCCCTTGCCGTGAGAACGAACTCCATTCTGTGCGGAAGCGGGCGGAATTCGTCTATGCTTTTCTGCACCTGCTCCGCCGACAGCCCAGCGTGCCCGCGACGGCCACCGCGGCCATTATGTTCTCCTTGTTGTGCTCTCCGATAAGCGCCGAGCTGCGAAGGCAGAAGGACAGTTCTCCGAACACTATTTCATCATTTTCACAGTAGACGTCGGTTTTCTCCCGGGTTCCAAAAGATATTTTCCTCGCCCTAAAACCGTCCGAGCCCCGAAGCACCGTCGGGTCATCCGCATTGAACACGGCCCAGTCATCCCGCCCCTGGTTTGCGAAAAGCCCAAGCTTGGCCGCCTCGTATTCTTCCATGCTTGAGTGGTGATCCAGGTGGTTTGGCGATATGTTGAGGATCACTGCGACATGCGGGGCAAACTCCCTTATTCCCTGGAGCTGGAAGCTGCTGAGTTCGAGCAGAACAAAGTCGTACCCGTCGTCTTTTCCGGCTACCGATATAAGGGGCGTTCCTATGTTTCCTCCCGTAAAAACCTTCATCCCGCTTCCCTCGAGCATTTCCGAGAGAAGAGACGTAGTCGTTGTCTTTCCGTTTGTTCCCGTTACGCCTATTACCGGCTTTGATATAAAATTCCATGCAAGCTCGATTTCACTTATTACCGTCTTTCCCGCCGCCTTGGCGTCTCTGATCTCGGGGAGATCGAACCTTACCCCGGGGCTAAGCACTACCGTATCGGCCCATTCGAAGAGTTCGGGCGCGTGAGTTCCGCACCGGATCTCCATTCCCTCCGCAGCGAGTTCTCCCACCATGGGCCCAAGTTCCCGGGCCTCTCTTGAGTCGGTTGCCTTTACCGGGACTCCTTTGGAGCGGAGGAATTTTGAAGTTTCTACTCCCGTTATCCCGAGGCCGACGACTAAAAATCTGTTTTCAAGCAGTTCCATCCGATCACCTTATCTTCAGACTTGAAAGAGCAAGAATTGAGAGAACAACACAGATTATCCAGAAACGCACCACTACTTTCGATTCGGCCCATCCGGCAAGCTCGAAGTGGTGATGAAGAGGCGTCATCCTGAAAACCCTCTTGCCGGTAGAGCGAAACGAGATCACCTGGATTATCACCGAAAGCGTTTCCACGAAAAATATTCCCCCCGCCACTATCAGGAGTATTTCCTGTTTTATTATGAGAGCGCTGAACCCTATGGCCGCCCCCAGCGAAAGGGAACCCACGTCTCCCATGAAGACCTGGGCCGGATAGGAGTTGTACCAGAGAAATCCGAGGCACGCTCCTCCGACCGCCGCGAGAAAAATGGCCAGTTCCCCGGCTCCCTGCACGTGCGGAATCTGCAGATAGCTTGAAAACTGCATGTTCCCGGCGAGATAAGCGAAGATTATATAGGTAGTGGTTACGATGGCGATCGAACCTATGGCAAGACCGTCGAGGCCATCGGTAAGATTCACCGCGTTTGAAGAACCTACGGTGACCAGGAGAGCGAAAAGTATGTAGAGATATCCGAAATCCACAACGGCCTGCTTTATGAACGGAAACACTACCGAGGTCGAGGAATACACCGCGTTTTCACCGGCCCTCAGGGACATTGAAAAACTTCCGCTTTCGTTCATGCAGAGAATTGTCACGAAAGTCACGGCTATTAGCATCTGGCAGAGAAGCTTTACCCTTGCCCTTATTCCCTTCCCCCTTCTTGCCTTCATGAAATCGTCGAAAAATCCCAGGACGGCGAAACTTATCATGAACAGAAGCACAAGCATGACCTTGTCTACGAGGAAGTTCGCCCAGAGAAGCGAAGAGAGCGTTACGGCCATTACGATGAATATTCCTCCCATCGTGGGAGTGCCGGTTTTTACGCCGTGGCTGCTGGGTCCGTCCTTGCGTATGGTTTCCTGAAACTGGGCGGCTTTCAGCAGCTCGATCAGCTTTTTTCCCAGAAAAACGCAGAGGATAAAGGAAGTCAGCCCGGCTCCAAAAGAGCGGAAAGTTATGTATTTAAAGACGTTGAGGAAGATAAAATCGTCTTTTAGAAGATGCAGAAAGTAGAGCATGGTCTATTTTTTGTAAAGTATCTGTATTACCCTTTCCATTTTCATTCCACGCGATCCCTTGACCAGCACTATGTCCTGCTCCGCGCATGTATCAAGAAGCAGGGCTGCCGCCTCCTGCGGGCTCCCGGCCACATAAGCTGCGGTCTGCCCCCCTGCGGCCGACACGAGATGCTGCGAGAACTCTCCCATAGCCACCACCATGTCAAGACCGAGCCCGCAGATGTGTTCTCCGATCAGCCGGTGTTCCCTCTCGCTGCTTTCTCCAAGCTCAAGCATGTCTCCGAGAACCGCTACTGCCTTCGCTCCGCTGCGGCGGTGGCTTGCGAGTTCGTCGAGCGCCGCGCGCATCGAGTCGGGATTTGCGTTGTATGAGTCGTTTATAATTCTTATGCCCGACGGGCTTCGCATGACTTCCATGCGCATTGCCGAGGGGACGTATTTCTCAAGTCCGGCAAGTATTTCGTTCATTTCGCATCCTAGGGAGTACGCGACGGCGGAAGCGGCAAGCGCGTTTGAAACGTTGTGAGCTCCTATTCCCCTTATTTTTGTTCTGGCGGAGCGCTCGCCGATATGTATAGTGAATCCGATGGACTCCATTTCGTCGTGGCTGATATCGTCAGCCCTTATGAACGCCTCGGGGGAGGTAACTCCGTAGGTGATCTTCCGGCAGCGCACGCCGTCTGCTATTCCTGCCACCCGCGGATCATCAATGTTTACGCAGAAAGTGTTTTTCTCCGTGAAGTTCTCAACCAGTTCCCCTTTTGCCCTCGCGACTCCTTCAAGGTCTCCCATTCCTTCAAGGTGGGCTTTTCCCACCGTGGTGATCGTCCCCACATCGGGCGAAGCCACGTCCGCAAGAGTTCTTATTTCGCCAAAAGAGTTCATTCCCATCTCGAGCACGCAGAAATTATGCTTTTCTTCCAGTCCCAGCAGGCTGAGTGGAAGACCTATGCGATTGTTCAGGTTGCCGCTGGTGCTGAGCGCGTTGCCTGATACGGACAGTATGCTGTAGGTCATGTTTTTGGTCGTGGTTTTTCCGTTGGAGCCAGTAATGGCGGCGACTTTGAGGTCTGGGAACGAGTTTCTCCAGTGTCTTGCCATCTCAAGGAGGGCCTTGCGCGTGGAGTCGACCTTTATCACCGCGGCGCAGTTGCGCCTTGCGTCCTGTATCTGCGGATGTTTTTCCACCAAGGCTCCCGCGGAACCTTTTTCAAAGGCTTCGGCCACGTAATCGTGTCCGTCGAAATTGGGACCCTCTATGGCGACGAAAAGCTGGTTTTTTCTAATCTTTCTTGAATCGATGGAAACCCCTGAAGCCCCAAGGGGCATCTTGCCGCCGACGAGGCTGCCTCCCGTGGAATTTAACAGAAAGTCAAGGCTGAATTTCAAGGTTCTCTCCTGTCTCTGGCTTCAAGGTATTTCCGCACAATCTCCCTGTCGTCAAAGTGAATTCTTTCGTTGCCTATTATCTGGTAGTCCTCATGCCCTTTTCCCGCTATCAAGACGGTGTCTCCGCATCCGGCTTTATCCACGGCGTGTTTTATCGCCTCTTCCCTGTCTGTTATTACTACTACCCCCGGGTCCCCCGCTTCCGTCCCTGCGGTCATATCCGCTATTATCCTGTCGGGGTCTTCTGTTCTGGGGTTGTCCGAAGTCACTATCAGCACATCCGAATGCCTGCGTCCGACGCCGGCCATAAGCGGGCGTTTCTGTCTGTCTCTGTCTCCACCGCAGCCTGCGACGGTGATGAGTCTCTGTGCGCACAGAGGTTTCAGGCATACAAGCACGTTTTCAAGCGCGTCGGGAGTGTGCGCGTAGTCCACAAAAACATCTATCCCCGAAGTGTTTTTAATTTTTTCGAGTCTTCCCGGGATGCGCCTGAGTTCACTCAACGCTCTCCCGGTCGTCTGCGGAGACGAACCGAGAGAGAGGAGTGTTCCGGCTGCCGCCATCATGTTGCAGAGGTTGTGTTTCCCCATGAGTTGCGAGTCAAGTTCCACCTTGCCCCACGGGGTGGCCAGTGTGGCCTTTATGCCTCCAGAATCAAGCGTGAAATTTTCTGCGAATACGACGGAGTCTTTTTTTTTCGTGGAAAATGTTATTTTCCGTCCTTTTTTCGGGACGGATATCCTGTCTGCGAAAGGATCGTCCGCATTTATTATTGAGAACACCTCTTTTTTTGCGCTTCTCTCAAGAATTTCCGAGAAGAGCCTTTCCTTTGCCCTGAAGTAATCCCCGAGCGTCTGGTGGTAGTCCAGATGATCTTGGGTCAGGTTCGTGAATATCGCCGCGTCGAAATGGCATCCGTCGACCCTTTTAAGATCAAGGGCGTGCGAGGACACCTCAAGCGTGACATTTGTCACCCCGGCGTTTTTCATTTCGTGCAGGATTTTAGTGAAGTCGATCGGGTCAGGCGTTGTAAGGGACGCGGCTTCGGTTCGTCCCGCGTACCTGTTCTCTATTGTTCCCATAAGCCCCGTGCTTATTCCCTCGGCGCGCCAGCCGGCTTCGATCATGTGAGACACCGTGGTTTTTCCGTTGGTTCCCGTAACTCCCACGACCTTCATTGAAAGGGAAGGGTGGTCGTAGAAATTGGAAGCGACGATGGCGGCTGCAGTCCTTGAGTCCCCTGTTTTCGCGACGGGAATGCCGAAGCCTTGTATCTCTTCTGGGATTTCCTCAAGCAAAAGTGCCGCCGCTCCCTTTTTTACCGCCGGGGCGGCGTAGATGTGTCCGTCGACGACTTTCCCCCGTATTGCGATGAAAAGGGAGCCGGGTTCCACGTTCTGCGAATTGAGAGTTATTCCTGTAATTTCCGTATCTCCCGGATTCTGCGATCCAGTTAAAGCTTCTATTCCCGCGTTTTTCAGAACATCATCCAATCTCATATGTTTTGCTTAAGAGTAAAAGTACAGTCCGTTCCCCTTTTTATTTTCTTCCCCGAGGGCGGATGCTGGCTGACTACGTAACCGCTTCCTATGAACCTGACCGAGATATCTTCTTTCTCCGCCCATTTCATTACGGCTCTTGCGCTTTTGTTCACCATGTCAGGCATGATTGTTTCCTCAAGCATCTTCTCATTCGGAGGCACGCCCATGTAAAACAGGACTTTTTCGGTTATGGATCTGAATATGGGTGCCGCGACAGTTCCTCCATGGGTGTGTTTCCTGGGATTCTCGACAATTACGACAAGCGTCAGATAGGGGTCGTCTGCCGGAGCGAACCCGATGAACGACGAGATATATCTGTCTTTGTAGTAAGTTTGCGTCTTGGGGTCGGGGATCTGGGCCGTGCCGGTTTTCCCGGCGATTCTGTAACCGGGGATACTGGCGTTTTTGCCGGTTCCGCTTCTTACTACCTGTTCAAGAATTCCTGTAATTTTTGAAGCTGTATCGTAGGAAACGACCCTTTTTACCGCTTCCGGTCTGCCGCGCATAATGATCTTTCCCTGAGGAGATACTACTTTGTTCACTATATAGGGTTTCATTATATATCCGCCGTTGGCGATGCTTGAGAGCGCCGTGGCAAGCTGAATAGGCGTTACCGATATTCCCTGTCCGAAAGATATGGTCGCAAGCTCTATATCTCCCCAGTGCCTTAGTTTCTGTATTCTCCCGGTGGCCTCTCCCGGCAGTTCCACGCCGTTTTTCTTTCCAAAACCAAAATTTACGAGTGACTTGCGGAATCTCTTTTTTCCCAGAGTTTCCCCGATTTTCCAGGCGCATATATTGCTTGAATAGGCTATAGTTTCAGAAACAGTCAGGATTCCGTGGCTGCGCGTGTCTCTTATTGTGTTTGAGCCGATTCTCTGGCTTCCGTTCTCACAGTCGTATCTGGTGTTTTCATCCCCCATCTCTTCTTCAATAAATGTGGCCGCCAGAAATGCCTTGAGCGTGGAACCAGGCTCAAAAGAAAGCCATACAGGCAGGTTTCTTCTTACTTTCTCGGGAAACGTGGAAAAGTGATTCGGATTAAAAAACGGATAGGAAGCCATGGCGAGTATCTCACCTGTCTCGGGATTCATCAGCAGCGCCGCTCCCCGCTCCGCTTCCATTTTCTTTATTCCCTTCTCAAGTTCGGCTTCCACTATGTGCTGTATCTTGGAATCAACAGTAAGCACTACGTTGTTTCCTCTTGTCGGCCGCCTTTTTGGATTATGTGAAATGCCGGACAGGTTCCTTCCCTTTGCGTCGGTTCTGATTTTCACGGTGACGGATTCTCCGGCCAGAATTTTTTCAAAGCCGTATTCGATACCCTCTATTCCCTTGAGATCGATGTCGGTGAATCCAAGGACCTGCCCAAGGAGGGTGCCGTGGGGATATATCCTTTTTGATCCTTCCACAAATCCAATTCCGGGAATGTTCATTTCCCTTATTTTCTGCGCGGTTTTGTTGTCCTGACCCCTTTTAATCCATACAAGAGGTTTGTCGGAGCGCGCGAGATCAAGAAGCTTTTTTCGGGAAAGACCAAGCGGTTGTGAAATCGCGCTGGAGAGCTTGTGCGGGTCTTTTATTTCTCCGGGCCTGAGATAGATTGAAGTCGCGGGGATGGTTGTCGCCAGAGGCTTTTCGTTACGGTCATATATGATCCCGCGAATTGCGGGCACTTTATATGTTCTGCTGTGCTGTTTTTCCGCTCTCAAAGAAAGGCTGTCTCTTTGGAGCACCTGAAGCTCAAAGGACCTGTACCCCAGAACCAGAAAAAGCCCTGTGATAAGAATTGAGACAAAATAGAATTTCTTTTTTCCTCTTCTTCTGTTTCCCATCTTCTCCTAAACCAGCTCATTCAGTTTTCTCGGCGAGCACTACCTCTTCAACGACAACGATGTCATTGTAGGTGGGGAATCTGAACCCGTTTTTCTTCGCCAGAGGTTCAAGGAATTCAATGGACCTGAATTTTGAGAGGCTGTGCTTGAGAACTTGGCCTTCTTTTGCCAGTTCCATCTCTATTCTCTTGTTTTCGGATATTTCATATTCCGTTTTTGTCTGCTCGAATTTTACGCGCAGAAAACAGACAGCCGTGAGTATCAGCAGAAACACAAGCATGAACACTCCGCACAGCCTGCTTAAAAAAGATTTCTTTTTCTTTTTCATTTCACACTCCCTCCGCAACTCTCATTTTTGAACTTCTCGCCCTCGGATTCTCTTTGAGTTCTTCTTTCTCGGGACTCAGGGCCGATCTGGTTATCATTTTTATTTTCTGAACTCCCCTGCATGCGCACACGGCGAGATCGGGAGGGCAGATGCAGGGAGATTCAAGTTTTCTGAACATGTGTTTAACGATTCTGTCTTCAAGTGAGTGAAATGAGATAATTACGAGTCTCGCCCCCGCCTTGAGAATCCCTACGGCCTGTTCAATGAAAGTCGCAAGATTATCAAGTTCGTTGTTAACTGAGATTCGAAGCGCCTGAAAAGTCTTGGTCGCCGGATGTATTTTTTTCGCGTGGAACTTCCTTGGGATCGAGTTTGATATTATTGACGCCAGTTCAAGAGAAGTCTGTACGGGTTTTCTGGCCCTGCTTTTCACTATCGAGTCCGCGATTCTCCGCGCGAATTTCTCTTCCCCGTATTTCTTCAGTATGTATTCAAGTTCCTCTCTCTTCATTTCGTTTACAAGATCGTAAGCGGAGAACTGAAGACCCGCGTCCATTCTCATGTCAAGCAACTCGTTTCTGTTGAAGCTGAATCCCTTGCCGCTTCTCTCAAGCTGGAAAGAGGAGATTCCCAAGTCGGCTACGATGCCGTCCACATATTCTATCCCCATGGAGTTGACAGTGTTTTTTATGTGTATGAAATTCTTGTTCACTATCTCTACCTTGTCTCCGTTTTCTCCGTTGGTGCAAAGTCTGCCTTTCGCAAGAGAGACCGCGGCCTGGTCGACATCCATTCCTATCAGTTTCGATGTTGAGGGGTATTTAGCGAGGATATGCTCGGAGTGTCCGCCAAGACCCACAGTCGCGTCAACAACGACGGCGCTTTTCGGCAGGTCAAGGTATTCAGCTACTTCTTTTGCCATGACCGGAAGGTGAAACTGTTCCTGCATCTCGAGGCTTATATCGGCGGTCCTTGCTCCTTTAGAGGCCATAATCGGCGAGTACCTCCCTGCTCTGTATGAAGATCTCAAACGCCCCAGAGCCGTTTTCCTTCTCCCATATCTCTTTTGACCATATTTCTATTTTTTTCAGCATGCCGACCAGAACGACTTCGGTTTCAATGGCGGCGTATGAGCGCAGTGATTGGGGAATCAGCACTCTTCCCTGGTTGTCCACGGGGCAGTCAACCGCGTTTCCCATTAGATAGCGTATTGAAGACGTAACCTTGCCGTCGGTTATGGATATTTTTGAGAGTTTTTTCTCAAGCTCGTTCCATTCCCTCAAGGGGTAGGCGATGAGGTAGCGGTCAAAGTTTGTGATTACGAAGGTCTCGTCGGAATATTTTTTCCTGCAGGCCTCTCTGAACCTCGAAGGTATGCTGACCCTTCCGGTCTTGGTCATAGTGTGTTCGTATCTTCCTCTGAACATTTTATGCTATCTCTTGCCATTATATGCCATAATATATTCTTCTCGTGCCAGTTCATAGATTATAAAAGAACACTCGGAAAGTCAAGCAACATTTTGAAATAGCTAATTTTTTCAGCGTATTAGCGATAAAAATCTAAGACTAGATATCACTTTAGTAATGGGTGGCATTGCCGCGAAATCAAAGAAAAATACTATCTGTTGGGTCGGCAATTCTGCTTATTCGCTTATTTTGTATATACTCTCATCTGAGAATACGATGGCTTTGCGGGTGAGATTCTATATGGGACTTCAGGGAAAATGTCTGTTTTTTATATAAAGCTTGCGGACAAGCGCTCCAATGTTCTTTTGCAGGCGATACTCGGCACCTACGGGCACCTGATGTGGGTGAGAACCGAGGTTCCCAAGGAGATGATAGTAAAGGTGATTACCACCCCCGGACTCGCTTCTGAAACACGGGGGGTGCTGGAGGCGCTCAGGGGAGAGATAGAGTTTGAGTTTGTCGATCCTCCCGAGAGCGGCGATCTGCCGGAGGACTAGGATTTCATGGAAACAAGAGGGAATTATATACTTGACTAAGCTGCATGTAAGATGACTGCTAAAGAAATACGCACAGTAGAGTTTGTCGTTCTGCCTACCTCCAAGACAAAGGCAACAAAGATGTTCCAGATAGCGGGATCCTGTCGGTATGTCTGGAACCATTTCAGGGAGAAAAACCTTGCCGACTACCAGGCATTCAAAAATGGTAAGGGGCAGAGACCAAGTACAAGTTATTTCTCCCTAGGCGTTGATTTCACCAAGCTAAGACACAAGACAGACTGGTTGCAGGATGTTCCCGCTAATCCAATAAAATATACACTCAAGTATTTTGCGGACGCACTGAAAGAAGCGATGGCTGGGAAGAAGGGTTTTCCGAAGCCTAAGAGCAGAAACAGGCACGCACCGAGCTTCACACTTCCAAGCAAAGAAAATTTCAGAATAAAGAATATTGATAAGAAATACTCTCTGCTTCTTATCCCCAGAGTCGGTTGGGTAAAGATGACCCGAAGTGGAGGCAATATCTGGGAAGACGGCCTACCCAAGCAGGTAGTGCTTCGCCATGACGGGCACAGGTGGAGAGCCTTTGTCTCCTATGAAGTTGAGGTGGAAGAAAAAATGGACGATGGGGAAGTTCTTGGTATTGACATGAATGCCCGTCAGATTGCTACCTCGGATGGAGATTTCTATCACCTGCCCGATTTAAAGAAAAAAGAAGCGAAGCGGAAGCGGTATCAGCGAAGGATGGCAAGGCAGGTAAAGGGGTCAAACAGGCGGAAGGACACGAAGAAAAAACTTAGGAAAGTAAACAGAAAGATAGCCAACACCCGCAAGAACTGGGTTCATCAAACTACGAAAGAAATTTCCGGGAAATGCGGAACTGTAGTAGTGGAAAACCTCAAGGTTAAGAACATGACCGCTTCTGCAAAGGGTACTGTAGAGAATCCGGGAAGGAACGTAAGGCAGAAGTCAGGGCTTAACAGGGCGATACTTGATACAGCCTTCGGAGAAGTAAGAAGAAACCTTGATTACAAGTGCGGGAGGCTTGTGGAAGTAAACCCCGCATACACAAGTCAGAGATGCTCCGTGTGCGGGCATACAGAAAAAGAGAACCGTAAAACCCAAGCACGGTTCCAATGTGTGAGTTGCGGGTTTGTATCCAACGCGGATACAAACGCCGCAATAAACATCCGGCGTCTGGGAATGGCGCAGCTGCACGGCGAGGAGCGTTCTGGTAGTAAACAGACTCCTACGACCCGTGAAATTGATATGAGGCTACACAATGGTTAGTCAAGTATATAATTCCCAAACAAGAGAAGACCATAAGCGCAAGTGGGGGCTGGTGAGTTTTCTTACCCTGTTAAGCAGGATCGTCGGGTACCTGCGCGACGTCGTAGTGGCAGCGCTTTTCGGAGCAGGTTTCCAGACCGACGCCTTCTACGTCGCGTTTCGTATCCCCAACCTGCTGCGACGCCTCTTTGCCGAAGGTTCTCTGGCGGCGATCTTCGTACCCATATTCTCTGGGTACCTTGAATCGGGGGACAGGCGCGGGGCGAAGGACGCTCTGCGTTCCGCGTTCACCGTGCTTTTCATCATTCTCGTTCTGGTTGTGACGCTGGGGGTAATCTTTTCCCCCTGGCTGATAAAGCTCTTTGCCTATGGATTCGATCAGAAGACTTTTGATCTGGCGGTCTATCTTAACAGGCTTATTTTCCCCTACGTGCTTTTCATATCTCTTACGGCTCTTGCGATGGGGGTTCTTAACTCACTGCGGCACTTCTTCGCTCCGGCTTTCTCTCCGGTTCTTTTTAACCTGTGCATAATAGCAAGCGCCCTGTTTCTCTACAGGGAATTTGAAGTTCCTATAGTTTCTCTCTGCTTCGGGGTCCTCGGCGGCGGGGTGCTGCAGCTGCTGCTCCACCTGTTCTATCTTCGCGAAGAGGGGTTCATGTTCGGATTCTCAAAAACCCTGGATCACCCTGCGGTCAGGAGACTTGCGGTTCTCATGTTCCCTCAGCTTTTCGGAATAGCGGTCTACAACCTCAACATACTTGTAAACACCCAGTACGCGTCCTTTATGTCCGAGGGAACCGTTTCCTACCTTTATTTCGCGGAGAGAATAATAGAGTTTCCCCTCGGAGTGATAGCCGTTTCTCTGGCGACCGTTACGCTTCCCGCGCTTTCAGGCTACGCGGCGAGAGAGGATTACGGGGGCTTTGGCACAGAATATCAGCGCTCCCTCAGGCGCATGCTTTTTATAATGGTGCCCGCAATGGTCGGAATAGTAGCTCTGCGGGTGCCCCTCTGCAACTTTCTTTACCAGCATGGCCAGTTTGATTACGTAGCGGTTATAAGTACTTCCCAGGCCGTCCTGGGCTACGGACTCGGACTTTTCGCGGTGGGAGGAATTCGAATTACCGTGCCCGCCTTTTTCGCCCTTCAGGACACGAAGACGCCGGTCAAGGTGGCGTTTTTCTGCTTTTTGCTGAATGCGGTCTGCGGGTTCGTTCTGGGGTTCGTCTTCTCGCTTGACCACTTGGGTCTTGCGCTTGCGAGTTCAATCTCCTCGGTTGTGAACTTTGTTCTGCTGATCGTTTTGTTAAATGGCCGTCTGGGACATTTTCTCTCCCGCGACCTCTTCCTCTTTTTGCTCAAGGTTCTCGCGATCTCAGTAATCATGGGTTTTGCGGTAAGCGCCGTCGCCGGTTTTTCTGCTTGGAGCGAAACTGGTTTTTCTCTTGACAAGGGGCTGGTTATGGCCGCCTCGGTGGGTTTGGGCGTCATACTTTATTTTCTGCTTGCCAGATTCCTCGGCATAAAGGAAGTGGAGGTGTTTTCTTTTCTGAAAAGAGGGTAGCTCCAGGCCGCGACGGCCCCTCGACTGGTGTTGTCCGCTCCGCTGCGTTGCGGTACTCTTGATAAAGCGGTGCCGGTTTGATTTCTGCATATACTATTGTTCAGAGTGGATTGAGAAAAGGCGTGGCAGTTACCGAGATTTGTAAAAACAACAAGGCTTATGGACGAGCTTAAGACTCTGAGTCAGCGTAAACTTGAAGCGCTCAGGGAAAAATACGAGTACACATTGGAGATGTTTCCCGATTCCGATTCGCTTCTCGCGCTGGCGGAAGTTCATCTTGCGCTTGGAGAGGTGACCAAGGCGAGACGCAGGGTTTCCGATTTTACGGAGAAAAAAGGTGATAGCAGCCGGGCGAGACTTATTCTGGCCAAGGCGTATCTTGTGTGCTGGAACGCTCCTGCTGCGGAGGAAGAACTCAAAAAAGCGCTTTCTCTGGATCACCGGAACACTCAGGCATCAGACCTGCTGATACATATATACAAAAGCGCAGGTAGAACAGCCGAAGCCTTCAGGGTTGCCCTCTCACCCGTTCCGGATCCGTGGCGCCGGAGGGATGATGCCAAGGAACCTGAAGAGCCTTCCCCGGAACCGGAGGAGAAAAGCAAACCGCGGGCAGGAGTTTTCGAGACAGACACGATGCTTAACCTCTACGTTTCCCAGGGACTTTACGAAGATGCTCTGGGAATAGTTGAAGTTCTCTGCGAGCAGGAACCTGACAATCTGGTTTACAGAAACAAACGAGAAGAGATAATGGTTCTTCTTGGCAAATAGGAGGCATTTGCGTAGCAGAGCATAGTTAGGCTGGGACAGGGGGTTTCCATAAAAACCCCAGAAAACCAGCTGATTTCTCCAAAGGCCAGAAATTTCTCTTTAAAAGTTGCCTGAAATTCTGTTATACTTACATATTGTAAGGGGGCGAAATTTCTCATGGAGAAATAGGGGATGGTCAAAGACAGGAGCAAGGAACTCTATATAACCAAGTTGGAGGGTTTAACAATGAAAATGAGCCAACACGACAATAGTATCAGCCGAGCCGTGTACACACCCGCTCCAAGCGGAGATAACTCGCTGCATTTTTAGTAAGACCGTTACCCCCCCCCCTCCTATCACTTGAGCGCAATCAAGACCCATCGCCGTCTTCAGCTTCAAGGTTAGCATTTTTCTCTGTTTCCGGACACAAAACCCATAAGCCTTCTTCCCCACGCAGTCCTTATAAGTTTCCCGCCCGCAGTCTGTGGTGCAGCCTGCTTGCGGTGTTGCTCTGCCTGCCGCTGTTCCTGGGTTTTTCCGCCGGGGAGGCGCAGGCACAGACCCTATCCATCAGCGCGCCCGCCGATGCGAATGAGGGGGACTCGAGCACGACGGACAAGTTCTTCACGGTGAGTCTGTCGTCGGCCGCTTCGGTAGATGTCACTTACACTATCTGCTTCACAAACTCAGGAACAGCGACCCTGGGCGCATCCGACGACTTCCAGACCTTGAATGGTGGCAGTATCATTCCTGACCTATTCGGCCAATGCATTCAAAACAAAACTCTTAGCGCCGGACAGACCTCAGATAGCGGGTTCGGCGCGCATACGGGGCGATACTGACGCCGAGCCCGACGAGACAGTGATCGCAGAGATCACTTTACAGGGCAATCCCACCGGCGTGACCCTGGGCACATCTACGGCGACCCACACGATCCTGGACGACGACACCCCGACCCCGGAGATCTCGGTATCCCTTCCCATCAGCGAGGGCGAGAGTCGCTCGGATGCGGGCGAGAAGAAGGTCACGGAGAGCGAGGGCGCAACCGGCATCGGGTTTGACCTTGCCGCCGACCAGCCGCTGCCGCGCGACCTCGATGTCTGCGTGCGGGTGACTGAGAGCGGCGGTGACCGGGTGGCCTCGGGCGACGAGGGCATCCAGACGGCGAACATGCTGGCAAGCGGCCTCACCAACGGGTCGGGCACCCATACGCTCACCTGGGCCAACAACACCGACGACGACCGCGACAGCAGCGTGACCGTCGAGGCTGTTGCGCCCAATACCGTAGGCTGTTCAGCCGCCAATGACAGCTACACGGTGTCTACCAGCGAGGCTTCCGACAAGCTGCTCATCCAGGACGACGAGGACACCACGGTCTCGCTCACGAGTACGGATATGACCATGACCGAGGGCGACGCCTCGGACACGGCGGTGCTCACGGTTTCGCTGGATCGCCGACTCTATGCCGGCGAGACCATCGGGGTGCCGATCGCGCTTGCGACGAGCACCATGGCGCGGTTGCCTGGGAGCACGGACAGCGGTACTGCCAACCACGACTTCGAGGTCACGGCCGTGGCGGCGAGCATGCACAGTGGGGTGACGCTCGTGAACGCATTGACGGCCAACCCGCGGGTGGTCTTCACCGGCCACGACACGAACACGGTGCAGACGGCTACGGTGACGCTCACCCCGGTTGCGAACCGCGACGACGGGAACATGCAACACGAGATGATCACCGCGACGCTGGCCTCACTCGGCCTGTTGGACACGACGGTTAGCGGCGGAGTGACGGCGCATTCGACAAACAACGCGGCGACCCTGACGCTTGAGGACGACGAGGCCGCGCCACCGGCGACGACGTGCTCCGCCCAGAACACCATCTTCAGTAATAACCGCCTTCGCATCCTCGAGACCGGCGAAACGACCTATTGCGTGCGCCTGCTCAACGCTCCCTCCGGCGGCAACACCACCGTCACTATCCACAGGGATGCTCATACCGGGTTTAATTCGCAGAACGCCGCGACCGTCAGCCCAACCACACTCACCTTCACGGCATCGAACTACCAGACACCCCAGCTGGTGACCGTGACCGGCGCGGACGAGCCCAATGCGCATCGGGACCGGTCGTTGAGGCTGAGACACACGGCCAGCGGGGGTGGCTACTCGGGGACCCTGGCGAACCTGGGCAGCCGTCCCCGGGTCAACGTGGACGATGCGCCCGAGCTCGAGGCGTGGGATACGGCGGTATGGCAATACACGGTTCTCGATGAGGGCGATCTGGATCATCCTGATCCGTCCAAGCGCAGGGCGCGGATGATCCGCGTCGACGCTGATCCGGTGCAGCGTCCGAGCACTATCAAAGCGACGCGGGGCTTCAGATTTTTCCGGCAGGACTTCGCGCCCGGACCCAGCGGGCTCTGGTACCGCCTGCGCCTGTCGAACAAACCCGAGCCCGGCGGCACGGTGACGGTGACCGCCACATCAAGCGACCCTACCAGGTTCGGCCTGGCGCTGACCCAGTACGGCACGCCGCAGACGTCGCTGACGGTGACCTTCACCGAGAGCGGCGAGTTGGATCGCCGAATCTGGGTCTTCAACAGGCAAGCCTTGCCGGCTCCCAGCAAGGGGTGCGCCGACATCACCCACACGGCCTCGGGCGGCGGTCTGCGCCCTGGGCGCATCGGCACAATCCGCGCCCATACCGTCAGCAACAACGGTAGCAGCTGCCCCCGCATCACCGGCACCCCCGCCGCCGGCGACAGCCGCTCCGCACCCGCGACAGCCGCCCCCACACCCACCGAGGCGGTGACCAATGTGCAGGTGACGGCGGTGGATGACACCAGCGCCAGCGTCACCTGGGACGCGGTGGAGCACGCCACCTCCTATGACGTGTCGTGGAGTGCCGAGAGCAGCGACTCGCTGAGCGCGATCGCCGGCGCCTTCCCCGGCGTGACAGGAACCTCAGCCACCATCGAGCATGATGCCTCTGTGCCGATGACGCTTACTGTCACAGTAACTCCTGAATATGTAGATGAAAACGGCGTGACGCAGCAACTCAACGCACTAGCCGGCACGGCAACGCTCGCCGTAGGCCCCTCGGGCCAGCGGCTCGAGAGTGGCGGTGGGACAAATGGCGGCAACGGAGGCTCGATCGACTCCGGGTTCGGGGCAGAGGATCTCCCGGTTCCCGTCTCCCACTGGCGCTTTGAATACGATGCAGTTGACTGGGTAGGATCAAGCCACGGTACCGAGAGCGGCGGTGTGGCCTTTGAGGCAAACGAAGAGGGTGAGGGAGTAGAGGACCACGCGCTATCGCTAGACGGAAGCGATGACTACGTAGACCTCTCTACGCACGTGTCAGACTTCCCGCTTGGTGATTCAACAAGAAGTGTCACAGGATGGTTCAAGGCTGATGCTGGCAATCAAGGTCAGACCTTCTTTGCCTACGGCCCGAATGTAGCCGGGAAGCGTTTCTCAATAGCGGCAGACCGCACCCAGGTACTGGTTGCGGTGAGCGGTCACGCCTGGGGTGTAAACGGGCTTGAGCAGGAAGAGGGCTGGCATCATGTCGCAGTGACCTATGCGGGCGGCGACTCAGACGACATATCGATCTACCTTGACGGCGAACTGCAATCCGCCTCTACCCTGGTTGGTTCCCCGAAGCGGCTTAACACAGGGACCGGACCGGCAGCGATAGGCCGAAGCGTAAACGGCAAGAATCACTACGCAGGATTGATCGACGATGTGCGCCTGTATGATGTGGCGCTAAGCGCAGAGCAGGTGCTTGCGCTGTTTGAGGAACATTCTCAGACCCCGCTTGCGAAGACAACCAGGACGAGCCTGAGCCCTCAGAGCAGAGTATCGAAGCCGATGATGAAGAAGCCGATGACGGGGCAGTGGATCTTCCGGATCCCGTCGCCCACTGGAGTTTTGACAACGACGCGGTTGACGGGGCGGGGTCAAGCCACGGGACGGTGAGCGGAGGTGTGGCCTTCGCTGCCAACGAAGACGGTGAAGGCGTCGGCAGCCACGCGCTGTCTCTTGACGGAAGCAACGACCACGTGGATCTGGACTTGCACGTGTCAGACTTCCCGCTTGGGGATTCGACAAGAAGTGTTACAGGATGGTTCAAGGCTGATACTGGCAGTCAGGGTCAGACCTTCTTTGCCTACGGCCCGAATGTGGCAGGGAAGCGTTTCTCCATAGCAGCAGACCGCACCCAGGTACTGGTAGCAGTAAGCGGCCATGGCTGGGGTGTAAACGGGCTTGAGCTTCAAGAGGGCTGGCATCATATCGCAGTGACCTACGCTGGAGGTAAATCAGACGCTGTTTTGATTTACCTTGACGGTGAGCTGCAATCCGCCTCTACCCTTGCTGGTTCCCCGAAGCGGCTTAACACAGGGACCGGCCCTGCTGCAATTGGCCGTAACGTGGGCGGCACGAAGCACTACGCTGGTTCGATTGATGATGTGCGTCTTTACGATGTGGCGCTAAGCGCGGAGCAGGTGCGCGCGCTGTTTGACGAACACCCGCAGCTCTAAAGTCGTTGCGGCTGCGCGCGAAGCTTGTGCTTTGCAAAGGCTTGCCTTCACCCGCTTGCTTTGCGCAGAAGGTTAGTGGAGGGGTGTTGCAGATTCTTGAGGGTTTACCCTGAGTTCTATCCGAATCGAGTGATTCCGGCTTGCAGAATGCCAGATTGACGGGGAAGGCCTTGTCAGTTGGGCGCGCGCTTGGAAACCTCAACACCGAAAATCGCTACAGCGCAAATCCCTCAATAGAAGCCCCGTTTGGTTTTTCTCGGCCTTTTAATTATCATTACTCCCGGTATTTTGTCCCATGGAAATACTTGTCATAAGCGGTCCGAATCTCAACATGCTGGGGAAGAGGGAACCTGAGATTTACGGAAGTCTTACTCTCTCTGAGATTGAGTCTTTTCTTTCTTCGAACGTTGATTCTCTAGGAGGAGATGTCGGACTTTCCTTCTTTCAGTCGAATTCAGAAGGGGAGATAGTCACCGCCATACAGGATGCCTTAGGTAAGTTCGACGGAATAATCATAAACCCCGGCGCCTATACCCATACAAGCGTAGCCATAAGGGATGCCATACTCTCAACCGGAATGCCTGTTGTGGAAGTTCATATTTCCAACATATACAAAAGGGAGGACTTCAGGCAGAAATCGTTTGTCTCGGGAGTATCGCTCGGCGTGGTATCGGGTTTCGGGGCACACAGTTATTACCTCGGGCTTCTGGGACTCGTTGAGCACCTGGGGAAAGAAAGCGTCTCTTCCTGAATTCCTCCCCGCGGAATTTTTATGAATAAAAGAAGATGGGTATTAGCTGAACCTGCCAAAGGGCCGGTTGAGAGGATTTCGGCAAAACTCGGGATTCTGCCGATAACAGCCGGACTTCTGGTAAACAGGGGAATAAGTTCTGCCCAGGACGCCGAAGCCTTTCTCTCCGCATCCCTCTCGGACCTGCCTTCTCCTTTCCTTATGAAAGGTATGGAGGAGGCGGTGGCGCGCCTTTGCAGGTGCATTTACGAAAAGGAAAAAATCGCTGTTTACGGAGACTACGATGTTGACGGCGTCACGGCGACCTCTCTTCTGACGGGTTTTCTAAGAGCCCTCGGCTGCGACGTCACGTACTACATTCCCGACAGGTTCAAAGAGGGTTACGGCGTAAACTCCACGGCGCTTCGCAATCTCAAGCAAAAGCAGGTGGACATTGTAATCTCGGTTGACTGCGGAATTACGGCTGTGGATGAAGTGGCGCAGGCGCGTGCGCTGGGAATGGACTTCATAGTCACGGATCATCACAGCTTCTTCGGCCAGCTGCCCGAGGCCGTCGCTGTTATCAACCCCCGTCAGGAGGACTGCAGGTACCCGGGAAAAGAGATCGCAGGCGTCGGCGTAGCGTTTAACCTTGCTTTAGCCCTCAGAAGAACCCTTAGGGAAGAGGGATTTTTCGAGACCGTCGAGGAACCGAACATGGGGGATTTTCTTGATCTTGTTTCGCTTGGAACGGTCTCTGACCGCGTGCCGATGGGGAATGTGAACAGGATCATGCTGAAAGAAGGTCTTAAAAGAATGCGCAGCCCCAAACGTCTGGGTCTGCGAGCACTTAAGGAGATAAGCGGCATTGGCGATGGCATAGAGGTATTTGATCTCGGCTTTCGTCTCGGTCCCAGGATAAATGCGGTGGGGAGGCTTGATTCCGCGGACAAGGCGGTTGAACTTCTTCTCGCCACAAGCAAGGAGGATGCTTCTTTGCTCGCGGAATTTCTTGATAAACGCAACTCCGAGCGCCGCGGTATTGAAGAGAGAATACTCCGCGACGCGACCCGGATGGCTGAGTCGGTGCCCGAGTGCTCAAACAGCAATTCCCTTGTTCTCTCGTCTCGTGAATGGCACAGGGGAGTCGTGGGCATCGTGGCTTCCTCTCTGGCCGGGTCTTACGGAAGGCCCGCTTTTCTGATCTCGATAGACGAAAACGGCGTGGGCAGAGGAAGCGGAAGATCTTTCGGAGGGATCAACATTTTCTCCGTGCTCTCAAAGTGCGGGGATCTTCTAGAGGAGTTCGGCGGGCACGCCTACGCTGCGGGGGTGACGATTCTTGAGGAGAAGATCGATCTTTTCAGGGAGCGTTTCTCTGAAGAACTTGAAAAAAGCGGTCAGAAACCCGAAAGCAGGCTTGATATAGACTCGGAAATCAGCCTTGCTTCCATAGACGACACCCTTACCTCCGAGATTGAAAGCCTCTCGCCTTTTGGAGAAGGGAATCCCGAGCCCCTTTTTCTCCTGAAGGCCGTTCATGTAGTGGGTCAGAATCTGCTTAAGAACCAGCATCTTATGTTCAGGGTCAAAGAGAACGGCTCTGTGTTTAACTGCATCTGGTTTTACGCTTCCCAAAAACGCCTTCCCGAAAAAACGGACCTGGTTTTCGCCCTGCGCTTCAATGTGCGAAACGGGCGGAAGGAACCACGTCTGTTCATAAAGGACGCGAGGGAGGGGCTCGGTGAAGTCACATAGCTTTTTTTTTAGCAACCTTATATCAGCTGTAGCTGTCTTTAGGTTTTACTGATGCTGTATTTATACTTGTTCCCGGATTCTGCCAATAGTTCATCAATATCCAAGGGATTCAAGAGTTAAACCCAAGTAAGGAGGTTCTTTCACTTGGCTGAAAAATTTCTCACACGCACTGACACCGCTAAATCTCTCCGGATGTTGACATGGTGCCATCTGCCGGAAGCACTGGTTTTTAGCTTTCTCTTGTTTTTTGTCTCTACCACCGATGCGTTGGCACAAGTACCCTTGCAAGATTCATTCTTAGGGTTTTTAGAAAACCCTTATTTGACAGTTGCACTTCTGGTTCCTGGCATGATCATACTGTATGTGCGCTCGCAATTCACGACCGGCAAACTGGGTCTATCCAATGCACTTTTGCCTTATTTAACGGTTTCCTGTGTTTATTACGCTTTAGTGTTTCCGATAGCGAACCTTCCATGGGTCCGAGAACTTGATTATCAAGATCCGTTGGGGTGGATCCTGCTTGTGTTTTTTGGTCCGGTGATTTTTGGTGCTTTGCTCGGAGTTGACATTCAGAGGAACTACACTCGAGGTTTTCTCAGAAAGGCGGGGTTGAACACCGTGCACGCTGTTCCATCTGCTTGGGATTGGAAGTTTAACAAGGTGCAACAACTTAAATGGGTTGTTGTGACCTTGAAGGATGGGAGCCAGATAGGCGGTTTTTTTGGAGAGGACTCCTTCGCATCATCTGAACCGACTGAACGCGACATTTATCTTGAGAGAAGCTATAGAATCGATGACGAAGAGAGTTATTGGTCTTTTGAAAGTGAAGAAGGTATTCTTATCGTTGGTGAAGAAATCAAGACAATAGAATTTTCACATGTTGATATTGAGGAGAATTAAAGATGGACAACAAAAGGCCGGAGGGCAAGACGGAGAGCTTTAAAATTAAAAGAGTTTCTCATGGTTACGCTGCTCGTGGTTACCGCGGTCATGGCAAACTGCCTAGCGAGGAGAAGATACGAGAGATTGTCAGGAAGAAATTAGGACAAGGATCTTCTTTGACGAGCAAATCACCTTCAAACCCAAAAACGGAGCAAAAGTAAGAGATTTGTACGCTTTTCCCGCCATGTGTCTGCGGTTTTTTTCCCTATATCGCTAAAGAACCGGTTTGATGCGATGTAATTCTCAGTGCGAGAGATTCTCCCTTAATTGTAGGATTTTCTTCCATTTTCTCTTGTTCAATAGGGCGTAAAATTGTTCTGATGAATTCACTTATATCTTAGAATTGACTGAAAATTCCAAGTTGCATCGAAAATCCCTTATTGCAGTCTCCAATTTTAAAAGTTCTGCTTTAGATTGGTAAGATGGTTTTTTCTCACACTTTGTCTGTTTTGTTCACCGTGGAAGTGGTAAGATTCTCCAGACAGCTGTTTGACTCAATAATTTTGCAAGAGGCTCAAGTATTATAATATATGGAAATATAAGTATCTAACGGAGGTATTAGATGAAAGTGAGGCGACAATTGCCCAAGCTTAATATTTTTTATCCGATAATTTTTATCCTGCTGTTTTTTCTGGTGACGGGAGTTTTCGTAATAGTTGAAAGCGGGCATGTTGGAGTTGTGCGGACCCTTGGCGCCGTACAGCCCAAGGCGCTTCCCGAGGGATTCCATATGAAAAAACCTTTCATGGATAAAGTTGAACAGATGGATATCCGTCTTACCGCGGCGAGTGCCAAGGCTGTTTCCGCTTCCAAGGACCTCCAGACGGTACAGACTCAGGTTACTCTTCAGTATTCCATTACGGGAGAACTCGCTCCCGTTATATATCAGAAGATAGGGAAGAGAAACACTGTGTCGATTACTCTTATAGAGCCTGCGATTCAGGAGTCTGTAAAGGCCATTACGGCCAAGTACACCGCCGAGCAGCTGGTTACCAAGAGGGCCGAGGTGAAAGTCGAGATACAGGAGGCCATAAACAACTTCATATCAATTACTCTCGACGAGAAGGGAATTTCTACCAATGCTCTCAGAATAGCCAACATCGCCATAACGGACTTTGATTTCTCAGATGAGTTCAACAAGGCGATTGAACTCAAGGTAAAGGCTGAGCAGGAGGCGCTTCAGGCTCTAAACGAGAAAATAAGAAGAGTTACCCAGGCGGAAGCCGCTGCGGAGGAGAAAAAGCTTGCCGCAAGCGCCCAGGCTTTCGAGATAGAGGTGGGATCCAAGGCAAGAGCTGCGGCGATTGAGAGAGAAGCCAAGGCGCTTAAGAATAATCCGCAGATCATTAAGCTTCGAATAGCGGAGAGGTGGGACGGCACCCTTCCCAAGTTCTCGGGTGGCGGCACAGTACCTCTGCTAAACGTGGATTCTCTTCTGAAAGAAGAGTAGGCCAGGGAGACGCCATATGTACCCGGTACTTTTAGACCTCGGCGGAGGTCTGGTCATATACTCGTATTCGGTATTTCTTGCGCTTGGGTATCTGGTCGCTTACTGGGTGGTATCCGCGGAGGCAAGCCGCAGGAAAATGGACCCGACGCTTCCTTCCGCTCTTTTGCTTGCATGCTTTATCGCCGGGCTTGCGGGAGCCAAGATGCTTTTTCTCTACCAGAACGCTACCTTGACTGAATTTCTCTCTGACCCGGTGCGCTACTTCATATCGGGATATGCGTCGGTAGGGGGTTTGGTCGGAATATTCTTCGCCCTGTGGATTGTCTCAAGACTTAAAAAAACGGATTTCAGTGTGCTTCTCGATATTGTTTGCCCCGCCCTCATCCTTGGTTACGGGGTCGGAAGGATAGGATGTTTCCTTAACGGATGCGACTACGGGACCGTGTGTTCCCTGCCTTGGGCTGTTTCTTTTTCCGATAGAGTCGTCAATGTTCATCCCACCCAGCTCTACGATACGCTCTTTATGGTTTTGATTTTTGTCTTTCTCTGGAAAATCAGAACACAAAGCCGTCCCGCAGGGTTTATCTCTTCGGTGGGGTTCGTGATTCTCGGCACTCAGAGGTTCCTGATTGAGTTTATAAGGGAGACCACCCCGAGCTTTGTAGATGGTCTCACCCAGGCGCAGCTTGTGGCTTTGCTGCTCGTTGCCGTCTTCGGGATAAAGCTGTTCCAGCTCTCAGGCGGCATCACGGGAGAGCGGGTGCGGGGTTAGTTTCTGCTATGCGGAGAATTCTGATAATAGGTCTGGGGCAGGTTGGGGATTTCCTCTCAAGGGAGCTTTCCAAGAGCCAGGAAGTTGTGGTGATTGAAAAAGACACCGAGCTTATAGCCAAGGCCAAGGAGACTCAGGATGTCCTGGCAATTCAGGGAAACGGGGACGACCCCGTTGTTCTGAGGCGGGCGGAGATAGGAAAGGCCGACATAGTTCTTGCGGTTACCGGGGATGACAGAACGAACATACTCGCCTCGTTTATCGCCCATGCCGCGGGAGTTCAGAAAATCGTCGCCGCTGTAAAAGACGCGAAGTATGCCGAATATGCGGAGGTTGTAGAGAACTCGAACATCTCGGTAGTAAGTTCAAGCGGCATAATCTCAGAGAAGATAAGCGCGCTTATAAGCGCTCCTTTCGCGGGGAGGGTGGAATTTTTTGCGAGCGGACAGATAGAGCTTCTCAAGCTCCGAGTGGATGAAGGGGTGCCGATAATACATGAGAAGCTCAGGAATTTCGTCAGCAGCCCGAGGAACTGGACTTTCGTCGGGTTGCAGAGGTCGCACAGGATAACCATTCCGCGGGGAGATACGGAGCTTCGCCCGGGAGATTTTGTCTTCGCTCTCGGGGTTCCTTCGGCGCTTGAGAAACTCAAGAAGCTTTTTAACCTGAAAATCCAGAAGGTCCATTCCGTTATCATAGTTGGCGGGGGCAGGGTAGGGTGTGAGGTGGCTTCCGTGCTTCACGAAAAAGGACTTTCCGTCAGGCTCATTGAGAGCGATCATGACAAGGCCAGGGCAGCCGCCGAGGAACTTGTCGGCGTGATGGTGTTTGAAGGTGACGGAACCGACCTCGGGATACTGAAAGAGGCCGGGGTTGAGAAGAGCGATTACCTTCTTGCGCTTACCGGTGATGATGAAAACAACGTGCTCAGCGCGCTTCTTGCGAAGAATCTCGGCATTGATCGCTGCACAGTGCTCTATTCGAATCCCGATTACTCAGAAGTGCTTGAAGCGATCGGAATCGACAGGGCAATAAGCGTAAACATGGCCGTGGCAAACGCCATTCTGAATTCCCTTCATCTCGTCGGAGAGGCTAACGTGTCGCTTCTTTACGAGGGAGCGGGAGAGATCCTCGAGTTTGACGTAAACGAGCATACGAAGATTCTGGGGGTGCCTCTTTCTGAGTGCAAAATGCCCCACGATTCCGTCATAGGCGTCTGCATAAGGGACGGGAAACCGATATTCCCCGGCGGGGATTTCGTTGCGCAGATCGGGGACCGTCTGGTGGTGTTCTCCCTGCCGGCCGCCGTGCAAAAAGTTGAAGAGATACTGGTTTCGTGAACGTCAGGTTCTGTTTTCAGGTCACGGGAAAGTTCGTGATGTATCTCGGGCTGCTGATGCTCGTGCCGGCTGTCTGTACCCTGTTTTATCCTGAGGACGATCTTTCCGCATTCCTGATCTCAGCACTTATAACATCGCTTGCGGGTCTTGCGCTTATCTTTATCTGCCGCATTCCCGAAGCCCCGACTGAGATACGAAGAAGAGAAGGTTTTCTGATCGCGGCGCTTTGCTGGGTGTTTGCAAGCATTTTCGGCGCCATTCCCTACTACGTTTACGGGGTGTTTGCCAGTCCGGTTGACGCGCTTTTTGAATCGACCGCGGGTTTTACCACCACAGGAGCCACCGCGCTTGCGTCCATTGAGTGGCTTCCCAGGGGAATTCTTTTCTGGAGGAACTTTACTCAGTGGCTTGGCGGCATGGGAATAATAGTCTTGGGAATCGCGATTTTCCCCAGGCTTTTTGTCGGCGGGGCGCAGCTGATGGGGCTTGAGACCACGGGACCGACGACGGAGAAGTTCGCTCCTAAAATAGCCGAAATCGCCAAAAAGCTATGGATTGTATACATTGCCCTTACGGCCGTGTTGACGGTACTTCTTATTTTCGGCGGAATGAGTTTTTTCGACGCCCTGACGCATTCTTTCAGCACCCTCTCAACCGGGGGTTTTTCCTGCAGGGATGCAAGCATAGGAGCCTATGACAGCGTCTACATACAGGGGCTGATTACGTTTTTCATGTTCCTCGGGGGAACAAGCTTCGTGCTTCATTTTTATTTCTTTACCGGGAAGCCCGGGAGGCTTCTCAGGAACTCCGAGTTCCGGTTCTATCTTTTTTTCGTGATTGCCGCGACGATGTTTATTGCTCTGGAGCTCATCCAGACCGGTGTTTACGGAACTTTCTCCGAATCCCTGCGCTACGCATCTTTTCAGGTCGTTTCGATTATTACCACAACAGGGTTTACCACCACGAATTTTGACGCGTGGCCGGCTTTTGTGAAATGGGTGATTTTCATGCTGATGTTCTTCGGCGCGTGTGCGGGTTCAACTTCCGGGTCGGTAAAGGGGCTCCGAATCATGGTGCTTTTCAAAAAAGCTCACAGAGAGATACGAAGACTCGTTTATCCGAACGTGGTTTCTCCCATAACCATAGAGGGAAAGGCGATAAGCGAAAAGGCAGTCTCAAGCATAACGAGCTTCTTTATCCTTTACATTTTCCTTTGCGGTTTCGTTGCTCTTGTGGTTCTTATGCTTGAGGACATATCCTTGGAATCCGCCGTTTCGGCCGCGGTTGCCTCCATAACCAATGTCGGACCCGCTTTTGACGAGGTCGGTCCGGCCAGCCACTATTCCCACCTTGGATCGCTTACGAAAATTATTTTGTCACTAGCCATGATCATAGGGAGGCTTGAACTCTACACGGTACTGGTGCTTCTGATGCCGTCTTTCTGGAAAAGGTAGAAAGACCTCCCTGACCAGTCTGGCCAAGGGGTGGAGACGTATTGATTTACCTTTGCAGACCAGTATACTGATCTATAAAGGCATTTAAGGAGATAGGGAGTTATGCGCAAAAAAAATATAGGTTCCTATGAACTCAAAACCAAACTGTCTGAAATACTGAGACGGGTGCAAAAAGGAGAAAGCTTCACTATAACCAACCGTGGCAAACCTGTTGCGGATCTCCTGCCGAGCAGAAGTGCGACTAGGCAGAAAACCGCAGCCGCAATTGGCGCTATTCTGAAGACAAGCAAAACAATTGCTCCTGTTTCCGATGATGTTTTGGAAGAATACAGAAAGGAAGGTCGCAGGTGACGCGATTTGTGTTGGATAATTCAGTGGCGATGCGCTGGCTTATACCCAGTCCTAAAAAATCAGACCAGCAGTATGCTGAAAGAGTACTCGAAAGCATGGAGGATGCAGATGCTCTGGTACCTGAGCTCTGGCACCTTGAAGCCTTAAATGTGATGTTGTGTGCCGAAAGAAGCTGTGAAGTAACAGTTGGGCAGGTAGAGACTTTTGCTTCCCGACTGGAGAGCTTGCGCATTAATGTGGACTCACAAGAGTGGAAACAGTCATTAGGCCGGACCATGGTTCTGGCTCGTTCCTACGGTCTAAGCAGTTATGATGCGGCCTATTTGGAGCTTGCTGTCCGGGAGTCTCTAATGCTTGCGAGTTTGGACAAAATGCTGATAAAAGCGGCTAAAAAAGCGGGTGTAGGGATCTATCTCAAAGACCCTGAACTTAAATCCAAAGTGCACCATTGAGTTGATTCAGACCGATTCTCCAAATCTTAATAGGACGCCAGGTACAGCAGGACGATGGACCGTTTCGGAAAGGCTCTTTCCTACGCGAACGAGGAAGTTTTTATATTTCTGTTTGCCACAATGATATTGATCTATATCTCAGCCGCTGGTATCTATTATTTTGAACATAAGGTTCAGCCGGATCCTTTCAAGTCAATATTCCATAGCCTCTGGTGGGCGGTTGCCACAATTACTACCCTTGGCTACGATGATGTCTATCCCATGACTGTGGGAGGAAAACTGTTTGCCTTTCTGATAATGATGTGTGGTCTGAGCGTGGTAGCGATACCATCGGGGATCGTCGCGAAGGCACTTTTAACAGCAGTTAGGTTTGATGAAGAATCAGTTTTCAGAACAGATAAAGATAAAAAATCCTGCCGCAATGGAATCAAAGATGATGCGCGCTGAAGAAGGGGGAATCCTGGTCAGCAACTTGAAATGCTTTGCAGTAATTCTGTTCTAAGGAGTTCTCTGCTTGTCATCAAGGACTGATTGAGAAATTTAGGAAGACATGAGAATTATCATTGACCCCCGCCAGCCTCTGGATTTTGAGACCTCGGCGGGCATTGGAAATTTTGACGGCATTCATCTCGGACACAAAGAGATAATAGAGACCGCGAAACGCTGCTCGCGGGAAAATTCCACGCGTTGCTGCGTAATTACTTTCAATCCACATCCGCAGAAGGTTCTAGGCGGGAAGGATGTTCCTCTCATCTTCCCGCTGGAGCGGAGGTTCGAGATGCTTGAGGCCGCGGGAGTTGACGCGGTTGTATGCCTTGGTTTCACCCGTGAACTGTCAAGGGTAAGTGCTGAGAATTTTGTAAAAGAGATGCTCCTTGAGCGCCTCAGGATAAAGGACATAGTGGTCGGCCCGGGATTCTCTTTTGGACACGAAAGAAAGGGAAACGTCGATCTTCTGCGGTCTGTGGGGGAGACTCACGGTTTTAATACCATAGTTGCCGAAGTGGCTCGGGTAGATGATCATGTGGTAAGCAGCAGCGCGATAAGGAACCTTGTAAGAGAGGGGGAAATCAGCGAAGCGAACCGGTTTTTCGGTTACGATTACTACATAGAGGGCGTAGTTGTGGAAGGAGAGAAAAGAGGCAGAAAACTGGGTTTTCCCACGGTTAACCTTGATACCGAATGGGAGATTCTTCCCAAGCCGGGAGTCTATGCTACCTACGTCAGGCTCTCAGACGGTTTCCACGAAAGCATTACTAACATAGGGATCCGCCCGACGTTCGAGGAGAGCAAGCTAACGGTCGAGACCCACATCTTTGATTTCAGTGACGATCTTTACGGAAAGAAAGTAAGGGTTAATTTCGTCGAAAGACTGAGGGACGAGAAGCGTTTCGCGAACGTGGATGAGCTTGTGGAGCAGATCGAACACGATGTTGGGGCGGTGCGGCAAATTCTTCGCGACCACCCGAAGGAAAAGCGGATTTGGAGATAAAAGCCACAACGCGGATATACGGCATTTTCGGTCATCCGGTATCCCAGAGTCTATCCCCCGCCATGCATAATGCGGCGTTTGCGCATCTGGGGCTTGACTGTGTTTATCTGGCTTTTGACGTTCCACCCCGGAACATAGACAGGGCCGTGAGTTCAATAAGAGCCCTTGGTGTTTGCGGAGTTAACGTCACGATACCGCATAAGCAGTCCGTTATGGCGGGTCTCGACGAGATTGCGCCCGAGGCGTCCATGGTCGGCGCGGTGAACACCATAGTTAACGAAAACGGCAGACTCAAGGGTTACAACACGGACATCTCGGGGGTACTGAGAGCCATTGATTCCGAGCTTGGATTTGTCCCCCTTGGCAAGAATGTTTTTATCGTGGGAGCCGGCGGAGCGGCGAGGGCCGTAATAGTGGCGATGTGCACGGGTGGCGCCGGAAGCGTTGCGATTGCGAACAGAACCTACCTAAAAGCGCAGAAACTCTCAGAAGAATTCTCTCCGCGCTTTGAGAGCGTCGGGTTCTCCGTGGCCCCGCTTGAGGACTCAGAGCGGGTAGCTCGGATGATGGAGCAGGCGGACATCGTGATTAACTGCTCTTCTGCGGGAATGGGCGATATCGAACCTCTTTGTCTTCCGCTAGACCTGCTTGATGAGAACTGCGTGGTCTACGATCTTGTCTATAAGCCTCCGATTACTCCGCTCGTAGGGGACTCAAGGGCCCTGGGATTAAGGGCGGAATCCGGACTCGGCATGCTTCTTTATCAGGGAGCTCAAGCTTTTGAGATCTGGACGGGCGAAGACGCACCTGTTGAGGTGATGAGAGAGGCCCTTTCTGTTCCTGCGTGAGGATTCCGGTTTTTTAGATATACTGAACCCAGAAGTTTTTAATCTGTCACGGGAGAATTTTAATGAAAGTAACCAGTCCAGCCGGGGATTTTGAGATAACGGTGACAGAATCGTCCGTGGAGGGCGATTTTATCGTAATAAGCGGGCAGATGGGAGTGTGGGATTCGCAAATCTACATGAAGCCCTCCGACCTTCTCAGTTTTGCAGGGGTGTTATTCAACTTTCAGGTTGTCTTATTCCTTGTCAAACAACCGTTCAGATGCATTTTCGGCAAAAAGCGAGATCAGTAGCGAGGTTTCTTCGGGGGAAAGTTTCTTGGCGATAGTGCTCACAAGGAAATCCGTGGATTCTTCAGGTGCATTGCTGATTGCACTCTTCTTGCCTCTTGTTCTCTTTGTTCGCGATCAAGGAACAGAGGTATTTTCCACCTTGGCTGGAACGCCGTCTGCATCATATCTGCTGAAAAGACTTGACATGTGTGCTATAATCACAATACAGAGGGGTTAGCGTAATATGTCAAACAATGACAAGAACAAGAGACAAGTAGAATTGAATTTCAAGATTTTTTCCGAGAAATTACCTGAACTCATCAAAGACCACAAAGGTAAATACGCCCTTATGCGGAACGGAGAGATAATAGAGATCTGCGATTCATTAGAAGATGCACACATGATCGGATGGAAACGCTTCGAAGACGACTTATTCTCAATACAAAAGATTACTGATGCTCAAGTTAACCTAGGTATTCTCTCATCATATGTGTTTAATATCGAACAATTACAACCCTGATATCGGCCCTATACTTGAAGTTCTGGTTTTTCCCCTTACTAAAGATTCCATTTCGGGGGCCTTAGTACCCACAATAGACCCAGCAACTCCCTCGAAACAGTTGCATAAAAAACGATATACAGCTCTTATTGATACAGGGGCAAGCGTCACCTGTATATCAAGTACAGTATTCAGGGAGAGGTTGCCTTCTTCCCGTATAAGCGGAATGGCTTATCTTAGAGGAGTTAAGGGAAGCGAGGAGTTAAATTCCATTGTTCCGGTTCCAGTCTATTCTGTTGCGATAGTTTTTATGTGCAATAAGCCTCCTCATGTAAAATTCCAAAACGTTCAAGCTCCTATGATTGCTAGCATAGAGAAAGCTGAAAACATAACAGTCGATGTAATTGTCGGCATGGACCTTATTTCCACAGGGTATTTATCTATGAATCCCCGCTATTTTTCTTTGGAATTTCCAAAGTCAAACTAATCCCTCAGTTTTTTGGTTAGGATTTGTATTCCAATCATTTTAAAGCCACACCCACTTTTGGAGATGTTTAACCGTCCGAAAACGGATCGGGAATCTCGGGATGCCAGCGCGCGAAATGGTTTTTATGCGCCTCCGTGTAAGCTCCGGGCGGGTAATACTTATCATAGAAATCCAGATCCAGATGATGGGCCTGCACCATGAACCGAAGGAACATGGGATCTGAGAAGGCAGGAAACCTTCCATATGTATCGTAAACGTAGTTGCAGATGTCCTTTACAACCTGAATTTCGTCTTTACTGGGTCTTTCAACCTCCGCGAGCACTCCGGTCGGGTCCTTGTAGGGAAGCTTGTGCGATTCCCAGTTTGTCCATTTCATGTCGTTAAACGCTTCCACGGCTTCCCCCATGTCCTTGTAGTACGGCGGGCAGAACGCCTGGAAGAGGTCATCTCTGCCTACGGCAACCGGGTTCGGATTTCCCGTGTCGCCCTGTATCTTGGGAGTTGCGAACCGAAAGCCCAGCCCCCTGTTAAAAGGGGTTCCCCCAAGCATGAACATGCTTGCGAATCCGCTGAAAAGCCATCCTCCAAGACCAAGGGTCTGAAGCGTCAGGACCATGTTCTGTCCCATAAAGGCCTGCTCGGCGATGTAGCCGTTTGCGAAGCGAAGCTCGGCTTCGACAAGCGGCATTCTTTTCGACTTGTCAAGAAAGCCTTTTTCAAGCCAGTGCGCGGTTCCGGGTGGTCTCAGCCTGTGAAGTTCATCGACAAAATTGAACCTGTGGTCGGGCCTCATGTAGAAGAAGTAAAGATTGATTATGCACGCTGAAAGATCCGTTACCGGCATGAACACCGTCGTTCCGGGCTTGTTCACGTTCCAGAGATTGTGAGCGGCGATTCCCGGAGGTTTTGACGGCAGGTCCGCTCTTCCGTCAGAAAGCTTGATTTTGGATTCGCGGAACAGCTCAAGTATCCGGTCCACTCTCTGGTGGCGGGTCATTTTCTCAAGACCCTCGAAATCCTCGGCGCGCCGATCATGCATCTTTATCATGTAGAGCCCCTCGTCATTCGTGTAGAAAAGTTCCGTTCTGTGCACGTCCCCCAGGGCGGGGATAGTCTTGCTCGTAAACTGCATCTCAAGGTCAAGACCCACGTGCGGGGGAAAATCGGAGAGGTTTATGTTCTTTATGCCGAGACCGGTCCACACAAGTATGGCTTCCTCAAGCTCGGACAAGGGTACGGGATCGTGTCTTGACTTGTACTTAAGGGGTCCCTTTTCGATTTCCATTCCGAGGCCGAAACGCCGGGACCTTCTCTGGAAAACGGCATCGTAGAAGCCGTGATCTATAGCGTGATCGAGACCTTCTGGGTATTCGCTCATGAGTTTCTCCTTATCTTAATCTGTTAGCCCCCGCGGGCAGTATCATTCCTGTTCTTCGGAGTGGGGTTCGGCCGCGAGCTTCATGTATTCTCCTTCCGTAATTATCTCGTGTGAACTCTCAACCCGGTCAAGAAATACCACTCCGTTTATGTGATCGTATTCGTGCTGGAAAACTCTCGCCGCAAAATCCGAGAAATCCTCTTCCACAAGATTGTCGTCCCTGTCTCTGTAGACAGTGCGGATCGACTTGTATCTTGGTACAAGCGCCCGGATTCCAGGGATGCTGAGGCAACCTTCCCAGCCTTTTTCCACCTCCTCTGATACCGAGACTATTTCGGGGTTGATTACCACCCTGACCTCAGTTTCAGGGGCGTCGGGATACCTCGAACTCGCGACCCCGGCAATTATGAAGATGCGCAGAGGTTCAGATACTTGAGGAGCGGCGATTCCGACGCCGTTTGCCTCGGCGGCTGTAAGAATCATATCATCAATTAACTGCTGGATTCCCGGGTCGCTTATGTTTTTCACCTTTGGGGTCCTTTGCCTGAGCACGGGATTTCCCAGTTCGGTTATTTCACGTTGGGTTGCCATGGTTTTGCTGATTGAAAACGGATTGCCGTTTCAAGCCTCCTAATATGGATTGCGGGGTGGTGTTTAAGGCTCTATTATTATAAAACAAAAAACCGGGAGGTTAAAGAGAGCTTAATGCCGGAAATCGAACTTATAAAAAGGGCAGATGGCTTCGGGCAAAGGACTGCGGTTGAGGACTGGACGGGGAGTTTTACTTACGCCGATTTGCTTCGCGTCTCGCGTTCTGCGGCGTTTAATCTCCTCGGCGACGAAAAGGACCTCGGGGAGAAAAGGGTCGCGTTTCTGGTTCCGCCGGGATTTGAGTATGTGGCGCTTAAGCTTGGCGTATGGATGGCGGGAGGCGTGTCCGTTCCCCTGGGCATCAGCCATTCTCCAAGAGAAATAAAGCACGTCTTAAGGGACTGCGGCGCCGAGGCGGTGGTTTTTCACCCGGACCTCGCCCAGAAGCTAGATGGGGCTCTCCCGGATGCCGACATGCGGCTGCGGAAGCTTCAGGATGTTTTTCGACCCGCCCGGGGAGAGCTTCCCCGCATCTGCGAAGAAAGAAGGGCGATGATCATATACACAAGCGGCACTACTTCTGAACCCAAGGGAGTAGTCTCGACCCATCTCGGCATAAAAGCCCAGATAAACAGCATGACGGAGGCGTGGGAGTGGGCTCCTCAAGATTCGATACTCAACGTCCTGCCCCTTCATCACCTCCATGGAATACTGAATGTCGTTCTCTGCTCCCTTTGGTCCGGCGCCAGATGCGTGATGATGGACGGATTCAATGCGCGGGAAGTATGGAAGAGGTTAGAAGAAAAAGACCTGACCCTGTTTATGGGTGTCCCCACGATTTACTCCAGGCTGATAGGTCTCTGGGATGATTCCTCCGCTTGTGAGAGAAGACGCATGAGAGATTGTCTTCTCGGCTTTCGCCTCATGGTTTCCGGCTCCGCGGCTCTTCCCGTGTCTGTTCTTCAGAAATGGAAAGAGATAAGCGGGCAGGTGCTTCTTGAGAGATATGGAATGACTGAGATAGGAATGGCTCTTTCGAATCCTTACAGGGGCGAGAGACTTCCGGGGCGTGTGGGGTTTGCCATGCCCGGGGTCGAGGTGGGAATTTTCGATGAGAACGGCAGGCGGCTGGGTGCCCAGGAGCAGGGGGAGATCAGGGTGAGGGGAAAAGGAGTGTTCCTTGAATACTGGGGAGAGCCACAGGAGACGGAGAGCGTGTTTTGCGACGGATGGTTCAGAACCGGAGACATCGCGTTTCTTGAGTGCGGGGGTTCCTACAGGATACTCGGGCGGGAATCGGTGGATATAATAAAGTCGGGCGGATACAAGATATCCGCCCTTGAAATCGAGGAGGTGCTGAGGGGGCATCCGCTTATCGAAGAGTGCGCGGTGGTAGGGGTCGCCGACCCGGACTGGGGAGAAAGAGTAGGGGCGGCGCTTGTATTAAGGGAGGGTCTCCCGATTGACCTTGGGGAGCTTCGCAGCTGGGCTTCAGACAAACTCGCCCGGTACAAGCTTCCGACCCGGCTTCTGCTGCTTTCCTCGCTTCCGAGAAACTCAATGGGAAAGGTAACCAAAAACCGCATTAAGCAGTCTTTTCAAAATAGTTTATAATTTCTCTGTAATTCGAGGTCAGCCTTTTTTGGTTTTAAGGAGATAAAGCGGAGAGAAACATGAACCGGGTTGAGAACGCATCCATGTCTTCAGACGGCCGTGTCCGTTACGGTCCCGACATGAGAGTCCTTATAGTTGGCGCCGGCGTTGCCGGACTCACGCTCTGCGGGCTTCTTGAACAGCGGGGATTCCACCCGACTCTTGTAGAGAGGGCTCCGCGGTTCGGGGATGTGGGGTACGTGATAGTGGTCTGGCCTTCTGGCAGCAGGATACTCAAGGGGCTCGGTCTTTACGAACTGCTCAGGGAGAGGGGCTGCGATTTTACCGATTACAACATTTCCAACTACAGGGGCAGGGTTATAAACAGCTACACGATTGATTCCGTGGTTGAGAAGTACGGTCCCATAATAAGCATTTACCGCCCTGACCTGATAGATATACTCTTGGAGGCGGTAAGCGAGGGTTCGATCAGGATGAACACCACGGTCGTTTCTCTTGAGGACACCGGGGACGGAGTCGAGACGGCATTCAGCGACGGAAGCACGGGGACCTATGATCTCGTTATAGGATGTGACGGGATAAGATCCAAGGTCAGAAAGGATGTCTTCGGCGACATACCGCTTCGCTATAGCGGCATGTCCGGCTGGGGCTTCTGGGTCAACCCGGACCTCTGCAAAAGCGAAGGGATTATCGAGTACTGGGGGAAGGGAAAATTTCTCGGGATGTGGCCGACACGCGGACGTCTTGCCGTTTTCACCAGCGTAAAAAGAGAATCCGGCGTCAGAGACAGCGTTGATACGAGAATAGAGAGCATCCGGCAGAGCTTCGATGAGTTCGGAGGCGTGGTGCCGGAAATCCTGCGCAGTCTTGATGACCCGCGCGATATTTACTACGACGAGTACAACGACCTCAGAATGGACAGCTGGTCGCGCGGAAGGGTTGTTCTTGTCGGAGACTCGGTTCACGCTATACTGCCGAATGCCGGCGCGGGCGTATCGATGGCGATGGAATCGGCGGCCGTTTTGGCCGAGGAGCTTTGCAGGACCGATTCAGTGAACCTCCCTCACGCCTTCTGGCAGTACGAGTCAAGAAGAAAGGGCAGGGTGAACAAGGTTCAGAACCAGTCAAGGATCATGGGGAAATTCATATACACCGAAAGCGGTGTTCTCTCGTCTATCCGTGATTATATTGTGAAAGTGTATTCCAGCAGACAGCTTTTCAGGTACTGGGACAACATGCTGAAAGATCCACTGTGAGTTCATTGTCCCGCAGTTAAAATTCTTTTGATTCCGGAGCATAAGTTTAATGAAATCACGTAAATCTCTACTTTTTTTCTTCATCGTGGCGGCGGCACTCTCTTTTTCTCCCTCAGAAGCCCTCTCCCATGATTCTTCCGAGTCCATCTCGGCCACGGTAAAGCGTCTTACCCCTTCGGTCGTTAATATAAGCACGACAAACGTGATAAAGACATCGCCGTTTGCTCCGCGGTACCAGGACGAATACTTCAAGAAATTTTTCGAAAAGTTTTTCTCCGACCAGATGCCGGGGAGGGAATTCAGAAACAAGGGACTGGGCTCGGGCTTTGTAATGAGTTCCGACGGCTACATAATTACTAACAACCATGTAGTGAGAAAAGCCGAAGAGATCGAGGTGATACTCGAAGGCGGCAAAAAATACACTGCCAAGATAGTCGGCACCGATCCCGTAACGGATCTTGCGCTGCTCAAAATCGATCCGGAAGGGCCTCTTCCCGCTGTGGAAATGGGCGATTCCTCGGCCCTCGCCATAGGGGACTCGGTATTTGCCATCGGGAACCCTTTCGGCCTGGGTCACACGGTCACCGCCGGGATAGTCAGCGCTAAGGGGAGGGCTCTTGGAATCGGGCGATACGACAACTTCATTCAGACCGACGCGGCTATTAACCCTGGAAACAGCGGGGGGCCGCTTTTTGACTATGAGGGCAGGGTTGTGGGTGTGAACACCGCGGTCATGGCCCGCGGCCAGGGCCTTGGTTTCGCCATACCGATAAACATGGCGAAAACAGTCGTTGAGCATCTAAAGGCTCATGGGAAGGTCATCAGGGGCTGGCTCGGAATAATGATTCAGGACATAACCCCCGAAATCTCAGAAGCTCTCGGGATCAACCGCGACAAGGGAGGGCTGGTATCCGAAGTCAAGGAAGGAAGTCCGGCGGATGAGGCTGGGATCAGGAGGGGAGACGTTATTGTTTCCGTCGAGGGCGAAGAGATTCCGGACGCCGCCACTCTTGCAAGAAAGCTGGCGCTTACAAAGCCCGGGGTCGATACGAAATTCGTGGTGCTTCGCGACGGGAAGCAGAGAGTCTTTACCATAAAGCTTATCGAACATCCCGAGAATGAAAAAACCGAGGACCCCGAAGACAAGCTGAAAGCCGAGGAGGAACTCGGCATTGAAGTAAGCGAGATAACCGAGCAGCTAAGAGAGCGGTTCAAGATCAATGCGTCGGGCGGAGTCATTATCGCAAGAGTTGCACGCGGTAGCCTCGCCTCTGAAGCGGGGTTTCGCCCGGGTGACGTGATAGTGGAGGTAAACGGAGATGCCGTTGGGGGACTCGACGAATACCATGATGCGGTTGCGGAGCATGGTTCTAGTGGAACCCTGCTTTTTCTTATCGAGCGCGGGGGCAGGACAATATATCTTGGCGTAAAGACGGGGCGCGAGTGATGATAGAGGAAAAACTCGCGGAACTTGGAATAGAACTCGCGGAGAAAGTTCCGGCCCTTGGAAGCTATGTTCCCGCTACGGTGTCTGGGAACCTGATTTTCGTGTCGGGCCAGCTTCCCGTTGAAAAAGGAAAGCTTCTTTTCATGGGCAAAGTAGGGTCCGATCTTACGGTTGAGGAGGGCTATGTGGCGGCGAGACTTGCGGCGATAAACGGCCTCTCCGTGATCAGTCATACCTTGGAAGATCTTCGCCAGCTAAGCAGAATCGTCAAGGTGACGGGTTACGTGGCGAGCGCCCCCGGATTTACGGAACAGCACAAGGTAGTTAACGGCGCCTCGGAGCTTTTCTCCGACATACTCTCTGAGAACGGACGCCACGCGAGGGTCGCAGTGGGAGTTTCGGCACTTCCGATGGACTCCCCGGTGGAAATCGAAATCATAGCCGAGTTCTCACCCGCTGCTCTGAGAAGCTCGGATATTTCCCCCTGATGTTTCCAGTATTCCTTTATTCAGACAGTCCTTCGCAATCGCTTGTCATCCAGGATGTGACGGATTTTCTTGCGGACCTGGGTCTTTCGGTTGAGTTTCGCGGGGATTTCCTGAGCTATCTCTCGCTTGGGACAGAAGAGACGGCCGAACTTGAATCTTTTCTCTCAAGGGCCAGGGTCTTTGACATTGAGGTGCCCGTTGATTTATTCAAAACCCATACGGCGTCCGAACCGTTTGAAAAGGAGCTTTATGACGGCCTCTGGGTTCAGAGAATATTCTCGAGGTTCTTTCTTGGAAAACATCCTGGGGAACTCGCGGAAAACGACTTTCACGCGGTTATCACGGGAAGGCTGCTTGGCACTTACGGCTCCCGGAGATACCACGCAAGGGCTATAATCTCGGGGTTTCCGTCCTTTGTTTCAACCTCGGGACTTGTGGAAGGTCCGGCAAGACCGAGGGAGTATTATTTTCTCAAGGCGGAGTTTATACGGTCGGGAAAGGATCTCTCAGAGCTTGACGAGGCGTTCCGGGGAAAGTTCATTGACTATGAAGACGAGAGGATAACGAAGATAACAGGCTCCTACGTGCTTCAGCCTCTTCTGCATCATTTCTGCGGGAAGGAATTCTGCGAAAACGGCAAATGCGCGCTTTTTAATTCGCACTGGCAGAAGGAAGTTCTCGATACCCAGTACTCGGGCCTTTTGTGTGAGGAGTGTGAGAGCGAAATAAGGAAGATAGCAAAAAGCCGGTAGAGACTGTGCCCCGCTACATGGTGATGAACAGGAGACCGCTACGGCCTCTAGTCCATTTCATCGAGTATGTTTATAGCTACCTGGGCCACCTTTTTTCCGGAAAGCAGCATTCCGCCGAAAGTGGGTCCCATCCTCGGAAGTCCGAATGTGGTGTTAACCGCCATTCCGCACGCGAGCAGTCCGGGGTGCACTTCTCCTGTGTATTCAACGAGCGCTTCTTCTGATTTCTCGACCCACATTGATCCGTGACCTGGAAGTTTTTTGTAAAGACCCTGCTGGGAGAGCCTGGAAATGCAGTAGGCGTCGTGCCCCGTGGCGTCTATTACCAGTTTTGATTCTATAGCGATGGGGTCAAGACAGGTTATCTCCTTGGGCATGTTTGCGATTGGCGTCCAGTTGATCACTATCCCCGCGACCCTTCCGTTCTCCCTGTAAACCAGGTCGTCAAACAGCGTCATGTTCCTTACTTTCGCCCCGGCTTCGCATGCCGTCGCTATCAGCTTCGAACAGGCGTAAGGACCGTCGGCGACGAAAAGCCCTTCGGAGACTTCTTCATAGGGCACTTCAATCTCGTCGAGAACCGTCTCTCCCGGAGCACGTACGGTGACCTTGTTCATCAGGTATCCGCCGATCCAGAATCCTCCTCCGAGGTAGTTCATTCTTTCGACAAGCAGCACCTTGTACTTCTTTTTCGCTATGTCCTTTGCTGCCACGAGTCCGCTCGGTCCCGCGCCGACGATTATGACGTCGCTTGTAATGTATTCGCTGAACTCTTCTGAGAATCCCTCAACGATGGCCCGGGTGACTTCTTTCTCTCCTACCGGTGCGAACTGCGGGGTTTTTAAACTGTCTGACATAGCGGTTTCCTCCGAAAAAATGTCAATAAGGTTCTGCCTTTTACTGCTGCTCTTCTTCCTTCACCACGTTTACTGTTATGTGCTGTGTTACGTCCGCATGGAGTTTCAGTGCGACTGTGTATGTTCCAAGTTCCTTTAAAGTGCCGTCAAGCAGTATGTCCCTTCTTGAGATTTCGAATCCTTTCTCCTCGATCGCATCGGAAATGTTCTGCGAGGTAACTGATCCGAACAGCCTGTCTCCCTCCCCGGCTTTGGCGGGTATGGAGATTTCAAGACCTTCGAGTTTTCCCGCAAACGCCTTGGCGTTCTCAAGAATTTCGGTTTTGCGAAACTTTATTGCCTCTATCTTGCTTTTCCAGGCCTTAAGGTTCGATTCCGTTGCCTTTACTGCGAGCTTGCGAGGGAAAAGATAGTTCCTCGCCATCCCGTTCTTCACCTCTTTTACGTCTCCGACTACTCCTATGTTCTCCACGTCGGAAATCAGAATTACTTTCATTTTTTACCTCCGCGACCGGTTAAGCGGTATCTGGGAATTACTTGTGAGTTACCGTGTACGGCAAAAGGGCCATGAAACGGGCTCTCTTTATCGCGATTGCCACTTTTCTCTGCTCCTGCCTGGATAGTCCCGTGTTTCTCCTGGGCAGTATTTTCTTCCTCTCGGTTATGAACTGTGAGAGAAGTTCCGTGTCCTTGTAATCTATCTGCCTTCCTTCCTTGGCAAGGTCTCTTGGTTTCTTTCTGCGCGAGTAAAACTTTCTTCCGCCTCCCCCGCCCATTGGTCTTCTGCTCATGACTGCTCGCCTCCTTGGGCCTTTTCTTCGTCTTCCTGAGCCTGCTCTGCGGCTTCCTTGGGCGCCTCATCGCTTTGCTCTGCCTGCTCTACAGCTTCCTTGGGTGCCTCATCGCTTTGCTCTGCCTGCTCTACAGCTTCCTTGGGTGCCTCATCGCTTGGCTCTGCCTGCTCTACGGCTTCCTTGGGTGCCTCATCGCTTGGCTCTGCCTGCTCTACGGCTTCCTTGGGTGCCTCATCGCTTGGCTCTGCCTGCTCTGCGGCTTCCTTGGGTGCCTCATCGCCGCCTTCTGCCTGCTGCTCCTCGGGCGCTGAAGGAGGAGTCTGGAAAGCACTCTGATCCTCTGGCTCGGACGCCTGCGGAGGAGTGCTGATCACGACATCCGCCGGTTTCTGTTCCTCCTCGATGTAATTTACGGTCATGAACCGCAGAACGTTGTTTTTCGAGAGGTTAAAATATCTTTCTATGTCCGTTACGGCCTTGGGCTCAGCCGCGTAAACGGCTATGTAGTAGGTGCCTCTTGTGTAATTCTCTATTCTGTACGCGAGGTCCCTCTCAGCCCATTTCTCGGATTTTATGAGTTCCCCGCCGTTTCCGGCCACGCTCTGCTCGACCCTGTTCTGGATCGTAAGAAGATCTTCGGGGGAGATATCCGGCCTTACGAGATAAAGCGTTTCGTACTTCCTTGGCTCGGTAGCCATATTTACTGCCTCCTGTCTTGGTCTCAGGCCCCTGAACATCGTCACTTGAGTCAGGAGCAACAGAAAAAACCATTATACTTGATTTTCGAGAATTGTGTAAATACGGGCGGGAGTTGTATGGTCCCGCCCGCAAAACACCTGTTTTATAATATAAGAAGAGGAGCTACGACAAGCGATACTATGGACATAAGCTTGATGAGAATATTCATCGCCGGCCCTGAAGTATCCTTGAACGGATCCCCTATTGTGTCTCCTACGACGGCGGCTTTATGAGCCTCCGATCCCTTTCCTCCCAGGTTTCCTTCCTCTATGAACTTCTTCGCGTTATCCCACGCTCCCCCCGAGTTCGCCATCATAAGAGCGAGCATGACTCCCGCCACGACTGCGCCGGCGAGAAAACCTCCTAGGGCTTCCTCTCCGAGGGCAAAGCCTATTATGAGCGGTACCACTATGGCGGTGATGCCCGGCAGTATCATCTCTTTTAAGGAAGAGTCGGTGCTTATCTTAACGCACCTTGCGTAGTCCGGGGTGCCCTTTCCTTCAAGAAGTCCGCTTATCTCCCGGAACTGCCTTCTTACCTCTTCAACCATCTGCTGCGCCGATCTTCCAACAGACCCCATAGTCAGGGCGCCTATCAGAAACGGGATAGTTCCGCCTATCAGCATTCCCGCTACAACCTTCGGCTGGGTAATGTCGATCGAGGTAAGCCCGACAGCGTTTGTGTAAGCGGCGAAAAGCGCGAGGGCGGAGAGTGCCGCGGAACCGATTGCGAATCCCTTTCCTATGGCTGCGGTGGTGTTGCCGAGAGAATCGAGCTTGTCCGTGATTTTTCTCACGTCTGCGCCGAGCTCCGACATCTCCGCGATACCGCCCGCGTTATCCGCTACCGGACCGTAGGCGTCAACAGACATCGTTATTCCTATGGTCGCGAGCATGCTGACCGCGGCTATTCCTATTCCGTAAAGTCCCGTGAGCCAGTGAGAAAGCACTATCGCTGCCGCGATTATGACCACCGGGTAAGCCGTGCTGTACATTCCCACAGCGATTCCCTCGATTATGTTGGTGGCAACCCCCGTCTCGGAGGCCTTTGCTATTTTTTTGATCGGGGGCCCCGAGGTGAAATGCTCGGTTACCTTGCCGATCAGTATTCCCGCGAGCAGCCCCGCTATGGAAGTGATCCATATGCTTATGTATCCCTGTGTTCCCATGGTGGGAAGGCCTTGCGCCTGAGCGAGCCCGTAGAGTACCAGCAGGGATATCGCGCAGTACACGACCGCGGCGAATATTGTGGATCTCTCAAGCACGGCGCTCGGTTCTCCTTCCCTTAGCCACCCCACGGCCTTTGATCCTACCAGAGAGGCGAGGCTTCCGATTATGATGAGTATCAGGGGAATCATCATCATGGGGAGCTGGTTTGTCGCCATGCTGGCCGCGATCACTACAGTCGCGATTACGGCTCCCACATAGGATTCGAAAAGGTCTGCTCCCATTCCCGCCACGTCTCCGACGTTGTCTCCGACATTGTCGGCGATTGTGGCCGGATTTCTCGGATCGTCCTCGGGTATTCCTGCTTCAACTTTTCCGACGAGGTCCGCTCCGACGTCAGCAGCCTTGGTGAAGATTCCTCCGCCTATCCTGGCGAAAAGAGCCACGGTGCTCGCCCCCATAGCGAATCCGCCTATCATTCCTCCGAATTCCTTTAAGAACGCGGTAAAAAGAGAGGCGTCTTCGGGCTTCGTCTGAAGGTCGATTCCCACAAAGAAAACTATTGAGAGCCCCAGAAGGCCAAGACCCGCGACCGCGAGTCCCATCACGTTTCCGCCCCGAAACGCCACTTCAAGCGCTTTTCCCTGTCCTTCGGTTGCCGCCGCCTGGGCGGTTCTCACGTTGGCCTTTGTGGCCGCCTTCATGCCGCAGAAACCGGCTATGAGCGAACAGAGTGCCCCGCCGATGTAAGCGGCTCCGGTTTCAATTCCAAGAAACACCGAGAGCAAAACAAAGACAATCACGGCGAAAAGACCAATTATTCTGTATTCCCTTTGCAGAAACACCATCGCTCCCTCGTGAATCGCAGAAGCGATCTGCTTCATTTTGTCGTTGCCTTCAGGAAGCTTGTTTAGCCCCCTGTACACAAAATACGCATATAGGAGCACGATAAGACCTACCACGATCCCCACGAGTCCTACGTTGCCCGCTATGACTTCACCCATTGGTAAATTCCTCCTAGTAGAGTGTTTTTTTTTAGTTAAGTCGACTGTTAAATTTGTTCATTGCCGAATCCACTCCCCCGCTTATTATCTCAAGTGTCGCCTCGACCGCGACCTCGACCGCCTCGGCGGCCGCTTCCCTCTCACCCGAGGAGAATCCGGAGAGAACATGGTCTCGGGCCTCTTTTTTCCCCGAGGGCTTCCCTATTCCGATTCTTACCCTGCAGAATTCCCCGGAACCAAGAGAAGCTATTATGGATTTTATTCCGTTGTGCCCGGCCGATCCCCCACCCCTGTTTACCCTTACGTTCCCCAAGGGAAGGTCGAGTTCATCGTAAACCACTATTATCTGCTCAAGCGCTATCCTGTAGAATTCCTTCGCTTCGCGAAGCGCCTCGCCGCTTGCGTTCATGAAGGTCTGGGGTTTTATTATGAGCAGCTTCTCATCCGAATAGGTTGCCTCCGTGCAGAGGCTTCTGAATTTCTTCTTCCCGATTTTTACTCCCAAGCGGGAAGCCGCGCGTTCAGCTGCACAGAAGCCTATGTTATGTCTCGTATTGTCGTAGGCGGAACCGGGATTTCCCAGGCCGGCAATCAGATATCGCATGGATTCAGTGACTTATTCCTGGGCTTCGGCTTCCTCTACCTCTTCCTCTACCTCTTCTTCGGTCTCCACATCCTCTATCAAGCGCTGCGCTATCACCTGGATGACTTTTTCGCTCCCGTCTCTAATCGGCTTTACTCCCTCGTCGAACTCAAGGTCCGCTATGTACACGAAATCTCCCATGGCGAGAGAGCTTACGTCTATTTCTATGGAATCGGGAATATTGCCCGGCAGGCATTCAAGGTCAATGGTTCTCATCAGTTTTTCGAGACTGCCGCCTCTTCTTTCCCCCTCGGACCTTCCCCTGGTGTTTACCGGAACTTTTACCCTTATGCTCTTTTTCATGTCGATAGCCAGAAAATCAAGATGGATTACCCTGTTTTTAACCGGGTCTCTCTGTATTTCCTTCACCATCGAGAATTTTTTTGCGGGTGGCTCGGAACCGTCTATCTCAAGTTCTAGGACGGTGTTTATCCCGGCGGTGTTTGAAAGCGCCTGTTTAAGTTCGTCGGGGCGCACCACAAGCGGTATCGGCTCGGCCCCCTGGCCGTAAAGTATGGCCGGTATGTTTCCTTCCTTTCTTACTTCCCTGGCTCCACTTTTGCCGATTCTTATTCTGGGTTTTACCCGAAGTGAGCTCTGTACCATCGTTTTTCTCCTGGATTTTCTTTTAAGTGAAAAGTGCGCTTATCGATTCCCCGAGCGCCGTTCTCCTTATCGCTTCGCCGATCAGGTCGGCGATGCTTAGCACCGTGATTTTTGTGCTTTTTTCTTGGTTTTCCTGTTGGGGAATAGTGTTTGTGATTATTACCTCATCAATATCAGAGTTGTTTATTCTGTCAAGAGCGGGTCCTGAAAGCACGCCGTGCGTGCAGCAGAGCGATACGCTTTTCGCGCCTTTTTCAAGAAGCACCCTCGCAGCTTCCGTGGCTGTTCCCGCCGTGTCCACAAGATCGTCGACTATTATAGCGTGCTTGTCTTCCACGTCGCCAATTATATGGCTTATCTGCGCGACGTTGGGCCCGGGCCTTCTCTTGTAGCAGATGGCGATTTCAGAATGGGTCCTGTCCGCGAACTCGGTTGCCCTCTCAACCCCTCCCGCATCAGGGGAAACAATTACCATTTCACCGTCAGGGTATTTTTCCCCCAGGTAGTTGATTATCACGGGCGTGGCGTAGAGATGGGTTACGGGAACGTCGAAAAATCCCTGTATCTGCCCTGCGTGGAGGTCCATGGTAACGATTTTGCTCGCTCCCGCCACGACTATCAGGTCCGCGGCGAGCTTGGCGCTTATAGGAGCGCGCGGCTGAACCTTGCGGTCCTGCCTTGCGTACCCGTAATACGGGATGACGGCGGTTATGGACCTTGCCGATGCCCGCTTGAGTGCGTCTGTGATAACGAGAAGCTCCATTATGTTCTCGTTTACGGGGGGACACGTGGACTGTATCAGAAACACGTTTGAACCCCGCACGCTCTCCCTTATGTCGACGAAAATCTCCCCGTCGCTGAAACGGGTTATCTCCATCTGTCCGGGAGCGACGTCAAGATAGTTGCATACATCCTCAAACAGAGGATGGTTCGACATCCCGCTGAATATTTTCATGTGCTGTATTTCCATGGTGGACCCGAAAATATAAAAACCCTGTATTATAGAGTAAAGTTTGGATAATTCAAGCGCCTGTGGCGTTGCGAAATCCCAGAAGCGGTCTATTTCCTGTAAGGCGAAAAATCAGGCGGTCTTTTCTCCACAAACGCGCTGGTTCCCTCAGCAGCTTCTTCTGTTCCCTTGAAAAGATCAAGGGATGCCTTGCCCATGCTCGATATTCCGAAAAGGCCGTCTGTTCCGGAGTTAAATGAGTACTTGGCAAGCTTAAGGGCTGTCGGGCTTTTAGAAAGCATCTCATCGCACCAGGTCCTTACCTCCGCATCGAGCTTCTCCGGGGGGACGACCCTGTTTACAAGTCCCATCTCAAGGGCTTCCTGAGCCGAGTACTGCCTGCAGAGATACCACATCTCCCTTGCCTTTCTCTCGCCTATAAGTCTTGAGAGGTAAGCCGTTCCGAAACCCGGATCCACGCTTCCGACCTTTGGCCCCACCTGCCCGAAAACGGAATCCGAAGAAGCGATCGTAAGATCGCACATGAACTGCAGTATGTTCCCTCCGCCTATCGCATAACCCCTAACCGCGGCTACTACAGGCTTCGGTATGTTTCTTATGAGGTAGTGGAGGTGGGAAACGTAATCCCCGACTCCGAGAAGGCCGTCCTTACCGCCCGGGCCGCTTTTTTTCTCCTTGAGGTCTCCTCCGCTTGAAAACGCCTTGCCGCCTGCGCCCCGTAGAACCACCACGCCGACTCCCTCATCCGCCCAGGCGTCCGTAATGGCCCTGATCATTTCGTTTAGCGTTACGTCCCGGAAGGCGTTTCGCGCCTGGGGACGGTTTATGGTAACGAACGCGACTCCGTCCGTTTTTTCGTAGATTATGTCTTCAAAATCCATCCGCTATCCCTTGTACCACTTCCCGGTGCTCTCCCCGGTAAAGATGTTAACGCACTTGGTCTCAAGGTAGTTGTCTATGCCTTCTGCTCCCAGCTCTTTTCCTATTCCGCTCTGCTTAAAGCCCCCGTATGGGGTCTCGGGGATTATTCCCCCGTAGGTGTTAACCCAGAGATATCCCGCCTTTACGGCTTTTGCCACACGAAGCGCGCGGTTTATGTCCCGGGTCCAGATTCCCCCGGCGAGTCCGTACTCGACGTCGTTTGCCGCCGCGACGGCCTCTTGTTCTGTTTTAAAGGGAATAACGCAGACAACCGGCCCGAATATCTCCTCGCGCAGCAGAACAGAGCCGGGAGGGATGTTCTCTATAACAGTCGGCGCTATGTAGTAGCCCTTGTCTAATCCTTCGGGGCGGTCTCCGCCCGCGACTACCCGTGCTCCTTCCGAGACGCCTTTTTCAATGTAGTTCATAACGCTGTTGTAGTGCTCTTTTGATATCACCGCTCCGAACTCGGTTTCCGGGTTCTCGGGATCCCCGATTCTTATCCTCGAGACCCTGTCGAGGTAAGCTGAGAGAAACTCGTCGTATATCTCCTCGTGGAGCATGAGCCTGGTAACGGCGGTGCAGTTCTCCCCCTGGTTAAAAAAGCCTCCGCGAAGACACGCTTCGACGGCCCCTTCGACATCTGCGTCCGGAAAAACCATGCAGGGAGCCTTGCCGCCAAGCTCAAGGGATACCCTTTTTATGTTGTCCGCCGCCGTTTTCATGACGTGTTTTCCGACCTGGGTCGAACCGGTGAACGCTATCTTTCCTATTCCGGGATGCTCTGTGAGCGCTTGGCCGGCTACGGAGCCTTCTCCGGGCACCACGTTTAACACGCCGTCAGGGAGTCCGGCCTCGGAGCAGAGCTTAGCCACCTCGAAGATTCCGCACGAGGTGAGTTCCGCGGGTTTTATGACTATGGTGCATCCGGCCACAAGCGCGGGGGCTATTTTCCAGAAGGAGAGAAGAAGGGGGAAATTCCACGGGATTATGTGCGCCGCCACACCCACGGGTTCTTTTATGGTTAGGGATATCTGGTTTTCGTTTACCTGGATAGTCTCTCCGTTAAGTTGGGTATGGGCCCCTGAGTAATACTCAAGCGTTCTCACCGAGCCGCCTATTTCAACCATTGCGCTCTCACGGATGGGTTTTCCCGTCTCGCGGGTGTTTATGAGGGCTATTTTGTCTCTGTTATCCGAAAGTACTTGGGCGATCCGAAGAAGGTACTTCGCGCGCTCGGATGCTGGAAGACGAGACCACTTGGGAAAAGCGCGCTCGGCGGCCCGAACCGCTGCGTCGATGTCTTCCGGTCCTCCCTCCGCAACCTCCGCCAGGGGTTCTTCCGTCGCCGGGTTTTCCCTTACGGAATAGGTGCCGCTTTGCGGCTCCATTTCCCCGCCGTCAATGAAGAGATTGCATTTTATTTCCGTACTGGCCATGGTTTGAGAATTATAACAGACAGTTCCTCATGCGCATCTATCCGGGAACAGCTTGATGTTTCGCTGGCTTGTTTGAGGTTGTCAATAAGGTGCGTTTAAATGCCGAAAAAAACAAGGGCAGTCTTGTGACTGCCCTTGTCAGATCAGCTTTTGCCGCCAGTTTCAGCAAAACTGCCGGTATTGCAGGAAAGTTCCTATGCGCGTCTTCTAAGGAAAACGACCGAGAAAAGAACAGACGCTACAAGGAACAGGTTAAGCAAAGTGCCTTGAGACGTATTGCTGGTTCCAGTGATGGTGCACCCTCCGCCGCTAACGGCGTCATCCATGTCATCCATGTCATCCATGTCATCCATGTCATCCATGTCATCCATGTCATCCATGTCATCCATGTCATCCATGTCGTCCATGTCGTCCATGTCATCCATGTCGTCCTGCTCACCATAAGTCCCAGAACCGAAAATGAATAGTTGTGGAGGAAGAGGAATCAATCCCTTAATAAAATCAGCAGGAAGATTAGGATCATTAATTGCTAGAGCAACTGCGTCGGGAATTCCTCCGTTTAAGTCAGCTACCTCGATGTAGCTTCTCTTAGGTGTTCTGCCGGGAACTGAATTCATCTCAAACCAGTTATCAATGTTGTCAGCGTCGGTTGTGGGATCGTCCCAGCGATAGTTGGCGTAAGCGGTAGTTCCGCCTGCTAATTCTCTGTTAAACAGGCCCGCTATAGTCTTGTCCTGATGGTTCAACTCTTCGTCTTCCAATTCAAGGTTACCGCCGTTTAGGTCAAAGTTGTTTCCGTTCACAAATACTATGGAATTTTCTAGATCCGCACCCATTACGAAAACATATATGTTTTCATGCTTGAAGTCTCCGCTTCCAAAACAAAAAAGCCTCTCTTGAATTCTTGTGGTTAGTTTGTCATTAAGTTCTTTCAGATCAGCTGGATTGAGTAGTACAGCTAGGCTTGTGGGGTTAGATAGGTCAAGGCCAGGCGTCTTCTTTATTTCATCCACTGCTATATTTCCTACGTCTTCTTGAACCGCTGTTATAACATCTTGTACGTAAGTTTCAAGATTGGCGTCGCTCGGATTGTCGAAAACCTCCTTGGCGGTAGTTCCAAGCGTGAGACCGTAACAGTTAGGCTCAACAAAAGCGGCGTCGTTTGCCTCGTGATGAAGACCTGCTATGTTCGTTATATCCACAGTAAAGTCACCCTTTACTTTAGCCGCACAGGCTACCTTGTTCTGGCCGTAATCTTCGCAATTCGTAGTCCCAATAGCTGAATTGTCGAGTAACTCTTTAAAAGTATTCGCAAGCGGCGTACCGGCACTCGGATCAACCTTGTAACCTATCAATTCAGGATATCTCGCATGATTCGTTATAACGTTATTGTCGGTTATGCCCATTACGTAGACTTCACCGTGCCTGTAATCTCCTTCCCGCCTGATATCCCTTGCGAATATTGTCAGTTTTCTAATCAGCTCGGCGCGATTTGCTTCAAGATCATTGATGAGCGGCTCCCTGATTTCGTTATAGTAATCCACTATGTGATTAACAAAAGCCTTCATGCTCGTTTCATCTGGGTTGGCAGCGACCTGTTCTGCGGTTATTCCCGTACCGTCCCCGTGACTACCGGACGCCTCAATGTTGAATGAAAAAACAAGACCCAGCGCGAAAAACAGACTCAAAATTATTCCATGTGTTTTAAATTTCATTTTATTGATCCTCCTGGGGCTTTTGCTGCATTGAAATGCCAGTTAGCACAAAGCCAGTGTTTTTCCATTAAATCATAAATGAAGCTGGATTTCAAGAAGGTGTTCCGGTGAGGTGTCCGCTCCGATGTCCATGACGCGGAAAATAAAAGAATCTGTGCTACAAATTCTTTGGTGTTTCCGGAAGAGTGCCGGGATTTTTGCTGCGGGCGGTTTCTGTTTCAGAGGGTCTGATTCCTGAGTCAGCAATAGGATGGTGCTTTATTGCTTCCAAGATCAGGAAGACAGCACTTTTGCTGGTTCTTTTGCCTTCCTGCTTTAAAAGAGGACGATGTGTTTTCTAATGTCGAAAAAAAACAAGGGTGATCCTAAACTCAGTTAAGATCACCCTTGCTCAATCAGCCTATACTATCAGTTTCAAACAGTTTCAAAAAAACTGCTAATATCGTAAGAAACTTCCTATACGCGCCTTCTCAGAAGAGCAACCGAGAACAGAACGGACGCTATCAGGAACATGTTAAGCAAAGCACTCTGAGACGTATGTCCCGCTCCGGCTATGGAACATCCGTCATCACCGCCATCACCGCTGGCACAGACATCATCTCCGTGATAAGTTCCGGAACCGAAGATGTAGAGCTGCTGAGGGGCACCTAGTGTTTCTGCGGATATGTCCGCCACCTCGATGTAGCTTCTCTTGCACGAAGTCCCGGGAACCTTGCTATCTCTGAAGAAGTTCTCAACATTATCTTCCTCGGTTGTTGGATCATCCCAGTGATAGTTGACATAAGCGAAAGCTCCATTTACTGGGTCTCCTAATGCTCTGTTGAACAGTCCCGATATGCTTTTGTCATCTCCCGGCAGTTGATCATCATTCAACTCAAGGTTAGTACCGTTCAAGTCAAAATTGTTTCCATTAAAAAGTACCGTAGAGGCCGCCGGGTTTGCATCCATTATGAAAGCATATATGTTTTCATGTTTGAAATACTTGCTTCCAAAGCAGGCGGTTCTGCTGTAAATCTTCTGTTGTACTCCCATATTGAATTCATCGAAGGCAGCTTGATCGAACGTATCAGGGGTAGCTGGGTTTAAGACAAGTATATTCCCTCCCGCCTGCGTGAACTCTACGATTTGCTGTTGCGTTGCAGATGCCACTTGCCCTTGAACAATTTTGATAATGCCTTGTACGTAGGCTTTGAGATTGGCGTCGCTTGGGTCGCTGTATACATGCGCGGGGCTCTTGTCATCAGCAAGCATGAATTCCGAGCATACAGCAGGAAGATTAAAAGTACCATCGTCTGCTTCGTGATGAAGACCCGCTATGATAGTTAGGTCTCCACCTCCACTCCGTACTTTCTTCGCGCAGGCCACCCTGTTTTGGTCGCCGTACGGTTGGCAGTCTGTCGTACCAACCTTCGAGTTAGCGATTAAAGTTTGTATGGTGCTCGCAACCGCCGAATTTGGGGCATCAGGATCAAACTGGTAGCCAAACAATCCGGGATGCCCCGCGTGATTCGTCAAGATTCCGCTTCCGTCTATGCTCATTGAGTACATTTCCTTGCTGCCTTCGCCGGAGTTCTTATAGGTTCCTTCCTGCCTGATGGCCCTGCCGAATATCACCAGTGCTCTGTTCAGCGTGTCACGATCGCTCATGTTGGTGGCGACAACATCATTGTAGTAACCTATTATATGATCAAGAAATTCCTCCACGCTCTCTTTGTCCATAGGGTCAACGGCTCCCGCCTCTATGCCCGTACCGTCCCCGTGACTGGCAGATGCCTCTACACTGAACGAAAAAACGAGTCCCAGCGCGAAAAACAGGCTCAAAACTACTCCGTATGTTCTAAGTTTCATCTTTAATAACTCCTCCCTTAAAATTTGCTATACCAACTCACAATAGCAGTGAGATAAAACCAGCATTTCATCAATTAAATCATAATCCTAACCAAAATTGCAAGAGCAAAAACAAAATTTCCTGCCTGCCCGGAACCCCATTTTCGAAAAACCCTGAGGCGTTGCGAGCAAAAATATTCTTAACAGCGCATCCAAAAATCCTGCACAAGGTCTTACGTTCTTCATGATTTATTTGCTTTCCCCCGAGACAATCAGAACTCCTCAAAAACAATAAGTGCCACTCCAAACACACCTTGTCCCCATTTTTTCTCCATCCTTACGCTGCTTTCCGGCTAAACGGCCCATAGCCCGCAGGCGGATTGGTTTGACAACCCCGCCCGTTTCTGTAATCTAGATTTCCCTAGACTCAGGACTCAGAGGCAACCCGAAATAGATATTCTTGACGTAGTTTCCGAAAAACTTCTCGAAAAAGAAGAGGAGATAACCTTTGAAGACGCCCTCGCGCTTACCGAGCTTTCCGGAGAGCGGCTCTCTGACCTCATATCGCTTGCGAGAAAAGTTACCCTCAAGTACAAGGGCGACGGTGTGTTTCTGCGCTCCATAATAAGCGCCCAGACGGGGAACTGTCCCGAGGACTGCTCTTTTTGCTCCCAGTCGGCCCATTTCGATACCGAGGTTGAGGCCCATCCGCTAATGGCGGCTGAGAGGATACTCGGAGCGGCGAGGCAGGCCGAGAAGATGGGCGCCATGGACTTCTGCATAGTAATAAGCGCCAAGGGCCCGACGCCGAGGATATTCAAAAAAGTTCTTGAAGCCGTTGATCTTCTCTGCGCGGAAACCAACCTCAAGGTCGGCTGCTCTCTAGGCGACCTTACCAGGGAACAGGCATACGAACTGAGGGATCATGGGGTGTGGAGGTACAACCACAACGTTGAGACCTGCAGGAGCCATTTTCCCAGCATATGCACCACTCACAGCTACGACGACAGGCTTAAGACAGCTCTTCTTGTGAAGGAGACCGGAATGAATCTCTGCTCGGGCGGCATACTGGGCATGGGAGAGACGATTGCCCAGAGAGTGGAATTCGCCTTTGAGATAAAGGATCTTAACCCCACCTGGGTACCGATAAATTTCCTTGACCCGAGACCCGGAACCCCGTTTGAGAACCTTGAGACCATAGAGCCGCTTGAAGCCGTGAAGACCATCTCGATTTTCAGGCTGGTGCTTCCGGACAAGATAATAATGACGGCGGGGGGAAGGGAAGTCACTCTCAGGGATCTTCAGGCCATGGGTCTTGTGGCGGGGGCAAACGCCATGATCCTCGGCAACTACCTTACCACTCCGGGACGTTCGCCCAAGGACGATCTGCGGATGCTTGACGATCTTCAGATGCCGGTCAGAAAAGAAATTCTAAACTAGCCTCGCCCCCGCGGTTTCGTTATATTCTTCCCATTCAGGGTCTCTGGCCCCCCTGACAAACCGAAATGACCGACAGATCAAAACAGATAGGGTCCTACGACAGGGAATTTGTCTGGCATCCCTTTACCCAGATGAAGGACTACGCGAGCAGGGATCCCATAGTGATCGAACGCGCGGAGGGATCATATCTCGTGGACTCCGAGGGAAAAAAGTACATAGACGGCGTCTCCTCCCTCTGGGTTAACATCCACGGCCACGCGGTGCCCGAGATCGACGGGGCAATAAAAAAGCAGCTTGAGCTTGTAAGCCACAGCACGCTTCTGGGCATCACCAATCCCCCTGCGGCGGAGCTTGCAAAGGAGCTTGTGGAAATCTGCCCGCCGGGACTTAAGAAAGTGTTTTACTCGGGCGACGGGGCAAGCGCCGTCGAGGTCGCGCTCAAGATGGCGTTTCAGTACTGGTCCCACAGGGGCAGGCCCGAGAAAAAAGCCTTTCTCTGCCTTGATAACGGTTATCACGGCGATACTCTCGGGGCCGTCTCGGTAGGGGGAATCGACATTTTCCACAAGGCCTTCTCGCCTCTTTTGTTCAAGACATACAGGGCTCCTTCCTACTACTGCTACAGGTGCCCGCTTGGAGAGACATGGCCCGGATGCGGTATCGCGTGCGCGGATAAGATGGGGGAGATACTTAGGGAGAGCCACGAGGAGATAGCAGCCGTCATACTTGAGCCCTGCGTTCAGGCCGCGGGAGGGATGGTGGTGGCTCCCGACGGATACCTCGCGAAAGTAAGGGAGTACTGCACGCGCTACGACGTGCTCATGATAGTTGACGAGGTGGCTACGGGTTTCGGAAGAACGGGCAGGATGTTCGCCTGCGAACACGACGGCGTGACGCCCGACATGATGGTTTTGGGAAAGGGTATGACCGGGGGATACCTTCCGCTCTCGGCGACCATAACGACCGATGAGATCTACGAGGAGTTCCTGGGAGACTACGAGGAATTTAAGACATTCTTTCACGGCCACAGCTACTCTGGAAACCCTCTTTCATGCGCTGCCGCTATGGGAAATCTCGAGGCTTTTAGAAATAACGACACCTTGGCTTTGCTTCCTGAAAAAATTGAGTTTCTCGAGAGCGAGCTTCGGGAGTTCGAGGGACTCTCCCACGTCGGAGACACAAGAAACAAGGGGCTTATGGCGGGAATAGAGCTTGTAAGCGACAAGAAGACCGGGGAGCCCTACGAGGCGGCGGAGAGAATGGGGTGGCGGGTTGCCGAGGAGGCGCTTTCGCGCGGGGTTCTCATAAGGCCGCTTGGTGACGTGGTCGTGCTCATGCCACCCGTCGGAATAGAGATGGATGATCTCACAAAGCTTGTGCGGGCGACATATCTCTCGATAAAAAAGGTCACCGAAGAGGGCCAGTAAGGATGGAAGCCCCGGTTCTCTTGAGTGGATTGAGGATGAGTTGAGGGTCATACGGGGGAAGAATCTTTTCAGGACGCTTACGGAAATCACCTCGGGACAGTCTCCCGAGATAGTGATCGGCGGAAAAAAGCACCTGCTTCTCGCCTCTAACAACTATCTTGGTCTTTCCACTGATCCCAGGGTGGTGGCGGCAGCTGCCCGAGCACTTTCTGAGTACGGTACGGGCTCCGGGGGCTCAAGGCTCGTAAGCGGAAGCTCCGACCTTCACGCCGAGCTTGAGAGGAAAATAGCGGAGATGAAATCAACTGAGGCCGCGATTCTTTTCTCAAGCGGTTATCTCGCGAATGTGGGAACGATCGCGGCACTTGTCGGGGAAGGGGATACGGTGTTCAGCGATGAGCTTAACCACGCTTCCATAATAGACGGCTGCAGACTTTCCCGGGCCGGGGTGAAGGTATATCCGCATCTTGACACCGACAGTCTTAGGCGCATGGTCTCCGCAAGCCGCGGGGGCGGAAAAAAGCTTATAGTCACAGACACGGTGTTCAGCATGGACGGGGATCTCACGGACCTCGGGGAGATCTGCTCGATTTCCGAGCGCTACGGATGCATGCTCATGGTGGATGAGGCCCACGCCATGGGAGTTCTGGGGGAGAAGGGAAGCGGTGCCACGGAACATTTCGGGGTGGAACGGAGAGTTCCGGTGGTCATGGGCACACTGTCAAAGGCAGTGGGGTCTGTGGGCGGATACGTGGCCGGCAGCCGGAGCCTTATTGATTTCATAAGAAACAGGGTAAGAAGCTACATTTTCGATACTTCCCTTCCTGCGGCATCCCTCGCGGCGTCAATTGAGGCTATCTGTATCATAGAGAGCGAACCGCAGAGAAGAACGCATCTGATGGGTCTTGTCGACACGTTTAAGGACGGTCTTTTAGAGATGGGATTTAACGTGCTTTCATCCCAGAGCGCTATAGTGCCCGTGCTTACGGGAGAACCGGAGGTGACGCTTCGGCTTGCCTCTTTGCTTAGGGAGAAGGGGATTTACACTCCGGCTGTGAGACCTCCGTCCGTTCCCGCGGGAAAATGCAGGATAAGGGCGTCGCTTATGGCGACCCACACGGAAGATCAGATATCCCGCGCGCTTGAAGGTTTTGCGGCCGCAGGATCGCTTGTCGGGAGTTTCTGAGCAGGATCTTCCCGCGCGGCATGGTCAGTAAGTCTGCGGCTTTGCGCAGCCTTCGTTATCGGGACTGTTCGGAACTTTGATCTCTTCGCTTATTATGTCGGCCTTGTACTCTTCAAGCACATCTTCTATCCCATCCACGAATCCCCCGGACGTTGCGTAGTCGACTCCGCCGTTTGAGAGATCGTTTTTTACCTCTCCGCCCGAGAATTCACCGTTTCTCTGGGCTTCAATGATATTGTAGACGGCTACATCGACCCTTTTAAGCATGGAAGTCAGTATGTGCTCCCGCTCGGATTCGCTTGCGGTTCTGTACTGATCGGCGTCAACCCCTATGGCCCAGACAGTGCTTTCTCTTTCGCTTATGTCCTTTGCCGCCTTGAAAAGCCCCGGCCCCGAGGCGCCCGCCGCGTGAAAGATGACATCCGCTCCGTCTCCGAACATGCGTGTCGCGACTGTCTTCGCTTTATCCGCATTGTTAAAGCCCATCTGGTCATCCCAGTGAGACAGGTACTCAGTTTCAATCGCGATATCAGGGTTTACTTCCCGTGCGCCGGCTATAAATCCCGCCTCGAATCTTTCGATGATCCTGTCAGGAGTGGCGCATACTCCTCCTATGAAGCCGACTTTGTCCGTTTCTGTGGTAAGCGCCGCGGCGGCGCCTACGAGAAAGGACCCTTCCGCCTCGTTAAAAAGCAGGCTTGCGAAATTTAGAGGAGGGCTCTCTCCCTGCTGAATGTCCACTCCGGCGAAACTGGTCCCCGGAAATTCAGCCGCGATCTTTTTTATCGCCCCCTCAAATGAAAACCCTACGGCTATAACAAGGTCGTTGTTCCCGGCTAGGGAGCGGATAAGTTCCTCACGATCGGTTCCACGAGTTGTTTCTTCGCTTAAAGAGATTCCGAGTTCCGCCTCGGCCCTCTTTGCGCCTTCATAGGCGGACTCATTAAATGATCTGTCCTCCTTGCCCACCGTGTCATAGACTATCCCCACCCTGGTAGCCCTGTCTTCATCGTCGTGGCAGGAAAGGACGAAAAAGAACAGAAGCAGAGCTGCCGCAAGCAGAATTGACAGGGAAGCGTATATTCTCATGGCTTTTATCATTTTTTCCTCCCGTTAGCTTTTCTGTGGAAGATTCTCCGCGGATTTCCCGTTTCGCAAAAACATGCAACCGCAACAAGTATATACCAGATGCTGCGAATTGCATTGCGGGACACAAGAGAATTTCGCTGGTCAAAGATATTCTTGCGGGGGGTCTTTGTCTTAAGATTCCGAACGCGTTTTTACTCCTGAGTTCCGTTTGACATGCGGCGGGTATTTCTCTAGAGTTTAGCGAGGCTACTTAAGGAGGCGAGTCTTTATGGACTGGGGCATGAAAAACAGGATGGCCCGCATTATAAGGCCCGATACAGGAAGAGCGGTCATGCTCGCCCTTGACCACGGCTACTTCCTTGGTCCCACCCATCGCCTCGAGGTTCCCAAAGAAACCATAACCCCTCTTCTTCCCTACGCGGACACCATAATGCTCACCAGAGGAGTGCTCAGGAGCTCGGTCGACCCCGACTCGGGGGCCAACGTGGTGCTGAGGGTCTCGGGGGGAACGAGCATAGCGGGCCCGCATCTTGAGGATGAGGGAATTACCGTGGATTTCGAGGAGGCGATAAGGCTTAACGTCGCGGGGGTAGGGCTTTCAGTCTTCGTAGGGACCGAGTTTGAGAGACAGACCCTTCTCGGGCTCTCGGAGCTTGTGAACAAGGGAGAGAGATACGGCATTCCGGTTCTCGGAATAACGGCCGTCGGCAAGGAGCTTGAAAAAAGGGACTCAAGGTATCTTGGGCTTTGCTGCAGGATATGCGCCGAACTCGGGGCCCGCATCGTCAAGACCTATTACTGCGAGGATTTTGAGAAAGTAACCGGAAGCTGCCCAGTGCCCGTAGTGATCGCGGGCGGTCCCAAACTTAATACCGAAATGGACGTTTTCAACATGACTCACGAGGCGATATCCCGGGGTGCTGCCGGTGTGGACATGGGAAGAAACATTTGGCAGCGCGAGAACCCCGTGGCTATTATAAGGGCAATCCGCGGCATTGTTCACGAGAACATGACCCCTAAACAGGCCCACGAGCTTTTCACTGAACTCAGGGAGAAAGGCTCGTGACATGCTCGCCGCAGTCTATCACACAAACAGCGACGTAAGGATCAGGGAGTTTCCCCGCCCGGAGCCGGGAGAGGGGGAGATTCTCATCAGGATCAGGGCGAGCGGAATCTGCGGAAGCGACCTTATGGAGTGGTACAGGGTGCCGAAGGCTCCCTTGGTGCTCGGTCACGAGATCGCTGGGGAAGTGGCTGAGGTCGGAGCGGGAGTGAGCCGGTTCCGTGTGGGCGACAGGGTCGTTGCCACTCATCATGTCCCTTGTGAGGGGTGTCGTTACTGTCTTTCCGGAAGACATACCAACTGTCCCATGATAAAGAAGTCGGGTTTTGATCCCGGCGGTTTCTCAGAGTACGTGCGTGTTGCGCCGCCCAACGTGGAGCGCGGGGTGCTCCATCTTCCTGATAACGTATCCTTTGAGAAAGGATCGTTCACCGAGCCTCTTGGATGCGTCACGAGGGCAGTTAACGCGGCGGGGGTTTGTAGCGGGGAGAGCGTGGCGATTCTCGGAAGCGGCACCGCGGGGCTTTTATGCCTTCAGTATGTTCTTCACCTCGAGGCGGGACCGGTTTTCATGACTGATTCAGACGAATTCAGGCTCCGCAAGGCCGTGGAGTTGGGAGCCGCTTCTGTATTCAGCCCCAAAGACGATATCGCTTCGCTTATAAAGGAGAATAACTCAGGATATCTCTCTGACGTGGTAATAGTATGCACGGGGGCGCGGGACGCGATAAAAAGCGCCTTCAGTCTTGTCTCCCCTTCGGGGAAAATACTCTTTTTCGCTCCTTCCGACCCGGAGTTCACCCTGGATTTTCCCTTTAACGAGTACTGGTGGTCTGGAGTACGAGTGGTAAGTTCATACGCCGCGGCTCCCGGGGACCTTAAAGACGCCCTTTCTCTCATAGAGAAAGGGGCTGTCGATGTGGGCGGGATGATTACCCACCGGTTTTCTCTGCGGGATATACAGCAGGGCTTTGCTCTTGCCGGGAACCCCGAGCGGAGCCTCAAGGTCATGATAATTCCTGAAGTTCGCAAACCGGACACCGAAGGTGTCAGGGACTCATTTTTTCTGGATGAGGAAGGAGTTACGGATGACTTTATGACGGAGCGCACCAGTCAGCAGCAGCGGGAGAGGGAACCTTTTGACTCCTGAACAGTTCCCGTAAGCGGTTATGGCATGTTCCGTCTGTGTTCAGACGGCCGGGCAAGAATCCCCCTTGAGGCTTATTCCCTCTCTATTTCCTTTATCCTGTCTAGAATCCTGTTTGCAAGTTCGAACTTGCTCATGAGAGGAAGTTCCTCGACTTTTTCCCTATCCACAAGCCAAGCGATGTTGGTGTCTTCTCCGAAGCCCGCCTGCGGGGCAGTAATGTCATTTGCTACCACGAGGTCCAGGTTCTTCTCCTCAAGCTTTTTTCTTGAGTTCTTGGCGAGGTTTTCCGTTTCGGCGGCAAATCCCACCAGTATCCTGTCTTTTTTATCCTCTCCGAGTGACTTCAGGATGTCCCGGGTTTTCTTAAGAGGGATCGAAAGCTGCCTTTTTGATTTCTTTATCTTCTGCCCTGATTTTTCGCGTGGTGAGTAGTCGCTTACGGCTGCGGATTTTATGACTACGCGCACCTGTTCGAAACGCTCGTGAATTTTCTCGTACATATCATCGCAGTCAGTCGTCCGAATCACCTCCACTCCGTGGGGGTCGGGAAGGGAGGAGTGTCCTGAAACCAGTGTCACGCGAGCTCCGCGAAGCCACGCGGCCCGTGCTATGGAGTAGCCCATTTTGCCGGTCGAGGGGTTCGATATGAATCTTACGGGATCTATGTGCTCCCTGGTCGCTCCAGCGCTTACCAGTATGTTTTCTCCCGCGTAGTCCTGCGGCGTGACTGCCTTCTCGACTTCAAGCGCGATGACTTCCGTTTCGGCTAGCCTTCCCCTGCCGGTCCACCCGCAGGCGAGATCTCCCTCGCCGGGCTCCACTATGGTGAATCCATGCCGTCTCAGCTTCTCCATGTTTTCCTGCACTATGGAGTTTGAGTACATGTTCGAGTTCATTGCAGGGCAGATAATCACGGGGGCTTTGGTTGCCAGTATGACGGTTGCGAGCAGACTGTCGGCTATGCCCGAAGCGATTTTGCCGATGAAGGACGCGCTTGCGGGCGCAACCGCTATGACATCGGCCTCGTCTGCGATTTTTATGTGACCTATCTCGGATTCTGAAGTGAGGTCAAAGAGGTTTGAGGCGACTTTGTTCCCCGAGAGGGTCTGAAGAGTCAGGGGGGTTATAAAGCGCTCGGCGTTTGCGGTCATTGCGCACCGAACCTCGGCCCCGCCTCTAACGAGAAACCTCACAAGTTCGCAGGACTTGTAGGCGGAAATGCCGCCCGTTATTCCCACTACGATGTTTTTTCCACGAAGCAACTCCATGGAATTAAAGTATATTGCCGCCGCGCAAATAGGCAATACGCTGATACGCGGGGTGGCGCCCAAGTAGAGCAGGCACACACCTGGCGCGAATCTGGGTGCGAATTCCTCAATTACAGCTTATCAATAAAATAGAAACTGATAACATAGAAATATGTCGGGTTTAATAGAACTTTTGTTGTTTCTGCTACCGGGATTTGTTGCTGCTGGAATATTCTACAACCTGACGTCTTATCCCAAGCCTTCTCAGTTTGAAAGAGTAATCCAAGCTCTAATTTTCACGCTATTTATTAAAGCAACTGTAATCATAGCGGGATATTTGCCCGTGAAAGCGGGCAAATTCGGCAACACAGAAGAATGGAACTTTATCTCTTCAATAGCGGTAGCTGTAATTTTCGGTCTCGTCTTGTCATATTTTGCGAACAACGATACAATCCATAAATGGCTTAGATGCATAGGAATAACAAAAGAAACATCGTTTCCTTCGGAATGGTTCAATTCGTTTTTAAATCCAACTTTCGTAATATTGCATTTCAACGACGGAAGCAGGCTATACGGGTGGCCAGATGAATGGCCGTCGGAACCAACCAAAGGGCATTTTTCCATAGCTGACCCATCGTGGATCAATAAAGATGGAAAAGAAGAACGAATAATCGGTGTAAGTAATATTTTGATAAATGTTGAAGATATAAAGTGGGTTGAATTTCTTGAAGAACCCAAGGAGAACCAAGATGGGTAAAAAAGCTTCAAATCCTCCTCCTCCGCTTCGGCCAGCCGACAAGTTGGTAACAAATGGACGCGGTGTAAGTCCACAACCGCCAAAAAACTTAAGACCGCCGCCGCCGCCGAATCCACCACTGCCAGCTTCTCCCCCGGTTTCAAAGAAGGAAGAATAAGGAGTCCCGCCTTAATTGTTTGTTTTGGAAGTATCTTGTAGTTCCACTGTCCATGGAAACTGTCCCGCTTCATGGCTAAGCTCTCAATCTGCTCTTTCGTTGTCTTCTGTCCTTTCGGCTAACTTCCCTTGTCAAGTTCCGAACGTATCGTAAGCCCGCTTCTTGTCTTTACGGCGGGAATAAAAGGGGCATGGAACCATCACGGCTCGGGCGAATAGTTGCTGTGTTTGTCTGGGGAGAGACGACACTCCGTGCCGTCAGAAATTCTGATCGGCACTTTTATAATATCTCTATCACGTTCGTAACGTTCAGTTTAAAGGACCGACAAGTCTGGTATCAACCTCGTATACCAGAAGCTCGATTGACTGCGGTTTTGACTTGCGCGTCGCCAAGGCTTCAACTGCGGCACAACAGAGAACCCCCGCACCAGCGGCTGGATCTAGAATCCGGATATTGGTTCCCGACACAACGATTTGCTTAGCCATGAATTCTGCAACGGGTACAGCGGTGAGATAGAGACCATATTTCTTGCGATATTCTTGTGATCTGGAAGCGATATACCATTCACCAACCCGATCTGCGTAGGTGGTTGGCCGCTCGTCAGGTAGCGGCATTGGAGCGGTTGAGTCGAGTGAGAACTCCTTAAAACCTGTGAATATTTCCTGCTCACGCATTAACTTCACCTCGCCGAAGACAACTGTTTTTCCAGTCAAGTTGCCCGTACTTCAGGGGGAGGTCCTGAATTGTTTTAATCTTAAACCTATGCTCAACCAGTTCTATATTATGCCACACCTAGACCATATCGGTTACCGCACCCTCAGAAGCGGAGGAAACAAGCCTTGAGTATTTTGCCAGCACGCCGGCTTTTTCCCTGGCTGCTGGCTTCTTCCAAGCTTTCTTTCTCTTCTCAAGCTCCTTTTCTTCGACGTTCAGAGTTATTTTTCTGCTCTGCGCGTCAATCGTGATCTCATCCCCGTTCTTTATGAGCGCCAGGGTGCCGCCGTCAACCGCCTCGGGTGTTATATGCCCCACTACAAAACCGTGCGTTCCTCCCGAGAATCGACCGTCTGTTATAAGCGCCACATCTCCTCCGAGCCCCTTGCCCATCACTGCCGCGGTGGGCGCAAGCATCTCCCTCATTCCGGGACCGCCCTTGGGTCCCTCGTACCTTACCACTATAACGTGTCCTTTTTTCACCCTGCCACTCAGAATCGCCTTAAGGCTCTGTTCCTCAGAATTAAACACTATGGCCTTTCCGGTAAAGGAGTTCCCTTCCTTGCCCGTTATTTTCGCTACAGCTCCTTCAGGCGCGATATTCCCCTTGAGAATAACTATGTGGGCCGATTCCTTTATCGGGCTCTTCACCGTGTGAACTATTTTCTGCCCTCTCGGGTATTTCTTAACTCCCCGCAGGTTCTGCTTGAGGGTTTTTCCTGTCACCGTCATGCAGTCTCCGTGGAGAAGTCCTTCGTCAAGGAGAATCCTCAGCAGAGGGGTGAGCCCTCCTATCTTGCAGAAATCGGACATCATGTACTGCCCGCTTGGCTTCAGGTCGGCGAGAACAGGAGTCTTCTTCCCGATTCTCGTGAAGTCGTCTATGGTGAGCCTCACCCCCGCGGCGTTCGCCATGGCGAGCAGGTGGAGCACCGAGTTAGTTGAGCCCCCAAGCGCGATAACTACCGTTATGGCGTTCTGGAAAGCCTTTTTCGTCATTATGTCCCGCGGCGTTATGTCTTCTCTTATCAGGTTCACGACCGCCGCCCCGGCATTTTTGCAGTCCTCGACCTTGTCTTTCGAGACTGCCCCCTGGGCCGAGCTGTTGGGAAGGCTCATACCGAGGGCCTCTATCGCCGAAGCCATGGTGTTCGCGGTGTACATCCCTCCGCAGGAACCGGCTCCCGGAATGGCGCAGGACTCTATTTCCTTAAGCTCGGAATCGGTAATATCGTTGTTTGAGTGCGCTCCCACGGCTTCAAAAACAGATACGATGTCCACATCCTTTCCCCTGTAGTTTCCTGGAAGTATCGTTCCGCCGTAGACGAACACCGCTGGCCTGTTGAGCCTCGCCATCGCCATCAGGCACCCTGGCATGTTCTTGTCGCACCCCCCTATGGCCACGATCCCGTCAAACCCCTCTCCCGCGGCCACCGTTTCAATGGAGTCGGCTATGACTTCCCTTGATACAAGTGAGTACCTCATTCCCGGGGTTCCCATCGATATTCCGTCGGATACGGTAATTGTATTGAAGATTATGGACTTGCCCCCAGCCTTGTTCGCTCCCGCGGCCCCGTGTCTTGCGAGCTGGTCTATGTGCATGTTGCACGGCGTTACCATGCTCCAGGTTGACGCTACCCCTACAACGGGTTTCTTGAAATCCCTGTCCGTAAAGCCCACGGCTCTCAGCATTGAACGGCTAGGGGCTCTGTGCGCTCCTTCTACGTAAATCGAAGAGTATTTCCTCGGGGTCTCTTTCTTCTTAGTGGTTTTTTCTGCCAATAGAGTGCTCCTCCTTCTTTTTGACCGTATTGTGTTCGGTTATAATCAGCATTTGCGGTAAATTTTAACCTAAAACAGAAGATTATGTACCTTCTCACGTGGTAACCGGGCGTATTTTTATCTGGCGGGTTGTCTAACTCTTCTCCCAAAGCATGCGAAGTGGCACTGCGTAGAATCCTTTGCCGAATCCGACGGATATTTCTCCATCATAGAGCACTACTCCTCCCTTGAACCGGCTGTTGCCCACAGCATCCCTGAGTCTGCGCAGGCCTCGGAAATCGGTGCTGGTCACCGTGCCGGATGCTTTTACCTCTATGCCTGCCACTTCCGTGGTTCCACGTTCAATAACGATGTCAACTTCCGCGCGGTCTCGGTCCCGGTAGTGATAGAATGACATAAAATCATCACGGCAGATTGCCTGGCGTCGCAGTTCATGGAAAACGAATGTCTCAAGGAGTTGACCCAGAAGCGGTCGGTCAACTTCGAGACCCGCGGCATCCACACCCAGAAGGGCGCAGGCAAGGCCCGTGTCGCCTATATGAAGTTTCGGCGTTTTTACGAGACGGCCCTGGCGGTTGCTTTGCCATGGGAGTAATCTTTCTACCAGGAAAGAAGTCTCGAGCAGCCTTACATAGCCTCCTATGGTCGGCCGGCTCAGCTGGAGTGATGAAGCCAGACTTGAGAGATTGAACAGTCCCGCAGTCTGGGCCGCGCACGATTCAAGCAACTGCGGAAGCAAATCCGGCATGCTTATGCGGGAAAAATCAAGTATGTCTGTCTGCAGTTGATACAGGTAATCCCTATACCAGGCAGTCTGCCGCAGACCGGATGGTAACGCCAAAGCGGCCGGGTATCCGCCCGCCACGATACGTTCGAAGAGATTTTTGCCGAGACGCTCTGTTGTCTCAATCCTGAACCCATCTCCGAAAAGGGCGTCGAGAAATCCGTGAGAGGACTGGTTCTCAAGTTCGCATTGCGAAAGAGGATACAGACGAATTATCCGCATCCTGCCTGCAAGCGAGTCTGAAAGTTTCGGAATCTGCAGCACGTTCGCGGAACCCGTCATTACAAAACGCCCAGGCATACGTCTTCGGTCTACCTGTATCTTAAGAGCGGAGAAAATTTCGGGTACATGCTGTACCTCGTCCAGAATGACGCGCTCGGGAAGGGCGGCAACGAAGCCCATAGGGTCTTTTTTGGCGGTTTTGGATGCTGTGCTGTCATCAAAATCAATATAGCGATACCCGGAAGCTCTTACTGGAGCATTCGCATGGCTCTGCGTTGAAGCGGTTCCATGCTGCTTCAGATACATGGGAGCACACACCATCTGGGCCAGAGTTGTTTTTCCGCATTGACGGGGGCCGTGAATCAGGACGACCGGTGAATCTTCAAGAGCCTCAGTCAAGCGCGGCTCTATATGGCGGGGGTAAAGCATTATGTTGTTCATAGGGAAATTATATTTTTTATATCGCTGATTGCAAGGTTAAGAGGTCGCTGATTGCAAGACCATAGGATTTTTCCTAGTGAGAACTCAATGTTGTCAATTGCAGGATTAATGGCTATTACCCCTAAAACACAGGAATTTTATATCGCTGATTGTAAGGTTAGAGCGTCGCTGATTGCAAGGTTAGAGCGTCGCTGATTGCAAGGTTAGAGCGTCGCTGATTGCAAAATCAACTATCAAACGGAACTTTACGGGCGGCGCAAACGACTTTACTCACGATCAGCGAATGGGCGCTGCGTACAAAAGCCCACCTGCCCTCCAGGAAGCGTTAAGCCCCCTTTGAAGCGCTAGAGGAGTCTTGGGCCCCAGATGCCTTTCGAATATCTCTCCGTAGTTGCCCACGGCTGAAATTACATTAACGGCCCACTTCTTGTCAAGATCGAGCATTTCGCCCATGCTGCCTTCGGTGCCCAGAAAACGGTTCATACCCGGATTGTTTCCAGGCTTCTTGGCAAGTTCCTTGACGTTTTTCTGGGTGATGCCCATCTCTTCTGCGATAATCAGCGCGTTAACCACCCACTTTCCTATATCAGCCCAACGGTCATCGCCGTGGCGCACCGCGCCGCCGAGCGGCTCTTTTGAAATGATTTCGGGAAGAATCACGTGTTCTGAAGGATTTTTCAGCGCCGCTCGCGTAGAGGCTAAAGCCGACGCGTCGGTTGTGTACACGTCGCATCTTCTGCTTTCATACATGATGATGCTCTCTGCGTTGGTTCCGGTATTGAGATGCTCGTACTCCATTTTGTTGAATCTGAAGTAATCCGACAGGTTAAGTTCCGTGGTGGTGCCGACCTGGACGCACACTGAAGCCCCGGCCAGCTGCGTTGCTGACGTTACCCCGAGACTTTTGCGGATTAAAAAACCCTGACCATCATAGTAGTTAACGGGCAGGAAGGTCAGTTTCAGGTCAGCGTCGCGACTCAGCGTTTCGGTGGTGTTGCGGAACAGTATGTCGCCTTCGCCGGCATTTAGCTGGGCAAAACGCGTTCTGTTCGTAGACGGTACGAAATTTACCTTGTCGCCGCTTCCCAGCACGGCAGCGGCTACGGCGCGGCAGAAATCGACATCAAAGCCCTGCCAGCCGCCTTTTCCGTCCGGAGATGCGAATCCGGCCAGGCCCGATGAAACAATACAGTTGAGCTTGCCCCGCGCTTTTACATCCTCAAGGGTGCCGGCATCAGCCATGACTGTGAATGAAAACAGTACGGCAATAATTGCCAGAAACTTCGTTGCTCTCATGCCTGCTATCTTCTCAAGCAGGATGAACCGTCTTGAATTTAAGGATGAAATCAGATTTCTGCCCCCTCCCTTATGTAGAATAATCATGTTTTCCATCAGTGATTCAGTATCTGACTTAAAAACAGCTTCGTTCTTTCATGCTGGGGGTTATGGAAAAAGTCATCAGGGTTGTTCTCCTCAATTATTTCTCCGTTGTCCATGAAGATGACGCGGTCGCCGACAGTTCTTGCAAATCCCATCTCGTGGGTGACGCATATCATCGTGATCCCCTCGCTTGCAAGCTCTATCATCACCTCAAGCACTTCCTTTATCATCTCGGGGTCAAGCGCCGATGTGGGTTCGTCAAACAGCATGATCCGGGGTTTCATGCAGAGGCTTCTTGCAATAGCAACGCGCTGCTGCTGGCCACCCGAGAGCTGACCCGGGTACTTGTTCGCCTGCTCGGGAATTTTGACTCTTTCCAGATATTGCATGGCAATTGCCTTTGCCTCCGCAAGAGGCATTTTGCGGACCCATATGGGGGCAAGGGTACAGTTCTCAAGCACTGTCAGATGCGGAAACAGGTTGAAGTGCTGAAAGACCATGCCCACCTCGCGCCGAATGGTCTCGATGTTCTTGATGTCATGGGACAATTCTATTCCCTCAACGATAATTTCTCCCTGCTGGTGTTCTTCCAGCCGGTTGATGCATCTGATTAATGTTGATTTTCCCGAACCCGATGGGCCGCATATAACGATTTTTTCCCCGACTTTGACATTAAGATTGATGTTTTTAAGCACATGGAACTTGCCGTACCATTTGTGCACATCCCGCATTGTTACCGCGTAGTTCCCCGCGGCCGATTTTGTTTTCTCATTCGCTGATTCAGGTTTTTGGGTCATTTGTGCCATGCTCCTTATCTTATCTTTTATGATCGGTTTCCAGTTTGTTTTCAAGGTGCTGTGAATATCTTGCCATCCCGAAACAGGAGATAAAGAAGAATACTGCCACGAACAGATAAACCTCGGTGGAGAGGCCCGTCCACCTTGTATCCGCGAGAGACGCCCTGCCTATTCCAAGCGGATCCAGAAGTCCGATAATAATTACAAGTGTCGTATCCTTGTATAGTCCTATAAAAGTATTCACTATGCCGGGTATGGAAATCTTCATCGCCTGGGGCAATACGATCAGCCTCATGGCGGACCAGTAGTGAAGTCCCATTGAATCCGCGGCTTCGAACTGTCCTTTCGGTATTGCCTGCAGACCTCCACGGATAACTTCCGCCATGTATGCCGACGCGAAAAGGGTAACCATAATCAGTACGCGCAGCAGAAGATCGAAAGTCACTCCTGGAGGCAGGAAATAATTAAGCATCGTTGAGGCTACGAACAGGAGAGTAATCAACGGTACTCCGCGGATAAACTCAATGAATCCTATTGAAAATATCTGGATGGCGGGGAGCTTAGACTGACGACCCAAGGCCAGCAGAATCCCGATCGGCAATGAAAACCCGATGCCGGTTATTCCGATGACCAAGGTAAGCATGAAACCGCCGAACTGGTCGGTTTCGACAGGTGTAAGACCCAGTCCTCCGACCAGAAGCCATGCTGTGACGAATGGGAAGGCGACCGCGATATGAAGAGCGTATTTGCGATAAGGCGCTCTTTCAAAGAGTATAGGAAAGAGAGTGAAAATCAGCAGGACAAGTGAAAGATTCACCCGCCAGCGCTCAGCGGCCGGGTAAAAACCATAGGTGAACAGGTTAAGACGTTCACCTATAACTGCCCAGCACGCACCGCCAGCCTTGGCGCTGCATTCATCTCTGCTTCCCCCGGTAAATGCCGCGTCAAGAAACAGCCAGTCCACAAGCGCGGGAACGGTTTCAATCAGGAACCAGAGCGTCAGAACCGTTAAGACTATGTTTGTGGCACTTGAGAAAAAATTTTTTCTTGTCCAGGCGTAGATTCCTATTACGTTACGCGGCGGCGGAAGATCGGGGTGTTCTCCAACTTTGTAGTTTCTCTGGTTTATAACTATTTCCTCCTAACGTTCAACCAGCCTGATTCGTTTGTTGTAGATGTTCATCGCGAAGGATATTAGCAGGGACAACAAGAGATACAGAAACAGCACTATAATCATGCATTCCATTTCCCTGCCAGTCTGGTTAAGCGTAATGCCGCCGATGGTGGCGACTATATCCATGTAGCCGATGGCAATGGCCAGAGATGAATTCTTGGCAAGGTTAAGATATTGCGAGGTAAGCGGTGGTACTATCACCCTGAGCGCCTGGGGAATCACTACCAGATTAAGCGTTCTGCCGTGGTTTATCCCAAGGGCCAGGGACGCTTCGGTCTGCCCGTAATTGACGGAGACGATGCCGGCCCTTACTATCTCGGCGATAAACGCGGCTGTATACAGGGAAAGTGCAATCCAAAGTGCGGTGAATTCAGGCCTGACCACCATGCCTCCGCTGAAGTTAAATCCCGTCAGCGCGGGCAGCTCAAACGAGATCGGACCACCTATCAGAAAATAGGAGATAAACGGAATTCCCAGCACGGCCCCCAACGATATCCAGAACACCGGGTAGTGCTCTCCCGTTTTTCTCTGTATATCCGCCGCATATCTGCGGAACCATATTGTGAAAATAATTCCCGCGGCGAACAGGCCCAGAATCACAAGAAACAGAGGTTCAAAAATCGGTTTGGGAAGAAAGAAGCCGCGATTAGTCAGAAACGCGATATCGCCGAGACTTTGCGCCTCTCTGGGCACGGGAAGCGTATTAACTATGATCCCGTATACAAGGAGTATGTGGAGCAGTACGGGTACATTCCTTACGTAATCAATATAGATGTGGGCAAGCTTGTTTGCCAGCAGGTTTTTCGACAGCCGCAGAACGCCCAGCGAGAATCCAAGAACCGTTGCCAGAACTATGCCGCTTGCTGCCACCAGAAGGGTATTCAGAACTCCCACCAGCATTGCGCGGAAATGAGTGGAACGGGACGTGTATTCTATTAGATGCTGATTTATATCATAGCTTGCGGGCTCCTGCAGATAGCCGAAACTAAAACCTTTGCCTATTGCCTCAAGGTTGACAATGGCATTTCTTACCAAGTAGGCGAACAAGCCGAAGATCAGCACGACTGCGAGGACCTGAATAATAACAGATCGGGAATGCTCATCCCTCCACAATCGAGACAGAGAAACTTTTGAATCCATCACATTCGTGCTGCGGCTTCGGCTTGAATCATTATTGACGTTTACTCACGATCAGCGAATAGGCGCTGCGTACAAAATTCCCCCTGCTTTCCAAGAAGCGTTAAGCCCCCTTTGAAGCGCTAGAGGAGTGTTAGGCCCCAGGTGCCTTTCGAATATTTCCCCGTAGTTGCCTACGGCTGAAATCGCGTTAACGGCCCAGTTCTTGTCAAGACCGAGCATTTCGCCCATGCTGCCTTCGGTGCCTAGAAAACGGTTCATACCCGGATTGTTTCCAGACTTTTTGGCGAGTCCCTTGACGTTTTTCTGGGTGATGCCCATCTCTTCTGCGATAATCAGCGCGTTAACCACCCACTTTCCGATATCAGCCCAACGGTCATCCCCGTGGCGCACCGCGCCGCCGAGCGGCTCTTTTGAAATGATCTCGGGAAGAATCACGTGCGCGGTCGGGTCCTTGAGCGCCGCTCGCGTAGAGGCTAAAGCCGACGCGTCGGTTGTGTACACGTCGCATCTTTTGCTTTCATATGCGACGATGCTTTCTTCATTGGTTTCGGTATTGACAGGCTCATACTTCATTTTGTTGGCTCTGAAGTAATCCGCCAGGTTAAGTTCCGTGGTGGTGCCGGTCTGGATGCACACTGACGCCCCGGCCAGTTCTTTTGCTGACTTTACCCCAAGGCTTTTGCGGATTAAAAAGCCCTGACCATCGTAGTAGTTAACGGGCAGGAAGGTCAGCTTCAGGTCAACGTCACGACTCAGCGTTTCGGTGGTGTTGCGGAACAGTATGTCGCCTTCGCCAGCATTTAGCTGGGTAAAACGCGTTTTATTCGTGGTCGGTACAAATTTCACTTTGTCACCGCTTCCCAGCACGGCAGCGGCTACGGCGCGGCAGAAATCAACATCGAAACCCTGCCAGTTACCTTTTTCATCCGGCGACGCGAATCCCGCGAGTCCCGATGAAACAATACAGTTTAGCTTTCCCCTTTTCTTGACTTCTTCAAGCGTGCCCGCCTGGGACACGGCTGTGGATAAAAACAGTACGGCAATAACTGCCAGAAACTTGATTGCTCTCATGATTGAGCCTCCTTAGCTACAAAATTTTCGATCTGTGTAGGTTGTGTGGACAAATCATTAACAATTCCACTCAGATAACATTCAATCATATTCCGGGGTGTTTTGCAATTTTCATCAGGGCATTATGAGAAAATATTATATTACCCACTCGGCTGAGAGAAGTTCGGCCTGTTCAAGCACGGTGCGAGTGGCTTTTTCCTGCTTGTCGGGCGGGTAGCCGTGGCGGCGCAGCACCTTTTTCACAAGCAGACGCAGTTTCGCGCGGACGCTCTCGCGAAGCGTCCAGTCGATCTCAAGGTTTTTTCTCACGGTCTCCACAAGCTCCTGGGCTATGGTGCGCAGAGCCTGATCTCCGAGAACCCTCACGGCGCTGTCGTTTGTCTCAAGGGCGTCGTAAAAGGCGAGTTCCTCTTCCGAGAGTCCGAGTTTTTCTCCCCGGGCCGCAGCCTCGCGCATTTCCCTTGCGAGTTCAATCAGTTCCTCGATGACCGCGGCCGCTTCTATGGAACGGTTCTGATAGCGGCGTATTGTCCGTTCAAGCATCTCGGTAAACGACCTTGACTGACGACGTTCTTGCGTCTGCGGGCGGATATCTCGCCTCTTAGGAGTTTCTGGAGCAGTTCAACTGCGAGGTTTCGCTGTTTCATTTCTCCCACTTCGCTCAGAAACTCGTCTGACAGTATGGAGATATTCGGTTTCTTGAGCCCGGCGGCGGCGAATATGTCCACTATTCCCTCGGGGGCAACGGCGCGGGAAATTATCTGGCGCACCGCGTGGTCAAGCTTTTCATCCCGCCCGTTGAATAACAATACATTTTTCCTCAATTATCTCCTGAAAACTTTCAGAAGTAGAAGCCCAGTCCACTATATCCACCTGGAAGGGTAGGTCGGACTGTACAAACGCTTCCTGCATGTTGCCCAAGCGCATAATATCCAGTGGCTCCGCCGTCATTAATACCAGATCAAGGTCCGAATATTCCCGTGCCGTCCAAGTAGCGCGAGACCCGAAAGCCCGGACTTCAAGTTCAGGAACATGCTCGGCGAGAATTTGCTGGACAATCTCAAGATCGTCCGGCGAGATATCAATGGATGTGGTCAAGGAGCATTTCTCCTTGTAAGTTCGGCAATCAGGAAACGGGCATCTTCCAGAAAATTATCCACAATCGAAAGAACTTCCTCAGCCTTATGCTTGTCATACGTATGACTGGTAATATTGTGCTTCTTTCTATACTCAAACCAGCGCTTGGGTTCGGCAATCAGTTCCGCATCTGCCGCAACCCGTATCATGTCGCGGAAATCCATGGCATCGACATTTGCTACGTTAAAAGATGCCTGGGATAATTGCCGCCGAATAAAGCGGATGGACAATTCATAGGTGAATTCAAACGCTTTAATAACGCCCGCCTGGAGAATTCTGAAAAGCAAAATATCGTCGGAAGCCTCGTAGTCTCTGAATTTCCTCAGAAAGTCTTCCATCTCCTCCACCGCGCGTTCAAGTGTTCCAACATCAAGTTTCATTTTATTCTATTGTTGCATCCTCACGATAAAATAAGACATCAAGTTTAGTTTAGGTTATCAGAGATCATACCCCAGCTTTTTAAGATTGGAGGCGATTGCCGCGTCAAGTCTGGCCGACTCTTTCTCCCTACTGTGGCGCCGTTTGATTCCGGTGCCGCTTTCTTGCCGGGCGATTTTTTCTTTTTCTGTTTCATTCCATGCTCGCTGTTACATTCCGGATAACGAGTGCAAAGACAACTCGCCTTCTGCATTCTACCTTGCCTCACCTGTTCATAAAACCGAAAAAGAGTCAGATGGTTAACTGACCCGTTGTTAACCCGTCTTGATTGTAGCAATGCTGCGCGTTGATAATTCTGCCTTTCTGATTACATTTTTTCTGCATCGGGAGAAGCTGTGTTTTTCGAAGGACGCTGTCTTTTCGGAATTGTCTGATGAGCGTATACTCCGCTGATTCCCGGCTGTGATATGAAATACCGGAACACTGAAGAAAAAACCATGCCGAGGCGTATCTGATATGAGCGAATACCAGTACTACGAGTTTCAGGCTGTAGACCGCGCGTTGAGCAAGGAAGACAGGGCGCAGCTGCGGGGAATCTCAAGCCGCGCTCAGATAACGGCCACAAGCTTCACTAACCACTACGAATTTGGGGACCTGAAAGCCAATCCGACGGATATGATGAACCGCTGGTTTGATCTGCATCTCTATCTTGCCAACTGGGGCTCGCGCCGTTTTATGATCAAGCTGCCGAAAAAATTCATTGACCGTGACAGATTTAAAGAGTTTCTGCCCGGTATTGATGAGGTGGCAATATATGACTTGGGAGACAGTACGATCTTTGATGTTGATATCGGGGAGATGCAGGAGGATTCCTATGAGTGGGATGACGGTTCGGGCTGGCTTGCCGCCCTGGCGCCGCTTAGAGCCGACCTGCTCTCAGGTGACTTGCGGGTTCTGTATCTCGCGTGGCTTATCGGTGTTCAATGGGACATTGTTCCGGGTGATGAAGTGGAGCCGCTTCCCGGCATTGGTAAGATGAACGGCGGTCTTGAGGCCTTCGCCGATTTTTTTCGCATTGACCCTGATTTGCTGCAAGCGGCCTCGGAGTCGGGTGCCGTTTCCGAGCCCCCGGAACTTTCTCCTGAAACATTCCGCGCGGCCCTTGATTCCGTGGTGGACGAGGAGAAGACCTCTTGGCTTTATCGACTGGTTCAGGGAGACCTTCGCGTGGCCGCGGAGGTGAAGAGGAGGGCTGAGAAAATTCTGTCTCCGTCTGAGGATTCAGATGCCCAGACGGGTCTTCGTACGGTATCTGTGTTGCGCGCCCGGGCAAGCGAGATAGGAAAGGCTCGCAAAGATGCCGAAGCCAAGCGCCGCGAAGAGGAACGACTAAGACGTGAGCGCCTCGAGGAGGAAAAGCGCAGAGCCCGTCTTCGTGATCTGAGGCTGCGCGGGGAAGACGTGTGGCGGGATATAGAAAACGAAATCAACAGGAAGAATGCTTCTGCCTACGACAGTGCGGCGGCCCTTATTTCCGATCTGCGCATACTGGCTGAAGAGAATGGTACCGTGGACGCATTCTCAAGCCGTCTGGATTCGCTACGGTCAAGACACAGACGCAAGGGCCGGTTCCTCGAACGGCTGGACGAGCTTGAGAAGTTCTGAAGAGATTCTGCCGCCTCAAGTCAGGTCTGTCGGGGGCGAGGGGCTGGGGATGCTGGGTTTGTTTTAAAAGGTCTTCGGAGGCGCTTTCTCTGTTCAGTCTTTTTCTTCCTTTATCCTCGTGAAAAGATTCTCTCCCTTCACAACGGACGTTCCCGGTTCTGTATGTCCCCAATCCGCATTTTCAGCACTCACATCTGCGGACAGGCCGATTTTCTCCCGGATGTCCCGTGCGGTTTCCGGCAGAAACGGGCAGATAAGAATGGAAATCACTCGTATGCTCTCTGCAAGCGTCCAGAGCACGGTTCCAAGCCTTTTTTCCTGTCCTTCCTGCTTTGCGAGCTTCCACGGCGCTTCGTTGTCCACATACCTGTTAACAAGCCCTATGAATTCCCATATGCGGGAGAGGGCCCTGTTAAACGCGAGTTCCTCAAGATCGGAGCGTACCTGCCGGTCAGTCTCCCGGTAGAAACTCTCTATCTCCTTCTCGCTTTCCGCAGGCTCCGCCGGTTTAGGGATATTTCCTCCCATGTATCTCTCTATCATCCCTAAAGAGCGACTCACAAGGTTTCCGAGCCCGTTTACAAGTTCTCCGTTCACCCTGTTCACAAGCGATCTTTTCGAGTAATCCCCGTCCTGTCCGAAAGGTATCTCGCGAAGCAGAAAATAGCGGAATATCTCGGAACCGAACTCCTCAACTACCTGATAGGGATCAACAACGTTCCCGAGGGATTTCGACATCTTCTCCCCCTCGACGGTCCACCATCCGTGGGCGAATACGGTTTTTGGAAGCGGAAGTCCGGCGGACATCAAAAAAGCGGGCCAGTAGACGGCGTGGAACCTGAGTATGTCTTTTCCGACTAGATGAATGTCCGCGGGCCAGAATTTTCCGAAATCTCCGGTTTTTCCGGGGAATCCAAGCGACGTAAGGTAATTTGTGAGAGCGTCAAACCAGACGTAGACCACGTGTCCCTCGGAATCGGGAACCGGGATCCCCCACGAAAAATTCGTCCTGCTTACGCTTAGGTCCCTGAGCCCTCCCTCAACGAAGCTTACTACCTCGTTTCTTCTGTAGTCGGGTTTTATGAACTCTGGGTGTTCACTGTAGTAACGAAGAAGGGGCTCCTGATACTGAGAAAGCCTGAAGAAGTAGCTTTGCTCCTTTATTTTCTCCAGTCGTGGACGACTTTCTTCAGGAAGCTTCATTATCTCTTCAAGCTGGGTTTCGGTTATGAAAGCCTCGTTTCTCACGTCATACCACCCCTCGTACTCGTCAAGGTATATGTCGCCGTTTTTCTCAACGAGCTTCCATATTTCGGATACCGCCTCGCGATGGCGCGGTTCCGTGGTTCTTATGAAATCGGTGTTCGAGATGCCGAGGAGCTTCCAGAGATCCTGGAACTTTACTACCACCCTGTCGGCAAGCTCTATGGGGGCTTCTCCGTTTCCTTGGGCGGTCTGTTCTATTTTTCTTCCGTGCTCGTCGGTTCCCGTGAGAAAGTAGACTTCGTGTCCCGAAGCCGCCTTGTATCTTGCGATCGTGTCGGCCGCTATGGTCGTGTAGGCGTGGCCGATGTGCGGCACATCGTTTACGTAGTAAATCGGAGTTGTTACGTAGAATTCTTTTCTCTTCATGTGTTTTCTGATTAGCTAAAGGAGAAGCCGGTCTCGGCATTAATAAAACATAACGAGCGGGTATTTCAATCTTTTATGCGCAGGATACTGACTCGCAGCATATTGGGCCTTTCGGGCAGGGATTACATTCTGGCATAAAAGTGTGTCTTGGGATCAAGCCTTGTTAATTGTGGTCTCGGCATATTCAAGCTGCCCCATGATCCATCCGAAATCTGGAGGTGTTCCAAGGATCATTCTCTCCATTTCTGCATAGTCCTGTTCAATTATCCTGCGCGGTTCTGCCTGCGGGAGAAGTCTCAAAGATCCTGGTACGGCTTCCTCAAGTTTTTTCCAGGCTTGCCGGAAGGCCAGCATGTTATGGGCTCGAACTTCATCCAGCAGATTCGTATCGGACAGTGCCGACTTGGCGACATCTGTTGCCGTGATCATCGCTGCATCATAGTAATGGCGTGAAATGCGCTGTTTTTCTCTCGGAAGTCTCTCGGCGTCGCGGTAGCCGCAGTGCACGCCATGGAGAATAAGAAGCTTGTCGAGATAAGTTCGCTCTGGTGCTGTAACCGTTATGTTTTCTGCTTCAAGCGACCAGTCGGGCAGTTCATCGGCAATGTACGGAGTTATGGAACAGATAAGATTAGGGTCCAGTGCCGATCTTGCTCCAGCTTCGATTTTCACCCGAGGTTCCACGTAATCGTCATCTCCGGCTTGATACAGCGATGGATATTTGACAAGCAGGGTCTGGCGGTCCTGATCATTCGGATCGGGGTATACTCGGCACCCCTGCGTGACTTCGTCAATGAGTGTTGTGAGATCTTTTCTCATGTCTTCAAGAATATAGTCGCTGCATGCCGACCTCAGCTCTTCAAAAAGCGCTTTTCGTTTCTTGTTCGAAAGATTGACTGCGAGGGTGGGGTCTTTCTCTCCTTCAAATCCCAGGTCTTCACGATAGACGACTATGTCCACGTCTTCTGAGAATCGCTGTATAAGGGCAAAGGCCTTTGAAAGAGATGTTCCGCCCTTGAAAAGCAGTTTCGGGTGTCCACTGGGAAGGCCGTTATAAAGCGCGTCTAGGACAAGGCAGACCCAGAAGTCTTTCTCGATATGCTTGGGTGCTGTATTGAGGCGATCAGCGGCGCTTTCAAACACGTCTATTCTTTCTTTTTCTGTTTCTGATAGAAACAATTTAAAAGCCTTATTCATGATTAAGTCACCTCTTTCCCTGTGACATTGTCTACAATCGATTGCATCCAACCGGGCATATAGCGGACACCTTGCAGCAGATCAAGCTTGACGTAGTCGGGAAGAATTCGTTTCAGAATCGGAATTACATCGGGGTCACTGCTAGCGTAGGGGCCGAGCCATCGCAAGGCTTGTACAACGGGTTCACCAGGTCTGCCTGCCCAGCGCATGACCTTCGGAGGGGCGTGGCAGAAGCGTACAGTTCTTCTGCCAATTTCTAATGTCCTTGAGACCCCATCCGTATCATAGACGATCTTTGCCGGTACTAAGTTGGTTAGACCAAGCATGTTCGCGTGCGTTGACCCATCACTCATAAGTCTGGCTTGATCCCGTCTTGCTACTGCCGCGACTGCCGAGTACAAATTAACTGGAGCTACACGCTTAAGTAATTTGCTTGTCCTCGGCACATCGTAAAGGCCGCGGGCGACTCTGCGCAGACGGTCATCCTCAACAAGATGTGAAAGTGCCCGGCTGACTGATTCGAGGTCCCCGGCATCCAGAAAGTCCTTCTGAGTGCATACCCATCCTGTTTCCTGCTCCGAAATCTTCTTCATGATTCTGCTTGTCATATTATCCATTTGTCCATACCGCCTCAGAATCTCTCAACAAACTGTCAGAAATTTACAATGTTTTCTTGAATCTGTCAAGAATCCGGACTTCTTTTATGCTTAGGCAAAATAGCTGGACGTTCGGTTGCCGGCGTCTTCCGTGAACATATTTCTTCTTTTTGTGTTCAATCATCCGGTTCCTCTGTTACCTTGCGCACAATCGGTCTTATCCAGGCGGGTAGATAGCGGATGTTCTGCAGCAGATCAAGCTTTACGTAATCGGGAAGCCGCCGCTTGAGAATCGGTATTACGTCTGAATTTCTTGATGCGTCGGGACCGAGCCACCTCAAGGCCTGAAGCACACTTGCCCCTGGTTTTCCTGCCCAACGTATGATTTTCGGAGGGGCGTGGCGGAATTGTATTTTGAAGTCCCCGATTACCAGTGTTCTCGAATAACCATCTGTTTCGTGAACAATTTTTGTCGCTACAGTGTCGGTCAGGCCGAGCAGGTTCGCTGAATTCAGTCCATCGGGCAATATTCTGGAAGCGTCACGTCTTGCTATCGCTTCAACAATTGAATCAGGATCAGGTGGTGCATATTTGTCAAGTGTCTCGTTTCTTCTGGGCATATCGTAAAATCCGTGAGCAATTCTGCGTATATGTCCACGCTTAACCAGACGTGAGAGTGCTTGATCGACCCCGGCGCGACTGCCTAGGTCCACAAAATCCTTCGGTGTGTATACCCATCCCGCTTTATGCTCCGATACTCTTTTTATTATCCTGTCTGCTATACCGACCATACTTAATAATGTTCATCTGATGCTGCGGATTTAGAATCGTCAGAAATCTGCGGTATTTTTCATAAACAGTCAATTATCTGAACAGGCGCTCTTATTGGATATTTGTCAGAAGTCAGAAATTTACGGTGTTTTCCAGTTGAGGTGGAGCATGAAAATCAACGGACTTTTCGAGAAGCCAAGACCAGATATTCATGGCTGCTTGTCGATAAGGTTGCGGATACCTTTACTATTCCCTTGTTTCGTTAGGACGATTGGGAGCACTTCCTCATCTGGTGTCTTTTCGGTATGGCTGTTTAGGATGATACGGATGGCGCAACTCCCGGCGAAGTCCCGCCCAGATACCGAAAAGCATTACGACGAACAAGATAGTAAGCGGAAAACTTAAGAGAACAACCGCCGCCTGAAATGATCTCAATCCGCCTGCGAGCATAAGCACCGCGGGTATAACTCCGCCTACAAAGCACCAGAACTCGCGCTGGGGCACAGGCGTGTCCATCTTGCCTCCGGCCGTTATGGAGTCAACGGCCAGAGAACCCGAATCAAGCGAGACGACTAGGAAGGAAAACAGCATGACGACGATTAGGAGGGATGAGAGCTGTGGTTGCGGAAACTCCTCCAGCATTTTGAATAGCGCAAGTTCATTACGCCCCGAACCAACCGCTTCGATTACCCCCGCGTAACCGTCGAAGAGAAACTGAAAAACTGCGGAGCCCCCAAGAGAGTTCATCCAGAGCACGCAGAAAACGGTCGGCAGTATGAGCACGAAAAACAGAAACTCCCGCACGGTCCTGCCCCTTGAAATACGGGCGATGAACATTCCTACAAAAGGCGCGTAGCAGAACCACCATGCCCAGTAAAAAATGGTCCAGTCGCGTATGAAATCGGTATCCTCACGTCCTGTCCAGAGGCTAAAGGACGTCATGTTGGCTATATAGCTCGCGGACGAGGTCAGGCAGTGGCGGAAGATGTCAAGCGTCGGCCCGGCCGAGATGAGAAACAGCATTAGCGACACCGCGAGGATTATGTTGAACCGGCTCAGGCGGCCGATCCCGGCATTTATACCGGTGAGAAGCGCCGTCATGGCCGTCAGCATCACCAGGGCAATAAGCCCCAACTTGAGAAGATTGGAAGGGGGAACTTCGAACAGGTAATCAATTCCCCCGGTTATCTGCTCGGTTCCAAGACCGATGGAAACGGCAAGACCGAACAGGGTTGAGAATACCACAAGGGTTTCAATCAGGTGCCCCGCCCATCCCCACACGCGGTTGCCCAGAACGGGATAGAAAACAGAGCGCAGGGAGAAAGGCATCCCCATGTTGTGAAAAAAAAGGGCCATTGACAGGCCCGCGACGGCGAATATTGCCCATCCATGGAGGCCCCAGTGAAAAATGGACCCGGCCATTGCGATCGCAAAAGCGGTTTCGGTGTCCGAAGGATCTACACCGAGCGGAGGGTTCTGAAAGTGATATACGGGTTCCACTACTCCGAAAAAGATAAATCCCGCGCTTACGGAAGTCGCGAAGATCATTGCGAACCAGCTTACATACGAGTAGTCGGGCTTTGCGTCCTGCCCGCCCAGGCGCACCCTGGCAAGCGGGGAGAGCATAAGCAGCAGGCAGAAAAGCAGGATGATGTTGGCGGCACTCATGAACCACCAGTAAAACCAGGTCGTGAGCAGATCCTGGGCGCTTGCGAAAATCTCGGCTGTTTTCTCCTGAAAAAGAGTTCCCGCAATGATGAAGGCGGCGATCAGCAGAGCGGAAACAAGGAATGACGGGCCGTGAAAATCAAGCCTTAATATCTTGATATTTTCCCGCCCGCGCAGGTAGGGGCGCCCCTTGTGAATTTTCTGCGCGCGCACCGGCTTTTTTTCTCGTTTCATTTGACAGAAAGGCTTAAAGCCGCCGCGGCCGCGTTTAAAAATCGTTTTCCGCGCGCGTCAGTGCTTCTCGCTTCTGAGCCCCTTCCATATGCTTACCGTCATCAGGAGAAGCAGGATAGAGAACGGGAGCCCGGCTATGAGAGAGGCTGCCTGCAGGGATTTAAGACCTCCCCCGAGAAGCAAAGCAATGGCGAGCGCGCCCTCAAGGCTGCACCAGAACACTCGCTGGGAGGCGGGAGCGTCAAGTTTTCCTCCGGACGAAGTTATGTCAACGACAAGCGAACCTGAATCCGATGAAGTGACAAAGAAAATTACAAGAAGGATGACGCTTGCAAACGAGAGCATCTGCGTCATCGGTACCTGCTCGAGCATCTTGAACAGAGCGAGTTCAGGTTTCCACTGAGTGATTATCTCAGTAACGCCCGTATAGCCCTCGAAGAGAAGCTGATGGATTGCTGTGCCGCCGAAAACGCTCATCCAGAGCAGGCAGCAAAGAGTCGGCAGAACGAGTACGCAGATAAGGAATTCGCGTATGGTTCTTCCCCTTGAGATGCGGGCGATGAACATTCCCACAAACGGCGTCCACGAAATCCACCAGGCCCAGTAAAAAGTAGTCCAGCCGTGCAGAAAGCCAGTGTCCTCTCTTCCTACCCAGTTGCTAAGAGGTACAGCTTTTACGAAATAGTCCGCGAGTCCAGCGAAGAAGATGCTCACTATGTACTGCGTCGGTCCCGCGAAGAAAACAAACAGAAGCAGAAGCAGAGCAAGTACGATGTTGAACTGACTCAGACGCTTGATCCCCACGTTTAGCCCGCTTAGAACCGAAATCGTGGCTAAGAAAGTGGTCAGGGCTATGAAGACAACGTGGGCCATGTCCGTTACCGGAATTCCGAACAGGTAGTTAAAGCCGGCCACAGCCTGCTTTGCCCCGAGGCCGAGCGACGTTGCAAGACCGAACAGCGTGGCGAATATGGCCAGCGTATCTATTATGTGCCCGCTCCAGCCCCAGACGCGCTCTCCCAATAGAGGGTAGAACGCCGAGCGGACAGTAAGGGGCAGGCCCTTGTTATAGGCGAAAAAAGCTAGACCCAACCCCACGACTCCGTAGAATGACCACGCTGAAAGTCCCCAGTGAAAGGTCGCTGCGGATATGGCGATGGCCTGAGTCGCCTTGGTATCGGACGGATCAATTCCCAGAGGAGGATTCAGCAGGTAGTAGACAGGCTCAAGCACCCCGTAGAAAAGCAGGCCTATGGCGACTCCCGCGGTAAAGATCATGGAGAGCCAAGTGGCCCTTGAGTACTCCGGGAGAGCGTGAGTGCCGCCCAGGCGCACCTTTCCCATGGGAGAGAGGATCAGGAAAAGACAGAACAAAAGGCATACGCTGCCTGTGATCATGAAAAGCCAGTCAAACTGTGTGGTAATCCAGGTACGGACCTCTCCCAGCACTTCCGTTGCCTGCGCCTGAAAAATCAATGCTCCGATCGTGAAAATGAGTATTGAAATGCTGGATGCCGCAAATACCGGAAGGTTTACATCAAGGCCGAATATCCGCTGATTGCCCTGTCCGGCCGGGTGGTCATGAGCGTGTTTCATTTATATCTCCTCTGGTTTTTTGTATCTCTCTGGTTTTTATTCGTAAAGGGTGAAGTAGTAACCAACGTTAACGTTAAAGCGCTTGTGCCACTGGTTGTTTCCATTGGCCCCGAAGTCGTTTACCCCGTAGAAGTTGCTATCGTAGTCATCTCCCTCGGCGCCGACGAAATAGTTTCCGTCGCTTAGGCCGAGCTCAGTGTAGATATAAAGGGATCCCCAATACCAAAGAGTCCCGAAAGACCAGAGGGTACTGTCGTTAAGATCGCCTTTTTTGTTCATGATGGAACTCCACTCCACATAGGGCGTGACGCCGTCAAGCCACGCGATATCCGTTCCCTCAAGGCCGTTATACCTGAGAGAAACCGCCGGTATCCACGCTTCTGACGCCACCGGCCAGGCGAAGTTAAACGCTCCCATGGGAATAAGGTCGCCGGTGCCCCAAGGGGTATCATCCGTAATGTCGTAACTGTAATAGGAAAGCTGGGAGTGAAGCGAGAAGTCCCGAAGCGGGGTCACCGCGTGAGCTGAGACCGCAAGGTGGCTGGCACCTGAATCCTCAACGTTTGTTCCATCAAGCCCGCCGTATTGAAATGACATGCCGATATCCCCTATACTCCCGGTTGAGTAGATAAGACGCAGGTTTACCTGATGCTTTTCCTCAAAACCGTTTTCGCCGTGGCTAAAATCGACCTTTCCCTCATCAGAAAGGCCGGTGTTCCACTTCACGGGGTCGTAGCTGTACCGCGCACTGTCCCGGCTGCTTCCGTCCCAGTGTCCTTCGTCTTCAAGATAGTAGGCAAGGTCGACCGTGAGATCGCCGAAGGCCTTTGTCCACCTGGCCCCGAGATCCATGTCGTCTGAAAGTCCGACATAGTAATGCTGATCAAAGAACCAGCTGTTTGAAACCCCCCAGGGACCGGGTCCGAAAGGAACGCGGACAATGCCGGCCTTCAGGGTGCCGAGACCGTCTGAGGTGTATCCGAGCCAGGCTGTGTGCATCATGCTGTAATCATCGTAATAGCGGTATTCGGCTCTTCCGATAACGCCGTTATAGTCAAGATCTACGTTAAGGCGCAGGAGTTCAAAATCGGAATCTCCAATGTTCTCGCCCCTGCGGTTATCATAATCGCCGTAAGCGTGGTTGGCGCGGATAGCGCCTCCGATTCTTATAGGACTTTTCTTCGGTTCTTCGGCCACTGCCGCCACGGCACTGGCTTCTGATTCCGCGAGCTTCTCCCGGGTCATCTGAAGCTCCTGCTCAAGATCTTCGATACGTTGTTTTAACGCTTCATTTTCTGCAGGCTCGCCGGCAAATGCCGGAGGGAGAGCAGAGAGAAAAACCATCATTACTACTAGAGTCAGCTTGCGCATGCGTCACCTCGTTTCCTGTACTGAATTTCGATCAACCTGTAACAGATAACAATATAACACAAAAGACTGACAAAACACTAGCGAGAAAGTCTCAGAAGAAGGTTTTCGAGGGAGACCTCGACATTTGCGTTATTCTCCGAGATACGCGCCATGGTTTCCTCAAGAGCGGAGAATTTGCCCAGAAGTTCAGGTACGTCCCTTTTTTCTGAATATTCGCTTAACTGCTCAATGAGGTCGGCATTTACTATTTCTCTTTTTTCCCCGGAGGTCTTAAGAACCACTGAATCCCGAAGCCATGTCGAGAGAATATCAAAGACCGTTTCAAGTTCCTGCGGTCCTCCGCCTTTTACGTCTTTCTGTATCCTTTCAACGGAGTCAAAAAGGGTAAGAGGCTTTTTGGGATCGACGGCCATTACGCAGTCCACATATTCGATTCTTTTGCGAAGATAATCTTCGTCGGTACCGAGCGCCCTTGATATGCTGCCTCCCGATATTCTTGAGACAAGCTCAGGGTCACTCTCCCCAGGTCTCTCCTTTTCCAGAAACTCTTTTACCTGGTCTGCCTCAAGAGGCTGGAACATCACCGACTGGCATCTTGATCTTATAGTCGGCATGAGCAGGTCTGCAAGCGTTGTTACGAGAATTATGACGGAGCTCGGCGGCGGTTCTTCAAGGGTTTTCAGAAACGCGTTCTGGGCGTTGAAGTTCATTCTCTGCGCACCGTCGATTATAAAAACTTTGTAGGGATTTTCATAGGGCGCCAGATGAATCAGACGCTCTATGTCCTGCCTTACGTGGTCCACCTTTATGGTCCTCTCGCCCGAATATTCAAACACGAGCACGTCAGGGTTAAGGCCCTTCTCGGTTTTTGCGCACGAGGTGCATTCGCAATCAAGGTTCCCCGTCCCGCCCTCGGCGCAGTTTATGAGTTTCGCGAAACCGATGGCGACCAGCTTTTTCCCCACGCCCTCGGGTCCCGAGAAAAGGTACGCGTGCGAGATCCGGTTTTTGCGGACGGAGCTTTGAAGAAACTCCTTCTGGGGCCGATGCCCTATGATCTGCGGAAATCCCATGGTTTCTATCTTACCGGCAAGCGGGGGTGTCTTCTATGGCCGGGAAGAGGTTATTTCGTGTTTCTGGCCTGTATGGATTCTTCGAGGAGCAGGGCCACGTGAACCGGAACCGCTTCTGTGAAATGGGATACCTGCTCAAGACATGAGATGCCCGTTACGCAGACCCTCTCCGATTTCCCAAGGTCTCTTATTTTCGGAAAAAGATCGCGCTCCCCCATGGCTTTTGATATCTCGTAGTGCTCTTTTTCGTAACCGAAGCTCCCTGCCATACCGCAACACCCGGCATCGCTTGACCTCGCGTCGTACCCCAGACTTCTAAGAAGTGACAGGGTCCCTCCGAAATCGCCGACGGATCTTTCGTGGCAGTGTCCGTGAACGAGTATCCTTCCAGACCCCCCGGGACCGGGGAGGTTCTCGCCTTGTGTGCGGACAAATTCACAGACCGAGTGTATATTCGGAAGCAGCGTGTCAAGTGATTCATTCCCTGGAAGAAGATCGGCGTATTCATCCCGAAACACAGAGAGGCAGCTGGGTTCTGAGAATACAACGGGAATGTTCCTTTGGACGTAATCTGAGAGAATGTTTACGTTGTGAGCCGCGCTCTCCCTTGCCTTCTCCACCATGCCGGTACTAAGCATCGGGCGCCCGCAGCATTTTCTTCGTTTCTCAACAAGCACCTCGAAACCAAGGCCCTCAAGCACCCCGGTTACGGCTTTCCCTATTTCGGGGTAGAAAAACTCAGACCACGTGTCGTGGAAATAAACCACCTGTTTTCCGTTCTGAGTTTTTCTGCTTCTTTTGCCGAACCACCCGCTGAAAGTCTCCTCGGCAATCGGGGGAAGTGATCTTCTTCGGGAAATTCCCGCGGCGAGCGAAAGCAGCCCTCGGGAAAAAGAGCCCTCAAGCGCATGGTTTAAAAAGCGGGGAAGGGCGCTTCGCGCGGAACTTATCTCGTGCACTCGGGCAAACAGCCTGTCTCTTGCCGTAAACCCGGTTTTGTTCTTGTAGAGCGCTAGGAACTCGGTTTTCATTTTGGCGACGTCAACCCCTGAAGGACATTCGGTACGGCACGCCTTGCATCCCACGCAGAGATCGAAAACGTCGTGAAATCCTTTCTCGTAGATCATGTCTGCGTCCATATGGCCAAGCATAAGTTCCCGGAGCAGGTTGGCGCGCGCCCTTGTGGTGTCGCCTTCGTCAAGGGTCGCTCTGTAGGAGGGACACATTATCCCCTCGGCGGTTTTTCTGCAGACCCCCTGGCCGTTGCACATTGCGGCCGCTGCGGCGAGACCTCCCTCCCGAGACCAGTCAAGAGAGGTGGCGATATTCCCCGTGGATTTCTTCATCCGCAGATTCGAGGAAGAATCGGTCCCCCGGACGACTTTTCCCGGATTGAGCACCCCCCGCGGGTCAAATATCTCCTTTAGTCTTTCCATCACTGAGTAAAGAGCCTCTCCGAAGAGTCTTTCGTTGAGGTAGCTTCTCTGGAGACCGTCTCCGTGCTCTCCGCTCATTACCCCCGAGTGGCGAAGGACAAGCTCGAGGGTGCGCTCTGAAAGCGCCGCCATATCGGATACTCCCTTCTGCTCCCGAAGGTCGAGAAGGGGCCTTATGTGCAGGCATCCGGCACTTGCGTGGCCGTAAAAAGCGGCTTTGAGACCGAACTCATCAAGAAGCGAGATCACGTCCCTTGTGTAGCGGGCCAGGTTCTCTGCGGGAACCGAGACGTCTTCTATGCACGGCACGGGTTTCCGGTTGCCCCTGTCGCTCATCAGGATTCCTAGGCCCGCTTTTCTTACGTCCCAGATTTTTTTCTGCTCCTCCCGCCCCGGTACGGCAACCGCGGAATCTGTGGATTTTGCCAGGTTTTTCGCCTTCTCCGCGGTCTGCCTTTCGTCGTCCCCCTGGAATTCCACTACCAGAATGGATCCTGGGTTTCCGTCAATGAAGGAGAGGGAGCGGGAGAAACCTTTTTTTCTTCTCGCAAGAGCGATCAGGGTTCCGTCAATAAGTTCTATCGCCGAGGGGCCGTGGGAGAGAATCTCTGAGACCGAATCCATTGCCTCCGGAATTTCACGAAACGGAATGACGCAAAGCGCGCTTGAGAGAGGTTTTTTGACGAGGTTAAGCTCAAAATCGGTTGAAACCGCTAGGGTGCCCTCCGAGGAGGCAAGAAGTTTCGCGGGATTAAACTCTTCGTCAAGAAAACAGTTAAGCGAGTACCCAGAAGCCCTTCGCCAGTGCTTTGGAAAGTCGGTTTTTACAAGCTCCCCGCTTTGCGTTACAAGCGCGGCGAGTTTTTCGAAAAGATCCTCCGCAATACCTGTTCCCACGGCGCGTCTTTTGTAATTTCCCCCCGAAAGCTCAAGAGAAGATCCGTCCGCCAGCACGACGTTTGAGGAAATCACGTGATCGCCCGCCATTCCGTAAAGTATGGAGTGGGCTCCCGTGGCGTTGTTCGCGACGGCTCCCCCAACGGTGGCGACGCTTGCGCTTGAGGGATCCGGTCCGAACATGAGGCCGAGGGGCGAGAGGTTTGCGTTGAGGCTGTCGATCGAGATTCCGGGTTCCACCCTGACTTTTCTTCCTCGGGCGTCCACGTCTACTACCCTGTTCATGTACTTTGAGAGGTCAATGATCACTCCTTTGCCTACCGCCTGTCCGGCAAGGCTTGTCCCGGCTCCGCGCACCGTGATTGGTATGTCGCGGGCAGAGGCTTCGGAGACGGTGATCTCTATGTCCTGGGGGGTTTTCGGGATTACGACCGCTTCTGGGAGAATTCTGTAGTTGCTTGCGTCGGTGCTGTAGATGGCCCGGTCAACGAGGCTTTTTCTTACCTCGCCCCGGATCTGTCTGCCGAGAGTTCTGCTTAGATCTTCGATTCTTGACTTCTCCATGGAAACCAGTGCCGGCCGGAGCGTTTCGGGACCACTCCTTACTTCATGTGGATCCTGTCTATCTTCTTCATGATCTCTTCGTCCTCAGGGGATATCCCCACAGACTCGTAGTAGAGACTTGAACGGTTTATGTCCAGCAACTCGCATTGCCTCACCATCGAAAGCGCCTGGCCACGCACTACAAATTCCTTGCGCCGCGCCCGACCTAACGACCGAGCGCTTTGGATAAAAAATCGTTCTCCAAGGTCAGCTGACCTACTTTGGCTTCAAGGTCTTTTATGTACTTCTCCCCCGCAGCCTTCTTGTCCCCGCCCGCGCCAAATACCTTCCCCGCATTCCCAAGCAACTGCTTCTTCCACGTGCTTATCTGATTGGGGTGAACGCTGAACTGTTGGGCAAGCTCCGCTACGGTCTTCTCTCCTCTTAAGGCTGACAACGCTACCTTCGCCTTGAATTCCGGTGAATGATTACGCCTTTTACTCCTCATTGTGTACCTCCTCTGTACTTATTAAAATATCAAAGAAATACACTTAAGACGCTGTCTAATTTTTGGGGTCCGCTTCTTCATGCTTCATTGCCAGATATCAATCATTCATAATCTTTCGAAAAAGTGAATAAGCTTAATTGTGAACTATCTCGTGTACTGGTTGTGCGCCCAGGTGGAGTCGGTAGAGTCCCATCATTCTTTGCCGGTGAGATCAGCCAGCTTGCCCATTGACGAAGGCTGTTGCCGATTCGTATGCACGAGGCTTCTTTCCAATCTCTCCCAAAAATCTCTGCAACGAACCTCCCAATTTCCACTGGTGCCATTGATAGCTCATCTTTTAGCTTACTGATGACCTCTCTGAGAGAGTCTTCCTTGTTGGCTTCTGTCCATACAGATTCGATTGATGAGCGGTTAGCTGTGCTATATTCAGGAATACGAAATTCGCCGGCCGATGTTAGTTCAATCAGTCTAAAGCGATGCAAAACTACGCATGCATTACGATAGCCAGCATTTTTCATGCTCACTTTTGATCTTGTACCATTTCTTAATATTTCTAATGCTTCCACAACTTTTGCAGGTGAAGTATCCCCAATAAACAGTATTCGTTTGCGTTCTCTGCTACATTTTTTAATATCACCATCAACAATATCTCCTTGATCGCGATACATAACTCTGCTGTTGCCGAGAGTAATCAGTCCCAATACTTGTAGCCATGTAGTCATTCTTTGGGCATATGTGGTCCATGTACGACTATGATGCTGTGCTGTGGGGTTAATGTATTTGAGATAGGCTATCAACTGCTCAGTATCAGCAGTCTTCACGGAATTATTTTTCTTCAACAATTCGGTAAGTGCGTGTCTTTTGAACAGTATCCTGATATTGGATAAGAGTGACTTCACACTGAGATCAGTCAAGTGGTTATCAATTATGATCTTGCTATCAGCAATATCGATGATCCCGAACTGATCTAAATCATGAATAATATTCCTGACCGTACTTTCCTTAAGTTTAGAACTATTTGCTAATTGTTGGAGAGATTTGCCTTCTGCATCGTCAAGTTCTAGAGAAACGCGTAGCAATGCATCCAACGATGGTGATTGAGGAATGTAGGTGAACGGAATTGATGGGACAGTTCCAGAAAGAACATAATCACGAAAAATATCCCAATAGAGGTTAAGCTTGTCCCCACGCCTGATAAGTAGGCGCTTATTCTGAAGAGATTGCACTACATCATGTCCCGCAGCACTCTCCAGAACCTCATACCAATCCATCGGTGCGTTCTTTGCGACTAGTTTCAGACATCCCATTTCAAGATCAGTCAAGCTATTCAAATCCTGATCAAATAGCGATGCGATGTCCAATGATCGATTCGCCATCTCGTGCTGGCTGAGACCATTTTGCATCTGCTCATAGAGATGTATACACAGCTTTTTTAAAAGCCAAGGATAGCCTTGGCTGTTTTCCAACAGATATCTACGGAGTTCTGGTCGGATTTTCTCTCCTAGTTCAAGCTCGAAAATATTCAACGAGTTTTTAGCGTCAGAGTGGCTGAATGGTTTGAGTAACACCTCAAAACGATGATCAGATAATTCGTGCCACATATGGTAGGCGGGATGATCTTGAGGTACAGTGCTGTCAGTTTTCCACGCAAACCCCAAAACTAAGTTTGATGAAGCCGCAATGGCAGAAAACATAAGCCTCTTCGCTTCCTCAAATACAGCAAACAATTCAGGCTTTGAGTACAATTCCTCAAACTGATCAAAGACAAGAATAATTAATTCATGTTTTCTTTCGCATTCCGATAGGAACGCGCGAATAGATTCGCTCTGAATAGGATCGGTATAATTACTAATCTCCAGATTGTTTTGGTGACCGAAACCGTGCCTTGCCGCTGATTTCAAGGCTTTTATAACCGCCGAGGAAACATAAGTGGCATCATTTGCCGCTCTCATATCAACAGCGTATAGAAATAGATTATTTGGCTTTTGGCTACCCTTCGCTACATCTCGCATCTTCGCCACAAGCGAACTCTTCCCAATACCGGAGTCGCCCTTTATAGCGAAGATACGCGAGTCGGTCCTGCGCCTCTTTACATCGGTGAAAAACCGTAGAAGCTCTCTTTGCGCTGTTTTTCGTCCAACAAAATGCTCTGGACGAGCAGGCCTATAGTCAAACCATTTCTCACCGAACTCAACCTCAATGATTGCTGTGTCCTCCTGAAGAGCAATCTTTTCCATGGATTGTCGAGCGTCTTCAAAGCTCGAAAACTCCAAATGCCTCAAGCTGAAGTCTGAAGATTTAATTCTTTCAAAGAGACTCTCATCAGAGATTTGATGGCAGTCCCTCGCACAAAACAACATTAATGATTTGGGTATTCCATTGAGCAATATTGTGCATACCCAATATTTCCCCCAAGGAGTTATGAGCAACGACCATTTGCCTATTGAAAGATCTAGTTTTCGTATTAGTTCTGCTACTTTTTCGTTAGGCCGAGGTGATATTACTTTGGCATCTAACAGCGAATTCAGCACTCTATCGGGCGTGTATATACATAACTTTCCTCTTTTATCAGAGCTCTTTTTTTCCCATTGATTCATGAACCCTTTAGCGTCCTTTCCCAAAAGCCCCGTGCTTACAAGCCAACCTTCTGAATATTCATTGAAATCAACCGTGCCAAGGAGCTTTGTCAGAACATCCGCGGAAAGTGAGTCCTTGTGGGCCTTGCACTCCACATAAATTTCCTTGCCAGAGACCTTGTGTTTACAGAGTAAATCTAATTCAGAGGCAATAACCCGAACTTGTCGTGAAACCTCATACCCTTGGGTCTTCAGAAATTCTTCCGCAAGTTCCTCCAAGAGATTTCCCTTATCTACGTTGGGTGTATCCTCTAGTTTGATTACTTCAATAAGCACTATTCACCTCTCATTCTTGTTACAGCCTCGTCATACTACGTGAGTAGTTTTGGATATTCTTCTAGGAGTCTATCGGTCTAAAAAATTGTTTCTCACACTTCTGACTGCGCACGGGAGAGGAAGTCTTCAGGCCTCGCCGTTTTCAAACGTTTTCAGTATCCCGTAGGTCGTGTCGCGTTCGGCCGGGATTCTGCCTATTTCTCTGGTGAGTTTTCTGAACTCCTCGGGTGGGAAGTACTGTCCGTAGCTTGCGCCGGCGAAACGGGATATCTGCTCTTCCATGAGCGTTCCCCCGAAATCGTTTGCCCCGGCGGTGAGAGAGAACTGGGCGAATTCGGGTCCCTGCTTTACCCAGGAGACCTGTATGTTGTTTATCCATCCCCGAAGCATCATTCGGGAGACCGCGTACATCTTCAGCTGGTCAAGATCGGTCGGGCCCTTTTTAACCTTTCCCTTGGAGTGGGTAAAGAGCCTCGTGTTCCAGGGAATGAACCGAAGCGGCACGAACTCCGTGAACCCTCCGGTCTCTTTCTGTATGTCCCTCAGGATTCCAATGTGTACGGCCCAGTGATGGCGTTTGTCGAGATGCCCGTACATTATGGTCGAAGTGGTTCTCATTCCTTCCCTGTGGGCTTTTTTAACTACCCTTATCCATACCTCGGTCGGTATCTTCCTGGGAGCGATTTTCTTTCTTACTTCTTCCACCAGGACCTCGGCAGCGGTGCCGGGGAAAGTATTGTGACCGACATCCCTTAGCCTTCTTATGAAATCCTCTTCCTCTATGCCGAGAGTCTTTGCGCCGTAGTAGATCTCATAGGGGGAAAAAGCGTGGGTGTGCATCTCGGGCACGGCTTTTTTTACCGTCTTTATAAGCTCAATGTAGAAATTGCCGTCTATCTCGGGATGCATGCCCCCCTGCATGCATACTTCCGTCGCGCCTATTTCCCAGGCTTCAACGGTTCTCTCCGCGACTTCGTCCATTGAGAGAAAATAAGCCCTGTCGTCCCCCTCATCCGCCATAAAATTGCAGAAACCGCAGTACACATCGCATATGTTAGTGAAGTTTATGTTCCTGTTGACGACATAGGTGACAACGTCCCCGACGTCTTCCTTCCTTATCTGGTCGGCCGCCAGAGCCAGGGCGGATATTTCGTCTGTATCCTCTATGCTGAAAAGATGGATTCCGTCCTCAACCGAGATCTCATTTCCCGAAAGCGCGTCCTCGATTATGCGACCCGTCGTGCCGTTTATGCGCGACATCACTCCGTCGACGCCTGAGGGTCTTCTCTGCTCTATTGAGCCTATTATTTTGTTTATGTCTTCCATTTTTCAGTTTACGGGAACGTATCCCCTCTCATCAACGCGTTCCCTTACCTTGCCGAGAACGTAGGGGTCTATCCACTGCTCGTCTATGTACTCGGGATAGACGGGAAGTCTCTCCCGAAGCTCGTAGCCCAAAGCGCTTACCTCCCTTTCCATTCTCTCAACCTGCGGCCACGGAGCCTCGGGGTTGACGTAATCTATGGTGAGAGGCGACACGCCGCCGAGATCGTTTATGCCTGCCGTCAGGTAAAAAGTAAAATTCCTGTTGTTGAGGTTAGGGGGGATCTGTATGTTCATGTCCCCTCCGAATATAAGCCTTGAGATGGCGACGGTCTTCAGCATCTCGAGAAAATCGGCGGGAGGGTACTCCTCCATCTTTATCCCTTCCTTGGGGTTAAAGTTCTGAATTATTATTTCCTGCAGGTGACCGTATCTGCCGGAGAGTTCGAGCAGGGCGTAAAGCGAGTCGATTCTCTCTTCGAACGTTTCCCCGATTCCAACAAGTATGCCGCTTGTCCATGGAATGCTGAGCTCGCCCGCGTGCTCCATTGTCTCCATCCTGAGTTTCGGGACCTTGTCGGCGCAGCCGTGGTGGGCGTTTCCCTTGCGAAGCAGCCTCTCGCTTATGTTCTCAAGCATGAGCCCCATGCTGGGGTTGCTTGTTCTAAACGCGGAGAGCTCTTCAGGTGTTGAGAGCCCGAGGTTCGTGTGGGGAAAAATTCCGTGCTCAAGCCCGGTCTTTCCCATGTCGATCAGGTACTCCGCCGTTGTTTTGTAACCGATCTCCCCGAGTGCGTCTCTGTATACCTGGTAGGCGAGTTCCGGTTTGTCACCCGTCACGAAAAGAAGTTCCGTGCATCCCGCCTTCGCTCCTTTTTCCGCCATATCGACGATCTCTTCCGGAGTCATAAACAGCGTTCCCTCTCCCGGTTCTGTCTTGAATGTGCAGTACCCGCAGCGATCCCTGCAGAGCTGGGTAAGGGGCACGAAAACGTTTTTGGAGTAGGTTACGGTTTTTCCTTTCGAGCGGTTTCTTATGGCCGATGCGGCCAGAAGAAGAAAAGGGATTTCCCTGGGATAAAGTTTTGTGAGATCAAGAGCGTCTTCACGCGTGATGTTTTCTTCCTCGATTGCTTTTGATATTATTTTTTCAAGTTTCGGGGCCGGGCGAAGCTCCGAGAATTCGCTTGCGCCGAATGTTTCAAGCAGCATGGCGCTTTCGCTTGCGCCGAATGTTTTTTCCCAGGTTTCAGCTAAAAAGCTCATATAGAAAACCACCCGTTGCGTTTTCCGCACAGAAGCAATTATCCTGCCGCTGTCCGCTCCGCCTGTAAGTATCTTGTATGGAGGTTGTCTTTGTCAAGAAACGCGGCAGGGCAGCCGAAATTCCCGCTGTAAATCCACCCGGATTAAAGTATAATTTTTCCTGAGTGACTGTGATTGATTCGCAAACACCGATGCGCCTGGTCTTAAGAGAGGGCTCCTTCGCGCGGGGATTTCTCCGTTTTTCCCGCTTCTGCGTCGCAGCGGGGCTTCTTCTTGCCGCCGCCACGTTTTTTGCCGGGTGGACTGAGATCGCACACGCGCAGACCGCGGCCACCTATACCGTAACGTTTGAGGGGAACTGGAATGTGCAGAGCACTCCGGGCGGGGTTGTCGGCGGCGCGCATTTCACAGCGCTTGCCTGCGCGGTGCACAACGGCGACGTGACGTTCTGGGAGCCGGGGGGCAGAGCCACCCCGGGAGTGGAACTTGTAGCCGAACTCGGCGGTACGAGCACGTTTCTCTCTGAAGTCAGGGCCGCCGGCGCGGACGCGAAACGCGGGTTTAGCGTCTCTCCCGGCTTTTTGACAGTGGGCAGCAAGCGGTTTCAAGTCGAGTTTACCAGGACTCATTCGCAGTTTACGCTTTTATCGATGCTGGGCCCAAGCCCCGACTGGTTTGTCGGAGTCTCGGGACTCTCACTTCTTGATGGACAGGACAACTGGCGTTCCTCTCACACAGTGGATCTGTTTGCCTATGACGCGGGAACTGAAGAAGGAGAAAATTTTTCGCTGAGCAATCCGGACACGAACCCCCCGGGGACCATCACCAGCCTTAAGGGAAAAGGCAAGTTCTCAGACATTCCCATAGCAAGGCTGAGTTTCTCTCTTAAAAAAACTGACCGCGACTCTCTATCGGCCGTCTACAGAGCTTCGGGAGGCGACAACTGGACCCGCAAGGACAACTGGAACAGCGATGAACCGGTTTCTGAGTGGTACGGAGTTACGACAGATCAAGACGGGAGGGTAACGGAACTGAGACTCGGAGACAACAATCTTTCGGGAACTGTCAATGAAGACATAGTGGAACTTAAAAAGCTTGAGGTTCTCTACCTTGACGACAATCCCGACTTAAGGGGAGAGCTTCCGCGGGGTCTTGTGGATTTAGCCGCGCTTGCCGAGCTTGACATAAGCTCAAGCGGCGTGTGCCCGCCTGATGACGAAGGATTCAGAGCGTGGCTTATGAATTTGGCCTCTTTTACCGGTAATGACAGCTGCGGGAGCGTGGAAGCGGATAATCCAGAAACTGGTGAGCCTGGCGGCGGGGGAGGGGGATGCGCGGTCGCTTCGGGCGGCGGATTCGAAAAGAGCGTTTATAACCTGGTTCCGGCTGTTTTCGCAGTGATGATGGTTCTGCTGGGTGCGGGAGGTCTTAATGACCGGAGAAGTTTGCGTTCGGACCGATAGGGTTTTCTTGTCTGCATACTGGGCAGGGGTTTTGAGAAGTGGGTAAAAACTTTCCCCTCAGGATTTCCATAAAAACCCCTGAAAACCAGCTGATTTTCCTCGAAGGCCAGAAATTTCTCTTTAAAAGTTGCCTGAAACTTTGGTATGATTAAATAAAGTCTGTGGTGCAGAATTTCTCATGGAGAAGTAGAGGACGGTCAAAAACAGGAGCAAGGAACTTTGGATGAACTGAGGAGGCATTGACAATGAAAATGAGCCAACACGACCATAGTATCAGCCGAGCCGGGTACACACCCGCTCCAAGCGGAGATGACTCGCTGCATTTTTGCCGCGTAAGTAAGACCCCCCCCCCTCAAAATTGAGCGCATTCAAGACGTATCGCCGCTTTCAGCTCCAAAATTAGCATTTTTCTCTGTCTCCGGACCAAAAACCCGTAGGCCTTCTTCCCCACGCAGTCCTTATAAGTTTCCCGTCCGCAATCTGTGGCGCGGCCTGTTGTTGGTATTGCTCTGCCTGCCGCTGTTTTTGGGTTTTGCCGCCGATGCGCAAGTACAGACGAGATGCAGCGCCACCGACATCGCTGTCACCGCGGTCATCACAGACGGGAACGACACGGATGGCCGTATGGATCTGGCCGGTGACTGCGCCGCCCTGCTTGGACTGAAGGACACCCTTAGGGGCACAGGCAGCCTGAACTGGGCCAACTCGCTGAGCATGGCCTCGTGGGACGGCATCTCTGTAACCGGCAGCCGAGTCACCTCCGTCAAGCTCACGAACAAGAGCCTAGACGGAACAATTCCGACCACCTTCCCGTCGAGCGTCATCCAACTCCATCTCAACGAAAACCAGCTCACCGGGAACGTCCCTGATCTGAGTAGCCTCACCAGCCTCACGGAGCTGTTTCTCCAGCAGAACAAGCTTGACGGCACCATTACCCCCAGCCACTTCCCCACCAGCCTGGTTGACTTCCAGCTCCACGAAAACGATTTCAGCGGCAGCATTCCCGACCTGAGGAACCTCATCAGCCTCCGAAGCCTCTCCCTCGCCGACAATAGGATGACCGGCACAGTGGACGACACCCATGTGCCTACCACAGTGACGGTGATTGCCCTGCAGGGCAATCAGCTAAGCGGACAGATCCCGACCTTTGCAAGCCATTCCGCCCTGAGAAGCCTGTACCTGCAGCGCAACCAGCTCACCGGGAACATCCCTGATCTGAGCGGCACCAACATCAGAAACCTCACCATCAACAACAACAGATTGGCCGGTGAGCTAGACGCCAGCCACCTGCCCGGGACCCTCGAGCATCTGCAGGCGCAGGGCAACCGGCTCACCGGCTCACTTCCCAACCTGAGCGGTTTGACTAATCTCGCAGTCCTGGTCCTTTCCGACAACGAATTCAGCGGGATGATCGACGCCAGCCACTTTCCGGAGGAGACGCTGCGCGATCTCTACCTCCACCGCAACAAGCTGACGGGCTCGCTGCCGAGCATGAACGCGTTCACGAAACTGCGCTACTTCTATGTCCACGGCAACCAGTTAAGCGGCGCTCTGCCCACAACGTGGGACGCTCTGACCAGTCTGCAACAGTTGCACCTCTCCCACAATTCGTTCACGGGCGCCATTCCGAGCGGTCTCGACGATCTCGACGCCCTTGTGCATCTGTCGTTGTGCTCAACGAACCTGGACTCCTCCGCCACTCTGCCCACCGACTTGGAGACCCGTCGAACGGCCGGCACTCTTACCCTGTTCAAGTGCATCTGGGTCGACGACGCGGAGGCGGCGGAAGGTAGCGCCATTCAATTCACAGTTGACTACAACATCTTCCCGCTGAAGGGTTCTTCGAGCGTGCAGTTGAGCTACGAGACCGAGGACATCACGGCCACGGACGGTAGCGACTACACTGGCATGAGTTCGGGCAGCCTGACGATCCCGGCCATCGGTATGAACGACTCGAGTAACTCCGCAACCTTCAGCGTGCCGACCACAGCCGACTCCGTTGCCGAACTGGACGAAACGTTCATCGTCAGACTGGGGGACCTGCCGGATGCGGTGGCTGGTCGCAGCTCGGCCGTCGGCACGATCCTGGGCACGCTGGGGTGCTCTGCCCAGAACATGATCTTCAGTGAAAACAGACTTCGCATCCTTGAGAATGGCGGTGTCGCGACCTATTGCGTGCGGCTGATGACCGCGCCATCGGGCGGCAACACCACCGTCACCATCCACGGGGAAGTTCATATCGGGGTTGGTTCGCAGAACGCCGCGACCGTCAGCCCAACAATGCTCACGTTCACGGCATCGAACTACCAGACGCCCCAGCAGGTAACGGTGACCGGCGTGGACGTGCCCAATAGGCATGAGAACCGGTCGTTGAGGCTGAGACACGCGGCCAGCGGGGGTGGCTACTCGGGGAACCTGGGGAACCTGCACAGCCGTCCCCGGGTCGCCGTGGACGACGCGCCCGAGGTCGAGGCGTGGTGGTACTTCAAGGGCAATGGGCGAGTCCAGCGCCCGCATACCGTGACTTCAACGCCGGGGCTGACGCCGTGGCAGAACGCGGCGCCCGGCGACAGGTTGTCCTATGTCGTGCGCCTGTCGAACCGCCCGGAGCCCGACGGCACGGTGACGGTGACAGCGACGGTGCCTTCGGACAAACAGAACCTCGTCGGCCTGTCGCTGACCGAAAACGGCGCACCGCAAAACTCGGTGACTGTGGAGTTCAAGGACCGCAGTCCAGGCGCAGGCACGGGCTGCAGCAATTGGCTCGGCCTGGAACAGCACAAGTACCTGGACAGCAACGGCATTGAGCGGAACGTGAGGGGCGGGGGCAAGAGCGAAAGCTACGACGGCACGGCGGACACGCCCTGGGAGTGCTGGCGCATGATCTACGTGGTCCGCAAGCCGGCCTCGCGGAACATCGACGACACCTGTGCCGACATCACCCACACCGCCACAGGCGGCGGCGTGCGCAAGGTGACGGTCGATACGATCCGCGCGCATATCCTCAACCCCGGGCGCAATAGACGGGGGTCAAGCGGGCAGGCGAGCCAATGCCGCAATCTGACCGGTAACACGCTTCCCGACCCGCAAGGATCCTCGGCACAGGCTGCGCCCGCACCGACCGAGAAAATCTCCAACCTGCAAGTAACAGAGGTTGACGCTACAAGCGTCAGTGTAACCTGGGATGCGGTGGCAAATGCGACATCCTACGACGTGTCATGGAGTGCCGAGAGCAGTGATTCGCTTAACGCAAGCGCCGGCGCTGAGAGCGTGACGGGAACCTCGGCGACAATCCAGCACGACGCCTCTGTACCGATGACGCTTACGGTCACAGTAACGCCTGAATATATAGATAAAAACGGCGTGACGCAGCAACTCAACGAATTAGCCGGCACGGCGACGCTCGCCGTAGGGCCCTCGGGCCAACGGCTCGACAGTGGTGGTGGGACAAATGGCGGCAACGGAGGCTCGATTGACTCCGGGGAGGGGGCAGTGGATCTCCCGGTTCCAGTCTCCCACTGGCGCTTTGAATACGATGCAGTTGACTGGGTGGGATCAAGCCATGGGACCGAGAAAGGCGGTGTGGCCTTTGAGGCTAACGAAGACGGTGAGGGCGTAGACGACCACGCGCTTTCCCTAGACGGAAGCGATGACTACGTGGACCTCTCTACGCACGTGTCAGACTTCCCGCTTGGCGATTCAACAAGAAGTGTCACAGGATGGTTCAAGGCTGATGCTGGCAATCAGCGTCAGACCTTCTTTACCTACGGCCCGAATGTGGCCGGGAAGCGTTTCTCCATAGCGGCAGACCGCACCCAGGTTCTGGTAGCGGTGAGCGGCCATGCCTGGGGTGTAAACGGGCTTAACCTCTCAGAGGGCTGGCATCACATCGCAGTGACCTATGCGGGAGGCGACTCAGACGACATATTGATCTACCTTGACGGCGAACTGCAATCCGCCTCTACCCTGGTTGGTTCCCCGAAGCGGCTTGATACGCAAACCGGACCGGCAGCGATCGGCCGTAACGTAGGCGGCACGAAGCACTACACAGGATTGATAGATGATGTGCGCCTGTACGATGTGGCGCTAAGCGCAGAGCAGGTGCTTGCGCTGTTTGAAGAACATCCGCAGACCCCGCTTGTCGAGGACAACCTGGACGAGCCTGAGCCCTCAGAGCAGAGTATCGAAGCTGATGACGAGGAAGCCGATGACGTGGAAGTGGATCTTCCGGATCCCGTCTCCCACTGGAGCTTTGACAACGACGCGGTTGACGGTGCGGGGTCAAGCCACGGAACTGTGAGCGGGGGTGCTGCCTTTGTGGCAAACGAAGACGGTGAAGGCGTAGGAAGCCACGCGCTGTCTCTTGACGGAAGCAACGACTACGTGGATCTGGACTTACACGTGTCTAACTTCCCGCTTGGGGATTCGGCCAGAAGCATCACAGGATGGTTCAGGGCTGATACTGGCAATCAAGGCCAGTCTTTCTTTAGCTACGGCCCGAACGTGGCCGGGAAGCGTTTCTCCATCGCCGCTGACCGCACCCAGGCCCTGGTCGGTGTAAGCGGCCATGGCTGGGGTGTAAACGGGCTTGAGCTTCAAGAGGGCTGGCATCATGTCGCAGTGACCTACGCTGGAGGTAAATCAGACGCTGTTTTGATCTACCTTGACGGCGAGCTGCAATCCGCCTCTACTCTGGTTGGTTCCCCGAAGCGGCTTAACACAGGGACCGGCCCTGCAGCGATTGGCCAGAACGTGGGCGGTACGAAGCACTACGCCGGTTCGATTGATGATGTGCGTCTTTACGATGTGGCGCTAAGCGCAGAGCAGGTGCGCGCGCTGTTTGACGAACACCCGCAGCTCTAAAGTCGTTGCTTGCCGGGGACAACCTGGACGGGCACTTGGGGGTCTGCGTTTTGGAGGAATTGGCGGCCGATGCTTAGGGCTATTCGGAGGAGACCTGGCTGGGTTCGCGCTGCGGAAACCGCAACCCCAAAAAATCGCAAATGCCTCTGAGGGTTTCCGGTTCGAAAACACTGAAGAATCAGGATACTATATCTCCTTGAGTTTTTCCGCTTAGCAAATTATCGAGGAGTAATCAGAACCATGACAAAACCGAAAGTTTTCCCGCCTTCAGAATCCGTTATCAGGGAAGCCTTGATTAACAGGGATGAATACAACCGCGTTTACCGCCAGTCGACGGAGGACCCAGAGGGGTTCTGGGGAGAGCAGGGCAGGAGAATTGACTGGATCAGGCCGTACACCAAGATAAAGGACACAAGCTACGGCCCGGGTGAGGTGTCGATCAGGTGGTTTTATGACGGAACCCTTAACGTGTCGGCAAACTGCGTTGACCGCCACGCGGAGAGCACCCCCGATAAAGTCGCAATCATATGGGAAGGGGATGACCCCGATGAAGACAAGATATTCACTTACTCGGAACTCAGAAGCGAAGTCTGCCGCATGGCTAACGTGCTTAAGTCTCTCGGGGCCCGAAAGGGTGACCGGGTAACGATATACATGCCCATGATTCCCGAGGCTGCCTTCGCCATGCTTGCCTGCGCGCGCATCGGGGCCGTTCATTCGGTTGTGTTCGGAGGCTTCTCGCCGGATGCCCTTGCGGGGAGGATCTCTGACTGCGAATCGGAAATAGTAATTACCGCTGATGAGGGAGTTCGGGGCGCCCGCAGGGTTCCCCTCAAGGTGAATACGGACAAGTCGCTTCGGGCGGGAGCGGATTCGATAGTGAAAAAAATCCTTGTGGTGCGCCGCACCGGAGCTGACATTCCGTGGGATGCGAACCGCGACGTATGGTATCACGAGGCCGCTTCGGAAGTGTCAGACGAGTGCCCGGCCGAGGAGATGGGTGCTGAGGACCCGCTTTTCATCCTCTATACATCGGGCTCCACGGGAAAACCCAAGGGGGTTCTTCACACCACGGGCGGTTACCTGGTCTACGCTTCTGTGACCCACGAGTACGTGTTCGATTACCACGAAGGAGAGATATACTGGTGCACGGCGGATGTGGGCTGGATCACCGGGCACAGCTACATTGTCTACGGACCGCTTGCAAACGGCGCTACCACGGTGATGTTCGAAGGGGTTCCGGGTTATCCGGATATTTCGCGTTTCTGGAGAGTTTGCGACAAGCACAACGTCAGCATCTTCTACACCGCTCCCACTGCGATACGCACGCTTATGCGCGAGGGCGACGGGCCGGTTAAAGAGACCTCGCGTGCCTCGCTTCGCGTCCTGGGAACCGTGGGCGAGCCGATAAATCCCGAAGCCTGGATGTGGTACTACGAAGTTGTCGGCGAAGGGCGCTGTCCCATAGTTGATACATGGTGGCAGACGGAGACAGGCGGAGTTCTGATAACCCCGCTTCCGGGCGCGACGGATCTTAAGCCGGGTTCGGCTACATTGCCGTTTTTCGGCGTCCGCCCGCAGCTGGTTGACTCCGAAGGCAATGTACTTTCGGGGGCGGCGGAGGGGAATCTCTGTCTCGCGGATTCATGGCCGGGACAGGCGCGCACTATTTACGGCGACCACGACCGTTTCGTTGAGACTTACTTCACCGCCTATCCGGGCAAGTATTTTACGGGTGACGGATGCCGTCGCGACGAAGACGGTTATTACTGGATCACGGGGCGCGTGGATGACGTTATTAACGTGTCGGGCCACCGGATGGGTACGGCGGAAGTTGAAAGCGCCCTCGTATCTCACCAAAACGTCGCTGAGGCGGCTGTTGTCGGCTATCCGCACGATATAAAGGGTCAGGGAATCTACGCGTACGTCACTCTCAATGCCGACTGCGAGCCGTCAGAAGAGCTTCGGGCCGAACTGGTGAAATGGGTGAGAAAAGAGATCGGACCGATCGCTTCTCCCGATCTTATACAGTGGGCCCCGGGTCTTCCAAAGACCCGCTCGGGCAAGATCATGCGCCGGATACTGCGCCGCATCGCCGCCGATGATTATGCCGATCTTGGCGATACTTCAACGCTTGCCGATCCGTCGGTGGTTGACAACCTGATTGATAACCGGATGAACCGCCGCATTCCCTGAGTGCCATGCCGATGTTCCCTGTATCTGGTACTATTTTGCGCTACAGGCACGGGTATTGCTGATGTTCGCTCTATCTCTATGCTTGACTTGCTTTTCAGAGGTTGGCGGTGCGGTAAAATGAGGCTTAACAGATTTCTCTCCGAGTGTGGAGTAACATCAAGAAGAAAGGCGGACAACCTTATAAAGGCGGGACGGATAACCATAAATGGAGAGGTTGTCCGTACTCTCGGTTCCGTCGTTGATGAATCCCAAGACGCGGTTTCGCTTGACGGAAAACCCCTGCGCAAGGAAAGAAAAAGGTACGTGATGCTTAACAAGCCTCCCTTTTATCTTACTTCTCTTAAGTCCCTTGAGGACGGGAAGAAGACGATAACTTCCTTTCTGGGGGATATAGAGCAGAGGGTTTACCCAGTCGGAAGACTTGACTATGACTCCGAGGGACTGCTGCTGCTCACAAACGACGGGGAACTCGCAAACAGAATACATCACCCGAGCTACAATGTGGTAAAGACTTACCTTGCGGAGGTTTCAGGGGCGATGCCGAAAAACCTTGAGGCTGTGCTTCGGGGGGGAGTGGAGATTGAAAAACGGTTTGCAAAACCTGATTCGGTGAATGTTCTCGGGGTGTCGGGGAGGCAGTCTCGGGTTAGCATTTCCTTTCACGAGGGACAGAAGCATCTGGTGAAAAAATATTTTGAGGCTTTCGGGCTTCGGGTTGCGAGGCTTAAGAGAATTTCATGCGGAAACGTACGCCTCGGCGAACTTAATAAGGGGGCGTGGCGGGATCTGAGCCCGGCGGAACTCAGGGGGCTGCGCAGGATAACGGGACTTGCGCCCCGCCATTTAAAGAAAAACCAGGTCGATGAGCGATGAACGGCTTGGTAATCGTGCGAGATAAGCTTGCCCGCTATTTTCGAATCAGGAACAAAAATCGGCTATAATGGCAAGAGGTAGTTCAATCGGAAGCATGAAGTGGCTTTTGCCGGAAACCGTTTTTCAAAGGAGGCAGTTACTGCTTCAGAATATTCTCCGGCATGGCAAACAGATTGGTTTCGCACTTGAGGCAACAGTATGAAGCAGGTTGAGGTCACAGAAGCACTTCTCAAGCAGATGGTGGAAGTGATAGTAGACGAAGTGGATCCAGAGCAGGTGATACTCTTTGGCTCGCACGCTCGAGGTGATGCGTCCGCTGATTCGGATGTGGATCTGGTGATAGTGGAATCCGATCCGTTTGGTGAAAACAGGGACCGCCGTGAGGAAATTGTGCGTCTCTATTGGGCGCTTGCGCACTTCGCCGTTCCCAAGGATATACTGGTTTACAGCAGAAACGAAGTGGAATACTGGCGTGACTCAATCAACAATGTTCTTGCTCGTGCAATTCGCGAGGGAAGAGTGCTGTATGAAAGACACGGGACTTATATACATAACTAGACAGGGCCGGGTATAATAGAGTCATGATAAGGACTTACAGATGCAGAGTGAACCTGTCAAAGTCAGGGCATGAGAAGCTGTCTCGGATATTTGGGATGTGCACAGAGTTGTACAACGCAGGACTGGAATCCCGCATCGACTGCTACAGAAAGACGGGCAAGGGGCGCAGTTTCTTTGACCAGTGCAAGGAACTCACAGAGGTAAGGGCATATTTCCCCGAGTACGAGGCTATATCCAGCATTGTGTTCCGTGGCGTATTCTCAAGGCTTGACAAGGCGTACAAGTCGTTTTTCCGCCGGGTGAAAGCAAAAGAAAAAGCGGGCTTCCCCCGATTCAAGAGCCGGAAACGCTGGCGAACCATAGAGATAAACGACCAGTGCTGGCGTATGCTGAAGAAGCAGGGAAACAAGTTAGTTCTCAAAGTAAAGGGATTGCCTCGCATTGAGGTGAAGCCGTCTCGGGAACTCCTCCCAACGCACTGCTAAAAGCAATCAGGATTACCAGAAAACCCTTGCGTATGGAAGTAGCCTTGTCCTACGAACTGGCGACACCCGAGGAGAAACCGGTCACTAACCCCGTGGGGATAGGCGATAAACGTCTTACCACAAGCGACGGCAAGACGGTTGAGAAACGGGAGATAGACAGAAAGAAGATCATACGCCTGCAACGCTCCGTGTCCCGCAAGGTGCTGAAGAAGCAGGGAAACAAGTTAGTTCTCAAAGTAAAGGGATTGCCTCGCATTGAGGTGAAGCCGTCTCAGGGGAAGCCCTGAGGGAGGCTGGGAAACAGCTGTAAATCTTTCATAGTGAGTCAGTGGGTTCGACTCCCACCCCAAAGGTACAGTCGACCAACGCACTGCTAAAAGCAATCAGGATTACCAGAAAACCCTTGCGTATGGAAGTAGCCTTGTCCTACGAACTGGCGACACCCGAGGAGAAACCGGTCATACCCCGTGGGGATAGTGCTTGATAGTACCGAAGAGAGCGGGGAACCGTGTCCGGCGGGACCCGATGGAGGGAAGCGGAGCGCCGCGTGAATAGAGCCATTAACGGGAAACGTAAGAGGGTAACACAGAGTACAATGAGTACGTTAACGAAACGGGAATTACCACAAGCGACGGCAAGACGGTTGAGAAACGGGAGATAGACAGAAAGAAGATCATACGCCTGCAACGCTCCGTGTCCCGCAAGGTGAGGGGGAGCAATAACTCGAGAATGTTCGTATGGAGGCCGGGGAGAGGGGCGCACGGAGCGCTTGGCTGTCATTAGCCTTGCCAGGGAATGGCAGAGGGTCACGGACAAGGAAAGAGACTACCTTCACCGCCTGAGTGCGGAGATGGTAAAGATTTACGATTTCATAGCGGTAGAGAAGCTGTGGACATGAGACCAGAAGCGGAAGTTTGACTTTCTGGGATACAAAGAACATGCTTAGCAACGGGAATTTGGCAAGGAGCATATCCGAGCAGACCTGGGACAAGCTCATAACACTGCTTAATGAGAAGGCCGAGAGTGCTGGTATTAAGATGGTGAGCAAAGTGAACACGCGAAGAACCGAGTGCGTTAGAGTCTGTGGGGGAAAGGGCGCGGTAACGCCCCTTTCTACCCGGACCCCAGAGGGACCTCGCAGGAATGCTCAAGTTGCGGGGCAACAGTGAAGAAAGACCTGTCTGTACGTGTTCACAGATGTTCATGTGGATACGAGGCGGACAGGGACGTAAATGCAGCGACAAATATCCTTCATCGTGGACTCACGATTGCGGGCGGGAATGTAACCCGCATGGTCGGAAGGATGGAAGAGAAGCAGGCTGATGTAGGGCCTGTTCGACCAGGAACAGTACGTGTCTAGTTATCACTATAATTCCCCATCCATTGGATGTTTTTGATGTGGCTTCGGCACAGTCGCAATCCCGGAAAACGGGATAAGCCTACACAGAATTGACAATATCAGGATGTAGCGGAATGAAGAAATTTGTAACGTTTGAGGGCATAGACGGAAGCGGGAAGTCAACCCAGGCGAAACTGCTTGCGAATCACCTCTCCGGTAAGGGGCAAAAGGTGTTTCTCACCAGGGAGCCGGGCGAGGGAAGGCTCGGCGAGGCTATAAGAACCGAGATTCTTGACCGAAGGGATATCAGCATTGACCCCTACGCCGAACTTTGTCTTTTCTGTGCCGACAGGGCCCAGCACGTAGGGGAAATCATACTGCCGAAGCTCAGGGACGGATACACTGTTATCTGCGACAGGTACTACGATTCGACTCTTGCTTACCAGGGTTCGGGAAGAGAGATCGACCCTGGCCTGGTCCGCCGCATGGCCATGGCTTCAAGCCTCGGGGTTGAGCCCGATATAACGTTTTTTCTTTCCATCCCGGTTTCGCAGGCGCTTTTGCGACTCGATAGCCGCGAAAAAGAGAAAAACAGAATGGATGAGGAACCGTCTGAGTTTCACAGAAAAGTGGATGAGGGCTACAGGCAGCTGATCGGGGAGGGAATTGCGAGGATCAAAGTTGTAGACGCGACCGCTTCTCCCGAGGATATCCACATGGAGATACGGCGCTTTTTTGAGTAATCATGTGTCTTGGACTGAACCTGTTGTCCTCTCGACAAGCTGCTCCACTCTCGGATACATGTAGATATGCAGGATGATTCCTATTACCGAGAAAGGAATTATATCTTGGGGATTCTTGCTTAAAAACGCGAACACGAATCCGAGCAGCACAACGGTCTCGTTTATTCCCCAGGGAACCACGTGAGGGAGCAAGAGACGGTTTGAGAGTTCCTCAAGCCTTTTCCCCGGATCCTGGCCCTGCGTTGAGAGAAATTTTTTGCGAAGCGATTTCTCAGAAAGGGCAAACCTGTATATGAGAAGGGAAATTATTCCAAGCGCCACCCCTCCCAGAAAAAATACTGCCTTTACGTTTTCCCCGACATTCGGTGCCTCGGCCGATTTGAAAACGAAAACCACCGCGGTGTAGGCGAACATGGCAAGCAGCAGGGCGGACCAGACTATTTTCAGGGCGCTCTGGTTCTTTGCGACGGATGGGGCACGATTTTTCCTGTCCATGGCTCTGGGCTGGGGGCGAGATTGTGCGCTCAGGATGTGATCTTGGCGAAAATCACGCTCAGGATTATGAGCCCGACCAGGATTCCCATCATGTAAAAAGGCACGCTTGGGTTATATCCCTTTTCTATATTAGGAACCCTTTTCTGGGACCAGATTATTGGGGCCGCTTCGCTTTTATCCGGTGCCGCGGTTTCCTGCTCCGCAATTTCTTCTGTTTTCTGCTCTTCGGTTTCCGCCATTTTAAGGTTTCCTGGAACTGCGCGTACAGAGAAATTATCACGCAACCCTACCCGAAAATCAAGTTTTCTACAGAGTCCAGCGGCCCCTAGGGGCTTCCTTGAAAACCCGTCCCTGTGCATTTATAGTTATCTGGATATTACAATAAGGTTGCCGAGAAGAGCGGCCGAACGGAGGTTTTATAGATGGCGGATTACGCAAACCCGGATGTTCTTGTGAGCACGGACTGGGTAGAGGAGCATATTGACGATCCCGATATCGTAATAGTGGAATCGGATGAGGACATACTGCTTTATGAAATAGGACACATAAGAAATTCGG